>NZ_CM178170.1:0-2027500 GCF_058374785.1 Sulfurovum sp. MH2-6
ATGTTGATACTTTTGTAAAGTTTCACATCTATTCACTTTTAAAATTATATCTTTTTTTTATTATAGTAGTATAACGCACTAAATGGGAGGGGTTTTAGATGTTCAGTGCGTTGGTTTTGATTTTGTTTGAGAGTTCTTCTAAAAGGATTTTAAAGTTCTCATCACTCTCTATGATCTCATTGATCTTTTTCATTGCATGAGAAATCGCTGTATGGTCTTTCATCCCAAAATACATGGCGATCTGCGGCATAGAACTCGGTGTAAGTTCTCTGGCAAGATAGATCGCTGTTCTTCGGGCACTGACGACGTTTTTGGTACGTTTTTTTGATTTGATATCGGAAGGTTTCACGTTAAGCTCGGTTGAGACGGTTTTCACGATATCATCGATAGTGATATTCTCTTTCTCTTCTTTCAGCTGGTCTTTGATCGCACTTTGTGCAAAATCCAGGGTGATCTCCTGGTTGAGCATTGAGGAGAGGGCGTTGAGCTTGATGATCGTTCCTTCGATCTCACGTATGTTGTCTCCCATATGGGTTGCAATAAAGTTGATGATCTCATTATCGAGGCTGATCCCGTCGAGTTCACATTTTTTCTGTATGATGGCGATCTTTGTTTCAAGCCCCGGTGGTTGGACATCAGCCATCAACCCCCACTCAAAACGGCTTTTAAGTCTGTCGACCAGCCCTGTGATCTTGTTGGGTTGTCTATCTGATGTGATGACGATCTGTTTGTTGGCACCGTGAAGTTCATTAAAGGTGTGAAAAAACTCATCCTGCGTTTTCTCTTTGTCCGAGATGAACTGTATATCATCGATCAGCAGCGTATCACACTCCCTGAACTTGTCTCTGAACCGGTCCATGGTTTGTGAGCGCAGATGTGTCAAAAAGGAGTTGAGGAACTGTTCTGCCGTGGTGTAGATAACGGTTTTTCCCAGTGAGATATGGTAATTACCGATCGCCTGGAGCAGGTGGGTTTTTCCCAGTCCTACGCCACCGTAGAGGAAAAGCGGGTTGTATTGTCTTCCCGGTTTTTCCGCTACCGATTTTGCCGTAGTATAGGCAAACTGGTTGGAGTCCCCTACGATAAAACTGTCAAATGTGAGAGAGGGGTTGAGATAGGTACTTTTCCCACTGCTTTTTTCGGAAGGTACAGCGGATTTACTGTGCGATGTCGTACTCTTCTGTTTGCCTACCTGTATCTCTACTTTTGGTTTGACTTCATTATAGAGTTCAAAGAGATGTTCCAGTTTGTCTTTATACTTCGTCTTGATCCATTTTGAGATGATCATATTCGGGGCATAAAAGTAGACGATATTACTTCTTGAACGTTTTGTATCATAGACAAGATTTTTGATATAGCGTTCATATTCTGTTTGAGAGATCTCTTTCTTGAGTTCAAGAATGACTTTTTGACCTATGTTCATCTGCTGGAAGTTCCTTATGTGAATAACTTCTCGTATTTTAACCAAACTTGGCTAAAATAGCGTCATTAAACAGTAGTGAATAAAGATTTTCACATTGTGAATAAAGGTGTGAATGAATATACTAGGTATTGACCCCGGAAGCCGTAATTTAGGGTATTGCATACTAAATTGGGATGGAAAAAAGTTTTCACTTCTTGAAGCCGGTTTATTGAAAATAAAGTCCAGTGAACTCCAGGAGCAGATCATCGAGCTGGTAGAGGGGTTTGATGTGATTTTAAAGTCGCATCATATCGACGAAGTGGCGATAGAGGATATCTTCTTTGCCTATAACCCGAAAACAGTCTTGAAGCTGGCACAGTTCAGAGGTGCACTCTCACTGAAGATCCTTCAGGAAGTCGGCTACTTCTATGAGTACACACCCCTGCAGGTGAAAAAGGCGGTGACTGGTAACGGAAAGGCAGCAAAAGAGCAGGTCGCCTTTATGGTGAAAAGATTGTTCGGTATTAAAAAAGAGATCAAACCCCTCGATATCACCGATGCCATGGCCATAGCCTGGACCCACCTCCAACGCGTTAAGATGAGAAGCGTAAGCAAACGACAATAGTTTGTCGTTTGTAGCTTCGGAACCGGAGTGGTCGTAACGAAGTGAAGCCATGCAGGCGGACCCGTTAAGCAAACAACAACTGCTTGTTGTTTGTAGCTTCGGAACCGGAAGCGATGTGCACATAGTGCACCACTGAAGGCAGGGTGGAGCAAAGCGACCCACGCAGGCGGACCCGTTAAAAAAATGACAAACTGTTGTCATTTTTAGACTCGGAACCGTAAGCGACGTGCACTTGTACACCGCTGAAGGCCAGATCGAAATGTGAATGAATCCATGTAAATATATCTACATCATGTTTCTTTACTGAAGGCAGGGGCATGGAAACAAATGTGAATAGTGAAACTCCTCGTTTTGATATCCCAGAAAGTGATCTCTATCATCTACTATCCAAGGAAAAAGCAAGAAAAGAAATCATACATAATGTCGGGTTGCCCTCAACCCGACATTATGTATGATTTCTTCATAAGAAGTGAAGTCGGGATAAGGGTATCCCGACCTACGGATAGAGGCGAGGATAATTTATCGCGTAGGGTGCGTAAACACGCACCAAGAATCCTCTCTATGACTTTTGAAGCGTTTAAAATTGCTATTTGTAATTGATATGGAAGTATGCGTTATGACGGATACCGTCGTAACGAGAAACCCGCACACTCAATGTGAATAGCGGGAAGCGTTTTGAAAAGAGCGTTTAGCTTTAGTTTGAAACCCCACGGGATTGTTTCTTGATCGAGATGACACGTTTTTGAGGAACCGTGAATGTCTCTTTGGATCTGCCGATAATCGATTCACTGATAATCTGATCATAGAGATAGATATCATTTTTGAAGTGTGCCTTTCCATCTTCTTCAAACACAGTGAAGTAGATGATATGCACAGGGATATGTGAAGAGAGCATGATCGTGGTCGGTTCGTTGCTTTCAAGTATTTCGTCAATCTTCTCTTGTGTATAACGTCCTCTTGTATGTGCTAAGAGTGTATTCATCAGTTCAAAAGGTTTTTGTACACGCATACATCCGGAACTGTAGATTTTATAACGTCTTGAAAGCAGGGATTTGTTGTCGGTATCATGGAGATAGACCGAGTATTTGTTCGGGAACATAAACTTGACACGTCCCAGAGCATTGGAAGGACCGGGCTGCTGAACAAAACGGTATGGTACTCTCACGGTACTGTTTTTATACGGTGCGATCATCTCATAGGTCACATCAACCTCTTGACGGCCGCTGTATGCTTTGATGTTGTTGTCAATAAGATAGGAAGGGTTCTCTCTGAGTACAGGGATCAGGTCACGTTTGACGAGATTGTCTGTGATGGTCCAGGTAGGGTTGAGTACCATATACTCTATTTTATCATCAAAAAGCGGTGTCGGGCGGTCGATACGTCCTACCACCGCCCCCATTTTCATCATTAAGCGTTGGTTTTTATAGTAACGTAATTGAAAATCAGGGATATTCACCTCTACATATTCATTTTCAAATGTTTTGGGGTAGAGTTTGGTCTTATCCAGGTTGGTAATAATACTTTGGATATGTGTTTTTACAGGCTGATTGAGATAGTAGGTCATCACCTTATCCACCTCACCGCTTACTTTCAGGTTATAACGTTTTTGATAGGAGATCACTGCTTGTTGGAGTGTTTTGTCAAAGGTTGTGTTTATCGGTGCATTTTTCGGATAATCCCCTGTGATCTGCAGACGTTTTTTGATCTCTTCTATACTTTTGTTTCTGCGGTTTCCCATTTTACGTGGTTCGTTGGTATAAGGGATTTTGGGAAATTTTTCCATGGTGCGGTAGTCTTTGAGTAACCGTACCAATCTCCTGTAACGTCTCTCCATCGGAATCAGTGAGGAGAGATAGCCATAGATATTGCCGCTCTGAACTGCAGCAATCAGTTTGTTTTCCTCAGGGAAGGGTTTGATCTGCATCTCCCATACCGCATGGATGTCATCACTCTCTTTGAGGGCTGCGAGTTTTTTTTGTACCAGGTTCCAGTCTACGTCACCCTGTACGATGAAACGGACAAGCCGGACAAAGGAGTTGGTCAACATGAGATCCAGTCGTGCATAGACTTGTGCTTTTTGGGCAGGGGAAACGGTATTGTTATCAAGCATATAGTAGAGTCTGGCAATGGAGGGCTGATCAAAGGGTTTATCTTTATAGTTGAACAACGGGTTTTTAAGTGCCCGGATCAGTGCGTTTCTCTTTTTTTCATTTTTATCTCCAAGCCATAACGGTTGATTTCCGGAACGCGCATAAAGCGCTTCAATGATCTCTTTATTTTGACCTTTGATATGCGTCTGTATTGTTGTTTTCAAGTGTGATTGGATCTCACCAAGACTTATCTGCCCATAAGCCAATGTATGGATGAAGAGTCCAACCCATAGTAGTTTTTTCAGTTTCACCTAACTCTCTTTATATTTTTTATCAATCAATTTAAGATATTTTCTGGGAGTCACTTCTTTCATCGCCTGAGCCAGCCATTGTATCTGGAACCATGCAGCACCGCTGTCACGCAGGTCAAAATAGTTTTTGAGACTTCGGATGTTAAAAGTAACGACCATATCTACCTTCCAGTTATCTGAGACGATATGTTTGAAGGCATCTCCTACATTTCTTTTCTTTTTTCCACACTCGAGTGCAGTGTAGAGTGCTTCTGCATCCCCTTTATGGGTTTCGATAAACGGGAGTGAAGATTTCGCCACGGCATTCTGGATAAATGCTTCATCTCTTTGGTGTTGAAAGTTGAGCTTCTCATAGATCGCACGTATCTCTATTTTCAAGTAGGCTTCATCGCTGATCACAAAGAGCTTGAGTGCAAGCAGTTTTTCAAAGAAGAATGCAAATCCCTCTTCTGCCTGCAGTGAGGCTACGTAAGCATTGATCACAGAGGACATTGTATAGCGTGTACTCCGTACCGATATCGCCTGGAGTCTGTGTCTGGCATGTTCCTGAAGTACACCTCTGCTGGTTCCCTGTACCAGGAAACTGAGTGTTGCATGTTCGATGATAGAGTGATGATGGTGTACCCATGCGAGATTGCTTAGAAGATCAGAGTTCTCGATCTCGTTTATCGCTTCGGTATCAAGATGCTGCATTGCGTTTTTCACACATTCGTTTTCAGAGTTCTCAAAACTGTCATAGCAGGTACGTGCAGCGATCTCTGCAACTCCCAGGCCTGACTCTTGTAGTAGTGTGACGGTAGGCTTCTCATACTCTATCTGATACATCTGCATAGCAATACCCTATTATTGATTTTTGGCTACAATTATATCTAATTTATTTTAGGAGAGTAGCGTGCATCCTAGTCAGCGTTTTTACAGCTTTGAAGAAGATTTTAGAGATCCCTACTCGAGGGATCGGGACAGAGTGATACATTGTAGCTCTTTCAGGCGCCTGGAGTATAAAACACAGGTTTTTTTGAACCATGAGGGGGACTATTTTCGAACCCGCTTGACCCATTCTCTTGAAGTGAGCCAGATCGCACGTACGCTCTCCCGTATGCTTGGTTTGAATGAAACACTGGCTGAAGTGATCGCACTTTCCCATGACTTGGGGCATACCCCCTTCGGGCATGTGGGGGGTGATGAGCTGGACAGGCTGCTGAAGGCTGACGGCAGACCTCTGGGGTTTGAACACAACTTTCAATCCTTCAGGGTGTTGACAAAACTGGAAAAACGCTACAAAGATTTTGACGGGCTCAATCTTACCTTTGCGACACTCGAAGGGGTACTGAAACACTCCTACCCCTATAAAAAACCGTTTCTGGAGGGGCTGGACAGGCGGTTTGATCTGGACAAACACCCTTCACTTGAAGCGATGGTTGTCGATCATGCCGATGAGATCGCTTATACCTCACATGACATTGATGACGGAGTGAAATACGGATTGATCAGTTTTGAGGATCTTTTGGACAATAGACTCTGCCAAAGCGTCGATCAAATGGTACAGAAGGAGGGGGTAGAGAGGGGTGAAAAACTCTACCGCAACCGTTTTGTCGCAGGTCTGATCAAGATACTGGTAGAAGACTTCATCGAAAACTCCAAAGAGGGGGTGAACAGATATCGGGCGGAGACTCCGCTTTCTGCTGCATTGGATGCTTCGCTTCCGCTTCCTGTCGGTTTTTCCAAAGAGGTTGGAAGAGGGCTTAAAGAACTGAAAAAAGTGATGTATCAGAAACTTTACCGGCATGAGAAGATCATAGGCAAAATGTATGCAGGGAAGCAGTGTATCCAGGCACTCTACAGGGCATTTACAGAAGATGAAGGCTTGCTTCCTCCGCATCATAGAGAACTTCTGGAAGTCCGTCTGAAACAGCGGGTTGTAGCAGACTATATCGCCTCTATGACGGACAGATCTGCGATGAAGCGCTATCATGATCTGTACGGTTTGACACTATAAAGTATGTGACTGTAATAATTTTTAGATATAATTCGCGAAAAATATAGGCTTTTTGCCTTCAGGAAAATCCATGCAAAAAATTAAAAACATCGCCGTGATCGCTCACGTTGACCACGGTAAGACAACACTTGTAGACCAGCTACTGCAGCAGTCAGGTACCTTTGCAGCGCACCAAGAGGTGCAAGAGCGTGCAATGGACAGCAACGATATCGAAAAAGAGAGAGGGATCACGATCCTTTCTAAAAACACTGCGATCACATACGGTGATCACAAGATCAACATCATTGACACTCCGGGCCACGCCGACTTCGGTGGTGAGGTAGAGCGTGTATTGAAGATGGTAGACGGTGTTTTGATGCTCGTTGATGCACAGGAAGGTGCCATGCCACAGACGAAATTCGTACTTAAAAAAGCGATCGAAATCGGTCTGATCCCGGTTGTGGTGATCAATAAGATCGATAAAGACGGTGCGGACGCTGAGCGTGTACTTGATGAGATGTTCGACCTTCTTGTGGCACTCGATGCGAACGAAGAGCAGCTTGAGTTCCCTGTACTCTACGCAGCGGCAAGAGACGGGTATGCTAAGTGGGAACTTGAAGATGAGAACAAGGATATGACACCGCTTTTTGAAGCGATCCTGGAGAAAGTACCTTATCCGACAGGTTCTGCGGACAATGATCTTCAGGCACAGGTCTTTACCCTTGCAAGTGACAACTTTGTAGGACGTATCGGTATCTCCCGTATCTTCAACGGTAGATTGAAGAAGGGTGACGAGTGTGTACTTGTAAAAGCAAGTGGCGAAAAATCAAAAAGCCGTATCTCTAAACTGATCGGTTTCAAAGGTCTTGAGCAGATCGAGATTACTGAGGCTGAAGCAGGTGACATCGTAGCGGTTGCAGGATTCTCTGATATCGATGTAGGGGACAGCCTTTGTGATACTCAGAACCCTGTGGCACTTGACCCGCTTCACATCGAAGAGCCTACGCTTTCAGTTGTGATGTCTGTCAATGACGGTCCTCTTGCAGGTCAGGAAGGGAAACACGTGACTTCTAACAAGATCAGAGAGAGACTTGAAAAAGAGATGGAGACGAACATCGCAATGCGTATGGAGCCGATGGGTGAAGCATCATTCAAGGTTTCAGGTCGTGGTGAACTTCAGATCGGTGTACTTGCTGAAAATATGAGAAGAGAAGGGTTTGAGTTCCTTCTCGCGCGTCCGGAAGTTGTGGTTAAAGAAGAGAACGGTGTGAAGATGGAACCGTTTGAACACCTTGTAGTGGATGTACCTGAAGAGTTCCAGGGTGCGGCGATCGAGAAACTGGGTAAGAGAAAAGCAGAGATGACCTCTATGACTCCAATGCCTGACGGTACAGTAAGAATCGAGTTTGAGATCCCTGCACGTGGGCTTATCGGGTTCCGTTCGGAGTTCCTGACTGAGACAAAAGGTGAGGGGATCATGAACCACTCATTCATCGAGTACAGACCGTACAGCGGTGTGGTACAAAGCCGTACTCCGGGTGCACTTGTTTCCATGGATGACGGTGAAGCGGTAGCATTCTCTATCTTTAACCTTCAGGCAAGAGGAATCATGTTCATCAAGCCTCAGGACAAGGTATACAACGGTATGGTTATCGGTGAGAGTGCAAGACCGGGAGACCTTGAAGTGAACCCGCTTAAAGGAAAGCAGCTTACCAACATGAGAACCAGTGGTGCAGATGATGCGATCAAACTCGTGACACCAAGAGCAATCTCATTGGAGACTGCAATGGAGTGGATCGAAGATGATGAACTTATCGAGGTAACACCGGAGAATGTACGTATCCGTAAGAGATATCTTGATCCGACTATGAGAAAGAGAGTTCAGAGAGATAAAAAGAACGCAGGAAAATAATCCTTCTCTTTTATCATTTGTTAGGACGCTTAGAGAGCAAAGCTCCCTAAGCTGCGCTAACGCTGAGTTTGCTTCAGCAGCAGGCTCACGAAACTAGTTTCGTTTCATAACATCTTTGATTAAATGGACGTGTTCCATTCTCACTTACTTCACTAACACCCCTTCAGCCCTTGTGCTTGCACTCTCTGTGAGAAATCTAAAACAAAATAGAAGATTATTTATTATCAAATTTAATTGTTTTTCTTTACAATTGTTTTAGCCATGGTATCCAGAAAAAGTAAATATCATTGCCATTGGTCCTGCAAAAATGACAACTATAAATAAAATAAAGAGGATTATAGAAGCGATGAGTCTAAGAAGTAGATTTGAAGTATTTTTTATGATGCCATTCCATGAGATAAAAGCAAAAATGGTAATTAACCAAATGATGGATAGAGCTATTTTGTCACTAAAAATTCTCAAATTTTCAATTAAGACAATAATTAACAAAGGGGGAATACCATAAAACAATAACATTTTTTTTAGTGGTATTTGTCCATAATAAAGGGCTTTTATAAAATTTAACATTTTAAATTTTCCCCAACTCTCATCCCGCTCACCCATGCAAAGTGGAAGTTAAATCCACCTCTGTCCCCGTCCACATCGAGTATCTCTCCGGCGAAGTAGAGGTTGGGTATCAGTTTTGACTCCATCGTTATTGGGTCTACCTCTCGTGTATCTATGCCGCCTGTAGCCACTTCCGCACCTTTGAAGCCTTTGGTATCGCTGATGGAGAGTTTGAGGTTTTTGATGGCATAGACGAGTTTTCCTATCTCTTTGCGGTTCAGTTCACTCTCGACTTTGGCTTTGCATCTGGACTGTTCGAGGATGATGTGAATAAGTTTTTTGTTCATGACGCCTTGCAGCCAGAGGGTAATCGGCTTTTGGCTTTCAGGGTTGATCCTCTCCAGAAGCAACTTCGTGAGCTTCTCTTTTGTGAGCTCAGGCATCAGATCTAGGCTCAGTTCACAGTAGGCATACTCTGCCAGTCTCAGGCTCACTTCACGGCTGATATCGAGGATTGCCAGTCCGCTGATACCGTAGTTGGCAAAGAGAAGGTCACCTTTTTTCTCGGTGATATATTCACCGTTGGCATAGAGTTTGGCCACTCCGGCCACTTTGACACCGGAGGCCTGTTTGACCCACTTCTGATCGCTGACCAGCTGGGTAAGGGCAGGGTGGCTTGGGATCAGGGTATGTCTCATCGACTCGGCAAACTTTAGCCCGCTCTCATTCCCTCCAAGCTGCGGTGCGGCCGGAGAGCCTGAAGCAAGCAGGAGTTTTTCACACTGCATGGTACCCTGGCTGGTTTCCAGCAGAAAGTGGTTCTTCTCTTTGTCGATTTTGAGTACTTCACACGCGGTGATGATCTCCACCCCCAAACGATTTGCTTCATATTCGAGGATTTCCGTGACGCTACCGGCCTGCATGCTCATCGGGAACATTTTCCCCTCTTTGCCTTCTATGATCGGCAGCCCTACAGAGTCAAAAAAGTTTTTCACACGCTCAACGCCATACCCTTGAAGTACTTTTTCTATAAATTCAGGGTTTTGGGAGTGAAAGCGGGCAGGGGTGATGGATGCATTGGTGATATTACACTTTCCGTTACCGCTCACCAGTATTTTTTTACCGGGTTTGCTGTTTTGTTCCAGCAGCGTGACTTTTGTACCGTTTCTTGCCGCTGTAATGGCTGCAGAGAGTCCCGCAGCGCCTGCTCCGACTATTATCATGGGTTTAATCTTCATAAGGTATTATAGCTATTCAAAAGTAAACTCTCACCAAAGGTGTAGCTTTAGTGAGATGAATTGTACAGGAGCTTTGCTTCTGTACAAGAAGAAATAAATAGAAGGATAGAGCATGTCAGCATTAGTAGAATTCAGTATGTTTCCCACGGAGCAGACACAGAGTAAGAGTGCCTTTGTAGCAAGGGTACTGGATATCGTAGACAGGAGCGGACTGGAGTATCAGCTTACCCCTATGGGGACGATCATAGAGGGTGAGACGGTAGAAGAGGTCCTGGCCGTGATCAATAAAGCTTATGAAGAGCTGCAAATCGATTGTGAGCGAGTCTACAGCTCCATCAAGATAGATTACCGTAAGGGCCCGGTAGGAAGACTCAACAAAAAGGTCGGTTCGGTCGAAGCAAAACTGGGACGTAAACTCAACAGCTAAAACTCGATATAATACGCCAAAACAACAAGAGGATAGATTCATGTGTGCAGAGAAGATGCAACGTCTTATTCAGGCGATCATTCTTGGTATGGTCATGGGAATGGCAGCGATGGGGATTGCCGGTGAGCAGGGAATGCTTCAGCTGGCATTTGTGGTACAGCTTGCGATGATGATCATGTTGATCATCGCCGGGTTAACCGGATGGTGCCCGGGTCTTATGATACTGAAAAAGATCTTTCCTCCGTGTAAAGAGAAAGAGAACGTAGAAGGGTAATCATGGCAAATATTTCATATAAAGATGCCGGTGTTGATATCGATGCCGGAAACGAGTTTGTAGAAGCGATAAAATCGGATGTAAAATCAACGTTTGATAGTAATGTGATCGGTGGGATCGGATCATTTGCAGGAGCATATGCGCTGCCTGCAGGATATAAAGAGCCGGTACTGCTCTCTGCGACAGATGGTGTAGGAACAAAACTTAAGATTGCTATTGAAAGCGGTAAGCTCGATACGGTAGGGATCGACCTTGTCGCGATGTGTGTGAATGACCTGATCTGTAACAACGGTGTACCGATGTTCTTCCTTGACTACTATGCGACAGGAAAGCTTCTTCCTGAAAATGCCAAAGATGTGGTCGCGGGTATCGCTGAAGGGTGTAGACGTGCTGAGTGTGCACTTGTCGGCGGAGAGACGGCTGAGATGCCGGGTATGTACTCTGAAGACGATTTTGACTTGGCTGGATTTGCCGTAGGTATCGCAGAGCGGAGTGAGATGGATACGGTAGCCAATGTCAAAGCCGGACAGACACTGATCGCACTTCCAAGCTCAGGTGTACACTCAAACGGTTACTCACTGGTGAGAAAATTGATGTTTGATAAACTCGGTATGAGTTTGGATACAGAATTTGAAGGAAAACCGCTTCTAGAGACACTCCTTGAGCCGACACGTATCTATGTGAAAGAGTACAAGGCCAACAAACAACATGTGAAGGCACTTGCACACATCACGGGCGGGGGTATCGTAGAGAACCTTCCTAGAGTACTTCCTGAGGGGATTAAAGCGGTTGTGAAAAAAGAGGATATCAGAGTCCTTCCTATCTTTAAGTTCATCGGACAACATGTAGATGAAGAGGAGATGTTCAGAGCCTTCAATATGGGTGTAGGTATGGTCTGGTGTGTCGAACCTGAAGATGTAGATGCTGTACTTGCAAATACAGACGGTTATGTGATCGGTCACCTGGAAGAGGGTGAGCGTAAAGTAGAGATGGTATAAATCATCTCTCTTTTTGACATGTACTGTGAAAAGTTCATGTCACCTTTTTTATTCGGGTTCGCAAACCCCTTTTTCTATACACTCTCTATCAAGTTCCCCACTTTTCCATTTTGAAAGATATTCTTTGAGGTTACGGTGTACATCACCTTGCAGTATATAGAGCCCCAGAAGATTGGGCAGGGCCATGCCGAGTATAAGTAGATCGGAGAACTCCAGCAGGGTTGATGCACTGGTAATGGATGCAACGACAGTAAATAGAACAAAAATAATTTTATAGACCAATGTATACTTCTCTCCGAAGAGATACGTCCAGGAACGTTCACCATAGTAAGACCAAGAGATCATTGTTGAAAAGGCAAAAAGTACGATAGAAAAAGAGAGGATGACAGGGAACCATGAAATGACCGTTCCATAGGCAGCGGCGGTTAGTGCCGCACCCTGTTTTGATGCGACCAGATTTGCAAACTCCCCGCTTGGATCATAAACACCTGTTGTGACAATGACGAGTGCAGTCATAGAGCAGATAACGATCGTATCGATAAAAGGCTCATAGAGAGCCACCATCCCTTGCCTTACAGGGTATTTTACCGAGGCCGTGGAGTGTACGATAGCGGCAGAACCTATTCCTGCTTCACTTGAGAAGGCGGCACGCTTAAAGCCTTGTACAAGCACACCTATAAGGCCTCCTGCTACTGCAGTCGGTGCAAAAGCCTCATGGATGATCGTTGAAATGGCTTCCGGTACGGCCGAAGCATTGGTAAGAAGTATCCATAAAGAGGCAAGCAGGTAAACAAATACCATTAAAGGGACGATCTTCTCTGCTGTGCTGGCAATACGTTTTATCCCGCCGATAATGACAAAACCTACTATAGAGGCCATAATCAGACCGAATGCGATAGGATAACTCTCAAAGAATGGTATACGTTCAGTCAGTGCACCTAATGCCTGGGAGGTTTGAAAAGCATTTCCAGCACCCAAACTCCCTCCAATCGCAAGAAAGGCAAAGAGTACAGCAAGGACTTTCCCCAACCTTGTATACCCTTTTGTTTCAAGTCCTTTTGAGAGGTATTGCATAGCACCACCCATAATACGCCCATCAGGTCTTTTTTCACGATAGATTTGAGCCAATGTGACTTCAGTGAACTTAAGGGTCATTCCAAAGAATCCGGCCAAAATCATCCAAAAAGTTGCTCCTGGCCCTCCGACTGCAATCGCGATCGCCACACCGGCAATATTTCCCAATCCAACGGTAGCAGAGAGTGCAGTAGTGAGAGATTGAAATGGAGTTATCTCTCCTACATCATCGGCTGTTTTGTATTGCCCCGTAATAATCTTATAGGAGTGGGAGAACATACGTACATTGATAAATCCAAAACGAAAAGTAAGGACAACACCTCCAATGATAAGCCATGCAACAATAAAGGGCATACTTGCACCCTCGATTGTGCCAAAAAATACATCATAGAAAAATATTGAGCCTAAAAATTCGTTAATGGAGGTGAAAATTTCATTCATACGTTATTGCCTTATATGTCAGGATATTCTTTTATTGTATAGGATACTGTTTGTAATATGGCTTAGTAAAAACCCCCGTTTTAGGGGGATTATAAGAAAAAATCAATAATTTTTCAAAAAAATTCAAAATACTCTTGACAAAGCAAAATCTTTAGACTATAATTGCGGTCCTTATTCAGAGAGATTGAATGAATAAGACGGAACGGAGTGTAGCGCAGTCTGGTAGCGCACCTGGTTTGGGACCAGGGGGTCGAAGGTTCGAGTCCTTTCACTCCGACCATTTGTTCTTTAAGATAGTAATAGTAAAATCATCAAGTTATGGTGGATGTAGTTCAGTTGGTAGAGCACCAGTTTGTGGCACTGGGTGTCGCGGGTTCGAGCCCCGTCATCCACCCCATGTTGATAGTAGAACCACCTCATGAAGCGCTAGTGGCTCAATTGGATAGAGCATCAGACTTCGGATCTGAGGGTTAGGGGTTCGAGTCCTCTCTGGCGTACCACTTTGGACGATGATAGTGACTCTATTGTGATGATTTTATTATTATGTGCGTTCGTAGCTCAGCTGGATAGAGCACTCGCCTTCTAAGCGAGCGGTCTCAGGTTCGAATCCTGACGGACGTACCACTTTATATTTATGCGGATGTGGTGAAATTGGTAGACACGCCAGACTTAGGATCTGGTGCCTAACGGTGTGAAGGTTCGAGTCCTTTCATCCGCACCATTACTTTTTACTTTCTTCAAATTTTCAAACAAAATCATTTAATTTATAAAAGAACTTAAGTATTTTTTATCATATAGATAAAAACAGATAAAACATCTCTTCTTATTTTTCCCAAATTGTTGTATAATAATTAAAAACGTGTTGCCTATCAGAGCGAAGGATAGAATTATGGATAAAAATTTACTGATATTCATTGCTGTGGGTATTGTATTTATGTATGTTGTATCAAACTTTGTGACTGAGCTTCAAAAAGAGGATGAACAGCTTCAGAGCAGTACCTTTCATCAAAAGCATAGTATCGATAAATTTATCAAGAAAGACAGTATAGGACAGACTATTCTGGATGTAGAGGGTGAACCGTTAGAACTACAGGTTTCTGCATGGAATCATTCTGCACTGAGAAGCGAATTGGTAGAGTATTTCCCGGACTTTGATACAATGAAACTTTTTGCAAAAGACAGAGTGAGGGGAGAGGAGCTCAAAACAAAGCTCATTAAATACATCGATACGATAGAAAAAAGATTTTTTGCCGGTGAGATAGATGCCGAAAAGGCGAAAAAGGAATTAGCAACCCTTAAGTAGGAAAAACCTACTTAGTAGCAAGGGTTGCTCATATTGTTTCTATCTGCATAAAGATAGACTTCAACACGTCTGTTTAGTGCTCTGTTTGCAGCACTGTTATTTGCTACAAGTGCCTTGTCAAATGAACACCCTTTGATTTTCGGGTAACCATTGACAGCAAGGATATTGGCTACACTTGTTGCCCGTTTTTCCGAGAGGCGTTGGTTATACTCATAACTTCCGCGGTTATCTGTAAATCCTGCAACACCTACTACTGTCTGAGGATATCTTTCTAAGAGCTGTGCTATTTTTTGCACTTTGTATCTTGCATTCGGCTGCAGTTTAGCGGAATCTGTGGCAAACATCATTTTATCTCTGAACATGATATGTACATAGGTAGAGGTTTTAGATACGATGATGTCTCTGTTTGGATCCAGTTTTGCGAGTGGATCGTTCTCTACACCTGTACCGAGTGCACGTGCTACCTCATTGGCCTGCTGATCCATACTGTATCCTATCGCACCGCCTGCAAGGGCTCCTAGTGCTGCACCAATGGCTGCCCTCTGGCCTTTGTTGTGCCCTTTGGTATTGTATCCTATGAGAGCGCCTGTCGCTGCACCTGCGAGTGCTCCGGTTTTTGTACGGTCATAACTATTGTCTTGTACCAGTCCGGGTTCTTTATAACATCCCGTCAGTAAAAATGCTGCCAATGCAGAAGCGAGTAAAGGTTTCGCTAGTTTCATAATTTTCTCCTTATCTTGTTTTATTGCCATCCGCCGTCATTGACCGGCTCTGGATTTTGTTCATCTACGGCATTACCTATCGCACCGCCTGCCAATGCACCTGCTGCAGCACCCAGAACGGCATTTCTGCCTTTATGACGGCCTGATGCATTGTATCCTATGACCGCACCTGCCACGGCACCTGTAGCTACCCCTGTCTGTGTTGCATTTCTTGGCGTAGCTTCCGTACCGGTACACCCACTCATCATCCATACTGTTGCGATGGAGAAGAGAGCGGTTTTTGTGATGTTCCTCTTCATGATTGATTTACTCCAATTCTTTTTTGAACAATTATAGCATAAGAGTGTGATGCAATTGTGTTATCCAATCTTTAAAATTGGATATTTGGAGTAATGATTGAAGCTTATGATTTTTTCTATTTATGCATTTAGCTCTTATTGGGAAGAGGAGTTACAATTTTTTGATGCCACTCAAAAAGTGTCTTTTCGAAGCCTATCTGTTGGGTATGGTAGAAGGATTTCGGACGGATAAGATACTTTTGATCCACCCATCCTCCGTAACTATGGGGATAGAGATAGCTCTTTGCATGGGTTTTGATATGGTCAGGGATAGGATCTATATCTCCCTCTTTCACCGCCTGTTGTGCTCGGTTGATCGCTTCATAGGCACTGTTCGATTTAGGTGAAGAGGCAAGATAGATCGCCAGTTGACCCAGGCTGATACGTGCTTCGGGGTATCCTATGTGTTTTACGATATTGAGGGTAGAGCTTGCCAGGTTGAGTGCATGGGGATTGGCATTGCCGATATCTTCAGAAGCAAGTATCGCAAGGCGTCTGGCGATAAATTCCGCAGGTTCTCCTCCTTCAATGAGTCGTGCGAGGTAGTAGAGTGCCGCATCGATATCGGATCCCCTGATACTTTTGATCATTGCCGAGGTTAACTCATAGTGGCTTTCACTCTCGCTGCTTCCTCCCTGCATGGCATGAGGACGGATCTGTTTGAGTATATCCAGTGTGACCTTCCCGCCGATCTGTGCACTCTCGAGAAGATTCAGTGCGGCTCTCAAGTCTCCGCTGGATGAAAAGACAGTGTACTCGAGTGCATCCGCATCTATAGAGATATTCTCTTTTTGGATCACTTGCTGGAGGTAGGCTTTCATGTCGGATGCATCAATCGCACTCAGTTCAAAAAGATGCGAACGTGAACGCATCGCTGCGGTGAGTGAATAGTAAGGGTTCTCCGTAGATGCACCGATGATCAGTGCTGCCTGAGACTCCATAAAGGGCAGAAGTACCTCTTGCTGGTTCTTGCTCAGTCTATGTACCTCGTCGATAAATATCAGAGGTTTCTGCAGGGCATTGGCATAGTTTTTAAAGATTTTTCGAAGCTCTTCGATCTTTAGGGTTGTGGCATTCAGCTCATAGAAAGGTCTGTCCAGTGTAGAGGCGATCACCCTTGCCAATGTGGTTTTCCCGCATCCCGGAGGTCCATAGAGAAAAATATGCGGGAGCGCATCTTTTTCGATCATTCTGCGCAGTATGGCATCGCTGCCGAGCAGAGACTCCTGTCCGATGATCTCATCCAACGTTTTGGGACGGTAGTGCAGTGCCAGATTCAACATCATTTAAAGCGTTTAAATGCCTCTTTGATCTCTTTTTTGAACTCTGACAGGGGATCATCCTCATCCGGACGTTTTTGACTCTTTTTAGCCTGCTGCTCTGCATTGCGTTCGTTCTTCTCGGCAATTATCGCATTTTTCTTTTTACGTTTCATAAACTGGTGAAGGTCATCATACTCTTTGCGCGAGAAGTATCGTGTTTTGTTCTCCGGAAGATTGTTAAGCTCCACCCCTCCGTATCCGACGCGTTTGAGATCCAGTATCTTTGCATCAAAGTGTCCGAAAAAACGTCTCAGTTCACGGTTTTTACCCTCTGTGATCGTCACACGCAGTTTGGTAAAGTTCTTCCCTTGGCTGCGTACTTCATAGTAGGCAAAAGGTGCAAACTCCATAGAGGTGATCTTACTCTTTTCATGGGCACCGGCACGTGCATCATCAAGGACCAGCCCCTCCTGCATCGCCTGCATCATCTCTTCCGTGATCGGTTTGTCTATCTTGATGTTGTAGGTACGGTCCAGAGGACTCTCCATCAAAGCCTGTGCCACTTCCGGAGCGTCGGTAAGCAGCAAAAGCCCCTCAGAGGCATAGTCCAGCCTTCCCACAGGAATGAAGTGTCTGAATTTGCCCGGAAGTTTATGGTAGATCGTTGTTCTTCCTCTATCATCTTTTTTGGTGACCAGTACGCCTTTTGGCTTGTTATAGATAACCATCGTCACGTCACCTGTCTGTCGTTCCTTGATCAGTTTTCCCTTGATGTAGATTCTGTCATTCTCTTTGACCTCATAAGCGAACTCTTTGATGACTTTTTTATCTAAAGTGACTTCGCCTGCTTCGATCAGCCTGTCGGCCTCTCTTCTTGAGTATTTGGTGTTGTGTGATATATATTTGTTCAGTCTCATAATGTATTTCCTTAGAACGTATAGAGCGCTTTGCTTTCTATACGATGCTGATACTTAGGCCTCTTCAGCAACTGAGTGATACGACTATGCGTATGGATCACTCTTCTCATTTGCTTTTGATTCCCGCATTGACAAGATCATGGATGTGCAGTACACCGATGATCTTCTGTGCATTATCCGTGATCGGAAGCAGCTGGATACGTTTGGTCTCGATGATCTCAAGTGCATCGCTTGCAAGTAGTTCCGTATCCTGGTAGCTTGTCGGATGCAGTGTTGCATAGGTGATGGCAGGATAGTTCAGATCAAAGTCTTTTTTCATCAAAGCACGTCTCAGGTCCCCGTCGCTCAAGAGGGCTTTAAATACACCCTCCTTATCGACGATCAGCACGGTTCCCATTTTCCCTTCGCTCATCGCCACCACTGCCTCTTTGAGTGAGGTATCTTCATGAATGACCGGCAGATTTTCTGTACGCATCAGATCTTTGATCTTCACAAAGAGTCTTTTCCCCAGGCTTCCACCGGGGTGAAAAGAGGCAAAATCTTCATGTCTGAAGCCTCTTTTGCTCATAAGTGCTACGGCCAGTGCATCACCGATGGCCATGGTGAGGGTAGTGGAGGTGGTTGGTGCCACACCTAAAGGACAGGCCTCTTTTTCTACCGAGATATCCAAAAATACATCGCTGTAACGTCCCAAAGAGGAGTCAGGATTGCCGGTAAGTCCGATCAGAGGGATATCAAAACGCTTGATATGCGGAAGTATCTTTGTAAGTTCTTCACTCTCACCGCTGTTACTGATCGCAAGCAGAGCGTCTCCCTGGCTGATCATCCCAAGATCACCGTGAAGTGCTTCTGTAGGGTGGAGAAAGAAGCTGGAAGTCCCGGTACTGGCAAACGTGGCAGCCATCTTTGCACCTACCAGTCCTGATTTACCTACACCGGTGATAATGAGTTTACCTTTGGTGTTATAGATCAGCTCTACGGCGTCTAAAAAGTGATGATCCAGACGCTGGGATGCCTTGATCAGTGCATCTGCTTCGATATGAAAAGTTTCTTGTGCGATTTTGATAAGATCCATACTACTACTTTTGAAGATTTTGATAAATGATTATAGCATATTTAGACCTCCCGAAGAGGTCTTTGTTTTATACGATGAAGATCGTTGGAATGATGAGCGGATAACGTTTTTTCGTGCGGATCACGTGTTTTCTGATCACATTTCTGATGTTGTTCTCCACATCTTTGTGGTTCTTGAGTGATTCAGGTTTGAGATTGACGAGTACCGTTTCGATAAGGTTTTCGATCTCTTTTTGGAACTTTCTATCTTCTTTATCCGGTACCAAACCATGTGTCGTAATCACCGGTTTTCCGACGACCTTTTGAGTTTGCTGGGAGATCTGTGCTGCGATATTGATGATACCGTCTTCAGCCAGTTTTTGTCTATCCAGTACAACATCATCTTCGATCTGCATATTGTTTTGGTTATCGATATAGGTTTTACCGCTTTTGACCGTTTTTACCTTTTTGAGGTATTTCGGTGTGATCTCTACCTGGTCACCATCGCTCATAAGAAGGATATTTCTCTCATCTACGCCACATGCCACTGCTGTCTTGGCATGTTTTGCGATATGGTTGTACTCACCGTGTACCGGAAGGAAGAACTTCGGTTGAACCAGTCTGAGCATCAGTTTCTGTTCTTCCTGTGAAGCGTGACCGGAAACGTGAATATCTCCAAACTCTTTATAGCGTACGGTACAACCCGCTTTCATCAGCTTGTTCATCAGGCTTGATACCGAAGCTTCGTTACCAGGGATCGCTGAAGCCGAGATGATCACAGTGTCACTCGGTTTGAGCTTGATATGGCGGTGTTCATCTGTTGCCATACGGTTGAGTGCCGCCATCGTCTCTCCCTGTGAACCGGTAGTGACGATAAGGATCTCATCATCAGGGTACTTCGGTACTTCGTGTACTTCGATAAAATGTTTGTCGTCGATATCCACATATCCCAGGGCACGGTTCGTCTCTACGTTGCGTTCCATTGATCTTCCGATCACACAGATCTTTCTTCCATACTCTACACCGCGCTGCATCGCCTGGTAGATACGGTGCACATTGGAGGAGAAGGTAGACATGATCACTCTTCCTTTTGCCAGATCGAAGAGGGTATCAAAAGTTTTTCCTACGACAGTTTCACTCTTGGTAAATCCAGGATTATGTGAGTTGGTAGAGTCTGAAAAGAGACAGAGCACTCCTTTTTGTCCATAGTAGGCAAAACGCTGCAGGTCGGTGGTGAATCCATCTACCGGTGTATGGTCGATCTTGAAGTCAGCCGTGTGTACCAGGATACCTGCCGGTGTTTCGATCGCAAGTGAACATGCATCGATGATAGAGTGTGTCACGTGCATCCACTCAACTTTCATATCCCCGATCTCATACTGTTTTCGCTTGGTGATAAATCTGAAATAGGATGTATCGGCTTTCAGTCCATGTTCATTGAACTTGTTTTCGATCATTGCCAGTGCCAGCGGTGTCGCATAGATAGGGAACTTCAACTCTTTGAAAAGGTAGGGTACTGCACCGATATGGTCTTCGTGACCATGTGTGATAATGATCCCTTTGATCTTGTCCTTGATCGCATGCAGGTAGCTGAAATCAGGTACCAGGATATCTACACCATGCATACTCTCGTCAGGGAAGCTCATACCTACATCGATGATAATCGCAGTGGTTTCAGTCTCAAGGACCGCCATGTTCCCACCGATCTCACCGAGACCTCCAAGCGGGGTAAATCTTACTTTGCTTTTATTGCCGAGATCCATTCTTTTCCATGGCTGCATTCTCTGTTGTTGCAGTTTCATGTTTTCATCGATGGATGCACGCATCTCAGGACTGACGGTAGTCGTGTTTCTTCTTTTACCTCTGCTCTTTGCACTGCTTTGGCGGTTTTTGCTAGGTCTGGTCTTGTTCTGTCCCTCTTTTTTCGGCGCATTGTTTTGTTGCGGTCTATTGGCCCCGGGCTTTCTATTGGGGTTGTTTCTCTGTTGCGGTTTTCTATTTTGGTTTTTGTTTGAAGGCTGATCAGCTTTGTTGCCATCGACCTCTTTAGGCGCCTCTTTTCTGTTTGGATGAGGCTTCTGTTGGGTTTTTTGTTGCGGCTTTTGCTGTCTGTGCGGGTTAGGTCTTCTGTTTCTCTGTGTTGGCTGACCTTGCTTTTGACCTTCGTTGTTTTGGTTCTCGTTCTCGTTCATCTAAATTATCCTTCATTGCATTATATAAGTGATGATAGATAGATGTCTCAACTTCATGAGGCCGTAGATTGGAGTCTAGTTCCTGTTGACTAAAAGCTTCTGCTACTAATGCCTTGGGAAAACGGGCCATAAGGTTTTTTGAAAGTTTTTTACGGGGTTGTGCAAAGGCTACCCGTAAAAAACTTTCAAATTTTTCATCATTCATGGTTTCGTTTTTTTCTATTAAAAGTACTGCCGAGGTTACTTTCGGCGGAGGAATGAATGCTTCGGGCTCAACCTCGAAACATACGCTTGCTTTCCCCACACTGTCGGCCAGCACAGAGAGTGCAGAAAATGCTTTCTCTCCGGCATTTGCTGCAAACTTGTCTGCTACCTCTTTTTGAACCATAACCAAAATAGATCGGCAATGTTCATCTTTCAGTGCTTTTAATATGATATTAGTGGCAATATAGTAAGGCAGGTTTGCTACAAGATGATAAGGCTCATCCAGAAGCTTCCCCGACTCCCAACGCTCAAGCACATCACCGCAGCGAAGTTCAAAGTGGCTGTCGTGAGTAGCCTCTTTGAATTCATTGCTTAGATGCTCGCATAATCTTTTATCAACCTCAAATGCTGTGACATTGCGAACTTTTACAAGTTCTTTGGTTAAATCACCTAACCCAGGCCCGATTTCTGCGACTTTCAGGTCGTCATGGGGCATCGATTGGATGATTTTGTGAATGTAGGTATTGTTCTTTAGAAAGTTTTGTCCAAACTTCTTATCTGCAAAACTAGCTAAATCTTCATGAATCATACTATAATCTACCTTTATATTTCCCTATTACTCTTTGAGAACTTTATCTCTTTTTGATAAAAGGTGAGAAAGGAATTCCCACTTTGAGATAATTTTTGTATAATTCTACCATAATAAAGGACGATATGATGGATCATTTCATCATTTATGGAAGAAAGTCCATCAGTTCCGAGAGGAAACGTGCCAACCAGGCACCTTTTAGTTTTGAGTAAAAAAGGAAAAATGAGTGGATTATTTTGCAAAACGTATTATTATTATTATGATAGAACGCCTGATGAACAAAGTCCATCAGACTACGTTGACACTATGTCCACTTCAGCAGTGGGCTCATGCGACTAGTCGCATTTAATTTAAAGGATATTTAGTGGATTATTTTGCAAAACGTATTATTCCCTGTCTTGATGTGGACGGTGGTCGTGTCGTAAAGGGTGTGAACTTTGTAGGTCTGCGTGATGCAGGTGACCCTGTTGAAGTGGCAAGACGATACAACCAGGAGGGTGCAGACGAGATCACCTTTTTGGATATCGGTGCAAGTCATGAAGGCCGGGATACGATCGTAGATGTAGTGAAAAAAGTTGCTCAGGAGGTTTTTATCCCGTTGACAGTCGGAGGAGGGATCCGGGAACTTCAGGATATCTATAACCTTTTGAATGTGGGATGTGACAAAGTGAGTGTCAACTCTGCAGCGATCAAGCGTCCTGCTTTTATCGAAGAGGGTGCCAAGCGTTTTGGTGCCCAGTGTATCGTCGTGGCGATCGATGCCAAACAGGTCGCTAAAGACAAATGGCATATCTTTACGCACGGCGGACGTAATGATACAGGTATTGATGCACTCGAATGGGCGAAAGAGGCCTATAACAGGGGTGCAGGTGAGTTGCTGGTCACTTCGATGGATGCGGATGGTACCAAAGCAGGATTTGACAACAACCTCAATGCAAGGATATCCGATGCAGTGAATATCCCTGTGATCGCTTCAGGCGGGGCAGGGACGATGAAGCACATAGAAGAGGCTTTCACGATCGGCCATGCAGATGCAGCATTGGCTGCTTCGATCTTCCACTTCAGGGAGATCGATATCATGGATCTCAAACGCTATCTTAAATCACACAATATTCCGGTGAGACTCTAGTGATCGTCTGTGCCGGAAAGATAGAGACCTTTAATTTCGCTACCCCGGTAGGGATAGGGCTGACGGATGTCTCTATCAACCTTACAAAGCTCTGTATGGAGAAGAAGCCGGAGTTTCTGCTCTTCGTAGGAAGTGCAGGGAGTTACGGTGAAAAGCAGATCTTCGAGATCATCGAGTCAAAAACAGCGTGCAATATTGAAAACAGTTTTTTGGAAGGTCACTCCTATACCCCTATCGACAACGTCATTACAGCGGCTGATCCTTCACAGGTAAATCTCCCCAACATCCCTGATGTTTCACGTGAAACACGTCAAGCAGACGACAACAGTTTGTCGTCTGTAGGGTTGAAACCGGAACGGTGGAGCAACGCGACCCGTGGAGGCAGGGAAACATTAGTGAACTGTTCTAACTATGTGACATCAAACAGCCACTATGCAAAACAGTATCTGAAAAAAAATATCCATCTGGAAAATATGGAGTTCTATGCCGTCCTGAAGGTGGCAGAAAAATTCGGTATTCCAGCAGGCGGGGTCTTTATCGTGACCAATTTCTGTGATGAGAATGCACATGAAGATTTTAAAAAGAACCATAAAATAGCGATGCAGAAACTTGCTGCCTATATGAATGAAAAGAATAGAGAGTTGAGAATATAACCATGCAAGAAAAAAAGATCATTCAGGACTATACCAAAGAGGAGATGGCTGAATTTATCAAGCCGGCATTTCGTGTCAAACAGATCTACTCCTGGATCTACCATAAGTATGTCGACTCCTTTGAGCAGATGAAGAATCTTCCAAAAGAGATGAGAGAGAAGCTGGAAGAGGAGTATACGCTTACCCCCCTTAAGACGGTAATGGTACAAAACTCCAAAGACGGAAGCCGTAAATATCTCTTTGAACTCCATGACGGACATACGGTTGAAGCAGTACTTCTTCTGATGAGAGAAAAGGAGTATCATGAAGACGGGACAGTGAAGCATCAGGAGCGCTATACCGTCTGTATCTCATCCCAGGTAGGGTGTAAGGTAGGGTGTGCCTTCTGTTTGACTGCCAAAGGCGGTTTTATGCGTGATCTGACACCCGGAGAGATTGTCGAGCAGGTGAGACTGATCAAAAAAGATAATGACATCGATGCCAACCGTCGTGTCAACCTTGTCTATATGGGAATGGGGGAACCGCTTGACAACCTTCCGGCCGTTGCCAAGGCTGTCAAGATATTTGCCGATCCGGAGGGTATGGCAATCGCCCCTCACAGACAGACGATCTCCACATCAGGGCTCAGCTCAAAGATAGAAAAGCTTGGGAAGATGGACCTCGGTATCAACCTCGCGATCTCCCTGCATGCGGTAGATGATGCCTTGCGTCAACAGTTGATGCCGATTAACAAGGCTTACAATATCAAGTCTATTATCGATGCGGTCAAGAACTTCCCTGTCAATGCAAGAAAGAGGGTGATGTTCGAGTATCTTGTGATAAAGGATGTCAACGATGACATTGACTCAGCGAAGAAACTTATCAACCTGCTAGAGGGGATCAAGGCCAAAGTGAATCTGATCTACTTTAACCCGTATGGCGGTACGGAGTTTAAGAGACCCGAGGAGAAAGATATGATCGCTTTTCAGGAGTATCTGACTAAACGCGGACTGCTCTGTACGATCAGAGAGTCCAAAGGACTGGATATCTCCGCTGCCTGTGGTCAGCTGAGAGAACAAGAGTCAGAAAACAGATAGGGGAGGAGAGAAGATGGGCGTTTTGGATCTGGCATTATTGGGATTGATTATTGCCGTGGCTGCGGTAGGTGTAGGCTGGTTTGTTTATGAATCACGAAATGATAAGAAATAAGTAGCAGGGAGCAGCTTTACTGCTAGTGAGGAGTGAGGAGTGAGTCATTTGTTATTCGTGTACTCAAGGGCATTTCCTGCGGGCATTCGTGATTCGTGTAGGTCGGGGTGTCCCCACCCCGACATCAATGGTGATCTCTTATTCTCAGCTTGTATTGTGAAATAGATTGTGGATTCCCGACTGGAGTAGGGAATGACATGAGAGAGAAGTAGTACGGTGGATTTTGTCATCCTCGCGAAGGCGGGGATCTATAGGTTTGGATTCAAATTCAAGTTTACTATGTGAAAAAGAGCTTGTAGATTCCGGATCGGAGTCCTGAATGACAAATTTCCGATTTCCCATCCGTTCCGGGCGGACACGACGATCCGCCCCTACCGGGTCACCAATCATCTTTTATTTCCTATTTGGTGCGTGATTACGCACCCTACGCGATAGAGGAATGACAAAAAACACTTGACACACGCTCATGACTCTGTCACGATACTTATCACTTATCACTTATCACTTATCACTTATCACTTATCACTTATCACTTATCACTTATCACTTATCACTTATCACTTATCACTTATCACTTATCACTTATCACTTATCACTTTCTGTTAAACCGTCTCTCTTCTTTCGGATAGATACAGTGTTTCATCGCTTCAAAATCCACTCTGCTCTCGATATAAAATCTTGAGCCGTACTCAAATGTCAAGCTCTGTGCATGCAGAAGCAGTCTCGGTGCACCATGTTCTATGAGTCGTTCTTCAGGCGTCTGGATAAGGTCAAGATAGTTACTGGTCGCTTCAAAAGTGGCACCGTAGATCGGATCACCCAGGATCGGATGTTTCACGTGAAACAAATGGACACGTATCTGGTGGGTTCTTCCCGTATGGGGGTAGCAGGCTACGAGTGTGGCATCAAGCTTTTCATCATATTTGAGAGGCACAAAATCGGTATGCGATGCTTTGCCTTCTTCCTCATCGATAAAGACTTTGTGTTTTGTAATACAGTAGTCATCGTTGATCTTGATCGGGGCCGTGACACTGAAGGGCTCCGTCAGTTTCCCGTCGGCCCAGGCAAGATAGGATTTCTTGATCGTTTTAAGTTCGAATGAACTCTTTAAAAAGTTCTCCGCCTTTTTATGTTTGCTGGCAAGAAGCAGTCCCGAAGTCTCCATGTCGATACGGTGTGTAGCGTTGGCTTTGTCCCCGGCGATATTTCTGATCTCATCGAGCATAGAGTAGGGGGTAACCATGGCATTGGGGTGAACGAGTACACCAGAGGGTTTTTCAAAGACCATAAAATCTTTGTTTGCAAAAATCGGTTTTTTACCCTTGGGTTTAGGCCGGAAGAAGACCATCTCTATCTCTCCGCTGATCATATTCCCAGGACGGTACATGGACTCACCGTTGATCAGGATACGTCCTTTGGAGATATGTCTCTGTGCTTCACCCTGCGTATAGCCCAGGGTACGCATCACATAGACAAAGGCTTTGATCGGTTCGTTGATATGGAATGTTTCTTTTACAAATGGCATGGATAGGTTTACCTCGATATAACTGCAATTTTGATAGAATAATACCAAAATTTTAGAGCAGGATATTTGTAATGGTAGAAAGATATGCAAGACCGGAAATGTCAGAGAAGTGGACACAGCATGCAAGATATGCAGCGTGGCTTGAGGTAGAAAAAGCAGCTGTAAAAGCTTGGAACAGACTTGGATTGATCCCTGATGAAGATTGTGAAAAGATCGTAAAGAATGCTACGTTTTCAGTAGAAAGAATCGAAGAGATCGAAGCAGTGACAAAACATGACCTGATCGCATTCAACACAAGTGTCTCAGAATCACTCGGTGAAGAGTCAAGATGGTTCCACTACGGTATGACCTCTTCAGATGCAGTCGATACCGGTGTGGCTCTTCAGATGAAAGACTCTTTGGAGATCATCATCGAAGATGTGAAGATGCTCATGGAGTCCATCAAGAAAAGAGCGATGGAACATAAAATGACTTTGATGGTAGGAAGATCTCACGGTATCCATGGTGAGCCTATTACGTTTGGTCTGACTCTGGCTGTCTGGTATGATGAAGTGGCACGTCACCTGAAGAACCTTGAAGAGACGATGGAAGTGATCTCAGTAGGGCAGATCTCGGGAGCGATGGGTAACTTTGCTCACGCACCGCTTGAACTGGAAGAGTATGCCATGGCTGAACTTGGATTGAAGCCCGAGCCTTGTTCAAACCAGGTAGTTCAGAGAGACAGATATGCAAGACTTGCTACGGCTTTGGCACTGCTTGCTTCTTCGGTTGAAAAGTTCGCAGTTCAGGTAAGACACCTGCAGAGAACAGAAGTGTATGAAGCAGAGGAGTATTTTGCAAAAGGTCAGAAGGGATCTTCTGCGATGCCGCATAAACGTAATCCGATCCTCACAGAGAATATCACGGGTCTGGCTAGAATGATCAGAGCCTATGCGGCACCTGCTATGGAGAACGTGGCACTCTGGCATGAGAGAGATATCTCTCACTCATCAACAGAGAGATTCTGGCTGCCTGACGCATTTATCACGACAGATTTTATGCTTCACAGAATGAACAATGTGATCGCAAACTTGACAGTCATGCCTGAGAATATGATGAAGAACCTGAACCTTACAGGTGGATTGGTATTCTCTCAAAGAGTACTGCTTGAGCTTCCAAAAGCAGGTGTGAGCAGAGAAGATGCCTACAGGATCGTACAGAGAAATGCAATGAAAGTATGGGAAGAGATCCAGCATGGTAAACCGACAACCAATGAAAACGGTGAGTCACTCTACCTTGGTCACCTCCTGGCAGATGAGGAGCTTAGAAGCAAACTGAGCGAAGCGCAGATCAGAGAGTGTTTCAACTACGATTACTATACGAAAAACGTGGATGCGATCTTCAACAGAGTATTTAACAAGTAGTTAAGCTGTAGAGTATCTCTCTTCCACTATTTCAACGCTGAACTATAGGTACAGCGTTGAATCTTTTTTATCTTATCGTTTCTCCTGAATGACATCACAAAATCTTTGAAAGTGTCACCCCTTTGCCTCTTTAATTTTAAACATTTTTCGTCAATACATATCCTAAGTCCCGTCTTCAGGGGAACTCCAAATGTATCATGAAATCTTATAAAAAAAATGCCCAAAAATGATACATATTTTCATACTTCTTCAAGCACAAATTGAGTAAAATCGAATTTTATATTACTACACGACAGAGAGCTTTTTTTTAGAAGAAATATGAGCAGATCAAGCATTTTCAATTGCTCTGTCGTACTACGGTCATAGTAAACAAAGTTTAATTTTTCAGGAGTCAAAATGGTCAGAGTTGTAAAGCGAAACGGAAGAGTAGAAACACTGGATGTATCTAAGATCCAGAAGTATACATCTGCAGCGATCGAAGGACTGGACGGTGTAAGCCAAAGTGAGCTGGAGGTTGATGCCAAGTTACAGTTTCGTGATATGATCCATACAGAAGAGATCCAGAAGACACTGATCAAAACAGCGGTTGACAAGATTGACATTGACAGACCGAACTGGACCTTTGTCGCATCGAGACTGTTCCTTTATGATATCTACCACAAGGCGACAGGATTTACAGGGTATAACCATCTTCGCGAATATTTTGAACGCGGAGAGAAAGAGGGTCGTATCGTACTGGGATTGAAAGAGAAGTACGACCTTGATGACCTTAACGACTATATCAAACCTGAGCGTGACCTGCAGTTTACCTATCTTGGGATCAGAACACTCTATGACAGATACCTGATCAAAAACAGAGAAGGGAGTCCTATCGAGCTTCCGCAACAGCTCTTTATGGGTGTTGCGATGTTCCTGGCTCAAAATGAATTTGACTGCCAGACATGGGCGAAAAAGTTCTATGATATCATGAGTAAATTTGAAGTGATGGCTGCGACTCCGACACTCTCAAATGCACGTACACCGAGACACCAGCTCAGCTCATGTTATATCGGATCGACGCCGGATAACATTGAGGGGATCTTTGACGGATACAAAGAGATGGCACTCTTGTCAAAATTCGGCGGCGGTATCGGTTGGGACTGGTCACTGGTTCGCGGTATGGGATCGTATATCGACGGACACAAACATGCAGCGGGCGGTATCGTGCCGTTCCTGAAGATTGCCAACGATGTAGCGATCGCAGTGGATCAGCTGGGTACACGTAAAGGTGCCATCGCAGTCTATGTAGAGCCTTGGCATGTGGATATCAAGGACTTCATTGATCTGAAGAAAAACTCCGGAGAGGAGCGCCGTAGGGCACATGACCTCTTCCCTGCGGTATGGCTCAATGACCTCTTTATGCAGCGTGTTGCAGAGGATGCAATGTGGACACTCTTTGATCCGTATGAGGTACCGGAGTTGACAGAGCTTTACGGAGAGGCGTTTGAAGCACGTTATGTCGAACTGGAGAACTCCGATGACAAGATCACCAGAGAAGTGATCTCGGCAAAAGGGCTCTGGAAAGAGATACTCAGAAGTTACTTTGAGACAGGTAACCCGTTCCTGACCTTTAAAGATGCGGCCAACAGGGCAAACCCGAACAGACATGACGGTGTCATCCGAAGTTCAAACCTCTGTACAGAGATCTTCCAGAATACGGCACCTAACCACTATAGGATCAGGTTGACGTTTGATGACGGCAGTGTTGAGACCTACGAAGAGCATGAGATGTTGACAGTTGACAACGGTATGACCAAACCTGCGAAGAAAGTGACGGCAATGGACAGTCTGAACGGAAAGCAGGTATGGATCACAGATAAAGAGAAGATCGATGGAGATACGGCAGTCTGTAATCTTGCATCCGTCAACCTTGGACGTGTCAATACACCTGAAGATATCGCAAGGGTTGTACCGACAGCGATGCGTATGCTTGACAATGTCATCGACCTGAACTTCTATCCGCTTGCAAAAGTGAAGAAGACGAACAACAAGACAAGAGCCGTAGGGCTTGGTGTGATGGGTGAAGCACAGATGCTTGCTGAGAGCGGAGTGCACTGGGGAAGTTCTGAACACTTTGAGAGGATCGATGAGATCATGGAAGCTGTCTCTTACCATGCGATCCGTACTTCATCAGACCTTGCACTGGAGAAAGGAAAGTATCCGCTCTACGAAGGTTCAGACTGGTCCAAGGGGATACTCCCGATTGACAAGGCCAATGAAGAGGCATGTAAACTGGTAGACAGAGGCGGGCTCTTCGGGTACAGCTTTGACTGGCAGGCATTGAAAGAGAAGGTCAAAACCGACGGTATGAGAAACGGTTACCTGATGGCTGTCGCACCGACCAGCTCTATCTCTATCCTGACAGGTACGACACAGGCGATCGAGCCGGTCTATAAACGTAAATGGTTTGAAGAGAACCTCTCAGGACTTATTCCGGTAGTCGTACCGAACCTTTCACCGGAGACATGGGAGTACTACACGCCTGCCTATGACCTGGATCAGAGAGTACTCATCAGAGCTGCAGCGATCCGTCAAAAGTGGATCGACCAGGGACAGTCGCTCAACATCTTTATTACGCTTGACAAAGCAAGCGGTAAATATCTCAATGATATCTATATGGATGCATGGAAGTTCGGCCTGAAGTCGACGTACTATCTGAGATCTCAGTCGCCTGAGTCTTCTAATGATGTTGAAGATAGATCTATGGAATGTGTAGGTTGTCAATAATGAGAGCTGTTAAGCAAAAGCAAACTGCTTTGCTTTTGTAAGCTCGGAACCGAAGCGGTGGAGCAAAGCGATCCGCGAAGGCTTGAACTATTTTAGTCTATCTTTGGATGAGTTGGTTCAGTCACTTACTATACGTAAGCTCTTTCTCAACAACATCCAAATCTACAGCAACCTCAAAGGCTATTTGCTTGTAAAAAAGGTTGACATTAAGTTACAAAATTCTTTCATCGAACGGCTTCGCGCCGATCGCTCACTTCTGGTACTTGCCCTGACCGGAGGGAGGAAATGCCCTTGGGGTGAAATACCGATACCCCTGTCGCTAAAGCGTAAGTGGGGTGTACTCGAAGTAAGCTCCCTCTCTCTACTCACACCGTGCGAGAAAATCTACAGCAAACTAAGAGACTATTTCTTTTTTCATTTATAACAATACTTATTATATTTCTTTTATTCCTTTTCTTTTTTTTCGTGCGCAACAGAAGGAGAGTGTAGGTCGGGGTGTTCTCACCCCGACATCAAGTGTAATTTATCCATAAGAGGTGAAGTCGGGATACCGGTGTAGTGAAATGAGGTTAAATTTTCGCGTAGGGTGCGTAATCACGCACCAACAATTATACAGATAAATAAACGCTTCTTAGCTTTCGACTCTGCTCAGGGTGAAGAGAGGAAAAATTAAAAGTTTATTGTTCACTCCTAATGCCTAGTTCCTCACTCCTAACTAGCAGCACTCGACACCTTCTTATAACTCTGTCATGATGCTCACTGCTCCTCATTGTTTATTCATATCTTTTCTTTTTTTGTCACTGAGCACTGGGCGTACAGATGCGAAGGTGAGAGTCGTAAAAAAATGACAAACTGTTGTCATTTTTAGACTCGGAACCGGAAGAGTTGTGCAGAATGTACCTCTGAAGGAAGATCTACAACACACCGAGAGCATCGTCCGTACGCTTGTGAAGTGAAAACCGTTAAGAAAACAACAACTGCTTGTTGTTTATAGGTTTGAAACCGAAATGGTCGTAACGCAGTGTAGCCATGTAGGCAAACTTTTTGCTTCGTTTTTTCTCCTAGTGAAGCGTAGCGGTGACGAAGTCATCACTCTCTTTGAGAAAAAAATGAAGAGAGAAACACCACTTAACATTGTCAAATAAGAAGACTGTGCAAAAATAGTTATCGGATTGTAGATTCCCGATGCCCGTAGGAAATACTCTTGGGGTGCGGAGTCGGGAATGACAGGAAAAAACGATTACTTTTATTGCAGACCATCTTACTTGCCATCCCCGGGCGGACACAACGATCCGCCCCTACAAATGAATCATGACTTAACAATCACGAAAAACACTTGACACGCTCTGATGACTCTGTCATGCTGCTCCCTGCTCCCTGCTCCCTGCTCCCTGCTCCCTGCTCCCTGCTCCCTGCTCCCTGCTCCCTGCTCCTTGCTCCTTGCTCCTTGCTCCTTGCTCCTCACTGTTTATTCATTCCTTTTCTTTTTTTTCGTGCGCAAAAAAAGAAAACGAACCCAAAAGAATGAGAAGCGTTAAGTAAACGTGAATTTCTTCATGTTTATAGTTTGGAACACAAAGGGCTATCGCTAAAATATTGTTCCTCTCTATATTGAAAATCTCCAGTGGTAAAAGATATTTTTTGTTCTCGAAGTCTTGATTGGGAATGCCTCTTGAGTGAAGCAAGAAAAACGAAGCGAAAAGAAAAGCACAAAATTTTGATGCTTAAAATAGATATTTATTCGTCTAGCGATACTTTCAATGAAAAATTTATCCACCTTTTATGTGAAAAACCACAGAAACCCTCATAAACCTATCTAAAATCCAAAATAAGCGGTTTTGATACCTTTTTTAACCTTTGGTATTAAAAAATAAAAAAAGAGGCTTATTTTTAGACTGTTTTGATGCACAAATGATGGGATTTTAGTCACCGGTATAGAGCTGTCTCGGTCGGGCGATCTTTGAAGCTCTGTCTTTTTTGAACTCGATCCACTGTGTGATCCATCCGACGGTTCTTCCTATCACAAAGATAGGGGTGAACATCGATTTCGGGATCTTCAGTGCGGTGAGGATGATCCCGCTGTAAAAATCGATATTGGGGTAGAGGTTCCTTGAGATGAAGTATTCGTCGTTCAGTGCGATCTCTTCGATCCTGCTTGCGACTGCCATCAGTTCAGAGTCAAGGTCAAGTTCCTCTTTTAGCTGGTCCTGGAGTTTTTTAAGGATCTTTGCCCTCGGGTCGAAATTTTTGTAGACCCTGTGTCCAAAGCCCATCAGCCTGAAGTCATCGTTGGGATCTTTGACTCTTTTGATAAAGTCATCCACCCTGTCGACACTGCCGATATACTCAAGCTGTGCGATCACCGATTCGTTGGCACCGCCGTGTGCCCGTCCCCAGAGTGCGGAGATACCCGCAGAGATCGCCACGTAAGGGTGTGCCCCGGTAGAGGCGACGCCTCTGACAACGGTAGTGGAGGCATTTTGCTCATGGTCGGCATGAAGGGTGAAGATCGTATCGAGGGCTTTGATCTCTATCTCTTTGATCTTCTCTTCGCCATAAGGTCCGATACGCATCTTCCCTCCGGGATAGGCACGCAGCATTGTCAGAAAGTTTTCCGTGAAACCCAGTGCGATATCGGGCTGGATGAAAGGGATACCCAAAGAGTGCCTGTAGGCAAAGGCTGCAATGGTCGGGATCTTGGAGATGATACGGTGCGCCATCTCCAGGTACTCCTCCTCTCTGTTCATCTCGATATGATCATTATAAAAAGTGGAGAGTGCCGTTACTGCTGCGGAGAGGGTAGCCATAGGGTGGGCATTGTCAGGAAAGGCATCATAGAGTTGGCACAAGCCTGTATGCAGATAGGCACGGTGTCTGATCTCAAGATCAAAATCTCTAAGCTCCCTGTCTTTGGGGAGTCTGCTATTAAGAAGGAGATAGCATGTTTCCATATAACTGTGTTCCAGGGCAAGTTTTTCGATGGGGATGCCTCGGTAGCGCAACTCACCCTTCGCTCCGTCGATAAAGGTGATCTTTGATTCACAGCTGGCCGTGGAGGTATATCCCGGATCGAAGGTAAACATGCCGGTATCCCTGAAAAAAGTGCGCAGGTCGACTACCGACGGACCGCGCGTACTTTGGAGGATATCATACGTATAGGAGTCTCCTGTGATGTTATTGGTTAGTGTCATTGTCTGCTTTCCCATCTGCTGCTCCTGTGAGATAAACTATAGTGTGAGTATAGATCGTATCTGTAGAGTCTCTGTGTAGTCGAAAAGAGAGATTTATCACAGAGGGGGTGAATAGTGTAAAGAGGAAAAATATTGGACTACACAATCGTTACACATAAGTAGAGTATACTTCGAAGCAGAAGGGTAGAGTTATTCCGGATCTATTCTCCCCTGCCGGAGACTTCTGCACCTTTCTGACAGCTTCTCATGCCAACTATGCATATTCCCCTTATGCGTCCTCCTTAAACTAGATACGTATTTGAGAAGCTGTCTTATTTATCACCCCAGCCATGCATTTTTTTCGAGATGATGACATCATACGCTTCAAAGAGATCATCGATGGTATTCGTAGCCACATAGTAGTTCTCCTCCAGCAGTTTTTCCCACTGATGACGTTCCTGAGTATCTCCATGTGGTACAAAGAGCAGGATATTCCCCGAGTTTCTGATGATCTCATGGGATTTACGGAGGAAATCGCCTCTCTGCGCTTCGGGAAGGTCGATCGTGACAAAGAGGAACTCATAGCTTTTACCCTGTATCAGGTATTTGGGCCTCTTCAAAGAGAAATCTATGATCCTTATCCCCTCTTTGCCTTCAAATCTCTTCTGCACTCTTTCATAAAATGTTTTCTCCGTGGCATTGATCTGATAGTGATACGATTTCGCATGACAAAAGTCATAGATGGTCTCTGAAAGTTCCAGGTTCTCATCACTAAAATGTACGATGGAGGTAGAGGGGTAGGGGCCCACGATCTCCAACAGTTTTTGCAGTTTGTCCAGTTCTATATGCTTCATGGCAACAAGTCTATTCAATTTACGATAAAACGGGCCTAAAATAAGAACAATAAGAGGAAGAATAGCGATGAAACAGGCGGGATTTTCACACCTTTTCAGACTAAGCAAATTTGAGGTTAAAAGAGTATATTATTTTAAAAAGTAATGGCAATAAAAGGTAGTGAAATGATTCGAAAAAAGATCTATAACCCTGAATCAAAAGAGAAGACAAGCGAGCGTCGTATATTTGGTGGAAACCCGACAGGAATCTTTGAACTGAACGATCTTAAATACCAGTGGGCATACAATCTCTGGGAGATGATGCTCAACAATACCTGGTTCCCCAAAGAGGTGGATATGACCAAAGATGTGAGTGACTATAAGAACCTTACATCCGATGAGAAATCGGCCTATGACAAGGTACTGGCACAGCTGATCTTTATGGACTCTTTGCAGACCAACAATATCATTGACAATATCAACCCTTTTATCACGGCACCGGAGGTGAACCTGATCCTGGTCAGACAGGCCTTTGAAGAGGCTCTGCATTCCCAAAGTTATGCGGTCATGGTAGACTCTATCTCTACCAATACCGATGAGATCTATGAGCTTTGGCGTAAGGATATGATGCTTAAGACCAAAAACGATGCGATTGCACAGGTCTATGAAGAGCTTGCTCAGAACCCGACCGACCGCAATATCGTCAAAGCGATGTTCGCCAACCAGATCCTGGAGGGTATCTACTTCTACAGCGGTTTCACCTACCTCTATACCCTTGCGCGCTCGGACAAGATGCTGGGGACTGCACAGATGATCCGCTTTATCCAGAGAGATGAGGTCACGCACCTGCTGCTCTTCCAAAACATGATCAACTCTACCAAAAGAGACAGACCGGAGCTCTTTACGCCTGATCTTATCGATGAGGTCTATGAGATGTTCCGTTCAGCGGTGAAGCTTGAGTCCGAGTGGGGTGCCTATATTACCCAGGGGCAGATCCTCGGGCTTACCGATGATATCATCGCACAGTATATTCAGTATCTTGCTGACCAGAGACTGCATGCTGTGGGACTTGAGAAGCTCTACAATGTCGAGCATCCGATCAAATGGGTGGATAACTTCTCCAAGTTCAACGACCAGAAAACCAATTTCTTTGAAGGGAATGTGACCAACTACTCAAAAGGAAGTCTGGACTTTGACGACTTTTAGGAAAGGGCTGCATGCGTAGGAGGCAGAAGATGGAAGTTGTCACACTGCAGCTTCCGACCCATCAGCGGTATCAGGAGAATCTGGAGGCATTGATCTCTCTGGTAGAGTTCCATAAGGAGAAGGATCTGATCCTCGCTCCGGAGGTCTGCCTGACAGGGTTTGACTATGCCCATATGGATACGGTGGCCAAGTTTTCCATCCTGGCTCTGAAAAGTCTCAAAAAGCTTGTCGGCGAACAGACCGTGGTATTGACACTGATCCTCAAAGAGAAGGAGCAGTTTGTCAACCAGGCCGTTGTGATCCACAGGCATAAAGTGATCCACAAACAGAACAAGGCCAAGCTCTTTACCCTCGGGGAGGAGCAGAAGCACTTCAAAGCAGGGCTTCCCCGTTCCGTCAAGCCCTTTGAGATAGAGGGTGTGAAGTATGCCGTCCTGATATGCTTCGAGCTTCGCTTCAAGGAGCTCTGGAAGCGCGTAGAAGGGGTGGATGTGATTCTTATCCCGGCACGGTGGGGACTACCGCGCAAAGCACATCTTGAGGCCCTCTCCCGTGCGTTGGCCGTGATGAACCAGTGCTATGTCATCGTCAGCAACAGCAGCGATGCCGATATGGCAAAATCCTCCAGCATCATTTCCCCGGACGGCAGCGTGATACAAGACGACACTGCTCTTGCCATCTCTGGAGAGATAGACTTCCAGGAGATCAAAAAGATGAGACGCTATATTGATATGCAATAGTTACATTAACGCAACCAGTTGCGTGAGCTTCCTGCTGAAGGAAACAGAGCGTTAGCGTTAGTATATGAGGCTTTGCCTTATATTCGGTCAATCAAATAAGAAAAAAGATGAGACGCTATATCAATATGCAACAGGAAATAGGTAGCAGGTAGTAGGGAGCAGGGAGAAATTAGAAATTTGTGTACCCCAGGGGTATTTCCTTCGGGCATTTGTGATTCGCGTAGGTCGGGGTGTCCTCACCCCGACATTAATAGTGATCTCTCCATAAGGGGTGAATGTCGGGATAAGGGTATCCCGACCTACAGATACTTCTATATGCTTTCTTAACATCGAGTACGTCATTCGTCATCCCATTCAATAAAAGATGCATTCACTGCATCCTACAATAACTCCTAATTCCTCACTCCTAATTCCTAGCTCCTCATTAGCAGCATAACTGCTCAGCACTTGACACACGCTAACGACTCTGTCATGCTGCTACCTGTGCCTACACGGCTTCGCTTCGCTACGACCGTTCTGGTTCCGTCGCTACAAACGTGAAACAGTTCACGTTTGCTTCACGCTTCTCATCTGCTACCTGCTCACTGCGCTCTAATACGATTTTGGATAAAATGCGATTAAAATAATCTAATCCCGATGGGTATCAAGTGATGACAATAGAGAGAAATCTGCATAAACTTGTAGATGAGATAGAAAAAAAATTCCCCCTGGAACCGCATGTCAGAGAGGCACTTTTATCGGTAGAGAGAGAAGCCTTTGTCCCAAACGGTTTCAAACAGCTGGCTTATACCCTGGATGCTCTGCCGATGGCAGCATCCCAGTGGATATCTTCACCCCTGACTGTTGCCAAGATGACACAGCACCTGGAGCTTAAGGGTGTGGATTCGGTACTTGAGATCGGCTGCGGATCGGGCTACCAGGCTGCGGTCCTCAGCAAGATCTGCCGCAGGGTCTTTACCATAGAGCGTATCGATGAGCTCCTCAAAGAGGCGAAAAAACGCTTCTCTGCTTTGGAGATGCACAATATCTTTACCCGTTTTGATGACGGACAGAGAGGCTGGAAACAGTATGCCCCTTTCGAGCGTATCCTCTTCTCTGCTACGGCGAAGGAGATCCCCGAAGTGCTTTTCGATCAGCTTGCCGAAGGAGGGATCCTCCTTGCACCGGTAGAAGAGGCTGAGAACTACCACATCATCACCCGCTACTACAAAAAAAACGGACGCATCACCTCCGAGACCATCGAGCAGTCACTCTTTGTACCGATACTGGACGGTACACAGAAGTAGAGAACAGGGAGCAAGTAGCAGTGAGAAATTAGAAATTTGTGTACCCCAGGGGTATTTCCTTCGGGCATTTGTGATTCGCGTAGGTCGGGGTGTCCTCACCCCGACATTAATGGTGATCTCTCCATAAGGGGTGAATGTCGGGATAAGGGTATCCCGACCTACAGATACTTCTATATGCTTTCTTAACATCGAGTACGTCATTCGTCATCCTATTCAATAAAAGATGCATTCACTGCATCCTACAATAACTCCTAATTCCTAATTCCTCACTCCTAATTCCTAGCTCCTCATTAGCAGCACAACTGCTCAGCACTTGACACACACTCATGACTCTGTCATGATACTCAACGCTCAACGCTCAACGCTCAACGCTCAACGCTCAACGCTGCCCGTTTACGCCTTTCATTAAACTTATGCTATGATTGACAAAACTGTAAAATCAAGGGTAACTTGCCCTAACGAGGAGAGTGGATGGAAACGTTGATGAAGCCTGCAGAGTATGCCAAGGAGCTGGGTATCTCCAGACAAGCGGTCTATGCGAAGATCAAAAAGGGGATATTGACAGCCAAAGAGGTGGAAGGTAAACTTTACATCGTGGTTGACAGTGAAACCACCCCGCAGTCCGCTCCAAAAACCTCAGCTTCTCCAAACCCCCAACGCAAACCTTCACCTGCTGCTTCTACCAGGCCTGCAGAGGTGCCTCCGGAGTACCAGAAGCTCCTGGCAGCCAAGGATGAGACGATCTCCGTGCTCAAAGAGACGGTAGAGGACCTCAAAGAGAGCAACAGGCAGATCTCCACCACGCTCAAAGGGGAGATAGATCTTCTCAAATCGGCCTTTTCAGAGATGCGCTCTTTGTATGTGCACCGTATCGAGCAGATGAAAGCAGCGGAGCCTGTTTCTGCAGCCGAGGATATCCTGGAGGCTGATGTGAAACAGCAGGATCAGGCCGAAACGCTGCAGGAGTGGATCGGGACCAAACGTTTTTTAAGACAGCAGGATATCATCAAAGAGAAACAGAAAGAGAAGATCCTCAAAAAGCTCAAAAAGGCCTACAAGAAGGGAGATGAGCGTCTCTGTAAGATCGATGGAAAGCTGAAGGTCGATGCGACGAAGAGTTATGAGGATATTCTCAGCTAGCGCTTTTCTCTTTTTTATAGAATTTTTTTATTTATTCTTATGCTGGGATGTGTTACGCTGATACAAACGCAACTTCGGAAATAGCAAAGGGGAAAGATGAAAACGATACGACCCAACCGTCTCTTGGCACTACGCATGACTCTTACTATACTGCTTAGTACGCTCTTTTCTACAACAGCGACTGCCTCCACGGTCAGCTATCAGGAGTCCGTATCGGAGGTGATGCTCGATACGTTTGCGTCCCGCCAGAGTGAACGCTTCCTGCAGGAGCTCTATACCCAGCTCTACTTTGTACCGGTATGGACGACAGAAGATACGCTCTCTTCACTCTCCAGATCCCTTTTTGAAAAGATCAGAAGTGACCGGACCCTTGACCCCTCCAGTGTACTTAGAGAGGAGAGCCTTGGTGCAGAAGAGGAGGCGGAGGCACTTTATAGGGGCGGTGCCACCCTGAAAGAAAAGGTGGCGCTTGAGTTCAGGATCTCCCGTCTCTACAGACGTTATGCGGAGTATGCGCTCTACGGGAGCATTAACTGGGGTGCTTTTCAGGCACAGCTCTACAATCTCAAATCAGAGGGTATCAGTGCAGGCTGGGTTCCCTATAAGCCTCAGACAGACCCGGTCACACTCCTGCAGGAGGCGATACTAGAGGGGAGTCTGGAGAGTGCCTTTGAGGGTGCCGAACCCAAAAGCTATCACTACAGTGCATTGAAGCAGAAACTGATAGAGCACCTGGAGCTCCGGGAAGCGGGGGAGTGGGAACCGATCCCCTACAGGGAGGTGATCAAAAGGGGCAAGAGTGATGAGAGCGTACCTCTGATCCGGGAGCGGCTGCAGCTGCTTGGAGACTACACGGGGTGTGAAGAGGAGAGTGCGCTCTATGATGCGTGCCTGGAAGCCTCGGTCATCGCCTTCCAGGAGCGTCACGGCCTGGAGAATGACGGGGTGGTAGGGAAGCAGACGATAGCGGCTCTCAATATCCCACTGCAGGAGCGTATCGACACGATCCGTCTCAACCTTGACCGTATCAAATGGCTGATCCCCCGCTGTACGACCCGCCATATCATTATCAATATCCCGGCATTCAAGCTCTCTATCGAGGATAGCGGTGTATTGGACCGCCAGATGAAGGTGGTCATCGGTAAACGCAGGAATCCCACACCGGTCTTTTCGGACACGGTAGAGACGGTCGTGCTCAACCCCAACTGGAATGTCCCGAAGAGTATTATCCAGAAGGAGATGATCCCAAAACTGCTGAGAAATCCCGGTGCGATGCAAAGAGAGGGGATCCATATCTATACCGGGTGGGGCAGGGATGCCAAAAGGATAAGCGGAGGTTCGGTGAACTGGGCCAACTACCGCTATACGAAGAACCTGCCGTTCCGTTTTGTACAGCCGCCGGGCTATGACAATGCACTGGGAAAGGTGAAGTTCCTCTTCCCCAACCGTTTTACGGTCTATATGCACGATACCCCTGCCAAGTCACTCTTCACCAGGACTTCACGGGCTTTCAGCCACGGGTGTATCCGTCTGGAGCAGCCCATGGAGATGCTGAGGTTCTTTTCGGAGCTCAATGCCAATATCGACTACGAGAAGGCATTGAAAAAGCTGGAGGGCAACCGTAACGAACATATCCCGCTGCAACTGCAGGTCCCTGTAGATATCGTCTATCTGACAGCATTTGTTGATTATAATGGCACACTTCAGTTCAGGCCGGATATCTACAGGTATGACCGGATGCAGCTGTCAACACTGAGAGCGTGGTAAGGAGCGTCATGGCATTTGAGTATGCGATCGTATTGACAGGCGGGATCTCTACGGGCAAGAGTACGGTAGCGAAGATATTTGCCGAGCAGGGGTTTGAGATCATCGATGCGGATGAGGTCGCCCACCGGGTGTTGGATGCACAGCATCTAAAGATCGCAGAGCTCTTCGGAGACCAATTTGTCAAAGAGGGGAAGGTCGACAGGAAAGCACTGGGTGCTGTCGTCTTCGCCGATAAAGAGAAGCGGAAAGCGCTGGAGGCACTGCTGCACCCTCTGATCTATGATGAGATAGAGGCCGAAGCGGCCAGACTGGATGCGCTGAAGATACCCTATCTTGTCGATATCCCCCTCTTTTTTGAGACGGGCGGCCGCTACCCGATCAAACGTTCGCTGGTGGTCTATACGACAAAAGAGCAGCAACTCAAGCGGCTCATGCAGAGAGATGGGTATAATACGCAAAATGCACAGCAGCGTATCGACGCACAGCTGCCGATCGACGAGAAACGTGACCGGGCAACCTATGTGATCGACAATACCGGTGACCTGGCACACCTCAAAGCGGAGTGTGACCGGGTTATCGGGGAGCTGAAAAGCGAGGATTGACGATAGGTAATTTGTGATTCTTAATCCGTGAAAGGTGATACGTAATTCGTAATTTTGTAGGGGCGGATCGTCGTGTCCGCCCGGAACAGATGGGGCATTCGTAATCCGTGATTTCGTAGGGTGGGCTTGCCAGCCCACGCTGTACGTTTTCCTCCGTTCGCCCTGAGCGTGTCGAAGGGAGATGTGGATTTCATCGCGTAGGGTGCGTAATCACGCACCAAAATAGGTAGTGACGGAGAATAGAAACGGTTGTTTTACCAAAGAGCTTTTTTCCCGTCATCCTCGGGCTTGCACCCCTGGGGTATTTCCTTTGGGCATCCGGGGATCCATAGCTTTGGATATGGTTACCGGTAATCCCCGTTCGTCCTGAGCTTGTCGAAGGGTGCAGAGTTGGAGTGCATGGTTCGACAGGCTCACCATGAACGGAAATTTGTTATCTTGTAGGGGAGGACCGTTGTGTCCGCCCGAGGATATCTTTTAAATAAAAACCTGTCACCTGAACGACCTTGTAAGCAGGAAGTGTTGCAGAAGTGCAAAAAACTTCCGTCGCGTTTCGAGAGGGTGACGCTTTTTTGCTTCGTTTTTTATCCTAGTGAAGCGTAGCGGTGATGAAGTCATCACTCTCTTTGAGAAAAAAATGAAGAGAGAAACACTACTTAAATTTGCAAACGAAAAAAGTATGTAAAATAATTATTAGATTGGGGATCCTTTGGCAATAATAATTAATAGTGAAAAAAAGGAGATATAGTGATAAAACATTCATGATTTTCAGTTAAAATTAGAGCAAATAATGAAAATCAAGAGTGTTTTATTCTTGCCGAGAGGCAAAGCTTTAGTGAGAGGAATTTTTTCTGACGCTTTGCTTTAGAAAAAAGGAGATATTAAATATGAAAGTAACGAAATATTCAGGCAACGGCAATGACTTTGTCATATTTATCGCCCAGGAGAGAGCCGACAGAAGCGAACTGGCTCGAAAACTCTGCCACAGACAAAACGGTGTAGGGGCTGACGGGCTGGTGGTGGTCCTGCCGCATCCCGAGTATGATTTTGAGTGGGAGTTTTACAACGCGGACGGAAGTGAGGCCGATATGTGCGGCAATGCTTCACGCTGTGTGGCACACTTTGCCCATGAGAAGGGGATCAGCAAAGACGGCAAAGCGGAGTTTCTGACGGGGGCAGGGGTGATCCGTGCGACGATCAACGGCTTTTATGTGGTGAGTGATATGGTGGAACCGAAGATCATCAATACCCATATAGAGGAAGACGGCGAGACCTGGTGGCTGATCGACTCGGGTGTGCCTCACCTGGTAGCGATCAGAGAGGATATCGAAACTTTCGATATCGAGCAGATGAGACGCCTCCGCCACAACTACAATGCCAATGTGAATATCTGTAAGTATGAGAACAACACACTCTATGTACGCACCTATGAGCGCGGGGTAGAGGATGAGACCCTGGCATGCGGTACAGGGATGGTCGCCTGCTATATCCGCAACCACAAAGAGGGCAATCTTGAAGGGCAGGTAAGAGTCCAGCCCAAAAGTGGGGATGAGCTCTATGTCAGTTACGAGGACGGGATCTACCGTTTCGGCGGGAAGGTGACCAAAACCTTCGAAGCCGAGGTTTTTGATATCTAGCCATCTCCGTTCATGGTGAACGGAGAAAAGTAAAAAATTACCGGTGATTTTATCGCGTAGGGTGGGCTTGCCAGCCCACCGGAACCCAGGGAATGGTTATGACAATCACAGGTTGGTCTTGGTGAATGGATTTGGTTACAGCGTGGGTTGGCAAACCCACCCTACAAAAACGCCCCTTCGTTATCCATAGATTCAATACATAGCATCACCTAACCCTCACTATACTCCATGCTTAACTTACCTCAAGCGAATGGGGTTTGTCACTACTTTTTTTAGAAAAAAGTAGGCAAAAAATCGTCACCCCTCTCGAAACGCGACGGAAGTTTTTGCACTTCTGCAAAACCTCCTGCTTACAAGGTCGTTCGGGGTGACAAATTTTTATTAAATAGATTTGACAAGAGTTTGTCATTTTTAGACTCGGAACCGGAAGAGCTGTACAGAATGTACCTCTGAAGGGAGATCTATAACGCCGGAAGCACCGTCCGCACACTTGCGAAGTGAAAACCGTTAAGAAAACAACAACTGCTTGTTGTTTATAGGTTTGAAACTGAAATGGTCGTAACGTAGTGTAGCCATGTAGGCAAACTTTTTTGCACCCCAAGGGCACTTCCTCCCTTTGGTCAGGGCGCTTCGTTTTTTCTCCTAGTGAAGCGTAGCGGTGACGAAGTCATCCTGATACCGGATCGTAGTCCGGCATGATGATTCGCTTATATCCCCGGGCGGAGACAAGGTATCGTCCCTACAAAATTGTATCCCGTTTATTAAGATCATTTTGGTCACTGAGCACTTTGTGTGCAGGTGTGAAGGCGTGCAATATTGCGAAGCAACACGCCGGAAGCACCGTCCGCACACTTGCGAAGTGACGATTTTTTGCTTCGTTTTTTCTAAAAAAATGAAGGTAAAGAAGTAAAATGAAACCCTACGGGCATCCGGGGATCCACAGGCCGGGATAACCGGACTAACCTTGCTACAGCGTGGGCTGGCAAGCTCACCCTACAAAATCATTCTTCAATTCTAATTCTTTTGGATCCCTGTCCAAAAGTTGCATTCTTTAAGTTTCCCCTCGCTATAATTCGATTCTTTTAGAAAACGTTAGCGTTTTGAGCCCGCTGCTGAAGCGAACTTAGTGTTAGCGTAGGTAAAAATGAGCTTTGCTTATTTTCCGTTCTTTTAATAGTGATCGCGTAGCTCAGTTGGTAGAGCACTACCTTGACATGGTAGTGGTCGTTGGTTCAAGTCCAATCGTGATCACCACTTTTCCAAATTAAAAATCCAAAAGTAAAACGATACACGTAACATGTAATAAGTAACAAGTAAAATGTAAAACGAATGCCCGGAGGAAATGCCCCTGGGGTACACTAATCTCATTTTCGATAAAATACGCCTCATGTCCTCATCGCTTAACTGGATAAAGCAGGGCCCTCCTAAGGCCTAGCTCGAGGTTCGAGTCCTCGTGGGGACACCACTTCACAATTAATAATTAACAAGTAAAAAGTAAAATGTAACATGTAAAACGAATGCCCGGAGGAAATGCCCCCTGGGGTACACGTTTCACGAATCACGTTTCACCAATTTCTACTTCCTCATTCCTAACTAGTAGCACCGCTGCACCTGCTCCGTTATCACTTTATTACCATCATTTATTTACCTTTATAAATACTTTTGTTATAATCCTGCTCTGTAAAAAGAGGGGAATTAAATAATCTATGAATAGCATTATCAAAAGCAATACTATTATCAACAAATGTCTATTTCCGGCAGCAGGCTACGGAACACGTTTTCTGCCTGCTACGAAAGCAACGCCAAAAGAGATGCTTCCCGTGCTTACCAAACCGCTGATACAGTACGGTGTAGAGGAGGCAGTGGAAGCGGGTATCCATACGATGGCGATCGTTACGGGAAGAGGAAAACGTGCCATAGAGGACCATTTTGATATCTCCTATGAACTGGAGCACCAGATCAAGGGTGGTTCCAAAGAACACCTGCTCGATGAGATCCGTGCACTGATCACTGAATGTACTTTCTCTTACACCAGACAGGTTGAGATGAAAGGTCTGGGACATGCTATCCTCACCGGAGAAACTCTGATAGGTGATGAACCGTTTGCCGTTATCCTTGCCGATGATCTTTGTACCAACTCCTCCGTCATCCTCGACTCCGCTCGGGGATCCATAAACACCAAAGGTGTTCTCAGTCAGATGATAGAGGTCTATGAGAAATACCAATGCTCTATCGTGGCCATAGAAGAGGTGCCGATGGAGCAGACTCATAAATACGGTGTCATCGCCGGACACCTGGTAGACGGGACCGATGATACCTACAGGGTCACCGATATGGTAGAGAAACCTGACCCGAAAGATGCCCCTACAAACATGGCGATTATAGGAAGATATATTCTTACCCCAGATATCTTTGATATCATCAGAGAGACCGAACCCGGTAAAAATGGTGAGGTACAGATCACCGATGCCCTTCTTACTCAGGCCAAAAACGGAAAAGTCATTGCCTACAAGTTCAAAGGACAACGTTTTGACTGCGGTTCCGTGGATGGGTTTGTAGAGGCTACGAACTATTTTTATCAAAAAACAGAGGAAGTTTAAATGACGAGTTGTAAAAAGATTCTTATAGTCTTTGGAACCAGACCGGAAGCGATCAAGATGGCACCGCTTGTGAAAGCGTTTCAAAGTTATCCCGAAACATTTGAAACCAGAGTCTGTGTCACCGCGCAGCATAGAGAGATGCTGGACCAGGTTTTGGAGCTTTTCGAGATCACACCGGAGTATGATCTGGATATCATGAAACCGGGTCAGGATCTCTATGATGTGACCTCCAATGTACTTTTGGGGATGAAGTCGGTGCTCTCTGATTTCAAACCTGATCTTGTTCTGGTGCATGGAGATACGACGACCACGAGTGCAGCCAGCCTGGCGGCTTTTTATCAGCAGATAAAAGTAGGGCATGTGGAAGCGGGCCTGCGCACTGGCGATATCTACTCTCCATGGCCGGAAGAGGCCAACAGACAGATCACGGGGATATTGGCAAATTATCATTTTGCCCCTACGGAAACCTCGAGAGAGAATCTTCTCAGGGAAAACAAAGAGGGAAAAAACATCGTCGTCACGGGAAATACCGTGATTGATGCACTCTTTTTGGCGCTTGAGAAGATAAAGAACAACACTGACTTGGAATCCGAGATCATAAGCAGTATCAACAAAATGCTGCCATCCACATTCCAATTACCTAGCAATGACTCAACGCTCAACGCTGAACGCTCAACGCTACAAAATCAGAAAATGATTTTGGTAACAGGTCACCGTAGGGAAAACCACGGGCAGGGTTTCATCAACATCTGTACAGCACTCAAAGAGATCGCACTGGAAAACCCGGATATCGCTATCGTCTATCCGGTCCATCTCAATCCCAATGTCCAAAAACCGGTCAAAGAGCTCTTAAGCGGGATTGACAATGTCCATCTGATCGAACCGATGCAGTATGAGCAGTTTATCTATATGATGGACAAGTCCTACTTTATCATCACCGATAGCGGGGGTGTACAGGAAGAGGCACCGTCACTTGGAAAACCGGTACTGGTCATGAGAGATACCACAGAACGTCCGGAAGCTTTGGAGGCTGGTACGGTCAAGCTGGTAGGTACGGACAGTGAGCTGATCAAGACTGAAGCGCAGAAGTTGATCGATGACCAGGAGGCATACAGTGGTATGTCCCAGGCAAGCAACCCGTATGGGGACGGACATGCGTGTGAAAAAATTGTTGAATTTATCAAAGGGAGTTATTGATGCATACGGATAAAAAGATTTGTGTAGTTGGTTTGGGGTATATCGGACTGCCAACGGCGGCACTGTTGGCAAATAGAAGCTATTATGTACATGGTGTGGATGTGGTACAGAGTACGGTTGATACGATCAACCGTGGGGAGATCCACATTGTTGAACCTGAGCTTGATACTTTTGTGAAAGCAGCAGTCAACAGTGGTAAACTCAAGGCTGATTTGAAACCGACAGAGGCAGATATCTTCATCATCGCTGTACCGACACCGTTCCATGACGGGTATGTCCCAAATATCGACTATGTCGTTTCTGCAACCAAATCGATTGCTCCGTATGTGAAAGAGGGAAACATTGTGATCCTGGAGTCCACCTCTCCGGTCGGTACGACAGACAAAGTAGCTGAAGTCCTTGCAGAAAACGGGATAGATACAAATAAGGTGCATGTCGCTCACTGCCCTGAGCGTGTCCTTCCGGGTCACATCATGCGTAAATTGGTAGAGAATGACCGTATTGTGGGAGGGATTACCCCGGAAGCGACCGAGGCAACGGCAGAATTTTATAAAACTTTTGTTGATGGTGAAGTGTTGGAAACGAATGCCAAAACAGCTGAGATGGCCAAACTGACAGAAAACAGTTTTAGAGATACCAATATCGCTTTTGCCAATGAGCTCTCCATCCTTTGTGACAAGTTCGATATCGATGTATGGGAGCTCATCGCTCTTGCCAACAGACACCCAAGAGTCAATATCCTGCAGCCGGGTGCAGGTGTAGGCGGGCACTGCATCGCGGTCGATCCATGGTTTATCGTCCATGCTGGAGGTGAAGATGCCAAGATGATCCGAACAGCTAGAGAGGTTAACACTTACAAAACAGAGTGGGCGATAGAGAAGATTAAAAATGCAGCGTTAGCATTTGAAAATGAACATGGACGCAAAGCCAAGATTGCTTGTATGGGGCTGGCATTTAAACCAGATATCGATGATCTTAGAGAATCACCGGCACTCTACATTGCTAAACGCCTTACGGCTGAATTGGAAAACGTTATCTGTGTTGAACCGAACATTCCATTGGATTATTTCACCAATCACGAATCACAAGTCACTAATCACCTAAAACTTGTAGAGTATCAAGAAGCGGTAGAAAAAGCAGATGTTGTTACTTTCCTTGTTGCTCATAAAGAGTTTAAAAACTTGGAAATTGAAACTGATCTCGATTTTTGTGGGGTTTTAAATTGATTGCTGTATCAGTATTTATTGCATATCAAAATAAATTCTTTAATGAAAGACAATGTTTTAACTAAGAAAAATTACTAATGACCCAAAACTACAAACGAATTGCCAAAAACACACTGTTTCTATACTTTCGTATGATAATTATCATGGCAGTTAGTTTTTATACTGTGAGAGTTGTTTTGGACATACTTGGTGTGACCGATTTTGGTCTTTATAACCTTGTGGCCAGTTTTGTGATGATCATGGCGGTTTTAAATAGTACTTTGACAGGTGGTACTCAGAGATTTTTGACCTTTGAGATAGGTAAAGATGATTTTGTGAGACTGAAGCAGACTTTTTCAACTGCTTTAGTGATACATATTGCTTTAGCTTTTTTCATTCTATTTTTAGGTGAAACTATTGGCCTTTGGCTTTTGTATGAAAAGATGAATATCCCAGTAGAGAGATTTGATGCTGCGTTTTGGGTTTATCAGTTTGCCATAGCTTCAACGATGGTTACGGTGATGCAGGTGCCTTACAACGCTCTCATCATAGCGCATGAGAGGATGCATATATTTGCTTATGTGAGTATAGTTGAGGCTATTTTAAAACTTCTTGTGGTCTATCTGCTTTTGGTTATATCTTTTGACAAGTTGATAGTTTATGGAATCTTGATGTTTTTGGTCTCTTTGTCCATTGCTACATTTTACAGAGTTTATGTGATGAGAAACTATGAAGAGTCCCACTTTTCACTTTCTTTTGACAAGGAGATCGTAAAGTCAATGCTCCAATTTTCAGGTTGGAATCTGTTTGGAACATTAGGTGCAATGTTGTCGAACCACGGTATATCTTTACTTCTAAATTTATACTTTGGACCTGTGGCAAATGCTGCACACGCGATCTCGATGCAAGTTAGTGGCGGTCTGAATCAATTTGTAAATAGTTTCCAAACAGCTATGACACCACAGATAACTAAGCTATACGCAGCAAATAGAATAGATGAACTAAATAACTTTTTATATCAGAATACTAAATATGCATTTCTATTACTTTGGATCGTGGTATTGCCGATTATCTTAAAGTTAGACTATGTTTTATCGGTCTGGTTGACACAAATACCTCAAAATACAATGATCTTTACAAAACTACTTATGATATATGGTTTGATGTATTCTTTTATACGTCCAATGGTGATGGCGATACAAGCTACCGGAAAAGTGAAAGGTATTCAAATGAGTGCAGGGATATTATTAATTTTAGTTTTGCCGATTTCATGGGTTTTATTAGAAAATAATTTTCCTATCTATTCCCCATTTGTTGTAATGTTGTGCATGTGGATTTTTCATATTTTATTGGAAATATTTTTCTTAAAGAGATTAATAAATTTTTCAACGATAAGTTTTTTACGAATATCCGTTGCTCCTCTTGTGATCATTATAAGCATCTCTTTACTATTATTAAATTATTTATCCCATTTGATAGATAATAATATCTATCAAATGTTGCTCTTTTTTGTAGTGTCAATGTTTGTGAATTTTGTTTTAATCTATTTTATAGGTATAGATCTAAATACAAGAAAAAAAGTCAAACAGGTACTAGTAAATCGCTATAAAAACCTCAAAGGAAATAGATGAGTTTCAATATTATCCAAACAACTGTACTAAAAGATCAATGTATCGGTTGTGGAACTTGTGATGCTGTTTGCCCTGTAGATGTTTTAAAAATGGATTTTAATTCAATTGGTATGTATGAACCTATTGAATCAGAAGGTTGTTTAGATAAATGTACACTTTGTATGGATGCTTGTCCTTTTGTTGAAGAGAATAAAGATGAAAAAGAGTTAGCAAAAAATATCTATGAAAATGAAGATAATATACTTTTTCATAAAGATCTGGGTTATTTTGTAAATACCTATGAAGTACATAAAAAAGATACTACTGAAAGGTTGAAATCAGCGTCAGGCGGAGCAGGGCATTCTCTGTTAAAAAATTTACTTGAACAGCAAGCCGTTGATACGATATTAACAATTGAATCAAATAATGATCCAGATAAGCTTTTTAAATTTTCTCATTTTAAAGAGATTAAAGAGTTGGAAAAAATAAGAGGGTCGGTATATTATCCTACAGAGATGTCTGAAGTACTAGACTATGTTATCAAAAATGATGGGAAATATGCCATTACCACACTTCCCTGTTTTGCAAAAGCCATCAGGCTTGCACAAGAGAAAAACAGTAAATTAAGAAAAAGAATTAAGTTTGTCATAGGTCTTGTTTGCGGGCAGATGAAGACAAAAGAGTTTACACATGCTTTGGCAAAAAATGCCATCGGAACAGATAGACTAAAAACTGTAAACTTTAGAGTAAAGCAAGAAAACAAATCAGCAATGAATTTCGGTTTTGAGTTTACAAGTATAGATCAAAAAAAAGTGAATAGACTTTCAAATGCGGATATGCCCTCTAAATTATGGGGGAGTAGGGCCTTTACCCCAAATGCTTGTAATAGCTGTACAGATGTCTTTGCGCATTGTGCTGATATTGTTTTGATGGATGCTTGGCTGCCTAATTATATGAAAGATTATAAAGGGCATTCATTGGTTGTAGCCCGTACAAATGAGACATCAAAAATATTGAAAAATGCTTCGGATATCGATGTAAAAGAAATAGCGTACGAAAAAGTATTTTTATCCCAAAAACCTGTAGTCGATAATAAAAATGCCATTTATTATGGTAGTAAAAATATCTTCACTCAGCTTACAAATAAACAAAAGCTAAAAATTCAAAAACTATCAAATATAAACTATGAAAAAAATAAGCCTGAAATCGATTTGCTTTTTAATAAAATAAGACAAATACAGAAAATATATTTTTTAGTCAGGTTGCCTAAAAGAGTAGTTTTAAAAATTTTTAGAATACTAAAAGGAAGTAGATGAAAATAGGAATCTTAACTCTCCCGATATCCGAAAACTACGGTGGTATTTTACAGGCCGTGGCTTTGTATAGGCTTTTGCATGCGCAAGGGCATGATGTGGTTTTGATCTATAAAAGACCGTATGGACTCTGGTGGAAAAAACTGGCTATTGAGATACTCAAAAAAATCCCTTTTCATGATTATAGGAATATTAAAACCAATTATAAGGCAACTAAAGCAGTATTAAAAAGAAAAGCTTTTCATAGACCTTTTATCGAAAATGAGATATTTAAAATCAGTAAAGATTTGTATACTAAAAAAGAGTTGGAAAATTTTGCGAGCAAAGAAAAATTTGATGCTGTGGTAGTTGGAAGCGACCAGGTTTGGAGAAAAAAGTATATTAATGATGCTTATTATAAAAGCTATTTTTTAGACTTTGTAAATAGTAGAAAAAGCAAAAAGATAGCTTATGCCGCATCGTTTGGGAAAGATCGCTGGGAAGGCGAGGGCGATAGTGAAGAGATCGCAAAACTTCTTCAAGATTTTACAGCTGTATCTACAAGGGAAGCTTCAAGTGTAGAGATATGCAAAAGCAGTTTTGGCTATGCTGATGCAGTACATGTACTTGACCCTACACTCTTAATGAGTAAAGGATTTTATACAGATGAGATGATCGTAAAATACGATACTTCAAATATACCAAAAGGTAGGCTGGTTACTTATGTATTGGATGAAGCTAATGAAAAAAAAGAGATCATAGAGTTTGTACAAAAAAATACCAAGTTAGAAAGTATACACCATCTCAAAGGATTTAATAGTTCACAAATAACTTATTCAGTACCACAGTGGATTGCATCTTTTGACAATGCTGATTTTGTAGTGACCGACTCTTTTCATGGAATGGTTTTTTCGATCATCTTTGAAAAAGAGTTTGTAGTAATCGGAAATCATAATAGAGGTTTAGATAGATTTACTTCTTTACTTTCTTTGCTTGGGCTTGAGGATAGACTTGTATTTGATGTAAAAGATTTAGAGGGTAAAGAGCTGGAAAGTATTGACTATAGTAGAGTTAATAAGATTTTAGAAGAAGAAAAGAGGAAATCTTTAGAGTTTTTGATGGGAGCGCTGGATGACAAATGAAAATAAACCGTTTTTTAGTGTAGTCATACCGCTTTATAATAAGGAAAATTATGTCAAAGAGACTATACGGTCTGTTGTGGAACAGTCATTTCGAGGTTTTGAAATCGTTGTTGTAGATGATGGCTCGACCGATAATAGCGTGGATGTCGTGCAAACGATCGATGATCCTCGTATCCGGATAATACGGCAAAAAAACGCTGGGGTATCGGTAGCGAGGAACAGAGGCATAAAAGAAGCAAAAGCAGACTACATCGCATTTTTGGATGCGGATGATATTTGGTTACCTAAGTTTTTGCAGACAATTTATGAACTAATACAAAAGCATCCTGAAGCCGGGCTTTATGCGACGGCACGTAAACTAAGAAAAGCAAACAGTGAAGAGATTGGCATTAACCTAAAATCTTTGCCTTCAAAAGAGTATCAAGGAATTGTGCCGGATTATTTCAAATCTATGACACTTGGGGATAATCTTGTATGGACATCTGCTACATGTATTCCTAAAAAAGTATTTATAGAAAATGACATCTGGTTCCCTGTCGGAGAAAAATACGGAGAAGATACACATGTTTGGATAAGAGTTGCTATGCAGTTTGATATAGCTTATGATAGTAAAGTTTGTTCTGTTTACAAAATAGAAACTGAGAATAATACAGTAGAGATTGCCAGAAAAGAAAAAGAGTTACCTAGAAGTATTTTGATATTGGATAATTATAGAAATATAATTAAAAATAATGAAAAATTGAAATATTATGATATGTATATTGAAAAACGAAGAGCATTAATTATAAGACGGAATATATTAAATGGTGAGAAAGTTTATGCATTAAATCAAATTTTTAAACATAAAATATCACCAATAAATAAATTAAAACTTTTAACACTCATAGTAATACCTAAATTTTGTTTTGATTGCTTAAGAAAAATTAAAAGAAGGTCAAAGATAGTTGGTTTAGGTTTAAAAATTAAGGGTAATAAATAGTGAACAACAATAACAGATATAAAATAATTACGTTGATCCTTCTTCTTACATTTATTTCCTTTAGTGCAGGAATAATCATTTATATAATAGTTGGTTTTATATATAATATAACATTAAAATTTATTATAAAAATGATAATGGGTGCCGTGCTTATTTATGCGATAACCCTGTTGTGGAATAGAGGATTTTTGATAGAGCTGAAAGGATTGGTGAGAAAGTGAAGCAGAGAAAAAAAATACTTATAAATGCCTATCATTTTTATCCGGAGATTACACCACGCGCATTTCGGGCATTTGAATTGGTAAAAGAGCTTGCGAGGCAAGGCCATGAGGTAAAAGTGCTGTTGCCGAAAAGTGATTTTGACTATAGCGAGGTATGTCAAAAGTATCATTTTGCAGTGGGTTTTGTAGATTATAAAAAATCTGCTGTCGATAATGTGACCAATATTCCTGCTGCTAAAGAGCTTTCATGGTTCAAAAAAATATTTCGTAATATTTTGAGAAGACTCATGTATTGTTTGTTCCCATCCGGTCGTGATAAAATGTTTTATTTTTATGCCGTCTATAAAAAGTTCAAAAAAGAGCAAGAAGCATATGATATGGTTCTATCTATTGCCTTTCCTTTTGATACACATATAGGAGCAGCGATGGCATTTGGTGTAAATAAACAATTGGCATCTGCCGTCAAGGTCGCAGACTATGGTGATCCGCTCTATAAAAATCCTGCCTTGCCTGCTTGCCCGTTGTATTATTGGATTGATAGGTTTATCGCATCGAGGTTCAACTATATCACGATACCGATCGAAAAAGCTTTGCCGGTTTACATGACATTCAAAGCCAAAGAACAGATTAAAATCATTCCTCAGGGGTTTGATTTTAGTGAGATAATAAGAGCCGACTATCAGAAGAATGCTGTTCCTACCTTTGCTTATGCAGGGATGTTTTACGAAGACATCCGAAATCCTACCGTTTTGTTGGGAAATCTTTATAAACTCCATCAAAAAAACGTAGATTTCAAATTTGTAATCTATACGAAAACTGGCAATCCAAACAATATGAAACTTTTAAATAGCTATATTTCTTTACTGGGGGATAATCTTGTCATTCATAACATGGTCCCTCGGGAACAAGCGATCTATGAATTGAGTAAAATGGACTTTTTGATCAATCTGGAAAATCTGTCAGAGTCTCAAGCTCCTAGTAAGTTGATAGATTACGGATTGACTGGCCGGCCTGTATACAGTTTCGATCAGTTGCATTTTTCAATGGATGAATTTATGAAATTTATGGAAGGTGATTACAGTCAGACTACCGTTGTTGATCTTGAGCAGTTTGATATACGGAATGTGGCTAGACAGTTTTTATGCCTCGAGAATAAAGATAAAATAGTTAAAGGGAAGCAATCTAATTCTACTTTATTTGAATCTGTTGCTCCGATTAAAAGGGATAAAAATAGATGAAAAAAATATTGGATTTTTTGTTTGTCTCTTTATTGTTCACTTACCCGTTGATTGTTTTACTGCCAAGAGAATTCAATATTGTGGGAGGAATATGGGGTGGAGCGAGTTTAGTGTTTGTTGTATTAGCAATTTTTTTACATCGCAGACTGATAACGAACAAATATGTATTTATCGCTTCCATAATTTCTATGTTTATTCTGCTTTCTATTCTTTTAAGTGAAGAGATAAATTTTTTGAAATTTCAATATGGATTAAAAGTAGTGTTACCTTTGTTTCTTGCATCTTATTTTTATGTGTATCCATTAAATGAAACAAAATTATTGCGAATATATTATTTTGTATATTTTTATATTCTCTTTTTATTTTTATTTTTTATTTATCGTTATTCATTGATAAATTTCAATCCTTTATTGATCACTGCTTTTCGAGATATGGTATGGTACGAAAAATCACATATAATTGCGCAAACTTTTATTATTTTTGCTATCATTTTTTTGTTCTTATCTTATCGACTAAAGAAAAATGTGACATTAGCGTATATGTTTTTTATTCCTGTTTTGCTAACAGGAGTTCGTAGTGTTATGCTTGGGGGGATATTATTCTTAATGGTGTTTTTATTGCATTTTTGGAAAAAACATTTTTTATGGCTTGTGATTTCTGTGCTAGTGATGGGAATATCATTGATTATTATTCAGCCGGATATTACCAAGCTTTTACCATTGATACTCTCTGAAAGAGATGCCAATCTTGGTACACAAAATATGAATATCACTACAATGAGTAGTGGTAGAGATATAATTATTTCCTATTATATAGATCATTTAGATTACGAACGACTGTTTGTCGGCTCCGGAATGCAATATCTAGAAAGTGATGCATCTTTTACATTTGGATTGCACAATGATATTTTGGAGTTCTTTTTTTCATTTGGGATTTTTGGCTTAGGAGCTTTTTTGATTGGTTTCTATTATTGGATTCTATATGATGCTTATAAGAAAACGAGTGGAATTAATCGTGTATTTATTAAAGCAATAGGATTGCTTATTATTTCTATTAGCAGTTTTGCATTCTTTTTTTCAAACCAAGTTATCATTTATATGTTTATTTTAATATATATAATTACATATTATCAAGTACCAAAAGGTAATTTGACTCATGCAAATTGATCGTTTATTGTCTGATAAAATAAAAGGTATTTCTTTTGTTTTAATCATTATGGTGATTTATATACATTCATATAATATTTTGACGGCGGAAGGTCGGAGCATTTTCTCAGTAACAAATAATAGTGCCAATACAGCTATTTTTTTACAAAATTTATTTTCACAAGGAGTGTTTCGATCTGCCGTCCCGATGTTTTTCACTATATCCGGTTTTTTATTTTTTATAAACTACAGATCAATTAACGATTATTATAAAAAAATAAGGAATAGATTTAATACCATTTTGATCCCTTTTGTTTTTTGGGGTGGATTAGTTGTTGTGCTTTATTATATAGCTCAAGCTTTTCTATTTTCAGATGTCCAGTTTACCTCTGTACCCATCAGAGATTTGGGAATTTATGGTCTATTGGAAGCTTTTTTCTTAAAACCTTATAATTATCCGTTATGGTTTTTACGTGATTTGATACTTGTGATACTGTGTACGCCTATTATCTATGTGAGCGTGAAAAAATTGACAACTATCTGGTTTGTCTTAACTATTTCATTATGGTTATTAGATATCGGTGCAGGAGCAAAATTATTTTTTTATAAATCGGAAGTGATTCTCTTTTTTTCTATTGGAGCTTATTTTGCTCTTTGTGGTAAAAAATATTTAGATTACAAAATGGACCGAAACACTTTATTATATTTAATTACAATCTATATCTCAGTTTTATTAGTAAAAACATATTTGATAACTTTTTTAAATACTGATTTTACATTTTTGTTTGGATTGATGCAAAAAATTATTATCGTTTTAGGTGTTTTAGTACTATGGAATCTTTCTGATTACACAAGAGTATCCAAAATTGTTTTAGTCAATTACACTTTTTTATTTTACGTGTTTCATGAGCCTTTATTGATGTTTATCAAAAAAGTATGTTTTTATTTTTTTGGCACAAGTGGTATTTCGAGTATAGTTATTTATATCATATCGCCATTGGTAGTAGTGACATGTTTGTATGTATTGGGCTATTTTATGAAAAGTCATTTTCCTAAATTTACATTTACAGTAACAGGAGGTAGGATTTGAAAATATTTGCGATTCTCTATAATAGATATATCTATCGATATTACAAAAGAAGAAAACTAAAAAAATCAGGTAATAATTTCAGACTTGGGTATTTATCTGAACTATTAAATCCACAGTATTTTTCTATTGGCGATAATTTTTTTACTGGACCTTACTGTTATTTTGTTACCAATAAAAACAATCCAGTTCAAATTGGCAACCATGTAATGTTTGGTCCTTCCTGCAAGATTATAGGGGGGGATCATGATGTTCATTACAATAAAAATTATATGTATTTTAATCGAGAGATAGATCATATGCATTCCAAAATCGTTATCGAAGATGGGGCATGGATAGGTATAGGTACGACATTATTGAGTGGGGCATATATTGGGGAGGGTGCTGTGATAGGAGCGATGTCATTGATTCGTTCTGAAGTGCCGCCATATTGCATTGCTGTTGGTATCCCTGCTAAAAAGTTTAGACGTCGTTTTGATACCCCTGAAGATCTTATTGTCATGCTAAAAAATGTCGAATCGTCGTATTCGTTCGATGACATAAACGCTATTTACAAAAGGTATAAACTTGACTACTAAAATATCAATTGCATTTGTCGGACCATTGCCGCCACCGCTTGGTGGTGTCGCTGTAATGAATGAATCTTTTCAGGATATTATGAAAGATACATTTGATATAGTTTCGTATAATACCTCTAGTGGTGCCGAAAGAGAGGACCTATACAGTAACCGATTTGTAAAAAAGGCAGCTCCTCAGTTAATTAGGCTCAAAGCATTTATGGATTTTGTAAGACAGAATTCATTTACGACTGCCAATTTGTTTGTGACAACGGGGCTAGGTTTTATACGTGAGGCATTTTTCATTATAGTTTTGAAGATGTTGGGTAAAAAGCTTATCATTCATTTCCATTCCAAGAAAAAGGGAGAGTTCTTCCTGGGCCCCTTACGAATTCGTATTTTGGCCTTTTTTGTAAATAAAGCCGATCATATTGTAATGCTTTCTGATGATCATTGTAAATATTTTGAAAAATATTTTGATAAACGTAAGATATCTGTAATAGAAAATTTTGTTGATTATGCCAATTATGATTGTAATATCAACGAAAAAGTCGGCGAGTTTTTGTATGTCGGTCGTTTGTCAGAAAAAAAAGGTTTTTTTGATTTGCTTGAAAGTATCACTCTGCTTAAAAAAGAAGGTGTTCAGGTTCTCGTCAATGTAGTAGGAGCACCTGAGAATGATGAGGTAGATGAAAGAATCAAAGAGTATGTCAAGGCTCATCAAATAGACACTTTTCTACGATTTTACGGTTTAAAGTTTGATGAAGAAAAGTATAAACTATTTAAACAATGCCGTTTTTTTCTTTTCCCCTCTCAGTTTGAAAATTCACCGGTTGTTCTTAAGGAGGCAATTGCGGCGAAAATGGCGATTCTGTCCAGTGACATTGATGCAAATAGAAATGTGATGAAAGTGGTTGATCATGCCATGTTTTATCCTGCTGGAGATGAAAAAAGTCTGGCCGAGTCTATTAAGTCTTTATTGGCGAATGATGCACTAGCAGAAGAAATGATGAAGAGTGCTGAAAAAGTAAAGATTTATGATAAGTCAATTGCGAGAGAGAAACTATTGAATGTGATACATACTCTTGAGGCTGGAGCAAAGAAAAAGATATGAAAGAATTTATACTAAATCAGATAATACGGCTTCCTTTGTGGGTAAACCAGTTGTTTATGCGGCTAAACAGGTCTAGTAAATGGATATACGATAAAAAATATTGGGAATATCGGAAGTTTTTTAAGAAAAATTTTGACCATTATGATAATACTCATGACCTGATACGCATAGTTAACCATGCTATTGCCCATGTGCCGTATTATAAAGAACGTTATACTCCGATTGGAAGTATTGAAGAGTTCCATAAGTTTGGATTTATCGATAAAGATATCATAGCGCAAAATCTGGATGACTTTTTGGCTGATGATATTGACAGGTCACAATATATTTTGGGCACGACCGGCGGGACAGGTGGTAATCCATTAAAAATGTATATTCCGAAAAATCGGCATATTGTTGAACTGGGTACCATGCATACTTTATGGGAGTCGGTAGGTTTTGAACATAATGTTCGTGCGGTCATACGAAATAAAAAACTGCCTGAGGATGTTGATTATATTATTAATCCTATTACAAAAGAGATCATATTTGACGGTTTTCGACTCAATGATAAGTATTTTCAAACTATTTATGATGTGATCGTTAAATTTAAAACGAGATATATTCATGCATATCCGTCGAATGCATATGAGTTTTCAAAATTTGCAGTTGAAAAAGGCTTGGATCTCTCTTTTGTCAAGTCCTTTTTATCCGGCTCGGAAAATGTCTATGCGTATCAAAAAGAGTTTATCCGACAAAAAGCAGGTGTAGGTTTTTATAATTGGTACGGACATAGTGAAAAACTTGTATTGGGGGGGTATTGTGAGCATTCTGATATTTATCATATAGAGCCGACATATGGATATTTTGAGCTGATTGATGAAAATGGAAAACCAATTACAACTCCCGGACAAATCGGCGAGATAGTTGGGACTACTTTGCATAATTATGGAATGCCGATGATTCGGTATAGAACTGACGACTATGCCGAGTATGTAGGTGATTATTGTGAACACTGTGGCAGGCGTGTTCCTCTGATAAAAAATATTCAGGGGCGTTGGAATGGCTCAAAGATCTATGGAGCAGATGGAAGTGTGACAACGACGACTGCTTTGAATTTTCATGATGACCTTTATATGTACTTAGCTGGGCTGCAGTACGTACAAAAGAAGAAGGGAGAGTTGGATATCCTCGTTATCAAAGGAGAGGGTTTTATGCAAGAGCATGATAAACGGTTGAAAGAGTATTATCGGTCTAAATTTTCAGATGATACAGTCATAAAAATAAAATATGTCAATCAGCTATTACGCAAGCCTAATGGCAAGTTTGTTGAATTGATTAGTGAAGTAAAGGAATAACAATGAAACAAGTAATACAAAATTTTAAAAGTGGTGAACTTTATGTCGGAGATGTCCCGGTACCATCATTACAAGATAAGTTTGTTCTTGTAGAGAACAAGTTTTCTCTTATCAGCGCAGGAACAGAACGTGGCACTGTAGGAATGGGGAAGGCATCACTGTTGGGAAAAGCTAAAAAACGACCAGATCTCGTAAAGCAAGTATTGGCCAGTGTAAAAAAAGAGGGGATTAAGGCAACATTTGACAAAGTTAAAACAAAGCTGGATTCTCTTGCGGCGCTGGGGTATAGTTCAGCTGGTACTGTAATGGCAAGTTTGGATAGCAATGGTGAGTTTCAGCCAGGTGACAGAGTAGCTTGTGCCGGACAAAACTATGCTTCACATTCAGAGGTTGTTAGTGTTCCCCAAAATCTTGTCATGAAAATACCTGATAATGTTTCTTTTGAAGAGGCAAGTTTCACTACATTGGGTGGCATAGCCATGCAAGGTGTTCGTCAAGCAGAAGTACAGCTTGGGGACAATATCTGCGTCATCGGTTTAGGCCTTTTGGGTCAATTAACTTGTCAACTACTCAAGGCAAATGGTTGTAACGTATTTGGTATCGATGTTTCACAAGGGATGGTTGATCTTGCAAATGAAACAAATGTTGCAAAAGCTTTAAATAGAAATGATACGTCATTAACTTCTGCTATTGAAAACTTCACAAAAGGTCATGGTTTTGATAAAGTCATTATCACAGCTGCTGCACCAACAAATGATCCAATAGTATTGGCAACAGAAACTCTAAGAAAAAAGGGACAAATAATCATAGTAGGTGCTGTACCTATGGATATCCCAAGAGAACCTGACTTTTATAGAAAAGAATTGGAATTAAAGATTTCAACTTCTTATGGTCCTGGGCGTTATGATGTAAGTTATGAAGAAGAGGGACACGATTATCCTTATGGGTATGTACGTTGGACAGAAAAACGTAACATGGAAGCTTTTTTAATACTTATCTCAAGTGGCGCAATAGATGTAAAGCCTTTGATTACACATATCTTTGAGATTGAAAAAGCTGAAGAAGCATATGATATTGTATTAGGAAAAGTAAAAGAGAAGTTTATCGGTATATTATTGGAGTATCCAGAAAATGAGACAAAAAGGAATACTCTAATAAAGAGTAATGAGATTAATAAAACGCAAAAAATCAATGTGGGCTTTATCGGGGCCGGTAGTTTTGCACAAGGCTATCTCATCCCAGCATGTGCAGAAAAGGCTTCTCTTGATGTAGTTGTGACAAGTACAGGTATCAACGCCAAAAGTGTGGCAGATAAATTTGGTTTTAATGCTTCGTCAACAGATGCAAACGATATTTTAGACAATAGTGAAATAAATACGGTTTTTATCGCTACCAGACATGATACTCATGCTAAATATGTCATTGATGCACTACATAAGAAGAAAAATGTTTTTGTTGAAAAGCCTCTTGCAATGAGCTATGAGGAACTCGAACAAGTGAAAGAAGCTTATGAGGAGAGTGGTCAATCTTTAATGATCGGATTTAACAGAAGGTTCGCCCCAGTAACAGTTAAACTAAAAAAAGAATTTGAAAATATTGGTGAACCTTTAGTGATGAATTTTAGAGTTAATGCAGGCTTTATTCCCAAAGATCATTGGACACAGACTGAAGCTGGTGGAGGTAGAATTGTTGGGGAAATATGCCACTTTATTGACTTGATGCAATTTTTTACAGGGGCTAAACCAGTAAAGGTATTTGCTGAATGTATTTCAACGAATAACTCTCAAATTAAAAGTGATGATAATATTGTTATTATCGTAAAGTTTTCAGATGGCTCTGTAGGAAATTTGACTTATGTAGCAAATGCTGATAAATCGCTGGCAAAAGAGCATTTAGAGATATTTGGAGGAGGAAAAGCTGGAGTGATTCAAGACTTTAGATCCGGAGTTATCTATAAAAATAATGGAGAAGAAAAATTAAAACTGTCTGGTAAAGGACAAAAGCAGGGAGTACAAGAATTTATCCGATCATTAAACGAAGGAACCCAATCTCTAATAAGTTTTGAGTCTCTTTACTTAACAACCTTAACAACATTTAAGATCCAAGATAGTTTGATTACTGGACAATTTCAAGCGGTTGAATAAAGATGATAAAAGATACTTTTAGACAGAGTTTTGAAAAACTGAAACATTACTGTGAAGATGAAGGCTTCAAAGGGTGGGACCCCTACGATGGCCTGAATAGCAAAGTTTTTAAAGCTTTGCAACTGGATAAAGTACAGTTTTTTAGACTTGCGTGGATACAGCTTTTTAAAAGAAATCCGATCAATCTAAGAGGTTTTCTTCTTGTACCAAAAGAGTATAATCCAAAAGGGTTAGGACTCTTTTTGACCGGGTACTGTAATCTCTATCAAATTGAGAAAAAAGATGAATATCTGCAAAATATAAAATTCTTAGCAGATAAATTGCTTGAATTGCAGTCAGAAGGCTATAGTGGAAGTTGCTGGGGGTATAACTTCGATTGGCAATCTAGAGCTTTTTTCCTACCTAAAGAAACACCTACCGTTGTAGCAACTTCATTTATATCCTATGCGCTTTTAGATGCCTATGATATCACAAAAGACGAACGATATTTACAAACAGCGATAAACAGTACAAACTTTATACTCAACGATTTAAATAGAACCGAAAAAAAAGAGGGATTTATATTTTCTTATTCCCCTTATGACAATACACGGGTCTATAATGCTTCGCTGTTAGGTAGTAGATTGTTGTCAAGAGTTTACAGCTATACGAAAGATGACACTTTGATCAACGCGGCTAGAGAGTCTGTAGTCGCTTGTGCTAATGCTCAAAGAGAAGATGGAGCCTGGATATATGGTGAACTTGAAATTCAGGGATGGGTTGACAGCTTTCATACGGGGTATAACCTGGAGTGTATCTATGAGTATCAAAAGTATTCAGGAGATACTAGTTTCAATACGATAATTGAAAAAGGTTTGGACTACTATCTAAACAATTTCTTTTTAGAAGATGGTACACCAAAATACTATGACAGTAAAACTTACCCTATAGATATTCATGCTCCGGCACAGTTGATAGCTACTCTTTATAGGTTGGATGTATTGCACGAGAACAAAGAGCTTGTTGATCGTGTCCTTGAGTGGACTATCGATCATATGCAAGATCAAAAAGAGGGATATTTTTATTACCAGCTCAAGCAGACTAAATCCTCCAAAATCCCCTATATGCGATGGGCCCAGGCATGGATGTTTTATGCATTTAGTTTTTACTTTCTGGGGAATGAATCATGAATTACAAAACAATTAACCACTACAAAATCCACGCCTTCAGAGACAGGGATCAATTTCTCGACCAGATCAGTAATGAGTACAAGATTCTGGTCGCGATGAATGCCGAAAAGATCCTCAAAAATGATGAACGCCTTCGAACGCTTGTCAATGCCAATATCGGCTACCCCGATGGGATTGGAGCAGTTATGGCGCTGAGACAGAAGGGACTAGAAGCTGTCAAGATCCCTGGTGCGGAGTTCTGGCTCGATATCGTCGGGCGTTTTCAAAACAAAAAGAGCTTTTACCTGATCGGATCGGCACAGGAGGTGATCGAGGAGACGGTTGCCAAACTCTATAGCGATTTTCCGGGTATCGATATCAAAGGTTACCGTGATGGCTACCTGAAACAGGAAGATATCGAAGCACTGAAAAATGATCTTGTACAGAACAAACCCGACGTTGTATTTGTCGCGCAGGGGAGCCCCAGACAGGAGTTTCTGATGGAGGAGCTGATGGCTGTACACCCGGCACTCTATATGGGGCTTGGCGGGAGTTTCGACGTCTATTGCGGCCTTAAGAAACGTGCTCCGAAAATTTTTATCAACCTTGGTTTAGAGTGGTTCTACCGCCTGCTCAAAGAGCCTACACGGATCGGACGGCAGATGGTACTGGTAAAATTTTTGGCTTTGTTGATGGTTGGGAAATTATAGTTTACTTGAATGTCAAATGAACATCCTTGATTCTTCATAGTGAATTGTAAAAAGTAGAAAACAGATACAATGAAACATCTTTACCAAATATCATTTTTTACCACACTCCTGGTCATAGAGTACCTTGCTACCACAACAAGAGAGATCGAGGTTGTGGCCCATAGCTGGGACAAACTCAACCATCTTGCTGCTTTTTCGGTGCTTTATTTATTGTTCTCTGCTGCATTTGGGCACCTGAAGATGTTGACCAGGGTTATGCTTCTGATGGTTTTTGCGCTGCAGATCGAATTGGTTCAGCACTTCATTCCCGGTAGGGATTTTTCGCTCTTGGATATCGTCGCTGATGGAATTGGGATCGCTTGTGGATGGATACTTCTCACTGGTGGTAGGATAGTAGTGATTCGTAACTAGTGGATTCCGGATGCTCGTAGGAAATGCCCTTAGGGTACGAGTCCGGAATGACGTGAGAGTCATTACTTTTTATGACTCTGTATCTCCGGGCAATAAGAATTAACAATTAATAGTCAAGTTTTGAACTTTACATTTTGATATGGCTTCATTTATCTTTAAGCAAAAAAGAGAAAAGCTTGGAGAAGTATTTCGCTGCTAAACGAAAAGGCCGGAAGAGATAATAGATAAAATATAAAGACTTCGGCAGATTGATAAGCTCCACATCCGAAGATTTCAGCGGGAAAAGTGCCTTCGTTATGAAAAGAGATTTGCTGAGGATACCATCCTGCAGTTCCAGATGGAAGCGGAAGTGACGAAGGTTTTTTTGCAGTTCGCTGTCGGTTGTCTGCTTATTTGCATTGAGCAGAAAGAAAACCTCTCTTTCTAATGATAAAATCTTCTTGTTTGTACTGAGACTATTGATGTACTTTTGAGACAATGGTGTGCTAAAAAGGTGTGAAGTGAGTAGCAGGCCAAGCTCGAGCATCGTAGTGCCGTTGGCCTGTTCTGCCATCTGATATACTTTGTCCCAATTGATATCGGGGGAGACCCTGACAAGCTTATCAATATCAACGATCCATTCTATACGTTCCCAGGTGTGTTTGGACCCATGCATACAGAGATAAAGAAGCAGGGCTTCTACCTCAAAGGCTTTGATCTCGTGATGGTTGATAGAAACTTTTGACGGCCTATCCCATAGATCTATCTTTTGCATTTTCTTCGAAAATGATTTTCGAAAAACCGTCCAGTGGATCTCTATAAGAATATTTTGTTTGTCATTGAAGAATTGACAATCGCTGTTGACATCCAGAAAAGCATTGTTGGAAAAATACTTTTTGTCTACCCGTGCTTCATAGCGATCATCTGACAATATCTCTGCTATGTGTACAATGTCTTTTCGATGGACAAAAATATCCAGATCCCCGAACTGCCGCATCGTGATATCTCCGTAGGCCTGCTGCGCCAGGGCAGGGCCTTTGAAGGCGAGGGCTTCGATGTTGTTTGCTTCGAGCAGTTTCATGATGCGGAGGAGTTCGGCGGTCATCAGCATATTTTTCTGGGCGATGCCCATGTATTGCTGCTTGAAAGCAGACAATATGTCGTGATACGTGATACGTGATACGTGCACCCCAAGGGTATTTCCTGCCGGGGCATTTGTGATTGGTGAGGAGTGGGTGTTGTCACTTTGTGGCTGTGGATCCCCGGGTCGAGCCCGAGGATGACGAGAGGGGTGGGAATCGTTTTGCGATTGTTTATTATCCGTTTTACTGTTTACGTCTGACGTATCACGGAGGAGACCTTCTTCGGAAAGTCTCTTCAGGGTTTTATAGACCAGAGGAATAATGCCGTGCTGTGAAGCAGCGGTGATTAGTAATTCGTAATTCGTAATTCGTGATAGGTACGAAGAGATAAAGTCGGTATCCTTTTGTGTCGGTTCTGCCTGGCAGCAGGCGATGAGGAATTGGAGATCATCGGAGAGATGATCGGTGATTCGTAATTTGTAATTCGTGATTTGTGCTTTTGACGTGTTGAGTTCTTTTGACATAAGGTGATTATAGCGTGAAATTGGTGATTGGTGAAATGTGCACCCCAAGGGCATTTCCTGACGGGGCATTGGTGAAATGTGAAACGTGAAATGTGACTGGTGAAACGTGATTCGTGAAACGTGAAATGTGACTGGCGAAACGTATTACTTATCACGTATTACTTTTTACGTATCACGAATTACTTACCCCTTATTCTTGACGTATTTGATCAATCCATTGAGCATTTTTTGAATGTTCTGAATTTCCTGAAAGAGTATCGTATCATTCTTGGCATACTGGATCTCAATAGCAATGATTAATTGAGTTTCTACCTCTGCTAGGGAACCAAGTGCAATATGAAGAAATTGAATAAACTCTTTGTCGCTGTTTCTCCCGGCTCCCTCAGCTATATTTGAAGGTATAGAAACAGCTGCACGTCTTATTTGATTTGTGAGACCATAGACTTCATCTTTAGGAAATTTTTGTGTCAGTTCATAAATTTTTTTTACAAGTTGAATGCTCTGCTTCCAAACATCAAGATCTTTATGAGTCCTTACTTTGTCTTTCATTGTGACTACTCCCCTTTTTACAGATCACATGGTTTATGATTATAGCGTGAAATTGGTGATACGTGAAACGTGACTGGTGAAATGTGACTGGGAACTCGTGATACGTGATATGTGAAAGGTGAAACGAAATCCTGCGGGGTTGCATCGTGATTCGTGAAACGTATTACTTATCACTTATCACGTATTACTTTTTACTTATCACGTATCACGTATTACATATTACTTTTTACTTATCACGTATCACTTATTACTTATCACGTATCACTTATTACTTATCACGTATCCCGTATCACTTAGTATGGTACAATAGATCTTTAAAATCTACATTTATCATGAAGGGGAAGAATCATGAGTATCAAAAGAGCAGCAGTATGTATGGTGTGCGGTGTCGCGGTGGTCGGATGGGCGGAGCCTTTGCCGGTGAGTCTGGATCAGAACAGGTTGCGTCTGACCTATGAGTCGGTAGAGTTGCCGCAGGATGAGTCGATGGGGCTTGTCGGGCTGAACTACCAGATAGCGCTTGGCAGTTACGGGTATGGCGGACTTGGTGTTTACGGTGCGGCTGCCGGAGAGCGCGGAGGCTTTTTCGTCGGAGGTTTCGAGGGCGGGATGCGTTATCCGTTTTTGTCCGGATGGGAAGTGGAAGGCGGACTCTTCGTCGGTGGCGGTGGCGGTGGTGCTGCGCCTCAGGGCGGAGGGCTGATGCTTCGTCCCCATCTCGGGTTCTCCTACGGCAGCGATGCCTTCCGTGCAGGGCTTCAGCTCTCCCGTGTAGAATTTCCGAACGGAGATATCAGCAGTACCCAGGTTGCCGGGGTGATCGATATCCCGTTCGAATCCTTCCGGCTTGACGGTGACTACAGCGGCGAGCTGCAGAACCTTGGAGAGGAGGTCGGTGCGGTGTTGCACCGGTCACTGGAGGGAAGGGAAGCGAGACTGGGCATCGTCCTGCAGCACTACGCACCCATAGGAGATGTCCATACAACCGGTGGGGAAGAACAGAAATCCTTTGAGACGGTAGGGGTGCAGTATACGCAGGCATTGGGTGAACACCTCTCCTGGCACCTCTCCACATCAGGTGCGGCAGGCGGTGAGAGTGACGGTTATGCGGAGCTCTATGCGGGGCTGGGGTATCGTTACCCTGTCGCGGATACGCCGTTGTCTTTTTTTGCGGAAGGCTCTTTAGGTATGGCCGGCGGAGGCAGAGTGGATACCGGCGGCGGTGCTATGATGAGGGCGAGTGCAGGAGTCGGCTGGGTGTTGACTCCCGGATGGTCACTCAATGCAGAAGGGGGCGTGGTCAGCTCCTTTGACGGGGATTTTGAAGCAAAGCGTTTTGGCCTCTCGATGGAGCGCCGTTTCGGACGTATCGTCCCCTCGGAGGGACCGGGCGGGTTCATCGGAGAGATCACCCGCAGTGACTGGGCGTTCAGTGCGCGCTATGAATACTACAGGGATGCGGCACGTAAAAACCATGATGAGGGCTCGGTAGGGTTGACGGGACTGCAGGCGCAGCGTCTCTATGACTGGGGGTATCTCTATGCCAAGGCGATGGGAGCGATCACCGGAGATGCGGGCGGTTATGTCAGCGGGAGCCTGGGAGCGGGAGTAGCGTATCCGCTCACAGATATGGTTAAGTGCTATGCACAAGTCGGTCTAGGAGCTGCCGGAGGCGGCGGTATCGATGTAAGCGGCGGCGGGATCGCCGAAGGTGAGGCGGGAGTAAGCTTCGATATCACACCCAATACAGAGATAACGATCGCCGCAGGTATGATCCACAGTTTTGACGGAGAGCTCTCGAGCCCTACGCTAAGTATAGGGATCGGGTATCGGTTCGGTACGCTCGGGTATTGAGTAGGGAGAGATTAGCGTTTAGTGCTTAGAGTTTAGTGAGGAATGAGGAATTAGGAGTGAGGAGTGAAACGTGATTGGTGAAACGTGATTCGTGAAATGTTGCAGCCCAAGGCATTTCCTCCGGGCATTCGTATGACTTATTACTTTTCCCCGATTGTCTGCCCGTAATGAGGGGTATGGTTCGTCAGGCTCACCACGAACGGATACGAATAGTGAAGAGTGAGGAATGAGAGTTCAGCGAGAGGGCGGTCAGATAATTGACAAAAAGGCTAGAGTGTGTTAGAATGACAATATATTGTCAAAAGCTGAGAAGCGTTAAGCAAAGGCAAACTGCTTTCTCACAGAGAGTGCAAGCACAAGGCCTTTGTAGCTTCGAAACCAGAACGGTCGGAACGAAGTGTAGCCGCGGAGGCAAAAGCGTTAAGCGAACGACAATAGTTTCTCACAGAGAGTGCAGGCACAAGGCTTTTGTAAGCCCGGAACCATGAAAACCGTTAAGTAAACGATAACAGTTTATCGTTTATAGGTTTGAAACCGAAATGGTCGTAGTGCAACGAAGCCGTGTAGGCATATGCGCCACTGAAGGCTAAGCCGGAACGCAGTATAGCGATCAACTACGTTCATGGCTATGGAACCGTAAATTATATTTGAAGAATGAAAATAATTGGAGGAAAAAATGCAAGCTGTTTTTTATTCACAGGCAAGAAATAACCTAAGGGATATTATCAATAAAGTATGTGATGATTTTGATGAGTATATCATTACTACAAAAGATAATAAATCTGCTGTCATACTTTCGTATGAAGAGTACAGTGCAATGAAAGAGACGATGTATCTTCTTGCATCAAAAAATAACAGAGAGAGATTGAATGATGCGGTAGAGCAGATAGAGAATGCAGCATTCATAAAAAAAGATATCGAACTATGATCATCGGATTTGCTGATAGGGGATGGGAAGATTATCAGTATTGGGTCCATAATGACAAAAAAATCGTAAAAAGAATCAACCTTTTATTGCAGGATATCAAAAGAAATCCGGATGATTCAAATGGATTGGGTAGACCGGAGAGACTGAAAGAGAATTTTCAGGGATATTTTTCTCGAAGAATCACCTCTGAGCATAGACTTGTTTATAAAATCATTGAAGATATCATCGTTGTGGCACAGTGTAGATATCATTATTAAGTAGCGTTCAGGGAGGAGGCGCAGCCAGAGCTGCGAGTGAATAGTGAATAATGAGGAACAGGAGCAGCATTGCTGCTAGGTAGGAATGAGGAGTGAGGAGTTGTTGTATGTATTGCATGGCAATACTTTGATCTATGGGATGACAGGGAATCGCTTTGCGATTCTGTGGATCCCCCGATGCCCGTAGGGTTTCGTTTCACTTCTCTGCCTTCCGTGGTACATTCTGTACATCACTTCAGGTTCCGAAGCTACAAAGGCAAAGCAGTTTGCCTCTGCTTCACGCTTCTCATCCTTGGGGTGCGGGTCGAGGATGACGGGAGGGAAGAAATAATCAATAAAACCTGTCACCATAACCATTAATCACACGAAGTGTGCCTTGTTGTGGTGAACGACCTTGTAAGCGAAGCGATTCGAGAACCACAACGATTTTTTGCTTCGTTTTTTATAAAAAAATGAAGGGAGAAGCACCGCCTCAATAGTATAAAAAAGGGAAATTTATACGTTAAAGTAACAGCCGTTTGTACTTTTCTCTCTTAGTGAAGCGTAGTGGTGACGAAGTCATCACTCTCTTTGAGAAAAAAATGGAGAGAGACACCCCTTTAACATTGGAAGACAAGCAAAGTATGAATAAATAGTTATCAGGTTATGATCCCCCGGATGCCCGTAGGAAATGCTCTTGGGGTGCGAGTCCGGAATGACGAGGGTTTCGTAGGGTGGGTTTGCCAACCCACGCTGTGCGAAAGATCGGTTCGGTGTATGGATCCCCGGCAACAAGAATTAGAAATGGGAGAATTTTGTAGGGACGGATCATTGCGCCCGCCCGTAATGAGGGGCATGGTTCGACAGGCTCACCACGAACGGATACAAATAGCTGTGACCAAGATTGATTCGGTTACCATGGTAAAGCCATAAACTTCATTTAATAGAGAATAAAATATGATAGCAGAGAGTAAAACAAAGGGGAAGAATTTCTTATGAGAAGTAATGATATCAAACCGGTAGAGGAAATAGAAGAAGCGACTGCATGTGAATGCGGTATGGTCGAGCCCGAACGTAAAGTGTACCATACACCGGAGCTGGTAGAACTTGGCGAGAAGATGCCAGGGGCAGATAGCCTGCCAGAGGATGAGTGCTAAGCCGCAGTGAGTCTATCGTAATCAAAGTTGTGGATCCCCGGGCGATAATTCATAGAGAATAGTGATTCGTGATTAGTGAAATGTGATTGGTAATTCGTGAAATGTGAAACGTGTACTCCAAGGCATTTCCTCCGGGCATTCGTATTACTTATCACTTTTTCGCCCTGAGCTTGTCGAAGGGGGCACAACGTTGGAGGGACGCATGGTTCGACAGGCTCACCATGAATGTATATCAAAGTTAATCATTTTATAGGATTCTTTTTTTGGTATAATACTCTTAAAAGTACTTTTAAGGATACTATTGTGACAATTTCAGCCAATGAAGTGAAAAAAAGAGGGGTATCACTGTTTGATAATCTTCTGAAGAGATTTGATGAACTCATTATCAATGTTCGAGGCAAAGACAAATACGTAGTTCTTGACATAGAAAGATATAAGGAGTTTAGAGCCAACGAGCTGGATCTGGCCTACATGCAGACGATGAAGGATATAGAGAAAGGCAACTATAAAGCACAGAGTGCCGCAGAGCATATAGCCGAGTTGGAAACAGACCTTAAAGATGAACTATAAGATCATCATTAGTGATGCCTATAAAAAACGTGTCACAAAATTTCTTAAAAAACATCCCGATATGTTCAAAAGATATGCCAAGGCCATGAGTATATTGGAAGTGGACCCTTTCCATCCCTCTCTCAGGCTGCATAAACTCAAAGGAAATCTGAATGAGTACTACTCTGTATCGATCAATATGGAATATAGAGTGGTCATTGATTTCTTGATTGTTGATCAGGAGATCATTCCTATTGATATCGGCAGTCATGACGATGTATATTGAGCAGCTTAGCTGCTAGTTAGGAATTAGGAATTATTGAATGATGCATGAAATGCATCTTTTGTTTGATTGAAGAACAGGGAAATTGGAAATTCGTCATTCCGGACTCCGTATTCAAGCAATAATCAATAAAACCTGTCATCCCGAACGACCTTGTGAGCAGGAAGTTTTGCAGAAGTGCAAAAAACTTCCGTCGCGTTTCGAGATGAGAATCGTTACATAAAAGCAAACTGCTTTGCTTTTATAGATTCGGAACCGAAATGGTCGTAACGCAGTGCAGCCATGTAGGCAAGCTTTTTGCACCCAAAGGGTACTTCCTCCCTCTGGTCAGGGCGCTTACTTTTATAAAAAATGAAGAGAGAAACACAATTTAATTTTGCAAACCAAGAAAAGTATGGAAAAATAGTTATCGGCTTGTGGATTCCCGATGCCCGTAGGAAATGCCCTTGGGGTGCGAGTTGAGGATACCAGGGGTGGGGAATCAACCAAATCCAAGATCAGATATCGAGTTATGCTATAATAAAATTTATATTATAAAATATTCCGATATCAGGAGTGAGTGTGATCACAAAAAATATCTATTATCAAGTAGAGAAGAAATATGCCGGTACCAGGCTGGCGGTCATAGGGATACTGACTTTCTTGAGTTTCCTTCTTTTTGGACAGAGCGGAAGCGAAGTCGTCAAAGAGATGTTTATGATCAGTATGATACTGGCCGGTCTCTTTTTGTTCTCTATGTTGCACTATGCCTTTCTGGTACGTTATCCTCAGCGCGCTATCGGGATACGTAAGAGTGTAGTGGTACTGCTGGATCTGACAGTGCTGACACTGCTGGTGATGATGTTTGAGCAGTACGGGATCTACTTTCTTCCTTTTTATGTCTGGCTGGTGATGCTGTCGGGTTCCAGCTTCGGGATAGGGTACTTCTATACCAGTATCATCGGTGCGGCGCTTTCGTGGGTGACACTGCTGCTCTACTCCAACTACTGGAGCGGGCACTATGATATCCTGATCGCCTTTGCGATGACCACCTTCCTTGTCCCGCTCTTCTACCTCAAGTATATCGTGAGGATGCATGCGAAGAACGAGGAGCTTACCGAAGTACTGAGCTCCACGGCCAAGGATGCCAGACATGATGAACTGACCGGGGTAGCCAACAGAAAGGTCTACAAAGAGGAGATCAGGGCTGCGATCAAGAGCAGAGAGTTCTTTGCGCTGATGTTCATCGATCTCAACAAGTTCAAAGTGATCAACGATACACACGGCCACCACATCGGTGATGAGGTGCTCAAAGAGGTAGTGAGAAGATTGACAAACTATCTGGGGGAACAGGACTTCCTGGCAAGACTGGGGGGAGATGAGTTTGTGATCCTTACACGCAGAAAAAAGGTCTTCCTTCCCAAGTTTGTAGAGAAGATGGAGCGGGAAGTGATCGGAAAATTCGAGGTCGAGGGGGTGACGGTGCCGATCGAGCTGAGTATCGGTATCAGTACCTTCCCTGATGATCACCGCTCGGAGATGATGCTGAGCAAGTTTGCCGATGAGGCGATGTATATCGCCAAGAAAGACCCCGACAGGTTCCATATGTTCTATGAAGAGCTCACCGAAGAGCAAAAAAATATCTCAAACTAAAAGCTTCAGAGGCTTTGAGAGTTTTTTAGCTATAATTAGCCCATTTTAACGTAATTACGTATTTAAGGGTATATTTTGAGCGAAAATATTATCGGATATCTGGATAACGACAATAACATTATCGATACACAGAGCGCAGTAGAGACGGCAGGGTTGACACCTATCGAGTATGACAACAGCGAGAAAGCACTGGAGATCATCCGCCACTCCACAGCACACCTGATGGCACAGGCGATCACTGAACTCTATCCTAACTCACAGTTCTTTGTTGGACCGGTAGTGGATGAGGGATTCTACTATGACTTCAGAGTAGATGAGAAGATCGGTGAAGAGGATCTCAAAGCGATCGAAAAGAAGATGAAAGAGCTTATCAAGAAAAAGTACAAGATCGAAAAGTACGAGATGAGCAAAGATGAAGCGATGAAAAAGTTCTCGCATGATGATCTCAAGCAGGCCGTCATGAGCAAGATCCCTGACGAGACGCTTTCGATCTACAAGCAGGGAGAGTTCGAAGATCTTTGCCGCGGACCTCACGTACCGGCATTGAGATTTCTGAACAACTTCAAGCTGACACGTGTGGCAGGTGCCTACCTCGGCGGTGACGAGAGTGCAGAGATGCTGACACGTATCTACGGGGTGGCTTTTGCGGACAAGGAGTCTCTCAAAGCACATATGACGATGCTCGAAGAGGCGAAGAAGCGTGACCACCGTAAGATCGGTACAGAGATGGAGCTCTTCATGTTCAACGAATCGGCAGGATCGGGACTGCCGTTCTGGATGCCGAAGGGAGCAAAACTCCGTGCGAAACTCGAGGAGATCCTTCATAAAGCACACCGTGTAAGAGGGTATGAGCCTGTACGCGGACCGGAGATCCTGAAGTCGGATATGTGGAGAACCTCAGGGCACTATGCCTGTTACGGTGAAAATATGTATCTTACAGAGATCGACGAGCAGGAGTACGGTATCAAGCCGATGAACTGTATCGGGCATATCCAGATCTTTAAACAGACACAAAAGAGTTACCGTGAATTACCGCTTCGTTACTATGAATACGGTGTGGTACACAGACATGAGAAGTCAGGGGTACTGCACGGACTGCTTCGTGTAAGAGAGTTCACCCAGGATGATGCACATATCTTCTGTACACCTGAGCAGATCGCGGGAGAAGTGATCGAGGTCGTGGAGTTTGTAGACAGCGTGATGCAGCTTTTCGGATTTGAGTATACGATGGAAGTCGCGACGAAACCGGAGAAAGCGATCGGTGAAGATGCCGTATGGGAGCTTGCAACACAAGGGCTTAAAGATGCACTTGAAGAGAACAACCTGCCTTACACGATCGATGAGGGTGGCGGTGCTTTCTACGGACCGAAGATCGACGTGAAGATCACAGATGCACTCGGACGTAAATGGCAGTGTGGTACGATCCAGGTAGACTTCAACCTTCCTCAGAGATTTGAGGTGGAGTATGTGGCTGAAGACAATACGCGTAAACAGCCGGTCATGCTTCACAGAGCGATCCTCGGGTCGTTTGAGCGTTTCATCGCGATCCTGACTGAGCACTTTGCCGGAGAGTTCCCATTCTACCTTGCACCTACTCAGGTGATCTTTGTACCGATCGCAGAAGATCACGTGGCGTATGCAAATGCGCTTAAGAAACAGATGAGACTTGAGGGGATGGATGCAGAGGTGTATGACAAGAACGACTCACTCAACAAACGTATCCGTACGGCTGAAAAGCAGAGAGTACCGTATGTTGTGATCATCGGTGATGAAGAAGTTGCCAATAAATCGGTAGCAATCCGTAACAGAAGAACCAGAGAACAGTATAATCTTACACAAGATGAATTTATGGTAGAATTAACACAAGAATTGCAAAAAGGTAAAATTTGAGTAGACAAAACGACAGAAATAGGGGTAGAAAAAAGGGTGATGATGTCATCATGAATGACGCCATCAGAGCAGCGGAGTTGAGAGTTGTAGGTGATGACGGAGAGCAGTTTGGCATCATCTCCAAAGACGAAGCCCTTAAAATAGCTGAAGGTAAGGGACTTGACCTTGTACTGATGTCACCGAATGCGAAACCCCCTGTCGCAAAAATCATGGACTACGGCAAGCACAAATACGAGCTTGAGAAGAAGAAAAAAGAGGCACGTAAAAACCAGAAGAAGATCGAAGTCAAAGAGGTGAAGTTCTCTTGTAAGATCGCTGAAAATGATATCAACTTCAAGGTGAAACATGCCAGAGAGTTCCTGGAGAAAGGGAAGCATGTGAAGCTCAGAGTTTTCCTTAAAGGACGTGAGATGGCTCACCCTGAGTGGGGTATAGAGGTACTTAAACGTGTCTGGCCGATGATTGAAGATATCGGTGTACTTGAAAAAGATGCACACCAGGAAGGTCGCTATATCAATATGTACGTGACTCCTCAGAAGAAGTAGTCACTTCTTCTTACTTTCCGTTTTCCCGGGTATTTTCCTGGGATCTACAATATAATAATTTTTTCACACTTTTCTTAGTTTTCAACTTTAAGTTGTGTTTCTCTCTTCATTTTTTTAAAAAAACGAAGCAAAAAAGCGTCACTTCGCAAGCATACGGACGATGCTCTCGGTGTGTTGCTTCGCAATATTGCACACCTTCGCATCTGTACGCCCAGTGCTCAGTGACAAAGAAGAAAAAGAATGGATAATAATGAGGAACAAGGAAGTAGGGGCTCTATCGCGTAGGGTGCCGTAACCACGCACCAACAATCATGCATATCAATCTGTAGATTCCCGGGTGCCCGTGAGGGTTGCTTTCGTTCCCACGATTTTCGTGGGAATGCATATAAGAGTGTAGTGATGCAGTAAACTTTAGTCTATCGTATCGGCGTATGGGTTACCACGTGCAACGTGGGAACCAAATAAATTTTTTTGTTTTATAACATTGAGTAGGTGTTTCCTCTGTATTTTTATACCCTTGGGAAGCTTTATTAGTGCCTACTTTTTTAATAAAGTAGAGATAGATACTTGGGAGTTACAACTAGTGTTGTATGTTACTTTTTAGAAAAGTAACCAAAAGCGTCAGCCCTTTCGAAGCGCGACGGAAGTTTTTTGCACTTCTGCAAAACTTCCTGCTCACAAGGTCGTTCGGGCTGACAGTCTTTTATTTAAAATATATAAGATAGATTAAAACAGGAATGACACTCTTTTCGTCATCCTCGGGCTCTGACCCGGGGATCCACAAGCCGGACAATAGGTAAAAAGTAATACGTAATACATTTCACATTTTACGTATCACATTTCACGAATCACGAACTCCTCATTTCTAACTCGCAGCTCCACTGCTCACTACTCCCGAACTTCATAATGGAGTTTCAACCCCTCATCTGTCATCACAAACCCCGAGATCATGATCTTCCCTTCGTGGACCATCTGGTGGTGTTTTTTGCAGAGGGGAATGAGGTTGTACTTGTGGTTTTTGTGGAAGTGGTCGATATGGCCTGTCTCGTTGGCCTCTTTCTGTTCGGCGATGTGGTGTACGTCATCCACCGGGGCATCACACAGGGCACACTTTCCGAGATAGAGCTCTTTGTTGTATTTGCTGCGTTTCTGGCGGCTCAGGCGTTTGACATCGCTTTGTGCATGGTTCAGGTTCTCTCTGATCTCCTGTGCAGTTTTGAGAAACTCCTTGTCCATATGGAGTGATTTGGCAAACTCCAGTCCGTAGAGACTGTCCCCCATACCCAGCTGCAGGACACGGTTATAGATCAGTCTGTCGCTCTCATCATCATACTGGATACCCAGATGCAGAAAGATCAGATGTTTGAGCCCCTGGAGGTTTGAAATCTCTCCCAGCTGGTGCAGGTGGGTGGCAAAGATGAAGGTGGACTTCAGTGAGATCAGCTTGAGGATGGAGGCAGAGACGATCGCCAGGGCCGACTCGGTCTCTGTCCCCTGACTGATCTCATCACCGAGGATCAGTGAACGGGCATTGGCACGGTTAAAGATATTTTTGAGCTCCATCATCTCCACACTGAAGGTTGACAACCCCTTATAGAGGTTGTCTTTGGAGACAATGCGTGTAAAGAGCTTGTCATAGAGCCCGAAACGAAGCTCCACAGCCGGTACGTAGAAGCCGGCTTGTGCCAGTATCACACTGATCCCGATACTCTTCATCAGCGAGGATTTCCCTGATGAGTTGATCCCGTAGAGCAGGATACCCAGTACATCCTCGCTGTTGCTGGCGTTGAGCGTGATATGGTTGTGCCCCGTACCGTTGTTGGCACCCAGGAAGAGATCATTGGGCACATAGATCCCCCGTTCGTCATTGGCCTCGATGATCGGGTGTCGCAGACCGATCGCTTCATAGAAGTTCCCCTCTTCGATGAGCGGGCGGGTAAGGTTCATACTTTTGGCACACTTGGCATTGGAGATGGCCACATCGATATTGGCAATAAAGGCGATAAGCCTCTCAAGCAGGAGTGAAAAACGGTTCTCCAGGAGGTCCAGGCTCTCAACATAGCGCTGCTTGACCAGGGAGACCAGCTGTACCTGTGCCGTCTCGTAGTTGCGGGTGATATCCGCAAAGAGCGGGGATTGTACCTTGACGGCATTTTTGAGATGCTTATAGGAGAAGTCCTTGAAGAAGTGGTGTTCGTTGTCAATCGTGACAAATGACTCCTTGAGCGGCTTCTCGATCATCATAAAACGGTTTTTGGTGAGATTGAGGAAGTATCCTTCGCTCTCCAGGTAGCTGACGGTAGTGTACTTGGTCGTCCCGCTGAAAAGCTTCTCTTTTTCAAAGAGTGACTCCACATGTGATGCCACCAGCTCCATCTTGTCAATCTCCTGCTGCTGATTCTTGACAATGGTGTCAATGGCCGGGTAGACACCCTTTTTGAAGATATTGTCATTGATCTGTTCGATCCTGAACTTCGCACAGACATCCAGTTCAAAGGTCTCTTCAAGTACAGTGGACATCTCACGGACTTCATCATAGAGCTTTTCATCGATCTCCAGGCCGCTCCCTTGGCCATCTTCGATCAGTTTCAGGATAGACTCCAGGGACATGGAGATATAGGTGAGCTCCACCGGGTGCAGTTTACGCAGTTTGATACGGCGTGTGATACGCTCAAGGTCATAGATCTGTTTGAGGTGGGTCTCAAAACGGTCGATACTAGGCAGAAGCTGTTCGGTCAGGTTATAGCGCTCCTCAAGCAGCGCTTTGTCGCAGATCGGATTGAGCAGGCGCTCTTTGAGGAGACGCTTTCCGAATGCCGTAGAGGTTTTGTCGATCAGATCCAAGAGGGTCACATCGCTTGGGTCGCGTGAGATGACCGAGAGCTGCTCCATCGCGTTGTTCCCGATATACATATAGCGGTTGGAGCCGAGGAACTGGGGTTTGTTCATCTTTTCGATAATGCTCTCATCATGCTCGATAATGAAGTCGATCAGTATCGCCAGTGCCTCAGTGGTGTAGGGGTGACGCTCCAGGTCGAGGTACTCGATGGCACTCAGAAAAGAGTTGATCTCAAAGACCCGTGTAAAGAGTTCGTTTTGGAAGGAGACCTTGAAGCGTTTGGTGTTGAGGGTATGGTGCAGAGAACCCAGCTCCAGGTAGTGTATCAGCCACTCTCTGTCGATCTCTTTGCTCTCCAGCGTGATGATCACCTCGGAGGTGGTATAGGTCTGAAGCAGGTTGAAGGCTTCATCTAGGGCATAGGTCTTGTCGTCGCGTGTGGAGTGTATCTCGTTGGTGATGGTCTTCCCGGTACTCACATCGATCGCGGCATAGCCTACCGAGTAGATCCCTGCATTCTCATCGATCAGTAGAGAGACGATGTTGTTCTCAGTCGGTTCTGAGAGATACTCGAAGTTGGTACCCGGGGAGATGATGTTGGAGACGTAGCGCTTGACATTGGGCATCTCGCCTTTTTGTTTGACGACAATGATCGTGTACTTTTTGGTAGCGATGAGACGTGAGAGGTAACGGTCCAGTGAAACCGCAGGTACGCCTGCAAGCAGGGGATTGCTGACCGAGTTCTCCAAGATCGCTTTGCTTTTTCTGGTCAGCTGGATATTGAGCAGTTCTGCGATCTCTTTGGCCTTGCCGACTTTCAGTTCGTCATTGTTGACCTCGTAGACCTCAAAGAAGGTACCGATCTCCATCAGAATCAGCGCATCTTTGCCGTACTTCTCTTCAAAGTGCAGCTGCAGGTCAAAATAGACCTCGGTAAGGAGTTTTTTCTTGTTGGAGAGTATCTCGGTGACTTGATCCACGTGCGTTCAACCTGCCTTTTTTTGTTGGGATTGATTTTACCACAAGTGAGGTTATATGAGGGAGGAACTAGGAGTGAGGAAGTAGGAATTATTGTGTGATGCATGGGATGAGACCGGTTAAGCAAATGACAATAGTTTGTCGTTTGTAGGGTCGGAACCGGAGGCGATGTGCACTAGTGCACCGCCGAAGGATGAACCACAACTGTTGGATGGGATGGAGATTCGTAATTTGTGATACGTGAAATGTGAAACGTGTACCCCAAGGTATTTCCTCCGGGCATTTGTGTTATGTGCTACGTATTACGATTTACGTTTACTTTTTACTTTTTCCCGATTGACCGGCATTTGGACTCTCTGGTATGAGTCCGAAGATATCTTTTAAATAAAAAACTGTCACCCCGAACGACCTTGTAAGCAGGAAGTTTTTTGCAGAAGTGCAAAAAACTTCCGTCGCGTTTCGAGAGGGGGTGACGCTTTTGGTTCCTTTTCTAAAAAGGGACATACAACACTCGTTGTAACTCCTTCTATATATAGGAAGTAAATGCACAAGTTGATTCGGTTACCATGGTTTGTGGATCCCCGGGTGCCCATAGGAAATGCCCTTGGGGTGCCAGGCCCGGTGATGACGAAAAACTGTCATTCACGACTCTGATCCGGAATCCAAAACTTAATAACTATTTTTGCATAGTCTTCTTATTTTACACGGTTAAGTGGTGTTTCTCTCTTCATTTTTTTCTCAAAGAGAGTGATGACTGCGTCACCGCTACGCTTCACTAGGAGAAAAAACGAAGCGCCCTGATCGAAGGGAGGAAGTGCCCTTGGGGTGCAAAAAAGCGTCACTTCGCAAGCGTACGGACGATGCTCTCGGTGTGTTATAGATCTTCCTTCGGCGGTGCAGAAGCACATCGCCTTTGGTTCCGAGTCTAAAAATGACAAACTATTGTCATTTTTTACGACTCTCACCTTCGCATCTGTACGCCCAGTGCTCAGTGACAAAAAAGCCGTTTTTCTTTGAATATGTTTTTCTGGTTACCACGGTAATCGTGGCAGTGAGGATCGATAGAAGGAAAGTGTAGGTCGGGGTGTTGGATCTACCTTCGGCGGTGCAGAAGCACATTTTTTTGCCTTCGCGGCTCACTGCATTCGACACGCTCGGTTCCACCCCTATAAACGTGAGGTTCACTCACGTTTATTTAACGGGTCTCATGGTTCCGAAGCTACAAACGTGAAGCAGTTCACGTTTTTTTGACGCTTCTCATCCCGACATCAATGGCGATCTTTCCATAAGGGGTGAATGTCGGGATAAGGGTATCCCGACCTACGGATACCGGAGAGGTGAAATGATGGTGATCTTTCGCGTAGGGTGCGTAATCACGCACCAACAAGCATATGCAAATACACTAATAAGAAAGGGGTTTATAAAATTTTTAGAAAAACTCGGTATAATACCGTCCCATTTTCTATGGTTTAGCAATGTATAAAAAGATGCGACTAGTCGCATGAGCTCTCTGCTGAGGAGAACTCAGCGTTAGCGTAGCTTGTTGGGCTTTGCCCAAAAGCGTTCTAAATTAATGAAAAAATTCAATAGGGAGTAAGCATATGCCTAAAATGAAGAGCGTAAAAGGCGCTGTAAAGCGTTTCAAGGTGAAAAAGAGCGGTAAAATCAAAAGAGGAACTGCTTATAGAAGCCACATCCTTACTAAGGTTGACGGTAAACACCACAGACAGATGAGAAGTGATAAGCACGTTGATTCTGCTGATGCTAAAAAAATCAAAGCGATGATCAACTAAGGTTGATCCAAAAAGTAGTATTCCCTCACTCGTATGAGGCAAGTTCAAACAGTTAAGTTTGACACCTACTATAACGAACTTCAGCAGTTGGCTCATGCGGCTGGCGGCGTTAAAAGAGGTTTAGTACAAGTTCAAGGTAAAGGAAAACCATGAGAGTAAAAAACGGTTTTGTAAGACACAGACGTCATAAAAAACTACTAAAACAAGCTAGAGGATTCTACAGCGGTAGAAGAAAGCACTTTAGAAAAGCTAAAGAGCAACTTGAAAGATCTTTGGTATATGCTTACAGAGATAGAAGACAGAAAAAAAGAGACTTCAGAAGACTCTGGATCGTTCGTATCAATGCAGCTGCTAGACTAAACGACATGAACTACTCAAGATTCATGCACGGTCTTAAGCTTGCAAACATCGAGCTTGACAGAAAGATCCTTGCTGATATGGCAATGAACGCACCGGAATCTTTTGCTAAAGTAGCAGAAGCTTCAAAAGCGGCACTTGCTAAGTAAGTTCTATCTTTTGAGAGGCTTCGGCCTCTCACCCCTTTTATAACACTTTCCCAAATAATCATTTCACCATTTTAAAGATTAATATATGATGTGCTTTAATGCGCACTTAGCCCTGAGTAATTCGTAATTTGTGATTTACGTAGGTCGGGGTGTTGGATCTACCTTCGGCGGTGCAAAAGCACATTTTTTTGCCTTCGCGGCTCACTGCATTCGACACGCTCGGTTCCACCCCTATAAACGTGAGGTTCACTCACGTTTATTTAACGGGTCTCATGGTTCCGAAGCGTTAAGGAAACGTGAACTGCTTTACGTTTATAGCTTGGAATACAAACGGCTGTTACTATAACGTATGAATTTCCTTGTTTATACTATTGAGGCGGTGGTTCTCTCTTCATTTTTTTAGAAAAAACGAAGCAAAAAAGCGTTGTGGCTCTCGAATCGCTTCGCTTACAAGGTCGTTCACCACAACAAGGCACACTTCGTGTGATTAATGGTTGCTTTTTCTTACTTTCCCAGGGTATCCTCACCCCGATATCAATGCTGATCTCTCCATAATGGGTGAATGTCGGGATAGGGGGTATCCCGACCTACGGATAGTGCTGTGTTAAAATGAGGTTAAATGGATCGCGTAGGGTGCGTAATCACGCACCAACAATCATGCACTCCAACTTGTGGATCCCAGGGTTGAGCCCGAGGATGACGTGAAAAACATTTGACACATTCTCATGACTCTGTCATGATGCTACCTGCTACCTGCTACCTGCTACCTGCTACCTGCTACCTGCTACCTGCTCACTTGAGCCTATTCCCCTCTTTGCGTTTCACCGTTGTAGGCGATGATGCCGGGTCTCAGGTTACAGACATGTTCGAATCCCAGTGACTTCATCGCATGTTGTACTTGAAAGCTTCTGCTGCCTGTGTGACAGTAGACGATGACCGGTTTCTGTTTTTTATCGGCATGCTCTTCTATCTTTGCGTAGAACTGTGAGGTAGGGACAAGCGTGTCCGTTCCCACGATATGTCCCATCTGGTACTCCATATACTCACGTACATCCATCAGGGTAAAATCAACCATCCTCAATGCTCTGGCTTCAAGGAGTGCTTCAAGCTCATCCCCGTCAAGCTGTTCCTCGTTGAGGAGTGCTACAGCCTGTCCTCTGGTAAGACCCTGTGAATGGGTATGGGCCACCTCTTCGGCAGTATCTTTTTCCTGTTGTGCTGCGGCATACTCAGGGGTACAGAAGATACCGCAGTGACAGAGCCCATCTTCGGGAATCTCTTTTTCAAGGGCAGGCTTACACGGACAGATACGGTTATCCGCTGCCTTTTGCTCCTCTTTGGTCTCTCCGATCACCATAAAACAGGGGCAGAAACGTTTGCCGTAGATGAGCCTGTTTCTGGCAAGCCCCATGGCTACTCCCTCATTAACCTCTTCATTGGGGTTTTGTACAAATCCGAATTGAGTGTTGACCTTTTCGACAAATTGCCAGGTTTTTTCAAGCTCTGCTTGAAACTCGTCGGAGTTGATATCGATCTGTTGCATAGTTTTCCTTTATGGTGTAGTTTCGTTGCCGTCCAACTCTTTGGATAAGCTATCCAGTTCATCGGCAAACTCTTGCATCTTTGCGCCCCACTTTTCCAGAAAGTGTTCGCTTTTATGCAGGTCTATATGTATCTCACTCTCATTGGCTTCGATACCGGCACCTTTGCCTTTATCAAACTCTTCTTCAAATCGTTTTACCTCGCGTGTAACCTGTCGGCCTATCTGCTCAAAAAAGCCCTTGGTCTTGTTCGTATCGATAGTGATCACCCCATCCTTTTTAGAGATACCCATACGAAGCAGGGTAGAGTCAGTCTCACGCATTTTCTGCGCTTTTGCCTCAGCCTCCTCTTTGGCCTTGAGTTCGGCAAGCAGCTCTTCTCTGGCCTCTTGGGCGATGCGGGCATCCCGTTCAGCCTGGGACTCACATCCGTTAAATGCCAGGATCAAAATGATGGATAAAAATAGCGCTTTAATCGTTGCCTCCTTCAAGTGAAATAGACTATGCGTAATTGTAGTGAAAGATATTTAATGAAGGGTAAAAACCCTGAGCGTATTTGGGAGAGACCTCTTTTTTCTGTAGCTCTATCAGCCGGTTATTTTTGGTTGATCCATCGTTGGTACTACTTTTGTATCTTTGTCGGATTTCCCGGCAGAGAGTGTGAAGGTTAAAGCAAGCACCAACGCAGTGACCCATAGGATAATGTATTTCATACTCTCTTACCTCTTTTCTTATTTGTCTTTACCGAAAAGGAGGTGGTCCAGACTGAATTTTCCGGCGCCAAAGGAAGCAAAAATAGCCAGGAACAACATATAGTAAAGCGGAATCTCAAATCCGTTATCTCCGGCTGTGAATCCATGCGGAAGATGCACTGTGACGATAGCCACGATCATGACGACGATCAACGGCAGAGAGATCAGTCGTGTAAAGAGTCCCAGTGTGAGCAGGATAACACCCAGCAGTTCAGTAGTCGCGGCCATATAGGCATTGAGTGTGGGCAGGGGGATACCCAGTGTCCCGAACCATATTGCAATCGCATCGATATCTGCCCATTTCCGCATGGCAGGACCATAGAAACCATAGGCCAATATCAGTCTGGCAACCAGCAGTGCAAGATCCTGCCCCTTACTCAGTATATCTTTTGTCTTAGGATAGATATGTATTATCATGATATCCTCTTTTCTTCTCTCGTTGATTGGATAGCGCTGCAGTTTTATTCGCTACCGCACTTTCCTTCCTCTTTCGTTACAGTTTTCTTTGCGCTGTCACATTTGCCTTCACCGCATTTCGTTTTGACCTCTTTTGCACTGTCACATTTGCCTGTTGCTGTATCTTTTCCGTCAGTACATCCTGAGAATGCAAGCATTGCAAGCCCTACCATTGAAGTAACCACTATTTTTTTAAACATCTTGCCTCCTTTTTATGATTTTAGAGATTCCAAGTATAATATGATAATTGTGTACTCTCTGTGTAGAGTGGATTCCACCGGAAGTACACAGAAACACCTTAAGATGGTATAGATAGATTACGATAGAGAGAAAGAATGAACCGAAGAGACTTTTTGGCAACCAGTGCTGTGATAGGGCTCTCTGCCTCTATAGATGCGCAGGAGATGATTGCGGAGAGAAAAGCGCTGGGAGAGGTAGAAGCGACGATCGCAGCAGTGCAGCAGCATATGTTCCCGGAAGGAAGCAGACTACCCTCGGCCAAAGCGATGGATACGATCACCTTTCTTCGGGAGACGGTCACGCATAGCAGCTATGACAGGGATATCAGGCGTTTTGTGATAGAGGGAGCCCGGGAGCTTGAGACGCGCACAGAGGGAAAGTTTTTGATGATGAAGCATGATGAGAAAGAGCGTGCATTGCGGAGCTATGAAGAGACACGTTACGGAAGCAACTGGCTTGCACGTATCATGACCCTGACGATGGAGGCGATCTTCTCTGATCCGATCTACGGTTCCAATATCGGTCAGGAGGGATGGAAGGCCGTAGAGAGTTTCGGGGGAGTACCGCGACCGAAGCGAAGGTATATCGAGGGATGAGCAGTTTTGATGTGGTGATCGTAGGGTCCGGTGCCAGCGGCGGTGCAGTAGCTTATACGCTGTGCCGTGCCGGTTATAAGGTGGCGATGCTTGAAAAAGGGAGCCTGATAGGGCGAGAAGAGTTTAGTAAAGATGAACTGGCCTATTGCCGGAGGGATATTATCACTCCCAGCCTGTTTGACGAGTACCATATGATAGAGGAGAAGGTAGACGGGGAATGGGTTGCGACACCTACCTATGAGTCGGGATGGAGCTTTTGGAACGGTAATATCGTCGGGGGCTCCTCCAACCTGATGAGCGGGATGTTCCACCGTATGCATCCCGATGACTTCAGACTGAAGAGTAAGTATGGTGAGATCGAAGGTGCCAATGTCGTCGACTGGCCCATCTCCTATAGCGACCTTGAACCCTACTACACGATGGCCGAAGAGGTGATCGGGATATCGGGAGCCTATCAAAAACACCCCTTTGAGCCTTGGAGGAGTACTCCGGACTTTCCGCAGCCTCCGACCAGAGAGAACGAAGTTGTCAAGCTCTTTGACAAAAGTTGTCATGCCCTTGGGATCACACCGCTTGTGACGCCTCGTGCGGTGCTATCAAAGGATAAGGATCACCGCAGTGCCTGCTACTACTCCAACTTCTGCGGAAGCTACGGATGCGGTTCGGGAGCAAAGGGGAGTTCAAGAGAGGCACTGCTGTTCCCCGCACTGGCTACCGGTAACCTGACACTGATGAGCCATACCTATGTGAAGTCCCTGGAGAGTACGAAGGAAGAGGTGACAGCAGCTGTCATTGTAGACACAGTGACAGGGAAAGAGCGCAGGATCACTGCCGATATCTTTGTCCTGGCGGCACAGGCACACGAGAGTGCCCGTTTGCTCCTGAACTCCAGGAACCGCCATCATCCCGACGGTCTCTCCAACAGCTCCGGAGAACTTGGGAAAAACCTGATCTTTTCTGCAGGAGGTTCGGGGCAGGGGGAGCTGCATAAAGAGAGTCTCAAGGAGATCAGCTTTGAAGCATTGATGGAGAGAGGACTCTTTGTCAACCGGTCTATCCTGGATTGGTACGCTATCGATCACTGGTGGGACGGCAGGTTCAAGGGAGGTTCGGTCGAGTTTATGTTCGAACATCAGAACATCATCTCCCGGGCCCGCAAGAACAACGAAGAGGAGGGGAGGCTGGTATGGGGTCAAGCTTTGGGGGAGAGAGTCGTCAAGCGTTTGACAGAGAGCAAGAGTATCCGCTTTGAGATCTTTAACGACTGGCTGCCCAATGATGACTGTTTTGTAACGATAGATGAAAACCACAAAGACAAATACGGTATGCCCGTAGGCAAACTGCGTATCGTCAACCATCCCCATGACCTGAAAGTGGGCAACTATATCGCCCAAAAGTGTGAAGCGGTACTCGAAGAGATGGGTGCCGAAAACATCTACAGCTCTATCTCCGGCGCACCCCCGCAAAACCTGATAGCGGGCGGCTGCCGCTTTGGTAATGATCCGAAAACGTCCGTGCTGAACAGCCACTGTCAATCCCATGATATCCCCAACCTTTATGTGGCAGATGCCAGTTTTATGCCGACAGGAGGCTCTGTGGCCTATACTTGGACGATCTACGCCAATGCCTTCAGAGTTGCTGACCGAATCGTAAAACATTTAAGTAAAACGTAAAGTTGGGTTTATTTTTGATTAATCATAGATAGGTATTATACATATGTAAAATATGGGGCGGGAAGAAAATCATCAATTTGAAAGGTATACTCTTGAAAAAACTACATACATTGTTGATTTCACTTGCGGTGGCTTCTATAGCTACATCTTATGCATCGGCTGCAACGCATAAGGTTAAAAAGGGTGAGACGCTATACGCGATCGCCAAAGCAAATAACACTTCGATCACGCAACTCTGCAAACTCAATGGGCTTAAAAAAGATGGTACGCTGAAGGTAGGGAAAGTTTTAACGGTTCCCGGTACAAAAAAGGCTCTGAAGACCGTAAGCTATAAAGTCAAGAGCGGAGATGCACTCTCTATAATCGCCAGAAAATATAAGACAAATATCTCAACGCTTAAATCGCTGAATGGTCTGAAGGGGAATACGCTGAGAGCCGGGCAGACGATCAAGGTGCCTGCGGCGAAGAGCGTGAAGGTTGCAAAAAAGACAACAAAAACAAGTGACAGAAAACTGGCGCAGACACTTGCAAGTCTGCCAAAGTCTTCTTATATGGAAAAAGAGCCCACGAAAAAAGATGTCTTTAACCTGGGAGATCTATTCTTTGGTGATGAGAATAATGACGAGATCGTAGAGGTTGCCAAGACAAAACTGGGTAACCGGTACGTGTGGGGTGCAACGGGAACAAAAGGGACATTTGACTGTTCGGGATTTACAAAATATTGCTATAAAAAGAACGGTATTGATATCCCAAGAACCTCTATCATGCAGTCCAAGTATGGTAAGTTTATCAAAAGATCCGAACTCCAAAAAGGCGACCTGATCTTCTTTGATACCTCAAAAAGACGTAAAGGGTATGTCAACCACGTAGGTATCTACCTGGGAGATAACAAGTTTATCCACGCCTCTTCAGCAAAGAAAAAAGTGGTGATCACAAGTCTGGGTAAAGCATTTTACTCACAACGCTATATGGGTGCAAGAAGACCTGAATAATCTCTCGTAAGAAGCCTCTCCGGCTTCTTCTTTCATTTCCTAGATACTTTTCTCTTACTTTTATTCCCTTTTATCTATCAAAATTTACTTCTAGTAGTTCATAGGCGCAACGTTCGCGTATGAATTGTACTTGTCATTCCCGACTTGAAGCATAAGGATGAGAAGCATTAAGCAAAGTCAAACTGCTTTGCTTTTGTAAGCTCGGAACCGGAAGCGATGTATACTTGTATAACGCTGTAGGCTAAGTCGTAACGAAGTGAAGCCACGTAAGCAGTTTATAGCTTGGAATACAAACGGCTGTTACTATAACGTATGAATTTCCTTGTTTATACTATTGAGGCGGTGGTTCTCTCTTCATTTTTTTAGAAAAAACGAAGCAAAAAAGCGTTGTGGCTCTCGAATCGCTTCGCTTACAAGGTCGTTCACCACAACAAGGCACACTTCGTGTGATTAATGATTTCCTTTATTCCCACGGTGTCCGTGGGAATGACTATATCGATTTTGTTATAAAGCATAAAGATTGGTTGAGAACGTTTGGCGGTGCCAAACTTATGGATAGCACTGTAGTGAAATGAGTTTAAATGTATCGCGTAGGGTGCGTAACCACGCACCAACAATTATGCACTCCAACTTTGAGAAAAAAGTAGAACATAGTGATTTCTTGTCCGGGGAGATGAGGAAAGAGAGCTGTCAAGGGGATCCCCTGACAGTCAAAGAGGCTGGAAAAGTTTACTCTGCCTCTAGCACCGCACCGGAACTTGCATTGGTAACAAGTGCGCGGTACTGTTTGAGCCATTTGCTGCTAAGCGGTTTGACGATCGGTTTGAAGTTGTCTCTTCTTTCTGCGATCTCTTCGAAGGTGAGTTTTGCTTCAAGGATATAGTTGTCCACGTCGATAAAGATCTCATCCCCGTCTTCCAGCAGGCCGATAAGTCCGCCTTCTGCCGCTTCCGGGCTCACGTGACCGATACTTGCTCCTCTTGTTGCACCTGAGAATCTACCGTCAGTAATGAGGGCAACCTTGTCACCCAGTCCCATACCCATGATAAGGCTTGTAGGGCTGAGCATCTCCTGCATACCAGGTCCACCTCTAGGTCCCTCGTAACGGATGACTACGACATTCCCTGCTTTTACTTTACCGTTGATGATCCCTTTGATCGCCTCATCTTGAGAGTTGAAACATACGGCTGTACCTGTGAAGACTCTCTCTCCGGTAATCCCTGCAGTTTTTATCACGGCACCTTGTTCTGCCAGGTTTCCGTACAGGATAGCAAGACCGCCAACCTCTGAATAAGGGTTGTCGATCGTATGGATAATCTCAGTGTCGAGGATCTCTGCATCCTGGATCTTCTCATAGAGTGTCTCTCCTCCGATACAAAGATTATCCAGAAGGATATCCTCCCCACGTTTTTTCATCTCATGCATCACCGCATTCACACCACCGGCCTTGTTGATATCTTCCATATGCACTGTTGAGAGTGACGGAGAGATCTTGGCGATATGAGAAACCTTTTTGGAGATGAGGTTGATATCTTCCAGGTTGAAGTCTACTTCTGCCTCTTTTGCGATTGCCAGCATATGAAGCACGGTGTTAGAGCTTCCACCCATTGCCATATCCACGGCAAAGGCATTGCGTACGGCTTTCTCATTCAGGATATTTCTGACCTTGTACTTTTCACGCTGAGCCTGTTCCATCTTTGCGATCTCACAGATGCGGCGGGCAGCTTTTTTGTAAAGCTCTGTTCTTTCAGGTGTGAGTGCGAGGATCGTACCGTTACCAGGGAGAGCGATACCCATTGCTTCCATAAGTGTGTTCATAGAGTTTGCCGTAAACATTCCTGAACAGCTTCCTCCGCTCGGGCAGGCATTACATTCGATATCGTAAAGCTCGTCGTCAGAGATCTCTCCGGTCTCATGTTTCCCTACCGCTTCAAATGCAGTAGCCAAGTCGATCGGTTTTCCGTCTTTGGTATGACCTTTCTGCATCGGTCCCCCGGAGACAAAAACAGTCGGTACATTGACACGAAGCGCACCCATGATCATCCCCGGTACGATCTTGTCACAGTTAGGGATCGCGATCATCGCATCAAGTTTATGTGCGTTCATTACCGTCTCAACTGAGTTAGCGATAATCTCACGGCTTGGAAGAGAGTAGAGCATTCCGTCATGGCCCATCGCGATACCGTCATCTACACCGATCGTGTTAAACTCAAAGGGTACACACCCGTTCGCACGGATCTCCTCTTTGATCACTTCAGCTACTTTGTTAAGGAAAAAGTGTCCCGGGATGATCTCGATAAAAGAGTTGGCTACACCGATGAACGGCTTGTCAAAGTCCTCGTCTTTTACCCCTGTTGCACGAAGCAAACTTCTGTGCGGAGCTCTGCTAAACCCCTGTTTTATTTCGTCACTTCTCATGGAAAAGCCTTTATCTATAGTTTTAGGCGATTATAGCACTTTGCATCTCAAAAAATGCAAAAACTCATAGTAAAGATGTTTTTTTCAAAAAATTGTCTGTTTTTGCTTTACATTAAAAGAGTTTTTAGCTATAATTGCACTCCAATTTTGGGAAATTCTCGAGATTTGGTCTGGAGTGCGGGCGTAGCTCAGGGGTAGAGCATAACCTTGCCAAGGTTAGGGTCGACGGTTCGAATCCGTTCGCCCGCTCCATTAATAGAGGTCTTCTTGAAAATGAACAAAGTCCATTTTCAATTCATCTCACTAAAGCTTCACCGATTGGTTCAGAAGTTGAGAGAAAGACTTGAATAAAATTTGCAATTAAAACTGGTGTTCGATTGGGCCCGGGTGGTGAAATTGGTAGACACAGGGGACTTAAAATCCCCCGGTCATTGCGACCGTGCCGGTTCGAGTCCGGCCCCGGGCACCACTAAAACATTGTTAAGATAAGAAAAATGGCGCCATCGCCAAGTGGTAAGGCCGGAGCCTGCAAAGCTTCTATCCCCAGTTCGAATCTGGGTGGCGCCTCCATTTTTCATCTAATTTTGATGAAAAAAACTTTATTAAACTAAATTTTATCTTTTTGAGATAAAATTCTGTTCTTCTTATATTTGTCGGGAGATGTCAGAGTGGTCGAATGTGCCGGTCTTGAAAACCGGTGAGGGTAACACCTCCGGGGGTTCGAATCCCCCTCTCCCGGCCATAACTTTTAATCAATTCTTTTTAAATACCGATATAACATAACTTTAAAGCCTTTTATCTGATTAATATTTCAGACTTATTGCAACCTATTTCCAGCACTATATACTATTTAGCATTTGATAGAATTTATATTTTTTAACCTATATCTAAAGATCAAACATACCATTTGGCTCTCTAGAAATATCTTTATGGGTAGAGTAAGTGAAGGAGGAGAGAGGCTGCTAAGGGGGCTGGCAACCTCTACAAAAAAAGGAGAAACTATTTTTTGGAAATGGATGAGAGGGGGGACTCCTTAGTGACGTCCACCGCTTTTGATTCTCATCCCTGTACCGCCCATGCTTCCCATGTTTGGATTTGTACCTTTGAATGCATTTTTTCTTTCATATGCCTCTTGTTTTTGATGTTGATACTGATGTTTTGCCTGTGCTTCTTGTTTCTCTTGGTATTGATATGAGTATTTATACATCGCTTCATTGTTATTCTCATCTGCAGATGCTGATGAAACAATGCCTACGCTTGCCAAAATGATACTAAGTGCGATCTTTTTCATTTTTATCCTTCTATTGATTTAATGGTAGAAGAAGTATAAAAAATAAGTGTGAAAAAAGTATGAATAGCAGATCGTCATATTTGATATTTTTTATCTATCACTTTTCAGATGACAATAAGTCAATAGCGTTAGAATGATCAGTGAGAGAAGAAAAAAGAGATGAGATCGACACCTCTTTCATTTTACTTTAGGACGATATACATGATGAGACTACATGCAATTATCATAGGGGAGAAGGCCAGAGAACCATTATACTATGTTGAGAGTGTATATGCCGCAGAAGGAAAAGGCCTGGAGGGGGACCGCTACTTTTATGGAAAGGGTACCTTCAACAAACCGCAGCTGGATCAGTCTGTCAGGGAGGTGAGTATCCTGCCGTATGAGAGTTTGGCTGAATGTAACAGACGTCTGGATAGTGATTTGGACTTTAGCGATCTGCGCAGGAACCTGGTGATCAGGGACTTTAATGCAGAGCAGATAGGGGATCGTGTCTTCAGGATAGGGAGTGCAAAGTTCCGCATCGTACGCAGTTGTCCGCCATGCCGTTATCTCTCTAGACTTCTGGATAGAGATATCATGAAGGGATTGAAGTATATCGGAGGTTACCGTGCCATTATCGTGAAAAGCGGTATGATACAATGTGGGGATGAAATTATCATGGAAGAATAAATCACCGTAGCTTGAAATTATAAGGTGCATGGTATCTATTGAACGGATGCCAGATGGAAACTCCGATCTTAATTTCTAGGTGTATATTCAGGCATGTAGCTCTCTTTCTTTGATCAGATTTATGATATGAAATCTACTTTGCTTATTTTTAGTCTATCTCATTATATAACCAAATTTATAAGGCTTACTTATGTTTTATAATGTAAACTTAAATTCTAAAGATTAGAAAAAATAATAACAAGAAACTAATTTTATTTTTGATATACTTAAAATAGGTGCCATTGATAAGAGAAAAACTAAGGGGATGGATACCGGTCAATGGAATATAAGCGGTGCTTGAGGACTACTATTGAAAGTATGTGCATAAGGCCAGTCGAGTGAAATTCTAGAAAAAGGGGTAAGCATGAAGTTAATGCAAAGACTTTTAGCTATTGGCCTGCTATCCGTTGCACCTATCACGGCAGCAACGATCAGTGGACAGGTATTCTGTGATCAAAATGCAGATGGTTTCAAGGATGACAATGAAACGTGTACCCAGGAATCAGTCTGGATCAAGATGATCGAGGATGAGAAGTGGGTCACTGTACAGGGACCGCTTTATAATGAAGATATTAATCTCTCCGGTAAATATGAGTTTTCTACAGGCAGGACAGGGATTGATGTAAGGGTTATCATCGATAATAACTCAAATTCGCAGGATACCTCTGCAACACCTCCGCCAAATATGGTATTTACAATAGATCCTGACAGTCCTTTTACCGAACCTTTCAGTGCAGATGGAGAGGCAACCTATAGCATCATTAGCGGGGATGAAGAGTTCACTGATCAGGACTACGGTATGTTCTTCGGTGGGGATTGTGTCTGTGATGATGCAGATGGAAATGTCACGAAAAAAACCATAAGTATTGATGGAAATATCAGTGACTGGAGCAGTGTATATGCTGATCCGGATAACAATATCTGTGACTATGGCTGTTCCCAGGACAAAGATGCTCCGGTACAATCAACAGGGAGAAACCTGGTACAGTTTACCTGGACGGGAGATGATCTCTATGCGTATGGTTATACCTATAGGGTAGGATCGACCAGCAATACGCAGACATTCCTATACTATGCCGACAGAGACGGCGATGGCTTGATGGGTGATGGTATGGATGTCAATGGCACATGGATGCCGGACTTCGCTATCGAAGCAGGGTGGCAAGGGAATACCGGTACGGTTTCTTTGACCTTCTATCCGTATATCCCGGCAGATGAGGTAAATTTCGATCCTATGGTCTGGACGCAGGAAGAAATCGACAGTGGGAAACTGGCACCTGGCGGACAGGTACCGGATTCGACATGGGTAGGATCCGGTGACGGGTATACACTCAACGGAAGCCTGGATACGACCAATTCGGTAGATATTACCGGTGCTGACGGTAGTGCCGTAGGGGTCACTGTGGCTTCAGGCGGTATCGATGATGCGGGTGTCAAAATGGAGTGGCGTCTGAGATGGGCCTTCCTCAACCTGGAACCGTTCCAGCGTATTACCTACCATGTGAGTGCGATGAACGCTTCTGTAACATCGACGAACCCTCCGGGTCAGATCGATGAGAACATGGCAGGGTGTTACGGGGAGGCAGTACTGGAGTATTGCGGCGTGACACTGGTACCGGATCGCAATATTACACTCTCTGCGACGCAAGCGGCTACGATACCGTATGTATATTTCGAGCATAACCTGACCAATACAGGAAATGCAGCTGATACCATGACCTTGAATCTGATCCAGACCGACGGTAACTTCTCGGTTGCGTATATCGAATACTATAATGATGTCGATGGAAACGGTATCTTCAGCCCCGGGGATATCAATCTGACAGCAGACGGCAATGTAACCCTAGCACAGGGCGAATCGATCAATCTCCTTGTCAAAATAGGTCTACCGGGCGGATTGAATGATAACTATGCGATAGGTGAGATCAACGCCTCTACAACAAGTTGTGAGATCAACCATAGTGCGGTTGTATACGATTCGATCACGGTAAATCCTTTAAGCTTTGATCTTGAGGTTGTCAAAAAGGTCAGTGACGATAATGCAACATGGGTAGATACTATCGGATTATTGGAGGGAGTACCAGCTGCTTACCAGATCACAGTTACCAACAACGGACCGGTAGATGATGCAACCGGTGTTACGCTCAACGACCTGCTCCCTACGGATGTAACCTATGTGAGTCACGTGGCAAGCGTAGGGACATATAATCCGGGAGCCGGGCAGTGGAGTATCGGGGATTTGGCAAACGGAGATTCTGCGACATTGACGATTTATATCACCACTAACTATGTGACGGCTTCAAAGACGGTCCAAAATATCGCGTGTACGACCGATACCAATGATACGGACAGCAATGATTGTGATGATGCGAACATTACGCTTACGCATACTCCTTTAAGTGATCTTCAGGTGACAAAGACGGTGAACAATCCTATGCCGTATGAAACAGAGGATATCAACTATACGATTACGGTGACGAACTTTGGTCCGGATACGGCAGTAGATGTTGTTGTAAACGATCTTTTGCCGGTGCCGGATTATGTAACTTACGCGGGTGACTATAACGCTTCTGTAGGGACATTAAGCCCAGATGGTACGGTATGGACGATAGGGGATATGGCGTTTGGTGCAGTAGAGACGCTTGTGGTTCACTTTACCGTGGACAGCGGAGCGGCAGCACACAACCCTCATGACAACCTGGCATGTGCGGTCACTACTACAATTGACACAAACCTGAGCAATAATTGCGGAACGGCTAGATTTATAGCCAGCAATGAAGTGGATGTGGCTGTGGACAAAACGGTTGATATCTCTTATCCTAGAGTAGGTGACACGATCACCTATACGGTCACTGCAACCAACAACGGTCCGATCGCAGTAACGAATCTTGTCATCGAAGAAGAGGATCTGACGTGGCTCAATGTAACTGGACATACGGCATCACTTGGTACGTATGTCGCACCGAACTGGACGATACCTGAATTGAATGTGACGCAGACTGCAACATTGACGATCACGGGAACAGTCAACAGCAGCGGTACATTTACAAACACAGCCCAGATTAGCAGCCTGGATCAGAATGATACCAACGGAACGAATGACAGCGGCAGTGCTACGATCGGTACCCCTTCGATCGCGATCGAAAAATCGACCAATGGAGAGGATGCCGATGCGGCACCTGGCCCATATATCCCGCTAGGTGCACCTGTCTCATGGGAGTATGTGGTGACAAATACAGGATATGGAGAGCTGAGTAGTATAGTGGTAACAGATGATCAGGGTGTTGCTGTAGATTGTAACGGTACTACCATACTTGCACAGGGTGAAACAATGATCTGTTCTGCAAGCGGTACCGCTGTTGAAGGGCAGTATACAAACCTGGGTAGTGTGATTGCAACGATAACTACTACAGGTCTAGAGGTAAATGCCAGTGATCCAAGTCACTATTTCGGGGATGCACCGGTGATCGATATCGAAAAATCGACTAATGGAGTGGATGCCGATGCAGCACCTGGTCCATTTATTGCGGTAGGAGCCGCGGTAACCTGGACCTATGTGGTGACAAATGGAGGGAATGTGGCCCTTGAAACGGTTGCCGTCATAGACTCTGAAGTGGGAGCGGTCACGTGTCCGAAAACAACTCTGGCTATCGGTGAGAGTATGACATGTACTGCAAACGGCACGGCTGTTGCAGGGCAGTACAGTAACACCGGTAGTGTAACGGCGAATTCAGTAAATACAGGTCAACAGGTAAGTGATAGTGACTTAAGCCACTACTATGGAGCGGCACCGGCGATCGGTATTGAAAAATCGACCAATGGAGTGGATGCAGATACTGTAACAGGTCCATTTATTTTGGTAGGTAATTCTGTCACATGGACCTATGTGGTGAGCAATTTAGGGAATGTGGCTCTTGATACGATTGCAGTAACAGATTCAGAAATAGGAGTGATCAATTGTCCTCAAACCACTTTGGCTGTCGGTGCAAACATGACGTGTACGGCAAGCGGTACAGCCGTTCTGGGTCAGTATAGCAACTTAGGTACCGTAACAGCAGTTGCCGGGGTAACAGGTCAGCAGGTAGGAGATGAGGATCCAAGCCACTACTATGGAGCGGCACCGGCGATCGATATTGAAAAATCGACCAATGGAGAGGATGCCGATGCAGCACCTGGACCATACATCCCGGTAGGTGATCCGGTCACATGGGAGTATGTGGTGACAAATTCAGGTAATGAGGCCCTTAATTCGATTGTCGTAACCGATGATCGGGGTGTTACAGTGGATTGTAATGGTACTACTACACTTGCAGCGGGTGAGAGTATGACATGTACGGCAAGCGGCACGGCTGTTGCAGGGCAGTACAATAATACGGGTAGCGTAACGGCAACTTCGCTCAATACAGGCATACAGTTGAGTGCAAATGATCCAAGCCACTACTATGGAGCGGCACCGGCGATCGATATCGAAAAATCGACCAATGGTATGGATGCAGATACCTCAGGTACAGGTCCGACTCTTATTGTCGGTGATCCCGTGAACTGGACCTACCTGGTGACAAATACAGGAAATGTGCCTCTTAATGCTATTGTTGTAACAGATGATCAAGGCGTTACAGTCTCTTGTCCTGAGTCAACACTTGCAGCGGGTGCGAGTATGACGTGTACGGCAAGCGGTACGGTCACAGAGGGAGAATATGAGAATAATGGATCAGTGAGCGGTTGGTTGTATCCAAATGAAATAGAGGTGACCGATAGCGACCTGAGCCACTATACAGGTATTGTAGGCGTGGATATCGGAGATTTTGTCTGGTATGATGATGATAACAATGGTATTCAAGATAAGGGGGAAGATCCGGTAGAGGGCTTCACCGTAGAGCTTTTGGACGAGAACGGTATAGCGATGACAGATATCAACGGTATCGGTTCGGTAGAGACAGATGAAAACGGGAAATATAGTTTCTTTGTAAGACCTGGTACCTATATCCTCAGATTCTCTCCTGCAAATCTGCCGGAAAACTATATCTTTACGCAGAGATATGCAGGTGGCGATGAGAGCATAGATTCGGATGCTGACGCTGCGACCGGAGAGTCGGATCCTGTCACAGTCAGCACCGTAGCCAACTATGATGTGGATGCAGGGATTTATTGTACCTGCTATGATATGGAAAAGAGCGACAGCGGTTCGGCATTGGGTACGATCTCGGCGTCACTGATGATGTTGATGACCCTGATGGTTGGACTTTACTTCGTCCGTAGAGAAGAACTAAATCAAAATAGAAGATAAAGGAGGAAGAGATAATGAAAACGATCATTAGAACAGCGGCATTAAGTACTCTTTTGTCCATAAGCACACTCTCTGCAGGAGGCAAACTTGTTGAGCCTGCGGTAGCTCCGGTTGCAGCTTTAGCTGAACCGGTGGATACGAATCCCTTTTATATCGGTATCGGATTGCTTTGGTCCAATGTCAGTAGAGACTGTATCTGTACTGACCTGCAAGGTGAACCGAGGTATGAAGTACGCGTGGAAGACTCCAAGTGGGGTGGCATAGCAAGGCTGGGATATGACTTTAACCAGTATGTAGGAGTGGAAGGACGTTTTCTGACAGGCAGTATCGGGGATGGTCTTTTTGATACTACCCACTACGGGATCTATCTGAAGCCAAAAACCCCTGTGAGCGAAAGAGTCAATATCTATGCGCTTTTAGGGTATGGACATACGGAAGTTGAGACAGACTGCGGGACGGTACAGGATACTTTCAAGCATAATGGATTCAGCTATGGTATAGGGTTGGAGTTTGATCTCTCCTCCAAGGATGACGATTATGAATCCTATACCGATAACGGAAACGCCATCCTGGAATTTGACAGACCGTTTGATGGTCATGGTGACCAGGAAGTCGGATGGGGACTCTGGGTAGATTACCAGAGACTTCTTCATAATGAGGGACCGGACAATATCACCTCTGACATTGTCAGCTTCGGTATTACCTACGACTTCTAATCGATACCGGAAACCCCTTCGGGTTTTCCGGTTCTCTTCTTTTCTTCAATAATTCACAGTAAACTTACACAATATATAATCTACAGGAGACAAATATGGCTGATAATATCGCAAAACTGATACTCAGGGTAATGGTCGGAGGGATGATGCTGTTTCACGGTATCCACAAAGCATTGAACGGGATAGGGTTTATCAAAGGAATGCTGAGTTCCCAGGGACTCCCGGAGATGCTGGCTTACGGTGTCTATGTGGGTGAGATACTTGCACCGATCTTCCTGATCATCGGCTGGAAGAGCAGAGTATGGGCGGCTATTATCGCTTTCAATATGATCACTGTACTCTACCTTGCACACGGGGGTGATCTTTTGAGTCTGGGCGCACACGGGGCCTGGGCAGTTGAACTGCCGATGTTCTATCTCTTGAGCGCCGTTACGATCCTGCTGATGGGTTCAGGAAAGTATGCCGTAATGAGGGACTAGTACATTGCCATTGCACATTGGCGGAGTATGATAGTTGCAGCCCAAATGAAAGGTACATAATGAAACGTATTTTAGCTGTATGGTTGATCGTTGTTGCTGTGGGTATGGCTGCAGAGATACCCGCCTCCATGAAACCCTGGAAGAGCAATGTGGAGAGACTCAGTGAGTTTGAGAAGCATGTGCTGATCAACAAGGGTACAGAGAGAGCATTTTCCGGGGAGTATGTCTATACCAAAGAGGATGGTCTCTATCGCTGTAAAGTCTGTAATGCCCCGCTTTACAGATCCTCGGACAAATTTGACTCCCACTGCGGCTGGCCGAGTTTTGATGATGCGATACCCGGAGCGATCAGAGAGATACCAGATAAGGACGGGATACGTACGGAGATCGTCTGTGCCAACTGCGGCGCGCATCTGGGACACGTTTTCAGAGGGGAGGGGTATACGAAGAAAAATACCCGCCACTGCGTCAACTCTGTCTCCTTGACGTTTGACAAAAAGAAAAATAGCAATAGTGAGGAGGCCAAAGCCTACTTTGCCGGAGGGTGCTTCTGGGGCGTGGAGTACTATATGGAGCAGATCAAAGGGGTGAGAGAAGTGCGTTCCGGATTTATGGGCGGAAGTCTCAAAGATCCTGGATATTATGATGTCGTACGCGGGAATACGGGGCACCTGGAGACAGTTGAGGTGATCTATGACCCTGCCCAGGTCTCTTTTGAAACCCTGGCAAAAACCTTTTTTGAGATACATGACCCTACACAAGCGGATGGGCAGGGGCCCGATATCGGAACGCAATACCTCTCTGCCGTTTTTGTCAACAGTGACAAAGAGCGCCAAACAGTCAACAGGCTGATAGGGCTGCTTGAGAAAAAAGGGTACAAGATCGCAACGAAGGTACGCGATGCTTCACCGTTTTATGAAGCCGAAACGTATCACCAGGACTATTATAAACGCAAGGGGAGCAGTCCCTATTGTCACCGGCGTGTCAAGCGTTTTGACTAGGCAGAGAGCAGCTCTGCTGCTAGTGAGGAATTCGGTGTTAGGAGTTTTGGTAGGCTTTTCTTTGAAAAGTGTTTAGCAATTCACAAATCACAAAAAACACTTGACACACTCTCCTGACTCTGTCATGATGCTCCTTGCTCCTTGCTCCTTGCTCCTTGCTCCTTGCTCCTTGCTCCTTGCTCCTTGCTCCTTGCTCCCTATTTTATCCCGCATCCCTGTTCGATGGAGAATGTATTGGTGTAGCCGCAGCTGTTGCACTCAAAGGTGATCATCTTCGGTCCGCAGCATCCGCTGGAGCGCTGGTCGGTGATCTCGATCGTATTTTGCTTACAGGAGGGACAAAACCCCCTTTTGATCGCATCAAGCTGTGCTTTCTTCTCTTTGAGATAGTAGATGTAGCCCATGACCGATCCGATAAGTACGATAAGCATAAAAAGTACGACATAGAGGGTATCCATCCCTGATCCTTTATCTATAGGTTTTGAGTGTGGCGATATACGTTTTGTACTCCGGAAGGTGTTTTTCTACCAGCTCCCAAAACGGTTTTTGATGATGTTTGTGTGCGATATGCGCCAGTTCGTGAACGATGATGTATTCTATCACATTTTGGGGGAGTTTCATCATCATGGTATTGAAGGATAAGGCATTTTTAGCCGAACAGCTTCCCCATTGGCGTTTGGTTTTTCTAAAGCTGATCTTTGTAGGGAAAAGTTGCATCCTCCCTGCCCATTTCTCTACAAGCGGAGGGACAACCCTTTGTGCCTCCGCCTTATAGAAGCGGTTGATATGCGCTTCAAACAGCCCTTCGTCATACGCATGGTACTTTAGGGTGAAAGACTCCTCTTCAAAAAGGAGCGTCGTCCTTTTTTTCCCGTGCGGTAGAAGCTGCAGGGGATAGGCGTCTCCAAGGTAGTAGAGCTCGCTCTCTTCTGAGAAGTCTACCCCTCTGCCTTTCTGGGATGCTATCTTCTCCCGTGCACGGTTGATCCATGCGGATTTTTTCAGCAGGATCTGTTCTATCCGGCGTTGTGATACTTTGGGGGATTTAATGATGAGATTCCCTGCATCGTCAAATTTGAGGTAGATATGTTTCAACCTTGGATTGATGATGTGGGTATAGTGAGGCAAGAGAGGAAGCATCTGCGTCTATCGGGTCATTTTCCCGTGGCTAAATACCTTTTTTTCAAACACTGATCCATCTCTGTTATATTTGGTTGCGGGCCCATGCTTGACACCCTTGACATAGGTAATGGTCATCATCGGTAAAGCATTTTCGTAATAGACCGTTGCGATACCGTCGATACGTCCCTTGATATAGGGTTTGACCAGACGTACACGTCCCTCATCATCATAGATGGTCTCCTTCCCGTGCTTGACGCCATTCTGGATCTCTACCTTTGATGTAAGTGTCCCCTTGTAACCATACAGTTTACGCAGACCGTTCATGCCGCTCTTGTCATACATAAGAAACTCAGAGCGAAGCATGCCGCCGGTGTAGTACTCTTTTTTGACATCTACAACACGCTTTTTCGGATTAAGGCTATGTGAGGTTGTACTGTTACATCCGTTAAAGAGAAAAAGAAGTAGAAATGGGAGTAAAAACGAGAACTTTTTCATGTGATTCACCTTGACTATATGATATATATCTGATTGTAGTATACAATAAATCATTTTGGGTTTACTTTGATGTTACAAATCCTGTGATACTATCGAAGAAATGATTGACAAGAAGCCGTCAGGGCGGGTATAATGCACCAATTTTTAGCGCAAAAGGATCAGAGATGATGAAGATGATAGAGTACTTTTTACATAATAAACGGCTCAATTATGTGCTGCTCTTTTTTCTTCTCTTTTTGGGGATGAATGCCTACCAGAATATCCCCAAAGAGCTTTTCCCCGATATCGCACTGGATAAGATCTCTATCAGCGGTGCTTACAGCGGGGCAAGTGCAGAAAACCTCGACAAGATGGCGGTACGCGATATCGAAGATGAATTGGGCAATATCCATGGGGTAGAGAGTATCGAAACAGTGATACGTCCGGGGAATTTCTCGATCACCATCAACCTGGAAAACGGTGCGGACAAGAGTGATGCACTGGACAAAGCCAAAGATGCGATCGCCAGAAGCAGGCAGTATCTCCCTTCGGATATGGTGGAGCCTACCGCTCAGATACTTAATCATAACAGACCGTTAATGAGCCTGTCTCTCTCCAGTGAGAAGCTAAGCAAAGGCGAGCTGATCGAACGTGCCAAGGAGATCAAATCCAAAATCGCCAGGTTGCAGTATATCAGCGAAGTGAGTATCTACGGGGATGCGGACCAGGAGATCTCTATCCGTCTGGAGAAAGAGCAGGTACGCGCGTATGGTCTTGATCCCTCAGCGGTGATCTCGGCAGTCTCCAACCTCTCCTATATCTATCCGATCGGGGATATCAAAGAGAGCGGGAACTATATCTTCCTCTCTACCGTGCACGGGAAAGAGGGGCAGCAAGCGTGGGAATCGACCCTGATCAAGGTTGGGGAGCATCAGGTGAGACTGGGGGATATCGCCCAGATAGAGATCAACTATCCGCAAGATCAGACACTCTCTACCTTTAACGGCCGCCGCAATATGACACTGGTGATCTCCAAGGGGCCTGAAGGGAATGCCATAGAGCTCTCCGAGACACTGAGAAATTTTGCCGAAGAGAAACTCTCCAAGGAGTATCCGGAGATCTATTTTGATTTCTACCAGGACACCTCCAAACCGGTCAAAGACAGGCTCAATGTCGTGATCTCAAACCTGCTCTTCGGACTGATCCTGGTTTTTGCTTCGATGGCACTGCTGATCAATGCCCGTATCGCAACGGTAGTGGCGATGGGTATCCCTATCTCTTTTGCCGTGGGGCTGATCTTCATCTATTTTATGGGCTACTCGATCAACATCGTCTCGCTGCTCGGCGGACTGATCGTTATCGGTATCGTGGTCGATGATGCGATCGTTGTGGGCGAGAATATCCAGCGCTATATCAACCAGGGAGTAGAGAAGAGAGAGGCAGTCATACGCGGGGTCAAGGAGATGCTTCTACCTGTCTCTCTGGCAACCTTGACAACCATCGCAGCCTTTTTACCGCTCTTTATGATGACAGGAGAGATCAAGAACTTTATCATTCTGATCCCGATCGCGGTGATCATGATCCTGATCGGTTCTTTGATCGAGAGTTTTCTCTTTCTGCCGCTGCATGCAGAGGAGATCCTGAAAAAGCAGAAAAACATGATCGACTGGACGAAGTTTCAGGATCTCTATGAGGCTTTTCTCCATAAAGTGATCCACTTCAGGTATACATTCCTCTTTACATTTGTGGTGTTGATCCCTATTTTGACTGTATTGACAATCAAGATGCTCAACTTCCAGTTCTTCCCGAGCTTTGACGGGAACTATCTCTATATCTCGGGAAAGGCCAATATCGATACCCCTATCGAGCAGACCCAGAAGATCACCGAGGAGATAGAAAAGTTTGTGATCGCGCATAAAGAGGAGTATGCGCTCAAGGCTACCTCTACTGTCACAGGAAGCAGGGTAGCACTCTCCGGGGAGAGTGAGCAGGGGGATAATCTGCTCTATATCACACTGGAGCTTTATGATATGAAGCCGCAGAACTTCATCGATGCACTGGTTAACCCGATCCTGACATTTGAGTTCAATTTCAATGATCCTGAGCGTATCAGAGAACACCATACCTATGAGATCGCACAGATGCTGAAAGAAGAGATCAAACCGCTCCAGGAGAAGTACGGGCTGGAAGAGCTTGGCGTCAAGGAGCAGAAACCGGGGCTGATCAAAAGTGATATCAAGATCAATCTCAGCAGTAAAGAGAGCCAGAAGATCACCGAGGCGATCATGAAGATCGAAGAGAAACTGGTGGGTGTCCCGCATGTGAAGGATGTGACGGACAATGCACAGCTGGGGAAAAAAGAGTATAAGCTGCGCATCAACAGCTACGGTGAGCAGCTTGGACTGAGTGAAAGCATGGTAGCAAAGACCCTGGCGGGTTACTTCCTGGACAGCCGTAAAGCGATGACCTTCGGGGAGTCGGGGGTGATGGAGATACGTACACGTGCTTTGGATAAAGATTCTGAAGAGACGTTGATGAATTTCATGATCCCTACGCCGGAGGGGGCGTTTGTCAAGTTGACAGAGATCGCTGAGATAGAGAAGGTCAGAGCCTATGAGAAGATCGAAAAGTACAACGGCAATATCGTCAAGTCGGTCTTTGCCAATGTGAACAAGAAAAAGACCACTCCGTTGGATGTACTCAAAGAGATAGAACCTCTGCTTGAGGAGATCAAAGCTGAGGGAGTCACGGTGACCCTTCAGGGGGAAAGCGAGAAGAACGAGCAGTTGAAGAACGATATGCAGCGGGCTGTCGTGATCGCACTCTTTTTGATCCTGATCACCTTGCTCTTTATCTTCCCTCGTATCCGCTATGCACTGATGGTGATGTCAGTGATCCCTTTCTCACTTCTGGGAGCGCTCGTGGGGCATCTTCTTTTGGGGATCAACCTCTCCATGCCTTCCGTGATCGGTATGTTGGGGCTTGCCGGGGTTGTTATCAATGACGGGATCATTATGCTTGACTTCCTCCATGGCACACACAATGCCGAAACCTTCTATGAGCGGGCAAAGCTGAGACTCAGACCGATTCTGATCACCTCTATCACTACGTTCCTGGGGCTCTTTACACTGATCTTCTATGCCACGGGTCAGGCGGTGATCCTTCAGCCGATCGCGATCTCTCTTGGATTCGGATTGCTCTGGGGTACGGTACTCAACCTTATCTATCTTCCGGCCCTCTATGCGGTAGTAAACAAGATCAAACCGGCAAGAGAGTAATATAGAAGAAAAGAAAGGGTGTAATGATGAATAAGATTGTGATAGTGATAGTGTTGGTTGCAGCACTGTTGGGCGGTGTCTCTTTTTTGGCGTTTACTCCAAGCGGGAATGCCCTTTTTTTGCCCTATATCAATAATCAACTGAAAGAGAACGTCGAGGGAGCAAAAGTAGAACTCGTAAAGCTCTCTTTGAAACCGGGATTTGTGACGGCGGTGGCGAAAGTCAATGACTCTGTTGATGTGGTAGCCGAAGGGCCACTTGATCTGCTGGAACAAAGTTTTGATCTGACCTATACATTGGATGCGAAAAAGATAGAGACCGAAGCGTTTAGGATCGATAAACCGCTGCATATCCGGGGGAAAGCCGTGGGAAGAGTGGAGGAGATGCATATCACCGGAAAAGGTGAAGCCTTTGCCTCGGCTATCGACTATGATCTAAACCTTCTTGAGAACCAGCCGCAGAACATCACGTTCTACCTTCAGGATGCGAGCATCGCTGAGATACTGGCCGTTGCAGGGGAGAAACCCTATGCTAAAGGGCGGATGAGCATTGATATAAATATGCCGACACTGGATCCCAATCATCCTCAGGGAGAAGCGCATCTGAAGATCAAAGATGCAGTGATCGATGCTGCAACGCTCAAAAAAGAACATCATATCTCTTTGCCTTCAGATCAGTCACTTAATGCCGATATCACCGCTAGAGCCAAAGGGGAGACGCTGTTGGCAGAGGGGAATATCATCACCTCACTGGCGCGTCTTGTTTTTAGTGAGACAAACTATCACCTGAAAGATCAGAAGCTGGATACACACTATCTTCTGGATATCCCTGATATGAGCCGACTCAAAGAGGTAGCAGGTGCTCCGCTGGAAGGGAAACTCAAGATGGACGGGAAACTCTCTCTTCAAGGGGAGGAGGTCACCGCTACGGGGATGACACATTCACTTGGAGGAGAGAGCAGTTTCGCATATGAGAATGATACACTGAGCGCTACACTGAAAGAGGTAGAGACTGAAAAGCTGTTGAGGATGGTGGGAGAACCTCGGTATGCCAGAGGGAAACTCTCCGGCACGCTGAACCTGGATAGTGTTCAGGATCTCTCCGGTGCCTTCGATCTTAAAAGTAGCGGAAGGGCAGACAGTACGGTTGTCAAAAAAACGCTGGATCTGAATCTTGGAAAGCAGTTCAACTACACTATCACCGCAAGCGGGAAAATCAAAGAGCAAAAGGTCTATGCAGAGACAAATATGGATACAACGATGGCAAAGCTCACGATGCCTGATATCGTCTATGATCTTACACCGGGAACTCTACACTCCTCCTACCATATCTATATCCCTGATCTAAGAAAGCTTCAGCCTTTGACTGAGAAGCAGTACAGGGGAGATATGGACTTTAGAGGGAAGATCAGCAAAGAGAAAGATCTGATCATTACAGGAGAGGGGAAAGAGTTTGACGGAAGTGTGGAGTATCGGCTTGTCAATGAGCAGATCAAAGCGGATGTGCACGGTGCAACCGTCTCCAAAGTAATGTATATGCTGGGGTATCCGCAGGTACTGGAGGCATTGAGCGAAGCGAAAGTGGATTATAACTTTGTGACACAAAGAGGGAGGGTGGATGCAAAGCTTGACAGTGCACGTTTTCTCTCCAATCAGCTTACCATACTGCTAAAGCAATTACTTCAAATAGATTTGACAAGAGAACGCTACAACCAGGCGACCTTTGTATCGACCATGTCACCTACACGATTCAACTTTGATTTCATTGCGGAAAACCCTATCAGTCACTTCAAGATCCTCAACGGTGTGTTGGAAAAAAGAAGTGAACGGCTCAATGCTTCTGTAGATATGAGATATAAAGAGAAATCATTAAAAGCGAAGATTACAGGGACATTGAAGCGGCCTAAAGTGGCACTGGATACTTCGTCACTGATCAAATCAAAGATTGATACGAAAGTAGATACTCTGATGGATAGCAAGCTGAAAGATAGCGGAGGAGACCAGATCAAAGGGCTCTTAAAAGGATTTTTAAAGTAAACGAGGGGAGTCTATTGCACCGAAGTAGACTCTTGGCTATAATCATAGTATGAATGTACTACTTTTTGTGATAGCTTTTTTGGGGGTATTTGCCCTCATCACTCTCTATATAAGTCGGCGCCTGATCACACATCTCCATTTGGGTGACCGTCTCAAGCACTCTCTGCGTTTTTTTCTGCTTCTCAACTACCTGGGGATTATCGGGTATATGCTGGGACGCTACTTCAGCGATACGCCTAACTGGCTCTACTTTTTGCTCTCTTTGCCTATCGGTATCCTTTTTCTGCTCTTCTGTACCGCAGTGATCTATGATATCTTCAGGGTGGGGATGCTGGGGATACCGATGGAGCCTCAACGGAGGGATTTTTTTAAAAAAGGTTTGGATATCGGTGCCTTGGGAGTCGCCTTCGGTGTGAGTGGAAAAGCAACATACAATGCCCGTATCGTAGAGCTTGAAGAGATCACTGTCAAGATCCGAAACCTTGCAAAGCCCTATGCGGTGGTGCAGCTGAGTGATATCCATATCGGCGGGCTGATCAACGAGACCTTTATGCAGCGCGTTGTCAGCCGTGTCAATGGACTGGATCCTGACCTGGTTGTCATTACCGGTGACCTGGTGGATGTGAAATTATCCCAGGCGCAAAAAGCACTGGAGACGTTAAAAGGGCTGCACTCAACCTACGGTACCTACTTTATCGTGGGTAACCATGAGTATTTCCATGGTATCGAAGAGATCATTGCACATGTCAAAAGTTTGGGCATTAGGGTGCTGGAGAATGAAAACCTCTATATCGGCAGAGAGGGGGAGGGGTTCACTCTGGCGGGAGTCTATGATCTATTCGGGTACCGGATAGAACACCATCAACCGGATCTACGGCTTGCCCTTCGCGGGAGGGATCAGGATTCACCTACGGTACTGCTTGCCCATCAACCGCGTTTTGTCGAAGAGGCAGACGGAGAAGTCGATCTGATACTCAGCGGACATACGCATGGGGGACAGCTCTACCCATTCAAGGCATTGGTAAAACTCCAGCAGCCTTATGTAAGCGGCCTGCACAGGCATAGTGACAAGACACAGGTCTATGTCAATAAAGGGACAGGATTTTGGGGACCTCCGATGCGGCTGGGTGCCAGCAGTGAGATCACACATATCAGACTGGAAGGAACTGCATGATACTCTGTAACTGTCACCTCCATATGGAACTGCCTGAAGTCCATTCGCTCAAAGGGCGCAGATCGGTACTCAACAGCCTCAAAGAGAAGCTGAAAAAGTTTAATGTGTCACTGCTGGATATCAGCGGTGAGTATGCGAAAGAGGCAGATATCGCCTTTGTATTCCTCTCCCATAATGCACGTAGCGCAGCACAGTACCGTGAAGAAGTCGAGTCGATGCTTGAGCGTAACTTCTCGGAGTACTTTTATGAACTGGAGTATGAGGAGATATAGTGATAGGGAGCAGGTAGCAAGGAGCAAGGAGCAGGGAGGAATTAGAAGTTCGTAATTCATGACGGAGCATTCTTGAAATAAGGATAGTTTTCGCGTAGGGTGCGTAATCACGCACCAACATTCATGCACTCCAACCTGTGGATCCCCGCCTCCTCGAGGATGACAAAAAAATATCATTCCTGTCCCCTCACGTCATTCCCGACTCCGATCGGGAATCCACAACTTTTGCTCCCATTGCAGGCTTGGATTTGAGTCCATACCTGTGGATCCCCGCCTTCGCGAGGATGACGGGAAAACACTTGACACACTCTCATGACTCTGTCATGATGCTTATCACTTATCACTTATCACTTATCACTTATCACTTATCACTTATCACTCAATTCCCTGAGAAGCTTTTCATCATCTCCTGCATCTGCTGCATCTGTTCAGGTGTCATCTGCGGCATTTCTCCAGCGCTGTCACCTCCTGGCCCCTGCATTTTCTCCTGCATCATCTGATCCATCGTTTTGAGAGGAAAGTCGGGAAGCTTGAACTCTTTATCGGAGATGCTTACATTGAATTTGACACTGGTTGCTACCGTAGTATATTTGGTTCCCATGATATTGGCTTCCTGCTTGAGAAGTATCCCTTTATGGAGCCATATCTTGCTCTGCATCAACTCCCATACTTCGCACTTGTAGCCCAGTACCTTCTCTTCCCCGATCTTTTTGCCTCCCATCTGCTTCATCATCTCTTTTCCTTTCTGGATACTGTTGTACTCAGAGTTTTTAAGCATCTCAGGCGAGTAGGTGATGATCACTCTCTCGTCAAAGTCAACTGTATACAACTTTCCGTTGTCTATTTTTGTCAACTCCTGTTGTCTCTCCTCTCTTCCCATGACTGTTGTGATCTCCTCTTCCTTGTGAAGTTCTACATTACCCCACTCTTTGAAGAGCATTTTCCCTGTACCTGTGGTCTTGCTTGTGACTCCCATCATATTCATACTGCCGCTGGTAGTATATTCGATGATCCCTGATTTGATCTCGTACCGCTTCGTCTCGGCATTAAGCGTAGTCATTGTAGTAACAACGATCAGAACTGCTGTCCATAACTTAAAAATTTTCATTGTATCTTCTCCTCTTTTTCCGATTATAACCAAAACTCTATTTGTATTCTCTACGGTAATCTTATTTTGTTTTAACCAACCTATACTATAATGGTTCTCTTGAGACGATACTTCTGTAAGGGGAAGAGGGGGATCAAAAGCTGTTTACCGCTTTTTCATATATCTCCATAGTCTTATTTTATTATTTTTTAATGTATCAAAAGGATAAGCAATGTTAAGTGGGAAGAGAGCATTCAAGATAATGCTAGCGGGGTTTGCTGTTGTTCTTTTTGCTGCCTGTGGCAGTGAGCATACGGAGCAGGATGTCATCATAGGTGAGGAACAAAACGGTAGTGCCACACAAGACACGACCCCTCCGGTGATTACCCTTAACGGTGAGGCAAATATAATGCTCAACCAGGGGGAAGCGTATATCGAACCGGGAGCTACGGCCTCCGATAAGAGAGATGGCAATGTCAGCGTTGAGACAAGCGGGACTGTCGATACGAGTAAAGCAGGGACATATACAATCACCTATACTGCCATAGACAGTGCGGGTAATAAAGCTCAAGAGACACGAACAGTCAGTGTAACCATAAGCACACTCCAGTTGCAAAGCCTGAACTTAGAGATCAATGTCTCCACGCTTAACCTGGGAGAGCAGGCTTCACTCAACGTAACAGGAAACTACAAAGATAACACATCAAAAGATCTGACAGAACAGGTAGCATGGGTCATCTCACCGAGTGGAAGTGTGGAGATCAACGGTACGACACTAACTGCTCTCAAAGATACCAATGTTACCCTGCAAGCCAAGGTAGGTACGATCGTCTCCAATACGTTGAAGCTGGATATCTACTGGGAAGTGAACGGTTACAGACTGCCGCCCGAACCGGACAAAGTGCTCAATGACTCCACACTGCTGGGGATAGACTCAAACAACAATGATGTTAGGGATGATGTGGAGCGGTGGATCTATAAAACTTATAAAGATAAACACCCCATTTATATTGATATTGCGATACAGGAAGCACGAGAAGATAAGCTTATATTGAAGCATCCTGAGAAAGCTAAAGAGATACATGATGAAGTAAACAAAGCTGTAGTTTGTCAAGGGTATTACAAATATGAAGCAAAGTATTACGGTGATCCTATTTTGATTCAGGAAGATGCTGTTGATGAATATTTTAGAAGTAAAATTTATTTTAATACCAAGGAGCGTAAGGAGGCGTATGAACAATATGATAGTTTATTAAGTGGAGATAGTTATACGCTTGTAGAAGGGAAAGAACAAAAAGCTATGTGTGATTTTAATACATCAAAATATGAGGAATAAGATATGAAAAAGATACTTTCTTTATTCCTTACATGGCTAATTCCACTTACAAGTTTTGCTTTTGCAGAGTTGATTATTGATGAGTGTAAGACAGATGTTTATTTTGGAAATGGAATTTTGACAAAAGAAAAAACAGCTTCTGATAATGCACGTTTATTGAGGGAGTCTATAAAGCAAAAATTCGGTATTGACTACTACATCAAACACATCGGAAAAGTCGATTACGCCTATAACAGTACGGATGGAGGGATTATTGACGTACTTGAATCTTTGGTACAAAAGATTGATGGAACCAATATAGAGAAAATTAATAAATATGCTGAAGTGGCTACTTTATTGGCGGGCCTTATGACGCAAAAAGCACATGATGCAGACTTAAAATTGCAAGTTGAGAAATATAAAGACAGTATCAAAGAAGGGCACAAAGTTCTTCTAGTTGCACATTCGCAAGGAAACCTTTTTGGATATGAAGCATATAAGAAGCTTCCGGAATGGATGCATAATTATTGGGAAGCCGTGAGTGTGGCATCCCCAATGAATAGTGATATAAAAACAGGGACACCTCGCGTAAACTGGGATAATGATTTAGTTGCATATCTTGCTTTTATTAATGTAGGCTGGGTAGAAAACCCTGTGCGTAAAATAGGATGGAACCCATTGAGTCCAGAAATAGGGTTAAGTTATCGTGAAAGCAGACCTGATGATAACTATTGTTTTAAATCACAAGTAGGAGGGAAATCACCTCAAGGTGACTGGGAGTCTTCTGAGGATTATTTGAGTTATGAAAGCATGGCAGGAGTCTTGGGTGGCCTAGATGATAAAGTGCATGCATTTACATTTTATATGGGAGAACCTTTAGCGGTTAGAAACTACTTTGATAATACTGAAATGACTACAAATAAGGCCCGTTTAGAAATAATGTCAAGTATAGAAACCCAACTAGAAAAATTAAAAAATGTTCCCAGCCAATGGGAACCTAAAAACCTTGGATGTGTGTGTAAAAACAAATACGCAGAGATGATTCATAAATTTGATCCAGCCCTTATGAATATACGCATGGAAGGTGAGAAAGTAAAAGATTTCGCTGAAGGTGGTGAGGGGAAAATCTATCAAACTGACAATAAATATGTGCGTGCTGCATGTGGTGGGATAAAGATAGAAGAAGTGGACGAAGATGAAACCTGCTATATCCTCACTAATAATGAATCCAGTGAAATAGGAGAGATAAAAGGCCTAAAAGCACAAGATCAAGATGTTACTCTCCAAAATGGAGCTATAGAAGTAACATTAAGCTGGACTCAGGAATGTGACATTGATATGGACTTAGGATTTAGAGGACGTAATGCAATACAAGATATTAAGGATGTAGAAAACTATGGTACAGAACATGCCTATGTTGCTAGTGAAGAATATATCTTTCCAAATACATTTTATTATGCTTCTGCCACCGGACAAAAAAAAGCGAATAGTAATCTGCAAGAAAGTGACTTGGAAGATAATCCAATCAATATCTATGCTATGGTCAAAACACCAAGTGAACCTAAGTTCAAACATTATGAAGCAAAGAACTTTGCCCAATTAAATATGGGGCAATTTGCCATCATAGAAGTTAACGGTAATCTTGAATTAAAAACTGAATATTCTGAACATAAAGATGGAGGCGGCGGTGCCGGTGGTGGAGGCGGCGGAGGCGGCGGAGGCGGCGGTCCAGATGATGACGATGAAGATAATGAACCTCGAACTTATTATGAGTGTAAAGATGGCACAAGGTTGCATGGCAATATTAGATGGGCAGGTAGATTAAACTGTGGATGTGTGCCGTGTGAGTACATTATCCATGGCATGGAAAACAGAGTAGAGTACGGTCCTATAGGAGATGCAGAAGTAGAGATAGTAAGTGCAGAAACATACGGAAGCCACACACCTACAGTGGTTTATAGAGGAAAAACCACCAATACCAATGATCTTTTTGTGTCAGGTCATATAGAGTTCACCCAGGAAGATTACGACAGGTTTGAGGATGATGTTTACTACGTGATCAGTGCAGTAGGAGGAGAAGACCTGGACAGGAATGATGACTTGGTAAAGGATGATATTACGACAAAAAATAACGGAACGATTCATGCGATCATTAAAGGGAGTGACCTGAAAAGTGTTGCATTTAGTGTGAATGTGTTCACTGAAGCGATCTATCAAGTAAGTGGAGAACTGCTTGGAGAGAAGTACAATGCAGGGCTTTTGGATACTAAACTTAATGATGCTGCGCAAAAACTTTTTCGAGAAAAAACATTTGTTTACAGCGGAGAGCTGGATATTAACTACCACGATGTACTGTTTTGGGCGCCAGCTGTTGATAAAGTAAAGCTCATGAAAGATTACGATACTTTCGTAGAACCGATTGTCCTAAAGACATATAGCGATGAAGAGCGTGTCAAAGAGAGTTACCGTTTGATCTATGAAGAGATAAACAGTAGTGCTCCCCAAGTTAAGCCGCTTGCACTGGAAGTACCGCATACTGTGACTAATGGCACTACAGTAGGCAAAGTAGCGATTAGTAGTCAAGGTATTTCAGGTATTGATCGTATAGAACTGGAAGGAGATGCCAATACTACATTTGGCATTACTAAAGAAGGCTTGGTCAAAGTGGTTAATTCCGAAGCTCTCATTCTTGGTGCTATCTATAAAATGAATATGATTCCAGTAGGAAACCAGGGAGGAAGAGGCATCGGTATGGAGTTGATCATAAGAATTATTGAAGGTATTCCATTGGCTGATGCAAATGCTTCAGTACCTGTTCTGGAGAGTTTGAAAACCTATGATGTTGTTGAGAATAGTTTCCCTGGTACATTGGCAGCTAAAGCAAATTTTGTAGACAGCGGTTCAGTTATCGTAGAGTATCGTATCGGTGGCGAACATAACAGCTCTTTTGAGATAAATGAGAGGGGGAATATCGTTGTTTCCGAAGGTGCCGATTTGGATTTTGAGAAATCCGACACTTACCGTATCAAGGTTTCAGCGATTAATGAGGCAGGCAATGAGAGCTTTCCTGTAGCATTTGAGATCAAGGTTATTAATGAAGCCGATACTCCTCTATACGACCTCGTTCATATCGTCAACCTGAGAGAGAATGTACCCGTAGGTACCGCTATAGGTACCATAAGACAAGACAGGGAAGGACGAAGCCCGGTTACCGGTTTTGATATACTCAATCCAAATGTACCGTTTGCAATAGAGCTTAACGGTACAATTAAAACTACAGGTTATATTGATTATGAACAAAAAGATGTCTATGATTTGATTGCCATGGCAAAAACTGACAGCGGCAACAGTAATAAGATTGATTTACAAATAATGATTGATAACGTAGAACCCGAAACCGGACAACCTTCTCTTGAACCATTTAGCATTCATATTGATGAAAATGCAAGTGAAGGAACCCAAATAGGTACAATTACAGTTAACGAGGGAGAAAGCCCTGTTAAGTTAATAGAGCTAAAAGGTACCGGAAACAGTAACTTTACGGTAGAAGCTAACGGTACAATTTATATCGCTCCTAATGCCACACTAGATTATGAAATAAAAAACAGATACGACCTACAGGCTATTGCGTACAATGAAAGAGGAAGCAGCGCACTGGTTTCAGTAGTTATTTCCCTCAACGATATAGCTGATGAACCGCCTATACTCAAAGAGTTTGTGAAGAGTATAACTGAAAATTCACCTGAAGGTACGTTGGTAGGGCAGATATCACTTGAGAGCAGTGGAGAAGGGGATATTTACAACTACACACTTGAAGGTACTGGAAACGAATTATTTGATATTGATGAAAATGGAACAATTACAGTTTCTTCATTAGCAAATATAGACTACGAAACAAAAAATGCTTATAAATTATTGGCAACGGCATACAGCCAAATTGGAGAGAGTCCAAAAGCAAATGTAACAATTTTTGTAAAAAATATTGCAGAACATATTCCTGTGCTCAAACCATTTGTTACAACTATAGAGGAGAATGCTACTATTGGTACAGTAATAGGTACCGTAGAAGAAGATATAGGAGGAGACAGCCCTATCATAAGTTATCAACTTAGTGATACGGCACACTTCACAATAGATACGAATGGCATGATAAGAGTCAATAGTGCACTGGATTATGAAGTTGAAACAAGTTATACATTGTCTGTGATAGCTACAAATACCGTAGGTGACAGTGCTCCGAAAAATGTTACGATTTTAGTGAACAATGTCATTGATGATGAGCCTGTACTCAAAGATGCAGTATTTACATTGCGTGAAAATACTCCTTTAGGAACTACGCTTGGCAGTGTTGAGGTAGCAAGTATAGGAACTTCAGCAATCAGTGACATCAACCTTACCGGTGTGGGAGCGGAGAAGTTCAGTATTGATAGTGCAGGTGTGATAAAGGTAGCTGGTGAGATTGATTATGAGAGTAAAAAAGTCTATCATCTTCAAGCAGTCGCTTCCAATGCAAAAGCAGACAGTCCGGCATCAAATGTTGATATTGAGATAGAAAATGTTCCTGAGCATGTTCCAGTACTTTATGCATTCAGAGGCTTTGTCGAAGATAATGCAACTGTCGGAACAGTGATAGGTAGCGTAGCATTCGCCTCTAGAGGTGACAGCCTTGTGAGCGGTTTTACATTGAACGGAACAGGGAAAGAGAACTTCACTATTGATGACAATGGAACGATTCGCGTTTCAGCCACTGCATCCCTTGATGAAACGATACAAAAAACGTATACATTGCAAGTTGTGGCAAGGAATGTTAGTGGAAGCAGTGATCCTGTACAAGTAGTGATCGTACTCACCTATGATAAAACGAGCCCATACCGTCCAAGTAATCTGAAAATACTCGATATCGGACACAACAATATTACTCTGGGTTGGGTAGATAATGCCGATAACGAAAGAGGCTTCACTCTCTATCAAGATGGTCAAAAAATCGCTACTTTGGAACTAGATAAGACAACATATAGGGTGACGGGACTTACTGAAGATACCGCTTATCTCTTTACGCTTAAATCCTTTAACGACAGGGGTGAAAGTAACGGCATTAGTATAGAAGGTATTACCGATATTGACCGGACAGAGTACTTCAAAGCTATACTTGGACAAAAGTGTGGGATCAGTGAAAGTACTTTTGATAACTACTTCAACCCTGACACAGGGTACTACAACAGTTCAATCTCTTGTCGTGCAAGAGGGTTGACGGATGAGGATCTTCTGAACTTCAAAGCACTGAAGAGTGTACGGTACGGGCTCTACCTGGATAGAAACAAGCTGACCAATCTGGATGGGCTGAGTAACCTGAAGAGTGTTGGAGGTGATCTCTATCTGTATGAAAACCAGCTTGTTAATGTAGATGGTTTAAGCCGGCTTACAACGGTAGGACATGAGCTGAGACTGAATGGAAACCAGTTGACCAATGTCAATGGTTTGAGTGCATTGACAACTGTAGGGCATCACTTCTATCTCAATAATAACCTCTTAAGCAATGTGAATGGGTTGAGTTCACTGAAGAGTGTTGGAGGGTATCTCTATCTGCATGATAACCAGTTGACGAACGTGGACGGTTTGAATGCACTTACAACAGTAGGAAGCAACTTCTATCTACATAGAAACCAGTTGACCAATATAAACGGTTTGAGTGCATTGGGTAGAGTAGGAGGAAACTTCAACCTTGAAAACAACCAGTTGAGCAATTTGAATAGCTTAACACAGCTGACCGATCTTGGGGGTTATCTGGCACTGAGAGGAAATATCGACTTGACGGATATATCTGGTGCAGAGAATATCGTCGGTAAGTACGGAAAAGTGCTCTATATCAACCCGGATCAATACAGTGTCAAAGCAGACGGTAACTCAAGTCTGTGTAGTGCGACATGGGATCTGAGAAGTCCTGATGGGAATATCCCTGATGATATGAGCCAGGTATGTGAAGGGCAGGAGGAGTATGTATCTGAGCCGAGAGAGCAGTTAAGAGATATACTTGAGGCAAAATGTAATATCGATACTTCATATTTCTATAGCTACTTCAATAGCGATACAGGACACTACAACAGTTCGATCTCTTGTCGTGCAAGAGGCTTGACGGATGAGGATCTGTTGAAGTTCAAAGCACTGAAGAGTGTACGGTACGGGCTCTACCTGGATAGAAACAACCTGACCAATCTGGATGGGCTGAGTAACCTGAAGAGTGTTGGAGGAGATTTCTATCTGTATGAAAATCAGCTTGTTAATGTAGATGGTTTAAGCCGGCTTACAACGGTAGGACATGAGCTGAGACTGAATGGAAACCAGTTGACCAATGTCAATGGTTTGAGTGCATTGACAACTGTAGGGCATCACTTCTATCTCAATAATAACCTCTTAAGCAATGTGAATGGGTTGAGTTCACTGAAGAGTGTTGGAGGGTATCTCTATCTGCATGATAACCAGTTGACGAACGTGGACGGTTTGAATGCACTTACAACAGTAGGAAGCAACTTCTATCTACATAGAAACCAGTTGACCAATATAAACGGTTTGAGTGCATTGGGTAGAGTAGGAGGAAACTTCAACCTTGAAAACAACCAGTTGAGCAATTTGAATAGCTTAACACAGCTGACCGATCTTGGGGGTTATCTGGCACTGAGAGGAAATATCGACTTGACGGATATATCTGGTGCAGAGAATATCGTCGGTAAGTACGGAAAAGTGCTCTATATCAACCCGGATCAATACAGTGTCAAAGCAGACGGTAACTCAAGTCTGTGTAGTGCGACATGGGATCTGAGAAGTCCTGATGGGAATATCCCTGATGATATGAGCCAGGTATGTGAAGGGCAGGAGGAGTATGTATCTGAGCCGAGAGAGCAGTTAAGAGATATACTTGAGGCAAAATGTAATATCGATACTTCATATTTCTATAGCTACTTCAATAGCGATACAGGACACTACAACAGTTCGATCTCTTGTCGTGCAAGAGGCTTGACGGATGAGGATCTGTTGAAGTTCAAAGCACTGAAGAGTGTACGGTACGGGCTCTACCTGGATAGAAACAACCTGACCAATCTGGATGGGCTGAGTAACCTGAAGAGTGTTGGAGGAGATTTCTATCTGTATGAAAATCAGCTGACTAATGCAGATGGGCTAAGCCGTCTTGTTACAGTTGGAGGCGTTTTCAGACTGGATGGGAATCAACTGACGAATGTGAATGGACTGACTGCACTGAAGAGTGTAGGAGGGTATCTCTATCTGCAAACAAACCGGTTGACTGATATCAATGGTCTTGCAAGTCTGACAAGTGTAGGAAACAATCTCAATGTAGAGGGCAACCAGTTGACCAATCTGGATGGCTTTACTAATCTTACGACTCTTGGCGGATACCTCGCACTGCGGAATAATCCAAATATGACCGATATCTCAGGTGTCAAAAATATACAAAGCAGTAATGGAAAATTGCTTTATATCAATCCTGAACAATATACTGTAAAAGCACCTGCTGACTCTAACTTCTGTAGTACTGTATGGGACCTTAGAGATCCTGTGGGGAATATTGCAGATGATATGACTTTGGTGTGTGATATGAATAGTACAGAATTGACAGACGAAGATCGTTTGCGTAATGTGTTGGGTGAAAAGTGTAATATTGATTCTTCGACATTCTACAGCTACTTCAACAGCGACACAGGGCACTACAACAGTTCGATCTCTTGTCGTGCAAGAGGCTTGACGGATGAGGATCTGCTGAACTTCAAAGCACTGAAGAGCGTGAGATACGGGCTCTACCTGGATAGAAACAAGCTGACCAATCTTGATGGGCTGAGTAACCTGAAGAGTGTTGGAGGAGATTTCTATCTATATGAAAATCAGCTTGCTAATGTAGATGGATTGAGTAAGCTTACAACTGTAGGGTATGACCTGCGGCTGGATGGCAATAAGTTGACCAATGTCAATGGTTTGAGTGCATTGATAACTGTAGGGAGTCACTTCTATCTCAATAACAATAGCTTGATCAATGTGAATGGGTTGAGTTCACTGAAGAGTGTTGGCGGATATCTCTATCTGCAAACAAACCAGTTGACCAGTATAAATGGTCTTGCAAGTCTGACAAGTGTAGGAAGTAATCTCAATGTGGAGGGCAACCAGTTGACCAATCTGGATGGCTTTACTAATCTTACGACTCTTGGCGGATACCTCGCACTGCGGAACAACCCAAATCTGACTGATATTTCCGGCGTTGGCAATATCAAAGGGAAAGATGGTCAGATACTTTATATCAATCAAAATCAGTATACACAGAAAGCAGATGATAACGGAAGCCTCTGTCGTGCGACCTGGGATTTGAAAGATCCTAGTGGTAACATTGTGGATGATATGACACAGGTTTGTGAAACGGTTGACCCATATGCCCCAAGCGATATAGATAATCTAAGAGAAGTATTGAGTTTGTGTAATATCGATTCATCAACATTCTACAGTTACTTCAACCCAGACACCGGGCACTACAACAGTTCGATCTCTTGTCGTGCAAGAGGCTTGACGGATGAGGATCTTCTGAACTTCAAAGCACTGAAGAGCGTGCGGTACGGGCTCTACCTGGATAGAAACAACCTGACCAATCTGGACGGGTTGAGTAACCTGAAGAGTGTTGGAGATGATCTTTATCTGTATGAGAATAAGCTTACCAATGTAGACGGGTTAAGCCAGCTTACCACAGTAGGTGATCAGCTGAGACTGAATGGAAACCAGTTGACCGACGTCAATGGGCTGAGTACTTTACATAGCGTAGGACATTACTTCTACCTGCAGGATAATCAACTGACAAATGTAGATGGACTGAGTGCTCTTACATATATAGGAAACAACTTTAATCTAGAGAGAAACCAGTTGGTCAACTTGGACGGGTTAACCAATCTGACAACACTTGGTGGATACCTTGCGTTACGGGATAATCCGAATTTGACTGATATTTCAGGTGTGAGCAATATTGCAGGTAGTAATGGACAGGTACTTTATATCTCTCCAGGTCAGTATGCAGTCAAAGCAAACCAAGAACTGAAGTTCTGTAGTGTCACCTGGAATTTACATGACAGTACCGGTGATATAGCAGATGATATGAGTTTGGTTTGCGGAGAAGGTGCAGCGCTTACCGATGTACAAAAGCTAAGAGCTTTGATGGATAAGAAGTGTTCTGTATCATACTCACAGTTTGCCAATAATTTTGAAGAGAGTACAGGGGTTTATAGTACCAGTATAGATTGTGCTTACCATGGGTTGACAGATGAAGACCTTATGAAATTCAGTATTGTCAACGAAATACAAGGAAGCCTGTCGGTGAATGATAACAATCTGACAAATCTTAATGGGTTAATTAACCTTACTGCTATTGGTGGGTACTTCTATCTACATAATAACTTTATCAATGATATATCCGGATTAAGCAGTCTTACATCTGTTGGCGGCACCTTGGATATCTCTCGTAACAATGTGGCAGATATCGATGGGCTCTTTAGTTTAATAAATATTGACGGCAGTGTGAAGATATACCATAATAATAGCTTGGTTGATATCTCTGGTATTTCTAACATTGTTGGCTTTGATGGCCAAAAGATCTATATAGATCAAACGGATTATTCGGTAAAAGCAGCAGATGGCGCCCCTTTATGTAGATCGATCTGGGATATCTACGGTACTCAAAATAATCTACCTGACGATATGTCAAAACTGTGTGAAGGATATAATTATACGCCTACAGAAGCAGATAAATTGAGGGATTTGTTAGGAAAACGATGTGAGATAGACTCTATAACATTCTATAACAATTTTGCCGATGATTCCGGTATTTACAATGGTAATATAAGTTGTCAAAATATTCAGACTGAAGAGATGTCAGACTTCTCTGCACTAATGGAGGTAGATGGAAGCTTTGCGATAGAAGAAAGTAACATGACAAATCTTGATGGACTGATCCGGTTGAAGCACGTGACAGGAACATTGAGTATCGTGAATAACAGTGACTTGGCTGATATCTCGGGTATATCAAATGTACAAGGGAGTGCGAACCAAAAGTTACAGATTGACGATAGTGATCAGTACAGTGTAAAAGCAGATCCATCAAAAGCATTCTGTAGTACTGTCTGGGATATTTATAGCGGTACAACAAATATCACTAACGATATGAGCAGGGTATGTGCCCAATAAAAATCGGTTGTTGAGAGGTAAAGAAGGTGGTAAGCTACCTTCTTTATCCGGAATATAACATAACTTATACTTCACGACTTCAATTAATTTTCAATTAAAGGTTGACGGAATATAATAGAAGTATCTACAACAGTAGAAACAGCGAAGATAGGATGAGTCTCACTGTCAAGAGAGGGGGCTTTGAGTGTATAAAAGGAGAGAAAATGAGGATATGGTCTTTCATCGCTTTGGGTACGGCATTGTTTGTATCGTTACATCTTACAGGTTGTGCACCTGTACCGGTGCAGCCACCGCCGCCAAAACCAAAACCGGTTGTAAACTATTATCATCAGGGGTATGATGACGGCTGTTGGACGAAGAGACATCCGGGAGTCAAAAAGAATCAGCATCTTTACAATAAATACTATAGCTACAGAAATGGCTGGAACAAAGGATACAACAGCTGTAAACCTTTGGTTAAACCAAAGCCGAAACCGGTTGTAAACTACTATCATAAGGGATATGATGACGGCTGCTGGACGAAGAGACATCCCGGAGTCAGAAAGAACCAGATGCTTTACAATAAATACCCTAGCTACAGAAATGGTTGGCATAAAGGATACAACAGCTGTAAACCTCTGGTTAAACCATTACCAAAACCTAAGCCTCTGCCTAAAATATAGTTAAGTTGAAGATTGGCAGTGTTACGGCAAAAAGCCGTAACGCTACTCTTTGGGGTAGTGGAACTTTACCGTCTCTACCTGTATATTTTTATACTTTGCCTGTACGATATAGTCTTTGATCAGCTCTACGACATCATGTGCCACCGACTTGGAATTTGAAAAATCCAAAACGACTCTCGAGTTCTCAGAGATGGAGTCAAGTACTTTGAGTACGCTCGCTTTGTTGAAAAATGATACTTCTTCTGCAAATACGATGTGGTGTGTCGCCAGTCCGTTCTCATCTGTTATACTGTCTTTGAGATGGTAGGTGTTACGATAACTGTGGTGCAGTGTAAAGAAGATGCTCATGAGAAGTCCGAGCATTACTCCTGTCAACAGATCGCTCACCAGCATCGCTATGATCGTCACACTGAACGGTATGAACTGCTCCCATCCTCTATGGTACATCCATGCGAACATACTTGGCTTTGCCAGCTTGTATCCCACTACGATCAGGATCGCCGCCAGTGAAGCGAGAGGGATCAGGTTCAAGAGAGGAATGATCGTCACGACACTGATCAGCAGGAAAAATCCGTGAAGAATGGCTGAAAGCTTTGTCTTGGCACCGAACGTGATATTGGCAGAGCTGCGTACCACCACCTGCGTGATAGGAAGTCCTCCTATCATTCCTGAAATGATATTTCCAAGGCCCTGTGCTTTGAGCTCCCTGTTGGTAGGAGTGACCTTTTTTTCCGGATCAAGTTTGTCTGTCGCTTCCACGCTCAAAAGGGTTTCTATACTTGCCACGATCGCCATGACCAGCGCGATCTTGATCACGGCAACCATTCCGATCCCTGAAAGATCTGCCGTGGTAAACTCATTTTTAAGTTCGCTCAGCGTTGTGATCTCGGGTAGGGCAACCAGCTGATCTTTGGGGATGGCAATACCATACTGCCCCAGTATCACGGTAAAGAGGATACCAACGAGCACTACGACGATAGGTCCCTGGATGATCTCAAAGAGTCTGCTTCTTTTCGTCAGATACTTGTCCCAGACGATCAGAATCGCCAGTGAAACCACCGAGATGATAATCGCCGTAAGGGAGAAGAGGCCCAATGCGCGTTCGATCGCGGTAAAGGAATTTTCACCGTTCACCTGCCAGAAAGCCTCTTCACCCAGATAGCCCGACTGGTACCCGAAGATAAAAGGTATCTGTTTGAGAATGATCAAAAAGCCTATCCCCGTAAGCATACCGGTGATGACGGAGGTCGGGAAGAAGTAGGCGATGAAACCGGCTTTCATGTAGCCGAAGATGATCTGAAACACTCCTGCAAGCACTACTGCAGCAAGAAAAAGTTCCCATGAACCCAGTGTCGCGATCGCATCAAATACGATCACCGCAAGACCCGCAGCCGGACCGCTTACTCCCAGTCTGGAACCGCTTGCCGCACCGACGACGATACCGCCGATAATCCCGGCAATAACTCCGGCAAAAAGCGGTGCACCCGAAGCCAGTGCAATGCCAAGACAGAGAGGCAGTGCGACGAAAAAGACGACGATACTGGCAGGAAGATCGCTCTTTATCTCCTTAAATGTAATACCAAGACCCATCTTAGTGCTCCTCCTCTTTCAGTTCTTCTATAGGAGAGAAGGTAGAAAGATCGGGGTCATAGTACTCTATCGTACCTCTTTCCATATCATATAGCCATCCGTGAATATGCAGTTCTCCTGCCTCTACTTTCTCTTTGACATAGGGATAGGTCAGGAGATTTTCTATCTGAAAGACAACATTGAGTTTTTCGCTCAGACGGCATAAGTCACTTCGGGTGGCATCCTTGCCAAGCGCCAAAAGAGCGTTGGTTTTCGCTTTATGGCCCAAAGAGAGCCATTTTTTTGTGTGGATAAACGGTTTGTCCTCTATATCGCTATAGAGTGATGCGATGGCCCCGCAGTGGGTATGTCCGCATATGATGATCTCTGAAACGTTCAGTGCGGATACGGCATACTCGATGCCTGCGGCAGTAGAGTGATAATCCTCATCGGGTTTGTAGGGTGCTACGAAGTTCCCGACGTTTCTGATGACAAACAGGTCACCGGGAGGCGTATCGGTAATAAGGTTCGGTACCACACGCGAATCTGCACATCCTATAAAGAGTGCTTTGGGGTGTTGTCCTTTTGTTGCCAGATCAAGCAACGCTTTTTCATGTGTTTTAAAATAACTTTTTTGAAATACTTCATTTCCCTGAAGCAGTCTGCTTTTTTGCATAATAATCCCTTTGTAATAAAAGTTTTTGTGTTTGTTTAAATTTGAATTGTGTTTTTGTTGTGATTATGAAAAAAGTGTTTTTGGGGGTTTTAAGAGAGAAAAAGTGGTGTTGGGAAAGTATGTTTCTTCTTCATTTTCGACTTCATCTGTCAGAATAGCGTCTGATGGATGAAAGAATCTGTGATAATGTTTGTCATCTTCCAGGTCAGCAGGAGTAGGGGATGTCTCCTCATAATCAAGGGTAAATACTTTGGATGTTTCTTCTGTCGTATCTGCCATCGATCCAGCTGTGCTAAATGTAGACAATGTCAATAGTAGTGTTAAAATAAAGATTCCTATGACTTTCATGGCCGCAATTATCTTCTGTAAGGGTAAATGGAATGTAAACAATAGGTTATGAAAAAGATAAAATAAATTTATCTATATTGTTTGGATGTCAAGTGGAACGGTCAAATGAGTCGGGTGATGCGTAGATCTTTACGGGTACTCTATAAGTGGGATGGCAACCCATTAAAGGGGAAAAGTAAAAGAGAGGGGAGCGCAGCAGAGTTTAGCTATCAACTCCCTTTACTGTTTATAACAGATCCAGGGGCTCTCTTTACAAAGCATATCGAGACTCTTCTGGGCAGATAGATCTCCTGCTTCTGCTGCCATCACCCAATACTTATAGGCTTTTAACTTATTCTGTTTGACGCCTCTGCCGTTGTAATATAAAACACCGGCACTGAATTGAGACGGGGTGTATCCCCGTTCCGCTGCCTGGTGGATCAGTTCCGCCGCTTTTTTATAGTTACGGGTGACACCTTGACCCTCTCCATACATAAGTCCGAGATTGTGTTGGGCCTGTACATCTTTCTGATCCGCCGCTTTACGATACCAATATGCAGCTTTTTTATAGTCCTGCTTGACACCTTTTCCAAGATAATACATGATCCCTAGATTGGTTTGAGCCTGTGCGAGTCCCTGTTCCGCTGACCTGGTATAACTCTCCACTGCTTTTGTGTAATTCCGTTTTATCCCTTTACCGGTACAGTACATCGTTCCAAGACGATTTAAGCCTCTGGGACATCCCTGTACGGCCGCTTTTTGATACCAGCGGACTGCTTTTTTGTAACTCTGTTTTACCCCCAGGCCCTTCTCGTATAGAAGACCAAGACTCGATTGCGCCTGTGCGAGTCCCTGTTTAGCTGCATTCGTATACCACTTTGCTGCTTTTTTATAGTCCTGTTCTACCCCGTTTCCGTGTTGATACATCATTCCGAGATTCATCTGTGCGGATACAACTCCCTGTTCAGCAGCCATGGTATAAAGTTCAGCTGCTTTTTTATGATCCGTTTTTACCCCTTCTCCCAGTTCATACATACTCCCAAGGTTATATTGTGAAGTAGCATCTCTCTTTTTTGCGCCTTTCTCATAAAGTTTTCTTGCTTTTTGAAAATCTCTCTTTGTGCCTTGTCCGTAACGATACATATCAGCAAGATTATTCTGTGCACGGATAGAGGCTTCCGGATGGCTACTGCCCTGAGCAATCGCTTTTTTATAAAAGTGTATGGCTTTTCTATAGTCTCGTTGTACGCCTATCCCGTTTTGATAGATCTCCCCGAGATATACCAGTGAGACAACATCTCCCTGTTCAGCAGAAACCTTAAAATACTGTATGGCCTTGTCGTAGTCTCCTCTTTCAAAATACAATAGACCCAAAAATGACTGTGCATCTATATCTCCGGGAGATGATGAACGTTGCGAAAGCAGTAAGTCCTTCCCTTTCTCAATGCCGATTCCTTTTAAATAGAGTTTGCCAAGAAGCAGGGAGGCCCTTGGATTTCCCTTTTCCATCGCTTTTTCAAGTATGATAAGCGCTTTGTCGTAATCTTTTGCCTTGATGGCATTTTGCGCATCCTCCATATCTCCAGCTGTAGCTATAATTGAAAGTGCGGAAAGTGTAAGTAGCAGTTTTTTCATATTTCCCCTCACATAAAATAAGCGCGTAAAAGAATTACTCACTTTGATGATAAAAAACTTTAATCATTACAGAAAATCGTTAACATTCCATATCTGTATAGCACCGCTGTCTGATCCTATCGATCTAAAGCGTATGTGCTTCTATCTCTTGTGACAAACGTATCGTTTGCCGTTAAAATAGTACAAATTTTACACCACTCATGATGAACGTTTTTTCGTTTGATTAATTCTCACTTCTATAATAGAAGGATTCTATCTAAGGATATATTAGGTAGTACTGAAGAATCAAAAGAGTTAAGCAGGTTATCTTGATCAAATAGAGCTAATGCCAATTTTTATCCAAGGTGTAGTTTTTAAAAATACTATAAATAATCGGCTACTGTCTTCACATTAAGAATAATTATGTTAACTTTCCGATGACTACCGGACCAATAACGCAGTGAAAGCCAAACTATCCGGTGAGAGCAGGATGGAAACTGATGGATCCCATCTGTAGATAGCTAAGTTGCAGGCCACCATAGTCATTGGATTTTTCATTCATATGTTTGAATGAAAAAATGAAGAGAAGAGATGTATATGAAGCATATTGAAACTCATAAAAGAGAGAATCATATTTTTTATGAATCACATATGCTATTTTCTTCACAAGCTGTAAATCATCCATCTCAATCTACTATTTTTGGACGTTTGGGTATGTTTACAAAAGAGCAACCTAACAGCTCTTCTGCAGGCGTTTCCGATATTTTGACTTTTAGCTTTTCTAAATTTCCAGGGATAACTCATGAGCTATTATGAGTATAAATCTCTCAACCATCCGTGAAAATAAGCAAGAAGCGTATAGCGTGTTATCTAAGAAGAACATATTTATAGTAGACTATGTCAGAGAAATGTAATGAGAATTAAAAGAGATAAAGGAAGGGGTATTATGGGTTGGAAATTTTATATGAAGCCATTTGGAAAGCAGCAGTTATTTTCTTTTTTTCTTGTCTGTCTTTTCCTGTTTACTGTGGAAGGCAACGCGCAAGAGAGTCTGAAGGCACATCAGTCCAGAGCAGATATTGTAGAAGAGTGGGATGAATTTATCCAAAAAAATGTCACTATCCCGGATAACAAACTTTCCAGTATCGTGATCTATAGACCTTCTGAATTAAAGGGCAGAGCAATTAATGTCTATATTGACGGAGAATATCAAGCCTCATTGTTACCTGGAGCATATACACAGGCTATCGTATGTCCGGGTAACCATCATGTCGTTACAGCCTATACAAATCCTGCAACTCGCTACAGGGAAAAGAAAAGCCAGGGTAAAAAGATGGGCTTGAAAGCATCTATCATCTCTTTTTACCGTGTGGCAAAGCATGCGTCCAACAGATTGGCGCTGGTACCTTTGAGCAAAGAGGAGGTTTCTTCTATATTCAGTGACAGGTCACACAGGCAGCACCATACGATTTCACGTTTGAATAGAAAAGCATGTTTCCAACCTGCTCTGCCGGCTAAAGAGAAAAAAAGCAGTGTGGATTTGAAAAAACAAAATGCAGATACGTATCCACAACTTGGTACGCATCAAATTGAAGTTAAATAAAAGGAAGAGACCATGGGAAGAGAAGTGATTATACATATCAACAACTCAGAGAAAACCATTGAAGTGCATCATGTAAAAACGCATGCGGCACATCCTTCTTTGGCCGGTAATGCAGTGCATATCAAGGCACATTCCAATGTGAAATATCTGTTAAGTGAAAAAGGAAGCGGTTATGCTCCGGAGAATATCATCGTCAAACGGGTTGGCAAAGATCTTCATATTGCTTTTGAAGGAAACGGTATTGATGATCCGGATCTCATTATAGAAGGGTATTATGATCAAAGTGAGGTATCCGTCGTAGGACAGGCGGAAAACGGGCTCTACTATCTATATATTCCTGAAAGTGCGGAACTCTCCGATGCGCTGAGTGGTTTAGAGAACGGAAGGTCATCCGGTCAGGCATTGGGAGGAGAGGGATTTTCCAGTCCACTTGCTGAGGAAGGCGGGATCAGTACACTTACTTTAGTCGGTGCCATTCTGGGTGTAGGTGCAGTTGCCGGATTGGCCGGAGGTGGGGGCGGTGGCAGTGGTTCTGATGCTACTGTGCCTGATCCCTCTGAACCTGAACCGTCTGATGATGGTTCGATCAGCAGAGAAGATTTCGAAAGCGAGTATGATGGAGCTATCCAGGAAGGAGGTCCGTTGGGTGATACCTTATTGGGGACCAATGACCCTGACCGTCTCTATGGATTCGGAGGAGAGGATCTGCTTACAGGATTGGATGGAGATGACCTGCTTGATGGTGGGGAAGGTGATGATGACCTATATGGTGGTGCCGGCAGAGACCTGCTTATAGGGGGCAGTGGTGCCGATTTTATCTACGGAGGTACGGGAGATGATATCATCTTTTATGATCTTCTGGATACGGTTGATGGCGGGGCAGGATATGATACACTTTACCTTGAGGGTGGGGGCGTAGAGCTTGACCTGGCGGACAATAACTTCACCATAGGTGACATAGAGCATATAGACATTACGGGTAGCGGAGACAATAAACTTGTTGTGAGCTATCAGGATATCCTTGATCTGAGTAATGAAAGCGATACTCTCTTTGTGACCGGTAACAGCGGGGATACCGTCCATCTTTATGGAGAAGAGGTGTTTGTCGCTTCAGTGACAGTGGACGGTGTGACCTATGATACCTATGATCTCGGCGGGACAGGGGCTGCCGATATCTGGGTAGAGCAGGGGTTGACGGTGATCTAAAGGTCGCTTTTCCTTCTCTATTTATTTCCTCACACCTCTAAGGAAGAAATTATCATTGATGTCGGGGTGAGGGCACCCCGACCTACACGCATCTTCTATTTCACTCAAACAATCCTCTGCTTGCACGGTCTAACTCCGGGAGCCGTAGGTTTGGCATCGCCAAACGTTCTCAATTAATCTTTATGCTTCTTTCCCGAATTTAAATCCAAAGTGCAATTTTTTGTAATTTTGAGATTTGAAGAGGTTAGATGCTAAAATCAAACTTCCAAATCCGACCAAAGATAAAGGAAGTAAAATGTCGTATAAACATCTAACCCTGAAGGAAAGATACCTGATTAATGCTTATAGAAATACAAAGACACAAAAAGAGATTGCTAAAATTGTTGGAGTACATCCCTCAACCATATCAAGAGAGTTAAAAAGAGGTAGAGGGAAAATAGGGAAAGAGTACTGGGTGATAGCTTCACATAACAGAGCAACAGAAGTACAGATAGAGAAGTCAAAAAAAGCGAATCTAAAGCTAACAAAAGAGACAAAAGAACTGATCAAAAAATACCTCAAAAAAGAGTTCTCCCCAGAGCAGATTGCAGCCACATTGGAGATGAAGCATAGTATCTCTGTCAGCTATGTAACTATCTACACATATATTCATGTAGATAAGCTAGGTAATGGTACACTGCATACCCACCTGAGACAACAAGGCAGAAGACGGAAGAAGTATGGACAATCACGGAAGAACCGTATCAAAGAGAGGGTTTCCATAGAAGAGAGACCCTCCCTTGTTGATGATAAAGTAAGGGTAGGAGACTTTGAAGCAGATACCATTATAGGTAAAGGAAGACAAGGAGCTATTGTCACTATTGTAGATAGAAAATCAATGTATCTAAAACTCTCTTTGCCCGTAAACAAAAGGTCACATGTTGTGGCTAATGAGATGGTTCGATTACTTGCTCCTTTCAAGAAAAAGGTGCATACGATCACTACGGATAATGGATTGGAGTTTGCCGGGCATAGAACCATCTCTAAAAAACTAAAGTGTGACTACTACTTCTGTCATCCTTACAGTTCTTGGGAGAGAGGATTGAATGAAAATATCAATGGATTGATCAGGCAATATATCCCTAAAGGTAGCAGCTTTGAACATCTGACCCAAAAAGAGATCAGAAGAATTGAAAATAGACTCAATCATAGACCTAGAAAATCTCTAGGTTGGAGAACTCCTTATGAGGTATTTCATGAAAATTTGAAAGTTTCATAGGAGGTTTTAGATAGAATTTTTAGAGGCGAAATTGCACTATGAATTTAAATGTGGGTTTTAAATCGTGACTTCATTTCTCTACTATCTATGAACTCGTTCCCAAGCTCCAGCTTGCGGAATGGATAAGCGTATTCAAGTGTAGGGAATATGTTTCGTGGAAATACTGACAATGTTGAGGTTCAATCTTCCCAAGGTTGAGAATGAGAATATCTCAAGCCCTATAAGTCTATCTAGTATATAAAGTGTATTGGATATGGAGGATTTATAGTGAATGCATGGCAGACAGGAAGGGATTCGAACCCTCGATAGCGTTAACTATACACGCGTTCCAGGCGTGCGCCTTCAACCGCTCGGCCACCTGTCTATTGATAGGACGCTTTTTGAACAAAGTCCAACAAAGCTACGCTAACGCTGAGTTCACTTCAGCAGTGGGCTCATACGACTAGTCGCATTATTCGTCTTAAGTAAAAAACAATAATTATCAATTGTTGATTCTATAATTGTATAAGACCTCCCCCCAGATACCTGCGGCACACAGCAAAGGAAGGTGGGCTGCTATGTTCCCATCCTGACCCGCTATCTCCCAGTACCGTTGCACAGGTCTGAAAAGAGGCACGCGAATTATAGCAGAGAAATGCTTATGGGTCAAGGGAATGATTTTATTATAGATAGCAGGGAGTAGGGAGCAGGTTAGGTAAGCTTTTCTTTGAAAAGCCTTTGTTTTAAGGTTGCAGTAAAGCAACCTGTGCAAAATTCACCTATCACCTATCACCTATCACCTATCACCTATCACCTATCACCTATCACCTATCACCTATCACCTATCACCTATCTATTCATCTTCCTCCTCATCAAATAACACCGTCCACTCGTAGAATGGCAGGGCTTCGAAGTGAAGCTTTTCGATGTCGTATTCGTAACTGTTGGCTACGGTGACGATGGTGATCTTCTTGACCTTGTATTGTTTATAGAGTGAGAACTTGGTTTGGGATTTTGCCCAGAGGCTCTCTTCGCTTTCAAAAGGGGCGGGGATGATGAGTTCACCCTCATGTGTGATATAGCCATGTATCCCCAGGGTATCGAAGGTGATACCGTGTTTGAGAAGGGCAAGCGCGATCATCGTATCAAACTGTGTGATAAAGGGCTGACCGGTGGTAAGATACTTGGCAAAGGCAAAGTCAAAAAGGATCATCTTCTTACCGCCTTTTTGGTAGCGGTCATCGATAAAGAGTATGATCTTCTCTTCCATGAAGGCTTTTATGGTCTTATAGAGCCAGTCTTTGGAGACCTTGAAGCGCTCTTTGGCAAAGGTGTAGATCTGGTGTGTAGTGAGATGTTTCGTATGGTGTTGAGCGAGAATCAGTAGGAGTTTTTGTTCATTGGCGTTAAAGTGGCTCTGCCAGAAACTCTTCATCGGCAGAAGTGTGGAGCGGTAGGATTTGGCCAGGGCAGGGAGTGTACCTGACTTGAGAAAGTGGTTGAAGGCATTGGTCGCGGAGACGGAGCTTTCAAAAGCCAGAAACTCTTCATAGTCCAGAGGGAAAAGCTCCACAGGGGTAAGTGCCGGGTCATTCAGAGGCGTACGAGAGATCACGATAAGCCGGTCAACGTTGAGGAAGTGTTCAAAGTACCCTTGCTCGTACCCATCCAGTATAAGCAGGGTGATGCCGTTATCATCTATATAGCGTTGCAGGCTCACTGCATCGAATGTGTTAAAGATGAGATTGGGATCCTGCAGATCAATATAAAGCCGCTCCTCTTCATCGATCTCCTCTATCTGAGCTAAAACCAAGGATGTCTTGCCTGCACCGCGTACACCAAAAAGGTTGATATCCTCATGGTCGGGAAGTTGCAGTTTTCTTGGCGTATATTTTTCGCTGGTGTAGTGTTGTGCATGAAAATATTCTATCAGTTCCATGGGATAGAGCTCCTATGTTTCCTTCTAAAAAGGAAATAGATTTCCAAATTGTACCGATTTTTGGCTGAAAAGTATTGAGGCTCTTAGAAAATTTGGGTATAATTCGCGTTCCTAATATATGTTAGGGGGCAAAACTGTCCTGTGTTTAGGCACCCGGCAATCGCTTGGCTAACGAGTTCTTTATAAGGTAAAAAAATGGAAAAAATCAGATTGAAGCTGAAAGCTTATGATCACAGAGTACTGGATAGATCTGTTGCTGCTATCGTAGATGCAGTTAAACGTACAGGTGCTGAGATTAGAGGGCCGATCCCAATGCCAACTAAACTTAAGCGTTACACTGTTCTTAAATCACCACACGTAAACAAAGATTCACGTGAGCAATTTGAGATCAGAATTCACGGAAGAATGATTGATATCGTTTCAGCGACTTCAGAGACTGTAGATTCACTAATGAAATTGGATCTTGCACCTGAAATCGAAGTTGAAATCAGATCAATGGACAAGTAAGAGGAGTAGAACATGGAATTTATCGTTGAAAAAATTGGTATGAGCAGAACTGTTGATGTACCAAGTGTTCCTGTAACACTTCTTAAGGTTGTTGATACAAAAGTATGTGAAGTAAGAGAAGACGGAAAAGCACTTGTAGCGTATAACTCTAGCAAAAAGCTTAACAAAAGCATCGAAGGTCAGCAGGCTAAGTACGGTGTGAGCAAAGAGTTTAACAAATTCATGACGATCTCTGTAGCTGAAGGTACAGAGGCAGGTGATCTTAACGCAGCAGCACTTGCTGAAGCGGCAGTTGTTAAAACATCACTTACGACAAAAGGTCGTGGTTTCCAGGGTGGTATGAAACGTCACGGGTTTGCTGGTGGACCAGCGTCACACGGACACAGATTCGGTAGAAGAGTCGGTTCAATCGGTATGTGTGAATGGCCAGGTCGTGTACAACCGGGACAAAAGATGCCAGGTCAGTACGGAAACACAAAAACAACAGTAAAAAATGACGTGATCTCATTTGATGCAGAGAACGGCGTTTTAGTATTGAAAGGTTCAATTCCAGGAGCTAACGGTTCTCGCGGATTGGTAAGGATAGTGAAATAATGAGTACAACAGTAATTAAAACAAGTGATTTACCACAGGCGTTTTTGGAAGTGCACCCGCACAACCTTTACCTTTACTGTAAAGCATATGCTTCTGGTCTTAGAGCAAACACTGCACAAACTAAGAACAGATCTGCTGTAAGCGGTGGTGGGAAAAAGCCATTTGCACAAAAAGGTGGCGGTAGAGCAAGACAAGGTTCAATCAGAGCTCCTCACTTCAGAGGTGGTGGTGTTGTATTTGGTCCAAGTACTGACAGAAACTACGACCAAAAAGTGAACAAAAAGCAGAAGAAACTTGCTTTGATGCATGCGATCGCTGAAATGGCTGCAAATGAAAAACTTTTTGTAGTTGACTCAGTAAACATCGAATCCGGTAAGACTAAAGATGCAGTAGCATTTGTAGACGGTCTTGGACAAAGAGATGTATTGGTAGTAAAAGAGATGATCGATGACAAGACTTTCTTGGCATTCAGAAATCTTCAAAATGCTTACCTGATCGAAGCAAACGAGCTTAACGCTTACCTTGCTGCAGCATACCACTCTATGGTAATCGAAAAAGCTGTATTTGATAAATTGACAAAAGAGGCTTAAGATGGCAGATATTACAGATATTAAAGCAATCATGTATACAGAGAAGACTTTGGGTCTTCAAGAAGACGGTGTCATCGTAGTACAAACAAGTCCTAGAATGACTAAAAACGGTCTTAAAGAAGTATTTAGAGAGTTCTTCGGGATCAACCCACTTAGAGTTAACTCTATGAGAGTAAACGGAAAAGTGAAGAGATTTAGAGGTGTTGAAGGAAAAAGAGCTGACCTTAAAAAGTTCTACGTGAAGCTTCCTGAAGATGCACAAATTGAAAGCCTAGCGGTATAAGGAGTAGAAGATGGCAATGAAATCATATAGACCAATAACTCCAGCTAGAAGATGGATGACAAACCTTGACAGCGGTGACATCACTGCAAAAGCAAGCGTAAGAAGTCTACTTAAGAAACTTCCTGCTCACGCTGGTAGAAACCATAACGGTAGAATCACTTCAAGACATAAAGAAGCTGGTGCGAAAAAACTTTACAGAATCATCGACTTTAAAAGAAACAAATTCGGTGTTGAAGGTACAGTAGCAACTGTTGAGTACGATCCGTACAGAAACTGTAGAATCTGTCTTGTTAAGTATGTAGACGGTGACAGAAGATATGTTCTTCAGCCAAAAGGTCTTAACGTTGGTGATAAGATCATGTCAGCAGAAGCTGGACTTGATATCAAGACTGGTAACGCGATGAAGCTTAAAGCGATCCCGGTTGGTACATTGGTACACAACATCGAGCTTAACCCTGCTCAAGGTGGTATCCTTGCAAGAAGTGCAGGTGCATACGCGCAGATCATGGGTAGAGACGGTAAATACGTTTCACTAAGACTTCCATCTGGTGAGATGAGATATGTTCTTGGTGAGTGTATGGCTACAATCGGTACGATCGGTAACGAAGAGATCGCTAACGAAGTAGTTGGTAAAGCTGGTAGAAGCAGACACAGAGGTATCAGACCACAAACTAGAGGTTCTGCAATGAACCCAATTGATCACCCACACGGTGGTGGTGAAGGTAAAACAAACTCTGGTCGTCACCCGGTATCTCCTTGGGGTATGCCAACGAAGGGTTACAAGACTCGTAAGAAAAAAGCTAGTGATAAACTTATCATCAGCAAAAGAAAGAAATAAGGGGCTAAGAGATGGCAAGATCGACAAAAAAAGGTCCATTTATCGATGGTCACCTAATGAAAAAAGTGCTTAAAGCAAAAGAGGAAGGTTCAAACAAACCTATCAAAACTTGGTCAAGAAGATCAGTGATCTTCCCAGAGTTCATCGGACTCACGATCAACGTTCACAACGGTAGACAGTTTGTACCTGTATTCGTTACTGAAAACCATGTTGGTTATAAACTAGGTGAATTTGCACCGACTAGAACATTCAAGGGCCACAAAGGTTCTGTACAGAAGAAGGTAGGTTAAGATGAGTAAAGCACTATTAAAATTCGTAAGAGTTTCACCTACAAAAGCAAGACTTATTGCTAGAGAAGTACAAGGTATGAACGCAGAATTGGCGCTTGCAGCACTAGAGTTTATGCCAAACAAGGCAGCAGGAATCATCTCTAAAGTGATCGCTTCAGCGGTTGCAAACGGTGAGTTTGAGCCGGAAGAAGTAGTGATCACTTCTTGTAGAGTAGATAAAGCAGCTGTGATGAAAAGATGGAGACCTAGAGCTAGAGGTACTGCAACAAGAATCATCAAGCCAACATCACACATTCTTGTAGAAGTTGGTCCAGCAACTAACGGAAAGGAAGCATAAGATGGGTCAAAAAGTTAATCCTATAGGTCTTAGACTTGGAATCAACAGAAACTGGGAGTCAAGATGGTTCCCGGCAAAAGGAAGAGCAACTGACTTCATCGCTGAAGATCATAAGATCAGAAAATTCCTAAAGAAAGAGCTTTTCTATGCGGGTGTTTCTAACATCATTATCGAAAGAACAGCGAAAAAGCTTAGAATTAACATCATTACTGCACGTCCAGGTATCATCATCGGTAAAAAAGGTGCAGATATCGAGAAGCTAAAAGCGACATTGACAAACATGCTTAAAAAAGATGTTGCGATCAACATCAAAGAAGAGAAGCGTCCACAAGCTTCAGCACAACTTGCTGCTGAAAACGTAGCGACTCAACTTGAAAGACGTGTTGCATTTAGACGTGCAATGAAAAAAGTAATCCAAGGTGCACTTAAGTCAGGTGCAAAAGGGATCAAAATCTCTGTATCTGGTAGACTTGGTGGTGCTGAAATGGCAAGAACTGAGTGGTACCTAGAGGGTAGAGTGCCTCTACATACATTGAGAGCGAAAATCGATTACGGTTTTGCTGAAGCACACACTACATACGGAATCATCGGTATCAAAGTTTGGATCTTCAAAGGTGAAGTACTTCAAAAAGGTATCCAAGCTGAGCCAGCAGAAGAGAAAAAAGGTGGTAGAAGACCATCTAGAAAAAGAGGTGAATAATCATGTTGATGCCTAAAAGAACCAAATGGAGAAAGCAGCAAAAAGGTAGAAACCGCGGTAAGTCTTTCAAAGGTAACAAGATCGAGTTCGGTGACATCGCTATCAAAGCAGTAGAAGCTGGTAGAATCAACTCTAGACATATCGAAGCTGCTCGTATTACGATGACTAGACATATCAAGAGAACTGGTAAAACTTGGATTAGAGTTTTCCCTGACAAGCCTTTGACAAAAAGACCACTAGAAGTGAGAATGGGTAAAGGTAAAGGTCCAGTTGAAGAGTGGGTAATGAACATTAAGCCAGGTAGAATTATCTTTGAAATGGCTGGTGTTGAAGAAACACTTGCAAGAGAAGCATTGACACTTGCAATCCATAAATTGCCGTTCAAGTGTAAAATTGTCGCTTTAAAGGATACAAATGAACTATACTGATTTGAAAGATAAAAGCGAAGCAGAGCTTTTAGAGATGATCAAAGAGAAAAAGCTTGAGCTTTTCACTCTTAAAGCAAAGCAAAGAACAATGCAACTTACTAACACAAGTGAGTTGAGAGTAGCGAAAAAAGATATCGCAAGAATCCAGACAGCATTGACTGCTGCGAGAGCGAAGTAAGGATCAGATATGCCAAAAAGACAAATAACAGGTACTGTGATCAAAAAGGCTGGAGATAAGACTGCCACTCTACTTGTAGAGAGAAAAGTTCTCCACCCAAGATATCACAAGACAGTAAAAAGATTTAAAAAATATCTTGTACATGATGAAAACAATGATGTCAATGTTGGTGACACAATTACAGCAATTGAGTGTAGACCGCTTTCTAAAACAAAGTCATTCAGACTTCTTGAAATTGTTAAGAGAAGGGAAGTAGTATGATCCAGAGTTTTACAAGATTGAACGTAGCAGATAACTCTGGTGCGAAAGAGATTATGTGTATCAAGGTACTTGGCGGATCTAAAAGAAGATATGCATCAGTAGGTGATGTTATCGTTGCTTCTGTAAAGAAAGCACTTCCAACAGGTAAAGTGAAAAAAGGTAAAGTTGTTAAAGCTGTGATCGTTAGAACACACAAAGAGATCCAAAGAGAGAACGGATCACTTATCAGATTTGACGACAATGCGGCAGTAATTATTGATGATAAAAAATCACCAATCGGTACGCGTATCTTCGGACCTGTAGCAAGAGAAACAAGATATGCAGGATTTATGAAGATCGTATCACTAGCACCGGAGGTATGGTAATGGCAACTAAATTGAAAATCAAAAAAGGTGACCAGGTAATGGTAATCGCTGGTGATGACAAAGGTAAAACAGGAGAAGTTCTTCGTGTTATGCCAAAGAAAGAAGCAGTGATCGTTGCTGGTTGTAAAATGGCTAAAAAAGCTGTGAAACCTAGTGAGCAGAACAAAGAGGGTGGATTTGAAACAAAAGAGACGCCAATCCACATCTCAAACGTAAAAAAAGTAGAGGCATAATCCTATGAGTAGAATGAAGCAAAAGTACAATGACATCGTACCTGCACTACGTGAAGAGTGTGGGATCCAAAATGCGATGCAGACTCCGAAGCTTGAGAAGATCGTAATCTCTGTCGGTGCCGGTGAAGAGGGTAAAGACTCTAAACTGATCGAAAACATGAGAGAGACGATCTCACTAATCGCTGGTCAAAAAGCGGTAATCGTAAATGCAAAAAAATCAGTTGCTGGTTTTAAAGCAAGAGAGGGTTCACCATCTGGTATCAGAGTAACTCTAAGAGGCGAGAACATGTACAACTTCTTTGATAAGTTGGTTTCAATCGCACTTCCAAGAGTAAAAGACTTCAGAGGTACACCAAGAAAAGGTTTTGATGGTAGAGGTAACTACAACTTCGGTCTTCAAGAACAGTTGATGTTCCCGGAAGTTGTTTTTGACAACATCATTAAAACACACGGTATGAACATTACTATCGTGACTAGCACTGAAGATGATAAAGAAGCATTCACGCTTTTAGAAAAGCTTGGTATGCCTTTCGCTAAAGGGAGAAACTAATGGCTAAAAAATCTATGATTGCAAAACAGAAGAGAAAAGCAAAGTTCTCATCACAGGCATATACAAGATGTAACATCTGTGGTAGACCACACTCAGTATACAGAGATTTCGGTATCTGTCGTGTGTGTTTAAGAAAAATGGGTAACGAGGGATTGATCCCTGGTCTACGTAAAGCTAGCTGGTAAGGAGATAGAAAGATGATGACAGATATTATGGCAGATTCTCTGACTCGTATCAGAAATGCTGCACAAAGAAGACTAGATGTAACAACCCTTCTTCACTCAAATATGATTGAAGCTACTGTAGCGATCTTGGTTGACAAAGGTTACCTTGAGAGCTTTACAGTAAAAGAAGACGGTAACAAAAAGACAATCGATGTTGTGTTGAAATATGACGACAATGAAAAAAGCGTTATCAACGAAGTAAAAAAGATTTCTAAGCCTGGACGTCGTATCCACAAAGGTAAAGAAGAGATCAAAACATTTAAAAACGGTTACGGAACTTTGGTTGTATCAACAAGCCAAGGTGTACTTGCAAACGATGAAGCGTACAAACGTGGTATCGGCGGCGAAGTAATCTGTAGTATTTGGTAAGGAGTAGAGATGTCAAGAGTAGGAAAAAAACCAGTAACGGTTCCAAGCGGTATCGATGTATCACTTGACGGTACTTGTCTAGTAGCGAAAAAAGGCAATCTCGAAAAGAGACTTGAGACTTACGGAAGAGTTAACGTGAATATCGAGGGTGCTGATGTAGTATTCGACAGATCTGGTGAAGATAAACAATCTTCAGCATACTGGGGTACTTACAGATCACTTTTCAATAACATTGTTATCGGACTTGATCAAGGATATACTAAGCAACTTGAGATCAACGGTGTTGGTTACAGAGCTTCTGTTGCAGGTAAAGTATTGAACCTTCAACTAGGTCACTCTCACCCGATCGACTTCCCAATTCCGGAAGGACTTGAGATCACTGTTGAGAAGAACATTATTACTGTAAAAGGTACTGATAAGCAAGCTGTAGGTCAAGCAGCAGCTGAGATCAGAGAGTTCAGACCACCAGAACCGTACAAAGGTAAAGGTGTGAAGTATACTGATGAGCATATCATCAGAAAAGCCGGTAAAGCAGCTGGTAAGTAAGGAGCGGTAGATGTTAAAAAGTATTCAAAAAAGAAAAAATAGACTACGTGCTCAGAGAAAAGCAAGAGTAAGAGGTAAGATCTACGGAACAGCAGAGCTTCCAAGACTTACAATCTTCAAGTCAAACAAACACTTCTATGCACAAGCGATCGATGATAACGCTGGTGCAACATTGGCTGCAGTTGATGGCAAGAAGATGGGTCTTAAAGCAAACAGAGAAGATGTGAAGCAAGTGGCAGCTGAAATGGCTAAAGGACTTGCAGCAAAAAACATCGACAGTGTTGTGTTTGACAGAAATGGTTACCTCTACCACGGTGTTGTTGCGTCATTCGCTGATGCACTCAGAGAAGCCGGAATTAAGTTTTAAGGATAAGCGATGCAACAAGAAACTGTAGAAAAAGAATTTGAAGAAGTAATCGTTAACATCGGACGTGTTGTTAAGGTTGTTAAGGGTGGTAGAAGATTTAGATTTACTGCTCTTGTAGTAATCGGTGACAAAAACGGTACAGTAGGATACGGATTCGGTAAAGCGAAAGAAGTTCCTGATGCGATCAAAAAAGCTGTTGACGATGCACACAAAAACCTTGTAAAAGTAAACATCAAGGGAACTACAATTGCTCACGATATCGAGCACAAGTTCAATGCAAGTAAAATCTTGCTTAAGCCAGCTAGCGAAGGTACGGGTGTTATCGCCGGTGGTGCTGCTAGACCGGTACTTGAACTTGCAGGATATAAAGATATCTTGACTAAATCTATCGGGTCTAACAACCCTAACAACTTGGTAAGAGCGACAGTAGAAGCACTTACTAGAATCAAAGCGTAAGGGGTAAAGTATGGGTCTACATAATTTACAACCGGCACCAGGTTCTACACGTAACAGAAAAAGAATCGGACGTGGTCAGGGTTCTGGTACAGGTAAAACAGCAGGTAAAGGTAACAAAGGTCAAAAAGCAAGATCTGGTTACAATGAGAAGAGAAACTTCGAGGGTGGTCAAATGCCACTTGCGAAGAGACTTCCTAAAGTTGGATTCTCTTCAAGAGTGGTAAAACCACATGTGATCAACGTGACTAAGAACACGAAGGTTGCAGAGCTTGAAGAGATCACAATCGAAAGTATCAAAACAGTTTACAGACTTCCAAAGTCAGTAACTAGAGTAAAGCTGATCGGTACAGGTGCGAAAGATCTCGCAGCTAAGATCAAAGATGACGCTGTAACTACAAGCGGAAAATAATCATGGGTAACGCTTTAACTCAAAAAATCCTAATTACATTAGGATTCCTTTTTGCGTACAGAGTTTTAGCCTATGTTCCTACACCGGGAGTTGACCTTGGCGTAATCAAAGAGTTCTTTGATGCCAACGCCAACACCGGCTTCGGAATGTTAAGTATGTTCTCCGGTGGTGCGGTTGAACGTTTAAGTATAATCTCCTTGGGTATCATGCCCTACATTACAGCTTCAATTGTAATGGAACTTCTCGCAGCTACTTTCCCGGCACTTGGACAGATGAAAAAAGAGCGTGACGGTATGCAAAAATATATGCAGATCATTCGTTATTTCACTATCTTTATTACAGTAGTTCAAGCAATCGGTGTATCTATGGGACTTCAGAGTATGACAGGTCGTGCAGGACAAAGTGCTGTAATGATCGATCCTATTATGTTTACGGTGATTACTACATTCTCAATGTTGGCAGGGACTATGCTTTTGATGTGGTTTGGTGAACAGATCACGCAAAAAGGTATCGGTAACGGTATTTCATTGATCATCTTTGCAGGTATTGTTTCAGGATTGCCGTCAGGTATTTCCAACACAGTAAGAGCAGTAAATGCAGGTGAGATGAACTTCCTTATGGTACTTGCAATTCTTGCAATTATGGTGATCACTGTGCTTGCGATCATCTATGTAGAACTTGGAGAGAGAAGAGTACCGATCTCTTACTCTAGAAAAACCATTATGCAAAACCAGTCAAAAAGAGTGATGAACTACATTCCGGTTAAAGTGAATCTTTCAGGGGTTATTCCTCCGATCTTTGCTTCTGCCGTGTTAATGTTCCCTCTTACCATGTTGCAGTCAAGCACTTCAGAGATCGCAACCACGGTTGCTGATGCATTGGCACCGGGTGGTATTATCTTTAACATCGCAACATTTATTCTTGTGATGTTCTTTGCATTTTTCTATGCATCGATTGCATTCAGTGCGAAAGATATCGCTGATAACCTCAAAAGACAGGGTGGATTTATCCCTGGTGTAAGACCGGGTGAACACACGAAAGAGTTCTTGAATGAGGTAGCAAGCAGATTGACCGGATCGGGAGCTGTCTATCTTGCGATCATTTCAACGGTACCATTTGCTATCGTATCAGGTCTTGGTGCCAGCTTCTACTTTGGTGGGGTTGCTGTACTGATCATCGTACAGGTTGCACTTGACACGATGAGAAAGATCGAAGCACAAAGAACAATGAACCAATATGATACATTGGGTAATGTAGGTTTATAATGGCTATTACACTAAGAAAATCAGACGAGATCGCCAAGCTTAGAAAAGCTGGCGAGATCGTTGGAAAAACACTTCAATATCTCCAAGAAAATATCACACCCGGCATGACACTCAAGCAGATTGATTTGATGGGTGAAAAGTTTATCCGTGACCATGGAGCAGTGCCTTCATTTAAAGGCTTGTACGGATTTACCGGTTCTGTATGTACTTCTGTGAATGAAGTATGTATCCACGGTATACCTGATGATACTGTCATCAAAGAGGGTGATATCCTGGGATTGGATATCGGTACAAAGCTTGACGGTTATTACGGTGATGCTGCAATCACTATGCCGGTCGGCAAGATCAGTGCTGAAGACGAAGCGCTTATCGCTTGTTCAAAAGATGCACTTTATCATGCAATTGGCTGTATCAAAGAGGGAATGCGCTTTAAAGAGTTGTCAAAAATTCTTGAAGATTTTATCCTCGAGCGCGGATATGTTCCTCTCCGAGACTACTGTGGTCATGGTATCGGGACTCAGGCGCATTCTGAACCTAATATCCCTAACTATCTGGAAGGTAAGCCTAACCAGGGACCAAAGATCAAAAACGGTATGGTGTTCTGTATCGAACCGATGGTATGTCATAAGTCCGGTACACCTGTCGTTTTGGATGATGATTGGGCAGTTGTGAGCGAAGACGGGCTACATACCAGTCACTACGAGCACCAAGTTGCAGTTGTTGATGGTAAAGCGGTGATACTTACAGAGGCGTAAGTTTCAATAGTATAGTTGAATAGATTGTAAAGGAATACAATGGCTAAAGATGACGTAATTGAGATTGACGGTAAAGTAGTTGAGGCGCTGCCAAATGCAACTTTCAAGGTAGAACTTGACAATGGTCATGTTATCCTTTGTCACATTGCAGGAAAAATGAGAATGCACTATATCAAAATTCTTCCTGGTGATAAAGTAAAAGTGGAGCTTACTCCATACAGCCTTGACAAAGGCCGTATCACATTCAGATACAAATAAATTGTCTCTGACTTCCGGCGTGTAACCGGAAGTCAATCTTGCGATACCTTCTCCAGTTTTAATCCTCTTCATTATATAATAGTTATATGTATCATCAAACCCCCAAGTTTAAAACCCTATTGGTATCATTTATCGCATTTATCTGTTTTGAGGCAATCGCAACTTCTGTGATCTGGAAGATGTATCATGAGAAAAGCGCTTTGATCTATGAAAGAAAGATCAATGTACTTCATGATGTTTTTATCAGTACACGCCAAACGTATGCCAAAGTCAGTAAACTGCTCTATGATCAGATCATTAATACACCTGAAGTCATTGCGCTCTTCAAGTATGCAAGCAGCAAAGATCCCTCTATCCAAGAAAAAGTGAGAGAAAAACTTTATGCAAAACTGCTGCCTGCCTATGAGAGTCTTCAGTCGATCAATCTGAAACAACTGCACTTTCATCTGCCTGATCTGCACAGTTTTCTCCGTTTTCATAAAGTCGAGAAATACGGAGACAGTCTTGAGGGGATACGTTACTCCATTATGCTGGCCAATAGAGATAAGGTCTATGTCGAAGGGTTTGAAGAGGGGCGTATCTATAACGGTTTTCGCTATGTCTATCCCCTGTTTGATGAAGAAAAGAACTATCTGGGTACCGTGGAAACCTCACTTTCCTTTGATGCATTGAGAAGTGATATTGAGCATACGCTTCAGACGGAGGTGGACTTTGTGATCAATCGTGACATTGTAGAGCGTAAAGTATGGAAAAAAGAGCAGAGTAACTATACCGTGAGTGAGATCAGTGACAGGTATCTTCATGAAAAATCGATGAGGGATAAAAGATCAAAATTTTATGAAATCAATCTTGCGATCAGGGATGAAGCTTCGAAAAGAATGTTACAGAATAAAAGTTTTGCACTCTGTAAAAACGGATATATCATTGTATTTCTTCCCGTCTCAAACATTGCCGGAGAGGAGGGGGCGGCATATATTATCAACTACCTGGAGTCCAAAGTGATCTGTACATTACGTGAGGAGGCATATATTATATGGATCATCAGTTCACTCGGCGTATTGAGTATCGTAACGCTTCTCTATCTGCTTTTACAAAAGATGAGAAGAATCAATGAGATGGCAAACCATGACATACTCACCGGTCTCTACAATCGAAACAGATTAACAGAGGTAATTTACTATGAAACAGAACGGGCAAACCGTACAGGAAGAGGCTATGCACTCTTCTATCTGGATATAGATAATTTTAAACGGATCAATGACAGTTATGGACATGAAACGGGGGATAATGTACTGAAAAAACTTGCAGCCGTTTTGGAGAAAAATACCAGAAAAATGGACATAGTGGGAAGATGGGGTGGAGAAGAGTTTTTGATCCTGCTGCCGGAGACAACTGAAGAGAATGCAGAGAAGCTCGCAGAAAAGCTGCGCAGAGAGATAGAAGCCACAGATTTTGGGATACCGGAAGTAGTGACATGCAGTTTCGGTGTGACAAATTATCTACACCCGGAAAAGATAGATCTTGTGATCGCAAGAGCAGATAGAAACCTCTATCGTGCCAAGCTGGAAGGGAAAAACAGGGTAATTGGTGACTTTGATAAGAGATAACAGGGTGCATTTATGATACCCGTTCAATGTATAAGAAAAAATTAATATCAATTTGGGTATAATCCTCCTCCCTATAACCATTAGGCAGATAGGTAACTGCGTGAAGAATTTTTGATTAATTCGCACCGCTTACTCAAGAATTGGATTATGAACTTCAATAATCCACGCAATATAAAGGGTGCAGACAAGCATCCAGGTGCAAAAACGACAACGCAAGAGGGCTTCAGAGTGAAGTGCTCAAGATAAAGCGTCGTACTTATATAAAAACAGGAGTAACCAATGAAGGTTAGACCATCGGTTAAGAAAATGTGCGATGACTGTAAAGTTATTAAGCGCAAGGGTATTGTACGCGTGATTTGTAAAAATCCAAAACATAAACAGAGACAAGGATAAACATGGCACGTATTGCAGGTGTTGATTTACCACAAAAGAAAAGAATGGAGTATGCACTTACTTACATTTACGGTATCGGTCTTACAACTTCAAGAAAAATCCTTGATGCTACAGAGATCGACTATAACACTAGAGTTCATGAACTGACAGATGCACAAGCTGCAGTAATCCGTAACTACATTCAAGAAAACTTGATGGTAGAAGGGGATCTTAGAAAGAAAGTAACTCTGGATATCAAAGCATTGATGGACCTTGGAAACTACAGAGGTCTTAGACACAGAAGAGGACTACCTGTTCGTGGTCAAAAAACAAAGACAAATGCGCGTACTAGAAAAGGTAAGCGTAAAACTGTCGGTGCAGCGTAAGGAGTAGCGAAGTATGGCTAAGAAAAAAGCAAAAAAGAATATTGCTAAAGGTGTAGTATACGTAGCGGCTACATTTAACAATACAGTAATCACAGTAACTGATGAGATGGGTAACGTAATCTCTTGGAGTTCTGCAGGAGCACTAGGGTTTAAAGGTTCTAAAAAGTCTACTCCATTTGCTGCGACTGAAGCAGTTGCGGATGCAATGAGCAAAGCGATGGAAAACGGTATCAAAGAAGTAGGAATCAAAGTTCAGGGTCCTGGTTCTGGTAGAGATACAGCAGTTAAAGCGATCGGTGCAACAGAAGGTATTCGTGTAACTTCATTGAAAGATATTACACCACTACCACACAACGGGTGTAGACCACCTAAGAAACGTAGAGTATAAGAGGTATAGAGATGGCTAGATATAGAGGTCCGGTAGAAAGATTAGAGAGAAGACTTGGTGTTGATCTTGGTTTGAAAGGTGAAAGAAGACTTGCTGGTAAGTCTGCACTTGAAAAAAGACCATATGCACCGGGACAACATGGACAGAGAAGAACAAAGATCAGTGAATACGGTCTTCAACTTCAAGAGAAGCAAAAAGCGAAGTTCATGTATGGAACAAGCGAAAAGCAGTTTAGAGCGCTTTACAAAGAGGCAAACAGAAAAGAAGGGAACACAGGTAACGTTCTTGTTCAACTTCTTGAGCAGAGACTTGACAACGTAGTTTACAGAATGGGTTTTGCTACAACTAGAGCATCAGCTAGACAATTTGTAAACCATGGTCATGTACTTGTTGACGGGAAAAGAGTTGATATCCCATCATTCAGAGTAAAAGCTGGCCAAAAGATCGAGATTAGAGAAAAAAGCAAGAACAATGTTCAAATCCTTAGAGCTATCGAACTAACTAACCAAACTGGTATGGTTGAGTGGGTAGACGTAGATAAAGAGAAACTTTTCGGTATCTTTACAAGAGTACCAGAAAGAGAAGAGATCTCAATTCCAGTTGAAGAGCGTTTAATCGTCGAGCTATATTCTAAATAATCTGAGTAAAGGCTAGCTAATGAGAAAAATTAAAGTTGCACCATTTATGCCAACAGAGGTAGAGGTCAATGAGATCAGTGAGAACAGAGCAGAGATCACTGCTTACCCTTTTGAGAGCGGATACGCAGTAACACTTGCGCACCCTCTTAGAAGACTGATCCTTGGTTCATCTATCGGATATGCACCTATTTCTGTAAAGATCGAAGGTGCTGCGCACGAGTTTGACAATATTAGAGGTATGCACGAAGATGTAGCGGTCTTTATTATCAATCTTAAAAATATCCGTTTCAAGATCAAAGATGAGAGTGACAGGGTAGAAGTGAACTACTCTTTTGCAGGACACAAAGAAGTGACTGCACAAGATCTGAACAATGACCTGGTAGAGGTTGTAAACGGCGACCTCCCACTTGCAACACTTAATGAGGATGCTGAGCTTAACTTTACAGTTGTAATCTCAAAAGGTATAGGATATGTACCGAGTGAAGATCTTAGAGACGAAGTAGCAGACGATGCAATCGCGTTGGATGCATTCTTTACACCGGTGAGAAAAGCGAACTATTCGATCGAGCCTGTACTTGTAGAGGATAACCCGAGTTTTGAGAAAATCACATTTGATATTGTGACAGATGCACAGATCGGTCCGGTTGAAGCATTTACCAATGCCCTTGAAGTGATGAACAAGCAACTATCAATCTTTAATGGTGTACTTGATGTGGATATCTCAACAGCTCCTATCAAAAAGAGCAGTGATGAGAGTGAATTGAAGCCTTTCCTTCAGACAGTTGATTCATTGGGTCTAAGTGCAAGATCATTCAACTCGCTTGACAGAGCAGGTATCAAATACCTTGGTGAACTTGTATTGATGAGTGAAAACGAGATCAAAAACATCAAAAACCTTGGTAAAAAATCTCTTGATGAGATCAATGAGTGTCTGGTAGAACATGGATTTGGTGAAGATTATGATCTTTCAGATGTTACAAGAGCACATCTTGTTAAAAAACTAGAACAATTAAAACAGTAAAGGATTCCCATGAGACATAAGCATGGTTACCGTAGACTAAGCAGAACATCTGCACACAGAGCGGCACTTCTTAAGAATCTTTCTATTGCTTTGACAAAAGAAGGTCGTATCGAAACGACACTTCCAAAAGCAAAAGAGCTTAGAAGATACTATGAAAAGTTGATCACAAAAGCTTCTGCTGGTGATTTCAACGCACACAGAGCAGTTTTTGCAATGCTTCAAGATAAAGAAGCAACTAATAAAATTGTAACGGAGATTGCTCCAGAGTACAAAGAGAGAAACGGTGGTTACACTCGTATCATCAAAACTCGTACAAGAAGAGGTGATGCAGCACCTATGGCGATTATCGAACTCGTATAATCGTTTCACTGCGCTATAACATTTCAAGGCTTAGCCTTGAGTGTTACCATTCTTATATTTTCCCAAAAATTATAAAAACTATAACAAACTTATTGACTTATTCAAACTTTTAGTGTATAACACTCAAGGTAAACACAATGGTTAATCATTTTGTTATAATATGTGCAAGATTATATTAGAGTAAAGGAAAGAAATTGATCCCTTTTACGGATGAAGAGTTAGAACCGGCAGTAATGAATGTGATTGAGAAAGTCAGACCTTCAATTCAGATGGATGGCGGAGATATCAAATTGATCGCGATTAAAGACGGAAAGGTATATGTACAACTTCAGGGTGCATGTGTCGGATGCGCAAGCAGCGGCACAACACTGAAATTCGGTGTTGAAAAGCAGATGAAAACATTGATCCATCCGGAGATGACTGTTATTAATGTACCTATCGGCTATGAAGATAAATTGGAGCAATTGACATAAAATGGCTAAAGTGAACAAAAATCTATTATTGCAGCGTGCTGAGGGGGAATTCCTGAGCGGGGAATTCAGCAGTGCACTAAGGGATTATGGTCTTTTATTGAAAGACTATCCGACACTTGATGAGGCCAAAGTCGGTGTTTACCTCAGTGATCTCGGTATAGAGAGCAGCGAGGAGGCACAGGCACTGTTTGATTATTACCAGGCGATCAAAGATGAGAAAGAGAATGCTGTTGAGATCATAGACAGCCTGATACGTTCACTGGATGACTCCAAAGATGTATTGAAAGAGTTACTCGTTGATCCTCTGCAGGAACAGATAGAGTATAGTGACGGGATACGCTATAGTGATTTCCTGGAACTGGTAGAGCAGAGAGGTTCATTTAAAAAAACATTTGAAGATATTATGTTCTCCACCAAAGTGATCATCTCCAATAAAGATGAGTTTATAGACTTTGTAAAAAAATTGACGGCTGAAGGGTTTGATGAGATGGCACTCTCTTATCTGGATGCATCAAGCAGTCTCTTTGGAAATGATCAGGAGATTCTGACACTTTATACATTGATAGCAGGTCAAAAATAGTGAAAATAGCATGTGATTTGAAGGGGTATACCTTTTTAAGCGATGACACCAAAGCGTTGGACGCCAGTACACTTTTTTTATGTACATCCCAAAACAGTCCCTACTATGAGGCGCTGGAGCCCAAACCGGAGTCTATCAGTGTTGAAGAGTTGATCAAGCTATGGGAACTGGAAAAACTGAGTGTAGTCGGTGTCACCGGTACCAACGGAAAGACAACAACTACCGCTGCCATCTACTCATTTCTGCTGGACCTTGGTGAACAACCTGCGCTTCAGGGTACGCGCGGGCTTTTTGCCGGGGATAGACGTATCGAAGAGAAGAGTATGACGACCCCTTCTATCCTCGAAACCCTCCATAACATGAAACAGGTACTTGACCTTGGGTGCAACTACTTTATTATGGAGGTCAGCTCTCATGCGATCCATCAAAAACGGATCGAAGGGATCACCTTTGCACTCAAAGTACATACCAATGTGACAAGTGATCATCTGGACTATCACGGAACGGTAGAAGAGTATCGACGTGTCAAGAGCCTCTTCTTTGCAGACGAGACGCCAAAGCTGCTCAATAAAGATGATATCAACGCTATCAGCTACAACCCGGTGAACGCACAGAGTTATGGTGTGGATGAACCGGCTACTTTCAAAGTACAGGCATTCTCATTGCTTCATGGTATTACGGCAGGCATCAAGTATATGAGGGAAGAAGCAACCTTTCACTCTCCGATGGTGGGGCTCTTTAACCTCTCCAATCTTATGGCCGCTGTAGGTGCGGTAGAGATGTTGACACACAAACCTATCCAAGAGGTATGTGATGTGGTTCAACACTTTGCAGGCGTAGCAGGACGTATGGAGGTGGTAAGCCGTGATCCGTTGGTGATCGTAGACTTTGCACATACAGATGACGGGATGTACCAGGTACTTGACTCTATCAAAGACAGAGATATCTCTGTTGTATTTGGAGCAGGGGGAAACCGTGATAAAGGGAAACGTCCCCGTATGGGTGCCGTGGCAGGGAAATTTGCCAAAAAGATCTACGTGACCAGTGATAACCCGCGTGATGAAGTACCGGAGCAGATACTCGAAGATATCCTGGTGGGATTATACGGAAAAGACAAGGTTGTCGCGACCCCGGATAGACGCCTGGCGATCAAAATGGCACTGGATGAACTGGAAGGGGATGAAGTGCTCTTGATACTCGGCAAAGGGGATGAAGAGTATCAGGAGATCAAAGGGGTAAAACACCCTTTTGATGACAGGGAAGTAGTGCGTGAACTTTTAGGGAGTAAGGAGTAAGGAGCAGGGAGCGGGTTTGGTAGGCTTTTCTCTGAAAAGCTTCTATCCTTTAATGTAGGGCCAAGACCTAATAGTGGAACCTTTTACTATCTGTGCCTTCACGGCTACACTTTGTTCCGACCGTTCCGGTTCCGTCGCTAAGATCGTGAAACTATTCACGATCTTTATACGCTCCTCATCTGCTACCTGCCAACGTTATTCCCCATTTTCGGTAAAGTCCTGCATCGAGATGGTGTAGGCGTCATAGAAGTTCATCACATGACCGCCGTACTTTTGTACAAATGCATCGGCATCTTTCCGTTTGGCAAAAGCATATTTGCTGAAACGGGTCATCGTCCCCTCTTTCATGCTCCCTACAACATAGTAAGCACTCTGTGCAGAGATAAACTTCAATGTAGTGACATCTATGACCTTGACATCATAGAGGTCAATCGTGTTCATCTCATTGTCATGGACAAAACAGTGCAGTGAGCAGTACTGTCTTGTCTGCCTCTCTTTGGTTGTAGCGGCATGGTTGGTTTTATAAAACGTTGGAAGATGCATACCGCAAACGATACAATGCGCTTTATGTTTTCCTTTTTGCAGCAGGGTAGCCTGAGATGAAGGTACACTCTGAAAACGTGTATAGGTATTCGGGGGTACAGGTTCAGACTTGGTGCTACATCCGATGATAAGCAAAGTGCCCAAAAACGTTAAAACAGCATAGATGGTTTTCACAGCAACCCTTTATTTCTCATGGTGAGTTTTTTATGACACAATTGTGAATAAGAGTGACAAGTATAACTTAAAAGCTATGAATGTTCATTGTAATATGTATGGTATAAGCAGGTATAGAATTTGCAAATGAAGGGGGAAGGAGCTAGTATATAGTAAGTTGAAAATAAAATGCTTCAAGAGGGTGATCACTTCGATTCCGCCAATTTGCGTAAAAGCATATTATTGAAACACGGTACTGAAAATCTAGATGCGTTATTTTGCTTATTGTATAACCTAATCTTAAATTAAGTAAATAGGAGTAAAATACTCTTAAATAAAACCATAAAGGATTCATAATGATGCAAGGTATACCACAACCGGCGTTTTATATATTTAAGTGCCAGCAGTCGGCACCTCCGGGGATGCCAAAACCAAGCTGTGTAAAACAGAATGATCCTGAATCACAGCAGCTTTTCCAGCATCTTGCTCAGACTTTGATGCAAAAAGGGATTATCGCAACCGTACAACCGATCCAGACAGGTTGTCTAAACCGTTGTCAACAGGGTCCTGTAATGCTAGTAGAACCTGGACATACGATGTATGTAGGGTTGACAAAAGAGAAGATCGATAGAATCATTGACGAGCATATCATCGGCGGAAATGTAGTCTCTGAATATGTGATCGATGAAGCGATGTGGGGAGAACCGATCCCTCCGGCATCTGTCGCTAGATAACTCTTTTAAATTTGTTTCGCGGACATCCGGTCTGCGATACCTCATTATTTCCTCTCAATTTTCAGTATAATAGAAAGCGATGAAGTATTTTGGTATAATCCCAACAATTTTAATAGTAAATAGGAAAGTGCATGAACATTACAATGTTTTACAGTAAGATTCACAGAGCAACGGTAACGGATGCGAATCTGAACTATGTAGGTTCTATTACGATCGACCGTGATCTTTTGGATGCGGCAAATATGCGTGTCGGTCAGAAGGTCGATATCGTAAATAATAACAACGGAGAGCGTTTCTCTACCTATATCATCCCCGGAGAGAGAGGGAAAAGAGATATCTGTCTGAACGGTGCAGCCGCAAGAAAAGTACAAAAGGGTGATAAGATTATCATTATCGCTTATGCATCGATGAGTGAAGAAGAAGCAGATACATTTAAACCAAAGATTGTAATTTTGGAAGATGATAACAGTATCGCTCAAGAGTTTGAAGGACTTGAATAATGTTTGAGGGTTTAAACTTGGGTGATATGGGCAAAATGATGGAGCAGATCCAGGAAAAAGCCAAAGAGATGCAGGAGCAGGCAAAAAACGTAGAGTTTACTGCAAAAGCAGGTGGAGGCATGATCACGGTGACTGCCAACGGTGCAGGGGAAATCGTAGATATTACGGTTGATGATTCACTCCTGGAAGATAAAGAGTCTTTGCAGATATTGTTGATCTCGGCTATGAATGATGTCAATAAGATGGTAGAAGATAACAAAAAGTCCCAGGCAATGGGAATGATGGGTGGAATGAACCCTTTTGGTTCAAAATAGGTTGGTTAGGATTTTTCCGAATCGATAAGATAGTTGAACTCTTTAGATGATCTAAGGGCAATGATCTTTCTGGATACCGGTGAGTTTTTCCCTTCCGATTTAATCACTTTTTTAAGTGTTTTACTTATTTTCATCTCTTCTCCTTTTGTATTGGATATTGTTAGTTGAGACTCTGCAATGGTATATAAATATAGTTACCAAATGGTAACAGACAAGGATAGACGGTATGAATGAAGTAACGCAAGCCATAGAGAATGACTCGGTTGCAAAGCTGAAATCACTGATAAAAAACGGGATAGATATCACTAAACCTATCATCATCGGTGAAGAGTATGAGCTGGAGGATTATGATGAGATCAGCCCGCTTTTCTATGCGATAAGAAAGTACGCCTCGCTGGAGTTGATCGAACTGTTGCTTGAAAACGGTGCAGACCTTTTTGAGAAGGACAGTGACGGGATCTCTGCACTTGACGTTGCGATCAAGTTTAAACGTATGGATGTGATCCAGTTCTGTATCGATAAAGGATTTGATCTCAATGAGACGACACGGAAAAGCGGTATCACCCCGGCAATGCTGGCAGCCTGTTTTTCCGATATTGATATGATGAAGCTGCTGATTGACAATGGAGCGGATGTCAATGCATCGGACAGAGCGGGCATGGCTCCCAAAGATTACGCCAAGAAGCTGGGGCAGAAAAAGATGGTGGAGTTTCTCTCTGAACAGGGAGCAAAGTTCAACGTCTATCCTGAAGAGGAGTAATTCTCCTCTCCACTTTTATATATCTTTCCCCCTAAAAACCCCTCTTTTTATTTATGCCTATCTTGTTTGATAGCTTACTTTTCTTTTTCACTTTTACGACTATTCACAACTTTCCCCTCTATGTTATCAAATGGTAACCAAATGCCTTATTTTTGTTACCAAACTGTTATTAATTTCATCTAAGATACCGCATAAAATATTTAAGGAATGTCAATGAAATACACAAAGATAGCTCTATCCGTGTGTTCGGTATCAACAGCTTTTCTTCTCTCTGCATGCGGAGGAAGTAGTAGTGGTACATCAGGTGATGCTACCGCTACATTTGTCGATTCACCGGTAGAAAACCTAAGATTCTCTTGTAATACATCCGGAATCAGTGGTGTCACTGATGCGAATGGTAAATTCAGTTGTAACTATGGGGACAATGTATCTTTCCAGTTAGGTGCAATGACAATCGGACCGGTTGATTTTGTAGAAGATATGGTCATCACACCCTATAAGCTTTACCCAACTAATGCTACCGCAGCAGTAAGATTGGCACAGTTGATACAGAGCTTGGATGATGACGGCGATATCAGTGAGAGAATTACCATCGTAGAATCCTATGCAGATGCAATCACAGAAGCGTTGGATCCAACACTGTACAGCTTTGAGGCTGAAGCACAAGCACTACTTGATACTGTGGATGTGACATTGGTTGATTCCAAAACAGCGAAAGCACACCTCTCCGCACAAGATACATCATCCCCGGTAGTCACACTGCAGGGTGATGCACAGGTAACTCTCCGGACCGGAGATACCTATATGGATGCCGGAGCAACTGCTTACGATGCGTTCGATGGTAGTATGGACCCTGTAAAATCAGGATCTGTGAATACATCCGTAGCAGGCACTTATACTATCACATATACCGCAACAGACCAAGCAGGTAATACAGGGAGCATAAGCAGAACCGTCATTGTTGTTGCGGATACTGTTGCCCCGGTTGTAACACTTCAAGGTGATGCTACAGTAACGATCAAAGTAGGAGAGAGTTATACCGATGCAGGTGCTACAGCGACAGATGATCTTGATGGTGTGTTAACTCCTGTACAGTCTGGAAGTGTAGATACATCAACAGCAGGTACCTATACGGTCACATGGACGGCAACAGACACTGCAGGCAACATCGGAAGTGCAAGCAGAACGGTTATCGTAGTTGAAGATGTGGTTGAAGATACAACGCCACCGGTTGTCACACTGAACGGGGATGCATCGGTGACGATCACCGTAGGTAGCAGCTACAGCGATGCCGGTGCGACAGCGACAGACAATGTGGACGGAGCACTCACCCCGGTAGAGTCAGGAAGCGTAGATACTTCAACCCCTGGGACCTATACGGTCACATGGACAGCAACTGACAACGCAGGAAATGTAGGAAGTGCAAGCAGAACGGTGGTTGTAGAAGCTGCACAGTGTCAAAATGTGAACCCGATCACGGGTCAATGTGAAGATGTGGTTGAAGATACCACAGCACCGGTTGTCACACTGAACGGGGATGCATCGGTGACGATCACCGTAGGTGACAGCTACAGCGATGCCGGTGCGACAGCGACAGACAATGTGGATGGAGCACTTACCCCTGTAAAGTCAGGAAGCGTGAACACGTCAACTGCCGGTACCTATACGGTCACATGGACGGCAACAGATACGGCAGGTAACGTCGGAAGCGTAAGCAGAACGGTGATCGTTGAAGAAGCACAATCACAGTGTCAAAATGTGAACCCGATCACGGGTCAATGTGAAGATGTGGTTGAAGATACAACGCCACCGGTTGTCACACTGAACGGTGATGCATCGGTGACGATCACCGTAGGTGACAGCTACAGCGATGCCGGTGCTTCAGCGACAGACAATGTCGATGGAGCACTCACCCCGGTAGAGTCAGGAAGCGTAGATACTTCAACCCCTGGGACCTATACGATCACATGGACGGCAACTGACAACGCAGGAAATGTAGGAAGTGCAAGCAGAACGGTGGTTGTAGAAGCTGCACAGTGTCAAAATGTGAACCCGATCACGGGTCAATGTGAAGATGTGGTTGAAGATACCACAGCACCGGTTGTCACACTGAACGGTGATGCATCGGTGACGATCACCGTAGGTGACAGCTACAGCGATGCCGGTGCTTCAGCGACAGACAATGTCGATGGAACACTTACCCCGGTAGAGTCAGGAAGCGTAGATACTTCAACCCCTGGGACCTATACGGTCACATGGACGGCAACTGACAACGCAGGAAATGTAGGAAGTGCAAGCAGAACGGTGGTTGTAGAAGCTGCACAGTGTCAAAATGTGAACCCGATCACGGGTCAATGTGAAGATTGATTTTTCAATAAATAAGAGGAGATAAAATGTTTTTTAAGCCAAAGTCATTAGCAGGTTCAATTGCAGCGGTATGTGCATTAAGTGGTTCACTTTATGCAGCAGACTATACAAATACAAGTTTCTATGTTGCCTATGATAGTGCAGATACAACACAATATGCATTGGTCATGCCGTCCGTAGCGAAAGTATATACCCATAAGGCAGGGCAGATTCAACCTGCTGATCTTACGCAAATCGATGGTCAGTTCAGTAGTTTCCCTGCATATAACAATGGAGAGCTTTGTTTCCCTGCACTTAAAGATGGTGCCACTGGTGAAGGTGGTGCATCGAAAATGGCAGGAAACTGTTATGATGTAAACTTCTACTATACGCAAAAAGAGATTATTCCTGAAGGTGCAGCATTTATGCTTTACTATGATGTAGCTGATAGGGTTTATGAAGGATTAGCGGGTAATCCGGGTTCTTTTGAGATCGTAAAAGATGGTGAAACGATCAATAATGCCAACAGTATCACTGGTGATGACTATACAAATTATAGTTTTGACCATGCTACGGGTGCTGTGACCTTGGGTGGAAACACTGCAACACTTCCACAACAAACACTGCCAAGCAGTATCACAGGCGATATGACACTGACAAAAGACAAACTATGGTTGATCGACGGTCTTGTTGTCGTAGAGAGCGGAGCGACATTGACAATCGAGCCGGGAACTACACTCGCAGGATTTGACGGTACAGCTGAACAGACATCATATATGATCGTCGATGCAGGCGGGAAGATCATCGCTGACGGTACAGAAGCAGAGCCTATTACCTTTACGTCAACAAAAGTAGCGATTGACGGTGAAGCACCGGCAGTAGGGCAATGGGGTGGTCTGACCATCATCGGTAATGCAGCGAACGCTCAGGTAAAACCATATGAGGTAGATCCTTCATTTATCGCAGGGGATACAGATCTTGCAGATAACTCAGGTATCCTTAGACATGTGAAGATTCTTAACTCCGGTATCACAATGGATGTAGATAAAGAGATCAACGGTCTTTCGATGGTAGGTGTAGGTTCGGGTACTGTGGTTGAGAACATCAGGGTTGATCTTTCAGATGATGACGGTATCGAGATCTGGGGTGGTACGGTGAATGTATCAAACGTTACGATCACAGGATGTACAGATGACTACTTCGATATCGATGACGGGTATGCAGGTACAGTCAAAAATCTTAACATCACCACAACAACAGGTAATGCAGCGATCGAGATGTCAGGAACAACACATGCGACATTTGACGGATTCAACATTGTTCAGAACGGTTCAGCAAAAGAGGGTGGTATCTACTTCAAGAAAGACGGTATCGGCGGACACTTCCTTAACGGTACGATCACTGACAATGTAGATGATGCCTATGGTGCGATCTACTCTATGAGTGCAGATGGTGTATCTGATACAGTTGATGCAGCGAATATCTCATTTGAGAATGTCGCGATCGATGGTTCATCAACCGGTGCAAGGTTTACCGGTACTTCGGCTGCGACGCTTGAGAATATCTATAGTAATGGTAATCTAAAACCACAGGAACCACTGCCAAGCAGTATCGCAAGTGATATGACACTGACAAAAGACAAACTATGGTTGATCGACGGTCTTGTTGTCGTAGAGAGCGGAGCGACATTGACAATCGAGCCGGGAACTACACTCGCAGGATTTGACGGTACAGCTGAACAGACATCATATATGATCGTCGATGCAGGCGGGAAGATCATCGCTGACGGTACAGAAGCAGAGCCTATTACCTTTACGTCAACAAAAGTAGCGATTGACGGTGAAGCACCGGCAGTAGGGCAATGGGGTGGTCTGACCATCATCGGTAATGCAGCGAACGCTCAGGTAAAACCATATGAGGTAGATCCTTCATTTATCGCAGGGGATACAGATCTTGCAGATAACTCAGGTATCCTTAGACATGTGAAGATTCTTAACTCCGGTATCACAATGGATGTAGATAAAGAGATCAACGGTCTTTCGATGGTAGGTGTAGGTTCGGGTACTGTGGTTGAGAACATCACAGTTGACCTATCAGATGATGACGGTATTGAGATCTGGGGTGGTACGGTGAATGTATCAAACGTCACGATCACAGGATGTACAGATGACTACTTCGATATCGATGACGGTTATGCAGGTACAGTAAAAAATCTTAACATCACCACAACAACAGGTAATGCAGCGATCGAGATGTCAGGAACAACACATGCGACATTTGACGGATTCAACATTGTTCAAAACGGTTCAGCAAAAGAGGGTGGTATCTACTTCAAGAAAGACGGTATCGGCGGACACTTCCTTAACGGTACGATCACAGATAACGTAGATGATGCCTATGGTGCGATCTACTCTATGAGTGCAGATGGTGTATCTGATACAGTTGATGCAGCGAATATCTCATTTGAGAATGTCGCGATCGATGGTTCATCAACCGGTGCAAGGTTTACCGGTACTTCGGCTGCGACACTTGAGAACGAATTTAATGCAGGTGCCGGGAACAGTTACTAATTCTTATTTAAGGGACAGGCATCCGCTTGTCTCTTATCACTCTTCTTCTTTTTTCTCCCTTTTCCCTGTCATACTTTTGTAACAAATTTGTTACCACTTTGTTACTATCCTAAGTTACCATTCGCCAAATTCTACCTCTTGGAGTAAATTATGGCAATGCCCAAAAGCATAGTATCGGCAGCGTTATGCGCTAGTTTTTTCTGTTCTCCTCAGCTTACAGCAGAAGATGAGATGGTCAAGTCTATCATGGAACTGAGATCGGATGTGGAGACTCTCTATAGCCGGATAGACAATAACAAGGATGCATATAAGTCTCAAATGAAATCTTATGCCCTTCAGATCTCTGATAACGAGGCACAGATCAACAGACAGGAAACCGCACTCAAGCTGACCAAACAAAATATCGAAAAGACAGAAGAGAAACTTGAGGCTACGGGAAGCACAACGGTTGATCTTAAACCTATCGTTTATGATGCACTGGCAGCATTGGAAAAAGAGATCAAGGCAGGTATCCCCTTCAAAGTGGATGAGCGTATCACTGCACTGCACCAGATTAAAAGTGATCTCGACAATAAAAACATCTCACAGGAAAAAGCCTTGGCACTTACCTGGGCAAGCTATGATGATGCACTGCGTTTGACCAAAGAGATCGGACAGTTCAAGCAGGAGATCACCCTGGACGGTAAAGCAACGATGGCAAAGATCGCGAAAGTGGGTTCAGTGATGATGTTCTTTGCGACACCTGACGAGAGGGTAGGGTATGTCAAGCAAAGCGGTAAGCAGTATGACTATGTTGTGACAACTGATAGTGTTGAGCGTGACCAGATCATCGATCTTTTTGATGCCCTGCAGAAGCAGATCCGTACAGGATACTTCACGCTTCCAAATGCGCTGCTGACAAGAGGAGTGAACTAATGAAAAGAATGATCATGAAACAATTTTTAACGATTTTCACACTTATTGCATTTACTGCAGTAACACAGGCAGGTGAGCTTGAGAGAGCCTACCAAAAAGAGTATGCATTTCTTAAAGCACAAAAAGCAGAACTGGAAAAGAGACTTGAATCGGATCAATTGCAACAGGAAAAAGATCTTCAACTCTCCAAGGAGAAGGTCGAAGCACTTCAGTCAACACTTTTGGAGATCTCCAAAGAGGCAAAAGTAAGCAGTGAAAAACTTGAAAAACTCACGAAAGCACTTGCAGATAAAGAGGATAACGGCGGCCTTGTAGGCAATGTTGTCAATCAGGCGCGTTTGACACTCGAACCTTATGGTGTAAAGCTTGCCGATGATAACAAAACCACTGACGTGCAGAAGATAGGGCAGGCACTCTCTGTCTCTACAACACTTTACCGTGAACTCTCTTCTTTGAGAAATGAAAAAGGTGCGTTTTATCTTCCGGACGGGAAAAAAGTCAAAGGGGATATCGTCAGAGTAGGTAATATCGCAGCCTACGGTATCGCACAAGAAGCAGCGGGGGCATTGGCACCGGCAGGCAATGGATCATACAAACTGTGGAACGCGGTTGGTTCATCGGACGATGCTAAAGCACTGTATGCGAAAAACCCGGGTAATGCAATTGATATCTTTGTCTATGAGAACCTTGACAAAGAGGTTGACTACGTCAAAGAGAAGAGCTTTACTGATACCCTGGAGGATGGCGGGGTGATCGGATATATCATCTTTTCCCTTGGTGTTTTCGGTCTGGTTCTTTTGGGACTGAGAGTCATCAACCTGATGAGAGCAAGTACCAATGTCAATGATATCACTCAGGTGGTGATAGAAAAAGTAGAGAGCGGTAAAAAGCATGAAGCACTTGATGCCATCAAGGGATATGAGGGATCCACTGCCAGAGTGATCAAATCTGCACTGAGAAATATCGATAAAGACAGGGAACATGTCGAAGATGTCATTATGGAAAATATCCTTAATGAAAGTACACAGATTGACAGATTCGGCAGTTTTGTACTGGTGATCGCAGCGGTTGCACCGTTGATGGGGCTACTGGGTACGGTAACAGGGATGATCGAAACCTTCGATGTGATCACAGAGTTTGGTACAGGTGATCCGAAACTTCTCTCAGGCGGTATCTCAGCGGCACTTGTTACGACAATGCAGGGGCTTATCGTAGCGATCCCGCTTCTGTTGATCGGAAACCTGCTCTCCGGCTGGGCACAGAGTATCAAGGATTCTATGGAGCAGAATGCATTGCACATCGTAAACCTTTATGAGAAACATAGAGGTTAAGATGTTTTCGCCATTTGAGTTTGTCGGCAGATTTGTCGAGCTTATGAATGCCGGAGGGGTAGTGATGTGGGTACTTTTCCTGCTCAACTTCTTTCTCTGGTATGGCTTGGGATATCGCTATTTTATCCTTAAAAGAGGGACCAAAGGAAATATTCGCCGTTTGATCAACAAGCATGAAAAAAGAGGTGAAAAGCAGGTGATGAGAGGGTTGCTTGACTATGCCGTTTCTGATGCACTTCAAGCCGCAGAGGAAGCCAAAGCGATCGGTGCGAATGTAAGAAAGCATATCAACGGCGTACTGCTTCCCTACTACAGTGATGTCAACAGCTACAGGATTATGATCAAGACGATTGTGGTTCTCGCTCCGCTGGTCGGTCTTTTGGGGACAGTTGTAGGGATGATCGAGACGTTTGATGCGCTTCAGAACAGTTCGATGTTCTCTCAGGGGGCAAGTATCTCCGGGGGTATCTCCAAAGCGCTTTTTACCACTGAGCTTGGGCTGGTAGTAGCCGTACCGGGATTGATCCTTGGGCGTGTACTGGACAGACAGGCAGACCGTTATGAACTTGAATTCGAACAGATCACAGATATTATATCCACGAAGGATGCGCAATGAGAATTAGACCTAAAAAACAAGAAGTAGACAGTGTAGATGTATCCCCGTTGATCGATATGGTTTTTATCCTGTTGATCTTTTTCATGGTGACGACTACATTTGTCAAAGATATGAAACTGGACCTGAACCGTCCTTCGGCGGCAAGTGCAAGCAAGGCAGACTCCAAGGTAGTACGTGTCTATATTGACAACACCTCCCAGGTCTATATTGACAACCAGCCGGTACAGTTATGGGCGATCCAGAGCAAGCTGAGAGATCTTTTGAGAACGGCGACGGAGAAGTCTGTACTGGTGATCTCGGATGATACGATCCCGGTAGAGACATTGATCGATGTCGTGGATGAGTGTCGTATGTCAGGTGCAAAAGACGTAGCTGTCTCTACCTCCAAAGAGATGGGATAATCTAGAATGGCAAGAGAGAAATTTAATAAAGAGCGTGCCAAATCATCTGCATTGTGGGCGATGGGGATCGGTTCACTGCTGATGGTGGTGCTTGTTGTCTCTTTTAATGCAAAAGTCGAAAAGAGAGAGAAAAAAGTCAAAGACCCGATGCGTTATGTCAAGACAGCGAAACAGCCGCCTAAAGTAGAAAAGCCGAAACCGAAACCGAAGCCAAAACCAAAAGCACAACCCAAAGCACCGCTTCCTGATCTCGGTGCGATGTTGGGCGGTTTGGCAATGAATATCCCTGAATTTGCTACAGGGGATATCGTCGGTGACGGGCGAAATCTTTTGGGAGATGTCGCAGCGGATGCCGCGATGAGCGAGGGTACCGTTGATAGTAAGCCTAGAGTGATCTCCCGCGCTCCGTTGGAGTATCCGCCTGCAGCAGCGAAAAAACGTATCAAAGGGTATGTGATCGTGAACCTGCTGATCGGAAAAGACGGAAGTGTGGAACTGGCAAAAGTGATCGCGTCAAGTCCGGCAGGAGTGTTTGATCAGGCCGCACTGAGAGGTGTAAGAAGCTGGCGTTTTGCACCTGCAAAGTATAAAGGAAATCCTGTAAAAGTATGGGCGAAGCAGAAAGTTCGCTTCGATTTAAATTAAGGTAAAAAGATGTTGAAAAAATTAGTGACACTAACCGTCGTTTTTTTCTCTGTAGTGATGCTTCAGGCAAAAGAGACTGAAGAGCAGACGATCAACCATATGGAGATCGCTACTATCATGTACTATGACGGTAAATATGATAAGGCGCTTGAAGCGCTCCAGAGCGCCAAAGATTCCCATAGGGAGATCGCCTGGGATAAGTATCACAATATGAGAGGATTGATCTTCCTGAAAAATGAGAAGTACCAAGCATCAATCAGTGCATTTAAAGAAGCGATCCTGGCAACCCGAAAGAAGGTCTATACCCCACCGGTAGAAGAGATGCCACAAAGAGAGTATCTCTTTAAGCTGTTTTCCAATACGGAAAAGCCGGAACAGCCTGTAGCGCAAACACCGGTTTTTGATCCGGAGAAGTTGAGAAAAGATCAAATAGAGGAGATATACCTCTATCTCTCCCAAGCCTATTATAAGGCTGAGCAGTATCTCGATGCAGTACATGCCCTGGATGCTGCTGGAGTCAAGGGACGTGCAAGTGCATCGCTCTTTACTTTGCGGGCAGAGTGTTACTGGAAAGCCGGTCAGAAAGGTTCATCCATCGATGCGCTCAGTCGCGGAAGCAAACTTTTTCCTAAAGATGCAACACTCTTGAAACAGAAGTTCTATTATTTTGCGGAACTGAAGCTTTACCAGGCATCTATCGAGGCTGCCAAGGCATACATGAAAAAGGTACCGGCAAATGCACAAGAGTATATCTCTTTGGCGCAGATGCTTCAAAGCGGGGGTGAATCTGAACAGGCTATCAAGGTTCTGGAAGAAGCGAAGTTGGAGTTCCCCTCTTCGGCAAAAGTACATATCCTGCTTGGACATTACTATAACCAAAAAGAGATGCCCCATATCACGGCAGACCTTTTTGAAGAGGGTTCTTTCTATGATGCCAAATATCTCAAAGAAGCGGCAGAGATGTATAGAAGAAACGGCGCACTTGCCCATGCACTTTACCTGAACTCGATGATGAAAGACAAAGAGGAGAAGACCAAACAGAAAGTAGCGATCTATATCGGTAAAGGTGAGTTTGAGAAGATCATCGGACTCAAAGACGCATTGGATAGATACGGCCTTTTGCAAAATGACACCATGCGTTATGCATTGGCATACTCGTACTATATGGTCAAAGAGTATGAAGAAGCAGAAGCGCAGCTTAAGAAGATCGAAGATGATGAGCTTTTCTCTAAAGCAACGGTCATCCGTAAAAATATTGAAAAATGTAGAAACAACAGCCTGGAGTGTCTATAGATGAAGAAGTTATTGCATATATTACTGTTAGTGATTGTACCGTTAGCAGCTATCGCCAGTGAAGGAGAGAAGGGTACACTTTCAGTATTGCTTTTTAGTGACGGGAAGCCGTTGGTTAAAAATGAAGTCAAAATAGACGGTAAACGCGCTTACAAAACGGACAGAGACGGTGCGTTAAAAGTATCACTGCCTGCAGGAAGACACCGGCTTGAGATATTCGGGAAAAGTGCAAGCGGACAAAACCTGGGGTATTTTAAAAAACCGATTCAAATCAAGAAGGGTAGAAATACCGAAGTGATTGCAACACTCTCAAAAAAGGGTGCAGACAGTATCGATATCGATACTCCTGTAGCCGTGGCTGCATCAGAAAAAAGAGAAGAGAAGGCTGCTACCGGAGAAGGGAAACTTACGGGTAGGATACTCTCTTCAGAAGGGAATACACCCATAGCAGGGGCGAGAATCTTTGTACGCGGTACCTCTGTAGATGTCCGAAGTGATGAGAAGGGGCGTTTCTCCGCTGTGGTACCTTCAGGGAAAACGCTCAGTATCTCAGTGGTCCACTCAGCGTATAGTGCCCAGACCATCGGCGGGATCGTAGTGAAAAAGGACGGGGTGCTTTCCAGAACGGTGAAGTTGACACCGGCGAGTATGGAGCTTGAAGAGTTTGTCGTACTGGCACCTAAAATCGAAGGAAGTCTTGCCGATGTGATGCAGGAGGAGAAAAAAAGCAGTGCCGTAACCAATATACTCGGTTCTGAAGAGATGTCCAAAAAGGGTGACAGTGATGCAGCAAGTGCCCTGAAAAGAGTTACCGGTGTTACGCTTGTAGACGGGAAAAGTATCTACGTACGCGGCTTGGGTGACAGATACTCGAATATCGAGATGAACTCAATGCCTCTTCCTTCACCGGATCCTACCAAAAGGGTTGTCCCTTTGGATATCTTTCCATCAGGTGTTATCAGTTCGATGAAGGTTCAAAAGAGCGGTACTGCAGATATCCCTGCAAGTTTCGGTGGTGGATATGTGGATATCAGAACCAAAGACCATGCCAGTGATGACTATATTAAAATCTCTATGGGGCTGAAAGCAAACAGTTATACCGGGGATAAGGTAATCGGTTACCAGGGAAGTGACAGTGACTGGAGAGGATTTGATGACGGGTATAGAGAGATCAGCCAAGAGCTACTGGATCTAACGGATGTCGTTATCGGAGAAAGCCCTACCTCATTCACAACCAGATACTTTCTAAAAGAAGATCTTTCAAGATTTATCCAAGCGTATGTAGGGGATAGAAAATATAACCTTACCAATGACGCTTTACCTATAGGCGGAAGCATCGGGATGGAAGTGTCTCAGAATTATGATATTGATGATGAGAATAAGATCACGGTTTTCGGTAACTATGGTTACTCTCAGGAGCATCAGTATCGAGAAGAGCAGCTCTATAAGTATGACATCGATCAGACCGTACCGGAAAACCCGGAAGCAGCGCCGGAGGATCGTATCTATAGCACACTGAATGATATACCTACCAATAATGGAGTCGCTCTCAGATCAACTTCTGAATACTCTCAATCAGGCATCTTCAATCTCGGTTACACGTTTGCCGATGTATTCAATATCAAATATACCAAACTGTATACCCACACCGGACTGAAAGGGACAAAACTAAGCGTGGGAGAGTTTGGATCAAACCCGGGTGAGATCTTCAGCTACTATGACCTGGAGTGGGAAGAGAGAACGCTGCAGGCAGACCAGATCAACGGTGATTTTGATTATGAACTCTTTGATAAAAAGAATGCATTTAGTTTTGGGTTGGAAAAAGCGAAAGCAGAATTAAATCAACCCAATAACTTCAGATATATCTATGTAGATGATGACGGTTTGGACAGCGGTGAAGATGCCTATCTTCTAAAGACATCCAACCAGTTTGCAAAAAGGCTGGTTTCAGAGGATAAAGTAGATGCGTTTTATCTGAAAAACAAACTTTTTATCGATCTCTTCAGTGAAGAAGACTACATCGATATCGGTTACTCAGGCAGTAACAAAAAAAGAAAATCAAAGATGAACTCACTGGGTATCAAGATCAATGGGGATGAGACAGAGTTTACCGATGATATTGATACGATCTATGATGAGGATGTCCGCCCTGATATCTGGTTTGATGACAGACGCTTTACGCTCGAAAACTATACACAGGCAAAGAACTACTTTGATGCCAACGTGGATGAGTCAAGTTTGTATCTCAGTACATTTTTGAAGCCAACCACAGATATAGACGTGTTGGTCGGTGTACGCCGGGTGAATGTAGAACAGACTACCACTTTATACTATTTATACAGCAGAAGAGAACACCCCGGTGAAGAGTATGATTCGAGTAAAAGCAATACCTATCAAAAGTATGACCACACACTTGAATTGGATAATCAACTCTTCCCGAGTGCTTCTGTAAAATACAAGTTCAATGAAGAGAACACCGTAGATGCTGCATATTCGAAAACCTATATCCTGCCGGATCTCAGAGAGGCATCGAGCGGGATCTACTCACACCCTTATGAGATCGCGGATATCAAGGGTAATCCGGATTTGAAACATACGATCATCAACAGTTATGATCTGAAATACAGCCATTACTTTTCTGATACTGAGAGCATCAAACTTGGTCTGTTCTATAAAACACTGGATGATCCTATCGAAGATACACAGGAGAGTTCATCGTCACGCGCGATATACTCTTTCCAAAACGCGAAGCATGCTACGATCAAAGGTATCGAGATCGATGGAAGAAAAGGACTGGGCTTTTTACATACACGCTTGGATGATGTGTATCTCTCCGGTAACTTTACTTATGCTGACTCGGAAGTGACTCTGAGTGATGAGCAGAAAGAGGAGTTGAGCACAGATGGCAGACAACTGCAAGGTCTTTCCAAAACAGTGCTTAACTTAGCACTCTCTTATGAACTGAGTCAAAGAAGTCTTACTTTGGCATATAACAAAATGGGGGAGAGGATCAGAAAAGTCGGTCTCAAAGATACTGCTGAGGGTATCTTGGCATATCCTGACTATATGGAAGACCCTGCTGCACTACTAGACTTCATATGGATAGAAAACTTCACTAACGGTCTAACGCTTAAACTGAAGCTTGGGAATCTATTGGATGAGGAGACGGTATGGTATCAGCAGGATGAAGCGCATGCGACTAAAAAATTCAAAAAAGGGAGAGAGTTGAAGCTCTCAGTATCGTACAAATATTAGGGCTTGAACGATGCATTTTGGTGTGCTGAAGTCTTTCACTATACATTGGTAACAGTTTTGTAATACTTTTTTTTTATACTTCCGTCAATTAAACATAAGGAAGTTTCAGATGAAAAAGATCGTGCTATCAATAGCAGCATTAGCGACAGTAGCAATGGCTGAGGCGGACATTAGTCACCCGGTTGAACGAATAGAAGAAGCGAAAGAGATTACTCCGGTAACTGAAAAAAGCATCTTCGATAGAATCCATTTTAAAGGTGATTTAAGAGTAAGATATGAGAGCAAAGAGACTGACTATTATGATGGCAGTGAAAGTAACAAGTATCTTGGTCGATATCGTTTAAGACTAGGCTCACATATTGATATTACTGATAATCTTCAATTTGAAGTTGGTATGAGAAGTGGTTTTGGTAACCCCACTTCAGGTAACCAAACCTTTGTCGAGTCGAATAAGGATACGGAAGGACTGGCAGACTACTTTTTCCAGTCGCTTAGATTCAATATTTTAGCTATTGATTATACATCCGGTAACTCTATCTGGAAAATAGGTAGATCACCCTATATGATGTATAGACCTATCAAATCACAGCTTGTCTGGGATAACGATCTTTCAATGAACGGGTTGAACTATCAGTACCAGGACGATACAAAGATCATCACTGCAGGTATCAACCAACCGAGTTATGCGGAAGATGTGACTGCTGCGGACGATGTGAACCTCTTTTTGGCCCAATATGTGCAAAAAACAAAGTTAGAGAACGCAACACTTAATGTGGGTGCCGGTATCTATTATTATGATGGCTTAAAGGGCAATACGCCTCTTTACGGTAAAGATATGGGTAACACTGTCGTGGACGGTGTGTATACAAATGATTATCATATCGTAGAAGGATTTGCAGAACTCAAGTTCAAAGATGTGCTTGGCAAACCATTCGCAATAGCTGCCGGGGTAGCATACAACACAGCTGCAGATGACAATAACTTTGGATATGATCTGGCATTTCAACTCGGTAAGGCTAAAGAAGTTGGTGACTGGCAGGTAAAATACTCTTATACTGATATACAGGAAGATGCGGTATTCGGTGCACACTCTGACTCAGATAACTTCGGTGGTGGTACTGCAGCCAAAGGTCATGCTATCAGAACAAAATATAAATTTGGTAAAAACACATATCTTGCCGGTACTTACTTCATCAATACACTCTATGGAAGTAAAGTCGGTGATCCTGCGGATGCAGACTATGAGCGTGTACAGCTGGATGCTATCATTGAATTCTAGTATCATATGATGATATACCCCTTCTAAAGGTGGGCATTTTGTCCACCTTTTTTTATTTTATTTCTTACTTATCAGAAATTGACGAAAATGGTAACAAGTTTTAGTATATTTTATTTATACTTTTAGTATTAAGAGTTTAGGAACAATAACAATTATGAACAATACAATCAAAGCACTGATTGGTGCAGGTTTTGCGGTTACTGTGGCATGGTATGCCAACAGTATTATCGGACAGGCATCTCACGGCGGTTTTCTGGTACTGGCTGCACTTTTCGGTGCCTATATGGCGATGAATATCGGTGCCAATGATGTGGCCAACAATGTCGGGCCGGCTGTAGGTGCAGGCGCACTGACGATCGGTGGTGCAGTGATCGTTGCTTCGGTTTTTGAAGCATTGGGGGCACTCGTTGCCGGAGGTGACGTGGTCGGTACGATCAAAAAGGGGATCATCTCGCCGAATGCATTTGGAGATGATCCGATGGTCTTTGTCTATGCGATGAGTGCGGCACTTTTGTCTGCAGCGCTCTGGCTCAACCTCGCTACCTGGATGAAAGCTCCGGTCTCTACCACACACTCAATCGTGGGTGGTGTCATGGGCGCAGGGATCGCAGCGGGCGGTTTTGCGATCGTCTCCTGGGGAACGATGGGGAAGATCGCTGCCTCATGGGTGATCTCCCCGGTACTTGGAGGTGTGATCGCTGCCCTGTTCCTCTATATCATCAAGTCACAGATTATCTATAAAGTAGATAGACTGGGCGCAGCGAAGAAAGTTGTCCCTGCATTGGTAGCGATCATGTCAGCGGCATTTATCACTTATCTGACAATTAAAGGGCTGAAACATGTGTGGGGTACGGTCACAGAGATATTGAGTTTTCTGCCTCAGGAGAAAAAACCGACTTTTTCGGTTGCCCTGATGTTTGGTCTGATCGGCGGGGTCGTTACCTTTTTTATGGTCAAGCCGAGGGTAGCAAAAAAAGTGGTCGGTATGGATAACTCCAGAGAGGCGATCAATGTACTCTTTACCATTCCTCTGATTTTTGCTGCAGCGCTACTCAGTTTTGCCCACGGTGCGAACGACGTTGCCAATGCCGTAGGACCGTTGGCAGCCGTGAATGATGCATTGACAAGTCTGAAGGTCTCTGAAAAAGCATCCATTCCTCTCTGGGTCATGGTGACAGGCGGTATCGGTATCTCTATCGGTTTGGCACTCTTTGGTCCGAGACTGATCCGTACAGTAGGTTCGGAGATCACTGAGCTTGACCAGATGAGAGCTTTCTCCATCATGATGGCAGCGGCGATTACCGTGGTGATCGCATCTCAGCTCGGTCTTCCGGTCTCTTCAACACATATTGCCGTGGGTGCAGTGTTCGGTGTCGGATTCCTAAGGGAGTGGCTTGACAGTAAGAGTATGGGAGAAAAACAGCAGAAACTTCAGAATGAGACGGCTAAGCAGCATGAGATCAAAGCGAGCCTTGATGCATGTACCGATGATGACTATAAGAAAAAAGTGGAACTTATGGAAGCGCATAAAGCACAGAAGAAAAAGGTCAAAGCGATCAAACGCGCATTGAGAGAAAACTATGTGAAGCGCGGACTAGTGAAGAAGATCATCGCAGCGTGGGTCATTACCGTACCTGCCGCAGCGATCGTCTCAGCGATTACCTTTTACGTGATAAAAGGTTTGGCAGCCTAAGCTCTCTTTTTTAAGGCACTTTTCTCAGGAAAGTGCTTTCTCTCCCGATAAACTTTTTAACCCCTCTCCTTTACTCCCTCTTGTAATCAAAATGTAATCACTAGATACTATGATTCGACTATGGAAAGAAAGAATGCAGAAATTGTAATTATAGAGGATGAAGAGGATATTCTGGAACTTTTGGAATATCGTCTCGGTAAAGAGGGGTATGATGTCACGGGGTTTCTCTCTACTGATAATGTAGAACGGTTTATAGAGGAGGAGTCTCCGGCACTTCTGATCGTTGACCGTAATCTTCCGGGGATTGAGGGGAGTGAGTTTGTCGCATATATGCGGGAGATAGGCTATGATACCCCTGTGATCTTTCTGACTGCCAAAGATAAAGACAGTGAGCTTGAAGAGGGGTTTAAGAGGGGAGGGGATGACTATATCACCAAACCCTTTAACACCAATGAGCTTCTGCTTAGGGTTGAAGCACTTTTAAGACGAAGCGGTGTAAAACAGAGTGAAAAACTACGGTATAGAGATCTGATTCTCGATAATCAGGCCAGAGAGCTTTATGTGGATCAGCATAAGGTTGATCTGACCAACCTGGAGTATAAACTGCTTTACACCTTTGTCAAAAATCCGCATCAGACACTGCAAAGAGAGTTTCTTCGTGATGAGGTATGGGGAGATGACAGTGAACATTTTCATGATAAGACGATCAATGTCGCTATCAACCGCCTGAAAAAGAAGATAGATCCCGAAGGCGTGAAAGAGTATTTCATCCCTATCTGGGGCGTAGGGTATAAACTCGGATAGCGTATCGTCTCCTTCTCCGTGTCGTAACAATTTTGTAATCAATTTACTTTATACTTCTGCCACAACGCAAAACAGATAACTCTATGAAGGAAAGATCATGACATTGAAGAAAATGTTTACAGCGGCGCTTATCGCTACGCTGACAGCAGGCACTGCATATGCAGAGGAACTTAAAGGAAGAGGGGCATCATTCCCTGCACCGCTTTATAAAGTATGGACATCAGAGTACTATAAAGCAACAGGCGTCAAGGTAAACTATACCCCTACCGGTTCAGGTGACGGGGTAAAATCCATCAAGAAAAGAATGGTGGACTTTGCCGGTTCAGATAAACCCCTTAAGCAAAAAGAGCTCAAAAAAAGCAAACTTCATATGTTCCCTACAGTCGTCGGTTCTGTGGTACTTGCCTACAACCTTGAGGGGGTAAAAGACGGTGAACTTAAGCTGAGCCGTAACGCAGTGGCGGGTATCTTTAACGGTTCGATCACGCACTGGGACGATAAAGCGATTGCTGAGGATAATGCAGGATTGTCACTTCCTCATGAGCCTATCACGGTAGCGGTGAGAGCGGATAAATCAGGTACGACATTTAACTTTACCTACTTTTTGAACCAGATCGATGAGAAGATCAACGTGAGCAAAAAGCCGACATGGAAAGCGGCTAAAGTGATCGCAGGCAAGTCCAACTCAGGTGTCTCTGCAAATATCCAACAGATCAAAAACTCGATCGGTTATATCGAGTATTCGTATAAAACCAAGCTGGGATTGACAGCAGCACAGATCGAGAACAAAGAAGGTAAATTCATCAACCCGACACTCGAATCATTCCAGGAGGCTGCCAAATATGCGACATGGACACCTGAAAATGACTTCTACGCAGTGATCGGTGATCCGGCAGGTGCTACTTCATACCCTATCGTTGCAGCGACTTTCCTTCTTCTCCCCGAAGAGAAACAGGCAATGAACAAAAACGTCACCAAGTTTATGGAGTGGGCATATACGAATGGAGATGCCGCAGCAACCGAGCTTGGATATGTACCGCTTCCAAAAGAGACCAAAGATCAGATCAGAAGATACTGGGAAGCTAAAAAGATCAAGTAAGTATTTTAAACAGCTTTAGTTGAAGCCCGTTGAGCGCCCCAAGGGCACTTCCTTCGGGCGCACTCTGCTGACAAGCAACTAAATTGCAGTGCATGCAAGGCACTAAATGCCGAGTCGTAAGAGGACTCAGCGTCAGCAATCTCTTGAAAATAAAATTGCCTGGATGACAAATTTTTTTCAAGAGACAGATAGGGGGCTTTGCTTTCAGACGGTACGCTCCGTCTGAAACAGACCTGTAATATATTTGTAACCATTTGCGGATATACTCCGCACCCAATAAATACGAAGGTTGTGATACATGGGTGGTAAACTCTTTAAAAATTTTTCATTTTTATCTGCTACTCTCTCTTTTTTTATTCTTGTCGGTATCTTTGCCGTACTCTTCAGCTATGCACAAGAGGCATTGCATGAATTCGGTATAGATTTCCTCTATGGTGAGACATGGGAAGTCGATGAGGATGATGAGGGAGGTATCTTTGGGGGAGGGATACCGATCGTCGGTACATTGCTTAGTACATTGATCGCTATGGTCATTGCGATACCGCTTGCGATGGGGATTGCTATCTTCCTGACTGAGATCGCACATGATAAGCTGGTCAAACCGGTCTCTATCGCCATTGAACTGCTTGCGGCCATCCCGAGTATTATCTACGGAATGTGGGGACTCTTTTACTTTGCGCCGATTGTACAGTCTACGATGGGCGGTAACGGAGTAGGGCTGCTGACTGCGGGGATTGTTTTGGCGATTATGATCATCCCGTTTATGGCTGCGATCACCAGGGATGCGATGAATACGGTACCCCCTGTACTCAAAGAGTCGGCCTATGCGATGGGAGCAACGACGTTTGAGGTGGTGAAGGATGTAGTGATGCCCTATGCCAAAGGCGGGATCATCGGTTCGATCATACTTGCACTCGGACGTGCATTGGGTGAGACGATGGCAGTCGCTTTCCTGATCGGTTCGGTGATGAGTATCCCGAGCCGTATTACAGACCCTACAACATCGATCCCGGTACTGCTTGCAAACAACTTTGCTGAAGCACAGGACCTTGAGATCAGTGCAATGTACTATCTGGCACTGATCCTGTTTGTCGTCAGTTTTGCCCTGATATCACTGGCGAAGTTTTACTTTTTTAGAAAAACGGTTTAAGGAGGGAAAAGTATGAACAGACTCTTATTGAACAAAGTGATCCTGATGCTCTCCACACTCTCGGCTGTGATAGGGCTTGGATTTCTCCTGTGGATACTGGTTACCCTGAGCTATAAGGGGATTATGAGCCTTCACTGGAGTACGTTTACCAATGATCTCGTAGAAGGGGGTATCCGTAACCTTTTGGTAGGGCAGTTTACCATGGCATTGATGGCAAGTTTGATCGCTGTACCGCTTGGGATGCTTGCAGGAATCTATCTGAGAGAGTACAGTAACAACGGGAAAATGGCTGCAGTGATGAGAAACCTGAGTGATGTGATGATGTCAGCGCCTTCGATCGTTATCGGTGTATTTGTCTTTGCACTCTTTGTAGATCCGTTTGGCGGGTATAACGGTTGGGCAGGTATCGTGGCACTGGCGATCATGATGATCCCGATCATCATCTCCACTACGGACAATATGCTCTCTCTTGTTCCCAAAGAGCTGAGAGAGGCGGGGATGGCTCTTGGCGGGAGTAAACATAAGATCATCCTTCAGATTATTGTCAAAGCGGCAAAAGTAGGGATTACGACAGGTATTCTGCTCTCTTTTGCGCGTATTATCGGGGAGACGGCACCGTTGCTCTTCACTTCGGCAAACAACCAGTTCTTCACGATGGATCTGACCGAACAGTTCCCGTCACTGACCGTAAGTATCTACAACCTGGCAACCTACCCCGATGAAGCAAGCAGGGAACTTGCATGGGCTGCGTCATTTGTCCTGACAATGGTGGTACTATTGATCAACCTTGCAGGTCGTTTTATCACAAGAAGTAAGAAATAAGGAAAATTTAGAGATGAGAACAAACAGTATGATCATGGAAGTCAAAGATTTCTCTTTTACCTATGCGGGTGCATCGGCACCATCACTGAAAAAGATCAATCTGCCTATCGAAAAAAACAAGATCACGGCACTGATCGGTCCAAGCGGATGCGGGAAGTCCACACTGCTTCGCTCTATGAACCGTATACACGACCTCTACCCGGGCAACAGGTACGAAGGGGAGATCAATCTTTATGACCATCGTAAAGAGGTGGAGAATATTCTGAATATCAAAAAAGAGAACGATTTTATCAGGTTGCGCCAGGATGTGGGAATGATCTTTCAGAAGCCGACACCGTTTCCGATGAGTATCTATGATAATGTTGCCTATGGACTGAAGCTGGCAGGGGTTAAAGACAAAAGTGAGATCGAAGGACGTGTAGAAAAGGCATTGCAGGATGCAGCGATCTGGGATGAGACAAAAGAGCGTCTGAAAGAGAGTGCAATGGGTCTCAGCGGAGGACAGCAGCAGAGGCTCTGCATCGCAAGGGCAGTCGCACTGAAACCGGATGTTCTGCTTTTTGATGAGCCGACATCGGCACTTGACCCTATCTCGACCGGGGCGATAGAGGAGCTCATCGCTGAGCTTAAGGAGGATGTCTCCATCGTCATCGTAACCCACAATATGCAGCAGGCAAGCCGTCTGAGTGACTATACGGCATTTATGTACCTTGGAGATCTGATCGAGTATGATGAGACAGATAAGATATTTTTGAATCCTTCCGTAAAGTTGACTGAAGACTACATTACCGGAAGATTTGGCTAAATCTGCTCTATCCGACTATGAGGTCTTAGAGAGAAGATGAGAAGTGAGAAGTAAGTGAATAAGGAGTTTAGATGATGTTACCAGGTTATAATGAAGCGAGACATGAGGTAAGAGGCGCTATGCTGGAGGTGATGAGAGAGCTTTCCGAGGCCAATAGCCGCGCACTCGAAGCGATAGAATCAGGAGATCTGGAGGCGCTGGGAGAGGCAAGAAAACCGATTATAGATATCGTTGAGCGTACAGAGAAGATAGACAATGATATTGTGCTTATCTTTGCGAAGTATACACCGGAAGCCAAAGATCTGAGAGAGCTGGTCTCAGATCTCAAAATGACCTCTTCGATCAACAGGATCAGAGCCAATATCAATAATTATATTAAAAATATGCAGTCAATGCTTGCCGAAAATGATGCGGAGATGAGTGCGCTGATCAAAGAGTCTTTGAGTATCAACAGATGTACGGTGAATGCGTTTGATTTTGCGCTGGAGATGCTACAGTGTTTTGACGACAATGAGAAGGTGCAGGAGCTTGCAACACGTATTGAGGTGGAGTACTCCAAAACAGATGACATCTACTCTATACTTGAAAAGAGTATTATGCAGAAGATGGGCAGTTCCCATACGGTCACAGAAGAGTATTTCAACCTCCTCAAGTACATACGGAAAAACCTTAAGATCATAGACAGACTGGAGAGTATCTGCGGACGTATCATGTTTGCACGCATGGGCGGGAAGCTCTAAGGCTTCTCCTCCCCTTTGATGCTGTCTGGCATTATCTTTGTTCTAAAATCGTCAATCCTCCTTTTAGAGACTCTGCTATATAATGGGTGTATGGAAAAAAATATTGAGATTGTGATCATAGAAGATGAAGAGGATATTTTGGAACTGATAGAGTACCATCTCCAAAAAGAGGGGTATGAAACGGCAGGGTTTCTCTCTACTGAACATGTCGAGCAGTTTTTAGAGGAAGAGAGACCATCCTTAATGATCGTGGACAGAAACCTTCCCGGTGTAGAAGGGAGTGAGTTTGTCTCGTATATCAGAGAGATGGGCTATGATATCCCTGTGATCTTCCTTACCGCTAAAGATCAGGAGAGCCAGCTTGAAGAGGGGTATGAAAGCGGTGGTGATGACTATATGACCAAGCCCTTCAGCACAAAAGAGCTGTTGCTGCGGGTGAAAGCACTTTTGAAACGTTCCGGGGCACTGGCACCACAGGATAAAATAAAATATAAAGATATGGTACTTGATGCAGCCAAGAAGGTTGCCTACATAAACGGTGAGTCTGTCTCCCTGACACTGCGAGAGTTTAATCTGCTGCTTACTTTTGTCCGAAATGTTGATAAACCTTTGACGCGGGACTATCTGCGTGAAGAGGCATGGGGCAGTGAGGGAGATGAGGTTAATGACAATGCGGTCAATGTCGCGATCAACCGTCTGAAAAAGAAGATCGATCCCACAGGGGAAAAGGGTTACTTTACTCCTGTATGGGGCGTCGGATATAAGTTCGTTTAGAGAGTGCTTAGGCACTGACCCTTGTCAGGTTGATATACCAGTCTTCATTGAGCTCGCTTTTTTGGATATCCGTTAAGACTACTTCAAGCAGAGTCTTTCCGATCATCTCTGTACCGTAGATCTTTTCATCGGGGATCTCCAGCGCTTCGGTACAGTACTCCTCTTGTGCATAGATATCATGTGCCAGTTCTCCCAAATCCCATCCATCGTCAAATTTTTTGATCATAAATACGCTTTCCATGGTAAACTCCTTCTCTTATAGTGATAGAAATCGTAATATGATTTGGTATCATATCAATTACATTTTTATAACATTTATGTTGCCTTTTCAAGAGATAATTAAGCGCGTTTTCGGAGTGATACAGTGAAGCAGTTTTATAGTTTTTTAGTGATATATTTTTTGGGTATTCAGGGGCTGTATGGACAAGAGAGAGTGGAGGTCAGTTTCAAGCCTGTAACCTTTCCAAAGGCAGAGAAAGAGAAGTATGTGCTTAAATCTACGGATGAAGTGCTTATCAATGGAAAGAAGCAGAAGATAGGGTTCACCCCCTTGATGTCCACAGGTGAGAGGGACAATCACGAAATCTATGGGCTCCTGAAAGATATGGAGGATACTCCATTGACGCTGCGCGATGGCAGCCCCTATATCTGTAACGGTACCTCTAACCCTTTCGGATCAGGGGCAGGACTGGATCATGTCTCCCTGCTTCAAAAAAACGGTAAGCTCTATATGGTGTCGCAGTTTGAGTGTCAGGTGGGTGCCTACTATGTGAATGAGCTGCAACAGGATGCCGATGGTCAACTGAGCCCCAAACCGGGTACCCTGAGATATATCTCCCAAAAAGAGGAGTTTGGAGGCTATGTACACTGTGCCGGGATGAAAACGCCCTGGGAGAGTCACCTGGGAAGTGAGGAGTACCCTGCTGATGCGAAGTTACGGAAAGAAGACGGTTCACTCGACCCTTATTATGACTATATCGCAGATTACTGGGGAGGTGATCTGACAAAAGCAAACCCCTACTACTATGGATGGGTCCCCGAACTCTCCATTGATGCTCAGGGAGAGGTGTCGTATACCAAGCACTACGCTATGGGAAGATTCTCCCATGAGCTGGCCTATGTGATGCCGGATAGAAAAACGGTCTATATGTCAGATGACGGTACCAATGTCGGCTTTTTCATGTATGTGGCCAAAAGGGCGGAAGATCTGAGCGAAGGGACGCTCTATGCAGCGAGATGGGAACAGCTAAGCGATCAGGAGGGTGGAAGCGCAACACTCTCCTGGATCAAACTGGGTTCTGCAAAAGAGAGCGAGATCAGAGAGATGCTGGACCCTGATCATAATGTGACCACCAACGACGGCCTGAGCTTTAAAGATATCTTTGAAGAGGGGATGGAAGAGGGGCAATGTAAACCGGGGTATACCTCGATCAATACAGAGACCGGTTTTGAGTGTCTCAGGGTAAAAAAAGGGATGCAGAAAGCTGCAGCATTCCTTGAGACTAGGCGTTATGCTGCCATGATGGGTGCGACCACGGAGTTTCGTAAAGGGGAGGGGATCACTTTTGACGGACTCAGCCGTACACTCTATTTCTCTATCAGTGAGATAGGAAGAGGGATGGAGGATCATGCCAAAAAAGGGAATAAAAACAGCCAATACGACCAGGGTGGATATAACCATATCAAACTGCCTTACAACCGTTGCGGAGGTGTCTATGCCTTAGCAGTGGATGATACCTACAGGGCGGTATCGATGAAAGCGGAGCTGACAGGGACTCCGATCAAAGATGGCTTTGTCCATCGCTGTGCACTTGATGGTATCGCCAATCCTGACAATCTTACCTTTCTGCCCAATTCACATATCCTGGTGATCGGGGAGGACAGCGCATATCATGAAAACAATATGGTCTGGGCGTATCATACCGACAGGAAACTGCTCCAACCCATTATCCTCTTGCCAAAAGGGGCAGAAGCCACATCGCCATTTTGGCATCATGATATCAACGGCTACGGATACCTGGTACTTGTCACACAGCATCCTCATCCCCAAAGCCAAAACAGAGGAGAGTCCAGTGTAGGCGTACTGGGGGCATTTAGGGGATTAAAAGAGTAGATCCCTTTACTGTACTGTAATCATTTTGTTATGAGATTACACTATCATACGTTTTAGAAGACCTAGTGTTTCCATTTCATCTGTCTCTCATCATGTTTTGTCCTAACCACCTGACACTGACAGTCTCCTATCCAACCCTCCGGATAAATTTCTAAAATTTTCGTATAGGTCTTCTGCTACCGATGCTTTGGTTACAGTGCGTCAAAAATTAAAGATGTTACCAAATCGTGATACTCTTCAGATAAGATCATCGCATGAAATATCGATCAATTTTTATCTCCGACATACACCTGGGTACCAAGTTTTCCCAAGCAGATGCTTTTTTGGATTTTATGAAGTCCAATGAGTCTGACAATCTCTATATGGTAGGCGATATCATCGACGGTTGGGCATTGAGACGGAAATTCCGTTGGCGACAGGCACACTCGGATGTCGTACAGAAGGTACTCAGAAAGGCCAGAAAAGGTACCAATGTCTATCTTATCACGGGGAACCATGATGAGTTCCTGCGTCCTTTTCTCCCTCTGATGCTGGGGGATAATATGGAAGTTGACGATGCCTTTGACTATGTGGGGATCGATGGGAAGAGATACTTTGTCACCCATGGGGATATCTTTGATTCGATCACATTGACGAAAAAGTGGTTGGCCGTCTTGGGGGATTATGGCTATGAAGTGTTGCTCAATCTCAATCATATCCTGCACTTTTTCAGACAGAAACTTGGGATCAAGCGTTACTGGTCACTCTCCAAATATGTCAAAGACAATGTGAAAAAATCGGTGAGTTTTATCACGGATTTTGAGCAGATCCTTGCACAGCATGCGAAACATAAAGGGTATGACGGCGTTATCTGCGGACATATCCATAAAGCCGAAATGAAGATGATAGAGGGGATAGCGTATAAAAACTCGGGAGACTGGGTGGAGTCGTGTACCGCTCTCGTGGAGACACTAGAAGGAGAGTGGAAAGTGATCCACTGGCATGATGATGACAAACATTAGGGTTCTCCTCTTTACCGATACACTCTGCGATGTGAACGGCGTTTCCCGTTTTATACAGGATATTGTGAAGATTGCTTCCCAAAAAGGAGTGGAGCTTTATGTCGTGACTTCAACGCTGAAAAGATGCCCTGATCTTCCCAATGTTCATATCATTAAACCAATACTTCGAATGAAGATGCCTTTTTACCCGGATCTTGACCTCGTCTTCCCTTCCTATAAAAAATTAAAGTCTATCACGGATGAGATCGATCCGGATGTCGTGCATATCTCAACCCCCGGTTTTGTAGGAGTGATGGGGCGGAGGATTGCAAAGAAAAGATCGATACCTATGCTGGGTACATATCATACCGACTTCCCCGCATTTGCCTATAAGAACATACCCTACACGATAGTAAAACATATCGGCAACAGAGTGATGCAGTGCTTTTATCGTGATTTCAAAGCACTTTTTGTCCGAAGCGAAGCCTATCAGCAGATTGTCAAAGAAGATGTAAGGTTTAATGCTGAAAATATCCATCTATTAAAAGCGGGGATCGATACACGGAAGTTCAATATCGGTTATAAGGATAGAAGTATATGGCAGCAGTACGGTATCCCTGAGCATTCGGTCAAGGCACTCTATGTAGGCAGGTTTACCAAAGAGAAGAACTTCCCGTTGCTCTTGGAGTTATGGAAAACGTACTATAGAGAAAGCGGAAATAAAAATATCTATCTGATCACCGTAGGTGGAGACCTTGATGAATCCCTGTTTGAAAGATACCATATCAAATCACTGGGAATCAAAAGAGGGGAAGCGCTTTCGAAGATCTATGCCAGCAGTGATCTTTTTCTGTTCCCTTCAACAACAGATACATTGGGACAGGTAGTCATGGAAGCGATGTCATCAGGGTTACCGGTCATCGTCAGTGATAAGGGTGGACCCAAAACAGTGATAGGCAGGGAGCAGGAAGCCGGCTATGCGGTAGATGTGAAAGATCAGGCAAAGTGGCTCGAAAAGATCAATCTGCTGATCGAAGAGAGAAAGCTCAGAGAGAATCTTGGTGAAAAGGGGCATGAGATCATCGCCCGGATGGATATTGAACAAAGTTTTGATGCCTTCTGGGAAGTCCATAGAGAATGTAATCAGAATGTAACCGTTTTGTAATGCTTGTGTAATCAAGAATTTCTATGATTTCATTATAAACAGGAGTCAACATGACACATATGAAATATGATACAACCTTGGATATGATTTCCCAGGATAAGATAGATAAGCTGATCAAAAAGGTCAGCAAGTCACTGTTTCTTGATGATGAAGTTGCAAGTGCTCTGATCTATAAAGAGTGGGAAACAGTAGAGTTGCTGTTTGCAAAATACAAAAAAGTAAAGACGGTACATAAACATCTGCTTGCAGAGATCGAAGGTCATTACAGGGGGTCACTATGCAGCAACTAAGTGTTGAGAGCTATATGGTACATCACTATCCTAAGATCGAGCAGTTTCCCGGTGCAGTCAAGAAACTTCTTTTTTCCGGTATAAAGAAACTGTTTCATGAAAACCAGATCAATGCGTTTTTGGTAGATAATAGACAGAAGGATGCATTGAGCTTTATAGAAGCGATCATTGACTACTTCGATGTAACCATCGGTCTGAAAAAAGATGAGATGGCACGCATTCCCTCTTACGGTCGGACGGTGATCATCGCCAATCACCCTTTGGGAGCACTGGATGCCCTGGCTCTGATACACCTTCTCAAAGATGTACGTAAAGATATCAAAATCGTGGCCAACTCATTTTTGGGACAGTTTGAAAATCTGAAAGATATTCTCATTCCTGTAGACAACATCAGCGGTAAGATGGACAGGGAAGTGCTGAGAGGGATCTACCAGGCATTGGAAGAAGAGAAGGCGGTGATCATCTTCCCTTCAGGTGAGGTCAGCAGGGCAAGGCCGAACGGCGTCAAAGATACCAAATGGAAAAACGGCTTCTTGAAGATCGCAACGAAGATGAAAGCGCCTATCCTGCCTATCCATATCAAAGCGAAAAACTCAAAGAGCTTTTATCTGCTTTCGATGTTTAACAAGTCGCTGGCTACAGCGACCCTGCCGCATGAGATGTTCAAAGGACAAGGAAAAGAGATCGATTTTACGATCGGCAGATCCATCCCGTATGAGTCTTACAATATGGCGCTTCCTACCAGCGAAAAGGTGAAGTTGTTACGCAAGCACTTTTACCGGATCGCAAAGCGTAGAAAAGAGCTTTTTAAAACCGAAAATCCTATCTCAATGGCTGAAACCCCGAGCGAGATTAAAAAAGCGCTCAAAGAGGGAACACTGCTTGGACAGACTTTGGATGGGAAAAGTATTATCCTCTATGAGTCATTTCAGGAAAACTGTGTGATCAAAGAGATAGGAAGACTGAGAGAGATCAGTTTCCGTTTTGTCGGTGAGGGGAGCGGCAAAAAACGGGATATCGACGGATTTGATTTTTACTATAAACATCTGATCATCTGGGATGATGAACAGTTGGAGATAGCCGGGGCCTACCGTTTGGGGCTGAGCGGTGAGATCGTGGAGGATTTTGATATGGACGGTCTCTACTCCTCCTCACTCTTTACATACCATGAAGGGTTTGAACCACAACTCGCCAGCGGGATAGAACTGGGTCGAAGTTTTGTTCAGCCGAAATACTGGAACTCAAGAGCGTTGGATTATCTCTGGCAGGGGCTTGGTGCATTTGTCAAAGGCCGTCCGGATATCCGTTACCTTTTCGGTGCGGTAAGTATGAGTGACAGCTTTAATGAAAAGGCCAAAGCATTGATGATCTACTTCTACTCCCACTACTTTGCCAGTGATGAGGTTTTGGTCACGCATAAAAATCCCTATTTTCTCTCTTCCGAGATGAAAGCCTACTGCGAATCCATCTTTGCCGGAGACGACTATAGGGCCGATCAGAGAGTTCTCAAAGAGGAGCTCGGATATATGGGATATATGATCCCTACACTCTATAAACAGTATGCCGAGGTATGTGAAGAGGGGGGTGTCAAGTTCCTTGACTTTGGATATGACAAGGATTTCAACAACTGTATAGACGGGTTTATCGTTGTCGATCTTCATCAAATGAAAGAGAGCAAAAGAAAGAGATATATCGGGGAGTAGGTAGCAGGTAGCAGGTAGCAAATTTAGTACAGGTTGGGTGAAACCGACCTTAAAAGATGAAAGCTTTTCAAAGAAAAGCATACCAAACCTGCTCCTTGCTCCCTACTCTCTGCTACCTGCTACCTGCTACCTGCTACCTGCTACCTATGCCTACACGGCTTGGCTTCGCTACGACTTCGAGCTTACAAAAGCAAAGCAGCTTGCTTTTGCTTAACAGCTCTCACAGTTCCGTCGCTAAGATTTCCTCTGTGGCTTCACTTTGTTACGACCACGTCGGTTTCAAACCTATAAACGATAAACTGTTATCGTTTATATACGGTTTTCACTATTCACGATCTTTATACGCTCCTCATCTGCTACCTGCTGAACACTAAAAGTATGTCAATATGACATCCTTTTAGCTCTTTTTGTGGAGATAACGCTACACTTCTGGTATGAGTAAATTACAGATATTGGAAGACTATTTCGGCCATAGCGGTTTTAGGCCTCTGCAGGAAGAGGTGGTAGATGCGATCCTTGCACAACAGGACGTTTTGATGATCCTTCCTACAGGCGGAGGAAAGTCGCTCTGCTATCAGCTGCCTACACTCCTGATGGACGGGGTGACCGTAGTGGTCTCTCCTCTGCTGGCACTGATGCATGACCAGGTGACGGCCCTGAAAGCCAATGGCATCAGTGCTGCAATGCTCAGCTCCATGCAGACACAAGAAGAGTCCCACCAGATAGAGTCAGAACTGAAAGCAGGCAGGATCAAACTCCTCTATGTGGCACCGGAACGCCTGCTCAATCCCTATTTTTTAGGTTTTTTGGAACAGCTCTCTATCAACTTCTTTGTGATTGACGAGGCGCACTGCGTGAGTGAATGGGGACATGAGTTCCGTGAGCACTATCGCGGACTCTCCTTGCTAAAAGAGCGTTTTCCCCAGACGCCTATCGCCGCATTCACTGCTACCGCGACAAAAGTCGTTGAAGAGGATATCGCTGCCAATCTACGGCTGCATGCACCTAAAAGAGTGAGGGGCTCACTCTTCAGAAGCAACCTTACGGTACAGGCACAGCACCGCATCAAGGATGGGCGTGATCAACTCCTGGAGTTTCTTAAATCCCATCAGAACAGCGCAGGCATCATCTATACACTTTCCAGAAAACAGACAGAATCGGTTGCCCATTTTCTTCAAACCAAGGGGATAGAGGCGCATGCCTATCATGCGGGGCTTAGTACCGAGGAGAAGAACCGTACCTATAAAGCATTTGTGGAGGACAAGGTCCAGATCGTGGTTGCCACGATCGCTTTCGGTATGGGGATTGACAAGAGCAATATCCGTTTTGTGGTACATCTCAGTCTGCCAAAGACACTGGAGAACTACTATCAGGAGATAGGGCGTGCCGGGCGTGACGGTCTGGATTCTGAGACACTGCTGCTTTTTTCGGCCCAGGATATCGTTCAGCAAAAATCCTTTATCGAAGCATTGCCCGATACCCCATACAAACAGCATGCCTTTGATAAGCTCGATGCCATGGTCCGTTTTGCGAACTCCGAGAGTTGCAGACACCAGAGTATTGCGGCTTACTTTGACGACAGGATAGAGGCATGCGGTGAGAAGTGTGACAACTGTACCGCAACAGAGATCCAGAGAGTTGATATCACCGAAGCTTCACGCAAACTTCTCTCATCGATCTATCGTACCGGACAAAACTTCGGTTTACACTATATCATCGATGTACTCCGCGGAAGCAGAGAGCAGAGAGTGTTACAAAATGCGCATGACAAGATCACCGTTTACGGTATCGGAGAGGAGTTCAGTCGAAACCAGTGGTTGACAATAGGTGACAAGCTTCTGGAACTGGGTGCCGTGGAACTGGGTGAGTTTAAAGTATACCGGTTGACACCATTTGGTGTAGAGGTACTCAAAGGCGCGCACACGATAGAGATCAAGAAAGAGCGTCTGAGTATGCAGAAGGCAGCACCGAAACGCAGGGTGACTTTCTTTGATGATTATGATGCGGAGCTCTTTGACAAATTGCGTGATCTTCGGGCAGAGATCGCTGAAGTGAACGGTATCCCGCCTTATATCGTCTTTTCGGATAAAACGCTCAAAGATCTGAGTGCCAAGAAACCTGTGAGCAAAGAAGAGATGCTCGAGGTACACGGTATCGGTGAAGTGAAGTATGAGCGTTACGGTGAGGCGTTTCTTACGCTTTTACAGGAGCAGTAGGCTCCCTTTCAATAGACCAAAGGTATAATGTCGGCTATGGAAGACAGAAGAATGATGCCCCTGTGCGGGATAGATGAAGCCGGAAGAGGACCGATAGCGGGCTCACTGGTTATGGCAGGTGTGGTGTTGACCGGAAGCGTGGAGGGGTTAATGGACTCCAAAAAGCTTACGGAGAAGAGACGGGAAGCACTTTTTGATAAGATCAGGGAAAACAGCCGTCATCATATCGTCATATTTTCGGCCAAGCAAGTGGATGAAATGGGGATCTCCAAGTGTCTGCACCAGGGACTGAAATCGATCCAAACACATCTCTCTGAATGTGATTACCTCTTTGACGGGAACAGTACTTTTGGTGTGGATAACATCACGACGATGGTGAAGGCAGATGACAAAGTGGCAGAGGTGAGCGCTGCAAGTATCCTGGCCAAAGTAACAAGAGATAGAGAGATGCTGGAGTTTGCTGAAAAATATCCCGAATATGGATTTGAGAAGCACAAGGGATACGGTACCAAAGCCCATATAGAAGCGCTGGCAAAGTATGATCGATGTGAAGTACACCGCAGTACGTTTCGGATCAAAGCATTGGATGAACCAACGCTTTTTTGATCACTGCATCGCTACACCATTGACGGTAAGTACGCCGTTCTCCAGTCTGATCTGATAAATCTTATGCCCGTTTTCCTCTTTGGGCTGGAACATCATCATCGCGATGAGTGCCTGCGGCTGTTGAGAGAGAAACGTATGTACTGTCTCGGAGAGTGAGAGAGTAAGATCGGCTTTGATCGCTGATATTCCTACCATAGGGTTCGCCTGCAATACAGATAGATCGAGGTTTTTATCGATGTCAACCTTGGCATTGAGAGCAAAGCCATCCATCTCTTTGCGCTGGGTATAAAGTCTCTCTACGGAGAGGTTCGGTAGCTCTATCGAGACGCCTTTGGAGATGATCTCCTGGACGATCTTGTCGATCTTCTCTTCCTCTGCAGGGTCTGTCTGCTGAAGGGCTTCAAAAGCGTTGATATCAAGGTTGGAAATCTTTATATTCAGTGCCAGATCAGTGACCTTGTTGGTTCTATTCTCTTCTATTGTCTCAATGGTCTCTATTTTTGTGCTTAATTCACTTTCGGCAAGGTTTTTGCTGATGACGGTGGTTGTGTTTGCCTCAATATGATCGATCGTTATGCTCCTCATACCCTGCATCATCGTCTCATTAAAAGAGAGCTTTTCTACACTGTAGCCCGCTGTGACATCATAACGTGTCGATCCGGTGAGTCTATAGCTGCTTTTGATGCCAGTGAGTTCTATAGAGAGTACCTCTTCGGCTTTGATCAGGAAGCTTTCAAGTCTCTGATCAACTGAGGAGACTTGCTGACCGTCTATCTTTCCCTCAAAATGCATCGCTCTCATCTGCATTGTCACCTCTTCTCCCGGTTCGCCGAAGGTCTCATCAATGTCTTTCAGATACCCTTTGAATCCATCGAGCATCTTATTGATATCCATATGCAGTAAAAAGGTTTTTGCCTGAAGGAGTCTATTGATCTTGGCAAGTCTATTTTTCTCTTCATCGGTCAATTCGCCTTGGGTGAATGTATCCGGCAGTGTTGTAGGATAAAGGTCAAAAGAGATAGCGGAGTAGGCATCTTGGAGATAAGCAAGGTCGACACCGACCTTCATCCCTTTGAGTGAGGCACTCTCCTCCTCGGTCAGTACAGCACCCTGTGCATTGAGATAGTCGGTGATCTTTTCGGTATCGTCAAAAACGATCTCAAAGTGTTCCTTGCTTTCCGAAACCTCTCTATCTTCGATCATAAACCCTTGAGACTCCAGTGTTTGCAGTTCTCTGTTGACCTCTGCTTTAAGCTCCTGTGTCAGTTGGGAAGCACCGAAGAAAACATAATAGACCACTACAGCAACCAGTGTAATGATCACGCCAAGTCCGATATGCTTCAGTCTCATGCTCTCTATCCTTTGTAGATCTCTTTGAGATGATCCATCTTTTTACCCATATTGAGCAGTGCCATATCGGCCAGGGTGAGCGCCATCATCGCTTCACATACCACAGCACCTCTGATCGCTACACATGGATCATGGCGTCCTTTCAGGTTGCATTTGACCTCTTCATTGTGTGTCGTGATCGTATCTTGTTCCCGGAAGATGGAGGGTGTCGGTTTGAAATGCGTTTTAACGATGATGGTATCCCCGTTGCTGATACCCCCGAGCATTCCTCCAGAGTGATTGCTTCTAAAACCTTGGAGTGTGATCTCATCGTTGTTCTCGCTGCCTTTGAGGTGAGAAGAGGCTACCCCGTCTCCGATCTCCACAGCTTTGGCCGCATTGATCCCCATCATTGCCTCAGCGAGGATGGCGTCGAGTTTGTAGTAGAGCGGCTCACCCAGTCCGACAGGTACTCCCGTTGCAGTTGTGAGTACGACACCCCCCACGGAATCATGTGCCTCTTTGGCCTTAAGGATTGCAGCTTCCTGCGCTGCCTCTCTGTTCGGGTCAAGTGCATACATTTTTGAACTCTTTGCATGTTCAAAGTCCTGAAGCTCCCCTTTGATACCGTCTACTTCACACAGACCGCTTTGGATCTCTACCCCGAGTTCACGTAACATAAGCTTGGCGATCGCACCGCCTGCTACTCTGGCTGCCGTTTCACGCGCGGAGCTTCTTCCTCCGCCGCGGTAGTCGCGCAGACCGTACTTATGAAAATAGGTGAAGTCCGCATGTCCCGGACGGAAGAGATCCTTGACGTTATCATAATCTTTTGATTTTTGGTTGGTATTGAAGATGATCATCGCGATCGGTGTACCGGTACTCACACCTTCAAAAACGCCGGAGAGTATCTCTACCTTGTCATCCTCTTTCCGTCCGGTCTCCAGCTTGCTTTTTCCCGGTTTTCTTCTGTCGAGTTCAGACTGGATAAATGCCTCATCGATCGTGAGACCTGCGGGTACACCGTCAAGGATACAGCCGAGGGCTTTTCCGTGTGACTCACCAAAGGTCGTCAGTGTCAACTTTTTTCCAAAGGTATTCATTTTTTCAGTTCCTTCACTTTTATGCTGATTTGAAAAGAAGCCAAGCTCCTTTTCATACGTTGTCCTCAGCGGACAGCTCTTGCACGATGCGACGTGCATGGTCACAATTTGCCTGCAAAGACAAACTGCTGTTTTTAAGGGTTATTTTTTCAGTTCTTTCAATGCGATCTGTGCGGCTTTCTGCTGGGCATCTTTCTTGCTTCTTCCTTTTGCCTTCGCGATCGTTTTACCATCGAGTGTCACAGCGATCACGAACTCTTTTTTATGGTCAGGACCGGAAGCGTCAAGCAGCTCATAGGTCGGAGTGACACCGTGTGTCGCCTGGGTAAGTTCCTGCAACGCTGTTTTAAAGTCTTTTGAAAGAGAATCAAGATCGATCTTTGGATGGCACGCTTCTATCAGTGCCACAGAGATCTCTCTGGCTTTCTCCAGGCCGGCTTCAAGATAGATCGCTCCGATGACTGCCTCAAAGGCATTGGAGAGCAGTGAAGGCTTATCTCTTCCGTTATTGTTCTCTTCGGCTGCCGAGATGTAGATATACTCTCCCAGCTTGATCGATCTGGCAATTAACGTAAAACCCCGTTCATTGACCAAAGAGGCTCTGATCTTTGAGAGTACACCCTCATCAGAGTTTTTAAATTTTCTGAAAAGATACTCTCCGACGATCAGGTCGAGAACAGCATCTCCCAGGAACTCGAGCCGCTCATTATTGTAAGGCTTTTTATAACTTTTGTGCGTTAAAGCCTCAATAATCAATTGCTTGTTTTCAAATGTATAGTTCAGCCTATTTTCCAGTTGACTGTAATGGCTCATAAGATCTCCTATTTTAGTGATTGTTGTATACGTTCTGCTTCACCCCGTGCAAGGTCATCACAACGTTCATTTTCCGGGTGTCCGTCATGACCCCGTATCCAGGTTCCGTGTACGTGATGCGGTCCTGCAGCCTCGAGATAGGCTTCCCACAAATCGACATTCTTTACCTTTTTAAATCCTCTTGCTTTCCATCCTGCCAGCCACTCATTGATCGCTTTTACCACATAGGAGCTGTCAGAGACCACCTCTACTCTGCAGGGTTCTTTCAACAGTTTAAGTCCTTCAATGACAGCACGCAGCTCCATCCTGTTGTTGGTAGTGTGGTCTTCTCCACCTGCATACTCTTTGCGTTTGCCTTTATACTCAAGTATGCCTCCATATCCACCGGGACCGGGATTTCCCAGGCTTGAACCATCAGAATAGAGAGTAATCTGTTTTCGGGTCTGATTTTGCAATGTGTTCCTCAACTTCTACTGTGTGTAGTGCCATACAGTTCGGACAACGTTTAAATGATATAGGAAAACTCTGTTTGCATTTACTACATAGGTAGGTAAAATGCAGGTCTCCCTCGTTAAAACCGTTTTGTTTGGCGGTGGCCAGCATATCCAGCGCGAATATCCCGCTTTCCGTCTCCGGCTCCAGTGTATACCCTTTGGCATAGTAGAGTGTTTTTAGTTGTCTATTTTGTGCAATTATATCCAAACTCAGTTGTGACTGGGGTAAGAACCAAAGGATGTCAATAAGCTCTTCGATACGTGATCTCTCTATCGCCTGCCATGCCGCCTGGGTATCGAGACGGAACAATACTCCGATAATCTCCCGATAGAGTTTAGGCTCATTTTTCAGAAGCGCTAAAAGCTCTACCACTTTTTGCTCTTTTGAGAGCGTTTTGTCTGCAATGAGCTGTGAGAAGGTAAGAAAGGTACGGAGCGGCTTTGTCTCTTCTCCCAGAAGTTCCAGCGGTTCGAGTATCTCGGCGGCCTTTGTGTACTCCTGCATCTTTTCAAGGACGACCTCCAGCATATAAAGCGCCTCTACCGTACGCGGTTTTTTACGTAGAATCTCTTCAAAAATCATCTTGGCACGTTCTAAAAAACCGGCATGAAAGTAGGTCTTGCCCAGCTTCCCCATCAGTTCGAGTTTTGAACCCTCTTCTTCTCTATTTTTGATAAGGTAGAGATAGATATTGATCGCTTTATGGTACTCCCCTGTATTATCAAATGCCTGTGCGAGCAGTGCAAGAGGTTTGAGCATGTGGGCATCAAAGGGCATAGAGGCTGTATCAAGCAGACACTCCGTGGTATCAAATTTTTCTAAAAATTTCAAGAGATTTCCCTGCTCTTTCTGCTGTTTATAGAGTCCCCATGCATAGGTGACCACTGAGATGATCAGTGCAATCACAATGATCAAGAGTATACTGAAAAGAGGGTCATTGTATGCCGGTAAAATATTTTCCAAAGTGGTCCTTCTTTTTCTCTTGTATGAAATAATAAAAATTGTTCTAGATTATAGCAAATTAGATATAATGCCACTATGATTGATAATGCCTCCATAGAGTCCCTCAAAAACAGTATCGATATTGTAGATGTCATCGGAAACTACCTGGAACTGAAAAAAGCCGGTGCCAACTATAAAGCAAATTGCCCTTTCCACGGAGAGAAGACCCCTTCTTTCGTGGTAAGTCCCACCAAACAGATCTACCACTGTTTCGGGTGTGGAGCAGGGGGAGACAGCATCAAATTCGTGATGGAGATGGAGAAACTGAGTTATCCCGAAGCGATCGAAAAATTGGCTTCAATGTACAACTTCTCCCTGCGTTATACCAAGGGAAGTTCGGACTATAGCGATGCGAAGCGCGTACTGGAAAATATACAGACCTGGTATGTCAAAAATCTCGATCAAAATCATACCGCACAGAGGTACCTTGTAGAGAGAGGTATCAGTGCCTCGTCTATAGAGAAGTTCGGTATCGGTTATGTTCCTTCGGGTATGCAGGTGATGCAGTTCCTGGATAGAACGATGCTTCCCAAACCTCAGGCTGCAGAAGCGGGGGTGATCGCACAGGGTGAGAGGGGGGAGTACTATGCCAGGCTGGTGGAACGGATCACTTTTCCGATCTATTCCCCTGCGGGATCTATCGTAGGATTCGGCGGACGAACCATCACCAACCACCCGGCAAAATATATCAACTCTCCCCAAACCAAACTCTTCAACAAATCCAGACTGCTTTACGGCTATAACCTGGCAAAAGAGAGTATCTACAGCAAAAAGCAGATTATCGTCTGTGAAGGGTACCTGGATGTCGTGATGTTCCATCAGGCAGGTTTTGGCAGTGCAGTGGCTACCCTCGGTACGGCATTGACCACCGAGCACCTTCCTCTGCTCAGAAAGGGTGAGCCTAAAGTGATACTGGCCTATGACGGTGACAATGCAGGGGTGGCAGCCGCACTCAAAGCCTCTATCATGCTTTCCCAGGCGGGCTTTGACGGAGGTGTAGTGCTCTTCCCTGACGGTCAGGATCCCGCAGATCTGATCGCGAAAGGGCAGAGTGAAAGTGTCGCCAAACTTCTGCGGGAATCCAAACCGTTGATCCCCTTTGTGATCGAAAAAACGATAGAGTCTTATGATCTTTCAAATCCGCGTGCGAAAGAGGCGGCTTTTGGACAGACCAAGCAGTTCTTGGACGGACTCAGTCCGATCATCAAAGATGCCTATATCCCACTTGCTGCAACACAGCTGGGGATCTCTGCCGCACTCTTTGGACAACAGACCCAAGCTTCCAGAGCCAAAGAGAGCTTTACGCAGCAAAAAGATGATATTGCCCAGTTGGGTATCCTGAAAACCGTGCTTGAGAAACCGGATCTCATTGGGTCTGTACTCGATGTCATAGATATAGAGATGTTCGGGTATTATGCCCCTCTATTCAGTGCCATACTCAATGGAGCCAAGGAAGACCCGAGACTGATGAGGATACTCATCGATGAGAGTATCCAGGTAATGAGCGAAGAGGAGCTTGAACAGTTCTTACGCACTTTTCTGATACGTCACTATGATAGAGAGCTGAAACGTATCGTTGCAGATCAACATATCCCTTTTGCCAAAAAGAGTTTTCTCATACGCAAGATCAAAACAGATATTATCCCCCGGCTAAAGCGTGGAGAACTTGTCGCGTATGATAAAGATCTCTTCTCCTAGCAGCACAATAGACTATTTTATTTTACTGATATAGGCATCCGAAAAAACCTTTCGGTATGCAGGAAGCAGTTTTTTAAGATGTCCTTTGTTCTCAGTCGGCAGGGTATAGACGTAGATGAATCCATCTGTTTTATCGGTAAGTACGGTTTTTTTGAGTGCAGGGGTGAAGCGATCGATCGTATCCGAAAGCTGTAGTTCGCTTTTGAGGTTAAAAACGCCAAGCCTTACGGTAAACGTAGATGATGAGAAGAGGAAAGTGGAAAACAGAAACGGTATGAAGATAATTCGCAACATAAAAACTCTTATAATAATTTGATTTAGAGTTGAAATTATAGTGTAAAAAAAAGTATTTGTAAACGATTTGATTTAAATGAAGTAGTTGGTGACCCCTAGGAGACTCGAACTCCTGTAACATGGATGAAAACCATGGATCCTAACCGCTAGACGAAGGGGCCAACACTATTAAAGTTTAAACAAGTTAAAATGGTGACCCCTAGGAGACTCGAACTCCTGTAACATGGATGAAAACCATGGATCCTAACCGCTAGACGAAGGGGCCACAACAACTTGTGGACGGCATTATATAAACTTAAAGCTTAATATTATCTTAAAAAAACTATGATTCTTAAAAAAAACAGGAAATAAAATGAAAAAATATCGATTTTTATGGGTAATGATGACACTCGTGTGGATAGAGGGGTGTGTACAGAGTGTCTATACCAAACAGGATTCGGCACTGATCGTCTTTAAGACACCGACATTCAGATATGCGGATATGGGGTTTATCTATCAGGGGAAAGAAGAGCTCAAGGTTGAGATATACAGCAGCGGCAGAGCACTTACATCGTTGCATATATCCCGCGGAGAGGTCTGCATGAGCAGGTTTGAGTGTATGTCGGCAGCCAAGTTCAATGCCCGGATCCTAAGCCGTCACTATCCTGATACATTGTTGGGTAATGTATTTGGCGGTAAGCCGATTTTTGGCAAAGAGGGGATAGAGCTAAGTCGTAACGGCTTTACACAAAAGCTTTTCAAAAGCGGCAAATACGATATCGAGTACACTGTTTTAAACCGCGAGATTGTATTCCGTGATACAATAAACGATATTTTAATCAGAGTAAAACAACAAGGATAGACAAGCGTGAAAAAATTTGTAGGTGCACACGTAAGTGCAAGCGGCGGTGTAGAGAATGCTCCGCTTAATGCCATGAAGATCGGAGCAAAAGCCTTTGCCCTTTTTACCAAAAACCAGAGACAGTGGAAAGCGAAGCCGCTGGAGACCAAGACGATCGATGCGTTTCAGAAGAACCTGGAGGCTTCGGGTATCCTGCCGAAACATGTTTTGCCGCATGACTCCTACCTGATCAACCTGGGGCATCCCGAAGTAGAAAAACTGGAAAAATCACGCGATGCCTTTATCGATGAGTTGGAGCGTTGCCGGATCCTTGGACTGGACAGGCTGAACTTTCACCCCGGGTCACACCTGGTGAAGATCCCGAAAAGAGACTCCCTGTATGAAGAGAAACTGCTCGAAGCAGAACTGGGTTGCCTGGATGTCATTGCAGAGTCCCTGAACAGGGCAATAGAGGCTACAAAAGATTCTGAGGTCAAATTGGTGATCGAAAATACTGCCGGTCAGGGGAGTAACCTGGGGTACAGGTTCGAACATCTCGCACATATTATCGATAGAGTAGAAGATAAAACGCGTGTGGGTGTCTGCCTGGATACCTGTCACACCTTTACTGCAGGCTATGATCTGCGTACGCGTGAAGCATATGATCAGACGATGGGGGAGTTTGACCGTATCGTAGGTGCAAACTATCTGATGGGAATGCACCTCAATGACTCGAAACCGCCGCTTGGATCACGTGTAGACAGACACCACTCTTTGGGACAGGGGGAGATCGGCTGGGATGCCTTCAGATTTATCATGAATGACAGCCGCATGGATGATATCCCGTTGATACTGGAGACGATCGACGAGTCGATCTGGGCAGAGGAGATAGAAGCACTTTACCGTCTGGTAGAGTAGCCTCTATGGAGTTGTGTAAGTTTTTCGGTAAAGTTTACACAAATTCATAAAAGGGTGAATATATCACAAGGAGGGAAAATGAAAATGGTAAAAGGTTTGGCACTCAGTGCCGCAGCGAGTTCATTGGTTTTGGCCGGCGGGTATAAGATCCCTGAACAGTCTATCAACTCCATGGCACTTGGAGCAGCCTATGTGGCACATACGATGGGGGCCGACAGTGCCTACTACAACCCTGCGAATATGAGTTTCATGGAGGATAAAAGCTATCTGGAAGGGGGTGTAACTCTGGCACATCTTCCTTCCAATACATACAGTTTGGTAGAACCTTACTCCGGGGAGTCGGAAGTCGAGGACCTGCCTATCCCTTATCTCCATTATGTGGGCAAGCCGATGGGTGATTTCAGATGGGGTGTGAGCCTTACCGTGCCGGGCGGCTTGACCAAGCGATGGAAAGAACAGCCCCAGAAGTCTTTTGCCGAGGAGTTCACACTGAAAGTGATCGAGCTTAACCCAAGCCTCTCTTACAAAGTTGCTGACAATTTCAGTATAGGCGGCGGGCTCAGAGTGATCTACAGTGAAGGTGTGGTCAAGAGCAGCGGCGAGGTATCAAGGGATATGGAAGGCGATACGGTTGAATTCGGGTATAACCTTGCCATGAGCTATAAACCGACTTCGGATGTTACTCTGGCAGCGACCTACCGGTCGAATGTCGATCTGGAAGAGGAGGGAAGTGCCAAACTCTATTCGGGTGATACCCTTGCGTATGATGGTCCGGCAAGCGTAGCTGTCCCTCTGCCTGCGGCACTCAACCTGGCGATATCGAAGAGCTGGGAAGAGAGATTTACCCTGGAGTTTGTCTATGAACGCACCTTCTGGTCAGAGTATGAAAATCTTGACTTTGAATACGGAGGAGCTGATTTGGGAGGGTTAACCCCTTATTTTGACAGGCCGATACCTAAAAACTGGAAAGATACCGATACATTCAGGCTCGGGGCAACGGTGAAGATGGATAACAAGATTACGGCGATGTTCGGATTTGCGATAGATGAGACGCCTGTACCGCTTGAGACACTCGGGTTTGAACTCCCTGACAGTGATGCAAAGATCTTCTCTATGGGGTTTAGATATCAGCAGAGTGAACAGCTCTCCTGGGGTGCATCATTCCTTTACGATTCAAAAGAGTCGATCTCTGTGCCGGCGGGTATCAATGATAACCCGGTTCTTGCCTATGGCGGAAGCTTTCACGAAGGCGGTGCCTTCCTGACTACTGTAGGTATCGCATACGAGTACTAAGATGGGATACAGTTTTAACAATTTCTACGAACTGATTGTGAACCATGGAGCAAAGTACAAACGCAAAACAGCTCTTTTTGTCGATGATGAGAAGATCACCTATGCAGATATTTTGCACAGGGCAGATACTTTGGCGGCATTTTTGGCATCCCGGGGGGTAAAAAAGGGTGACAAGGTTGCGCTCTTTCTGAGAAACTCTCCCGAGTTTGTCTATACGATCTTTGCCGTCTCCAAGCTTGGAGCAGTCGTTGTCCCGGTCAATACCTTTTTGAAAGAGGAGGAGCTCTCCTATATCCTGGAAGATAGCGGCAGCAGTGTATTGGTCACTTCGATGATCCATGAAAAGGTTGTCGGGGCAAGCAGTGCAGAAGCGCTGTGTAACTTTATTGTATGGGAGGGGGATACCTTTGAGTACAGGGAAGGGAAACACCACGGTTTTGAGGAAGCTTTGAGCTATCCTCAAGGTATCCATGCAGATACCCGTGGACTTAAGGAGACTGCAGTCATCTTCTATACCTCGGGAACCACAGGTAAACCCAAAGGTGCGATGCTCTCACATCAAAACATCTTCTCCAACGCTATCAGCGGGATCCGGCATATCAATGTAAACCCAAAAGACAGAGGGATCGTATTTCTGCCGATGTTCCACTCTTTGACCTTCTCCATCGGGATTATCCTGCCTTTGTATGCAGGTGCCAGTATTGTGATCATCAAGTCCCTGAAGCCGTTTTCAAATATCTTCAAACAGACATTGATGAAGCGGGTTACCCTCTTCTTCGGGATCCCTGATGTCTATAATGCACTCGCCAAAGCGAAGCTTCCCTGGTACTTTATGTGGTTTAACAACCTGCGTGCCTTTATTTCGGGTGCAGCTGCACTGCAGCCTAAAACACTCGATGCGATGGCAGAAAAGTTCAAGCGTGCAAAGCTTCTGGAAGGGTATGGTCTCAGTGAGGCAAGTCCGGCAGTCTGTATAAACAGGCTTGAGAAACAAAAAGCTGGTTCGGTCGGAACCGCACTGGCAGGGTATGAGATGAAAGTAGTGGATGAGAATCTTGTGGAACTGCCGAAGGGTACGATAGGGGATATTATCGTCAAAGGTGACAATGTCATGCAAGGATACCTGAACCGCCCGGAAGCAACTGCAGAGACGATAATCAACGGATGGCTGCTTACAGGAGATATGGGATATATCGATGAGGAAGGGTATCTTTTCATCGTGGACAGAAAAAAAGATCTGATCATCTCCAAGGGGATCAATATCTATCCAAGAGAGATCGAAGAGGTGATCGACAGCTTTGAGGGGGTCAGTGCCTCTGCTGTGATCGGTATCGCTGATGAGAAGAGCGGAGAGATACCTGTAGCCTATATCGAACTTGAAGAGGGTGTTGAGAGTATCGATGAAGCTGCCCTGAAAAAATACCTGCGGGAACATCTGGCAAACTTCAAGGTACCAAAGCAAATCTATATTATCGAAGCGCTTCCCAAGAATGCCACAGGCAAGGTACTGAAGCGTGCTCTCAAAGATAAATTGAAAGAAGAAGCGTTATAGAGATGAAAGCGATCATTAATGCCCGTTTGATACTTGATGACAGCATTGTCGAGAAGAAGGTGCTGCTCTTTGACAGAAAGATCATCGGCATCACGGACCATCTGCCTGAAGGTGCAGAAGTGATAGATGTCAAAGGTGCCTATGTAAGTGCAGGGTTTATTGATCTGCATATTCACGGGGCAGGCGGAGCGGATGTGATGGACGGTACTCCCGAAGCACTCGAGACGATCTCTACGACACTGCTTCAGACCGGTACCACCTCCTTTTTGCCTACGACAATGACGATGTCAACCGAAGCGATTGACACCGCTTTACACAATCTCAAATCGTGTCAAGAGAGCGTAAGCGGTGCGCAGATACTCGGGGTTCACCTGGAAGGGCCCTTTATCAATGCCTCAAGGCATGGTGCACAGGATGAATCCTATATCCAAAAGCCGAACCTTGATCTGATAGGTGAGCATATGGAGGTGATCAGGATGATCACTCTGGCACCTGAAGTAGAGGGGGCTGAAGCGTTTATACGGTATCTCACAGAGGTGTATCCGCATATCATCCTCAGTGTGGGACACTCCGATGCAAGCTATGAGCAGTGTAAAGAGAGCTTCGGATGGGGAGTCTCCCATGCCACGCATCTCTTTAATGCCATGAACGGATACCATCACCGGGAACCGGGGATCATTGGGGCAGTATTTGAGAGTGATGTGACCTGTGATATCATCCCCGACCTGGTCCATACCCATCCGAGCACTTTGGAGTTGACCTACCGAGTCAAGCAGGAGAAACTGATCCTGATCACCGATGCGATGAGAGCAGGGTGTATGAAGAACGGTCTTTATGATCTTGGCGGGCATCAAGTTGTCGTGAAAGAGGGAAAAGCGGAGCTTGAAGATGGTACACTGGCCGGATCGGTACTGCGTCTTAACGACGGGTTGCGCAAAATGATGGCACACACTTCGATGTCGCTTGTCGACGTAGTCAACAGTGTGACAAAGATCCCTGCACGCAAGCTGGGTGTTACGAAAGGTGAATTGCGTCCAGGGTATGATGCGGATATAGTCATATTTGATGAAGATTTCAGTATCATAGCAACAGTAGTAGCCGGAGAGCTAAAGTATACGAGGTAATGTAATGTTTGGATTTTTAAAACGTAAACAGAGAGAGATTTTTGCACCCGTTGACGGGCAGGTGGTCGCACTTGATCAGGTGGATGATGAGGTCTTTTCCCAAGGTCTGGCAGGTGACGGTGTCGCGATCAAACCGGTCTCCGATACTTTTTGCGCACCGATCTCGGGCAGAGTGACTAAAATCTTCGGAACCAACCATGCCTACAGTATCAAGAGCGATAAAGATCTTGAGGTGATGGTACATATCGGTCTGGACACTGTCAATTTGAAAGGCGAGGGATTTGAACGCCTTGTCGAAGAGGGTGATCGTGTGGAAGCGGGAGATCCTGTCATCAAGACGGACCTTGCTTATCTCAGCAAACATGCCAAAGATACGATAACCCCTATTCTTATCACGGATGAGAGTGATGTCAAAAGTATCGAGAAAAAACTGAAGATCGTTAAATGCGGCGATCTAATCATGGAGGTGAACTAATGCCAGAAGGTGATAATCTTTACTACTATCTTGCCTATGCGATCATTGTGATCATTTTTATCGTTGTCCTGAAGACACCCAAAAAAGAGAAGGGAAATGCGTCTAAAAAAGGACCTGTTTCCACCTCTAAGAAGTTTAATAAAAACCTGGAAGAACAACAAAACAGCACAAAGGATATCTAATGGCCTACAAAGAACTAAATCCTGAAGAGGAGTATGTGATCCTACATAAGGGGACAGAGAGACCCTTTACCGGAAAATATTTTGACAATAAAGCAGAGGGGCTCTACAGGTGTAAACAGTGCGGTACACCGCTTTTCAAGTCTGATGCAAAGTTTGACAGCGGAACCGGGTGGCCGAGTTTTGATGATGCGATTGAAGGTGCCGTTAAGGAAGTCCCGGACGCGGACGGCAGACGGGTAGAGATCGTCTGTGCCAAGTGCGGCGGGCACCTTGGACATGTCTTCAGAGGGGAAGGATTTACTTCCAAACAGACAAGACACTGTGTCAACTCGATCTCACTGGACTTTGAAGCTGAATAACACGATCCACTATATCTTTGTCGTAGACCCGATGTGCTCCTGGTGCTGGGGATTTCACCCGGTGATAGAGGAGATGAGAGGGAGATATCGCGGGAGATATGACTTCTCCTTGGCCGTTGGAGGACTGCGCACCAAAGGGGCGATGCAGTGGGATGCGCCCACAAAAGCCAAGCTCAAGGCGACCTGGCAACAGGTTGCCGATGCTACCGGACAAGACTTCACAGACAATCTATTTCAACGTAATGATTTTGAGTATGATACCTACCCTGCATGCAAAGCAGTCGTGACGGTACGTGAACTCTGGGGAGATGATGCATCGTTTGCATACCTTGGTAGGATACAAAGGGCTTTTTATCTCGATGGAGCGGATATTACAAGGCTGCAGACGTTGAAATCATATCTTGATCCTGACAGAGAGGAGGAGTTTTCCACCTTTTATAGGAGCGAGCGGGCAGAGGTATTGATGCGTCATGACTTTTCCAAAGCACGCTCTATGGGGGCCAATGCTTTCCCTTCGGTAGTGAAGATTGATAAAGATGGTCACATGGTATGTAAAAAAGGGTATCAACGTATGGAGGATATACTTTAAAATAGTACTTTCTGATATAATGAGTATTCATACCATTTTAAAGGAGGAAGATAGAATGGGAAAGCATTATGATCTGATCGTCGTCGGGGGTGGACCCGGTGGTATCGCTTCAGCAGTGGAAGCCTCTATATTCGGACTTCAAAAGATACTCTTTATCGAAAAAGGGGATAATCACTCTCAAACTATCAGACAGTACTACAAAGACGCGAAAAGAGTGGACAAAGACTGGCAGGGACAAACCGTCGATATGGAAGGAAACGTTGAGTTCTTTGACGGTACCAAGGAGAGTACCCTGGAGTACTTTGAACTGCTGCTTGATGATGAGAAGATCGATACGCTCTTTGAGTGTGAGGTTGACAGGGTCATAAAAGAAGAGGATCTCTTTTCAGTGGTGACGCCAAAAGGCGACTTCACTGCTCCCAATGTCATTGTCTCTATCGGTCGTATGGGTAAACCCAACAAACCTTCCTATAAGATCCCGGCCTCTATCAAAAAAGTGGTCAACTTCAATCCTTATGAGTGCCGCGGTAATGAGAAGATACTGGTAGTCGGCGGCGGTGATTCAGCGGTAGAGTATGCCTGTCAGCTGAGCACGATCAACAACGTGACACTCTCCTATCGGAGGGAGAGCTTTGCAAGGATCAATGATATCAACCGGGAGATGGTCGAACGTTATGACCAGGAAGAGCGCCTGCGTGTCCGTTACGGTATCGATATAGACTCCATTGAAAATGCGGAGGGGAAGGTCAAGGTTAACTACAACAACGGCTTTCATACCATCTATGATAGGGTGATCTATGCGCTGGGAGGTACCACACCGGTTGATTTCTTCAGAAAGAGCAATATGGTGCTCGATGAACATGACCTGCCTGTGATCAATGAGAAGTATGAGACCAGTGTCAAGGGACTCTACACTGCAGGGGATATCGTCTATAAAAGCGGCGGTTCTATCGCAATGGCGATCAACCATGCCTACCATATCCTGAAGGATATTACCGGAGAGGATGGAGGCATGGGATAACGTTTGTATCTATCCTTTGCGTTAGATATATCTCTTGAGAAAAAGGAGGGGATGCTCTCCTTTATCCCAAAATGCTTCACTCTTCGGAAGCAGTGGATGCCTAGCTACTCTTCTTTCCCTCCCTGCCTATAAAGCAGCAGAAAAAATCACAAAAGTCATTGCATCTCGCTAGAGGAAGATCACTGATAAAATCCTTTGAATTGTTAGCGTATGAAAGTACGCAAATAACGGAAGGTTTAAGATGGATATAAGGTATTGTTATGTATCTTCGGATAAGGGAAGGGACATAATAAATATTAGGAAATACAATGAAATTTATACAGTCTTTGACCATAGTGTTGCTGACGGTAGGATGTGCTGTGACAGGCAGTATATCGGGGGAACTTCTACATGGACCTGTTGTAGAACATTCAGACACTGCTTCCAAAAAAGTATCGGTGGTTTTTTATCGGGAAAATAGCAATGATACAAAAAACGTACCGACGGTATTTGTTGATGATCAGGTTGTCGCTTCATTTTTACCGGGAGAATACAGACAGATAAAGATATCTCACAATAGCGTGAAACTCCGTGTGGCAACAAGAGGAGAGGTTGTATCCAAGGGAGCATCACAAGTACTTCATCTACCTAAAAATTCCATCACCTACGTAGAGATCCTGAAAACAAATAACACGCTTTTTTCTTCGAAAATTGTCACTGAAGATCAAGGGAAAAAAGCGCTTCAGAAGCTGGATCGAACGAGTAACATCATCAATCGTTATGTAAATAGATCCACGTTGCGTACAGACCTTCTATTTGGATTTAACAGTGCCAAATTGCGCGCTTCGGCCTATCCGGAACTGGATAAACTGGTGCACAAGATCAAAACGCATACCAACCAAACCGACAGTATCAAAATCGCAGGGCATACCGACAGGATAGGAGACGCAGGGTTCAACAAAAAACTCTCTGTAAAACGTGCGAAAGCAGTGGCTAACTATTTTGCTAAAAAAGGGATGAATCAATCCATAGAGATAAAAGGTTATGGTTCGGAAAGACCGGTAACAACAAATTGTAAAGGGGAGCTTTCTCCTAGACTTATCCAATGTCTGCAGCCTGATCGCAGAGTAGAGATTGAGTATTAAAGACCATAGAGAATAGTTCCAGGAGAAAAATATGCAAAAGTTAGTTCAATTGATCGTAAAAGATTCCGGTGATCAGGTGTATGTCGTCAAAACGGGGACAGGCAAGCCATTGATAATCAAAGCACAATCAGGTGCAGAGTATGAGATAAGAGAGGTTGCCACCAATGTTGCCCCTCAACAGATACTGCTAAAGCGCAAGGGAAAAGATCTCTTGATAAAGATCGACAGTGAGAATGAAAAGGATGGAAAAGAACTTACTGAAGATATCGATATTGTGATTGAAGACTATTACGATGGGGCAACGGGCAAACTGATCGGTCTCTCGGAAGACGGACTCTACTACGATATTGTACCGCAGGAAGCAGATAGCGATTTCTTTGCCTCAAATCTGGATGATGGGGATATCTCTTACCAAAGTTTGGGATATTACGGTGAGGATTCGGAAAATGAGTGGTACCCTTATGTTCTGGGGGCGCTTGCGTTGGGCGGTTTGGCACTTGCATTCAGGGGTGATGATAAAAAACCTCATGCTCCTGATGCTCCCGATGCTCCTGACATGACGGATCAGACGGATACAGGTATCAGCGATACGGATGACAACACGGCTGACAACACGCCTGACTTTGAGATCACACCGCCCGCAGACGGAGAGACTCCCAATCTTTATATAGACGGGGAGCTTGTGCCTTCTACATTCGATCCTGTAAACAACATCATTACACCGACAGATCCTATCCCTGACGGGCCACATACGGTTACGGTTACCCTTACCGATTCCCATGGTGAATCTCCGCAATCCCCCGGATTGGATATCATTATCGATACGGTGCCGCCTGCATTGACAGCAGAAGTTGATCCTGCTTCGGACAGCGGTGTTGTGGGTGACGGGATCACCAATGATACTACGCCGACGATCAGCGGAACAGGAGAAGAGGGTGCTGCCATCAGTGTTGTGATCAACGGTGAAACGTTGACGACGACAGTTGATCCTGACGGCAATTGGTCAGTGACCCCAACCGTTCCAATGAGTGACGGAACCTATACCGCAGTGGTGAGCGAAACGGATATTGCAGGAAATACAACGATATCGGATGTACCTGTGACGATCGACACCACGATAGAGGTATCGATTACCGGTATCGAGGATGACACGGGAGTCAGCAACAGTGACTTTATCACCAATGATACGAACATCTTTATCCACGGTACGGTGGACCTGGATGACGGCAATACGTTAAGTGTCACGTTTGACGGTACAACCTACACAGAAGGTACGGATCCTGAACTGAGTGTAGACGGAAGCGGGAACTGGACACTGGATGTGACAGGCACGACACTGGCTGATGACACCTACCCGATAGTGGCAACCGTGACCGATATTGCGGGGAATACGGCAAGCGCAACAGAAGATGTGGTGATCGACACCACCGCAGATAACGACGGAGACCTCAATACGGTATCCATTACGGGTATAGAGGATGACACGGGAGTCAGCAACAGTGACTTTATCACGAATGATACGAACATCTTTATCCACGGTACGGTAGACCTGGATGACGGCAATACGTTAAGTGTCACGTTTGACGGTACAACCTACACAGAAGGTACGGATCCTGAACTGAGCGTAGACGGAAGCGGGAACTGGACACTGGATGTGACAGGCACGACACTGGCTGATGACACCTACCCGATAGTGGCAACCGTTACCGATATTGCGGGGAATACGGCAAGCGCAACAGAAGATGTGGTGATCGACACGGCTGTGAACAGTGTTACGATAGTGAGTATTGACGAAGATACAGATACAGCAGGTGATTTCATCACTACCGATGGTAACGGCCTTGCTGTACATGCTACGCTCTCCTCTAATTTGGCCGCGGATGAACGACTCTGGTACAGCAATGACAACGGTGTAACCTGGAGCGATATCAGCAGTTCAGTAAGCGGAACGGATATCACCTATCAGGATGATGACCTGACAAGTACGACAACGGTGATCATGAGGGTGGAAGATACGGCAGGAAACAGTGCAGAAGACAGCCAGGTCATTACCATCAATACGCTTCCCGGAGTCCCCACTACCACGGTGGATATCGTCAGCATCGACTTTGACAGCGGTATCAATGGTGACTTTATTACGAATGACAATGACGGGTTGACGATAGGTGCTACACTCTCCGATCCGCTGGTCGCAGGCGAGTCACTCTGGTACAGAACAGATAGCGGTACCTGGATAGATATCACCGGTGATATCGGCGTGGACGGCGTCACCGTCAGCCACGTGGATAGTTCTTTGACGACTACCGATGTCGTGCAGATGAAAGTAGTGAATGGTACCGGTGATGGTCCGGTAGCTTCCCAGCTGGTCACGATCGACACAACTGCTCCACTGGCTCCTACCGTTGTCCTGACCGAAGATGTAAACAATGACGGCTATATCAACAGCAGTGAACTCAGCGGCGATGTGGATGTACGAATCACCCTCCCTTCCGGGACAGTGGAAGGAGATACCGTCAACGTGACCGACGGTACAGCCTCTCAGACATTTGTACTGACCGGTACTGATATCACCAATGGTTATATCGATACGTCGTTCGCCTCTCCTGGAGAGGGCAATACGATCACTGTGACTGCAACCGTGACCGATATCGCAGGCAATGAGGGGCCGGAGGGAAGCGACAGTGCCCAGATAGAGACGGTAGTGCCTGTAGTTGTAAATGCAACAGCCAATGTATCTGAAGAAGGTTTGCCCGGTGCCGCGTCGGATATGATCGGTACTCCTGAAGATACGACGAATGCAGCGACGGTGACAGGTGTGATCTCTATGAGTGATACATCCGGTATCACTTCTGTGGCTGTAAGCGGACCGGCCGGTTTGACTTCCGGCGGAGTCTCTGTCACATGGAACGGCAGTTTTGTCGGAGATACCTATACGCTTACCGGTATGGCAGGGACAACAGCCGTGGCTACATTGACGCTGGATACCGCGGGTGCTTATACCTTTACCCTGCTGGAGCCGTTGGATCACCCGGTTGCAGATGCAGAGGATATATTGGCGCTCGGTTTCAGCGTGACAGCGACAGATATCTACGGTAATACAAGTACTCCGGGCACCTTGACGATCAATGTGGAAGATGATTCGCCTTTGGCAGCAGACTCCGCGACATTTGTTATGGAGACGCAGCCGGATACGGCTGAAGGTTCATTGGTCGTCAGTTACGGTGCTGACGGCGGTTATGTGTCGGAGATCTCTTTTGATGGGAATACCTATACCTATGATCCGGTCAGTGACGCTGTCACTCCAAGCGGGAGCTCCGCATTGGTGGAGAGCTGGAGTTTCAATGCCGAGAATGACGAGTTGACGATCAACACAACCCAAGGCGAAACGTTTGTGGTAGATATGCATAGCGGCGAATACAGCTATGCGGCCCTGGGAACGGATGAACAGGTAGGTCCGGAAGTCAATGTCAATCCTTCTGCAAGCCTGCTGGGGATCGCCAATGCAGAGGCACTTGGATTGATCGATATCGGTACGAACCAGATGTTTACCGCTACGGATGCCAACAATGATATCGAAGAGGTGGTAGTGCGGGCTGACAGTCTTCTCAGTCTTGGGCTCCTCAATTATTACAACCTTGTCTGGTCCGAGGAAATGGCAGCAGAGTTTGGCCTCAATGTCGTAGAGACGAATGATATACTCAACCTCTTTCTGGTCACTACGCAGAGCTACTCACAGCTGACGATCACATCCCTAGACGGTGGCCCGATCGATAACCTCCAACTCAATGAGTTTTTGGCGACTGTATATGTGGATCAGACGGGACTTGATCTTCTCTCGCTCGGTCTTCTGCCGGAGTTGTCTATCACGGCGACCGATTCACTCGGAAATTCAGATACCGATACCGAACAGGATGTGCTCGGTCTCAGCCTGCTTGCCCCTTCAGGCAGCTCGGCCAATATTATCGAAGGAACCAGTGGTACAAACAGCCTCAATGGAAGCACAGAGGATGACCGTATCTATGGCTATGGCGGCAATGATACCCTCAATGGGGGTGAAGGCAATGACCTGTTGCGCGGGGGTGCAGGAGATGATATCCTGATAGGTGCTGACGGAAATGATATCCTGATAGGCGGCAAAGGCAATGATACACTAAGCGGCGGCAGCGGAAACGATACCTTTATATGGGAGGAAGGTGACGCAGGCAGTGCAGGATCCCCGGCTGAGGATATCATCACCGATTTCAACAAAGAACCTGTAAACGGGGGCGGTGATATCATCAAGCTCGGCGGCCTGCTGCAAGGTGAACTTGCAAGGGGAAATACGGTCGGTAACTTGACCGACTATCTGCATTTTGAACTCTCCGGAGGAGATACTGTGCTATATATCAGTACTACAGGCGGATTCTCCGGCGGATTCATTTCAGGTGCTGTAGATCAGCAGATTACATTGACCGGTGTAGATCTGATAGGAGACTTTACCACCGACGAAGAGGTGATCGCACAGCTGCTTGCAAACGGTAATCTGATCGTTGATCAGGAGACCACAGCTACGGACCAACTCAATGGGCTTACCACGTTTGACGCGGTGATCACTGACAATGACGGGGATACGGCTTCTACTTCCGTTACTTTCGATACACGTGATCCTGCAGCTCCGATTCCCGGCAATGTCGCGCCGGTGGTCCAGGATGATGCAACAGCCCTTCTTGGCCTGGTAGGACTCAATCTGCTTGATATTATCGGTTTAAGTTCCCAGGCATTTGCTGCAGCCGATGCAAACGGCAATCTCCGTTCGGTAGTCGTAGAGTATGTGGGGCTTATAGATGTTTCCCTTGAGGATCCGGTATTTATCGCTTCTGAAAAACTGGCAGAGGAGTTGGGACTCTCGTTTGAAGTGGTGAGTACGACAGGTTTACTGGGGCTTGTCGCTCCGACCTCTACCATTACGATCACTGCACTTGATGGCGGCGATATCGACAATCAGGCAGTCAATGAACTGCTTGCTACGGTCCGTCTGGAATCAAGTACCAATCTGCTTGGGCTTGTACCTACTCTGGATGTCACTGTACTGGGATCTTTCGATATTACTGCAACAGACAGCGAGGGACTCACCGCTACAGAGAGTGTAGCGACCCTGGCAAATGCCAATGTGCTTGAAGGTCTTTTGGGGAATGAAGGCAATCCTGATATTATAGAAGGAACCTCCGGGGATGACACCCTGAACAGCAGTACTTCCGGAGGTTCGGATGAGCGTCTTTATGGACATGAAGGCGACGACACTATCAATGGTGGAGACGGAAACGACCTGATCCGAGGGGGTGCAGGTGATGATACCCTCAATGGCGGTGATGGCAATGATATCTTGATAGACGGTAACGGTGCAGATACCTTCAGTGGCGGGGAAGGCGATGATTGGATCGTTATATCCGACACTGAGTCATTTGTCTCCATCGACGGAGGCACAGGTGTAGATACGCTTTATCTCTCGGGCAGCAGTATGACACTTGATCTCTCGGGGATCAGCGGTACTACGCTCACAAGTATTGAGAAGATCGATCTCTCAGGTACCGGAAACAATGCCCTGATAGTAGAGTATAGTGACCTGCTTGATCTCAGCGAAAGCAGTGAGATTCTCTATGTCACAGGCGATAGTGGTGATACGGTTACACTCTCCGAAGAGACATGGAGAGGGACAGATACCGTTGACGGAATCATCTATGAGACCTACGATATAGGCGGAACCGGAGATGCGGATATCTGGGTGCAGCAGGGTGTTACGGTGCTGTAGTATTAGTTATAAAGAGGAGGGGAAACCCTCTCTTGGTGCAATTTTATGTAGGGTAGGGGAATGATCTTCTTCCTTCAAGACTCCTGAGATAATGAAAAGAGGTAGATGATCCCCTCTTCGATACCCACTCTTGATAGAGAGATCATCCCATCCTACACTATGAGATATGTTCTCCTTCTCTCCAATCTTCCATGAGCCAAAAGAACGGTCATGTTTACTACTCTCATCTTTTTATTTCTAAAGCCTCTCAGGAAGGGGACGAGGAAGTTTTCTTTTTGAATGGTTTGAACAAGAGCAATAGTTTTGGCAAAAGTACCAGATCTGATATAAGCGCAGCGATCATGACTACCATAGTGAGCAGCCCAAAGTAGATGGTTGGGATCAAGTTTGAAAGCGTCAAAATGGAAAATCCTATCACGATAACAAGCGTTGTGAAGTACATGGCATTTCCAATACTGTTGTTTGTTCTGTGCATACTAAAGTAGTAACGATTGTCTTTTGCAAACTCTACTTGAAATCGATGAATATAGTGTATCGTATCATCTATGCCTATACCCATGGCAATCGCTGCAATCGTAATCGTCATAATATCAAGCGGAATATCTAACCATCCCATAAATCCGAAGACCATACCTATAGGAACAATATTGACAATTAACGCAATAAATGTCAGCTTTAGAGATCTGAAAAGTACCAAGAACATGAAGAAGACAATGAGCAGTACAAGACCGAGCATTTTGATCTGTGAATCGAACAGAGACTGCAGCATATTGTTGTAAAGTACCATAAGGTTTGACAGCTGTACCGTTGCGATATTCGGGTCTATAATGTGCATGAGGTCATTTTTTATTTTTTTCAGCAATGCATCTCTTCTTAACGTGTCATTTGAGTCGATAATTCGTGTAGTAAACCTTAGCTGGTTGTGTTCAATATTCACATAGGGTAAAAGTATAATATCCCTATATTTCTTGGGAAGTTCTTTGTAGAGAAGGGCAAGGTCTATACTGTCTAGGCTTTTATCTCCATTAAGTCTCTTTCCTGTCTCAAGAAGTGTGGCAAAAGATTGTACATCACCAATCTGTTTCAACTGTGTTAAATAGTCATGAACTCTCTTTATGATAGTGATCTTCTCATCAGTAAACCAGTATTGTTCTTCATCCTCTATCGTATTGAATTCATCTTCAAATGAGTCTTCATCTTCTTCTGTTTCTGCAACAGGTACTGAGAGAGGTTTTTTATCGGAAAAAGTGAGTATCACATCCAAAGGTGTTGTGCCTCCAAGCTCCTGGTCTATGGTTTTCATCCCTTTATAGATCTCTGTATCTTTTTTGAAATAGTCAATAAAGCTGTTTTCTACAACAAGCCGTGATGCTCCAGTGATACTAAATATGACAGAAAGAAAGGTGATGATCAAAATGGCTTTTTTATCGTGTAGTACAATTTTGGCTGTCAGAGAAGGTATAAAAGCGATTGACTTTTTTTTCTTTAGAGGAGGTGTTTTTGTGAGCAGCATAAGTAGTGCAGGAAAAACAATGAACGAAATAAGAAATGACATTGCAATCCCGGCACTCATCATCCAACCGAGGTTGATCACGGGATGGATATGGGAGAAAAGAAGTGAAGTGAATCCTGCTATGGTTGTGATGATGGCAAAGAACGTGGGTGTCGCTTTTGAAAGCATCGTGAGTAAAATGAGTCTTTTGTATGAAGCGTGCGGGTAGTAGGTCAAAAGTTCTTCACGTCTCACAATAAGGTGTAAAACGATTGAAATGGTGATAATAAGCTGTAAGGCAATAAAGTTTGAGGAGATGACGGTGATCTCCCAGCCAAAATATCCCAGACTGCTGGTGATGGCAATCACTGATAACGTACAAATAAGGATAGGAATCATCACCCATCTCGGTTTTTTAAATACAATACCCAAAACAAGAATAATGAGGAGTATCAGTATGCTTCCATAGGTGAGAAGGTCATTTTTAACAAAGGTGACAATATCGTTAGAGATCATCTGAACGCCACCTAAAAAAAAGACAGCATCATCTTGATATTTTGAGATAAGAGAGCGAATCTCTTTGATATTCTTATTTTCAAGAATCCGTTGTGCATCCCTGTATTCTTTAAATACCCTATTGACATCGTCAAGAGCCTGTTTTTCTTCTTTTGTTAATGCGGAGATCTTTTGCCTGTCAAGCAGTTGATTTCTCTTTTCTAAAAGCCTGTAATACTCTGGATCCTGATGGAGATGGATAATGATAGAGGATATGGTAAAATCTTTATTGACAAGACTGTTTTTATACAGAGGACTCGTTAGGAACTCTTGTTTTGCCAGAGAGAGATTGATATCAGGGCTTTTGAGTGTTCTTGTTTCATTGATCAGTTCACCCATGTCTCTTATGGGCGAAAAAAACAACGGTACATTGATAATCGAATCTATAGATTCAACACCTGGTAATTTTTCCAGATCACTACTGATGCGGGTTAATATATCAAGGCTCTTTTCAGAGAGCAGATCATCTTTAGGCTTGTAGGCAAGTACCAGAATATCGTTGCTGTGAAATCGTTTTGCTACAGTTCTTGAAAATGCGAGATCTTTGTCATCTTTCAGGAGAAGCGTTTCTGAAGAGGCATCGATCTCCAGCTTCATCGCATTAACACCGAAAATCAGTATACTACTGATCACTGCAAGCAAAATAGATAAAGGGTATTTCAGTATCAGGTTTTGATAAATTTTATATAACATAGGTCAATTTCGTAGTTGTCGTAATGAGGAGGTTGTTTGCTTTCGCGTCACTTAAAGTGAAGCTAAAAGCTCTTTGATCGACTTTGTGCGTAAAAACTCAGAAAATTGTTTTCTATAGGTTTGAATAATACTCACTCCCGCTAAATCTACATCATAAATATACCACTGGTTCGTCTGTTTTTTCTTATAGAACAGATAAACGACCTTATAGGTATCATCAAGACCTATGACTTGAGTTTCCAAAGTAATTCTGTTGGATTTCACTTTTTTAAGCGTTTTGATAATCACTTTTTGATTGTTATAGAGTCTTAATTTGTCTAGATAGGAGTATTTTATTTTTTGTTCAAAAGCCTTCTGAAAGCGTACTTTTTCATTTTTTGTAAGTGAGTTCCATCTCTTCCCAAGGCTAATTTTGGCCATGGTAGGGTAGGCAAAGACATCATCGATCACCCGAATACTTTTTTCTTCTTTCCTGGATTGCGATAATGTTTTATCTTTTAGTATATGTAAAACCTCTCTTATTTTGCTATCCATCACTTTTTGGATCTGTTGCTCTTCTATGGCGTAGATAGACACCACTGAGAGAAGCCAAAGTAAAATTACTTTTTTAAACATATGCATTTTCCTTTTTTGATCTATTCTGCAATATCAGAATTTCGTTTTTGTTCATAGGTATCTCTAAAGAATGGATAGAGATCGATCGCATCTTTTTTGAAACTTTCATATTCTCCCGGATGCAGAGAAGTTTTGTTGATAAAGTCAACACTATAAATGCCGGCTGTCTGATCTCTATTATTTGGTATTCTATATTTTTCCAAATCTTTCACATAGACAAGAGGTGAGATATATGCATCTGCCGTTAGTCCCAGCAGGTCCCGTACATTTGATGGTCCGACGAATGGTAAAACGATATGGAACCCAGAACCCATACCGTAGTGACCGAGGGTTTGTCCAAAATCTTCATTATGGGCCGGTGTATTCATATACGTTGTAGCAGGATCCATAAGCCCACCTATCCCTATGGTGGAATTCACAATAAATCTTTTTAATTCATCCGCACTGTTTTCGAATTTGAGTTGGAGCAGGTTGTTTGCAAAACGAACAGGAAACTGTATGTTATCAATCGCATTGGATAGGCCTATGCGCGCAGGTTGAGGGACTATAAAGGCATAAGCATCAGCGACAGGTTCTATGAGATAGATCATGACTTTATCATTAAAAGAGGTCATTACTCTATTGTATCCGCTCAATGGATCAATCGCATTGCTCGTCTCCTCTTCTGAAAACTCCTCTTCAAACCCTTCTGTTTGGACTTCAGATAGCTGGTTGTCAAGGTTGTCACTTTGCAGGGTATCTGGCGTAGACACTTCTCTTTTGAGTTGCTGATGGTTTGTGTCCGGAGTCACTTCTTTGGTGGCACACCCCTGAAATGCTAAAAGTACAACCATAAGGAAAAAATGTAAAAATTTCATCTAAGATCTCCTTGGCACGATTTGCTTGGTAAAACTCAGATATCATGTATATTGTGTAGATATCTGTTAGACTTCTCCTGAAATTATACTATATATAGCACAATAAGAAATGAATAATGGAAGTATGATGGATAAAAGAGCTGTAAATAGTTGTAAAACAGGTGGCGTTAGGGCGCTGTGAATACTATCGGGTTGTTTTCTATCTTTTATGAGTAGTATTGATTTAGCTTTGATGCGATGTACATGTCGCTAGGGAACATTCATCCTATACTTTTGGTTCTGTTTATAGCTTTCGCTTGCGTTCCGTTAGTGAAGGGGGAGAGAAGGTTATCCCCTTATTCTCTCTTTGATCTTTTCGGCCACCTTTTCGGACCTGCTCCCGAGCACGATCTGTATCGTCTGTTTGTCAGGGCGTATCACCCCTTTGGCACCCAGTGCAGTGAAATCTTCATCTTTCAGGCTGCTGCTGTCACCTACACGCATGCGAAGCCTTGTGATGCAGGCATCGGTATCGAGGATGTTTTCTGCTCCCCCAAGCGCTGTGATAAAGGCTTCTGCTTCATCATCGTTTGCTGCACTCTTTTCATCCTGTGCCTCTTCAAAGATCTGAAGCTTGAGCAGCTTGATGGTATAGTAGCCGGTGACAAAGTAGATCACTGCAAAGACCCCGCCAAGCGGTAGGATGAGCAGCGGATTAGTTGCCAGCTTGTAGTTGATCAGGTAGTCGATGAATCCTGCGGAGAAACCGAACCCTGCATGGATATCGAGCAGCTGTGCTGCTGCCAGCGCCAGTCCCGTAAGAAGTGCATGCAGCAGGAAAAGCAGCGGTGCGACAAATAAAAAGAGGAACTCCAAAGGCTCGGTGATCCCTGTAAGGAATGAGGTGAACGCAACTCCTGCCAGGATCGCTCCTGCTCTCTTGCGGTAGGAGTTTGGTGTATTGAGGTAGATCGCCAGTGCCATGGCAGGAAGGCCGAACATCATCACCACATAGAAGCCTGCCATATAGATACCGGCACTCTTGTCTCCCGCAAAAAAGCGGTGAAGGTCACCGTTGGCTACTGTCTCTACCCCGTCTTTGAGATAGGTATACTCACCCAGCTGGAACCAGAAGACCGAGTTGAGGATATGGTGGAGTCCAAGCGGGATGAGCGCACGGTTGAGTGTACCGTAGATAAAGGTCCCGGTCTCTTTGAGGCCGATGATAAGGTTGGAAAAACTGTCGATCGCTCCCTGGGCATAGTGCCAGAAATAGCCTGCCAGTACACCCACACCGATCGCCGCGATCGCAGTGATGATCGGCACAAAACGTTTGCCTCCGAAAAAACCGAGAAACTCGGGAAGCCTGATCGCATGGTAGCGGTTGTAGAGGGCCCCTGCGATCACACCGATGATGATCCCGACAAATACCCCCATATTGACACTCTCATCGATACTGACATAGACTGCTTTGGCGATAAGTACACCGATCGCCCCTGAGAGTGCAGCCGCTCCGTCGTTGTTCTTTGCCAGTCCGTAGGCGATACCCACACCGAACAGGAGGTCAAGGTGTGAAAAGATCGCTTCACCTGCACTTTTCATAATCTGTGCAACCTCTCCTTCAAAGATATCCCCGAACCCCAGACGTAAAAGGAGTGCAGCTACAGGCAGTACTGCGATAGGGGTCATCAGGGCTTTACCGATCTTTTGGAGTAGACTAAACATTTCTCACCTTATCCTTGATCTGTCCGATACGTTTGGCTGAGAGAGAAAGTGTCCGGATACCGGTTTCAAGAAGCTCGGGGATCACCCTTGTATCTCCTGCCAACTCGCCGCAGATACTGACAGGTTTGGTGGACTTTTGCATGATGCGTTTGATCACTTCAAAGAGTATAGGTGAATGGGGGTCGATCTTGAGGGTAGGGTGGGTACGCTCAACAGCAAAGAGATACTGTGCCAGGTCATTGGTCCCGATAGAGTAGAAGTCTACAAGTGTATTGAACTCCTGGAGTGCGAAGAGTACAGAGGGAACCTCTATCATCATCCCGAAACGTATATTGTCAATAGGGATATCTTTTTCAAGCGCGATATTGAGGGCAAAACTTTTGGCCTCCTTGAACTCTTCAGGAGTGCTGATCATCGGGAACATCACCTTGATAGGTCTGTTATCGGCAGCCGTGAAGATCGCTTCAAGCTGTTCTTCAAGCAGTTTAGGATCGGTTTTGAGCAGTCTGATGCCGCGGATACCCAAAAAAGGATTCTCCTCTTTTGGTATATCGATATAGGGAAGTGCTTTGTCCCCACCCACGTCAAGTGTACGCACCGTGACATCGTCGAATAGTTCAAAGATCGTACGGTATGCTTTGACCTGGTCCCTGATGATAGGCTTATGCTCCTTGAAGAGAAACTCGGAACGTAAGAGCCCGATGCCCTCTGCTCCCTCTTCTTTGGCCTCCCTGGCTGAGTCAAGGTCGGAGACATTGGCAAAGATATTGATCTTTTCTCCTTGTGTCGTGACGGCAGGTTCAAAACGCTTTTGATGTATTTCAACGTGTAGCTTTTCATCTTCATTTTGACGTTTGAAGGCCTGGAGAAGATCTTCCGGCGAGGGGTTAAGCACGATGACGCCGCTATAGGCATCCAGGATCACCTTCCCCTCCTTCTCATTTAACGGTGTATCCAGTAAAAGTGAGGGGATCCCTGCTGCACGCAGTAGAATGGCAGTATGTGAAGTTAAAGAGCTGTTTGACAGGGCAACGCCGAGTACCGTACTGTGTTCCAGGATTTTGATCTGACTTGGAAGCAGGTCGTCTGCTGTCAAAATAAACGGTGTTTTAGGCAGAGAGACCTCATAGCTGTACCCCATATGTTTTTTGACCCGGTAGAGCAGGTCGTCAAGATCTGCGATTTTTGTCGCATGTCGACCATTTTTAAGCGCTTCCTTCTCGGTATCAATACGTGAGATGAACGCTTCAAGTGTCTCAATCTCCTCAGCAAGGGAGAGAAGCAGCTCTTTTTGTGCCGGATAGATATGCGCATCCGCATCTTTTTGGGAATTGGCATAAAGTTTTTCGAGCTCCTCTGTACTCTCTTTTACAGCCTCGTTAAAAGAGGTCGGTGAAGTATATTGTATCTCTTGAAGAGTGAAGTGATGCAGGTTTCCCACCGCGATACCATCGCTGATGATCTCACCGGAGAGTGTGGGGCTCTGATAAAAAGTATGCTGTTTCTCTACCTGCTTGTGCGTGCTCTCTGAGTTCATCAGTAAGGCAAAGGTTTGATTGAGCAGTGCAAGTGCCTTTTTGGCATCCTTTCCGTGTGTAATGAGTGTGAAAGTGTCATGGGTATCAAGGTTCAGTGAGAGGATCGCATTGACCGCTTTGGCATTGACTTTTTTATCAGAGAATTCGATATGAATGTCACAGCTGAACTGTTTGGCTTCCGTGGCAAACTTGGCTGCAGGTCTGAGGTGAAACCCATGGTTTGAAGTAACGGTAAGGGTGGAGGTGTGCGGTTTATAAAAAAGTGTTTTTAACGGTTTCATAAGATACTTTAGAAATAGATTTTTTAAAGTATACCAAAATCTGGATAGATGCTCCAGGGCGCTGTCTTGATCTTTTTTGATTCTTTTGTGTCTCTTCTCTCAAAGGGCTTTTCTCAACGAAAAATCGAAAATATCTGCTATACTCTAAGAGATAACTATAGTAAATAATGAGGAACAGGATTGAAATATCTAATAGAATTTATTGAAGCCAGGGATGTATCCAAGACATCCATATTTGAACACTTGAAGTGTACGGAAGAAGAGGCACAATTGATACAATATATCTGTGCAAGGTATGTGAAAGGGTTAGAGGAAGTACCGGTCATTGAGATGCTTCAGGATAATTTTTCAACCGAGGAGTATGCCTATCTGAAGAAGTTGAAACTGGTGAAAAATTTACTCGATCTGGGATGGATCATTCAGATGAGCTTTGGGCAGATCAAAGCACATGACGCTTCCACACTTGAGCTTCTCAGCACTTCCGTGACACCGAGTATCTCGCTTCTAAGACTTCTGGAAGAGGGTTCACTGGAGATCTATCTTCCTGATATCAAGCCGTATACCGATCACCTTGAGTATCTGCAGGATCAGTTTGATATGGTGACACTCTTGCATAAGATCGCTACCTACAAGCAGGGCTTTGCGGATAATTCACTCAGTATCGGCCGGCTTAAAAATAAACTGAATCTGCTCACTACCCGTATCCAGGAGCGTGTGAAGCTGACGGAGACACCGATCGTGGTGGAGGAGTTTTTCAAAGAGAAGGATCTCGATGAAAAAGAACAGCGCATTTTTCTGGCACTGCTCAAAGAGGAGTACAGCGGCGGGGAAGGGGTTTTCAGAGATATGAACACACTCATTGAGCTGATCAGTTTTGATGAATACGAGAAGATCAAAAACCGTTCACTCCTCGAAGACGGTGCAAAACTGATCACTGAAGATATCATTGATTATGAAGAGATACTCAATATGTTCGGAGGGGTGAGCCGTTCATTCTATCTGCAGGAGGAGGTGATGCAGCGTATCATCCATCCAAGCAAGAAGAAGAAAGTCACCAAACTGAAACTCGATGCACTGGTCCAGGAACAGGAGCTCTTCGAGTATCTGAAACCGACCACGACACTGGATGATGTGGTCCTGCACCCTAAGACAAGAGAGACACTGAATAACCTGATCAAACAGGTAGATAAAGAAGTCTTCAAAAAGCTCAAAGAGTGGGGGATCAAAGATAAGCGAAAAGGGATCGATGCCCGTATCATCTTTTACGGGAGTGCGGGAACCGGTAAGACCATGACGGCCATGAGCCTGGCAAAGACGCTTAAACGTCCGATCCTCTCCTTTGACTGTTCCAAGATTCTCTCGATGTATGTCGGGGAGAGCGAAAAAAATGTAAGACGCATCTTTGACGAGTTCAAGGATCTGAGTCACAAGGCAAAAGTAGAACCGATCCTGCTGCTGAACGAGGCCGACCAGTTCCTGAGCAGCAGAAGTGAGGGAACGGGAAGCAGTGCGGACAAGATGCATAACCAGATGCAAAATATCTTCCTGGAACAGATCGAACGCTTTGAAGGTATTTTGATCGCTACGACAAACCTGCTTGGGAATATCGACAAAGCCTTCTCCAGACGTTTTAACTATAAGATCGAGTTTAAAAAACCGGGCAAAAAACAGCGTCTGAGACTCTGGCAGTTCATGCTTCCAGAGAATGCGGACTATACGGAAGAGTTTGATGTACAAGCCCTCTCCAGGTATGAGCTGACAGGCGGGCAGATCAACCTGATCATCAAAAACACCGCCTACAAGGTAGCGGTAAGAGAGGAGAGCATCTTCGGCAATGAAGATTTTCTCGAAGAGATCGAAAAAGAGCTCGGCAGCAGCTTCGAGGGAATCAAAAGTATGGGCTTCAAGGTCTAAAAGTACCGGTACTATCCGCTCCCTTTTCCGGTATAGCGTGTAGGTCGGGGTGTCCTCACCCCGACATCAATGATGATTTTTCCATAGAACTGGATGTCGGGATAAGGGTATCCCGACCTACAAAAAAGCGTCTGTCAGATACGCATCTGGAATGATTTATTTTGTTATGAACTATAAAGATCGGTTGAGAACGTTTGGCGGTGCTAAATCTACGAATATTCGATAGAACGTGCAGGTTGGTCTGTCCTCACACCGACATTATTGATGGTTTCGTGCAGGGTGCGTAACCATGCACCTTCACAGCAGTTTTTTACTGCCTGGTGACCTCCGCTCCGGCACTTTTCAGTGCCAGAATTCCGCCTTTGACATTGATCGGGGTAAACCCGTGCTTCTCCAGGATACGTGAGGCAGCAACACTCCGGTTCCCGCTTTGGCAGTAGACAAGGATCTTTGTCTCTTTTCTGCCTGTCAATTTATCGGTATGGGTATCGAGCTGCTGGAGGGGGATCAATGTAGCGCCTCTGAGATGCTCCTCTTTGTACTCGGAGACCGTTCTGACATCCAGCAGTGTGATATTGTCATCTCTTTCGATCATCGTGACGGCGCTTTGGGCATCGATTGAAGGAAAGTTGGCAAGTATCCATCCTTTTGTGTAGGCGAACCAGAATAGCAGGCCGGCCAGTGCTGTCCAGTAGAGCGTATTCGTCAGTTTTTTATAGTTTTTCATTGGGTTATCCATTTTTGTTATTCTATAACACATTCTTTTTTTGACATCCAAAATGCATTAGATTATATATTTTACTTATGAGATATTTTTGTTTCACTTAGTTACAGCACAAAATGCATATCATTTTTACACAATCACTACACAAATGGGTTTAATTAACTTTTCGCTATATTAATCCAATATTCTGAGAATTCTCTGCCTTGTTTTATAGGAAGGGGATGATTAAAGTAAGGGATTAATAATGACTCACGTAATTACAGAACACCCGTATTTTGGTGTATTTATTCTGTTTGCACTTACAGCGGTTGCTTTTCCGGCAACTCTTTTTGCAGCGCGTTTTGTAAGTAGAAAACTTGCAAAACTTGACACGGAAAAGCTTAAGCTTACGATCTACGAATGTGGACCGGAGGTAACGAAGCAGCCAAACACGATCTCGGCACAGTTCTATCTGATAGCACTTCTGTTCATCTTGTTTGATGTGGAGATTATCTTTATGTTCCCATGGGCGATTGACTTTAAACTGCTTGGATGGTTTGGATTCGCTGAGATGATTCTATTTATCCTGTTGCTTGCAATCGGATTTATTTACGCATGGAAGAAAGGAGCACTTGAATGGCACAGCATCAAGTAAATTATGCCTCATCAGCAGGCTTGCCGATAGCATTGACTACGGTAGATCATTTAGTAAACTGGGGGCGTTCAAACTCGCTTTGGCCGTTAACATACGGATTGGCATGTTGTGCGATCGAGATGATGGCATCAGGTGCATCACGTTATGACTTTGACCGTATGGGTACGATCTTTAGAGCCTCTCCAAGACAATCGGACGTGATGATCCTTGCGGGAACACTCTCCAAAAAACACGCAGAGTTTGCCAGAAGACTTTATGACCAGATGACAGAGCCCAAATGGGTCATCTCTATGGGTTCATGTGCCAATACAGGGGGTATGTTCAACACCTATGCAACAGTGCAAGGGGTAGACCGTATCGTACCTGTTGATATCTATCTTCCCGGATGTGCGCCAAGACCTGAAACACTGCAATATGCACTGATGATGCTTCAAAAGAAGATCAGAAGAGAGTCAGCGAACATGAATAAGAATCAAAAACAAAACTTGAGGTTAGTGTAATGAGAAAATATACGCCAAAAGACAATGTACAGAAAAAGTCGTACTATACGGACAGATTTTGGGTAGCTCCACGCGTACCAAGAGAAGAAGTAGAGAAAGGCTCTCACTTTGAAGCAGTGGTAGATACACTGGGCAAGCAGGTAAAAGAGTCCTATGTAGAAGTAGGTCAGCTGGTTGTACATATCGATGCGACAGAGAACGTTGCAGTGATCAAGACACTGAGAGACAAGTGTGGATATAAGCAGTGTTCAGAGCAGTCTGCAGTAGATTATCTCGCTCAAGACGGTGAGTTTGAACTTTTTTATCAGTTGCTAAACCTTGATGAAGCAAAGAGAGTAAGAGTGGTTTGCCGTATCAAACAAGGTGAAGCGATCGAGAGTATCGTACCGCTCTTCAAATCGGCAAACTTTGCAGAGCGTGAGATGTTCGATATGTTCGGTATCAAAGTGAACAACCACCCATACCTTAAGCGTATCATTATGCCTGATGACTGGGAAGGACACCCGCTCCTTAAGACCTATCCGCTTCACGGTGATGAGTTTGCATCATGGTACGAAGTAGATAAGATCTTCGGTAAAGAGTACAGAGATATCATCGGACCTGAAAACAGAGATCAGTCGAAGATCGAAAGATATGATACAAAGCGTTTCTCACGTGTAGGATATGAAGTACCGTTCGGTGCGGATATCAGTGAGGGTGAAAAAGAACAGGCGATCGAGTACAGTGAAACGATCCTTGTGGATTACAACAAGTCATCTAAGCAATTAGATGAAAGAAAATAGGAGGGATGATGAGCCAACAACCGAATAAATTAACCCCATTTTTTGAAAACCTCAATTTTGAGCGTGATGACAACACGATGGTGATCAACTTTGGTCCTCAGCACCCTTCTGCACACGGACAGTTGAGACTTATCCTGGAGCTTGACGGTGAGCAGGTAGTCAAAGCACACCCTGATATCGGTTACCTTCACAGAGGGATCGAGAAGATGGCTGAGAACATGACCTACAATGAGTTCCTGCCGACAACAGATAGACTTGACTATATCGCTTCAACTTCAAACAACTATGCGTATGCATTGGCTGTCGAGAAGCTACTGGGTATCGAGGCTCCTAGACGTGCACAGGTGATCAGAACAATGCTTCTTGAGCTTAACCGTGTGATCTCTCACCTCTTCTTCCTTGCAACACATGCACTGGATGTCGGTGCGATGTCGGTATTCCTTTATGCATTCCGTGAGCGTGAATATGCGATGGACCTTATGGAGGACTACTGTGGTGCAAGACTTACCCATGCAGCCGTACGTATCGGTGGTGTACCTCTAGACCTTCCTGCGGGTTGGTTGGAGAACCTTGCGGCATTCTGTGACAAGGTAGATCATGAGGTAGCAAATACCTATGAAAAACTTCTTACAGAGAACCGTATCTGGAAAATGCGTCTTGAGGATGTAGGTGTGATCTCTGCTGAGGAGGCACTCTCTTGGGGATGTACAGGTCCTATGCTTAGAGGATCAGGTGTGAAGTATGATATCAGAAAAGAAGAGCCGTATGAGCTTTACAGCGAGCTTGACTTTGATATCCCTGTAGCAGAAACATGTGATTCATACGGACGTTACCGTCTTTATATGGAAGAGATGAGACAATCAACGCGTATCCTCAGACAACTGATCCCGATGTATAAAAAGAGTGAGCCTCAATTGATGGCACATGCGCCGCAGTATATCTCTGCACCAAAAGAAGAGATCATGACGCAAAACTATGCATTGATGCAGCACTTTGTACTGGTTACTCAGGGGATGAGACCGCCAAAAGGTGAGGTATATGTACCGACTGAGTCTCCAAAAGGTGAGCTTGGATTTTATATCAAATCCGAGGGTGAACCGTATGCGTACAGATTAAAGTGTAGAGCGCCGAGTTTCTTCCATACCGGATTACTTCAAGAGATCCTTGTAGGAACATACATTGCGGATGTCGTTACGATCATTGGTACAACCAACATTGTATTCGGTGAAGTAGATAGATGAGAAGCGTTGAAAAAAGTGAACTGCTTCAGTTTTTTCGCTTCGGAACCGGAGCGGTCGGAGCACAGCATAGCCGCGTAGGCAGGAGGTAATATGAGAAGATATGATTTAAGACACTTAAAAGATGACTTTTATGAAAGAATGATCGAATTGATGGATACGGGACTGAACATAGATGAAGTCGGTATCTTTCTATTTGAAGTAGGTGATTTCAGTTCGATCCAAAAGTCTGCAGACATCGTAAGAGAGCAGGGACATGATCTTATGAACTCTTTGAAGTTCAATGAAGTAGACTGGACGATCGTAGTGAAAAAAGTCAGTGAAGAGACAAGAAGAGCACGTGTGGAGGCAGCAGAAGCTGCAAAAGCTGAAGCGGAAGCTGCTGCAAAAGCAGAGGCAGAGGCTCAGGCACAGAGAGAAGCTGAAAAAGCAGCAAAAGCGGCAGCTGAAGCTGAGGCTGCAAAAGAAGAGAAGGCTGAGTAGTTATGTCAAACGTTGTATTCTCAACTTGGAGGGACGAGTTTATCGATAACCGCGGTAAACCCCTTGAAGAGTGGAGTGAAACAGGGTTTAAACTACCTGAAACTTACCATGGAGACACGGGTTCAAAAGCATTTATCGGATGGGATGGGGTAGCCATCTTCACTGAAGATATCGATGCAGTTGAACTGGCAAGTCAGTACGCAGCACAGTACCAGGAGTACTCTGAGGCGTGCGGACGTTGTGCTCCGGGCCGTTGGGGTGGTAGGATCCTGTATGACCTACTCGACAAGATCGCGCGTGGCGAAGGTACGCACGATGACGTAGCCCATCTTAAAGAAGTTTCTCAGACCATGATGGTTACCTCAAAATGTGAGATCGGAAAGACTGTACCTAAGCCTATACTTGATCTGATGGAACACTACAATGAGCAGTTTGACAGATGTATCGATGCTCAGGTACCATCAAAACATTATGGCGGAGATACATCCTATATCGCCAAGGTGACGGCACCATGTACAGATATGTGTCCGGCACATGTGGATATCCCGGCATATATCGAAGGTGTACGTGATATGATCTTCACTGAGTCACTTCAGGCGACAAGACAGACGATGCCTCTTGCACATACCTGTGGGCGTGTTTGTCCTCATCCGTGTGAAGATGCATGTAGAAGAGCAAACCTTGATGAACCGATCTCGATCATGGAGCTTAAGCGTATCGGTGCAGACTATGAGACGGACCATGAAGTGCCTTGGTTGCATCCGCAAGAGCCGAAGCCACCTAGAAATGACGGTAAAAAAGTAGCGATCATCGGTGCAGGGCCGGCAGGTCTGACCGCAGCATACTACCTGGCACTTGAGGGTATCCATGTACATATCTTTGAAGAGCTGCCGGTAAACGGTGGTGAGGTTGCCGTAGGTGTACCTGAGTACCGTATGCCGGTCGACAAATACAATAAAGATATCGACTTTGTACTTCAGATGCCGACCGTGAGTATCACAAACAATCACAGAGTGGACGCAGATCGTCTGAAAGAGATCGATGCAGAGTATGATGCGACACTTCTGGCGTTCGGTGCAAGACTTTCAAAGAAAGTCCGTGCAGAGAATGAAAACCCGAAAATGGGCGGATACTGGGGTGCGATCGCGATGCTTGACAAAGTAAACCTTTGGAGCAAATACGGTATCGGAAGTCCGGCAAGTAATGAGCTGAAAGATAAGACGGTTGTCTGTGTCGGTGGTGGATTTACCTCGATGGACGTTGTACGATGTTCCGTACGTGAAGGTGCAAAGAAGGTGATCATGCTCTACCGTCGTGATGAGAAAACGATCATCCGTAACACGACCTATGAAGAGTATCATGAAGCGGTTGAAGAGGGTGTTGAGTTCATCTTCTACTCTGCGATCGAAGAGATCTATGATGACGGTGAAAAGATCACTGGACTTAAAGTCAATAGGTTCGAGCTTGTTCCTGATCCGAACGGCGGGCGTGCACAGCTTGTCAAGATCGAAGATGGAGACTTTGAGATCGAGTGTGACTACCTGATCCCGGCTGTTTCCCAGTCTCTTGATCTTCAGATCCTTCCGGAAGAGTGGAACATCGAGATGACATCATGGAGCTCTATCCTTACTAACGGAAAAGACTTTATGACTTCACGTCCGGGACTATTTGCTGCAGGTGACTGTGAGTATGGTCCGATGACGATCGTCAACGCGGTAGGACAGGCGAGACGTGCTGCATCAGTGATCAGCCGTTATATCTATGAGGATAAGTGTACATTGACTGATGAAGAGATCATGGAAGATCACCTTAACAGATTAAGGGTATACGATAAGAATGAGAAGATCACGGGTTGGATGCCAGGGCTTCCAAGAGCGGTAAGTGAAAAACTCAGTGTAGAAGAGCGTGTCGACAACAACAAAGAGGTGAACCTTGGGTTTACCGGCGAAGAAGCGATAGCAGAAGCGGAACGTTGTATGCGTTGTTATTATATTTCAATGGTGGCGGTGTAATATGAGTCTACATAATTCATTAGGTCTCGGAAAAGAGATCACAGTCACTATCGATGGGAAAGAGTGTAAAAGTACTTTTGGGAAAACGATCCTTGAGATCGCCAGAGAGAACGGTATCTATATCCCTACAATGTGTTATCTGACCAAAACGCAGCCGATTGCTTCATGCCGTATGTGTATCGTGGACGTTGAAGGTGTCGACGGTGCGATTCTCTCCTGTCAGGAGAAAGCAACGGACGGTGCAGTGGTAACAACTCAGACCTCGGATCTTTATAAAGAGCGTCAGAACATTATGAAGCTTTATAACGTCAACCACCCGCTTGAGTGTGGCGTATGTGATCAGAGTGGAGAGTGTGACCTGCAAAACAAGACACTGGAGTTTAACGTAGGCGATCAGAACTTTACGGCACGTGATCAGCACAGACCGGTAGAGAACTGGGGACATGTCTCTTATGATCCGGCACTCTGTATCATGTGTGAGAAGTGTGTAAGGGTCTCTACTGAGATCACAGGAGACGAGGCACTTCAGCTGAAGTTCGGTGGATACTCATCAAGCATTGTCAATGTGAAAAAAGAGAAGAACTATGCAAGTCTCGGTGAAGCTGCAGCGGTATGTCCTGTAGGTGCACTGGTAGATACGGAGTTCAAATACCGTACCAATGCATGGGAGCTTACAAAAATCCCATCATCCTGTTCTCACTGTGGCGGTGGATGCCAGATGGAGTATGAGGTTAAAAATGAGAAGATCTACCGTGTGAGCAACCATGCGGAGTTCTCTACACTCTGTGGTGCAGGCCGTTACGGGTTTGATTATGCGAATGAAGGGGTATTGAAAGACAAAGAAGCATTTGAAAATGCCGTGGATGCGGTTGAAAATGCACATAGTATCGTCTTTGCCCCTCAGATCAGCAATGAAGAGGCATTGATCCTTCAAAAGATCAAAGAGAAGCAGGGAACCAAACTTGTCTGTCATGAAGCAAAAGCGTATCAGAAGTTCATGCGTGCCTACGGTTCCATTACAGGTAAAAACCTCTATAGCGGTACGTTGGAGCGTATCACTGAGTCAAGAGCTGTAATCGTATTTGGAACCCGTATCAATGATGATACACCGAATGTGAAATACCATATCAATATGGCGAGCAAATGGCACAGAGCAAGAGTTGCCTACCTTCACCCGATGCGTGATGAGGAGATGAAAAACATCGTCACTCAGTTTATGCACTATGCACCGGGAAGTGAAGAAGCGGTAGCTGCACAGCTTGTTCTGGCATTGATCGGTGAGAATGAAGAGATACCTGACAAGGTGATATCAGCACTGGAGTCAATGGATCCTGAATCACTTGCGACCCAAAGCGGTATGCGTAGTGAAGAGATCAGAGTCCTTCAAAAGTCTTTGATCAAGAAACACGGATTCTCACTTGTCGTGGGAAGTGATCTCTATGCACACCCAAGAGCAGAAAATATCGCAAAACTGCTTGCACTGCTCGAAAGATATGCAGGTTTCAATGTGGTATGTGTGCCGCCTGCCGGGAATGCAATGGGTGTATCACTTATCTGTGAGCTTGATGATGAAGTTGAAGGCATGAGTGTCGGATACAATGTAAAAGGTGACTTTACACTTTCTGCATTGGGTGATGGTGACCTTGATATGCCGGCGATGAATCAGCAGGAAGGTACACTGGTAAGTAATGACAAGCGTCTGGTACCGATGCATGTTGCCACGTCATACGGCGGGTATGTACTTAACGATATAGCCAATGCACTGGGACTGGAAGCTGAGTATACGATCGAGTATACTGCTGCTCTCCCTGAAGAAGTTGGATTCAAGCAGGAAGCATTTGATGATCTGCCGGATTACTTTGATATCACAGGTGAAGAGCATAGAGGTTATTTACTGGATACTGTAAATGTGTCACTTGATCCAACGATCGAAGCGGTTGAAGATCCGAGAAGTATGGGTGCCGTGGTTTATCAATGCAATCCTGCCGAACAGTTCTCGCCGTTCACGGCAAAATGTGAACCGATCGCAAGTGAGGCACAGCTGCTCGGTTCAGCTGCATTTGCAGAAGAAGCAGGACTCAGTGATGGACAGGATGTAACATTTGAGATTGATGGTGTAGTGTTCAATCGTGTGTTTAAGATTGATACATCTATGAGTGGAAATATCGCACTTAACCCAAGCTATGATATGGGATTAAGTGCGGCTTTGATATCCTCTTATAGATTTAAAAGCGTCGATTTTTCAGCCAGTAAAAATGAAGAGGTAGGAAGCTAAGATGAGTGAAGTAAAAACAGTGGAAAACATGGTGAGTATCAAGATTGATGGTGAGGAGTATCAGGCTGTAGAGGGTGAGTATATCCTTAATGCGGCGCGCGCCAATGATGTCTTTATACCGGCAATTTGTTATTTGACAAGATGTTCGCCTACTTTGGCATGTCGTATCTGTCTTGTAGAAGCAGACGGTAAGCAGGTCTATGCTTGTAATGCGAAAGTAAAAGAGGGGATGGAGATCACGGTAAGTACTCCCAATATCCTTGAAGAGCGTAGAGCGATCATGGAAGTCTATGATGTCAACCACCCGCTACAGTGTGGTGTGTGTGACAAGAGTGGGGAGTGTGAACTTCAGAATTATACACTTGAACTGAATGTTGATTCTCAAAGTTATGCGATCCCTGATACCAAGAGAGAGACGCAGAACTGGAGTTCAGTACTCCACTACGATCCGGGCCTCTGTATCGTATGTGAGCGTTGTACAACCGTCTGTAAAGATATGATCGGTGATGCAGCGATCTCTACAACCAAAAGAGGTGGAGAGGCGATCGATAAAGAGTATAAAGACTCTATGCCGAAAGATGCTTACTCTATGTGGAACAAGCTTCAGAAGTCGTTGATCGCTCCGAGTAACGGAACGGATCAGACAAACTGTTCAGACTGTGGTGAATGTATCGCGGTATGTCCGGTAGGTGCATTGGTAAGTAGAGATTTCGTCTACCAGTCAAATGCATGGGATCTTAAACGTATTCCTGCAGTTTCAGCGCACTCAAGTGACGGTTTTGCGATCTACTATGAGACAAAGCCAAGATCGATCGAAGATAGAAGCGAGAAGATCTTCCGTGTAACGAATGAGTGGAACTATGTATCACTGGACGGTTCAGCACGTTTTGCCTATGACTTTGAAAACGAGGATGCAACAAAAGATGAAACAGCATTCAATGCGGCAATCGAGGCATTCAAAAAAGCTGAAACGATCAGATTTAACTCAGTGATCACAAATGAAGAAGCAAAAATGCTTCAAACGCTCAAAGAGAAGATGGGTGTCAAACTTTACAACCCTGAAGTGAGAGCATTCCAGAAATTCCTGAACCACTACCAGGCAGCCAGCGGTAGAACACTTTGGTCAACTGACACCGATGCGATCATGAAAAATGCAGACTTTGTGATCTCGGTAGGTGCGGCACTAAGAAATGACAGCCCGGGGTTGAAGTATGCCTACAATAACGTACAGAAGATGAACAAGGGTGCCGGACTTTACTTCCACCCGGTAGGTGACACGCTGATCCCTTCATTTGGTAAAACGGTTGAGTGTTTCAACCATAAACCGGGGCTCGAAGAGGCAGCACTCTATCTTGTACTTGATCTTTTTGCCGATGCGGATAAGCTTCCTGAAGAGGTAAAAGCATATATCGCTTCATTTAAAACTTCAGAGACAAAGACGATCAAAGAGAAAGTCGACAAGACTGTTAAAGAGATGGTCAAAAATGAAGAGACGGGAGAAGAGGAAGAGGTCACCAAGAAGGTAAAAGAGACAGTAGAGAAAGAGATTACTGTTGAGAAGAACGGCCTGATCGATCTACTTGGCGGAAACTCTGAAAAATTTCCGGATGCATTTGAGAAGATGATGAAGAAGAAAGAGTCATTCTCAATGATGGTAGGTGAAGACCTCTACTTCCATGAGAAAGCGGAAAATATCGCTAAGTTGATTGCTTTGATCGAAGCGACAACAAGTATTGATGTAGTGATGACTCCACCAAAATCAAATGCACTCGGTGTTGCGTTGATCTGTGATCTTGATGACGAAGCGGCCGGATATACGATCGGGTACAACGAAAACGGTGACTTTAGACTCTCTGCACTGGGTAACGGTGACCTTGATATGCCGGCAATGAACCAGCAAGAGGGAACGTTCACCAACATGTCAAAAAGAGTGGTTCCTACGAACGCAGCACTTGCCTATGGCGGATATGAGTTGAACGACCTGATGAAGGTGCTTGTAGGTGCACCGGAGTTGACGATCGACTGGACACCGATGCTTCCTGAAGATAAAGGATACCAGGCTGTTGCATTTGACGACCTTCCAAACGGATATTTCAACGATGGCAGCGAGAACCGCGGTTATCTTCTTGAAATCACATCGACTGAAGTGGCACTTCCGGAAGTTGCGAAGTTTGACGAATCTGCAGCACTGGAAGGTGAAATCGCCTATAGATGTAACCCGGCAAGACAGTTTAACGACTTCACAGATAAGTCACATGAGATCTTCGAAGCATTCGGTCTCTATGCAAGTACGGCAAAAGCAGAAGAGCTGGGTGAAAAGGTTGAAGTTGTATTTGATAACGGCAGTATCGTGATGGATGTGATCGCAGATGCGAAGATCGAGGGTGATATTGTCAAAGTATCAGACTTTAGGGCTGCAGCAGGTGTATATGATCTCTTCGGTGGATCAAGATACAAAAATGTAACAATTAAGAAGGTGTAAAAGATGGAAACAACAACACTTATAGAACAACTACCGGAGGTAACGGCTGCAGGTGTCGCGATCAAAGCGATCCTGATCCTTGCGATTATCTCTGCAGTAGCAGGTTTCGGTACATTCCTAGAAAGAAAGGTTCTTGCATTTATGCAGCGCCGTCTTGGACCGATGCACGTAGGTCCATATGGATTGCTTCAGATTGCGGCAGATGGTATCAAACTCTTTACCAAAGAGGATATCGTACCACAGCATGCAAACGCATTTATCTTTAAAGTAGCACCTGTGATTACTGCAGCTACGGCATTTATCGCGCTTGCAGGTGTACCGGTGTTCCCGGACTTTACCATTCCTGAGTTTATACCGGTACTTGGCGGTACGTTTGTTCCATCGATCGCATCGGATGTGAATGTCGGAATTCTTTTTGTGATCGGTATGATGGCAGCAGGTCTTTACGGACCACTGCTTGCAGGTATGGCCCAGGCAAACAAATGGGGTATTATCGGTGCCGCAAGAACAGCGATCCAGTTCCTCTCCTATGAGGTGGTAACAGGACTTTCTCTTCTTGCTCCGATCATGCTTGTGGGATCACTCTCTTTGGTTGATTTCAATGAAGCGCAATCAGGCGGGTTTACCTCATGGTTCATCTGGCAGCAGCCGGTAGCATTTGTTCTTTTCCTGATCGCGGGATTTGCTGAGACAAACAGAACACCGTTTGACCTTCTTGAGCACGAAGCAGAAGTCATCTCTGGGTATGCAACAGAGTATTCGGGGATGAGATGGGGTATGTTCTTTATCGGTGAGTATGCGAACATGATCACGATCTCTATTCTCGCAGCGGTGGTTTTCCTCGGGGGATACAATGACCTTGGATTTATTGCGGGTTGGATCATAATCCTCTTCAAAGTGGCATTCTTCTTCTTCTTGATGCTATGGGTAAGAGCAGCTTGGCCGCACGTTAGACCGGATCAGTTGATGTGGCTGTGTTGGAAAGTCTTGATGCCGATTGCAGTGATCAACGTTGTAATCACCGGTATTGTGATGATGGTATAAGGGAGTAGTTATGGGTTTAGAACAATTTAAAAATAGAAATGTAGGGATGCAAGAGTATAAAGTACTTGACCTGCAGGAGTCTCCAAAGACTCCAATGGCAAAGTTTGCTCAGGTGGTAAAAAGAACCTTCAAGGGTGAGCTTTTTGTCGGTCTTTGGGTCACAGTGAGAGAGATGGGAAATGCACTCTTCAGGGGGCAGATGCATACGGTGAAATATCCGCTGGAGAAACTCCCGATCTCACCAAGATACAGAGCGATTCATGAGATGCTTAGACTGCTTGAGAGTGGGCACTACAGATGTATCGGTTGTGGACTGTGTGAGAAGATCTGTATCTCTAACTGTATCACGATGGATACGAGATATGATGAGAATCAGCGTAAAGAGGTAAGTGAGTATACGATCAACTTCGGTCGCTGTATCTTCTGTGGGTATTGTGCAGAAGTATGTCCGGAACTTGCGATCGTACACGGTCCGAGATATGAGACCGCTTCAGAGCAGAGAGCAAGTTTCTCACTCTTTGAAGATATGCTTACACCGATCGACAAGCTTAGCTTGCAGCAAGAGTATGATGGATTTGGTGCGGTATCTCCAAATGCTGACGAAAACATCAAAAAAACGCCACTAGCGTACTAAGGAGGAGGTTGTCATGGAAAACTTTTTGGCATCACTGTTTACAGTTCAGGGGTTTGCATTTTACCTCTTTTCAATTTTGACGGTAATCCTCTTCTGGATTACGGTAATGAGTAATAACGTACTCTATGCGATGACGGCTTTGGCATCAGGTATGGTACTTATTTCAGGTTTCTTTTTCATCTTGGGAGCGGACTTCCTAGGTGTAGTTCAACTGATCGTCTATGTAGGTGCGGTAATGGCACTCTACTCATTTGCGATGATGTTCTTTGATGCAACAAGAGAGGTCAAAGAGAAGAACACAAACGGTGGAGTGGTATTTGTACTGGGAGGACTCAGTGCATTGGTACTCGTATTGATGTTTGCTGCTCCGATTCACTCTGAGAGTATTCAGGCACTCTATCCGATGCATGAGGGTGTAGGGAATGCTCAAGATGTAGGTATCGTACTCTTTACAAAATACCTTATCCCGTTTGAGGTTGCAGCGGTTATGCTACTCGTTGCAATGATCGCAGGTATTATCCTTGCAGGTAAGAAGATGGATCAATCTCTTACTGAGATAATGGATGAGGATGCGGGAGAAGATGAAATTTTGACACAAAAGGATGAGAAATGATAGGTTTATCACACTACCTGATCGTATCAGCACTTCTATTTTCTATAGGGTTGATTGGCGTACTTAGAAGAAGAAACCTATTGATGCTCTTCTTCGCAACGGAGGTTATGCTCAATGCAGTGAATATTGCATTTGCAGCTATTTCACACTATTACAACGATCTTACAGGTCAAATGTTTGCGTTCTTTGTGATCGCGATCGCAGCTTCAGAAGTTGCCGTTGGACTTGGTATCTTGATCGTACTGTATAAAAAACACGGAAGTCTTGATCTTGACGATCTTGCGACGATGAAGGGATAATGATGGAAAAATTAGTATATATCGCACTCTTTGCACCGCTAGTCTCTTCGCTCTTTGCAGCGATGTTCGCGATGACACCAAGAAAGACTTTTGTTGGTATTATTGCGTCGCTTCTGCTCTTTACAGGATTTGTCGCATCGGCAACACTGGCTGTGAATATCTTCACTACAGGTGAAGCTGTCTCAGTGACAATGATGCAATGGATCGGGATGGGAGACCTTTACATTCCGTTCGGTTTTGTAGCGGACCAGGTTTCTGTGACGATGATGACGATGGTGTCACTGATCTCTACGATCGTTCATGTCTATTCGATCGGGTATATGGATCATGACAAATCATTTAACAGATTCTTCTCTTACCTCTCGGCATTCGTATTCTCGATGATGGTACTTGTCATGAGTGACAACTTTGCAGGTCTCTTTATCGGTTGGGAAGGTGTTGGTGTCTGTTCATGGCTGCTTATCGGTTTCTGGTACCATAAGCCGGACCAGTCAAGAGAAGACAATCCTTCTATCTCTCCATCATGGGCAGCGAACGAAGCGTTCATTATGAACCGTATTGCCGACCTTGGTATGCTTGTCGGTCTATTTATCCTTTACTGGAATGTAGGTTCACTTCAGTACGACAGAGTATTTGCAGCAATCCCAAATCTTGATCAGTGGATCCTGAACGGTGCGGCAATTGCACTCTTTATCGGTGCAATGGGTAAATCAGCACAGTTCCCTCTTCATACTTGGCTTACAGATGCGATGGAAGGTCCTACGCCTGTATCTGCATTGATCCACGCTGCTACGATGGTAACAGCCGGTGTATTCTTGGTGATCAGAGCGAACCCGCTCTTCTCAGTGACTCCTGAAGTAAGTTACTTTATCGCAGCGCTTGGTACATTTGTAGCCTTCTTTGCTGCTTCTATGGCGCTGGTAAACAGAGACCTTAAGAGAATCATTGCCTTCTCAACACTCTCTCAGCTTGGTTATATGTTTGCTGCTGCCGGACTCGGTGCCTACTGGATCGCACTTTTCCACCTTGTGGCACACGCATTCTTTAAAGCACTTCTTTTCCTTGGTGCCGGTAACGTAATGCACGCAATGCATGATGAGCTGGATATCTTTAAAATGGGTGGATTGAAGAAAGTAATGAGACCTACCTATATCTATATGGGTCTTGCTTCTTTGACACTGGCAGGTATCTTCCCGCTTGCAGGATTCTTCTCAAAAGATGCGATCATTGAGACAGCGTTCAATGAAGGAACATACATTCTCTGGATCATGCTTGTAATTACTGCAGGTATGACTGCATTCTACAGCTTCAGACAGGTATTCCTTACATTCCACGGAACAGAGAGATATGATCACCACGAGATCCATCCGCACGAGATGTACAAATTCGTACTGATCGCGATGTCTCCACTTGCGATCCTTGCAGTGATCGCCGGTTTCTTCAAAGGAGGATTTGAATCATTTGTGACAACTCTCCTTCCTGCGTATCATATGAGTGAACATACACACCACTATGTATGGCTGCTTACAGCGATCGTAACACTCTTTGCAGTTGGCGGTATCGTACTTGCGTATATCAAGTACAACAAGGGTCTTGAGAGAAGTGAAAAACTTGAGAACAGCTTTATCTATAAGTTGCTTGCAAACCAGTACTATATTCCAAATATCTATACAGAGTTGATCTCTAAGCCATATGCAATGATCTCTGAGAAATTCTGGAAGAGTATAGACATGAATATTGTAGATAGAACAGTAGATGGTATTGCGCACTTCTTCTATAAGAGTGGGGATGTCAACAGACGTATGCAGACCGGTAACCTGTCACACTACCTTAATTGGATGGCTGTAGGTGCGGTTGTGCTCATGGTAGCTGCAGCAGTAACGGCGATGATAGGTTAAGGAGTAAATAGATGGATTATATTTTAAGTATATTGGTATTTTTCCCGGCAATCGCAGGATTGCTTGGGTTTGTGATAGATAAGGACAGTGCCAGAGTTTATGGTATTACTGTAGCTGCGATAGAGTTCTTACTATCCTTGTGGTTGTGGTTCAGCTTCGACGGAAGCAATGCGGGAATGCAGTTTGTAGAGCTTATCCCGGTGATTCCTGATTTTGGTGTGAACTACTACCTTGGTGTTGACGGTATCTCTCTCTTCATTATATTAATGACGACAATGATGACACTGATCGGTATTATGAGTTTGAGCGTAAAAGAGAATGTAAAAAACATGATCATTACGCTTCTTTTCCTTGAGATGACGATGGTCGGTGTATTCGTTGCACTTGATGCGATCATTTTCTACCTCTTCTGGGAGCTTTCACTTGTACCGATGCTTTATATCATCGGTGCATGGGGTGGTGCTTTGAGAGTCTATGCAGCGGTCAAGTTCTTCCTCTACACATTTGCAGGATCACTGATCATGCTGGTCGGTATGCTTTTCATGGCATATACCTACCACAGCCTTACAGGTGTATGGAGCTTTGCACTGACTGACTGGTATGCATTGGTGCTTCCTGTGAATTACCAGATGTGGTTATTCGCTGCATTCTTTGTCGGGTTTGCGATCAAGGTTCCTATGTTCCCGTTCCATACATGGCTTCCGTATGCACACGGACAGGCACCGACGATCGGTTCAGTGATCCTTGCTGCGGTACTGCTTAAGATGGGTACCTATGGATTTGTAAGATTCTCACTCCCGCTTTTCCCTGATGCAGCAGTGTTCTGGATTACGCCGATCGCGGTACTCTCCATTATCATGGTTATCTATACGGCGATGGTTGCATATGCACAAAAAGATATGAAGCAGGTGATCGCTTATTCATCTGTTTCTCACATGGGTATCGTCATGCTCGGTATCTTTGCAATGAATGCTGAAGGTATCGGTGGTTCTGTATTCCAGATGCTTTCACACGGGATTGTTTCGGGTGCACTGTTCATGCTTGTAGGTGTGATCTATGACAGAAGACATACAAAGATGATGGACGAGTTCGGTGGTATCGCAGCGATCATGCCGAAATACGCAGTGATCTTCGGTATCATGTTGATGGCTTCAGTGGGGCTTCCGCTTACGATCGGATTTGTCGGTGAATTCCTTGTATTGGTAGGTTTCTACCAGGTATCTCCGATCATGACGGTCCTTGCAGGTACATCGATCATTATCGGTTCTGTGTACATGCTTACGCTCTTTAAAAAGAGTTTCTTTGGCCCGGTAACAAAAGAGGAAAACAAAGTACTCAAAGATCTTGATGCAAAAGAGACCTGGTCACTTGTTCCGCTTGTAGCGATTGTTATCTGGTTGGGTATCTATCCAAAACCTATCCTTGATCCGATCGACAACTCTGTCAAAGCGATGTTGAGTTTCATGGATGAAAAAGCGATCACGCAAGAGGCAAAAGATATGATACATGTAGCGAAATCAACGAAGGAGGCGAAATAATGTTAGAGCCTATTAAAGTAAGTTTAGAGAGTCTAAACCTTATCACACTCGCGCCGATGCTTATCGCCATTGCGGGTGGTTTGATTATTTTGTCTATCGATCTACTTAGAGAGGGACTTCATAAGTCTCTCTATGTCATGTTGACAGTGTTAATATTGGTGGTTGATCTTCTTTCTACTGTTGGTCTCAATATCAATGAACGGGGGTTTTTCGATGTCATGCTTATCGATGGTATCTCGATCGTCTCACAACTCCTTGTGATTGTAGGGTCAATCGTATTTATTCCATTGGCACTTGGCTCAAAGAGATTCCACGAGTACTCCTATCCTGAGTTCTTTGCACTCTTCTTGTTCATGGTTGCCGGATTCCAGTTTATGGTGGCATCAGATAACCTGATCCTGATCTTCGTAGGACTTGAGACAGCATCTTTGGCACTCTATACGTTGATCGCTCTGCACAACAGAAGCAACTCTTATGAAGCAGCAGTGAAGTATTTCACTATGGGTGCATTGGCAGCCGGTTTCTTCGCGATGGGTTCAGCAATGATCTATGCATTGACCGGATCTGTTGAGCTTTACAAAGTGGCTGAAGTACTAGCAACAAGAACTGGAGAGGCAGATCTTATGATCGCGATCTTCGGAGGATTTGTATTGATCCTTGTAGCACTTGGATTTAAACTCTCACTCTATCCGTTCCACACATGGGCACCGGATGTATACGAGGGTGCATCTGCTGCATTGGTCGGATATATGTCAGTGGTTCCGAAAGTAGCTGCATTTGTGGTAGCGATCAGAGTATTCGGTATGTATATTGATCTGGGGATCGAGTGGGCAAGAACGACGATTCTTGTGATCGCAGTACTTACTATGACATTGTCGAATATTATGGCACTTGTTCAGGAAGATGTAAAACGTATGCTTGCATACTCGTCGATCTCTCATGCAGGTTTTGTTATCGCTGCACTGGCACTTGATACAACAGAGGGTAATACCAGTATCTTCTTGTACTATGCGCTCTTTATGTTTACCAACCTTGGTGCATTTGCAATGCTATGGATCTCACCTCATAAGATGAGAAGATTTAATAACAGATATGACCACCCGTATGAGAAGTTTGCAGGATTTATCAAGATCATGCCTATGGGTGCTGTGATCATGGCACTCTTTATGCTGTCACTTGCCGGTGTACCGCCATTCTCGGTATTCTGGGGTAAAATCTACGTGATGCAGGCAGCGGTCAACGCAGGATATATCTGGTTGGCGATCGTCATGGGTCTTAACTCTGCGATCGCAGCATACTACTACTTGAAGTTGGTAGTCTATATGTTCCTGAAAGATCCGGTAAAAGATGTAGATACGATCTACTATAACATCTCGAGACCGCTTATGGTAATCATCGGTTTTGCAACCGCTGCAACGGTAGGAGCGATCTTCTACGTCCAACCACTGGTATCGTATATCTACTATATGATCAGTGCAAGCGGGTATTAAATTTAGCGTTCAGCGTTTAGCGCTGAGCGTTTAGATTATTTTCTTCATTTTATATAGTATTCATTAATTCATCTCTTACAAGAACAACTTTTTCTTCAACTCTTATACATAGCTTTTTATGATACCTTTAAACCGGAAATTGTTGAATGTAGCAGTGTGGGGTACACTTGCTCCGACGTCACATTAATATTTCCCTTGTCGGGATGAGGGCATCCCGACCTACCTGTATGATTCGGTAGAAATACTATCTGGGTAACGTATTCAGAGTAGAATACGTTTCAACTCTTCCACACTGCCTTTGATGACACCCTCAAACTGGGAGGTGTTGAATGTGGTTTGGCGTTTGGCGAGGCGTGCGGTATTGGTCGTGATCTTTTCTGCAAGCATCGCTTTGTCATAGACCCCGTCGAGGTAATCAAGGGTCTCTTTGATCCCTATCGATTTCATACAGTTCGGTTTGCGTGTATATTTTTTCTCCAGCATACATATCTCATCGATGAGTCCCTCTTTGAGCATCAGTTCCGTTCTTAGGGCGATACGTTTACGCAGCACTTCTCTCTCTATATCAATCCGGTAGATAGGTAAAGTCCCTTTTATAACAGATGCAGGAGGATTGGCTTTGAAGTACTCTGAGGGTGTCATTCCCGTTTCCAGATAGATATTGAGCGCTTTTTCTATACGGTATCTGTCACTCTGGGAGATACGTTCCATATAAACCGGGTCAAGATCATATAAAAACTGATACGTCTCTTTCAGATCTTTTAGCATCCGGGCTGTTTTGTCTCTTACATGTTTAGAGACAGAGGGGAGGTCACTGATCCCTTCAATAAGCATTTTAAGATAAAAACTTGTGCCTCCCACAATCACCAGGTTTTTCCCTGCATGCATTGCTTTATGATAGACTTCTTGATAGAGTTTAACAAAAGTTGTCACATCAAAATGTTCATCGGGATAGAGATGGTCTATCCCAAAATGCTCGATGCCGGCTCTCTCTTTCTCTGTAGGTTTGGCTGAGACAATGTCGATCTCTTTATAGATAGAGAGTGAATCCAGTGAGAGGATATAGGCATCCATCTTTTGTGCTATCTCTATTGAGAGAGAGGTTTTACCTGATGCAGTAGGGCCGATAAGGGCTAATTGTTTGATCGTTTCATTCATAAGTGTAATCATACCATAACCCCAAAAAGGGTAAAATGAGGCAAATTATTATGAGGTATTTATGAACTTATTTGATAAGAACAACCGATTCAATATCGCAAACCTGGTAACCTTTACCAATATCTCACTGGGAGTCATCGCGATCTACTTTATCGTCAAAGGTGACTTTTTTACAGCGATCGTGTTGGCATGGATTGCGGGAGCATGTGATATCATCGATGGAAAGCTGGCACGCAAGTACAAACTCTCTACAGAGTTTGGTGTACAGCTTGACAGTTTTGCAGACTTTTTGTCTTTTGTGGTCATGCCGTCATTTCTGCTCTTTTATGCATTGGGTAAGGGGATCACCTCCGGTGTTCAGGAAGTGATAGTCGGTATCGTGTTTATCGTCTATATCCTTATGGGACTGAGAAGACTGGTGGAGTTTAACCTTAAAGCCGATGTAGGTGAAGTGGAAAAATTCTTTGAGGGTGTTCCTACTCCATTAGGGGCGATCTTGCTCTGGATTCTGTATCTGGTCTATAGCTATGCATTGGTAGAAAATGTCTATGCGATCACACTTCTGGTAGCTGTCATCGCGTGGTCACTCAACTCAAAACTCAAAATCCCGCATCCATAGAGAGTAGATCGTGCATCATATCAAAAAGAAATTCTCCGACCTCTCCGAATTGGTAATGTTTCAGCACTCGGTCTTCTCTTTACCTTTCATCTTTATTGCTATGTTGGTAGCTTCTTATCATGAGAATGGTTCGGGGTGGTTTGGATGGAAACTGCTTTTACTGGGAACATTGGCAGCAGTCAGTGCCAGAAACTACGCTATGGGCGTCAACCGCTATCTGGACCGGGATATCGATATACTCAATCCGCGTACAAAGAACAGACCCTCTGTGGACGGCAGGGTCTCTGCGACACAGATGTTCTGGTTTATTCTTCTTAATGCAGCGGCTTTTGTAGCGGTTGCCTACTTTATCAATACACTGGCACTGCAGCTTTCACTTCCGATACTGATCGTATTGGGTGCGTATACCTACTTCAAGCGTTTTTCCGCTTTGGCACACTTGATACTGGGGATCAGTCTTGGGCTCGCACCGATTGCGGGAGAGGTAGCTGTATCAGGGATGATCAGTTTATGGTCTGTCTCTCTTGCTGTTGGCGTGATGTTCTGGGTAGCGGGATTTGATCTGCTCTATTCACTGCAGGATATGGAGTTCGATATAGCACAGGGGCTGCACTCTATCCCTTCAAGGTTCGGTGCGACAAAGACGATGTGGATCGCGCGGCTGTTTCATCTGCTGGCGGTAACCTTCTGGATACTCTTTGTGATAGAAGCTGGGTTGGGACTCTTTGCCGTTCTGGCGATCGTATTTGCTGCCTTCATGTTAAGCTATGAACACTATCTGGTCAGTAAGGACTTTACAAAGATAGACAGAGCATTTTTCACCGTGAACGGATATCTGGGATTTGTATTTTTGATCTTTATCATTCTGGAGGTGATCTGATGGAGATGTTCGACTATATCGTCATAGGCTTGCTGGTACTTTTAGTGTTGGTTCTCTTTGGGCTGATCTCGGAAAACAGAAAAGTGAGAAAAGAAAATCATCTGTTAAACCAGGTGTTGGAGAAGAAAGATATGACGATAGCGAACCTTGAGGCTTCCAGAGTAGCTGTCCAAGAGGTAATCGAGAACTTTTCGATCAGTGATGAAGTGATGGCAGGGATAGAAGCCGGGGAGAGCAGGGAAGCGCTTGCACAAAGACTGGGTATCCCTGTAAGCAGGATCGAGCTGATCATAAAATTTGACAAGATCAAAAAAGAACAGACAACCGTCTAGTAATCTTTATAGAACAATTAATTCAACATTATCACATAGATTTTCTCTCGTCATTCCCGACCTCGCACCCCCCCCAGGGGCATTTCCTTCGAGCATCGGGAATCCACATGCTTAAGTGCATCGAACTGTAGATTCCTGCCTCCGCAGGAATGACGGTATTTATTATTGAGCTGGAAACAGCAGATCAAACGCCTTTTTATAGGGTATACCTACCTGATAAGATAAAGTTGAACAAATAACTGGAAAACCACTTGCTAAATAAAGAATATTATGGTACTATTCCATCCTCTTTATGAGAATATGCGACCATAGCTTAGCTGGATAGAGCATCGGTTTGCGGTACCGAAGGTCTCAGGTTCGAATCCTGATGGTCGTACCACTTTTTGTCTTATTTGTATTCATCTTTCACGCGTCTCCATTTGACGTACTGGATGTACGCCGCTTTCAGATCACGCAAAATCTGAACACAACTAAGAAAAAGAGTGAGCATAAAGAGATTTGAAATAAAAGTTTCTTGAAACTAAGCAAAGCTTAAGTTTAAGTAGCTATAATTTCATCCACTTCAACAGATGGCTCTGTAGCTCAGTCGGTAGAGCAAAGGATTGAAAATCCTTGTGTCGGCGGTTCGATTCCGTCCAGCGCCACCACTACTTATAATTTTCATAAAAAAATCAAAAAATTATTAACATTTCTTAAGATAACTGGAGAAATTAACAAAAATCCTCTTATTTATTGCATCAAAATATTTTATGTAACCCCTTCAAAGGCCCTGTATTGGGGCCTTAGCGCCTGTGATTAATTATTTGTTAACTTTTTGTTTATTTTTATTGACACCGTTTTAGTTTGTTCGCTATAATTTGGGGTATTCAAAAAAAACAAGGAGATTACAATGAAAAAAGCTTTATTACTTTCAGTAGTAGCGTCGTCAATGATTATGGCAGGTGGAGATATCGCTCCAGTTGAGCCAGTAGTTGAAGCACCGGCAGAGGTAGCAGGATGGGAGTTCTCAGGAACTGCAAAAGTTTATTATCAAACTGCAGGTCAAGATGTGACTAGTACAGAAAAATATATGGGAGATGTTGTTTATTCTGGTAGTTATGAAAATGATATCTTTAAACAAGAGTCTTCAGCAGCAGATTTCGGTCTTCAACTAAGAGCAACAAACTCTGATCTTATTGCAGGGATCGGTGCAGGTGTTGAAGTAAGCGGTCTTTCTACACTCAACCTTGAAAACTGGATGGTTTCTAATGTAATGCAAGGTACAGCAAACGATGGTGATATCGATGATCTAACTGATGGTGGGTGGATCTCTCAAATGTACTTGACTTACGGATTCGGTAACACATCTATCAAAGCGGGTCGTCAAGAGCTTCCAAAAGGACTTTCTCCGTTTGCATTCTCTGAAGACTGGAACGTGTTCAAAAACACATTCGATGCAGTATTGGTAGTAAACAGTGACCTTCCTGACACTGCATTGGTAGGTGCATGGGTAGCTGGTGCAAACTTCAATGCATTTGGTGCTGGTAACAACATTACTGACTTCAACTCTCTCAATGACGAGAAAGGTGTATGGATGTTGACTGCACAGAACAAGTCTATCGCAAACCTTACATTGACTGGTTCTTACTACTTCGCGGATGATTTCTTGGGTGATAGCCTTAACATCCTTTGGGGAGATGCGCAGTACGATGCATCAAGCTTCAATGTAGGTATCCAGGGTGGTACGGTAATGCATGATGCATTTGCTGATGATATCGTAGCATTCGGTGCAAAAGTAGGTGCTGAGCTTGCTGGTGCACACGTAATGGCTGCATACTCAAATGTAAATGATGGTGGTGTTGACCTAGATCTTGATGGTGATCCTGATATCGGTGGTATCTTCAACATCGGTGGTACAACATCAGCGCTTTACACTGACCTTCTTTCTGACCAAGTTTCAAACGGTTTGTTGATGGCTTATACAAGATTTGATATGGATAAATTCGTTGTAAAAGGTAACATGGATGCACTTGGTGGAAACATTTCTGCTGCATACGGGTACACTGACTTTGATACATGGAACGGTGACCTAAACGAGTTCAACCTTGGATATACAACAAACATTACAGATGCATTAAATCTTAACGTTGCGTATGCATACATCGCTGCTGATCTTACTGAGATAGATGGTGATTATAGCTACAACGAAGATGCAGAGATGAATGTTGTTCGTGTAATCGCTACATACAACTTCTAAGAAACACTTTCGTTTCTTCTTAGAGTCCGGGCTTTTGCCTGGCTCTAGCCTCTCTTTTTTTCTTTCAATATTCTTTTAATTTCACACCTTTTTCATTTACGCTATAATGCTGAATAATTTTAACTACTATGTATTGGATTTTTATGAGCAAAAAACTACATTTAGTCAGTCTTGGCTGTACCAAAAACCTGGTGGACAGCGAAGTGATGCTGGGGCGTCTCAGAGAGTATGAGATCACCGATGACAACAAAGAAGCCGATGTCATCATCGTCAACACCTGCGGCTTTATCGATGCAGCCAAAGAGGAGAGTATCAATACGGTACTGAACCTGCATGATGAACGCAAAAAAGAGTCGATCCTGGTCATGAGCGGCTGTCTCTCTGAACGCTACAAAGAGGAGTTGCAGGCTGACCTGCCTGAAGTTGATATCTTTACAGGGGTGGGTGACTATGAGAAGATCGATGCGCTGATCGCAACCAAGCAGAGCAGTTTCAGCCCTGAAGTCTATCTGGCAACTGAAACGTCAGGCAGGGTGGTGACAGGGTCAAACTACCATGCCTATATCAAGATCGCAGAGGGGTGTAACCAGGCCTGTGCATTCTGTGCGATACCAAGCTTTAAAGGTAAATTGCATTCACGTTCACTTGCCTCCATCCAAAAAGAGGTAGAGCATCTGGTAGCAGAAGGCTTTTACGACTTTTCATTTATCTCCCAGGACTCTTCAAGTTACGGAAGAGATATAGGGATGAAAGATGGCTTGTATGCGCTTGTAAAGAGCATTGAGAAGATTGAGGGTGTAAGATTGGCACGTATCCTGTATCTCTATCCAAGTACAACAACGTTTGAGCTTATCGATGCGATCGCGGATTCGGAAGTATTCCAGACCTATTATGATATGCCTATCCAGCATATAGACGACCGTATGCTCAAGGTGATGAAGCGTGGTTTCGGGGAGAAAAAGACGAGGGAACTGCTTGAACATATGAAGTTAAAACCGGGCGCCTTTATCAGAACTTCAGTGATCGCAGGGCATCCCGGTGAGACTGAGGAGAGCTTTGAGAAGCTCTGTACTTTCATGGAAGAGTTTGGCTTTGACAGATTCAATACCTTTACCTACTCCAATGAAGAGACCACAGCTGCCTACACCTTGGAACAGATACCAGATGAGATCAAAGAGGAACAGGCAGCAATCCTTGGAGAGATCGCAGAGTGCTCGACACTGGCATCTCTTCAGAAGATGGTAGGTCAAACGGTGGAACTTGTCATTGACGGAGAGAGTGAAGAGCATGAACTTCTCCTCTCTGCAAGGCCACTGCAATGGGCAGTCGATATCGACGGAGAGATACTGATCAACGACACCTCTGATCTGCCTATCGAGTATGGCAAGGTCTATGAGGCCAATGTCACTGAACTGGTGGGAGATCAGTTGCTCGCAACCTTAGTGAAACAGGTATGATCGATTCAGTACTTCTTAAAACGCTCAAAGCAAAAAAGAATCTTCTGGCCTTTTCAGCAGGGGTAGACTCCTCTGCACTTCTATTCCTCTTATTGGAACACCATATCCCTTTTGATATCGCTTTAGTGAACTACGGTACAAGAGAGAGCTCTCAAGCGGAAGAGGCGCATGCCAAAAAACTGGCGCTGCAGCATGGTTTCAGATGTTTTACCGTCAGAGCACCGCAGTTTGAGAGTCGCTTTGAAGAGCAGGCCAGGGGATTCAGGTATGCCTTTTTTGAAGATCTGATCCAGGAGAATGGATATGATACACTGTTAACAGCACACCAGTTGAATGATCAGCTTGAGTGGCTGCTGATGAGACTCTCCAAGGGGGCAGGCCTTTCTGAACTGCTTGGACTGGAAGCAGTGAGTCAAAAAGAGGATTACCAGCTTATACGTCCGCTTCTTGAAGTCAGTAAAGAGGAGCTTTTGGAGTACCTTGAGAAAAATAACTATCCATACTTTATAGATGAGAGTAACCAAGAGGTAAAGTATGAACGCAACTACTTTAGAAAACACTTCTCCGATCCATTGATCTCACGGTATAAAGAGGGGATCAGACGCAGTTTCAAGTACCTGAAATTCGATCAAAAAAGGCTTGAGCGTCAATTTGAACTGCTGCATAGAGAAAAGGAACTTCATATTATCAAGCTGCATCTACCGGAGGCCAAGGTACAGGCGGCAGATAGCATACTCAAAAGCCTGGGATATCTGATGAGCGGTGCACAAAGAGAGGAGTTGGAGAGATCAGGGAGTCTGGTGATCGGAGGGAAGTGGGCAGTAGAAGTGCAGAATGATCTTCTCTATATAGCTCCATACCGCACTGTAGATATGCCAAAAGCCTTTAAAGAGAAGTGCAGGGTAGCAAAGATCCCTGCCAAGATCAGACCCTATCTGTTTGAAGCAGAGATCGATCCTGCATCCATCATTTCTAATCTTTAACGCCACACTTCAAATGTTCGTACATGGTTCTACACGGCTCAGGGTGAACAGACAAAAGTGATCTAATCGCGTAGTGTGCGTAATCACGCACCAATAAGGTGGGTTTTTTAAAGCCTATCGGAACCTAGCAGAGTATGCCACGTTTATTATTGTGACCAATTACGAATCCAGATATTAATGTACGTCAACCTGTGGATCCCCGGGTGCCCGTAGGAAATGCCCTTGGGGTACAAGCCCGAGGATGACGAAAGCACTTGACACCTTATCATGACCCTGTCACGATGCTACCTGCTACCTACTCTTCACTGCTATCCTCTGAGCCTTTATGGGCAAGGGGATGCGCCTTCATATACTCATTCATCTTTTTTGCCGTACCGAGTTTCGTATAGACCTGTGTCGTGGCCATCGTAGCATGCCCCAGGAGCTCACTGACATCTGCGATCCTTGCTCCTTGGTTAAGCAGGTGGGTGGCAAAGGAGTGACGAAGCTGGTGAGGGGTTGCTTTGATGCCGTGTGATTTGAAAATTTTGGTCAGTCTGTAGCGCAGCTGTGCACTGTTGAGTGGGACATTTCCTTTTTCAAAGAGATACTTTTTGGGTGTATGGTTAGCCAGATAGGTATTGATAAGATCCCTGATAGCAGGCAGAAGCGGCAGTTCTCTTACTTTGTTCCCTTTTCCTCTCACCTGTACCCACTCCGGCTGTATCTGAGAGAGCTGAAGCGTACTCAGTTCCGTAATACGCAATCCAAGTCCATAGAGCATGGATATCAGTAGTTTCTCTTCGAGTGTGGCACTCTGGAGTACTTCCTGGATATATTGGGCCTCTATAGGCTTTGGAAGGCTTTTGGGTACCTTGATAGATTCACCGGCAATCAGCCTGATAGGCAGATTCTCTTGTTCCTCGAGGTAGTTGATGCATGAGTGGATCGCTGTCAGTTTTGTAGCAATCGTATGTTTGTTCTTTTTGGCGATCTGAAATCTGTAGGGGGTAATATCAAGTACAAAAGCATTATCTTCCTGATAGAAGTGACTGACCTCCATCATCTGTCTGAGTGCTACCTCATACGTCGTTAAGGTTGCTTCGGAGTAGCCCCTGATATCTACAAGATAGTCTAAAAATCCGTCGATGAGTTCCTGGAGCTTTTTCATTTATATGATGGTGTGTTCCAGCATTTTATCCGTAAGGTAGGCTTTTGCCTCATCGAGTTCCATCCCATCCATCTGAAGTACCTTGATATGGAAGTCAATGGTGGAAAAAGGTTTTGGGACGACAAACCTGTCCCAGCTACCCAGTTGCCAATATCTCTTACAGGTGAAATTGACTGCATAGATAGGGAGCTTACCTTTTACGGCCAAGGCGACTGCACCGTCACTCACTTCATGTCTCGGTCCTCTTGGACCATCGGGTGTGACAAGCAGGTCATCCCCTTTTTTAAGCGCACGGAAGGCTTCCAAAAGGACCTGTTTTGCACCCCTTGAGCTGGAACCTCTCAGTGGTGTAATATAAAAATACTCAAGTACTCTGGCGATCATCTCTCCGTCAAAGTGTCTGGAGATGATGCCCGAAGCAGACTGTTTTTTATGGAAGTGGCGATAAGCCTGGGGGGAGAGCAGAAGTTCTCCATGCCAGCAGACAATGACCCCTGGATCCTGAGTAACCTCTCCTTCAATATGGAAAGACTTTCTGGAGGTATACCAGTAAAACCTCATAAGAAGGTAGCCCAGGGGAGGGAGGATCACTTTTGCGATGGCTCGTGTGATATCTTTTCTCTTTGCCATGATCTGCTTTACGGGTTGATGACCTCTCCGTCAAGAGAAGCTCTGGATGTTTTTGTGATCTTTACATCTTTGATATTTCCAAGAAGCTCTTCGCTTCCTTCTACAAAGATGAGTCTGCCATCATCCGTCCGACCGGAAACCCTTCCGTTAGGCTTGAGTTCATCAAAGTAGACTTTGTGTACTTTCCCAAACTGATCATCCATTTGTGCGGCCAAGATCTCAAAGTGTCTTGCCTGCAGACGGCTGAGTCTCTCTGAAGCGATCTCATCAGGAACCACATCACTGAAGTGTTGTGCTTCCGTATGCGGTCTTGGAGAGTATTTGAAGGAGAAGACCTGTTCAAACTGCACTTTTTCAAGTACATCCATGGTATCTTCAAAATCCTGATCACTCTCTCCGGGGAATCCGACAATGATATCCGTTGAGATCGTAGCTTCCGGACAGAGTGCACGTATCTTGGCACAACGGTTTAAGAAGTTCTCTTTGCTGTACCCGCGTTTCATTGACTGAAGCAACTGCGTAGATCCGCTTTGAAGCGGTACATGGATCTGTTTGCAGATCTTCGGATTGGAGGCAAACTCCTCGAGGAAGGCATCATCCATATGAAGCGGATGCGGTGAGGTAAACCGGATACGCTCCAACCCTTCGATCTTGGAGATCTTTTGAAGCAGTTGCGTAAAGTTGATCTTCTCTTCACTGCTTCCAAAACGGCGTCCGTAGTTGTTGACATTCTGTCCAAGGAGCATCACTTCTTTCGCCCCTGTTTTAACTGCCTTGGTGATCTCCTGTACGATCAGATCGCTAGGGATAGAGATCTCTTCCCCTCTGGTAGCAGGAACGATACAGAAAGTACACTTCTTATCACATCCTATCGAGATGTTGACCATCGCTTTGTAAGGGTTACTGCGGTATTCGCCGAAAGCATAGGTACTCTCATCATAATCTGTAGCGATCTCAACGGCATGTTTTTTCTCCAGCACCGTGTTGATCTTAGAGACATTTCTGGCACCTAGGACAAAGTCTACTACCGGAGCACGCTTGATAATATCTTTACCGAGGTGTGAAGCGGTACATCCTGTGACGCCGATCTTGGCACCCTCTTTTTTACGTTTGTTAAATATACCGATTTCACTGAAGAGTTTGGCAACGGGTTTTTCCCGTACCGAACAGGTGTTGATAATGATCAGATCGGCATCTTCAAGATTCTCTGTAAGTTCGTAGGAGTCTTCTTTATTCAGTTCTGCGATCATATGCTCACTGTCGCGAACATTCATCGCACACCCGAGTGTTTCGATAAAAAGTTTTTTACAATTCGGCATCTAGTGCCTCGCTGAATGGTATTTTAATACTTATTGACAAGTTACTTCTTTTTTATTGTAGGTTTTGGTGGATTAAGCGATAATGTGTACTTCATAGATGTACTCATTCTCATCCATGCCATATTTTACTTCTCTCATATAGACGGAGTATCCCTTCTCTTCGAAATACTCGATCAGTTCTTTAAGCTCTTTGTGAGAGTTTTCTTTATCAAAGTAGAATATAGACTTGTTTGCTAACTCTTCTTCCAATTTGGCTAATTCAATGGTTTTGGGCTTTGCTTTCAGAGTTGTTCTAGCAAGTTTTAGTTTCATCTACATTCCTTTTATTATGTGTACTCATAGTTAATAATATTATACTTTATTTTTCGTAAAGCTTCGTTTAGCTATAATAATCCTCTACAAAAACACCACTTCCTAGATGTTCTTAACACTGTTATGTTACCTCTTGTAGCGGTTAAAATTGAAACAGAGTTATAACGAAAAGAATTTAATCAATGGTAAACTGAGAAACAAGGATATACGTTGGAAAAAATATTAGATATTATTGAAGCAATAGCATTAGAAAAAAACCTTTCAAGAGAGAGTGCGATAGAAGCATTTAAAGAAGCACTGACAAATACGGCAAAAAAATTGACCTCTCCTACAAGCACCTTCGAGGTAATGATCGATTCTGATACAAAAACGTATGAGATCAATAAAGTCATTACTGTTGTCAAAGATGATGATGACCAGCTCTACACTGAGATTATGAGAGAGGGGAAAAGCCAAGAGGTAGAGTCTGACAGTTTTATCTCACTCTCTGATGCAAAAGAGTTTGATGAGTCCATCGAACTTGGTGATCAACTGAAAGAAGAGTTTGTATTGGAAGATTTTGGACGTACTGCTTCGGCAAACCTTTTCAAAGAGCTTGAGTATCACATCCAGAGACGCATAGAACAGGATCTTTTTGAAAAGTATAAAGAGAAGATCGGTACGATCATGATCGGTAATGTCAACAGAATCGATGCGGATGAGAACACCTATGTCGAGATAGGCGAGCTCAAAGGTGTACTTACACTTAGAAACCGTATCAAGGGTGAAAAGTTCAAACATGGAGATACCATCAAAGCACTCTTGCGTTATGTCAGCGTTGATCCAAAACAGGGATTGTTTCTGGAGCTTACAAGAACCTCACCGAAATTTCTAGAGGCACTGATGGCTAAAGAGGTGCCTGAGATCGATGATGGTGTGGTTGAGATCGTCGGAGCGGCCAGAATCCCGGGTGAGAGAGCAAAACTGGCACTCAAAACCGATCAGACAAATGTGGATCCTATCGGAGCGGCTGTAGGTGTAAAAGGTGTACGTATCAATGCGGTAAGTGCAGAGTTGTGCGGTGAAAATATTGACTGTATCGAGTACTCTCCTATCCCAGAGATCTATATCACGCGTGCTTTAAGTCCTGCGATCACAAAAAGTATCAAAGTGATTCCGGATGAGAAAAAAGCAGTGATCAACATCACTTCAGATCAAAAAGCAAAAGCGATCGGGAAGTCAGGTATCAATATCCGTCTTGCCTCTATGTTGACAGGGTACGCGATCGAGCTTAACGAGGTAGAAGGTATCGTTGAGAGAGCACCAGAGGCTACGGCTGAAACCGGAGAAGTGGAAAAAACAACAGATACTTCAGCACTTGCGGATCTCTTTAAATAAGAGAGACACTTTACAATGCAACTCCTTCCCATCGTCTTGATGGGAATGCAAAGAACCACTAAGATATGTTCTTCCTCTGATGTAAATCATCAACTTTTTAAACGCTTTTGAATGTATATTTTCTTTTATAGTTTTCATTATAAAACATCCCCATATAGAACATTTTATAAGGTTTTCTATTGAAGGGTATAGATTTATAGGCTGTAAATGTCGCTATAGTGAATAACGTTATAAAATATGTTAGATTATAAGGTTTTGTTGTAGTGATATAAAATGTCATTCCAAATTAGTGTTTTAAATACAAGTCAGATACAATAAATAAATGATAAACGAGGGGAAGGAAAATAATGTCTCATGAGTATTATATAATTACGATTATCGTAATTATGATTCCCATCTTTATTTATAGTCATTTTTATCAAAATAGGCAAAAGAAACAACTTGTTTATATAAAAAATTACATATTCCCAGACAGAATCAAACTTAAACTCAAGGAACAATATCAACATCTGACAAATGAAGAAATCGACAAGGTTCTTTTTGCACTTCGCGATTATTTTTCTATAGCAAATAAAGCTAATGGAAAAACTGTTGCAATGCCATCTAAAGTTGTGGATACCGCCTGGCATGAATTTATTATTTTTACTAAAGTATATAAGACATTTTCTCAAAAAGCTTTTGGAAGATTTTTTCACCATATACCAACTGAATCTATCGAAGCTAAAGAAAGCGTAGATGATACATTAAAACTCACATGGAAACTTGCTTGTTTGCATGAAAATATCATGCCAACAGATCCTGATAAATTGCCCTTACTATTTGCTATTGATGAACTGTTGAAAATTGAAGATGGAAATATATATTCTTTAGATGATGATTTAACCAATATGCTAACTTCTCAAAAGTCAGATTGTTTCGGAGTTAGTGGTGGTGGAGGTTGTTCTGGTTTCACAGGCTGTGGAGGGTCTTGAAGTTGAAATCTTAATTTTAAAAACCTTATAAAATATATAACTTTATGAGGTTTTCATTATTGCAAAATAAGTGCTTTTATTGACCTTTGCGTTATGAAGCTTTTTGTTATAATCCAGGAAGAAAAAGGGGGTTTTATGTGTTTAAATAGAAGAGTTGTTTTTGCTATCGGGATTACTGTTCATTTTTTAGTATTTATTAATTTATTTAGCATGATAAAAGATATACATATTGTATACAGCATTGTAATAACTATTTTATTTTTTACACTACCAATTTTATTGAGTATATTTACAAAATGTCCAAAGTGTTCAAATTTTATTTTTTATAATCCCCATGCAAATTTTGCTCAGTTTAATCCTTCTCTTCCATTAAGTAATAAGTATTGTAAAAAATGTGGTCAAGATTTAGATAAATGTGAGATAGAAACAGATGAAATAACAAATAAGCATTTAGGGAAGCCTAATTAATTAGGCAATATTAGTTGTGGGAAAAGGATTTTTTACCGACACATAAAAACCTTATAAAATATATAAATTTATAAGGTTTTATCCACTATTTATGATTCGTTCCCATCGTCTCGATGGGAATGCAGACTAGAACGTAATGTATCATTAGAGGTTTTATAGTGACTAAAAGTTATATTTACACTCCCATCGGGACGGTGGGAGCGAGAAGTACTGAAAAAGTAGGGTAGAGATACCCTGAAAAAGAGGATGATCTTAGCTTAAGATCATTGAAGCAAATTTCTCTGCATCGAGTGATGCACTCCCTACCAATACCCCATCTACATTGTCGATAGAGGCGATCTCTCTGATATTGTCAGGGTTGGCACTTCCGCCATAGAGTAGGGGACAAGCTACTGCTTTTCTGAGTGCTTGATGCGTTGATGCGATCTCTTCAATAGTTGCACTTCTTCCTGTACCGATCGCCCAGATAGGCTCGTAGGCTACGATGAGGTTTTCATAACCTGTATCAATCCCTTCGAATTGAGCCAAAAGGTAGGCATTGACCGCTGCATCACCTTCCTGGCGTACTTCAAGCGGTTCACCGATACAGTAGATGATCTCAAATCCTTGTGCTTTAAAGAAGTCAAACTTCTCTGCAACCTTCTCCTGGGACTCTCCCAGAAGTTCACGTCTTTCACTGTGACCGATAAGCAGCGTTTTGACACTGAACTCTTCGAGTTGTTCCAGGCCGATCTCACCGGTAAAGGCACCTTTTTGCGCCGGATATGCATTTTGTGCACCCAGGGTAAAGTCACCCTCGTAGTGATCCAATGCGGTAGCAGGAGGAAAGACATACACCTTATCCCCGCTCTTTTTTGCAGCAATTTTTTGACTCAAAGTATCAAAGTACGCTTTTGTACTACTTCTCGTATGATTGGTTTTGAAGTTGGCTGCAAATATCATTTTATTTCAGGGCCTCAAGACCTGGAAGCTCTACACCCTCAATGAGTTTGAGGCTGGCACCGCCACCTGTACTCACAAAGGTCATCTCATCAGCATCACCGGCTTTATTGACTACGTCGGCAGTATCTCCACCCCCTACGATGGTTGTAGCATGTGTCTGTGCGATATTGTGTGACATGGCGATACTTCCTTTGGAGAAGCGATCCATCTCATAGACACCCATTGGACCATTCCAAATGATCGTCTGTGCATCATTGAGTGCTTCACGGAAAAGACGGCTGCTTGCAGGTCCGATATCCAGTCCCATCCAACCTTCCGGTATCTCCTGGGTAGGAAGGAATTTTACCGTGGTATTTTCAGAGAATTCTGGAGAGACGACGACATCTACCGGAAGATAGAACTTTACACCGTTCTCTTTCGCCTTTTCCATGATCCCTTTTGCTTCCTCGATGAGTTCATCTTCAACCAAAGAGTTCCCGATCTCATACCCCTGTGCTTTAAGGAAGGTAAATGCCATTCCTCCTCCGATAATCACTTTGTCAACCTTTTCGATAAGATTGGTAAGGGCTTGAAGCTTTCCTGAAACTTTACTTCCGCCTACCACTGCTACAAACGGTCTGACAGGATTCTCTATCACTTTAGAGAAGAAGTTGATCTCTTTTTCCATCAGGAATCCTACTGCTTTGTGCTCCTGATCAAAAAACTGTGTGATCGCATGGATAGAAGCATGTTTTCTATGGCATGCACCAAAGGCATCATTGACATAAAAGTCTGCCAAGCCTGCAAGTTTTTTGGCAAAATCTTCGTCATTCGCTGTTTCACCTGCTTCATAACGAAGGTTCTCAAGCAGAAGAATGTCACCGCCCTGAAGCTGTGCAGCCTTGTTGTGTGCATCCTCACCGACCACATCTTCTGCCATAAAGATCCCGTTTTTGATCTTGAGAAGTGTATGCAGTCTTTTGGCAACCGGAGCGAGGGAAAATCTCTCCTCATACTGTCCCGGTTCAGGTCTCTCATAGTGAGAAGCCAGGATGATTTTACACTCACGGTCGATACAGTAACGGATGGTTTGCAGTGCAGAACGGATACGTCTGTCATCCGTAATGTTCCCAAACTCATCTTTCGGTACGTTAAAATCACAACGGATAAATACACGTTTACCTGCAATATCTAGACTTTTAATATCTTTCAACTCTTTTCCTCTTCTTTATACTGATTTAAAACTGATTGAAAGAGGAGCAAAACCCCTCTTTGCACTTGACTTATTTACTGATATGAAGTGCCATATCTACAAGTCTGCATGAGTAGCCCCACTCATTGTCATACCATGAAAGTACCTTGACCATATTGTCACCGATCACCTGGATCGTATCGAGTGCTACTACTGAGCTTAGCTCCTCTCCTACAAAGTCCTGTGATACTCTGTATTCTCTGTCTACGCCGAGGATACCTTTGTGTGAACCTTCACTTGCCGTGATGAAAGCAGTTTTTACTTCATCCAGTGTCACGTTTTTGTTCAGTGTCACTGTAAGGTCTACCATGGAGACATCCGGAGTAGGGACTCTGATCGCCTGACCATTGAGTTTTCCTTCAAGGTTTGGCAAGACTTTAGAGATCGCTTTTGCTGCACCCGTAGTTGTCGGAACGAGGTTTGTTGCCCCGGAACGTCCTTTTCTCGGGTCTTTCTTGTGTTTAGCATCCAGGATAGGCTGAGAGGATGTATAAGAGTGGATCGTAGTCATCAGCCCTTTCTCGATACCAAAAGCATCATCCAGAACTTTGGCAACAGGTGCAAGACCGTTTGTCGTACAGCTTGCATTTGAAACGACGGCCTCTCCTGCATACTCCTCTTCATTCGCACCGATGACAAAGGTTGCTGTATCGTCTTTCGCCGGTGCAGAGAAAAGTACTTTTTTAATACCGTTATCCAGATAAGGCTGGACACTCTCCGCAGTCAAAAAGGCACCGGTACACTCCAGAACGACTTCCACACCAAGTTCAGCAAAGTTCAGTTTTGCAGGATCTCTCTCTGCGAGGATCTTCGCTCTATCATTCCCCATGCAGAGGTAACCGTCTTCCACTTTAGCATCTTTGCGTGTACCATGTACAGAGTCATACTTTACATTGTATTCGATCATTTCGTGAGCACCGCTTGCATTGACAGCTACGAGTTCAATATCATCTCTATCTGCAATGATACGTGCTACACATCTACCAATTCTACCCAGTCCGTTGATTGCTACTTTTACAGCCATTTGTTATCCCTTGATTATTATGCTAAAATTGCGTAATTTTACTGTATTTGAGGTTATATTTGGGTAAAGAAGCACGAGAGTCTATCGCAATATTCGGAGGAAGTTTCGACCCGCCGCATAAGGGACATCAGCTGATCGTCTCAAAAGCTGTGGCATCTCTGGATATCGACAGGCTTTTTATCGTACCCGCATACCTCAATCCGTTTAAGCAGAGTTCTCTCGCACCGGCAGACCTCAGGTTGCAATGGTGTCAAACACTTTTTGATCCTTTGGAAAAAGTTTCAGTGAGTGAGTATGAGATCCAGCAGGGTAAAAGTACGTACACCGCTGATACTGTAAAGCATTTTCAGAATCTCTATGATGTCAAATATTTGATCATCGGTTCTGACAACCTTGAGTCATTGACGAAATGGCATCAGTATGAGTGGCTGAACAGACAGGTGACATGGGTAGTAGCTACCAGAAAGAATAACAGTTTAGATACCAGTATACTGGGAAGTTATATCAAACTGGAACTGGATGAAGAGATAAGCTCTACACATATACGAACGACACAACAACTTGACGGAGTGGATAGCAAAATCGCTGATTCTGTCAAGCAGTTGTTACTGCAAAAGAGTCAACAAATAAAGGATAAAAATAGATGACATTAGACCAACGTATTGAAAGAATTGTTGCGATACTTGATGATAAGAAAGCTGAAGAGATAGAGGTATTTAATCTTGATAATGCAGATTATGTTGCAAAACGCGTGGTGATCGCCAATTCACTCAACGGAAAACATACCAAAGCACTGTATGATCACTTGAAAAGAGAGCTTAAGCCGGAGGGTGAAGAGTTTCTGGCAACCGATGAAACAGATGAGTGGACGGTAGCGGACCTTGGGGATATCCTGATCCATATTATGATCCCTGAGTACAGACAGCGCTATTCACTGGAACAGTTCCTCAATGAGCTGATCGAAAATCAGAAAAAAGAAGAGGCTTAATCCAGGATCGTATACTCATGGCCTGATCCCGTGAGTAACTCCATGATCAGAAAAAGCCCGATCGTTACAGCGGGTGAGAAGAGGATCCACCAGTAGTAACGGTCTTTAAAGAGATAGACAAATAACCCTCCCCAGGCAGCAAGCAGAAGGATCAGGTGTGCGATAAAAAGCGGTATCACCTGCCTGGTGATATTCCCCATAACCGCAAACCCCAATATTACGCCAAATGTACCAAGTGAAATAAAGAGTTTTTTCAGGTTTTTTGTTTTGAAGTAGTACAAAAAGAGGATACCAAGGGTGAGAATAATCGCTAAAACTATCATACCCTTCATCTGACTCTCCTCTCTTTCTTATTTGAAGTATTATAACCTGTCTACTACTTCAATACCAAGTAGTTCCAGTCCCTGTTTGATCGTCTTGGCCGTAAGGTCAGCCAGTTGAAGGCGGCTCATTTTGGTTGCTTCATCGACACCCTCTTTGAGGATAGGGTTCTGTTCATAAAAACGCATAAAGAGTGTCACCATTTCATAGAGATAGGTAGTGATCTGGTTTGGTGAAGCATCTTCTGCTGCACGTTCAAGTATATCTTCAAAACGGAGCAGCATCACTGCCAGCTGCTGTTCGAGTGTATCAGAGATGATGATATCACCTTCTACCGGTCCATTATGCTTTCTGAAGATACTTTGGATCCTTGCATAGGCATACTGCATATAGAGTGAAGTATTCCCTTCAAAGCTGAGCATCTTGTCCCAGTCAAAGATATAGTTTGATTCACGGTTGATAGAGAGGTCTGCATACTTTACTGCACCGATCCCTACGATTTTAGCCAGACGCTCTACCTCTTCCTCGGAGTAGTTCTCTCTCTCTTTAATCGCACCTTTCGCTCTGATGACCGCTTCATCAAGCAGGTCGATGAGCTTGACTGTCCCTCCGTCACGCGTTTTAAACGGTCTTCCGCTTTTATCCATCATGGTTCCAAAGGCGACATGCTCAAGTTTGACATCTTCAGGTACGAAACGTGATGTTTTTGCCACACTGAAGATCTGTCTGAAGTGTCCAGCTTGTCTTGCATCTACGACATAGCAGATACGTTTTGCATCCAGCACATTGGCTCTATAGCGCAGTGCAGCCAAGTCAGTAGTGGCATAGAGGTATCCACCGTCTCCCTTCTGTACAATGACAGGGATCTCTTCACCCTCGAGGAAGACACACTGTGCTCCGTTACTCTCTTGCAGCAGCCCCTCGGTGATGAGGTCTTCGATGACCTGAGGAAGATCTTCATTGTAAAAACTCTCCGCTTTGACATCTTCTCTTTTCAGGTTTACACAGAGTTTTCCGTAAACATCTTCACAGTGTCCCAGCGAGGCATCAATGAATTTTTGCCAGAGGTTCAGACAGTGGTGGTCACCGCTCTGGATCTTGACGACATACTCTCTTGCTTTGTCGGCAAAGGCCTGATCAGCATCAAAACGCGCTTTTGCCTCTTTGTAGAACTGTTCAAGGTCACAGAGTTGAGCCACACCCTCATTGCCGGTCTCTTCAAGGTAAGCGATAAGCATTCCAAACTGGGTTCCCCAGTCTCCGATGTGGTTCTGACGTATCACGTCATCACCCAAAAACTCCAGCAGGTTTGAGAGGGTATCTCCGATGATCGTCGAACGAAGGTGTCCCACATGCATCTGTTTTGCCATGTTTGGTCCCGAGTAGTCTACTACTACCTTGAGAGGTGTTTCATGTCTGCTGATACCAAGTCTGTCATCGCTGAGCGCAGTGTGACATGCTGAAGCGATCCACTCCGGTCTTAACCAAAGGTTGATAAATCCCGGTCCTGCAATTTCTGCTTTCTGGATAAGGGTTGAGGTGTCCAGGGCATCAAGAATCCCTGTTGCAATCTCTCTAGGGTTTTTTCCCAGTTTTTTTGCCAATGCCATAGCTCCGTTAAATTGGTAGTCACCAAACTGCGGTTGTGTTGCTTCAGAAACGCTGATAGGTTCTGCATCAATACCGGCCTTGCTAAATGCCTCTTTGATAAGCGTATTAAGTTGTGATTTCAGTTTCATAAGGTTCCCATATGATCGTAATAATTAATATGAAATTGTAGCAAAAAATAGTTAGCGGAGAGTTAGTGTGAAGAGAAGTGTCCAGTGCATGGCACTGAACAGAAGGTTTTAAGCGTTTTCGCTCTTTTTTTCTTCGATCTTTGCTTCAGTTTTTGTTTCGGTTTTAGTTTCCTCTGTTGAAGCAATCTCTTTTTTCTCTTCTTTCTCGTCGTCTTCTTTTACTGCTTGTTTAAAGTCTTTGATCCCTTTCCCTACACCTTTTGCAAGATCTGGAATCTTTTTTGCTCCAAAAAGAAGTACAACGATTGCTAAGATGATCAGTAGTTCTGGCATACTTGGCATACCCATAGTCAGTCCTTTAGTTTCGCTACATTGAGCATTAATTTTGGATAATTATACATGAAAATAATTAATCTTTCTTAGTGGCTCAACCAACGCGAGATAAATTCGGTTTGATCTTCTTCTTTTTGTTTCAATCTCGCAGCTTTGGCAATGATCACAAACTCTTTTGCCGCATCCTCTACCGTGTCATTGAGTATCGTAAAGTCATACTCTCCCACAGCCAGTATCTCTTTTTTTGCATTTTCAATCCGTTTGCTGATCACCGCTTCATCATCGGTTGATCTTGCACGCAGTCTGTTTTCAAGCTCACTCAGGGTAGGGGGTGTGATAAATGCGGAGGTGGTGATATCATCCATCTTTGCACGTACCAGACGGTGCCCCTGGACATCGATATCAAAGATAACCAGTTTTCCCTCTCCCAGTGCTTTTCTGACAGGTTTGAGCGAGGTTCCGTAGTAGTTTCCGTGCACTTCCGCATACTCAAGGAAGTTTCCTGCTTTGATATCCTCTTCAAACTCTTCTTTACTGACAAAGAGGTAGTCTTTGCCATGCTCCTCTCCTACTCTCGGCGGACGGGTGGTCGTAGAGATAGAGAAGTAGTACTCTCCGATCTCTGCGGATGCAGCATTGATGATCGTACTCTTTCCTGCACCGCTTGGCCCGGAGAGTACCAAAATGGCACCACTGTCTGATATTTTCTTACTCATTTTCACTGTCTTTAAACCTGATGTTGATGGTTACCTCTGCACCATGCAGAAGTTTTTTCAATTTTTTTATTTTCATTTTTTTCACGGCATCCAGTAGTTTTATTTCAAACTCTTCTTTTTGTTCCTCTGATTTCTGGGCATCATGCGTGATATGAAATGTAACCTCTTTCTCTACCGCTTCGATCACATCCTCTTCATCGACGATCTCGAGCCCTTCATCAATAAGGTTTTGTTTAATGACCTCTCTTTTTAACGTCTCCAGTTCCTCTTCATCTCTCTCCAGAAGATCGTCTACTAACGGCTCATCATCCATCTCTAGGAGCGATTTTATCTTTTCAATTTCATTGATATCCAAAATCTCGTGAGCGCTTACTTCGTTCTCTTCTTCTTCACTCTTTTCGACTGGCTCTTCTTCAGCTGAGAGAGGAAAGATATGAGGTGGTTCCTCCTCTGATAGTTCCAATGATTCTATCACCTCTATGATCTTGGAAGGAAGAAATGGTTTCTTGATGACGATGTCGGCCGGTTCATAGTTTCCATCAGGGTGGCTTGTAAGAAGCACCAGCTTTGCAATATCGAGTGTTCGCAGTGTATCAAGGGTAATATGCTTGTAGCTTGCATCATCAATGAATGCAAGGTCATAGGGCTTATCTTCGATCTCTTCCAATGAGGAGAATTCATAGAGTTCTGCATGCCTGTCTTTTAGACAAAGCGTGATAAGTCTAGAGACAACAGGGTTTGTATTGAGCAATAAAATATGCATACAGAAAAGATCCTTTTTTGATATGGGTTATAGTTGATTATAATCAAAAATTGATTATGTTTTGTTGTGAGCGCTATAAAGCCTTGACGAGCCTTATAAAGGTCTCTCCTCTATCCTTGTAGGAGTTGAACTGGTCAAAGCTGGCCGCAGCAGGTGAGAGCAGTGCGACCGACGCTTTGGTATGTTCACGGTCTATAGCGGCAACAGCCTCTTCGATCGTCTTTGATTCATGAGCATCTATCCCATATCTTTCTGCGAGATCCAGAAGTTTGTCGTTATTGGCACCGATCGTATAGATCTTGATATCACATCCTTGCATGGTCTTAAAGAGTGGTGTGAGATCTACCCCCTTATCTTCTCCTCCGAGAATCAAATGGATCTTTTTCCCCTCAAACCCTTTGATCGCCTGGATCGTGGCATCAAGGTTGGTGGCTTTGGAGTCATTGATCCAGACTCTGCCCTGTAGATCTTCTATCTTCTCTTGTCTATGTGCATCAAGTGTGAAAGCGTTGATGAGAGCGTAATCGGTTTCATCAAAAAGTACTTTGGTGATCGCCAGTGCAAGCAGGGCATCCTGCAGGAATGCAGCTTTGAACTCAATTTGTCCGGCATCAAGATCAAAGTAGTGTTCCAAAAATGCATCAGAGTCATACTCAACGACATAAGCCCGGGTAGGCGGCACCTTCAGCCCTTTTGGAATCAGCGCCAGTTCACCCTCTCTCATCGTCCTAAGCGGTGCAAGCTTATCCGCTTCGTACTGCTCGGGGGTACCGTGCCAGTCAAGATGATCGGGTGTGATCGGTAGGAGCAGATAGATGTTCGGAGAAGCTATTTTGGTGTGGTGAAGGGTAAAAGAGCTGGTCTCCAGAATCCATATCGGTGCTTTTGTATCAAGCTCTGCCAACGGTGTACCGATATTTCCTCCGGCTACAGCACCGCGCTTTTCAAGCAGGTGTGTCAGCATTTGAGTCGTTGTGGTCTTCCCGTTGGTTCCGGATATCCAGATACTGAAGGGCATCACTTCTGAAAAGTAGTCATACTCACTGAGCAGATTTTTGGCGCTTTTGATCAGAGGGTGATCCGGCTTGAGGCTGGGGGTTGTCACTTCCAGTGCACTTGCCTCAGGATCAAAGAGGTGTGAAGGAAGGATCTGATTTCGCTCTTCATCCATATAGGATTCTTTGACATTATCATCAAAAAAAGTACATCCTCCCCCAAGGCTTCTCGCGATCGCCCTGGTTGTCAATCCGTATCCAAAAAGTGTAGGTTTGTTCATTTTATCGTCCATTGTTTTCAACATGTTTGCCTTTGCGGCCTCACTTTGTTACGCACCCTAAGGGCATTTCTCATCTGAACTTAAAGGAGATGAGTGCAAGGATATTGGCAATCAGCGAGATCATCCAAAAACGTACGATGATCTTGTTCTCTGCCCACTTTTTCATTTCAAAGTGATGGTGTATCGGTGCCATCAAAAAGACCTTTTTCCCGCGCAGTTTGAAGCTGCCGACCTGCAAGATCACCGAAACCGTCTCTATCACAAAGATCAGACCGATCAGGATAAGCAGCACTTCACTTTTCCCAAGGATCGCCAGGTATGCAAGGAATCCACCGATCGCCAGACTGCCCGTATCCCCCATAAAGATCTCAGCGGGATAACAGTTGTACCAGAGGAATCCCAGGAGCCCCCCTGCAAGCGCAGACGCCATGATCGTGACCTCTCCCACTCCTTTGATGTTAGGCACAAGAAGGTAGCCTGAAAAAATGGCATGTCCCGTGACATAGATAATGGTTCCCAGCGAGATAAGCGCAATGATAGAAGGTACGGTTGCAAGTCCGTCAAGTCCATCCGTGAGGTTGACTGCATTGGTCGTAGCCAAAAAGACCAATACCCAGAAAATCACTGCAAAATAACTCATATCAAAAAGTTCATTTTTTAAAAACGGGAGATAGAAAGTTGTTGGAAAATCGGCATAAAATAGCACTGCGATGCTACATAAGGCTACAACGACCTGACCTCCGAGCTTCCCTCTAGCCGAAAGTCCTTCAAGGTTATCTCCGGAGAGTATCTTTCCGATATCATCTTTAAATCCTACCAAACCGAAACCGACAAGGGTGATCAACCCTGCCAGGATAAAAATGTTCCCCAAGTTTGCACTTAAAAGCACGGCCATCACTGTAGAAGAGATAAAGACGGCTCCACCCATGGTCGGTGTATGACGTTTCCCCTCGTGCGCAGGGACATATTTATTGATAGGCTGATTCGCTTTTTTTGAGATGGCCCATGCGAGGTATCTGGGCATGATCAGAAGCGTCAGGATAAATGCGATAAAGAAGGCAAAACCTGACCGTACCGTAATATATCCAAATAGGTTGATATCTAAAAGATGCGAGAGTTCGTATAACATAGGTCTCTTTTGTGGTTTTAGGATTAAAAAAGGTTATTTTACTATTATTTCAATAAAAAATATAAGACTTGAGAAGAATTAGGGTACTTAATGGATATTCAAAAAACAGTTTTAATCATTACTGACGGTATCGGGTGTAAGCCTGATAGTAAATGTAACGCGTTCAAAGATGCGGTCAAACCAACCTATGACAAACTTTTTGAGGAGACCCCCAGGGTGCTGATCTCTACACATGGGCTCAGTGTCGGACTGCCTGAAGGGCAGATGGGGAACTCCGAAGTAGGACATATGACCATCGGAAGCGGCCGTGTACTCTATCAGGATCTTGTAAAGATCTCATTGGCGCTTGAAGAGGGGAGTATCGAAGAGAACACTCCGCTTAATGAAACACTGGGAAAAAGTGAGAGAGTACATCTTATCGGATTGCTGAGTGACGGCGGGGTACACTCGCACATTGAGCATACGATCGGACTGGCAAAACTTGCAAAGGCGAGAGGGAAGAGAGTATTTCTGCACCTGATCACGGATGGCAGGGATGTGAGTCCTACTTCAGCGAAAACCTATATCGAGCAGATCGAAGCGATCACGGATGAAGATATTTCTATCGCTACGCTTGGCGGGCGTTTCTACACGATGGACAGAGATAACCGCTGGGAAAGGGTTGAGAAGGGATATCGGGCGATTGCAGAAGCTACACCTGCTACGGCACTCTCTCCGAGAGCATATGTGGATGAGAGTTATGCGAAAAATGAAACCGATGAGTTTATCCTGCCTGCGGCCTTTGAAGGGTATGAAGGTATGGCTGAAGGCGACAGTGTGATCATGACCAACTTCCGTTCAGACAGGGTACGTGAGATCACTACGGCATTGGGTGATGCAAACTTCAGCGCGTTTGAGAGAGCATTCAAACCGCTGCATATCGCTACAATGACGCAATATGATGCGACATTCCCGTATCCGGTTCTTTTCCCTAAAGATGCACCGAAAAACACATTGGCTGAAGTGGTAAGCAGGGCGGGATTGCGTCAGCTTCATACTGCAGAGACAGAGAAGTATGCCCATGTGACTTTTTTCCTCAACGGTGGTGTTGAGGAACCGATGGAGGGTGAAAGCCGTGTACTCATCCCGAGTCCGGATGTGAAGACCTATGATATGAAACCCGAGATGTCTGCACCTGAGGTAGGTGAAGCAGTGCGTACCGCGATGGATGAAGCGTATGAGTTTGTCGTGGTGAACTTCGCAAACGGTGATATGGTGGGACATACCGGGAATTATGAAGCTGCACGTAACGCAGTCCATGCGGTAGATACAGAGCTTGGAAAGATCATTCAAAAAGCCAAAGAGCAAAACTATGCGATCATTCTCACTTCTGATCACGGAAACTGTGAAGAGATGGTGGATGATGAGGGTAATATCCTGACAAATCATACCGTAGGAGAGGTTTGGTGTTGGGTCATGGCTGATGGCGTAGAACATCTCAAAGAGGGATGCGGACTCAATAACGTAGCACCTACCGTTCTGAAGGTGATGGGACTGGAGATACCGGAGGAGATGGACGCGCCTCTCTTTTAGGCTGTCCTATCACCTTTTAACGATGAGATACCGTTTTGAAAGAGTCAAACCGGTATCATTGATCAGTCACTGACGATTCTATCCTTTTGTACACTCCAATATGATATTTTTTTAAACAACGAACCAAGAACCTCTTTTTGAAATATGATACAATATAGGCAAAAACCCAAGTAAGAGAGGTGGTATTTATGCAAAAGAAGATCAAAGAATCAGTCGCCACACTTTTAGCACATATTATTAAAGTGGATAAGCGGGATATAGAGAAAGAGGCACCACTCTTTTGCGATATACTCGGACAGGATTTTGAGTGCAGTGAGGTGGAGAGTAAAGCATTTCTAAAAGATATTATGGACACAGAGTATGATCTGGATCAGCATATTCAGATTATAAAAATGGCATTGCGTGAAGACAAAATTTCCAAATATCATTTGATGGAACAGCTCAACCATATTATATATTCCGATAAGATTACTCCGGAGGATTATGCGTTTTTTGAGAAACTCAAAAATGAGCTCTTTGAGTCTCATTAAGCGCTTCATGCTACAATATCGCAAAGATTTGAAGGACGTATGATGAAATTTAGCGGGAATAATGTACTGGTTACCGGTGCAAGTAGAGGTATCGGTGCGGAGATTGCCAAAAGATTGGCTGATATGGGACTCAAAGTATGGATCAACTACCGTAGCGGAGAGGCTGAAGCAAATGCAGTCAAATCGGCGATCGAAGCAGAAGGTGGAAAAGCTGACGTGATCGGGTTTGATGTGAGTGACGAAGAGGCATTTGTTGCTGCGATCAAACGTATTATAGAAGAGGATGGAGAGCTTAGCTACCTTGTCAACAATGCGGGGATCACCAAAGATAAACTGGCAATGCGTATGAAGACCGAAGAGTTCATGGATGTCATCAATGCCAACCTAAAATCAACATTTATCGGATGTAGAGAAGCACTAAAAGTGATGGGTAAAAAGCGCTTCGGATCAGTGGTGAATATCGCATCGATCGTAGGTGAGACAGGAAATGCTGGTCAGACCAACTACTCGGCAAGCAAAGGCGGGACGATCACGATGACGAAATCATTTGCCCAGGAAGCGGCACCGCGCGGCATCAGATACAACAGTATCACTCCGGGATTTATCGCTACCGAGATGACCGATGTACTGAAAGATGAGATCAAAGATGCCTTTACTGCAAAGATCCCGATGGGAAGATTCGGTGATCCGAAAGAGGTCGCTGATGCCGTAGCATTCCTTCTCTCAGACCATGCTTCCTATATCACAGGAGAAACCCTAAAAGTAAACGGCGGAATGCATATGTGAGACACGTTAAGAAAACGACAATAGTTTGTCGTTTTTAGTGTCGAAACCGAAGCGGTGGAGCAGAGCGACCCGCGAAGGTAGAAGGACACGTTAAGAAAACGACAATAGTTTGTCGTTTTTAGTGTCGAAACCGAAGCGGTGGAGCAGAGCGACCCGCGAAGGTAGAAGGACCCGTTAAGTAAACGTGAGTGAACCTCACGTTTATAGGGTCGAAACTATGAGAAGCGTCAAGCAAAGGCAAACTGCTTTGCCTTTGTAGCTTCGGAACCGGAACGGTCGGAACGAAGTGTAGCCGTGGAGGCAAAAGCGTCAAGCAAAGGCAAACTGCTTTGCCTTTGTAGCTTCGGAACCGGAACGGTCGGAACGAAGTGTAGCCGTGGAGGCAAAAGCGTCAAGCAAAGGCAAACTGCTTTGCCTTTGTAGCTTCGGAACCGGAACGGTCGGAACGAAGTGTAGCCGTGGAGGCAAAAGCGTCAAGCAAAGGCAAACTGCTTTCTCACAGAGAGTGCAAGCACAAAGCCTTTCTAGCTTCGGAACCGGAACGGTGCCCTGAACATAGAGAAGAAATGCCCTTGAGGTGCGTAACGAAGTGTAGCCGTGTAGGCAAAAGCGTCAAGCAAACAATCTTGTGCTTGCACTCTCTGTGAGAGCTGTTTGGTTCCCCAACCTGTGGATCCCCGGGTGCCCGAAGGAAATACTCCTGGGGTGCAAGTCCGAGGATGACAAGTACACTGTCATTGCTGCGTAGGCAGAGGAATACCTTTATCCCGACATACAGCTCTTATGGGGGAGTTCACCATTGATGTCGGGGTGAGGGCACCCCGACCTACACTTTATATCGAAGATCCGTAGGTTTGGCACCGCCAAACGTTCTCAACTCATCTTTATGTTTCATCACAAGATCGATACTCCTGCTACTGTCTATTTCGGTGCGTGATTACGCACCCTACGCGATACTGGGGTTCTCTAATGGGAACATAGGGTTCGACAGGCTCACCCTGAACGGAGATGTGAAGAGCGGTTACTGTGAAGAAAATTCACAATCTCTACAAGCCTAGCATAGACACTCAACCCCGTTTTTTTCTCATAAAATACCAGATCAAGACAATCACAGCAGCAGTTGAAAGCACCATAATAAGCGCATCACTATAGACAATAAGCGTCGCTTCAAAATTTTTGATGAAGTAGGTCCATAAGATGATCGCTATCAATGTACTGAAGAGTACAGAGAGAAGCGTGGTTAAATGGGGAAGACCCATTAGGTAGCCTACGAAACTGCCTACAACAGGTCCTGTCATTGCAAATGGTGTGAGTACAAAAAACAGCAGTCCGATGATGCCATATTTTTTAATCATTGGCTGATACTTCTCTGCACTCTTTTGGGAGCGTTTTAAAAAGTCATTTAAGGGGTTATACGAAACCACGTGAAGACTTCTCCAGCTTAGTACAAAAAGCGGATAGAGGATCAATACCATAATGGATTCAATGAAAAGGTTGAATGCAATGAGTAGGGTAGTATCCATCTGTGAAGAGATCCCGATGGAGAGTCCGGCCATTCTTCCAAAAATGATATTGGATGCCGTCATACTTAACAATACATTGAACCTATCCGGCCAAAAGTAGGCACTGACCGTTAAGAGGAGTAAAAAAATGGCAAGCAGAAGAAGACCGAATGCTAATATCTTTCCTTCAGCATGTTTAAAATAAATCTCTTTTCCCATTCCGAAAAAATACCTTTCAATGAGATGTATATATTATAACCAGTAGTATTGAAAATTTAATGATGATGATAATCAATAGCTATGAATATTTTTTTTGTTGAAGAATAAGTTTGGTTATAATGTTGCTTTGCTTATACATTTAAAGGAGAGTGATGGCAGTCAGGGTTCTTATACTGGAAGATGATAAACTTTTCAATGAAACACTACAGGACTTTCTGGAAGAAGAGGGGTATGCACTGGATGCCGTGATGGACCCTTATTCTGCACTGGACCTCACCTATGAAAAGAAGTATGATCTCTATCTTTTTGATGTGAATTTGCCATATGAGAGCGGATTTGATCTTTTGGGAAAATTGCGAAGTGCCGGAGATATAACACCCACTATATTTTTGACCTCCAGAGATGATAAAGAGTCACTGGTTGAAGGATATAGTTTGGGGGGTGATGATTATATGAAAAAGCCTATTGATTTTGATGAGCTTCAGTTGCGTATCGAAGCATTGCTTCGTCGACAGACACGCACCCAAAATGTCAAAATAGGTGAGTACACACTTGATGTGAAGAACAAAACACTCTTTTATCAGGGAGAGGAGGTTGACCTTACGATCAAAGTGATAGAGCTCTTGATGCTCTTTATACAATCCAGGGGAGATGTGGTGACCAGTGAGTTTATCAAAGAGCAGCTCTGGACTGCCAATCAAATGCCAAGTGACGGTTCGATACGTGTCTATGTGACTCAGCTCAAAAAACTTTTCCCTGACCATATCAGCAATATCCGTGGCGTAGGGTACAAATTTGAGGATATCGATGGATAAACGGATTTTCTGGGGGACGGTGATCTATGTTTTGAGCATTGGATTTGTATTGGGATTTATGTACCATATCCTTAATACATGGGGAGTGACTACAAAAATCTATTTTCTAAGCGCTTTGGTTTTGATGCTTTTTTCGGGAATGTTCGGATATATTTTTGTCAGTACTATATTGGCACCTGCAAAAAGACTTGACAAGAACCTCTCTCATCTGACCAAAGAGATACTGCATGAACTCAATATCCCGCTTGCAACCATCCAGGCTAATACCAAACTGATCGCCAGAAAACTGGATGATCAGAAAAGTCTGGATCGTATCGATCGTATCGATGCATCTTCCAAAAGACTGGAGAGGCTTTACCAGGAACTTGCCTACAGTATCAAAAAAGAGTTGCAGCCTATCGAAAAAGAGACTTTTGATCTTAAAAAGGTGCTGGAGGAGAGGATAGAAGTCTTTGAAGCTTTTGATCGTAACAGCTTTAATATGGATGTGAAAAACTACATGGTTAGGGCGGATAAGATAGGATTTGAGAAGGTGATAGACAACATTTTGATGAATGCGATGAAGTACTCCTCCAAAGATACACCGATCACCCTCTCCCATACCCAGAATATTTTGAGTATCAGTGACCGGGGAGTAGGAATGAGCGAGACCGAGCTTTTGAAGATCTATGAGCGTTACTATCAGGCTGACAGCTCCAAACAGGGGGAAGGGATAGGGCTTGCGTTAGTAAAATCCTACTGTGACAGTGAAGGGATTGATATACAGATCAAATCAGAAAAAAATCAGGGAACTACGGTTTCTCTTGATCTGAAAAAGATCGTTTTACACTAAATTAACAGTTGCATTATATAATCTGAAAATAAAAATCAGAAGTATGAGTTATATATCGTTAAAGGTATCGATATTTCTGTAAAATGAAGATGACGGGATGCGTTTATAACTTTTGTTATAATGCGTTTCAAAAAGAGGTTGTGTGACTAATTATCGGTTTTTGTTCTCCTTTTTAGTAACAAGTATCTCTTATATCGTCGTGGGATTCTCTCTGTTTTACTTCTCACAAACCACCAACATCTCTGACACAAAGTCATCTCTGAATACCATTGAGCTTACTGTCCAGGCATTTCAACCTCAAGTGATAGAAAAAGAGCCGGAACCGATCAAAGAGGAGACACCGGAACCGGAAGAGAAGGTAGAAGAGACACCACTGCCTGAACCTGAACCCGAGGTTGAACAACCTAAACCGGTAGAGATACCAAAGCCGAAACCTCTTCCCAAAAAAGAGGAGAGTAAAAAGCCGGAACCCCCAAAAGAGAAGGCTAAGGTCAAAAAAGAGAAGCCAAAGAAGCACGTCAAAAAGAGCACAAAGAAGTGTTCCCCTGCAGAGAAAAGAAGTGCACTTAAGAGTAGCAAAAAGCAGCGCAGTTCAGCCAATGAGAAAAACCTTTTTCTTGCAAAAGTGAGAGATCGCATCAACCGAAACAAAAGCTATCCTCGTGTTGCCAAACGTCGGGGAATGCAAGGCAGTGTTGAAGTAAACTTCACGATCTTGCCAAATGGTCATGTCTCTGCCATTGCGGTAAGTGGTTCAAGGGTTTTTCATACCTCTGCCAAAAAAGCCGTAGAGAAAGCCTTCCCTGTGAGCGTCAAGAATATACCGATGAAACTGCCCGAAAAGGTCTCCATCACACTGCATTACAGACTGAGCAGATAGTTTACAAAGTAACATTACTCCTCCCTTTCTTACAAATATTAAGAGAATTTAACAGTCATTTAACACTTTTTCGGTTTACTTATAAGCATATAAAATAAGGAGTATAAGGAATGAGGAAGGTAATCGGACTTTCGCTATTGACTGCGATGGCTATTCAAGCTGCACCGGTAGTGTTGGATGAGATAGAAATAGAGGGAAAAGTAGATACTGAGGTGATCAAGGATGTAAGCGGGGAGGAGATCAAGTCCGCAGACGTTGCTGAAGGGTTGGCCAAAGAGTCTTCAAGTGTATGGCTTGTGAGAAGAAGCGGTATCTCAAATGATATCATCGTGAGAGGACAGAAGAAAGACAATATCAACGTGACGATCGATGGGGCAAAAGTCTTTGGTGCCTGTCCGAATAGAATGGATCCGGCTATTTCACATATCCTGACGAACAATATTGACTATATCGAAATGACCGAAGGGCCTTATAACGTAGAGGATACCGGCGTACTGAGTGCAGATGTGAAGGTTCATACCAAAAAACCGTCTGAAGAGTTTGAGGGTGAGGTCAACCTCAATGCAGGAAGCTGGGGATATAGAAAGGCCTCTTTTTCTGCCAGCGGGGGGACGGATACGCTGAAGTTCCTGATCAGTGCTTCAACTGAAAAGGGTGAACAGTATGAAGATGGGAATGGTGATGATTTTGCAGAGCAGATCGAGAAGCAATCTCCGGGCAATTTCGAATATCAGGATCAATACAGAGATATGGATGCCTTTGAGAAGAAAACTGTCATGGCAAAACTCTTTTGGGAAATAGCAGACAATCAGGAGCTGAGATTGAGCTATACGGGAAACAGAAGCGATGATATCCTTTACCCCTCTTCAAAGATGGATGCCCTCTATGATGATTCGGATATTTTCAATATAGAGTACACAGCCAAAGATCTCGGCAAATACTCCAAACAACTGGACCTGCAGCTCTACCAGTCAGAAGTGGACCATCCGATGTCAACCATCTACCGTAAAGCGGCAACAGATATTACAAAGGAAAAAACACACTGGCTTGATACGAAAATGCAGGGAGCCAAGATCAAAAACAGCTTTGATATGGAAGGCCATCTGATCACAGCCGGACTGGACTACAGCCTGAGAAACTGGAATGGAAGGTTTTATACTAACGGTACACCGGGTCCTATAAGTCTTGATGATGTTGATACTGAAAACTATGCACTCTTTGTGAAAGACACCTTCAGAACAGGCAAGCTTGAGTGGAACCTTGGGTTGAGATATGATGATACCGAGATTACTTCAGGAAATGCTGCAGATCCAAGCAATGATTACCGTGAACTCAACGGATTTATCTCCGGAACCTATCATGCGGATGAAAATACCAGATATTTCGCAGGGATCGGGAAGTCATCCAGAGTACCTGATGCAAGAGAGCTTTATATCAGAATGAGCGGAAAGCAGCAAGGTACACCGACTCTGGATAACACGAAAAACTATGAATTTGACCTGGGTATGGAAAAGAAGTTTGAAAATGCAACCTTCAAAGCCAAAGCATTCTACAGTATGCTGAAAGATTTTATCGCCTACAATTCGGATGCAGTAGGAGGAGAACATCTTTTTGAAAATGTGGATGCATCCATCTACGGTGTGGAGTTCAGCGGAAGCTACATCGCAAGCGAATCATTCTATTTTGACTATGGAGTCTCTTACCAAAGGGGTAAAAAAGATGATCCTCTGACAGGGCAGACAGACACTGACTTACCTGAAATCCCGCCTTTGAAGGTCAATGCAGCGGTAAATTATCTGTATGATGATACATTAAGTTTCAGAGCAGAATTAGTTGCGGCGGATGAATGGAGCAATTATGACGAGGATAACGGTGAGCAGGAACTTGATGCCTATGCTGTGGTGAACCTTAAAGGAACGAAGCAGTTCAACGATCATTTTGAGTTGACCGTAGGTGTCGATAATGTTTTTGACAACACTTATGCGACAGCCAATACCTATAAAGACCTGACACTTCTTGGTGTATCAGGCAGTGATGATGTGATGCTCCTCAACGAGCCCGGACGCTACTTCTATGCGAATCTGAAATATAAATTTTAGGAGTGAAAATGAAAAAGGTCTTATGGATTGTATCGGCGTTGATGGCACTGGCAAGCTTGTCTCAGGCTGAGATGAAGTGTGCTCCGGGCAAATGCGCTTCCGGAAAATGTGCAGGTAAGGTGCAGGTTGAAAAACCAAAGAAGATGATGAAGATGTTTCAGAGTGTTTCGCCCTCTGAAGCAACGCTTCTTCAATCGGGAGATGCAAAGGCATTCTGTCCAAATTGCGGTATGAATCTGCCGATGTTCTATAAGACCAATCATGCAGCGACTATTGACGGTAAAGTAAAACAGTACTGTTCGATCCACTGTCTGGCTGAGGATATCACCAAGGGGCTAAAGCCGACAGAGATCAAAGTTGTGGATGTCAGTACGTTGAAGTTCATTGATGCTTCTAAAGCACACTATGTCGTAGGGAGCCGCCAAAAAGGTACAATGACTATGACCAGTAAATATGCCTTTGCCGACAAAGCTGAGGCTGAAACCTTTGTAAAAATCAATGGAGGGGAAGTGACCAACTTTGACGGTGCTCTCCAGAGAGCACAGCAAGAGTTCCAGAATGACACTGAAATGGTTGATAAAAAACGTGTCAAAATGCGTGAAATGGGGAAGAAACTTTATACCCAAAAGTGTCAAAAAACAGATCAGTCGTTTGAGACTGTAGCTGAAGCCAAAACATTTGTTGTGACCAATAAACTTTGTGAAGGATTGAATCCTAAACAGCTGCAGGCTGTCGGGCTTTATCTTCAAAGCCGATAGATGCTACACTTTACCTAAATTTCAAGAGTCCGGGTTTTACCCGCTCTTCAGAGGTGCCACTTGAAAAAAACAATTTTTATTTTCCCTATACTTTTACTTCCGCTTTTTGCCAATGAGTTCACTCAGGCCAAAATGATCAAACTGACACAAAAAGGCGAGAAGATTGCCAAGAGTCTGTGCGAGATTGATAAACTTCCCTCAGCTACTGGTACGATCGAGCAATTGATAGTGAAGATTCAGGAGTCACATGCATGTCCTCCTCTCTCAAAAAGCAAACTGGAAGCAGTTGCCTACTATATCAGCAACGGCAGCATGAAGGCAAACAAAGGGCATATCCATGTACCAAATGATGCCAAGTGCCCTGTATGCGGGATGTTCGTTGCAAAATATCCTAAATGGGCGGCTTCAATGACCTATGAGGGAGAGACCTACTACTTCGATGGTGTGAAAGATATGATGAAATACTATATCTTTGATGGAAACTTTCCTTATGACCGCAAGAAGATCACCGTGATACAGGTAACAGACTACTATACGTTGGAAGGGATTGATGCCAAGCGTGCATTTTATGTCTATGATTCGAATGTTTATGGACCGATGGGACGTGAATTGATCCCCTTTAAAACACTGGAGTCGGCAGAGACATTCAACCGCGAACATCAGGGAAAGAAGATCCTTCGGTTTGATGAGATCACCGATATGATGGTGATGGCACTTGATGGACTTTAATAACAGATTGACAAGGAGTTGAGAGATTTGATTAAGCAGTTTATTACGCTAGTAGGAGTGTTGAGTGCTGTGACAGGTATGATGCTGGGTCACTATTTTCTTCTGGAGAGAACATCTCAAAAAGAGCTTTTTTCTAACCTTGTAGCAGTGACCGGTTTTGCATCGCCTTCGCTCAGTACGGCCTTTTATGAACCGAAGGTCTTGGGTGAGAAGGTAGGGCATCCTGCTTCTCCTCAGATGCAGTCACTCAATAGAATGGATTTTGTTTATGCCGAATAAGTCTCCGTTTTTATATTTCCTCACCCTGCTGCTTTTTAAACAGAAGATCAAGCATATAGGTGTGATGTTGATCTCTATCGTGATTATCACGCTTATCAGCTCGGTGCTCTTTATCTCCAGCTCGCTGCAACATACGCTGCAAGAGACGATCGATGCGCAGGCGGATTTCACTGTGAAAAGAGTAGAGGCAGGCAGACCGGTGACGACTCCGCTTAGCTGGGTGGATCAGATCATTGATATTGAAGGGGTATCGGATGTGACACCCCGGGTACACGGCCGCTACTTTTATGCCCCACGCGAAGAATCTTTCTGGATCGTAGGGATTGATTTTTTTGATGTACAGGGTTCTAAGGCATTGCAGAGATTGGTCAAAGGTATTGACCTGAAGCAGTTTTTCAGCAGTGAGAGTATGATCGTAGGGGAGGGGGTGAAAGCCTTTCTGAAAACACACTACTATACGGACAGTTTTTCATTTAAGACGCCCCAGGGGGTATTTAAAAAGGTGAAACTCTATGAGGTACTGCCAGGCTCACTGAATCTGCTTGCCAATGATATGATCATTATGCCTATTGATCTTGCCCGAGAGATTTTCGGACTGGATGAGGATGAGGTGACAGATATTACGTTTAATGTACCCAACGAGGCAGAGTGGGACAATGTCATCAGTAAGCTGCATCTGCTTGCCTATGATATCAGAGTGGTAGAGAAGAGAGAGGTAGAAAAAGCCTATGAGAATCTCTACAACTACAAAGGCGGTATCTTTTTGATTCTCTATATTATCGCTTTGCTTACCTTTATGCTGATCTTGTATCAGAGGTACTCTATGGTCTACTCTTCAGAGAGAAAAGAGATAGGTATCCTAAGGGCAGTCGGTTGGAGTATCAGGGATATCCTGAAGTTGAAGTTCTATGAGACCTTGATCCTTGTGATCACAAGTTTTATCATAGGTGTGGTTTTGGCATATGTGTATGTCTTTATCCTTGGCGCACCGATCTTGATAGAGATATTCTTGGGCGGTGCAAACCTGGTGAATCATGCAGTGTTGGTTCCGGTGATAGAGTTCGGTATATTGGGCTCTCTCTTTTTGCTCTATGCGGTACCTTTCTTTGCCGCAGTATTGATCCCCTCCTGGCGGATCGCTGTGATACCACCTAAAGAGGCGATGCGATGATAAAGATTGAGAATGTCAGTAAAAATTTCGGCGAGGGGGAGAAGCTGTTTCAGGCCCTTAGATCGATTGACCTTGAGGTAGAGGAGGGGGAGTGTGTGATCCTGAGCGGCATCAGCGGAAGCGGAAAGTCAACGCTACTCTCTCTTATGGCAGCACTCGATCGTCCAAGCGGCGGGAAAATCGTTGTAGAGGGGGAACTGGTCTCCAAACTGCCTGACCTGCATGCATCAGCCTACCGGGCAAAGACGATCGGAGTGGTGTTTCAGCACTTTAACCTGATCGAATCATTGAGCGTAGAAGAGAATGTCATCGTTCCTTTGATCAACAGCGGTCTGGATATCCCAACGATCCACAAGATGGCGGAGCAGAGTATGCAGCGTGCCTCGATCCTTCATAAGTCATCCCAGGATGTCTCTTCGCTCTCAGGAGGGGAGAAACAGCGTTGTGCGATCGCAAGAGCATTGGTACATGATCCCAAAGTTATTCTCTGTGATGAGCCAACAGCCAACCTTGACAGGGAAAACTCACTCAAGTTTATTGAAACGATTCAGGAGTTGCATGAAGCGGGTAAGACCATTGTGGTGGCAACACACGATCCGCTTTTTGAGACATTGCCTTTTGAGAGCCGAGTGGTACATATGGAGGATGGTGTCATAGGAAGTATCAGTGAATGAGATACTCCTAAGCAGTGAGGTGATCGTCTACCTCCTCTCTGAAATGGTACTTTACCTCCTCTTGCTGATCGCAGCGATCGCGACTTTGGGTATCCTGAAGGGGTGGAACTTTGATCACTTTACGGAGAGACAGTTTGCTCTGGAGAACCGATCCTATCTGGTCATGAGCATTATCTTTTTTGTCCTTGGACTCAAGATGCTTCTGCTTCCCTACTTTGCCTATACCATTGATGTACTCTCACTTCTGGTGCCCGGTGCGATGTGTGCTGCAGGAGTGATCGATGCGAATGAGTATGGTGATCCCCTCTTGGTTCTAAAGATCATGATACTCTTTTTGAGCGGTCTCTGGCTTAGGGTGAACCGTATCGACCTGGAGGGGAAACGTTATCCCTACATGAAGTTCAAGTCCTGGTTTTATCTTCTGATCTTTCTCTTTTTGAGTGCAGAACTGGTACTGGATATCCTCTACTTCAGCCATATCGATACGACGAATCCCGTCAGCTGCTGCTCTGTGATCTTTGGGGAGATAGGGGGCAACAGACTGCCTTTCGGCCTTGATATGCAGAAACTTTTGATACTCTTTTACCTGCTTTATCTGCTTTTGGTTTTAATGCTGTTCTCTCAGCAGTACCTGATGCGGGCAGCAGTCAGTCTCTTTTTTGCGCTGATTTCATACTATAGTATTGTTTATTTTTTCGGTACGTATATCTATGAACTTCCTACACATAGGTGTCCGTTCTGTATGCTGCAGAGAGAGTACCATTATGTAGGATATGCAGTATGGGGACTGCTTTTTACCGGTACCTTTTTTGCGATAGAGAGTGCCGTGATCGAAGGTCTGTTTCAGAAGGATGCATTGAAACTCAAAAAAGTTTCGATAGGATTGCTTACTTTGTTCGTACTGCTCTGCAGCAGTTATGTGGGAATCTATTATCTAAATAACGGAGTATTTTTATGAAAAAGTTTATGATGAACCTGCTTACGATTGCGATCGTGATCGCAATCATTATCATTCTGCTGCTCTCTTTGGGGACTGACCAGGGGGCTCGCTATGTTTATAAGGGGAATACCGCCTATGAACCTGTAGTGATCCAGCCCAAAGAGTATCAGTGTTCAGAGTGCAGTATGGATATAGAGGAGATGGAGTATAGTGCACAGATCATTACCCCGGAAGGGGATACCTACTTCTTTGATGATATCGGGTGTGTGGTGGATTGGCTTGAGGGGCGTAAGATCAAAACTCAAAAGGTGATTACCAAAACACTGGATACGGGTCACTGGATCGATGTGGATAAGGCATGGTATACACGTACGGCACCTTCACCTATGGGGTACGGATTTGCTGCCTATGAGCATAAACAAGAGGGGCTTATCTCCTATGAAGAGATGAAACTTCTGATGCTACAGGGGAAGCATCTTCATGATCCGTTTGTCAAGAAATCACTTCTTGGCAAATAATGATGTAACTTTTTGTCGACAATAGAGAGCTTCCTCAAGTGATGAGGAAGACAATTTCTTCGTTTGCCTCTTCTACTAACTCCTTTTTATCATTTTTTAGCTATACTTAGGGGCATTTAAAACTAAAAAGGAGAAATCAAATGGCACTATTTGATGACGTAAAAGAAGTAGTTGTTGAGCAACTTAATGTAAGCCCAGACGAGGTAAAAGAAGAGTCTAAGTTTGTTGAAGACCTTGGGGCTGACAGCCTTGACGTAGTTGAGCTTGTAATGGCACTTGAAGAAAAATTCGATATCGAAATCCCTGATGATCAAGCTGAAGCGATCGCTACAGTTGGTGATGCAATCAAGTTTATCGAGAGTGCAGAGTAAGTCGTCTGTAGCACCCCGTTACGGGGTGATAAACTAGGATAGATCTTAGCATTTTTTGAAATGTTAATATATATCTTATTTGTACAGGAGAGATAGTGAGAAGAGTAGTAGTGACAGGTTTGGGGATGATTAACTCTCTAGGACTTGAAAAAGAGAGTGCATTTGCTGCAATGATTGAGGGTAAATGCGGTATCAAAAAGATTTCATCATTTGATACAGAGAAGCACTCAGTAAAGATTGCAGGAGAGATCACGGATTTTGATCCGTCTACTGTTCTGGATGCAAAAGAAGCAAAAAAGGCGGATAGATTTATCCAGCTTGGAATGAAAGCTGCACAGGAAGCGATGGATGATGCCAATCTTCCTGAAGGAACAGACAAAGACAGATTCGGGATTGTATCCGCATCGGGGATCGGTGGTCTTCCGAATATTGAGAAGAACTCTGTGATCTGTGAAAACAGAGGGCCAAGAAGAATCTCTCCATTCTTTATTCCCTCTTCATTAGTGAATATGCTTGGTGGATTCATCTCTATTTACCAGGGGCTTAGAGGACCTAACCTTTCAGCAGTTACGGCTTGTGCAGCAGGTACGCATGCGATAGCTGAAGCTGCAAAGAGTATTATGGTCGGTACCTCTGACAAGATGCTTGTTGTAGGTGCTGAAGCTGCGATCTGTGAAGTAGGGATCGGTGGGTTTGCTGCGATGAAGGCACTCTCTACACGTAATGATGATCCTCAGAGTGCATCAAGACCGTTTGATGCAGAGCGTGACGGATTTATTATGGGTGAAGGTGCCGGTGCATTGGTATTGGAAAGCTATGATGATGCAGTAGCACGTGGCGCAACGATCTATGGAGAGTTGGTCGGATTTGGTGAGAGTGGGGATGCAAGCCACATCACTTCACCGTCAATGGACGGTCCGCTAAGAGCGATGCAAATGGCATACAAAATGGCAGGAGAGCCGAAAGTGGATTATGTCAATGCACATGGTACATCGACTCCTGCAAATGACAAGAATGAGACAGCTGCACTTAAAGAGCTCTTTGGAAGCAAAGAGAATTGTCCTCCGGTAAGTTCTATCAAGGGACAGATCGGGCACTGTCTTGGTGCTGCAGGTGCGATCGAGGCTGTCACATGTTTGATGGCGATGAGAGACGGTGTAGTTCCTCCGACGATCAACTATACGACTCCGGATGAAAACTGTGATCTTGATTATGTACCGAATGAAGCGAGAAAAGCTGACCTTAACATTGTTATGAGTAACTCATTTGGTTTTGGTGGAACAAACGGCGTAGTGATCTTTAAAAAAGTATAAGGAAATAAGATGGCCACATACTTAGAGTTTGAGAAGAAGATCGAGCAGATACAAGAAGATATCGTATCTGCACATGCCATTGCCAATATGGACAGTGTAGCAAGGTTGCAAAAGGATCTGGAAAAAGAGGTGAATAAAACATTCGGTTCACTCTCAGACTTTCAAAAACTTCAACTGGCACGTCACCCTGACAGACCCTATTCACTGGACTATATTAAGGCGATCATGCATGATGCTTATGAGATCCATGGGGACCGTGCTTTCCGTGATGATCCTGCGATCCTCTGTTATATCGGTTGGATCGGTGATCAAAAAGCGATGGTGATCGGTGAACAGAAAGGGCGAGGGCAGAAGAATAAGATCAAAAGAAACTTTGGTATGCCAAATCCTGAGGGGTATAGAAAAGCACTTCGTGCAGTAAGACTTGCAGAGAAATTTGATATCCCTGTATTGATGTTGATAGACACTCCGGGTGCCTATCCCGGTCTGGGTGCAGAAGAACGCGGACAGAGTGAAGCGATCGCAAAGAACCTTTTTGAATTTGCAGCAGTAAAAGTACCGCTGATCTCAGTGGTGATCGGTGAAGGTGGTTCAGGTGGTGCCCTGGCTATCGGTGTGGCTGACAAGCTTGCGATGATGCGCTACTCTGTCTTTTCTGTTATCTCTCCTGAAGGGTGTTCTGCGATCTTATGGAACGATCCGAGTAAGGTAGAGGTAGCTACCAAAGCGTTGAAGATCACACCAAATGATCTGTATGAGCATAAACTTGTCGATGATGTGCTTGAAGAGCCATTGATCGGTGCACACCGTGATAAAGATACCGCGGCAGAGGTGATCAAAGCGTACTTCCTGGAGAATGTCAAGGCCCTTAGGGAACTAAGCGAAGATGAACTTCTGGAGCAGCGTTATCAAAGACTGACTGCTGTAGGCGCCTTTTCTGAATAAAACATAAAATAGACAAAGTCTATTTTCCTCGTTGAGACTATGTCCCCTTCATCAGGGGGCTCAAGCGATTCGTCGCTTTTTAATTTTCTAACAAATAATAGAGTAAAAATGATACATGAACTAGCACAAACCATCGTCTCTTATATCGGTGACCTTGGCTATGTGGGTATCTTTCTGCTCATGTTTCTTGAGAGTACCTTTTTCCCTTTTCCCAGTGAAATCGTAATGATCCCGGCAGGTTATCTTGCCTATCAAGGTGAGATGAATCTATACGGGGTAGTTTTTGCCGGTATCTTCGGTTCTGTGGCCGGTGCACTCTTTAACTACTATCTTGCGGTCTATGTCGGGCGAGCATTTATCCTGCGTTACGGCAGATACTTTTTCGTCAAAGAGAAGACGATGGATAAGCTCGAAGCGTTTTTTAAAACACATGGAGAGCTCTCTACCTTCAATGGCAGGCTTGTCCCGGGTATTCGTCAGCTGATCTCCCTGCCGGCAGGATTGGCACGCATGCATGTGGGAAAATTTGCTCTCTATACGGGACTTGGTGCGGGTATCTGGGTGATCGTATTGGTCACACTGGGATATCTGCTTGGATCACAGGAGGAGCTTATCTCTGAGTATCTCCGTTCTGCGACGCTGATCGCCCTTTTGAGTGTGGTGTTGATCACGCTCTTTTATATTGTACGGCATAAAAGACGTCAGAAGATCCTGGACAGAGATTAGTCCAGTATCCAGGAGAGATATTTTTTCTTTTTGATTTTTACTTTTTTGAGTGCTTTTTTCACTTTCTCTATCACCGTATGATGCAGTGCGATATAAGCATTGTTATCGGTGATATCTATCTTGCCTATCTCTTTGGCATCGATACCTATCTCTTTACAGAGGGTTCCGAGAACATCCCCTTTTCTGAGCTTGGTTTTTTTCCCTCCGTTGAGACAGAGGGTATCGTACTCTGAGCGCATTTTATAGTCACGCTCACTGCGTAATACATCCAGTTTACCCTTTCGTGCCATTGAGGTGATATAGCTGCACTTTGAATGCTCTTGAGGCGTATAGAGTGATAGTGCCCTCCCTGAAGCCTCTGCACGGCCTGTCCGTCCTATACGGTGTGTATAGACCTCTTTGTCAAAAGGAAGATCATAATTGATTACCAGCTCTATCTCTTTGATATCAAGTCCCCGGGAGGCAACGTCTGTCGCTACAAGTATACGTTTGGATCCATTGGAGAAAGCGATCACCGATTCGTTGCGTGCCCTTTGATCCAGGTCACCTTGCAGGTCTATAACAGAGTGACCGAGTGAATGGAGCCTGTCAGCAAGAGAAACGACATCCGCTTTCGTGTTGCAGAATATCAATAGGGAAGCCGGTTTATAGCTATTGATAAGCGTGATGAGCGTGTGAAACTTATCAGAGGTCTCATAGACGATCTCATCGATTTTCGCAGCTTCCTGCGCTGTATCCACTTTGATCGTGAGCGGATGGATGAGTAGTGTTTTGCTCAGTTGTTCTATCTTGGCAGGAAAAGTTGCCGAGAAAAGGAGTGTCTGTCTTGGTGAAGGTATATTGGACGCAATAGCTACTATCTCATCATAGAAGCCCATGTCCAGCATCTTGTCAGCCTCATCAAGTATCAGGGTTTTGATGCTATCAAGTTGCAGTGTATTCTTGCCCAGATGGTCTTTGAGTCTTCCCGGTGTCCCTATAAGTATATGTGCCCCTTTTGCCAAAGAGTCGGCTTGCGCACGTAGCGGAACACCGCCATAGAGTGTAAGGATCTTCAGGTTTGCTTTGTATGCAGCCACTTTTCTCAGTTCTGTTGCAACCTGCTCGGCAAGTTCACGTGTAGGTGTGATGATGAGTGTCTGGGGCTTATTATACGCTACATCGGTACAGATAATTGAAGGCAAACCAAATGCAAGGGTCTTCCCCGAACCGGTTTTGGATTGAGCCAAAACATCTCTGCCATCAAGTATAGAAGGAATACTCTCTTCTTGTATCTTTGTCATCTCTGTATAGTGAAGTGTCTTAAGTATAGTTAAGAGTGAAGGTGGGATTGCGGTGATTGTATTAAATTGTGCCATGATTTTCTTTGTAAAGATAGTTGAAAAAATTTATTGTGAGAGAGTGTATAAAACGGGCATGAAAGCCCGCGAGATGTAGAAGAATTAAGCGTTTTCTTGTTGCTCTTTTCTGTACTTTAGGATCATTGCAAGTGCTTCATCTTTTAAAAGAAGCTTCTCTTTTTTCATCTGCTCAAGCTCTGTATCTGTAAGGTGAAGTCTTCCTTCATCAGCATCTGTTGTCTGTTGATCAAGCTCGTTGTGCTTTTCAAAGATTTTTGCAAAGTGTGCATTCTCTTGTTTTAGTGCACTGATTTCATCTCTATATTCGTGTAGCATTATCTACTCCTACTCTTTTTTTATAATTATATCTTTTATGTTCTATACTCTGCATTAATTTTGACATACTCATAGCTTAAATCACACCCGTAAGAGGTGTAAGCACCGTCTCCCAACCCTATATCACAGGTGACTCTGAAGCTTTCCTGTTTCATGATCTCATAGGCTTTCTCTTCACGTGCCTTATCAAGCTCTCTGTTGTCACGATCATAGATCAGCAGATCATCATAATGGATCACAAGTTTTTCATCATCACAGGCGATCCCCGAAGCACCGATCGTTGAAGCGATACGTCCCCAGTTTGGATCTTCTCCAAAGAGTGCAGTTTTTACAAGCAGTGAGTTTGAGAGGGCGATACTGGCACTGCGTGCCTCTTCCTCGCTTCTTGCACCTTTGACTTCAAAGGCTACCAGTTTGTTCGCACCTTCACCATCTTTGAGGATCATCATCGCAAGCTCGAACATGATCTTCTCCAAGACCTCTTTAAAGGCCTCTCTGTGGTAGTTTCCTGAAGTTCTGTTTGCAAGCAGCATCACCGTATCGTTGGTAGAGGTATCTCCGTCTACCGAGATACGGTTGAATGACTGCTCTGTACTTGACTGAAGCAGGGCATCCATGTCAGGCTTAGGGATATCCGCATCGGTTGTGATAAAACAGAGCATTGTCGCCATCGCAGGGTTGATCATCCCTGCACCCTTGCAGATCGCAGCGATATTGAAACTCTCTCCGTTCCCAAGCTCTACCCTGTAGGCAAGTTCTTTTTTGAAGCTGTCGGTCGTCATGATCGCACGTGCAGCTTTGTGAGAGTCCCTAGCGTTGAAGTCAAGCAGATCAAAAGCCGAAGTGATTTTATCCATTGGAAGGCGGTACCCGATGACTCCGGTTGAAGACATGACAGGGTTGCGTACATCGATCTTTGCAGCAAGTTTTGACATGATCGTCTCGATATCCTCAATGCCCTTTGGACCGGTCATCGCATTGGCATTTTTGGCATTGATCAGCACGAAGTCTGTCTGGAAGTTCTCCGGGTACTTTTGGAAGTGTTTGATCGGTGCAGCCTGAAAGTTGTTTTTGGTAAAGACCGCACTGATATCGCAAGGGAGTTCCGAACGGATAAATGCAACATCTCCATCCTCGGAGTTGGTGCGCATGCCGACATTGGTTGCTCCACAGTAAAATCCCTGAACATTCTCCAGCCCTTTGTCTAAAGGTGTAATTTGATACATTGTTAATTCTCCATTTGATAAATAGTATATGAATAATCGGGTAGCAAGAGAAAAGGTCTGCTAGACGTACCTTAACTCTTCGGGTTTCTCTTTACGTCTGATCAGACTTTTCGCTTTAGCGATCCCCTCACTCGTACCGATCAGCAAAAGTTTTGATTTTGGCATGATGATCGTCTCTCCGTTAGGCATAGGGATAAACTTATCATCTTTCTGACGGATACCGATGATCGTAACATTGGCAACATCACGCAGTCTTGCTGTTTTGATCTTCTTCAGTGCCAACCATGAGGTTTTTGAGACTTTCGCCTCTTCCATATCCAGAGGTGTGTCCTGTTTATAGAGGAACTCCTGAAGCAGGTTCTCCATATCCGGACGTGCCGCCATCGCGTTGATACGCTGTGCCAGCAGTTTTGTTGCCGTGACGACTTTATTGGCACCCAGTTTAAGCAGCTTCTGGTCATCCTCGCTGCTTTTTGCATTGGCGATGATCAGGTAGGGCTGTCCTCTGTGGATCTCACTCTCGTAGAGTCGTACCGAGGCAATGGTTGCAATGTTGTCAGCGATATTGTCAGCCAGGGTAATGACCCCTTTGGCTGAAGAGAGATGTGACTTGAGTATCCCCTCTTCTGTATGCGGTTCAGCAGAGACAAAGTAAGGGTAGTGATACTTCTTTGCAACCTCTTCCATATCCTCTCTGGGATCGACAACCACAAAAGGAATGTGGTTTGATCTGAGGTGTGTGGTCACTTGAATCGTATATTCATTGTGATAACAGACGACGAAATGCTGCTTTAGTCTTGCAATCTCATAAAGCATTTTACGCTCCTTAGCAGTTTTTTGAAACTCACCTTTTTTGACCACCTCTGCGATAATACCTATGGCGATCGAAAATACAACGAAGCCGAAGATAATCAATGTAATCGTGAAAATACGTCCTGCATCCGAGATGGGTCTAATCTCACCAAATCCCACTGTAGTAAAGGTAATTCCTGTTTGATAGATCGCATCCATCAATGGAAAATTGTCGATAACCATATAGCCTAGAGTTCCGGCCAGCATTACCAGTACAGTAAGAATAAGAGGGAGTCTAAATGGAGCTAAATGACTGTAGTATTCATCATTTAGTGTTATATGCGGTTTTGGGGCGCTTCTCCAGCCGAGAAACTTTTTGAATCTTTGGATCGGACCCAAAGGTGTGTATCCCGAAAGAGTGGGATACTAGTTAGCTGCAGCTTGTGCAGCTTTCTTTCTCATTGTTCTAAGTGTAGAAGCAGCAACTTTGATTCTTTTCGTTGTACCATCCTCAAGTGTGATCTTTACAGATCTTAGGTTTGGAAGTTGTCTCTTTTTAGTCTTGTTGTTAGCGTGTGAAACGTTATTTCCAACAAGTGGACCTTTTCCAGAAACTGAACATCTTCTTGCCATGATATTTCCTTTATAAAATTATAGATAAATTCAACCTGTCTATGCAAAGGGCGAATATTTTGTGCGATTATAGAGTAAGTGACCATAATTTTTGCTTAATATAAACAATCCGTTCATTTTAACAAAGAGAGAGGAGTGTTTTTTCATCATTCTGATCCCTTCAATCCCGATATTTGGCATCTTATCATCTATATTTCGTTATAATAACTACAAATTATATCATATAGGGATGTTATGTTAGTTGCACCGAGTATTTTATCGGCAAATTTTGGAGAATTGGCAAAAGATGTAGAGGCTATCTGTGAGGGGGGATGCGATCTTGTGCATGTGGATGTGATGGATGGACACTTCGTTCCCAACCTTACGATCGGGCCTGTAGTGGTAGAATCTGTAGCAAAAGCTGCCACCAAACCGTTGGATATTCATTTAATGGTAGAGAACAATACCTTTTTTGTAGATCTTTTCGCCCCTTTGAAACCGGGATTTATCTCTTTTCATATCGAAGAAGAAAAACACCCGCATAGACTCATTCAAAAGATCAGAGCCCTGGGGATACGTCCGGCTGTCGTACTCAACCCGCATACACCGCCCGAGGCGATCGAGTTTTTACTCGAAGATGTCGATATGGTACTTCTGATGAGTGTGAATCCAGGTTTTGGAGGACAGAAATTTATCCCATCAGTGATAGAAAAAGCCAAACGCTTGAAATCACTGATAGAAAAGAGAAATTCAAAATGTCTGATCGAAGTGGATGGCGGGGTCAATGATCTCAATGTCAAAGAGCTGGAAGCGGCAGGTGTGGATGTCGTAGTGGCCGGATCGTATGTTTATAAGCATCCAGAGGGTGTAGAAAAAGCGATCGCATCATTAAAATAAGTTGTTGAGAGTAGAGTCGTGCAGATAAAAAATAGAAAACTAAGAGTAAAGATATGCGGTATTACCAACTTAAGAGATGCACTCTATGCAGTAGAGTGCGGTGCAGATGCATTGGGATTTGTTTTTTATAACCAGTCATCAAGATATATCAGTCCCGAGGCAGCGAAGAAGATCATTGATAAACTCCCTCCATTTGTAGAAACGGTAGGACTGTTTGTCAATGAAGGTGTCGAGACGATCGATACGATCTGTAAATATACCGATATCTCCCGTGCACAGATACACTTTGAGGTCGATGAAGAGTCGCTTGACCAGCTGCATGAACAGGTATTGCCGGTCGTACGTGTTCAGAGTCCTGAGGATATCCAAAAATTCGATCACAGATACCGTTTGGTCGATGTCCACAGTGATGCATACGGGGGGACAGGAGAACGCCTCAACCTCGAGTGGTTCAAAGGGGTAGACTGTTCCAAGATCATTCTGGCAGGGGGGCTTACGCCGGAAAATGTGAAAGAGGTGCAGGGATACGGCTTTTACGGTGTCGATGTCAGTTCAGGGGTAGAGTCAATTAAAGGCAAAAAAGATCCTAAGAAAGTAGAGCAGTTTATCGCCAATGCAAAAGGTATTTGATGAGCTGACCATTGCATTTCGTAAGCATGGCGGTCTGTTGAAAGAAGAGCAGTATAAGCATATTGCCGTTAAGCATACAACACTTCTGGAGGATGCCGATACGATCTATATCCTTCTGCAGGCATCGGGATATCCTATCTCACAAAGGGAAGACAATAGTTATCAACTGGATACCTATTTTACTCCCTATTATGAACAACGTTACTGCGTGGTCGATATAGAGACAAATGGCAGTAAACCGGGAGACTCCCAGGTCATTGAGATCGGTGCAGTGATGGTAAAAAACGGTCAGATCATTGATCGTTTCGAGACTTTTGTAGAGTGTGCTTTCCTGCCGGAGTATATCACCAAGATCACCGGTATAGAACCTCAGGACCTGATCGGTGCACCCAGTAGAAAAGAGGCACTGACCAGATTGCGTCACTTTATGGGGGATGCGGTCTTTGTGGCACACAATGCCAGTTTCGATTATAGTTTTTTGGATGCCTCTTTTGAACGTTTCGGCCTTGGTAACATGGGCAATCCGAAACTCTGTTCCATTGATCTCGCGAGACGTACCTTTGAGAGTGAGCGTTACGGCCTGGCCTATCTGATAGATTTTTTGGGTATCGAGACAGCAACCCACCACAGGGCCTATAGTGATGCCTACTGTGCTTACCAGGTGATGAGAAAGAGTTTTGAAACCGTACCGGAGTATGTACGAAGTGCAGATGATCTTATCGTGTTTTCGACCTCCAGCAGGAAGGAGAGAAGCCGAAAGAGGGAGCGGGGAGCAGGGAACAGCTAGCAGATATGGTAAGCTTTTCTCTGAAAAGCTTTTATCAATTAAGGTTGGGGAAACCCCAACCATGTAACCCTCTTATTACTTATTACTTATTACTTATTACTTATCTTTTAAAATATGGTGTAAAAAGAGTATCTGTGCAAATACCGGAGCAAAGAGGTTGAGCAGAGGAAGATAGTTGAAGAGTGATCCGATCATTGCGATGAGCGTAGACTTTTTACTCTTTGCTTTGAGCACTTCCTTGTCGCTGATAAAGAGAGAGCCGACATCATAGACGGTAGGATCCTTGAGCAGGATCGACCAGAGGTATAGGATGACGACCTGACCGAGGATCGGTATAAAAAGCAGCGGAAGCAGCAGGATAAACAGTCCTATAAAAACAGCACTTGATTTCAATGTAATGAGCACGGAGGTCGTGATATCCGCACTTCCGGTAACAGGGATAGAGGGGTAGTGTTTTTTTGCCAGCGTGATCAACAGTTTTTCACTCATCAGTGCTGTAAAGAGTGAGACCATGATGATAAAGAGGGTATAGGCTATGAGCAGAGAGGCCAAAGAGGTGATCGTAGCAGTGAGCCACTCCCACGGTATCCAACCGGCATAGAGTGTGATCAGCCCAAAGAGAGGATCCCATGCGATCCAGCTTAGGATGAAGGTGCTTAGCAGCGAGAGCAGGGCGATCTTCACTACAAAAGTGACCACTGAGGGACTGAAGATATCCCGGAGGCTTTTGGTAACAATCCGTTGCATTAGAGATATTCGTTCTTAAAGCTTACATAGCGTTGTGCTGAAGCATAGAGTTCTGCAATCTCTTCATCCGTGAGTTCACGCACCACTTTTGCAGGGCTTCCCATGATCAGACTTCTCGGAGGGAACTTTTTATTTTTGGTGACCAGTGCATCTGCACCTACGATAGACTCTTTCCCGATCACTGCACCGTCAAGGATCGTTGCACTCATCCCGATCAGGCAGGCATCTTCGATCGTACATCCGTGAAGCATGACTCTATGTCCTACCGTCACATCATTCCCGATAACGGTAGGGTGACCATCACTCATATCCTCTTTTTTGTGGTGGGTGACATGGATCATACTGAGATCCTGTATATTGGTACGGTCTCCGATAGAGATATAGTGTACATCTCCGCGTACCACGCATCCAAACCATACCGCACTGTCCTCACCCATGGTTGTGCGTCCTATCACCGTCGCCCCTTCTGCTACCCAGGCATTTTTACCCAGTTTGGGTGTCCACTCTTTAAATTTCAGTAACATTTTTTCTCCTTTTTAGAGTGCATCATCTTGCACTATTTTTGGGATCTGAACAAGGTGCGTGATTACGTACCCTACGCGTTTTGATCAGCTCTCCTTTAGCAGTCTGTTTGCCAAACGGTTGACATAGTCCGGCGTCTCTTTTTTTGATTTGTTGTGTATTTTGTTGGTGTAGTCTTCCAGTATCTTGTGGTTATTGACTGATTTTCCCAGTTCCGGTACTTTCACATAGTTGCCATCCGGCTGAAGTTTCCAGTTGAGGTTGTTGTCCGCAAGCTGCAGTTTAAGTATCTGAATGACCTTTTGTGTATGGTGTTCTTCCGTGATCGGTGTCATCAACTCTACACGTCTTACCAGGTTACGCGGCATCAGGTCGGCACTGGAGATGTAGCATGTTGTCTTTGCATGCTTGAAGTAGTAGATACGGGGATGTTCGAGGTACTTACCGATAATGGAGTGAACCGTGATATTTTCACTCACCCCTTTGATCCCCGGTTTCAGACAGCAGATTCCTCTGATGATCAGATCGATCTTACACCCTTCCTGGGAGGCTTTATAGAGTGCTTTGATGATATCCTGGTCTACCAGGGAGTTGGCTTTGAGGATCATATGCCCTTCATTGCCGTGACGGCTCTCCTTTTCGATGAGGCGGAGCAGTTTCGGTTTGATCTGTGTCGGCGCCATATAGAGTGTGTCCAGCTTGGTATAGGTAGAGAAACCTGTAAGGAAGTGGAAAAAGTTTGTCGCATCTTTTACATACTCTTCCTTGGAGCTGAAGTAGGACACATCCGTGTAGATCTTTGCCGTACTCGGATTATAGTTTCCTGTCGCAAGGTGTACATAACTTTGCAGTTTCTTTCCTTTGCGTTTGATCACCTGTGCGATCTTTGCATGCACTTTAAGGCCAGGGATTCCATAGACGACATGTGCGCCTACCTCTTCAAGCAGCTTGGCCCAGCGAAGGTTGTTCTCTTCATCAAAACGTGCTTTCAGCTCGACCAGTACCATCACCTGTTTCCCGTCACGTACTGCATCGATGAGCGCTTTGACGATCGGTGACTTTGGACCGGCACGGTAGAGTGTCATACGGATCGCCAGTGTATCAGGATCTGCAGCAGCCTGGGAGATGAACTTGACGACGGGATCGAAGCTGTCAAACGGGTGGTAGAGCAGGATATCCTGTTTGTCTATGGCTTCAAAGATATCTTCGCTGTCAAGCGGCGGCAGTACTTTCGGACTGAAAGTAGGAAGCACAAGGTGTGAAAGGGAGTTCTCTCCCACGATCTGCCAGAGGCTTCCAAGGTCAAGAGGAATGGATTTGAAGGCGTAGATATCTTCCTGATCGAGGTTCAGGTAAGAGAGAAGGAACTGCACCAGGTCATTATTTGCTTCATCAAGCAGTTCCAGTCGGATGAATGAGCCTTTGTTTCTTGAGCGTAATCCCTCCTGGAGGATCTCAAGAAAATCATCGGCTTCCTCCTCTTCGATCTCGATATCGGCATTTCTGGTAACCCTGAACGGAGTAGAGGCGATACATTTGAATCCAGGAAAGAGTTCGGACGCAAAATACTCCACCACCGTATCGATCGGTACGAAAGTATGCTCAAGCTGGATAAATCGAGGCAGGATACGCGGGATACGGATCAGACCGTGCTTGATCTGATTGGAGTCATCTTTCAGCGTGAGTGCCAGACCGAAACTGAGGTTGTTCAAGTGAGGGAAAGGGTGGGTTGCATCTACGGCGATCGGGATGATGACCGGATAGATCTCATTGAGAAAGATCTCTTTGACCTGTGCCTGCTCTTTAGTGTTGAGGGTATTGTAGTTTTTGATATTGACGCCATAGGTATAGAGTTCAGAGACGATCGAGTTGTAGCATGACTCTAATGTCTCATGCTCTTTATGAAGGTAGTTACGTATCTCCTCAAGCTGTTCACCGGGTGTCAGCTTGTCAGGTCCGGTCTCCTGGATGCGTGCAGAGTAGAGGGATTTAAGCCCTGCAACACGTATCATGTAGAATTCATCAAGATTGGTTCCGTAGATCGCAATAAACTTCAGCCTCTCAAGCGGTGGAAGATTCTCGTCGAGTGCCTGAGCGAGTACCCGGGAGTTGAACTGCAGCCATGAGAGTTCACGGTTAAAATAGAGTTGTGATGAATTTAGATCCATTGACACGGTGTATCCTTTTGTCGTTTCTAGTGGAAATCGAAAAAAAAACTTATCTTCCCACATTATTTACTGCGCGTATTATAACAAAAGTTGTAAACCGACCGATAACGAATGATCAGAGCTTTTTGATCTTGGCGATCTCGTCACGCAGCCTTGCTGCCTCTTCAAACTCAAGACTTTTGGCTGCTGCAAGCATCTTGGCTTTAAGTTCCTTGATCACTTTTTGACGCTCTGCTTTCGGCATTTTGTCCATTTTGCTGCGTTTGTTATAGAGTTCGCCCGCGTCTTCGACTTTGAGGTCGGTATCCAGCTCCCTGATCGTCGTTTTGGGTGTGATATTGTGCGCTTTGTTATACTCTATCTGTTTTTGTCGCCTTGCCTGTGTGGTTTCGATCGTGGTTTTCATCGATTCTGTCACCTTTTTGGCATACATCAGTACCTTACCGTTGGCATTTCTGGCTGCACGTCCGGCAGTTTGTATCAGTGAGGTAGTGGAGCGGAGGAACCCCTCTTTGTCTGCATCGAGGATCGCTACCAGGCTCACCTCCGGCAGGTCAAGTCCTTCCCTGAGAAGGTTGATCCCTACCAGGATATCAAACTCACCAAGACGTAGCGAACGGATGGTCTGGTTACGTTCGATCGCATCCATCTCGGAGTGCATATAGCGTGCTTTCAGCCCCAGGTCATTGTAGTAGGTGGTAAGCTCTTCGGCCATCTTTTTGGTGAGTACAGTGACAAGTATCCGTTCCCCCCGTTCTATCACAGGTTTCATCTTGTCATGCAGGTCTTCTACCTGGTAGGTACTGTCAATGACCTCTATCTCGGGATCAAGCAGTCCCGTGGGACGTACCACCTGTTCTGCGGTTACCGAAGAGAGTTCCCCTTCGATCTGGGCCGGTGTGGCAGAGACGAAAAGATAGTGCGGTGCTTTGTTGATATACTCGTCAAATTTGAGCGGTCTGTTATCCAGCGCTGAGGGGAGACGGAAACCGTGTTCTACCAGTACCTCTTTACGGCTTCTATCCCCCGCATACATCCCACGGAACTGCGGGAGTGAGACATGTGACTCATCGACGATCACCAGGTAGTCATCATGCATCGCCTCAAAGTAATCCATCATCGAGTAGGGGGTCTCTCCCGGTTTTTTCCCTGTAAGGTGGCGTGAGTAGTTTTCGATCCCTTTACATATCCCTGTGGCCTCCAGCATCTCAAGATCAAACTCGGTACGCTGCTTGAGACGGTTATACTCTACGAGACGCTCCTCTTTCTGATAAAATGCCAGTCTCTCATCCAGCTCCTCTTCGATACTTTTGATCGCACGGGCGAGTTTCTCTTTTCCTACGATGAACTGGTTGGCTGAGTAGACGACGACCTCCTCTTTGTGTTCATCTTTCTCCCCGGTGAGGGAGTTGAAGGTATAGATATCCTCCACTTCATCTCCGAAGAACTCTACGCGTATGGCGAACTCCTCCGAGTAGGCCGGGTAGATGTCGATCACCTCTCCGCTCACGCGGAAGTTTCCGCGGTCAAAGTACTCATCGTTGCGTTTGTATCCCATATCGACCAGCTTGAGCAGCAGCGCTTTCTGGTCATACTCTTCTCCTACACAGAGCTTCTGGACGATCGTTTTATAGTCCTCAGGGGAACCCAACCCATAGTTGGCTGAGACGGATGCTACGACGATCACATCATCATGACTGAGCAGTGAAGCCGTCGCAGAGAGTCTCAGTCTTTCCAGCTCCTGGTTGATCGAACTGTCTTTTTCGATGAAGAGGTCCTGTCTTGGCAGGTAGGCTTCCGGCTGGTAGTAGTCATAGTAGCTGATAAAGTACTCGACATGGTTGTTTGGGAAAAAGGCTTTAAACTCACTATAGAGCTGTGCAGCCAGGGTTTTATTGTGTGTCATGATCAGGGTCGGCTTTTGTGTCTTTTCGATCACTTTTGCCATGGTGTATGTTTTTCCCGAGCCTGTTACACCCAGGAGTGTCTGATAGCGGTTGCCTGCGAGGATGGAACTGCTCAAAGCTTCGATCGCGCCTGGCTGATCTCCGGAAGGTTTATAGGGGCTGCTTACAGAAAATTTGGACACAAAATACCTTTATTTTTCTCTTGATTCTTGTTAAAATTCTGCTATTATAACACAACCAATTATCAAGGAGAAGAGTATGTCTGCATTACAAAGACTACAAGCGAAGATCGAGCAGTGGAGAGTGGATTTTGAAGCACTCAAAAGTGAAAATGCACAATTGAAGATTGAACTGCAAAATGCAAGCGGTTCCAAAGAAGAACAGGCCTTACAGATCGAAAGCCTAAAGCGTGAACTTGAAGAGAAAGATGCAGAGATCGAGAAGATCATTGCGCAGGTTGAGACACTCCTAGACTAGGGTTTTATCACCGAAAGGAATTGCCATGAAACAGGTCGGACTGACGATCTCCGGTCATCGTTACAACATCAATTTGGAAGATGAATTTGCTGACTTTGTCTATAGAGACTTGGAAGAAGCAGGTGTTGAACTCCACAAAGACAACAAACCCGATGCGTTGCTCAGAGCCTATCTCCGCCTGGCAAAGCAGGCAACCTCTTATGAGAGTGAGATCGAACTGCTGATCGAAACGCTCGAGAGTCTCTCTTAAGATTCTTTTAGAAAAACTGTAATTTCAAAAAAGGCATGAAGAAGTGAGACGACTTCTTATGCTTCTATTTTGCTTAACGCTCTTTTGAGAAACGCTTGATCCGACTCTTTCCCATCATATTGTGTCGTTCTATAGTGCACTGAGATCTTCGGTTCTACATGATTGATCTTTTTCCCAGCTAATGCCTGGTGGATACGTGCTTCAAAGATATGTCCGTTTTCATCTGTCGTGAATGGCATCAGTATGGCAAACTTGTTTTCACTATACCGGCAGGCAACATCACTCTCTCTGGCAGTCATAGAGAAAACTTCACCGATCTCTCTCATGAGCCTCTTTGTTGTTCTCTTGTTGTAAGCTTTGCTGTGATACCCATCCAAAGAGATCACAAGCAGTGTAAGCGGATAGCCATGTCTTACGGCACGGGCACAGAGCGTATGGAGCTCTGCATTGAAATATTTGCGGTTGAAGAGGCCCGTCTCCTCATCATGGATCGCATGTTTTTTCATCTGCAGATGGATGTAGACTCTGACAAAATAGATCAAAAGCAGTGCAAAGAACATCGCCAAAGAGAGGTTCCAGTAGAACATATTGACCATGCTTTTCTGTTTGAGATAAACCATGTTTTCAATGATCAGTGTAAGTTTTTCTATAGACTCATGGCACCGGACGGTATGGCGTTCCATCACCTGACTTGTCGCCGTGGAGTGTTGGATAAACTCTTTATGCTGCTCCCAGCATCTTTGTGCATCATCAAAATCTTTCTGGAGTGTCTGTCCCCCGAGGTAAAAGTGTGAGTTTTGATGTCTGCTGACCCACCCTTTGATCGATTGAAAGCTCTGATCGATCTCTTTGACAAGCACAGGATCTGGATCGAAAGCGCTAGAAGCCAGTACCCCTTCCATCCAGGCAGTTTTATGAACGACCCTGGTGTCACCCTCCAACTCCTTGAAAGCGCTGTGAAAGAGATAAAATGCGATAGGGATGAGTCCAACAACGATATAGAGCAAAAGTGTGATTCTAAGGGATTTCCACTCTTTTCTGTGATACATGATCCATTCCCCTTTCTTCTCTGTTATTTCGGGATTTGTGATATATTGTATCTATTCTATGGTTAAAAAACATAGTTGTATCTTTGAAGCGTTTCATCGATGAGATATCCATACTTTATAAAAATGTTTTTATAGGAAATCATAATAATTTTTATATTTTTTAAAGGATTAAAACTATAAAATATCAACAGGCCGGTTATTGAATCGGTACTATTTTTTATCAGGAGTTAATCATGGCAAACATGAGACGTGGTTTCACAATGATCGAATTGATCTTTGTAATTGTAATTATTGGTATTTTGGCGGCAGTAGCTATCCCTAAATTGGCGGCTACAAGAGATGATGCATCAGCAGCGACATGTGTACATGAAGTAGGTCAGTTCCTCTCTGAGGTTTCTGCAACATATACAAAGTTGGGTTATTCAGATTTTATAACTAAAAATGCAAGTGATATGACAAACATCTATACTGCAGGATCAATCAATGCTGGAGAAAACGGGATTGTAGATGGAACTGTAGATGGTGACGGTGTTGGATATGAATGTGATGGTACACTTATCGTAACATTCGCAGGTACTTCAGCAGGTAACGATTATAACTTGACAGTGACTGCTGAGGGAACAGCTGATGGTAATCCTCCTGCAGCAAATCAGGCTATTACTGACATAACAAAGAATATGTTGAATGGGGAGACATCAAAAACTTTCTCTCTCTAAGAGGTATCTACTTTCTTAACTATACCCACCTTTTGAAAAAGGTGGGGTAGTTTTTTCACATTTCCACATTTTATAATTTACTTTTCATATATTTTTCACATTTCCACATTTTATAATTTACTTTATCAAATATTTTTTTCATTTTATCTTGCAGTATAGAGATGATAAGAAAATAATAATTTATTATAGATTGATTGTTAAGATAGGTATCCGTATAATGAAGGTACAAGTAAAGTATATGTTTATTAATATAAAGAATGCTATGATAAAAAAGAGGGGAGTCAAAGGAGAGTTGTCATGCAGATTATGCATAAAAAGGCATTTACGTTGGTGGAGCTCATTTTTATAATAGTTGTATTGGGGATTTTGTCCATCGTTGCGATCCCCCGATACCTCACACAGAGAGATGATGCGACCGCGGCTGTATGTACACAGGAAGTACAGCAACTGATCTCAGAGATCAGTCAAAAGTATTTGACGGTGAATTACCATACATTTGACGTAATGCCGATTGATGAGATCACGAATATTCGTACGGGTGCAGTATCGGGTAATGGCATCTCAAGTGTGAGTGGGACTCTTGTGAAAAATGGTATTGTATATATATGCGATGGAGAAAATCTTGTAGAGTTAAAAGGCGGGGTTGTTGGTACGGAGTATAATCTGACAGTGAGAGACCTGGATCCTTCTAATGCACCGGCAGCCGTGACAGCTGCAGAAATTATAAGAAATTTAAACGGTATTGAGACAGCCGGCGGGACAAATAGCTATAAACTTTAAAAGAGCTATTGAAGTATGATATAATAACTTTAAAAGAATGGAATGGATGATGAACAGTTTATCAAGAAGTAGAAAAGCATTTTCAATGATAGAGCTTATATTTGTGATCGTTGTGATCGGGATCCTGGCAGCGATCGCGATACCGAAACTTGCAGTGACAAGAAGTGATGCGGAGATAGCAAAGGCGAAAAATACCGTGGCTGCAGTCAGAAACAGTGTGGCAACGAAACGGCAAAAGCAGATCATGAGCGGAGATATAGGGACAGGGATTAAAAAGTTAAGTTCTGATATAGGATACGATAAACCTATCTTTGATGCGTTTAATGATGATACATCAGACCCGGTATTGATGTATTCGTTGACTTCATGTAAAAACAGTGATGCGCGAGGTTGCTGGTACACTGCGGATAAGATAAACTATACCTATAAGATGCCGGTAAGCGGAAGTGTAGACTTTAATGTGACCAATAACAGTAGGTTTGACTGTAAGAAACCTAGTTTAGATAACTGTAAACTACTCACACAATAAGTTGTATTTCTATCAGGTTTCTCTTTTAGGGTCAAGTGCTCCAAGCTTGACCTATCATTATCTCCGGCAAATTACTATAGGTTCCATTGTCAGTGTACCTTTACAGACAAGAGTGAAAGAGGCTGTGATCGTAAAAGAGGTCGACAGACCCTCTTTTGAAACGGCAGCGATAGAAGCCGTTTCCGAAAAATTTTACCCCCCTGCACAAATCGATATCGCAAAATTCATCTCAGAGTACTACTTCTCCACTTTTGGGGAGGCGATATCTCTTTTTGTTCCGTACCGTCGTCATTCCGGGCTTGACCCGGAATCCACGGTTCAGGATGGCGAAGTTGTCGTGCCTCAGTTAACAGAGGTGCAGCAGTCAGCCTACGATAAACTCCTTCATAAAGAGCGGGCACTCCTCTTTGGCGTGACGGGAGCAGGAAAGACGGAGATCTTTATCTCCCTGATGGCCAAGATGCTTGAAGAGGGGAAAAGCACGATCTTTTTGATGCCGGAGATCTCCCTCACCCCCCAGATGGAGAAGCGTCTGAAAAAGTATTTCGGAGAGCGTGTCGCTATGTGGCACTCCAAGCTGACCAAAAAGAAAAAAGAGTCTATCCTGGATGGGATCTACAGCGGAGAGATACGTATCGTAGCGGGGGCACGCTCTGCCCTTTTTGTACCTTTAAAGAACCTGGGGTTGATCATCGTGGATGAAGAGCATGATGACAGCTACAAGGCGATGACAAGGCCGCGCTATCATGCCAGGGATGTGGCTGTACTTATGGGACAGAAACTTGGGGCCAAAGTACTGCTGGCCTCTGCAACACCGAGTATGACCTCCTATACGAAATATGATATGGTCAAGCTGGATCAACCTTTTATTCAGACAAGCAAACGTTATAGCTTTATCTCAGGGGATACGATCAGTACACCGATCTTGAAAGCACTCAGCCAAAACTACCGGAGGGGTGAACAGTCTCTGCTTTTTTTGCCGACACGCGGAAACTTCAAATACCTCTACTGTGAAAACTGCGGGAAGACCCACCTCTGTCCCTACTGTTCTGTAGGTATGGCACTGCACCGCAACCATAAGCACATGAAGTGCCACTACTGTAACTATACTGAAGCGATCAGGGAGAGCTGCAGTTACTGCGGACATGCACCCTTGCGAAGCGAGCGTATGGGTACACAGGAAGCCATAGAGGTGATCGAAGAGGAGATAGAGGGAATCAGGGTAGAGAAGTTTGATAAAGACAGTATCACTACAGCAAACAAGCTCAAACAGGCATTGCAGCGCTTTGAGAAAAAAGAGAGTGACCTGCTTTTGGGAACACAGATGCTCTCCAAGGGGCATGACTATGCCGATATCACACTCTCTGTGATCATGGGGCTTGATCATATCCTGGGACTGGCTGACTATCGTGCCAGGGAACGGGCGATGAGCCTTTTCTTCCAGATCGCCGGTCGAAGCGGACGTGCCAAGGCGGCAGAGGTGATCGTACAGACAGGGGATCCGGATTTTTTCAAAAGCTGTCTGGGGGACTATGAGTCCTTTATCAAAGAGGAGCTCTCCTTCCTGGAGATGATGGAGTATCCCCCTTTTGCCTCGCTCGCGCGGATACTGATCGCACACAAGGATGAGAACAAAGCAGCGAAGATCACACTGGATACCGTTGCCAGACTCAAATCCTTTGAAGCGGTCGAGATCGTAGGACAGGGGAAAGCACCTGTCGAGAAGATCGCCAATAAATACAGGTTTAATATCCTGCTTAGAGCGAAGAGCAGGGTACCGCTTCTTAAGGCCCTCCATGCGGTAGATTGCAGGGAGATTGAGATCGATATGGACCCGGTCGAATTTTCTTAGAAAATTCGAAGTGAAGAATTAAGAGTGAAGAGTGAAGAGTTTTGGTATGCTTTTCTTTTGAAAAGCTTTTTTAAATTAGGAAATAAATGAGTATATTGGAAGAGAAAAGCTATGCTTTTTCGATTCGTATTGTAAAGTGTACACAGTATTTACAAGATGAAAAAAAAGAGTTTGTACTAAGTAAACAGCTTATTCGCTCGGGTACTGCTGTTGGGGCATTGATCGCAGAGGCGAAATATGCACAATCGAAATCGGATTTTATCAGTAAGCTTTCAATAGCGGCTAAAGAAGCAAATGAGACCAAGTATTGGCTGCGTCTTTTAAAAGATTGTAACTATCTTCAAGAAAAAAGTGCTATAAGTCTATTGGATGATATAAAGAGTCTTATCCGGATTTTGGCATCAAGTATAAAAACTGCAAAAGAGAATAACTATGAAAAATAAAATACAAACGAAGTTTGTTTTCCAGCACTCTTCACTCTTCACTCTTCACTCTTCATTTTTGAAGGAGACTCTATGAAAGAGAGATTTCCTACAAAGAAGATCTATGTCGGTGATGTAGCCATAGGGGGAGATGCCCCTATCTCGGTACAGTCGATGACCTATAGTGATACGCATAATGTGGAAGCAACCGTAGAACAGATCAACAGGCTTCACTTTGCAGGTGCAGATATAGTACGTGTAGCGGTACCTAAGATGGAGGATGCCCTGGCGCTTGAGGAGATCAAGAAGCGTATCTCCCTGCCGTTGATCGCTGATATCCACTTTGACTACAGACTGGCACTTGAAGCAGCCAAATGGGTGGATTGTATCCGTTTCAACCCCGGAAATATCGGTGAGAAAAACCGTATCAAAGAGATCGTAAAAGCGTGTCAGGAGAGAAGCCTTCCGATCCGTGTGGGGGTCAATGCTGGAAGTCTGGAAAAAGAGTTTGAAGACCGGTACGGAGTGACAGCCGAAGGGATGGTGGCGAGTGCGGAGTATAATATCAAGTTTCTTGAAGATCTCGGCTTTTCGGATATCAAGGTGTCGCTCAAAGCCAGCGATGTAGACCGTACTGTAGAGGCCTACCGGATGCTGCGTCCCAAGAACAACTATCCGTTTCATCTTGGCGTAACGGAAGCCGGTACGATATTCCATGCTACGGTCAAGTCTGCTATCGGACTGGGGGCCTTGCTGCTTGACGGGATAGGAGATACGATGCGTGTCTCTATCACCGGTGAGCTTGAAGAGGAGATCAAGGTTGGGAAAGCGATCCTCAAAGACAGCGGAAGGGTACAGGAGGGACTCAACATTATCTCCTGCCCGACATGCGGACGTATAGAGGCGGATCTTGTCTCGGCAGTGGCTGAGGTAGAGAAGCGTACGGCACATATCAAAACCCCGATGGATGTCTCTGTGATGGGGTGCGTGGTCAATGCTATCGGAGAAGCGAAGCATGCGGATGTAGCAATCGCCTACGGAAAAGGTTCTGGACTCATTATGGTAAAAGGTGAGGTGGTGGCACGCCTTCCTGAGAATGAACTGGTCGATAGATTCGTAGAGGAGGTTGAGGCGTTTGCCTCAAACGCTTCGAAGTGAAGAATTAAGAACTAAGAGTGAAGAGTTTTGGTATGCTTTTCAAAAGAAAAGCTTTTTTTAAATCAGGAAATAAATGAGTATATTGGAAGAGAAAAGCTATGCTTTTTCGATTCGTATCGTGAAGTGTACACAGTATTTGCAAGATGATAAGAAGGAGTTTGTTCTAAGTAAACAGCTCATTCGTTCGGGTACAGCTGTGGGTGCATTGATCGCAGAGGCGAAATATGCACAATCGAAATCGGATTTTATCAATAAGCTTTCAATAGCCGCCAAAGAAGGAAATGAGACCAAATATTGGCTGCGTCTTTTAAAAGATTGTAACTACCTTCAAGAAAAAAGTGCTATAAGTCTATTGGATGATATAGAGGGGCTCATCCGGATTTTGGCATCAAGTATAAAAACTGCAAAAGAGAATAACTATGAAAAATAAAATACAAACGAAGTTTGTTTTCCAGCACTCTTCACTCTTCACTCTTCACTTTTCACTTTTTCCATCAAAAGGATTTTGATGGAAAACATGTACAACTTGAACATTGAGCGTGCCGTTCTCTCGGCAATCATCTTCGATCCTGAGATCTATGAAGAGATAGCCTCCAAGCTCAAGTCGCATGACTTTTACCTTCCTTTCCATCAACACGTTTTTGCCGCGATGGAAGAGCTCTCGCATGAAGAGAAGCCGATCGATGAAGAGTTTCTGAAGAACAAACTGAAGAGCAAAGGGAAGTTCGATGAAGTAGCGATGCTTGATCTGCTTTCCGTCAACCCGATATCAAACACTGCAGCCTATCTGGCTGAGATCAAGGCAAAGTCCAGCAAGCGTGCACTGGCAACGCTTGCTACGGAGATCAGAAAGACCACGATAGAGGATGATCTCCCTGCCTCTGAAGTGATGAACCTTGTAGAGAAAAAGCTCTATGAGATCACACAGGACAGCAGTAACGAGGATTTCCGTGAATCCAATGAGATCACACTGGCAATGCTCGAAGAGATCAACCGCCTTAAAGCGATGGGAAACTCCAAGCTGATCGGTACAGATACCGGGTTTCAAAACCTCAATGACAAAACTTCAGGCTTCGGAAAAGGGGACCTTGTCATCGTAGCGGCACGTCCTGCGATGGGTAAATGTCTGGGAAAAGGCACAAAAGTGCTTATGTATGATGGTTCATTGAAAAATGTAGAAGATGTTGTGGTTGGGGATAAGCTGATGGGAGATGATTCTACGCCTCGTAATGTCCTTTCCCTGGCACGTGGACGGGAAGAGATGTATTGGGTCAGGCAGAACAAAGGGGTAGATTATCGCGTCAATAAATCTCATATACTCTCTTTGAAACGTTCACGTAATGACGGCAGACATAAACATGGAGATGTGCTGAATATCAAAGTTGCAGACTATATTGAAAAGAGTGACAAGTTCAAAACAAACTACAAAGGCTATAAAGTCGGAGTAGAGTTTAATGAAAAACCTTTGGAGATCGAACCCTATTTCTTAGGTTTATGGCTGGGGGATGGCAGAAGCTCTGATGTGCGTATTGCTACCGAAGATGATGAGGTGGTAGAGTATCTGCAGGAGTATGCTTTTAGATTGGATAAAAAACTTCATCGCTATGAGGTAGATGGTAAATGTACCATGTTTGGTATTACGAATATACAAAAAGAGGGTGCTTTGCGTGATCTAAGCCATTCACTGCAAGGAAAGCTCAGAAAACTGGGCGTGATAGGTAATAAACATATCCCCCATGACTATCTTACGGGTAGTAAAGGACAAAGAGCGGCATTGCTTGCAGGCTTGATAGATAGTGACGGCTATTATGATGATAGGTATCATGTGATGGAGATCGTTCAAAAAAATCAAGCCCTTGCCCAGCAGATAAAGTTTTTGGCAGATTCGCTTGGGTTTAGGGTCTCTTTGGTAAAGAAAAAAGCGACTATCAAATCAACAGACTATGAGAGTGACGTTTTTCGGGTGCGTATCGTAGGGAATTTAGAAACGATACCTACACGGATAGAGCGAAAAAAAGCAAGGGCGTTGGCATCAAACAGAGACCATCGTCATACAGGGATCAAAGTAGAATTTGACAAAGTGGATGACTATTATGGTTTTGTCTTGGATGGCAACCATCTTTTTTTGTTAGAAGATATGACAGTGACGCACAACACGGCATTCGTACTCAATATGGCGCTCAAAGCGATCGAGCGTGACGAGGGGGTGGCATTTTTCTCGCTCGAGATGCCTGCCGAGCAGTTGATGCTGAGAATGCTCTCGGCGAAGACCTCTATCCCGCTGCAGTCGCTAAGAGTAGGTGACCTGACTGATGAACAGTGGTCACAGCTCTCGGCAGCTACCGATGATATCTCCAAAAAGAAGCTTTTTGTGGATGACGGGGGGCATGCAACGATCCATCAGGTAAGAAGCAAGCTTCGTAAGCTCAAGTCCAGACACCCTGAGATCTCGATCGCGATCATCGACTACCTGCAGCTGATGAGCGGTGATGGAAAGGAAGGAAGACAGCAGGAGGTCTCTGAGATCTCAAGAGGCCTAAAGCAGCTTGCCAGAGAACTTCAGATACCGATCGTAGCGCTTTCTCAGCTCAACCGTGGACTGGAAGCGAGGGAGAATAAGCGGCCGATGCTTTCAGACCTCCGTGAGTCCGGAGCGATAGAACAGGATGCGGATATCATTCTCTTTGTCTACCGTGACGATGTCTACCGGGAAGCCAAAGAGAAAGAGAAAGAGATGAAGGCCAAGGCGGAAGGCAAGGAGTACAGTTCGGACTTCAGGAAAAAGTCTGAAGAGGAGGCTGAGATCATTATCGGTAAACAGAGGAACGGTCCTACCGGTACGGTAGATCTGGTCTTCCAGAAACGTTTTACGCGATTTGTGGATGCGTCCCACTCTCCGGCCTTTGAAGTGGTCTATGAGGAGGGGGATATCCCGGCAAATGAAGGGAATATCGAACTGCCGCCGATCTAATCAATCTATCGTAAAGCATTCCAAGGGGGAAGAGAATGCAACTGCAAAAACCACCGCTTTTTACAGATAGAAAGAGCGTGACCTGGGTGCTCCTGGGATTCTTGTCTGTCGTTATCCTGCGACTTGCTTTTAGTTACCAGGAGTATCGATCTTTTATAGCAAAACCCTTTTATTATACCTATGCAGATGTCATCAGTGAGAAGGTGAAAAAGCGTCATGGAAAAAGCTACAGGGTTTTGAAGCTTCATACAGATGAGGGATTAGATTTTATTACGACCTCCTATACGCAGAACTCTTTTGCAAAAAAACGGTTGAGACTACAGATCTTTCCTGATGAGAAGATCAGTTTTAGAGGCTACCTGGGTACCTTTTTTGTCAAATCCCGTATCAAAGAGGTATTCCCTCTGCAAGAAACGTTGAAAGAGAGGTTACTGCAGAAAGTAGCAGTGCAGCATCAGTCTGAAACGCTTGCCTCATTTTATCATGCGATCTTTTTTGCTACCCCTTTGCATACTGATCTTAGAGAACAGATCGCTAAATTGGGTGTGAGCCATCTTATCGCTCTAAGCGGTTTTCATCTGGGAATTCTCTGGGGGATCATATATGGACTCACAGCAATGATATACAGGGTATTTCAGCAAAGGTATTTCCCCTACAGGTTTATACTGATTGATGTGGGAGCGGCAACCCTGTTGGTTTTGGCATGGTATCTTTGGTTTGTAGGGTTCCCTCCCTCTCTGGTGCGATCTTATATGATGCTTTTAATGGGATGGACAGTATTGGTACTAGGGATGGAGCTGGTCAGTTTTTCATTTCTCTTCACTGTGGTAGGTGTGGTATTGGCACTCTCTCCGTCTCTGGTGGTCTCGTTGGGCTTTTGGTTCTCTGTTTCAGGCGTCTTTTCAATATTCCTGTTGTTACAATATACACAAAATATCGATAAGTATATTCTTACATTTTTGATCATACCTGTGGGGGTTTTTGTTCTCATGCTGCCAATCGTACATAGTACATTTGCAGTGACCTCCTCTTATCAGCTGCTCTCTCCCCTGTTATCATTGATTTTTATCCCTTTTTACCCCATAGTAATGGTACTGCATCTGTTGGGATACGGAGGGATACTTGATGGACTGTTGTTAGGATTGTTTCAACTCCCTGCTGATGCGGAAATGCATCTTTTACCGATAGGGATGCTGTTTGCCTATCTCTTTCTGGCACTACTAGCTATCAGGTATAAGACGGCCTTCATGTTATTGGTAGTGTCAGCACTCTCTTATGGTGGGTATCTTTTTATTTTTTAGATATGTTCGATCTCTACCTCTTTGTTGAGCAGATCACAGAATTTGAGTCCATGAAGAAAGATCGCCCAGGAGATATAGATCCACAAAAAGAAGAAGAGAAGGGTGGAGATCGAACCGTAGATACTCAGATAGGTTTTATTGTGCAGAACATAGTAGACAAATGCATTTTTTGAGAGGTACCATATAAGTGAGGTGATAAAAGAACTGATGGCAGCAGAGGAGAGCGTGACCCTGGTGTTGGCAGAAAATTGGAACAGGAGGTAGAAGACCATCCATACGATCAGAAAAGGGAGAAAGTAGATGATGTGAATACTGTCGGTAATGCTGTACCTGTCCAGGTAGAACTGCATCGTAGCCGAGAGGTAGAATGAGGCACCCATCATTAAAGGTATTATGATCAGAAGCAGGCTGTAGGTTCTCAACGCGCTGAACAGACCACGGTTATCTACTCCGAAGATATCATTGACGATATAGTCATAGTTCTTAAAGAAAAGTATAGCCGCTACGGTGACATAGAGTACGCCGACATATCCAAGCTTGTAGGAGTTCTCCATAAAGGTGTTGATATAGTTCATCACCTCTTGTGAGTTTGTGGGCAGGAGGTTGCGAAAGATCAGTTCTTTCATCTGTGCATGGACGGTATCAAAGATCGGCATGGTGGTAAAGAACCACAGCATGATAACCAGCAGAGGAATGATGGAAAAGAGTGTACTCCAGCTGAGGCTGGAAGCGTAGTGGCCGATCTTGTCATCAAAAAGGTCTGTAAAGAAGTCCCGCAGGAAGATATAGTAGTGTTGCAAAAGGGATCTCATGGGAGATCCCTTTTAATGAATAGTGAATAGTGAGGAGGTAGCAAGTAGCAGGTAGCAAGTAGCAGTGAAGAGAGGAGTGTCGGCAGGCACCCTGAAAGAAGTGCCCTTGGGGTGCATTGTAAAATAATGCTTTTATTGGTCATGAAGTGATTCATTTTTTACTCCTCAATCAATACCTGTTCATGTTGACTTAACACTTCTCACCCTTCGACAAGCTCAGGGCGAACGATAAAACTAAAAACTCGCAACTCATCACTTTTCACCCCAAGGGCACTTGTCACTTCGTTCGGGCGCATTCTTCACTCTTCATTTTAAAAAGGCAAACGCCTTTTTAATTCGGCAGTGCCATTTTCCCCGGGTTGAGGATATTGTTCGGATCAAATGCATTTTTGAGATCTTTAAAGAGCTGTATCTCCTCTTCATTGAAGGCGATATTCATAAACGGTGCTTTGGCTGTACCGATACCGTGTTCACCACTGAGGGTACCGCCCATCTCTACGACCAACTCGAAGATCTCCTGGATACAGTGATGCCCCTCTTCAAGCTGTTTGGGATCATTTCCGTCCTCTACCATGACGTTGACATGGATATTTCCGTCTCCTGCATGACCGAAACAGGGGACCTTGAAGCCGTATTTATGACCGATCTCATAGATACGTTTCAAGGCTTCGGGCAGCATACTTCTCGGCACAGAGATATCTTCATTCAGTTTTTTGTTGCCGTAGATAGTGATCACAGGGGAAGCATTACGTCTGGCAACCCAAAGTTCGTCTCTCTCCTCGGCAGTATGTGCCACGATGAAATCCTGCGCACCGTTCTCTTTAAAGGATTTTTCAAGGGTAGCCAGCTGAAACGCTACCTCTTCAGGTACGTTCCCGTCGACATCACCGATAAGCAGCCCGCCTGCATCTTCAGGCAATTCAATACCGAGTTTCTCTTTGAGTGCCTGTACGACCAGGTCATCCATAAACTCCATTGCTACGGGGTTTGCACCTGCAGCCAGTGACTTGAATACGGCGTTCATTGCATCTTCGACAGAAGGGAAGATACCCATATAGGCTTTGGTGTATTTCGGTTTAGGAATCAGCTTGAGTGTGATCTCTGTGATGACAGCCAACGTTCCTTCACTGGCGATCAAGATACCCGCGATGTTGTACCCTGCCACGTCTTTGATCGTACGCTTCCCTGCCCGAATGACATCTCCATTCGGACGTACCGCACGTAGTGCCATCACATAGTCTTTTGTGATCCCGTATTTGGCTGCACGCATACCGCCGGCATTTTCACTTACATTTCCACCGAGTGTCGAGTAGGCTTCGCTGGCAGGATCAGGCGGATAGAAGAGTCCCACCTCTTCAGCCGCTTTTTGAAGATCCATGTTGACCACACCCGGCTGTACAACGGCAACCATATTTTCCATATCGATCTCTAGGATCTTGTTCATATGTTTTTCCATAGCCAAGGTGATCCCGCCGTTTGTCGGAAGTGCCCCACCGGTAAATCCTGAACCCGCACCGCGCGGAGTGATCACGATCCCGTGTTCATTACAGTAAGCCAGGATATCGCTGACATCCTCTTCATTGCGGGGGAATACCACTGCATCAGGTTCAAAACGCGTACGTGTGGCATCGTACGAATACGCGATAAGGTGTGCTTTGTCAGAGTAGACATTCTCTTTGCCTAGCATCTGTTCAAAAGTTTTGATATGTTTTGCGTCCAGCATAAAACTCCTTTTTAAGTCTATCAAACGATTTAATAGTCATATAGTGTACCGCTGAGCGGCTATCTCTTTACTTCTAGAGCTGATCCATCATTTTATAGTAGTCTTTTTTGTTATCGTCACTGTTAAACCAACCGGATTCTATCTTGTCAAGGCGTGAAAAGAAAGGGAATTGCCCTTTTTTAGGTAAATTGTCTAACTTTTTTTGGTTGATGATCTTTTGGGATACAGGATCGAGCAGTACTGCTGTACCGTTACGTACGATAACTACAAGTCCGACCTGGTAGGCTTTTGCAAATTCTGCAAGATTCTTTTTACTTGGTATCGTCTCTCCTTCCGTTGAGAGGAAAAGGGCATAAAGATCCGGATGTATCCAGTTCTTATGATACTCTTTTGTGATCTTTGTATAGGTCTCTGCATCAGGTGCCAAGAGCAGTACATTTTGGTACATGTATCCGCCTATCACCTTATCTCCTCTTTTTACCGGTGTTTTAATCGTCGGCAGTTGTTCATGATCAATGACACTATGAGAGAGTGATTTTGCAGAACCGTTTTGGTTTGTCTGAATGACATAGCTTGTAATAGCCTGGGCATTTTTCCCATAACTGTGTATGACGACACCGCTCATTCCATTGAGTGGGAAAGCTTTGCTCAACTTGAGCTCTTTCTGATCAACCTTCTCTACTGTGGTATGAAGGGTAGAAGGGAAAAAACTGGCAAAAAGCGGTATAGAAAACAGAGTAACAAGAGCGAACTTACGCATAGCGATCCTTTTGTGGATAATATTAGTTTGATTATACAGATAAATGAGTAAAAGTTCCATAATCAATGCGTAGTGACCTTAACTAATTTCAGTTATAATAATGCCGAATAAATGGAGGCTTAGAAAGTATGAGAAGAAATAGAATGAACCACATTGAGGCGCCAAATGTCACTCTTTAAAAGTATTGTAATGATACTTTTTGCAGTGACCTCTTTGTTTGGAGCAAAAGTGACGCAGCAGAGTTGGGAAAGAGGGCAGACTTTTTCAAACTACTTGGAAGAACATAATATTTCAAATAACCTTTTGAACCAAATCTCGAAGGAAGACCAAAAATTCCTCACAGAGATACAGAGTAATGCTGAGTATTACGAGTTGATCGATGCAGACAATACGCTGATACAGGCTCTGATACCTATCAACCAAGAGATGCAGATCCATCTTTACAAAAACGGCAAGAGCGATGAATATGGGTTTGATATCATCCCGATAGTCTATGAAGAGAGTGAATATTTTGCAAAAGTTGAGATCAATTCTAATCCTTACACCGATACGCTTAAAACGATCAATCAACCAAAAGTAGCCAAAAGAGTAGGGCAGGTGCTCAAAAATACGATCGATACAAGATCTTTGGCAAAAGGCGATCAGCTAGCGTTTAACTATAAGCAGCGTACCAGACTGGGGGAAGTGTATGATATGCCGGATATAGAGGTAGTAAAGCTTACCACAAGGGGTAAAACGAAATTTATCTATGCGGATGAAGACGGAGACGGGCATCTTGAAGGAGCGAACCGTACCAGTTTTACCAAAGAGGGAGATTTTATACACCTGGTGCCTTTCAGGGATCGATCCAAAAGACTCGGTATGCCGCTCAGGCATATACGTATTACCTCTAGGTTTACCTACCGAAGATGGCATCCGATCCTGAAGCGCTATCGTCCGCACCACGGAACAGATTTTGGGGCAAGACGCGGGACCCCGCTGTTGGCAGTCTATGACGGGAAGGTAACGTATGCCGGATGGATGGGAGGATACGGTAAAGTGGTGAAGATCAGACACCCGAGAGGTTATGAATCACTCTACGCACACCAGAGTCGTATCCATGTACGCAGAGGACAACAGGTCAAAAAGGGGCAGATCATCGGCTATGTAGGGAATACCGGTAGAAGTACGGGACCGCATTTGCATTTTGGACTTAAGAAGAGCGGAAGATGGGTAGATCCTATGAAGCATCTCAAGCGGGCCTCTTTAAACAAGAAGAAGTTTAATAAGATCGTGATCAAAGATGCCAAACTACGTAAGGAGAAGCTGGTCAACCTGATCGATACAAACAGCAGTTCTTATATCTGGAGTGCACCCGACAGACAAAATATGAGGATCGGTGGATAACGATGGAAAATGAGATCAAGTCTTTCCGGCTAAACCCCCTTGAAGATCCAAAGTTCATCACTACCTCTTTAGCTACCTATCAGCAAAACGGTATGGCAAAAAGTTGGGAGATTGTAGAGGCACATGACAGTGTCGCGATACTGATCTACCATAAAACAAAGGATGCCTTTGTCTTGGTGAAGCAGTTCAGACCGGCAGTCTATCTCAATAATAACGAAGGACTCACGATCGAACTCTGTGCAGGCATCGTAGATAAAAATCTCTCATTGATGCATATCGCAGCCGAGGAGATAGAAGAGGAGTGCGGTTACCGGGTATCTGTAGACCGGTTGGAAAAGATCACCTCTTTTTATACTTCAGTAGGGTTTGCAGGGAGTAAACAGATGCTCTACTATACAGAAGTTGATGAGAGTATGAAGGTCTCTGAAGGGGGAGGCGTGGATGATGAACAGATCGAAGTTCTCTATCTGCCGACAGCAGAGGCGAAGTCATTTATATTTGATGAAGCAGTCGCAAAAACTCCCGGGCTTATGTTTGCATTTATGTGGTGGTTTGAAAATAAAAAGTAGGGAGCAGGGAGTAGGTAGTAAGGAGTAAGTTTGGTAAGCATTTTTTTAAAATGCTTTTATTTTAAGGTTTTGTTCAAGTAGTCTATGAAAAATTGCTACCTGCTACCTGCTACCTGCTACCTGCTACCTGCTACCTGCTACCTGCTACCTGCTACCTGCTACCTGCTACCTGCTACCTGCTACCTGTGCCTACACGGCTTCACTTCGCTACGACCGTTCCGGTTCCAAAGCTACAAACGTGAAGCAGTTCACGTTTGCTTTACGCTCCTCATCTGCTACCTGCTTAGTTGTCCTGGACGGCCTGTGTATAGGCAGCATAAAAATGGCTGCCGTCTGTGAAGCTGTTGACCGTCAGTTTGGAAAAGGCTTCAAGGTATTTCCAGAAGTTCTCTTTGAGCTCTTGGGGGATATCCGTTTCACGCAGTACTGTCTCCATGCATCCAAGCCACTCATAGCGGCTTTTTTCATAGATGGAAAACTCATCATGCAGGCGAATCATATATTCGTTGAGGTCTTTCCCCTCTGATTCTATATGCACGTTCGGTCCGCCACAGAGCTGGATAAAAAAGCGTGCATTTCTCTCTTTGACCTTTTCAAACTCCTCTTCATCCTGAGGAAAGAAGTTGGCGATAGAACTCTCATAGATCTCATCATAAAAACGGTACATCAGGTCTTTCATACCTTCATATCCCAATGCTTCGTAAAATGCCGGATCAGGCATTTTAAAGTGTACAGGTGCACCTTTCTCAACAGGGGTTACATCATACATCTTATCTCTCCGAGTGTAAAATTTGGGATATTGTATCAAATTATCATAAAGGGCACCTCCCAAAACCCAGATAATTACTCGTCGCAGTAACGTCTGAGCAGGCAGTGGTAAGATTCGATACGTCTGTCACGCAGGAACGGCCATATATCCCGTACTTCTTTGGTACGGGTATGGTCGATATCCGCGTAGAGTATCTCTTCATCTTCGCTTCCTGCCTGTGCCAGTATCTCTCCCTGAGCTCCGGCGATAAAAGAGTGGCCCCAGAAACGTATGCCGTCCATCACGCCGGAACTGTCAGCTTCAAACCCTACACGGTTGCACGAAAGAACCGGAATACCGTTGGCAATAGCATGAGAACGCTGGATCGTGATCCAGCTCTCTACCTGCCGTGCCTTCTCCTCGCTACTGTCCGCATCGAACCATCCGATAGCTGTCGGATAGATAAGCACTTCAGCACCGCGAAGCGTCATGGCTCTTGCAGCTTCCGGGTACCACTGGTCCCAGCAGATGAGCACTCCCAGCCTGCCTACGGATGTATCGATGGGTTCAAACCCGAGGTCTCCGGGTGTAAAGTAGAACTTTTCATAAAAGCCCGGGTCATCAGGGATATGCATCTTGCGGTATTTCCCCGCAACAGTACCATCTTTTTCAAAGACCACGGCCGTGTTGTGATAGAGACCTGCGGTACGCTTTTCAAACAGTGAGGTGACAAGTACGACACGATTCCTTTTTGCAATCTCAGACCAGAAAGCGATATCCTGTTCAAAGTGGGCAGCATAGTCAAAAAATTTGGTATCTTCACTTTGGCAGAAATACTCATTCTGGTGAAGTTCCTGCAGCACTATCAGTTCTGCTCCATTTTTTGCAGCCTCTTCTATCTTCGAGGCAGTAGCGTTGATGGTTTCGGTTTTATTGCCATAAAATTTCTGTTGGATAAGTGCTGTTTTCATGGTAGAAATTTTAGCATAATTTTATTTTTTATTAAACCGTATTTTTATATAGTTATAGCAAGGAAATGTTAAAAGCCAAACATATCGTGAGATATGGACGGAAAGCCAATGGGTCTTAAGGATTAAGATAGCCAGGTTGCACATTCTTAGCTGCATGTAACTTTTGCTTTTCCTCATTATTTTTTATCTTCAAAGGAAAAGTATATGAAGAGTACCGCTATTGCTGCACTGTTGTCAGCTACACTATTTATCTTTACGGGATGTGGTTCGAGTAAGGTTGCACATACCAGTATCGTGAAGAGTGAAAAGAGTTATCTTTCGCAGACGAACAGTATGAAGAAAAAACGAGCGCACGCTTCCCCCTCTTTTATCACCAAATCAGAGCAAAAAGAGTTCCTCGCCCGGATCAATAAAGTCCGTTCAGAGAGAAGGTCTTGCGGTAGGTATGGTCGCATGGGACCGGTACAACCGCTGGTCTGGAGTGACAGGCTCTATGAGGCTGCGTATGAACACAGCTATGATATGGCCAAGAGCAGCCACTTCAGCCATGATGGATCAGGTACCAGAAACGATAGGGCAGCTGTTGATATGAGGCTAGGACGCGGGAGTAATTTGAGAGAGCGTATGCATTACTCTGACTATAGATGGCGTGCCATCGGTGAAAATATTGCTGCAGGGCAAAAAACGACACAAGCAGCAATGGATGCATGGCTTCGCAGTGATGAACACTGTAAAAATCTTATGAGTGAGCACTTTACAGAGGTAGGTATGGCTTACTATCCTTCAACGGATCAGTACCAGACCTACTGGGCTCAGAACTTCGGGCGCAGTCTGTAGCCTTAGTAGGCCACCTGCATCGTAGAACAGTGAAGGCTGCCTCCCTGTTCTATCAATTTGAGACAATTGATCGGAATGATCTCTTTGTCCGGAAACTCTGCTGCAAATACCTCATGGGCAATTTTATCCTGCGGTGTACCGTATGTCGGGTAGATGAGTGCCTCGTTTGTGATCAGAAAGTTTGCATAGGTAGCCGGTAAACGACGCCCCTCTTCATCATAAATCGCGTCAGACATCGGAAGCGCTACCAGGTTGTAAGGTTTTCCGTCAACCATTGTAAATCTCTGCAGTTGTTCTTCCATCTTTTTGAGTGCATCATAGTGTTCATCACTCTGATCCTCACACTTGACATACATGATCGTATCACGCTTGACAAAACGTGCAAGTGTATCGATGTGAGAGTCGGTATCATCTCCCGAGAGATACCCATGGTCAAGCCACAAGACTCTTGAAGCACCGAGGGTCTCCTGAAGTTTTGCTTCCACCTCTTCTTTACTTAACCCGCCGTTTCTGTTTGGGTTGCAGAGGCATTCAGAGGTAGTAAGGATCGTCCCCTCTCCATCACTCTCGAGTGAACCGCCCTCAAGAACAAAGGCGATCGTCTCAAGCGGTGTAGTGCCCATATAACCCATCTTGTGAAGTACTTTGTTGACACTGTTGTCAAGCGATGCTTCAAACTTTCCTCCCCATCCGTCAAAAGTGAAGTCGAGCAGTTTGAGCTCATCCTCTTCTCTGATGGAGAGATATCCGTAGTCGCGTATCCAGGTATCATTTGTCGGTATCTCGATAAATGTCATGTTGCGTGTCGAGCAGAACATATCGGATATCTCCTGCTTGTCTTGACAGATAATGTATACAGGCTGTGCGTAGGCAATGGCCTGTGCGATACGGATAAACGGGCTGAGCGCCTCGTTTAAACTCTTTTCATTTTCTGGATCATACCAGTCTGTTCCTTTATGGGGGAACGACAGGAGTACAAGCTTTTGTCTTTCCCACTCTGCAACCATATGTTTCATCAGTCTAGATCGCACCTTTCATTTTGTTTTCCGTTGTTGGCATCTTTGATCGTTTTTTTTAACTCTTTGACAAGCGCAAAAAGGACCACTGCGGTTAAGATAAAACCGATAATTTTGAGAATTGTCATCCAATCCATTTTTTACCTTTATTTAGGGGTGATTTTTGTCTATTTGGGGTATAATTCCTTCATGGCATATATAACGATCAGTAGACAAAATTTTTATCATAATCTTAACCAAATCACGCTAAAAACCGGCTCTAAAGAGAAAATAGCCATTGTACTGAAAGACAATGCCTATGGACACGGTCTCAAATTGATAGCTACACTGGCCAGTGAGTACGGTATCAAACATGCTGTGGTTCGTGATTACACGGAAGCTAAAGAGGTCAAAGAGTTCTTTGAGAGTGTCGTCGTACTCGCCGGAGAGAGCAGGGTGGATGAGGTCTGCAGTTTTGCGATCAACAGTATCGAACAGTTATCCGGTATAGAGAAAGGATGCCGTATAGAGCTTAAAGTCGATACCGGTATGCACCGTAATGGTGTTGCTCTCAGCGAACTGGATGAAGCGCTGGACATAATCACGGAAAAGGGTTTGAACCTGGTGGGTGTGATGACCCATTTCAAGTCTGCAGATGAACTCGGATCAGACTACTTTTGGCAGAAGAAGTACTTTGGACTGGTGAAGCAGAGCGTTAAAGCACGCGGTTTTGAGAGTGTACGGTTTCACTCGCATAACTCTGCAGCGATCCTGCGTACAAGAAGTTTTGATGATGATATGGTACGTGTGGGTATCGCCGCCTACGGATATGATGAACTTCCTGAGGGGTTTGACAGGACAGATCTCAAGCCGGTGCTGAGACTTTATGCAAAAAAAGTTGCCACAAGAGTGCTCAAAGCAGGCCAGAGAGTAGGGTACGGCGGCAGCTATACCGCTCCAAGAGACATGGTGGTTTCCACCTATAATATCGGCTATGGTGACGGATGGCTGAGAGCCAGTGACAAGGCAGCTTACCGGACGAGTGAAGGCTTGGAAGTACTTGGCCGGGTATCCATGGACCTGATAAGTTTTGAGAGTGAAAAAGAGTCACTATGCATTATGGATGATGCACAAAAAGCAGCACAACACTTTGGGACGATCTCTTATGAGATCACGACGGCACTCTCCTCTGATATACCAAGGGAACTGATAGAGTAATCTGTCTCTCCGAACCGCTTATTGGTGGATGACTCTAATGAGATCATTATTTTCATCCACAATTTGAAAGATATGTTTGTCTCCCGCTTCCTGATGATAGGTGACTTCACTGTTTTGCGCATCATCCAGCACCACTTTGATTGTTGCCTTCCGGTCTTCTGTCTTCACATCAAAAGAGATGATCTCTACTGCTGAAACGACTACCCCATCTTCTAATTTTTTCAAAATCATCTTTTCTCCTTTTCACTCAACATTTACTTATGGTACTTAAAATAACTTTGTAAATTCATTAAGTTGATGATGTGTTTCCCGCTGTTTGGCACGTTTACGCTAAGGAGACTTTTCATCTTTTTGTGAGTATAATGTATTCATCATATTTAGTTAGTTTAATCTTTCTTTTAGAGGGTTAAACATTGTTTGGAAGGGAAGTGCATGGCAAAAAAACATATTTTATTTATCAATGGTATCCCTGATGATGGTGCACTTAAAATTGATCAAATTCACAAAAACGGAAACATTAAATGGAGTGGAAGCGGTAGTGCCAATTTAATCAATTTTTTAAAAAACGATTATTTCAGCAGGTCGAGCATCATTATGGATACGAGAAAAGATCAAAAAATTCCTCGACAGATGATTCATGGGGTCTTTAACCAGATATCTGATCCTGATACCCATAAGATCTCACTGCAGAAAACGGAGGATTTCTATCAAGCGGTTTCCAAGCATCTCCCCTTTTTTAACCCTCCCTCCCTGGTGATGCAGACAACCCGGGACAATATCTATAGAATGCTCCAGGGGATAGATAAACTCCGTGTCCCCAAGACAGTAAAGATACAGCCAAGGTCACCTTCGGATATCTATGAGGTGATCAAAAATGAGAAGTTTGAATATCCTGTTATCTTCAGGCAGGCAGGTGACCATGGAGGTATCAGTACGATAAGAGTCGATAATGACAGAGAAGTATTTTCTCCGTTTGCCCTGGATGGAAGGGATTATTACCTCACACAGTTTGTAGATTATACGGATCAAGAGGGAATTTATGGAAAATACCGTCTGGTTGTTGTTGATGGTGAGGTTTATATCAGACATGCAATTTTCAGCAGAGAATGGATGGTGCATGCAGGAAGTCAGTTAGATAAGGAAGAGAGTCAAAAGTATAAAAAAGCTATTGCCAATCGTTTTACAAAAGAGATAAAACCCAGGATCCAACCCATTATTACAGAAATATATCATCGTTTAAAGCTTGATTATTTTGGTATTGACTGCAATATCGATGAGAATATGAATCTGCTGATTTTTGAAATCAATGCCAATATGAATGTTTTTACCAAAAGCAAAAAGACGCTTTTTTCAAAGCATATAGAAATGATACGTTCAGCTTTGGTTGAGATGTTAAGAGATAAAGGAAAATAGCTATGGTGCAAATCGGTATTGAACATGAATTTGTCTTTAAGGATAAGAATGGGACCTATCTGGATTTTGAAACAGCGAAGTTTCCGGTGTTTCAACAGATCGTAGATGCATTCCCTTATTTCGAAAATGATGATAAGTTTTTTGATTGTAAGTCATTGGAGAGAAAACCGAAACGATGTTATGTAGAAGGGTTTGAACGGTATGATAGAGAGGGAAAACTTCTTGAGACTACTCCCAAAGGCCTGGAAATCAGAACATTGCCTCATAGAGATATTGATGCGCTGGTGAGTGAATTCACGACTTCTTACCGCGTACTTATGAAGATAGCAAAAGGCTTTGGTTTTTCTCCGTTGCTCACCAGTTTACACCCTTTTAAAAACAGTGTTATATTTGATCACCCCTTAAATCAGACAGAAGTTGATCTACGTACACCGGAAGAGTTGAAGATAGCGGTCAATGCATTATTGTGGCACGGGCTTCATGTGAATGTGTCGATAAAAGGCTATACAGAAGAGCAGATGATGGATCTGATTTATAAGCTTAACTACTACACGCCTTTTATCATCCCTTTTAGTTTTTCATCTCCTTTCTATGAGGGAAAGCTATTTGATGGATTATCCTATCGAACCTATAAAAAAGCAAATAAGGCAAGAAAGGCAGCACAATTACAAAATAGAAAAGGGAACTACGTGATTGAATTCAGGGGTTACGATGCCTGTGGAGATGCCAGGCTCTTAAAGGCGCTTATCATGCTGATAAAAGGGTTGCTTTTGGATGAAACACTTGATCATAGAGCAGAAAAACAGGATCCTGAAATGCTCAAGCTTTCAGCGATGAAAGGATTTGAAGATGCGCGGATCAAGGAGCAGGGGTTAAAAGTACTGAAAGCCGTCAAAAATACTATAGCAGACAGTCAAACTGTTGAGCAATTGGAGGAGATGCTGCATAAGAATCTCTCTTATGCGGCAACAATGAAGCAGAGCTTTTTGGCAACAGGCGATATTCTTGAAAGTATTTCAAATAGATATGAGTACAATCGAGAACCGATCGGGCAATAGAAGGGAAAGAGAATGTTGAAAAAGAATGTTTTATTTATCAGCGGATTGGCAGATGACCGCAAGGTAAGGATTGCACAAATAGATGAACAAGGCAATATACAGTGGCGCAATAGGGGAAGTGCAAATATCAGCCAATATATCGCAAACGATCAGTTTCAAACAATAAAAATGATTTTGGATACGAGAAGTGACCAGGAGCTTCCCCGACAGATGATTCATGGGGTATTCAATGAAATTTCCGATCCCGATACGCATAAGATAACACTTCAGAAGGCGGATCAGTTTTATCAAGCTATCTCATCGGAGGTACCGTTTTTTAATACTCCTTCCCATGTAGTGAGAACAAGCAGAGATCAGATCTACCTATCGCTTGATGGTATAGAAAAGCTTCAGGTCCCCAAAACGGTCAGGATCGCACCCAAATCCTCGGAAGAGATTCACCGGATCATCAAGGAGGAGGGGTTTGAGTATCCTGTGATTTTCAGACAGGCGGGAGATCATGGCGGTATCAGCACGATCAGGGTAGAGGATGAATCAGAGCAGTTCTACGCTTTTCCTCTGGATGGAAGGGAGTATTATCTGACGCAGTTCGTAGAGTACCGGGAAGAGGGGTTGTATAAGAAGTATCGGTTGATTGTGATTGACGGTGAAGTCTATCTCAGACACCTCAAGGTCAGTGAGGAGTGGATGGTACATCATCGCAATCAGATCGCACATCCTGAAGCCTTGCAGAAAATTGCAGCCAGTAGTTTTGGATCGGAAATAAAGCCGAAGATCCAACCGATCATTTCAGAAATTTATAAACGGTTGCAGTTGGATTATTTTGGGATTGACTGTTATATTGACAAGGATATGAATCTATTGATTTTTGAGATTAATGCAAGCATGACGATTTTTCTAAAAGCAGAAAAAGAGATTTTCAACAAACATCTGGAGTTGATCCGTCATGGCTTGGTTGAAATGATTCGCAAAAGATTAAACGATGAAAATATTGACTAGACAGGAAGAGGCATGGATTGGACACAAAAAGTCGTAGACTCAAGGGTAGAGGATGGGAGTAGGCATCAGAGGTATCCGGCAGGTTCTCCCAATGAAGCGGAGATCAAACAGTATGCCCGCTATCTTCCAAAGAGATGTGAGATAGGTGTCGTTATGGGGATGACACCCGAATTAAGAAATATTGCCGTACAGCATTGTGATCTCCTGGTTTCGATCGATTGCAGTGCCGCCTCTATAGAGACCTATAAGGACTGGCTGGATCCGGCCTTCAGATCTAAAGAGCAGATCATTCATGGAGACTGGAATGATCTGGAAGCATTTTTGGATAAAAAGCCCGGTTTCATTGTCGGGGACGGCATTTTCGGAAATATTCATCCTTTAGAGAATTATATGCCTCTGCTTCATTCCATTCGTCTCATGTTGGATAATGGGGGAAGTTTTATTACCCGACAATGCCTTATGCCGGAAGAGGTTGTATCCGATAACCAGTGGAGTAGATCAACACTGCTTCAAGCATTTAGAAGCGGTAAGATCGATGAGGCAGAGTTTGGTTTAAGTATGCGCCTGCAGGGGTACGTCAATCAGGCATATGATCAAAAGAGTGCCCTGTTGGATAATAAAAAAGTTTTTGCATGCATTGAATCGGATCACCAAGAGGGACTCCTCTCAAAGAGAGAATATGAGATTATCCACCGTTACTTCTTTCAGGGTATCAACACTATCCCTACACGATCACAATGGGAGGGGGCGCTTAAGCAGTCAGACTTTTTCTATGAATCTCATGCCATAAAAGGAAAGCAGTGGTATGCATGGTATCCTGTTTATCATTGCAAAGCATCGATAGAATGAAATAGATGATCTTCCGGGATGTTGTCAGGTCATGCAGTATATTTGATCTGGAAGCTATGATCTTCTTCGGAAATAAAAACTCTTTCTATTTAAAGTCAAGGCTGGAAAGGTAAACGAAATAATTAGAAGAAACTAACTGAATAGACACATCATCTACCGGGATTTGAAACCCGGCAGAGACAAGTTAAAATTTATAGGTTATACCTACATTGATCGTATAAAGGGAAGTTTCCCATTCCACATAATTGTAGTCATAATAAGGCTGTATCTGACCGGCATTATAATCATAATAACCGTCTGCATCACTTGCTAACTGTACATAATCCACAAAGAAGGAGATGTTGTCACTGAGTGCATAGGAAGCACCAAGCCCCCATTGGAATCCGCTTTCATCCAACAGTTTTTCATCACCGAATGCTTCCATATCGATCTCCGCATTACCATATCCCAGCAATCCATATACCGTGAACTTTTCACCGATAGGATACATCGGTTTCAGATAGATACCCCATGCACTGAATTCTCCATCATTTGTACTCCAACTGCCATCATAATTTTCTCGACCATTATAGTAATTGGTATACTCTTCACTATACTCATAGTTGGATCCCCAGTATCTACCTTCAATGGAGATATATTTGTTATACTGGTATCCTGCTAACAACATATAACCGCTGCTATCCATGTCGGCGGAACCGAACTCTTCCCAATTATCGTATTCATCCTGACCGTATGTACGATAATAATCTGTTTCACTGCTTGCCGCACTGTATGCCCCACCGATATAGAACCCGCTTTCATCGGGAGCCGGTGCCATCACCTCTTCTACCGGAGCTACTGCCGGTTCGATATCCCCACCTGCTACTGCAAATGTACTCAATGCCAATGCCGCTGCTATAGAACATGTTAACTTTTTCATAATAACTCCTTGTGATATTATTTCTCATTATAAGATGATGTAACTTAACTGAAAATAAATATTGCTTATATAAAACTTAAAGAAGAATAGATTTATAGCTATCTAAGAGAGACGGGATATTCCCAGGCGGGTGCCTGAGAAAACTGATTAGAAGTTGTAGGTGATTCCGAGTGTGATGGCATCTGCCTTATAGTCTTTACTTTGACCCACTACCATGACCATATCTCCTTCTGAAGGAGGATCGAACTCATCATCGTCAAACATGACGGTATAGTCCACAAAAAGACTCAGTGATTCAGTGATCTTATAGCCTGCACCGATACCCCATTGGAAGTCGCTGTCACTACTTTCATAACCGCCATCCCAATCAATCGTTGTCTGACCGTAACCGAGCAGTCCGTAGAGTGTGAGATCTCCTACCGGATACATCGGTTTAAGATAGATCGCAAGATTTGAAAAGTCATCATTCGAATCACCGGCATCACTTCCGTCAACTTCCCACGATGCATCAGTAAAACTCATACTATAGCGCCCCTCAACAGCAATATAGGGGTTGAACTGATACCCGGCCAGGATAGTTCCGCCCGTCCAACTCGCTTCATTGGTTATCCAAATGGGTTCGAGATCACCCGGCGCACTTCCGCTATATTTATTTTCAAATGTAAAAAATGAAACCCCCGCACCGATATAGGGACCACTCCCATCAGGTGCCGGTGCCACTACCTCTTCCACCGGTGCAACTACCGGTTCGATATCCCCACCTGCGAATGAAAATGTACTCAGTGCCACACAGGCCATGATGGATAAACTTGTTTTTTTCATAATGAACTCCTTGTCATTTGTATGAGGAAACTATGATCTCCTGTCACTATGATGACATGAAAACTATTAAACCTCTATAAAGAAATGGTATTCCTCTCCCCCGCGCCATGGGGTGTTTCAAATGAATCCCAAAGTCTGTTTATCGAAACTGTTCAAGTTCGGGAATATAGTTTCAAGCTGCGTACTGCTGTAGGAGCCGAACCATGCAGCGAGCGTCGCTAGGTATTGCTCTACGGAGGTCGTAGGGATCACGCGTCCGCTCTCTGTGATGTATTCGCTGCTATAGCCGCCGGAGAGTGATTTGAGTTCCGGGATATCGCCATAGATCTCTCCTCCCTTGACGGCACCTCCCATGACCAGGGCATGGCCCCCCCATCCATGGTCTGTCCCGTTGCCATTGGGCACGAGGGATCTTCCGAAATCCGAAGCGGTAAAGGTAGTCACCTGCTCAGAGAGCTGCATATGCTCCATGGCATTTTGAAACTCCTGCATGGCATTGTCGAGGTAGCTCAGTTTGAGCGGATGGTCCCGCATCTGCAGTGCATGGTGGTCAAATCCGTGCAGCCTCGCAAAGAAGATCTGACGTTTGGGAGCATTGGGGAGCTGTGCATGTACTGAGATGAGTCTTGCGATCATCTCCAGTTGTTTGGCCAGGGGTACTCCCGGTTCATTCTCGAGGGTACTGGTGAAATGAAGGTCCGGCGCAGCCTCAAGTGCTTCACTGACACTTGTACGATAGTCGATATTTTTTACTCGATTTTCAGCATAGGCCCTGACCAGCATATGCTCACTCTCTGTTTCCCGTTGAATGATCTGATGCAGTATCTCGTCAAACGCAAGTGCAGAGTCCGGATCACTGTATCCGTAATTTTTGAACGGGTTGATGGTCCCAGTGATCTCGAGGGGGGCCATCTCTCCGCCTAACTGCATAAAATTGCTGCCGTCTACGCTGATATTGGTAAAGTCGTTGTTGTTTGAAAGGATATAGGCCGCCCTGGCCGCCCAGCCTGAATCTTCTATGACATTTGAGTTTGCGGTCATCCACTGTTTTTGCTGATCGATATGTGAGAAGAGCTGAGGCGGGTTGTAGACACCTGAGGTAAACTCCTGTTTGGTGATGGGTCTGTCAAGTGTCCCTACATTGGCAACAAGTGCCAGTTTGTCACTGTTGAACATCTCCTGTAGTGCAGGCATATTAAAGAGACCATATCCGCTCTCCTTCAAGGGTAGGAGCGCCTCCATGGGGACACTCAGGTCACCTCTGATTTTTGCATACTCACTGTAGGCGGCAGCAGAGGTCGGAACAACCATATTGAAGGCATCATTCCCCCCTTCTAAAAAGATGCAGACCAGGGCCTTGTAGTCTGTAGGTTCTTCTGCCTTTAGGGGCGAGAATGCACCAAGTATAGAGAGCAGGGAGGAGGAGCTTAATGCAAGTGAAGCCTGGAGTTTGAGAAAGTCACGTCTATTGATTTTTTTCCCTTTCATTGCTTACCTCTCTATAGCATATTCGGCAGAGAGAACGATCAGCACGATCACCTGCCCTACGATATCATGCGCGCTTTGATGGGTCGCAGCATAGTCTGTCAGTTCATCTTTCAGAACATCACTCATCTGCCCGGACATCAAGAGCAGATCCAGATGCTCGACCAGGGCTTCGGGACCTTGAATGTCAAGCAGGCTTCTCTCCCGGCTGAGATCAAGCCTGATCTGATCAGGCAGGTCATTTGTCAAGCCTATAACGTTCAGCATAACAGTACCAAATTCACTCATCTTCAGAGGAGGCAGGACCTTAAACTCCGGCGCAACCAGGCCACTATATTGCAGGCTCCCAGAAGGGGTGAATGTAGGTTGAAAATAGTTGAAGACCGAAGGTGCAGTGAGCGGCTGAAGATGAAGCCCGCGAGAGCCTGCAGCCTGAAAATCATAAAATGCATAACTGCCTATGGAGGGATCACCTTTTGCATGGAAAGTTCTCATCACCGAGGCAATACGTATCAGCTGTTCTCTCAGTTTTCCGTAGCTATTCGGTGCAGGTCGTTGATCTTTAAATTTCAATAATGCTTCTTCATCGGTAAGGATTGCCGTAATGACCGCTTTCATATCTCCCTTTACCCCTGATCCGTTATCATTGAATTTGGAAGCTACCCTGGCAACATATGCCGGAGAGGGGTTGCTGGTCACAAGCCTTTGTATCAGCTGTTTCCCTATAAAAGGACCGACATTGGGATGGTTCATAATGATATCGATCGCATGCTTGAGGTCCTCTTCTGCGCTAAGTCCGGCAGGTATGCTTTGGGGCTCTCCATAGGCATTGCTGAAGGTATCGGAGAAAACTTTTTCTCTTCTGTCATGATTCTCCTCATAGGGGATCATCGGTTTGGAGAGTGAATCCAGCGTGGTATAGCCATCAAGGTAATAGAAGCCACCGTTGTCGCTTGTCCACCCCGTATAGACCTTTGCAAACTCCTCTATATCTTTTTGGGTATAGGTAGGGACGGGTCGGCCATCAGGGAGTTTTGGTTCACCATTGAGTTCAAGCTGTACAAGCCCAATGCTGAAAAGCTGCAGGATCTCTCTGGCATAGTTCTCATCAGCGTGTACCAGCGTGCCGTCCTCAGTGGTATGTTCTTTCATATTCCCCAATGTACTGAGGTATACCCCCATAGCGGGGTGCAGGGCGGTATGATAAAGAATATCCCTGTAGTTTGAAAAGGCATATTCGGACAAAAGATCGTAAAAATCCACGACCGAGTAGGGGCTCTCCACGCCAATCGTTGAGACCACAATGATCTCACTCAGGGCAAGGGCTACTCTCTGTCTCAGTTGGTCCTCTGCATTGACGGCGATGCTGTACCATGCATCGCCAAGTATTGCCGCCACATCTTCTGAACCGAGGTTGATCCCCTGATGTTTTCTGATCCACTCAATGTATCCGGTAGGAGGTTTTTGAAACTGTTCATTCAACCATACGATATAACCGCCCATTTCGTAAAGCCGGTCAATGTCCTCTTCTCTCGCACCAAACGTTGCATGGGCAAGAAAGTGTGCGGCTCCTTCTCTGCTCTCTACGGGTATCTGTAGCGTGATATTATTTTCCTGGCCGGAGCCGGTATCTGTATCACTGCCCGACCCCGAACAGCCAATGAAGGTTATTAATGAAAAAATGGCGAGAAGTAACTTTGGTATGTAACTGTGCATAATCTTCCTCTTTTAAAAAGTACAGTGAGGTCTACCGCTTACTTTTTTATTCACAATATTTGATTTCATTGTAACAGAAGAACTATTAAGATGAAGAGATAGTATGGGGAGGAGATCTATGAAAGAAGCGTAGTAAAACTTATATATAAAGATGAGCGTGATAGTCTGGATCTATTTTAAAGATTTTCGGATGAGGTAGATAAAGCGTGGCGTGTTATAATCCTTTGATGAGTGAAATATAAAGGAGATGGGATAAGGTATGATAAAAGCTATTGGATCGCATATAAAAAGAAATAAAACCAGGTACTTGGCTTTGCTGCTTGGAATCGTCTCTTTGTATCTGTTTTATCTGGGTATAAAGTTTATGTTTATTGGTGCCATTGAGTCATCATTTGGAATGTTTACCGGCGGTTTCGGGATGCTCGCACTGTCGTTTATCGTAGCTGCGGCAATCAGTAAACTTTTTACTAAAAAGAGAGACTTTTAATAGAGGGGATTTTAGGATAGCAACCAAATAAGGCAAGGAAGTTTAAAAGGGAGAAATCAACATGAAATTGATTTTACATATTTTTGGTTGCTATGTAAGAAGAAGTATAGGTGATTTATACTAACCGTACGTAAATATCTCTACAGTAAGTAGAATGGTCGGTTGAGTGACAATGCTGTTATCTTGATAAGCTACAAGCAGAGAGTTATATAATGTATTACAAACTTTGAAATATTTTTACGGATTGGTCTGTTTTGAAGTTTGGTGGAGATGAGGAGAATCGAACTCCTGTCCTAAAATAGATAGAACCATGACTCTACATGCTTAGGCGGTGTTGTTTGGTCTCATCTTGCTTCGTACTACACCCAAAACTATGCAAGACCAGCCTGAAAGTTCGTCTGCGTGCTAGGCAACACTCAGATATAGTCATCAGATATGATACCTCAAACTCTAGCTAAGATGACACTCACTAGCGAGGCAGTCCTCCGCGTTAGCGGGGTTAATGACTTACGCTACTGCGTAAGCTGGACGGTAATCTGTATTGTTTGCGTTTATTCGCGTTGGGCCGCGTAACGGAATTGCCCAGTCCGACATGCACATAGCCCCGACTACTCCAGTCGAAACCAAGTCATCCCCATATGGCGGGATAATATCACTTTTAGATTACTTTGTCAAGAGGGTAAAAGGGAGTTAAGAATAAAGTTACAGATACTAAAAGAGCGTCTCTGTGTACGAGATGAAATGCATCAAGAATAGATATTGCATAAGTAGGAGATGAGGATCTGATCCATCTGTCCTGCAGGGATCATATCAGGCAGTGTTGAATGATGGAATTTTGCCCCTGACGTTATATTTTAAGTTATATAACGTTAGACTTCCCCTCTCAAAATATAGAAATCAGTATGTTATATAAAATGAATAAAAAGGAGCTTATATGAAACCGATATTCGCAGCATCATTGGCCACATTAGCTCTGTATGCAAGCCCGCCGGAGATGAATCATACCCTGAAGTCCAATATGAAGGTAGTCTATCAAAAGACACCTGTGCAAGCGGATAATTTAGGTGAGATGCTGACAAAAGGTGTATTTTACGGAAGGTTGCGTTTTAACCATTTCTGGAGTGATAAAGGAGAGACGCACTATGTGGTTGGTGCAGGAGGAAGCGTAGTCTACAAGAGTGCTTACCTGCATGGTCTTGGCTTCACGGCCGGTCTCTATACGACGCAGAATCCCTGGCATATGGATGATGAAGATGCCGCGATCTATAAAGCAGGGAAAGATGTGTTAAACAGATATGATGTGCTGACACAAGGAAAATACGGCATGAGCACATTGGCTCAGGCATATCTGGAGTATAAGCATTCACAGTTTGATCTACAGGCCGGAAGAGTCATCTATGAAAGTTTCCTGACCAAAAGCAATGATACAAAGATGATACCCAATACGTTTGAAGGGGTTGCACTCTACAGCAAAGCGCTGCCTGATACCAATGTACAGGCGGCTTATCTTATAAATCAGAAGCTGAGAGACCACACGAAGTTCCATCATCTTTTGGCATATGGTGATGATGCAAGTGATCCCTATGCCAAATATACGGAGAACGATGATTCGGCGATGCATCAAGGGCTTACACTCTCCAAGCTCAAAGCAGAGGGGATCGATGACAGGCTTCTGACTATTGAAGCGAAGAATAGCAGTATTGATAATCTTTTAGTGACTTTTAACTATACAGGAGTCCCTGATCTGGTATCTTCAGCGATGATACAGGCGGATTACAGTTTTACTATGGATGGTTTGAAGATCACTCCGGCACTGCGTTATATGAAGCAGTTTGATAACGGAGCGGGGGAGATTGGAGGGGCAAACCTTAAGACAAAGACCTTTGGATATGATGATCCGGAGAGCCTTGAGAGTTCGCTTTTCGGTGCCAAAGTCGATCTGGCACAAAATGCATGGAAACTTCGCCTGGGGTATACAAAAGTTGCCGATGAGGGTGACCTGGTCGCGCCATGGAGGGGATTCCCCACGGGCGGTTTCACCAGGGCAATGGCACAGTACAATTGGTATGCCAATACCAAAACCTATATGGTCAGGACAGACTATGACTTTGACAAAGCAGGGATGGTATCCGGGTTCAAAGCATTTATGCGTTATGCGGTACAGGACTTTGACGATTATAAGCCGGGTGTACAATCGGACAGCAATGTACTGACACTGGATCTGCTCAAAGAGTTCGATAGCTTGCCTGGGTTCTATATGAAAACCCGTCTGGCCTATATCGATGGGGATAAAGATACGGTTGCAGGTGACGGATCATTGAAATCAGACTCATCGTACAATGAATTAAGAGTAGAGTTTAATTATCTGTTTTAATAAAATATCAAAGGGGAAGAGATGCAAATTAGTGCAAGAAATAAAATTAAGGCGACCGTAGTGTCTATGGCTGAAGGTATTGTGAATGAGAAACTTATACTTTTGACATCACGTGGAGCGCAGCTTAGCTCAGTGATCACTTCAGAAAGTGCAAAAGAGATGTCGATGCAGGAGGGAGATACCGTGACAGTGTTGTTCAAAGCTTCTCATGTGATGCTCTCTAGTACAAAGGTAGACGGCATCAGTGCGCGCAACCAGTTGGCAGGGACGATCGATAACGTCATCAAAGGCATCGTCAATACGGAGGTAACACTTCTGACCGATACAGGTGAAGCTATCGTCTCTATCATTACCAATGAGTCGGCCAAGGAACTGGGTGTTGTTCCCGGTAACAAAGCAGTTGCGATCATCAAGTCAACCGATATGATGATCGCCAAATAATATCTAAAGGAGTGATATATGAAAAAAATACTTTTATCTTTGTTTTTTGGAATGATGAGTCTAAGTGCAGGAGAGATCAAGATTGCCGTAGCGGCCAATGTCAGCTATGCGATTGATGATCTCAAGAAGGAGTTCAATGCACTCTATCCTGAGACAAAAGTGCAGGTAACCCTCGGAAGCAGCGGGAAACTCACGGCTCAGATCAAGAATGGTGCGCCTTACCAGCTTTTTATGGCGGCAAATATGAAATACCCGGAGGCACTTTACAAGGATGGTATCGCTGTAACCAGACCACTGGTCTATGCACAGGGCTCGTTGGCATACCTGAGCAGCAAACCACAGGACTTCACAAAAGGTATTGCACTCATAAAAGATGCTACAATTAATAAAATTGCTATAGCAAATCCTAAGACAGCTCCTTACGGAAAGGCGGCTGTAGAGGCGATGAAAAACGGCGGTGTGTTAGCGGATGTAGAGAAGAAGTTCGTTTTTGCTGAATCTATCTCCCAAACAGTCTCTTACGCAGTTACTGCGGCAGATATCGGTTTTATCGCAAAATCGTCACTCTACAGCCCGAAAATGGCGCATTATAAAGAGGGCGTGAACTGGTCAGATGTGGATACGAAACTCTATACACCGATCAATCAGGGGATCGTTGTACTGAAAAACGGAGAAAAGAGTAACGAAGTGGCAGCATTCTATACCTTTATGCTGAGTGCCAAAGCAAAGGAGATTTTACAAGCTTATGGATATCTGGTACCATGAGTAATTTGACGGCTACCATACAGTCGATCCAGTCTAACGACGGGCTCAATATCGTTACATTTTCTATCGGGGAACAGACGCTTACGATGGTAAGTCTGGAGTTGGAGGATACGCTTTCTGTCGGGTCAGAGTGTATTCTCAATATCAATGCATCAAATGTGGCGATAGGCAAAGAGCTCACTGGAATGCTGAGCTACTCCAACCAGCTTTCGGCAAAAGTGGCGGCGATAGAAAGCGGGGAACTGCTGGCGCGTATACTTCTCGATATCTCAGGGAACCGTATAGAGTCATTGATCACGGTAGGTTCGTGTAAAAGGCTTGAGCTCAAAGTAGAAGATGAGGTTACTGCGTTGATCAAGGCGACAGAGCTATCTGTCTCAAAGGTAGTTTCATGAGAGAGCTTTTGACCGGGATTGAATTTGAACCGTTTTTACTCTCTTTCAAACTTGCCGGGCTGACCACTTTGATCCTGTTTGTGATCGCTTTGCCGTTGGCATGGTATCTATCGCAAACAAAATCAAAGATCAAACCTTTTGTCGAAGCGGTCACGGCATTGCCGATTGTGCTGCCTCCCTCAGTATTGGGCTTTTATATCCTCTGGGCACTCTCATACAACTCTCCTGTCGGTGCATTCTTTGAAGAGACTTTTGGGATCAAGCTGGTGTTCAACTTCACCGGACTGGTGATCGCCAGCTGTTTCTACAGCCTCCCCTTTATGGTGCAACCGATGCAGAGCGGATTTGAAGGATTGAACAGAAATATGCTTGATGCCTCCTATATCTGTGGTCAGGGAAAATGGATGACCGTACTTAAAGTGGCACTCCCCAATATCAAACCGGCACTGATGACAGCGATCATCGTCACCTTTGCGCATACTGTCGGTGAGTTCGGTGTGGTTTTGATGGTGGGAGGAAGTATCCCGGGAGAGACCAAGGTAGCATCGGTCGCGATCTATGAGATGGTGGAGATCATGGACTACAAATCGGCGCATATCTACAGTGCGATCATGGTGACCATAAGCTTTGTCGTGCTCCTGGGTGTCTATATTTTCAATCGTAAACAAAATAAAAAACTGGGTGGTTTCTCATGATAGATATTGATATTACTAAAACCCTCTATGGGAGCAGGGGGGAGATGGAGCTAAGTGTCGACCTTGAGATCCAAGCGGGGGAGTTTATCGCACTTGCAGGACAAAGCGGAAGCGGTAAAACCACGCTTCTTAGAATTATTGCAGGGCTGGAAAAGGCCCGGGGATCTTTGAATGTAGGGGATGAGGTATGGATGGATGAGAAGTTTACCCTCTCTCCTCAGAAGAGAAAGATAGGGTTTGTCTTTCAGGATTATGCCCTCTTTCCAAATATGACCGTGCTTCAAAATCTTCTCTTTGTAGAGAAAGATCATACGCTGGCTGAAGAGCTCTTGGAGATGACGGGACTGCATGAACTGAAAGACCGCCTTCCGGCCACACTGAGCGGAGGACAGAAACAGCGTGTCAGCCTTTGCCGTGCGATGATGAACCGCCCGAAGATTCTGCTGATGGATGAACCGCTTTCCGCACTGGACCCTGCGATGCGGACAAAGCTGCAGCATGAGATCCTTACACTGCATAAGAATTTCGGTACGACAACGATCATGGTCAGTCATGACCCCAGTGAGATCTATCGACTTGCTAAGAGAGTGATCGTGCTTGATCATGGTAAGATCATTCAGGATGGTACACCTAAAGATACCCTACTAAAAAAGAGTGGGAGTCAAAAGTTTTCCTTTGAAGGGGAGCTGCTTGATATTGTGCAGGTGGATATCATTACCGTAGCCATTGTCTCTATCGGTCAGCAACTGGTTGAAGTAGTGATCAGTCCTGAAGAGGCTGCCTCTCTTCATATCGGAGACACCGTGACACTGAGTACAAAAGCATTTGCCCCAATTTTAAGCACCAGATAGAGAAAATAAGATAAATAACGTTATATAATTATAAATATAAGGATTATTGCGTTAAGCTTCGTTTTTATAAATATTTTTAGCCATCTCGCTATATATAAGTTTATATAATGGAGATATGTTGCGAGGGGAAATAATGAAATTTAAAAAAGTATTGGCCGGAGCACTGCTTTTATCTCAAACTCTGCTTTGGGCAGATATGAGTTTTGACGGAGAACTGCGTCTTCGTTTTGAATATTTTGACAATATGAATGAAAAATATTTCGGTACCAATCCCAAGGTCGGTGTAAGCGAAGATGCTTATCTTCTCACACGGTTGCGTCTGGGGATGACCTACAAGTTTGATGAGCACTGGACGGCAAGAGTCTCGATGCAGGATTCCAGGGCTCTAGGCTGGGGATTTGACAATGAAGAGTGGTACAACAAGGAGTTTATGCAGGTCAATAACACACAAGTTGACCACTTTGAACTCTATGAGACCTACCTTCAGTATGCAACGTCGAATATTGTGATCAAAACAGGTAGACAGAAAATTGCATATGGTGATAAGAGGGTGTTTGGTCCGGGAGAGTGGAAAAACTCCGGAAAATGGGTCTGGGATGCAGCAAAGATATCTATCAGAGACGGAGAAAATTACCTCGATCTTTTTTATGGGGGAACGATGCTGCATGATCCGGATGAATTCAGTCTTGGACATCGTCACGGTTATTACGGGGGAGGGGTGTACGGACACTACGCATTGAGTAAAACAGGTGCGATCGAACCTATCTTTGCCTATAAGGAGAATGATACGGAAAATCCGAAATACCATGCACTCAAAAGCTACTACCTTGGAGCGAGAGTCTATGATGAAAACCTGTATGGATATTTTTACAATATGACCTATATGAAATCTTTCGGTGACCATACAAAAACGAATGGAAGCCGTGTGGATATAGATGGTACAGGGTTCCACCTGGATGCGGGATATCACTTTAAACCGATGCATACCAAACTGGGGCTTGGTTATACCTATGCAAGCGGAGATGACCCTGACACAAGCGATCGTGAAACCTTCGATGCGGTTTTCGGTGCCAGCGACAAATACTATGGAAGACTCAATCTTATGGGCTGGTCCAATCTGAAAGATTATGAAGTGTTTGCTGTGGTAAAACCTTGGGAGAAAACGAAGATCAAACTGGAATATCATGCATTCTATGCAGATGAACCAAGCAATAAATGGAAAAGCTATACCATTCCGAGCATGAGTTCAGATAAATACGGTGATGAGATCGACATCGTTGCCGTGCACAGTTACAGTAAAGATCTTCAGTTTCAGTTGGGGCTAGGGTATTTCAAAAGCGGTGACTATATCGAAGAAGCGGCGGAAACAGATCCATATATTACGGCAGATAATGCCTTTGGTATGTTTACGCAGGCAGCCTACAAATTTTAGAAGGAGAATAGGATGATAAAAAAAATAATTTTGGGAGTTGCTCTTATCGTAGCGGCAGTAAGTGCAAATGAAGGTGAAAAAAAAGATTTACGATTTGCTGTAGAGTATACCAGTCATGCCACCTCATATTATTACGGTGAAGCAAAAGAGTTGTTTCAGGAAAACGGTATCAATGTAGAAGATGTGAAAGTGTATGTCAGTGGCGTCGGCGTAGCGACTGCTTTTGCAAAAGAGCATTTTGATGTGGCCTATATGTGTCTTGTACCGGCGATCAATACCTATGCAAACGGCGGCGTACCTATCAAAATAATCGCAGGAACACATAAAGATGGCTATGGGGTTGTTGTCAATAGTTCCAAGATCAAAACACTTCAAGATCTAGGTAAAGAAGGAGTGAAGATCGGGGTAGGACCAAAAGGAACAGTGACAAGTTTTATCGAGGAGGTTCTTATAGAAAAAGGTGGTTTTGATCAAACAAAGGTACGAAAAAACTTTGTAACAATGAACGCTTCAAAACAGATCATGGCGCTCAAAGCAGGACTTGTTGATGCAATCATCGTACCCGAACATTTTGCGACACTTGCTGCAGGTTTAGAGGGGATGGGAATGCTTGTTCAGAGTAAAGATCTGTGGAAAGATCTTCAGGGGAGTGTTATCGTTGTCTCTAGTAGTATGGTACAAAAGTATCCAAAAACCGTAGAAAAAATCAAGAAAATAAACCAACAATCTATCAATGAAATCAACCAGGATAACAGTGAAGCCTCCGTCATCGTGGCAAAAAATCTCAATGTTTACCAAAATCGGATCAAAACACAGACAAAGTCTCCAAGCATTGACTTGACAGTCACACCTCAAATCGCTAAGGGTTCTATAGAAAATTTGATACTGACCTCTGATATTTCCGTGGAGGCAGTGCAGGAGGTGATTGATAAAATGGTGCAATACGGCTTTATTAGAGAGTCATTTGATGCAAGAGAGATACTGGTACTGGATCAATAAAATGAAACAAATCGTACACTATCTATTGCTTAAAAGTCCAATTTTATTTTTTATCATTCTTTGGGAGGTCGCTGGAAGAGTAGCAGACAGCCCGATGCTCCCCTCCTTTTCCCAAGTAATGGTAGAAGCGTATAATCTTATCGTAATGGGTATCCTGATATCCAATCTTAGTGATTCATTTTTACGCGTCATGATAGGGTATCTTGCCGGAGGATTGTTTGGGATCATGATCGGTTCTTTGATGGGGATGTATAAAGCGGTAGAGCTCTCTTTGAAGCCTTTTATAAGTATGTTGCTTCCCATACCGACTTTGGGATGGTTGCCTCTGATGATGCTTTGGATCGGTATCAATGAGATGCTGCCTATCGTACTTATTTTTATCTGTGCTTTTTTCCCGGTAGCCTATGCAACGCTTCTTGGGATCAAAGAGATTCCAAAAGAGTATATCAATACCGCCAAATCTTTAGGGGCTTCAAATCTTTATATCTTTTTCAGGATTATTCTCCCTATTGCTTCGCCTTCTATCTTTACCGGGTTACGACTTGAAGCCGGCATGGTCTGGAAGACAGTTTTGGCAGCTGAGATGTTTGCCATACCTACGGGAATTGGAGCTCTGATGATCAATGCAGAGAGTCTTATCCGCGTTGATATTATTATGGTCGCATTGATGGTATTAGCCGTGATGAGTTTTAGTTTTGAAAAAGCAATTTACAAATTGGAAGCGGTTACTACAAGTAGATGGAGATAATCGATGGGATATATAAAATTAGAAAAGATCAACACTGAGTATTGTTTAAAAGATGTGAATTTATCTATCCAAAAAGGGGAGTTCACTGTCATTATCGGGCATTCAGGTGCCGGGAAAAGTACCATTTTAAACATTCTTGCAGGATTTATCGAGCACGAAGGCAACCTCTATATGGAGGGGAAATTGCTTAATGATATCCCAACGCAAAAAAGAGAGATAGGATATTTGCATCAGGCGATCCATCTTTTCCCAAATCTGAATGTTTTTGAAAATATTGCCTTTGGACTCAAAGCGCAAGGCGTCCATAAAAATAGCATTAACGAAAAGGTGAGTAAGATGATGGATATGTTGCAAATTACTCATTTGGCCCATCGTTACCCAAAAAATCTCAGTGGTGGGGAAAAACAGAGGGTTGGAATTGCAAGAGCAATAATCACCCAACCAAAAGTTTTATTGCTCGATGAACCTCTCTCCAGTCTGGATCCCAAAACGGCAGAAAGTATTAGAGGAGAGTTGAAATTGCTTCATGAAAAACTGCAACTTACTATCGTGTATGTTACACACAATGTCTTAGATACGGATGTGCTTGCAGATAAAGTGATTGTACTTGAACAGGGTAAAATTGTAGAGCAAAGAGCCAATTAAATGATTCACCGCCGTATAGCAAGGCAAGAAATTTTTCATCTATAAGGTCTTAAACTGAGTTTGATCAAGGATACAGTGATGAAAGCGGTTTTAGATCTACATTACAAAATAAAGGATAGATACTATGTTAAGAATCGATGATCAGACACTGATGGAGTATTTTAAAGAGGATGTTCCCTATTTGGACCTGACAACGTCACTTCAGGAAGCCTCCGGGAAACAGGCACGGTTTGAAGTGTTTACCAGAGAAGATGTGATCGTCTCCTGCTCCGAAGAGGCCAGAAGATTGGCTGAACTTATGGGGTGTGAGGTGGAACATGCGATCCCTTCAAAGCAGAAGGCGCTCAAAGGTGAGAGTGTGATTGTCATCAAAGGAGACTATGAGGTACTGCATCAAGTGTGGAGGAGTATACAGGTAATATTGGAGTACAGTTGTAAGATTGCCACCTATACACATGAGATGAAAGAGGCGATATCGCGTGTAAACCCGCACTGTGAACTTCTTACAACACGAAAGAACTTTCCTTTTTCAAAGCCTTTTTCTATCCGATCCATACGTAACGGAGGAGCGATGCCTCACCGTTTGGGTTTGAGTGAAACCGTACTTTTCTTCGCTCAGCACAGGATTATCTATTCTTCCGATGAAGCCTTTTATGAAGAGATTGTAAACTTTAAGAAAAAAGTACCGGAAAAAAAGATCGTGATAGAGTCGGAGACCTTTGAAGAGGCAGCACTCCTGATGCAAAAAGGCGCTGATGTGATACAGATGGATAAAGCAGAGATATCGACACTTCAAAAGCTTTCAGCGTATCGGGATGAACATTTCCCTTCCGTGAAGATTCTGGCTGCGGGAGGCGTGAATAAGATGAATGCAGAAAGCTATGCCAAGACGGGAGTGGACGGGATCGTCACCAGTGCGGTCTATTTCTGCGGAATGGCAAATATGGGGAGCAAAATGACCCTTCTGTAAGCTTCCTTCGTCGATCTTTTAGAAACTTAGGGTAAAGTTATGGCTAGAGTATAGCGATAGCTTTAGATGGAGAGCGTATGAGTTTGACGGCAAAAGTATTATGGGCGATGGGACTGGGGGTCATTCTGGGACTGTTCATCAACCTGGGAGGCTTCAATACCGAGGGTGGCTTTGTCAACGAGTATATTGTTGGCGGGCTTTTTTATGTGATCGGAAAGATGTTTATCACAGCACTCAAGATGCTTGTGGTACCTTTGGTCTTCTTCTCCCTTATCTCCGGGGTATTGGGTATCGGGGATATCAAAAAACTGGGTAAAGTAGGTATCAAGTCTTTTGGACTCTATATGTTGACTACGGCCATAGCTATTGCGGTGGCGATAGGTCTCTCCACTGCAGTGATCCCTCTCTTCTCTTCACCTTCAGCACAGACGACTGCAGCTTTTACCGCTAAAGAGGCACCGGCGCTTTCTGCTGTGTTTATCAATATCATCCCGGCGAATGTCGTTGAAGCGTTTGCCAGCGGTAATATGCTGCAGATCATCTTTTTTTCTATCTTGCTTGGTATTTCACTTTTGATGGTAGGTAAGAAAGCAGAAAGTCTCGCCGAGGGTGTTGAGGTGTTGAACGAGGCGATGATGAAGATGGTGACCATTGTTATGGCAACCGCACCGGTGGCAGTATTCGCGCTTCTGGCCAAGGCAGTCAGTGAGCTTGGACTTGACCTTTTGGCACAGCTGGCAGTCTATGTGGTCGTTTTGGTCGCAGCACTGCTTCTTCACCTCTTTGGGACACTGATGCTGATACTCAACTTTTTTACACGGTTGAATCCCTTTATCCTTCTTGAAAAAATACGTGATGCACAGGTCTTTGCTTTCTCGACCTCCAGCTCCAACGCGACGATCCCTGTGACACTGAGAAGTGTGACTAAGCGGCTGGGGGTTGACAACTCGGTTGCCTCTTTTACTGTCCCTTTCGGTGCCACGATCAATATGGACGGTACGGCGATTATGCAGGGGGTAGCGACGGTATTTATCGCCCATATCTATGGCGTAGAGCTTGGAGTGACGGGCTACCTGACAGTGATACTGATGTCGGTACTCGCCTCTATCGGTACGGCAGGGGTTCCCGGTGTGGGGCTCATTATGCTCTCGATGGTCTTTGTGCAGGTAGGTCTTCCTGTAGAGGGTATCGGGTTGATCCTGGGAGTTGACAGGCTGCTTGATATGATGCGTACTGCAGTGAATGTGACAGGGGATGCAGTGGTAAGTACAGTGGTAGCTAAGAGTGAAGAGGAGCTGGATATCTCTCTCTATCAGGAGAGAGAAGCAGGATTGGTTGAAGTCCTTGAGATCGATGAAGAGATCGAAGAGGAGTTTGCTGAAGTGGTGCATAGTGTGGAAGCCAAGTCGTAAGGTAGAAGAGTGAAACAGAAAGAACGAGGAAAACATGATCAGAACTTTGATCCATTGATTGATAAGTTTAAAGATAGGATCTATGGCGGTATCAAGGGGGAGTGGCGGCTGAAACTACTGCAGGAAGACCTCTCGGAGCTGCACCAAAGAGAGACGATGGATATCTGGGATGCAGGATGCGGCTTGGGGCAGTTGGCACTTTGGTTTGCCAAAGAGGGGCATGCGCTTACCTGCTGTGATATCTCCTATAAGATGCTTGAAGAGACGAAAAAAGCATTTAGAGAGGCGGAGCTGGAGGCATCTTTTGCCAAACTGCCGGCCCAGCAGATGGCTACCCGGATACCACGGCAGGATCTTGTACTTTTTCATGCAGTGATAGAGTGGCTGGCTGATCCTCTGGAGACTCTGAAGGCAGTCTCCAGGAGAGTCAAACCCGGTGGATATCTTTCGCTGCTCTTTTTTAACTATCATAGTTTTGTCTACAGAAATGCGCTTAGAGGCGGGTGGTGCATCCCGTTTGTCGGGGATGAGTCTGCCTGGTACGGTAAAGGGAAAAAGCTCACGCCTCCTTATCCTCAGAAGCCTGAAGTCCTGACAGCGTGGTTGGCGGAACATGGCTATGAGATCAAAGTACAGACAGGTATCAGGGTATTTCATGACTATATGAACAAAGGTACGCTGGAAGAGACGGATATTGATGAGCTGATGAAGCTGGAGTACCGTTACTGTCGGGAGCCTGTTTACCGGGATATGGGACGCTATATCCATATCCTTGCACGCAAGACTACAGACTCGCTATAAGTCTGGCAGCAGTTCCTGCTTTTGCATTGGTGGGTTGATAGAGGTAGTTGTGCACTTTTTCGGGAATATGTGCAGGTATAGTCAGTGCTTCATACTCCTCTTTGGCCGCCTGTTTGGCTTTGAAAAGCGCCATCTGTACACGTGAGTGGAAGTTTGCCGCACCCTCTCCTGAGGTCTCTATCGCCAGGAAGTTTGCATCCGGATGACGTGCTGTAACAAGCGACTGGATACCATCAGAGACGGAGGAGGAGGGCATACATCCAAAAGGTTTCACTGAGATGACAAGATGTGCAAGATTCTCTTTGACACTCTCCACCAGGTGTGCAACCTCCAGGTGACCCTCTCCGGCTTCACACTCCAGTGTGTAGTATTCTTTACTGTATTTTGCCAGGTGATCGATATCAGGGATGTGGTAGTCGTGTAGTCCTATCGCTTTGGCATAGAGGGTAAAGTAGAGTTTTACGGCAGCTTTTGCTGCTTTGAGCATCACTCTGGTTTTGACATTGGAGAAGTCTACCGTTTTGGTTGTTTCACTTTCCAGTGTTTCATTGTGATGGAGCTTCTGTTCGGCTTCCCAAAGACTCAGCATCAGACGGTTAATGATCGGTTGGGGGATACACTCAGCCCCTTCCGCTTCTAAAAACCTGTGCAGGTTGTAGTTGCCATCCCCTTCGGTCATAGATGCCCAGAACTCTCCCATGACCATCACTTTGGGTTTGGGCTGCAGCCTGTTGAGTTTTACCTTTTCCAGGATAGTGCGACACTGCCACATAGTTTTAATCAATGATTTTTTTTGCAGGAATGCATCGGCAACCAGCTTTCGACACGCTTCTATCGCATGGTCCACACTGCCTGCCTCCACTTCGTAAGGACGCATCTTGTAGCCGAGTATATTGATGATATCGCCGATGATGACCGCTTTGATCAGTGTTATGAAAAACGTTGGCGTATACTCAATGAGGGGATCGGCTATCTCTTCTCCCTGATAGATCCCCTTATTGTGTTCAAAGGCTGTAATACGCAGGCCCTCAAAGCCTGCATCACGCAGTGCCTTTTTATACTCGGTGATATACATCCCGAAACGGCAGGGGCCGCAGCCTCCGGCAGTGATATAGACATACTTTCTTACGATCTCCTCAGCGCTTATCCCCTGCTCGTCACGCAGTTTTTGCAGATATTTGACGAGATTGCCTACAGTAAAGTAGGTTGGGTTACATTGCCCTCTGTTCCCAAAGGCCTTACCTGTCTGAAATGAAGTGAAATCAGGATTGGGAAGAGAGAGATAGTTGATACCAAGCGAGTTGAGTGCGGATTCGATGAGTCTGTCCTGTAACAGCGTGAGACCGCCTGAGAGAAAGATCGTCTCCTCTTTGGGAGCATACGCTATCTTTTCCGGGGGAGCTTCTCTCCACTGTGAAAGATCTTTATGGATAAACTCGAGGTTGTTTCCGCTCTCTTGGGACCGGATATTGTTACAGGCTGCATTCATACTATTCTCCCAAAAAGATATTTTGATGAAAAATGATCATTCATATTGCCTAGCAATATTTCAATCAATAAAAAAAAGCGGGTTTCCTGTTCATTTTTTTTCTTTGTTAATGCAACAAAGCAAAAAGAACGAACCAAAAAAAAGAAAATGCAAGGAGCTGACGCCATACAATGCATTCCCCTTGTGTCACTTGGTTTTTTCATAGTAAGACCTTTTCCGGTGCTACCGCTTCAATGGTTTGCGCATGATTTTCTTTAAGTTGTTTTTGGTACTGCTCAAGTGTATAGGCGAAGGTTTTTACCCGTATCTTGATCGAACCTCCCGGTTTGTTGGCATCGATATCATGCAGGGTAAGGTGCGGTGTCTGGCTGGCACCCAGTATCTTATCGATGATGGCATAGGTCGGGGCGTCATGGCCGCATTTGAAACTGCTGAGATCAACCACCGCAATGTTCGGGTGGCGTGCGGCAAACTTCGCAGCCCACACCTTCTGCGAAGAGTTGGTAGAGTAATTCTCCAACCATACATCCCGTATATCATAAGGCGATTCGATGATACCTGCATCGATATCGGCTTGAAAATATCTTTTAAGATAGGATTCATCTTTAGGGAGAGAACGCATCGAGAGGGTTTTGAAGCCTAAAGACTGGAACTCATCAAGAACTTCATGGTTGAGTCCCGGATCTGAGTGGTAAGGACGGCTAAGAAGCAGCAGCACAATCTCATCATTCTCTTCTGCCTGTTCAAGGATCGCTTTCCCCTCCTGCATAATCGCATCGTCATTGGCCTGCAGTGCTTTCCATGCCTGATCGGCTGCCCAGTTGCTCTCATCTTCTGTGATTTTCAGCTTCTCTCTCCATGTTGCAAAGAGCTGTTTTTTGAGCAGTTTTTTGTTCTCAAAATCGAGTGCATCCTCAACATAGGTAATCTTTTGCTGGCTAAAGAGGTCCTTCTCTTTGGTGAAGGCAGAGTAGACGACTTTTGGCGTCCCGGAGATGATAGGACATGAGGTTTGTCCCATGGTATGTTCAAGGAATCCGGGCAGGTTGGTCACGGCAGGGAACCAGAGGTAGTCAAATCCTTTTTTCCGATACTTTTTCTCAAAAAGCAGAGAGTAGACATGCGACTGGGCTACTTTGGCAGGGTAGCAGGAATCCACCGAACCGTACTTTGCCCCCTCCAGGAACATATCCTCATTGGAATAGCCTGAAAAGACGATATTGAGAGGAGCGATATCCAGTGCCTCCAGGTAGGTACGAAGAAATGGTGCGAGCGAATAGATATTGAGTACTTTTGGCAGAGAGACTTTGAGCGCCTGTCTGTATTTTCTATCTTCTTCGCTGCTGAGGTTAAAGGCTCTGGTTACTTTTTTTCGCAGTGTAGGCCCCCATCCTCCAAGGGTGAGTTTCACCTGCTGTTCTCTGATTTTGCTGTGAGTGTCAGGTTTTTGTTCCAGCGTATAGCCAGGGGCAAAGAGCGTACGTGACTCTTTTTTGACAAGGTTCGGGACAGATTCCTGCAGCGCTTTTCTCTCTTCTTTGAGTGATCTTAGGGCTTCATGTGACTCTACCGTACCCTCTTCGCACGAAAATCCTGAGATATAACGTACCGGTTCGGAAGAGGGGGTTTGGGTATCAATGAAGGTACGTGAACAGTGAATCGAACAGAAGTGACAGCGTGTAGACTCATCGGTACGTGAGGTATAGGTCATCTGGAGTGCTTCATCCATCCCTACAAATGTCGCTTCACCTCGCTCTTTCACCCTGTCTCTGGCCTCTATGGCTGCACCGTATGCACCGGCTTCACCAGGGTAAGGGTGGACATCGACAGTGGCATCAGGAACCCTTGCTTTGATATAATCAACCTGTGATTTGAGTGCAGCCAGGTTGTACTGTGTCCCGCCCTGAAGCACGAAATGTTTTCCGAAAGCTGCAAGATTGGGAGCCTGTACCACATACTGCCAGACATTTTTCGGAAGTACCTTCGCGATCCCGGCAAAGAGCTCCTCTTTGCTGTAGCCCTCTTTCTGGAAGTTGACACGGTCCGTATCGAGGAATACCGCACAGCCGTAGTTAAAGAGCGGTGCTCTCTGTGCAGAAAAGGCAGTATCTGCATACCCTTCTACAGGGATACCGAACTGCTTGGACATACTTTGAAGCAGGGTACCGTTGCCGGCACTGCATTGGTTGGAGAGACGGAAGTTTTTCATCATCCCGTTCTCCATAAAGAGTACTTTGATATCCTGCCCGCCGATATCACAGATGACATCAACACTCTGGCCAAAGACCTTTTGGGCACTCTTCATGTGGGCGATCGTTTCGATGATATTGGCATCGGCCTTGAGTGCACCCTCCAGTACATCAGCAGCATATCCCGTCACCCCCAGACCTTTTACATCATAATAGCCATGGGAATCCATCTGTTTGATCTGTTCCAGAAGCTCCAGTGTGTCTTGTATCGGGTTCCCTTTGGAGAGTTGATAGACTTTACACAGCAGGTTGCCCTCATCATCTACCAGGACAGCTTTGGAACTGGTTGAACCCCCGTCAATCCCCAGATAACAGGTTGTCACTTTTTGTAAAGCAGGGGGAGTGAAAGGCTTGATCGTATATTTCTCTTTAAAGGCTTCCAGCTCCTTATCCGAACTGCTTAAGGGCGTGTCATCATTTTCATTCCCCAGCGTGTTGTTACCGTTGACAAGGCTCTGAAGTTTATTCAACCCTGCAAAGCTTTGATCATGGTTGTCCTCTCCCTCACCGAAGATCACTGCACCCAGGGCTGCATAGTATTGTGCATTTTGCGGTACAAGGATAAGCTCGTCGATCTTCTCTCTGTCATAGGAGATCCCTCTCTCTTCCCACAGTTCACTGATACGAAGACGCCAACACTCCTGCAAGAACGGCAGATAGGTATTGGGCCCTCCCAGCAGAAGCACTTTTGGCATCAGTGTGTTCCCTCTGGTGAGTACCGTCAGATTTTGCATCACGATCGCATCGGCAAGGGAGTTCATGATCTCATCACTGGGTACGGAGGTCTTGACAAGGTTGACAATATCGGTTTCGGCAAATACCCCGCATTTTGCAGCGACATGGTGAAGTTTTTCGGTTTGAAAGCTGAGCTTTTGCACCTCTTCACTCTCCATCCCCACTTTCATCGTACACTTCTCAATCGTCGCACCGGTACCTGAAGCACACTTGTCATTCATAGAGGTGAGTACGGACTTTTTACCATCTTCACTCTGTTTGAAGTGAATGATCTTTGCATCCTGCCCGCCCAGTTCGATCACGGCACGCACATCGGGGTGATGATGCTCCACAGCAAGCACCACGGCATTGACTTCCTGGACAAAACGGGCATTGAGTGTAGGTGCGATACGCGAGGCACCGGAACCTGTGATATAGACCTTCTCTATATGGTTGTAGATTTCAGGCCGGGTAGTTGAGAGTTCTTCCAAAAGTCTTAAGAGCGTAGGGGCCTGTTTGGTTTCATGCGGTGTATAGGCTTTAGCGAGGATATTGAAATGCTGGTCACACACGACATACTTTACCGTCGTAGAACCGATATCAATTCCAAGAGAATAGTTTTTCGTTTCCATTACTTTTGTCATATTGTTCTACTTTACACTCTTTTTACTTGATTTCTTTTGAGTGCCCACAGGATCCACCCCATACCGACAAGAATGAATGGCAGGCTGAGCATCTGTCCCGTGCTTAAAGGTATCTCCCAGCTATATGCAGCCTGCTTGGTCTTTGTATACTCGAGCAAAAAGCGTACACTGAACATCATAAAGAGCAATAAGCCGGGAAAGAGCCTGGTAGTCAGTTCTGTACTGAGTTTTTTGTAGAGTATCACAAAAAGTCCCAGAATAGCGAGATAGGAGAAGGCCTCATAGAGCTGAACCGGGTGGCGGGGAAGCATATCGACACGTTCAAAGATGATCGCCCAGGGAAGATCAGTCTCCTTCCCAAGTATTTCTGAGTTGAAGAGGTTTCCAAAACGTACGGCAGCGGCGATCAATAGTCCCGGGATTGTCATACGGGAGATCAGCCAAAGAAAGGACTCATTGTAGCGTTTGCAGAAGAGCCAAAAAGCGATGATCACTCCCAACAGTCCGCCATGACTAGCAAGACCTCCTTTCCAGACCATCAAGATCTCAAGAGGATGAGAGAGGTAGTAGTGCGGTTCATAGGCCAGACAGTGCATCAGTCTCGCACCGATCACGGTACCTACCAATGCATAGATCAGAAGTGTGTCGAGTACTTCAGGATCACGTCCTTCACGCTGAAATATCCATTTTGAAATCGTTAAGCCTAAAAAAAATGATCCAACAAAAAGTATACCGTACCAGCGAAGCTGAAGGGGACCAAGTTCTAAAAGTATCGGGCTGACGTTCCAAGTAAAATAATCCATTTTAACTGCCTTAAAGATTAGTTAAGGTTATTATACTTTAAGTTTTTTAGTTATTGATCTTTTTTAATGAATTTATAATATTTTTTTATGGGAAGGGAAGCGCACAGATAATTTTAGTGTGTCAGATATTGGGCAATGTTTTTGACGGTCAGTGACCTGTATATTTTAAAAGCTATCGGTATGGGATTTTGAGAGAACCACTTCAAAAATCCCGGAAAATAAAGCTGCAAGAGAAAGGGGCTATTCGTTGATTTTCTCTTTGATCTCTTTGGCGATGGCAGCGATTTTTGTAAGTTTTTGACCGTCGCTGAGCGTCTCATCCAGAAGTACTTTGACAAAGGCCGAGCCGACGATCACCCCATCGACGCCTTTTGCTTTCTCTTTGGCGGTATTTTGATCCACACCGAAACCGACATAGACAGGCGTATCGGTAAACGCTTTGATATCAGCTACGATCGGCTGCAGATCTTCGCTTTTTCCTGCACCGGTGATACCTGCATAGGCAACAAGATAGATGAACTTATGTGCTTCACTTACGATCTTTTCGATACGCTCCTGGCTGTCGGTAGGAGCGATAAAGTCGATGAGGTTAAGGCCAGCCTCTTCTATCATAGGCTTGTATGCTTTTGCCTCTTCAAACGGTAGATCGGGGATGATGAATCCGTTGACGCCGGTCTCTTTGGCTTTGGTGATAAAATACTCCATACCTTTATGGTAGAAAGGATTGAAGTATCCCATCCATAACGTATCGATATGCGGTGCGATCTTTGCAGAGGCATCAAAAAGATGCTCAAGCTTGTAGCCTGACTGGAGTGCCAGAAGATTGGCTTTTTCGATCACCGGACCATCTGCGACAGGATCCGAGAACGGCATGCCGAGCTCCAAGGTATCGACTCCGGCCTCTTTGAGTGCCAAAGCAGCGTCAACGGTAAAGTCCAGTGACGGGTATCCCGTGGTTAGATATGCAACTAATTTTTTCAACTTAAACTCTTTTTTTATTACTATCAATAAATTATTTTGGATATTATATGCTAAAATCAGTAAAAAATAGAATGAGACGAGCAAAAAGTTCCAGAAAGTGACCAGTCACGTGAGCTTTCTGCTGAAAAAATATAGACGCAGTAGGAAAACAATGAGTATTCACACTCCAAAAATAGAGAAAAAAATCACCTTGAGTGCACTTCAGGCAATGAAAGGCAAAGAGCCTATCGTCATGGTCACAGCATATGATGCACTCTTTGCAAAGCTTTTTGACGGTGAAGTAGAGATGATACTGGTAGGAGACAGCCTCAATATGAGTTTTTTGGGCAAGCCCGATACACTCTCTGCAACACTGGATCAGATGATCTACCATACCCAGGCAGTTTGTCATGGCGCACAGAAGTCGATAGTGGTATTTGATATGCCTTTTGGTACCTATACCACACCGGAGATCGCGGTAGCCAATGCGACAAAGGTCTATCAGCAGACAGATGCACAGGCGGTCAAGATCGAGGGCGGTAAAGAGAGAGCCCCTGTCATTAAAGCACTGGTAGAGAACGGGATAGCCGTAGTGGCACATGTAGGATTGATGCCGCAGTTTGTACGAAGTGAAGGCGGATATAAGGTACGAGGTAAGGATACCGAGGATATCCAAAGCATGGTGGAAGATGCAAAGGTACTTGAAGAGGCCGGTGCATTTATGATCCTGGTCGAGGGGGTCAAATCAGAAGCTGCCAAAGCGATCACAGAGACGGTAAGTGTTCCGACCATCGGTATCGGAGCTGGAAATACAACGGATGGACAGGTACTTGTATGGAGTGATATGTTTGATTTCTTTGAAGCCTTTACACCGAAATTTGTGAAAAAGTACGGCAAAGGTGCAACGATGATAAAAGAGGGACTACAGCAGTACCGGGATGAAGTCAAAAGCAGGGAGTTCCCTAGCGAGGAGTACAGCTACTAATGGAGCGTATGGTAGAGATAGAACGCTTTGAGGGTGAAGGGAGCTACGAAGTCACTTTGAGGCCAAGCTCATGGGATGAGTATATCGGCCAGGAGAAGATCAAGAAAAACCTCAAAGTCTTTATAGAGGCGAGTAAGAAAAGAGGCGAAGCGCTTGACCATATCCTCTTCTTCGGACCTCCCGGACTTGGCAAGACGACACTGGCCAATATCATCTCCACTCAGATGGGAGCCAATATCAAAACCACTGCAGCGCCGATGATAGAAAAAGCCGGAGACCTGGCAGCACTGCTTACCAATATCGAAGAGGGGGATATCCTTTTTATCGATGAGATTCACCGTATGAGCCCTGCCATTGAAGAGATACTCTATCCGGCGATGGAAGATTTCAGGCTGGATATCATTATCGGCTCCGGTCCTGCAGCCCAGACAGTGAAGATCGATCTTCCGCGTTTTACGCTGATCGGTGCTACGACAAGGGCCGGGATGCTTTCAAACCCTCTTCGTGAGCGTTTCGGAATGCACTTTAGGATGCAGTTCTATACCCCTGAGGAGCTGGGGCGTATCGTTACACAGGCATCGCACAAGCTTGAAAAACGCTCTCAAAAAGATGCGGCGATCGAGATCGCAAGACGGAGCAGGGGAACACCCCGTATCGCCTTGCGTCTTTTAAGAAGGGTGCGTGACTTTGCCGAAGTGGAGGATGAAACTGAGATCACACATGAAAGAGCAAGATATGCACTCGATGAACTTGGGGTAAATAACCTTGGGTTTGATGAACAGGATATCCGCCTTTTGGATCTGCTTGTCTCTGCGAAGAACAAACCGATGGGTCTGAGTACGATCGCTGCTGCACTGAGTGAGGATGAAGGAACGATCGAGGATGTACTTGAGCCTTATCTGATCGCGAACGGCTACATAGAACGTACAGCAAGAGGCCGTATCGCAACGCAGAAAAGCTATGAACATTTCAAACTCGGCGGGATGAAGGAGGGTCTTTTTGAATAAAAAGATCATCACTGAGTTGAAAAACGAAGCTTCAGTGAGAGGAACTTTAGCCGGACTTTATTCCGATAAAAGAAGAAAAATAAAGAGAGGTCTGTTTGAATGATCACCAATAAGAGCTTGACGATTACGGTACTGTTTATTCTCTCCTTGATTGGTGCCTATAGTATCTATCGGCCGTTTTTGCTCTCTTTGGTGGTCGCTATGCTTCTCACGATGGCAACCTATAACTTTACCAAAAAACTGATACGCCAAACAGAGTCAAGAAAGCTGAGTGCTGCGATCACTACACTGCTTTTGGTACTGATCATTTTTGCTCCGATCATCTATCTCGCAACCACAGGTGTAGGGTACCTCTCGCAAATGGATATCTCTGTGATCAACGATATCACCTCCACTTTGAGAAAATATGAAGTGCCTTATTTTAAGGACTGGATGAGTGATGAGAAGATCGCAGAGTACCTTAAGACCGCTACCTCTTATGTGACAACGGCAGGAAGTGTAGGGATAGGATTTGTCAAGAATATGCTCCTAGTACTGGTTTTTTATTTTATTATCAACTTCTATGGAGAGCGTTTTTTTGAACTGATACGTGCACTGATGCCGGTAAGCCGTATGAGAAGTGCGAAAATGATCCATGAGGTCTCCTCCACGATGGAGGTTGTCTTCTATTCTATCATTGTGACAGCGATCTTCGAGGGAGTGCTTTTTGGTGCGATGGCAAGCTACTATGGGTTCAATGGACTGTTGTTCGGTGTGATCTATGGATTTGCCTCGCTTGTTCCGATTATCGGAGGGGCGATCGTATGGGTACCGGTCTCTCTGTATGCCTGGACAAATCTCGATGGCCAGACGGCACTGATGATTGCAAGCTATTCGATCATTGTGATATCGATCATTGCAGATACCTTTGTGAAACCCGTTATCATCAAAGTGATCAAAGAGGATCTGCTGAAGAGTACCATAGAGATCAATGAGATCGTGATCTTCTTTTCGATCCTTGCTGGGATCAGTACCTACGGTTTCTGGGGGATGATCCTTGGACCGGCGATTACTTCGTTTTTGATTGCGATCACCAAAGTATATATAGACTACAATAAAGCTGAAAATATCAAAGAGATAAAAATAAGCAACATAGGGGAGAAAGATGATTAAGATACTTATCATTGAAGATGATCCGGAACTCGCACTGATACTGACAAACTATCTGACAAAATACGATATGGAAGTGATCGGTGCAGAAGATCCTTTTTTGGGACTTTCGCTCTTGACCCAGCATGATTTTGATCTGATCATACTTGATCTTACACTCCCGGGTATGGATGGGCTGGAGGTGATCCAGAAGATCAGGGAGATTACCAATATCCCTATCATTATCTCATCAGCCCGTGATGATATCACCGATAAAGTGATCGGTATGGAGCGTGGTGCGGATGACTATATGCCAAAACCATATGATCCGAGGGAACTGGTTACACGTATCAAGACAATACTGCGCCGTACACATAGCGTAGAGACACCTGTAAAAGAGGCTGAACTCTTTGACGCAGACAGCAAAGCCCATACGATTACATTTAAAGGGGAACTGCTGGAACTGACCGCAGCAGAGTATGATATCCTCAATATGCTGATCCGGCATAAAAACGGTTCTGTATCCAGAGAACAACTGCTTTATGAGAGTGAGCATATCGATGATGACAGTTCTATCAAAAATATCGATGTGATCATCTCACGTATTCGTCAAAAGATTGCTAAGATCGATCCTGATCATGTCTATATCAAACCGATCCGGGGCGTAGGGTATCTCCTGACAGACCGTCCTTCCCCTGCGAAATAGGTTAAAAGAGAAAGAGAGCGATGAGAAACTTATCGGTTACAACATTTATCCATATCCTCTTCTCTATAGCGATCATTATTTTGGTTACGACCTTTATGCTTTTCCTCTCCTGGGACAAGGACCGTCAGAAAATAGAAGAGTTCAAACACTATCAACTGATCTCCGTGACCTTTCTTTCCAATCTGCAAAGGCATCCTGATGAAGAGACGTTGGAGGAACTCTATCAGGAGCTCAAGCTTAAACCTCTCTCCAATCAGGGTGCTCTGATCCTCAAAAAACGTATAGAGAACAGCGGAGAGACGATCTTTACGGGCGGTTCTGCATTGGGTAAAGTAAGGGTTTTTGATATCCAGGATAAACGATATATCTATATACAGCGTATGGAGTATAACCTGATGCTTGAGGATGCCAGGGAAGAGAAGTATTATTTTGAGATTGCCGTAGGTTTGGGTGCCTTTTTGACCTCGCTTTTGCTTCTGCTCTATGTGGCGGTCTTGCGGAAGCTCTATCCGCTTCGTACCCTGCATAAAGAGATACAGCGTTTTGCAAAAGGAGACCTCAATACGAAGGTAACCTATCAATATGATGATGAGATAGGTAAAATTGCACAAAGTTTTGACAATGCTATCAGGCACATCAATCAACTCTCTACCTCCAAAAACCTTTTTATGCGTAATATTATGCATGAGCTTAAAACACCGATCACCAAGGGGCGTATCGTCGTAGAGATGCTGGAGGATGCACAGAGTAAAAAGGTCTTGGTACGTGCATTTGAGCGTATGAATGAGCTCATCAGTGAACTTGCTCAGATAGAACGGGTGACAACACAGAGTTTTGAACCGAACCTGGAGTATACATCGATGGATGAGGTGGTTCAGAGAACACGTGAGCTTTTGATCAATGAGAGTGATCATATGTGTATCGAGGTGGAAAACGGGGCATTGATCACAGATGTGAATCTTTTGGCCCTGGCACTTAAAAACCTTATGGATAACGGTATCAAGTACAGTGAAGATAAACTGGTATGTCTGCGGTCGGTTGAGAATGGCTTGGAAGTCCTTTCAAAAGGAAAAGCATTGCAACATCCGCTCTCCTATTATCTGGAGCCTTTTTCCCAGGAGGAGAAACGCAGTTCAGGTTTTGGCTTGGGACTCTACATCGTGAATGCGATCTTGAAGAAATTGGGATATCTGTTGGAGTATAGATATGAGGAGGGGAACAACATCTTCTCTATTATTACCGAGAAGCATTGCCCCCTTAAATAGGGGTAAAGGTTACGCCCTTATTTTAGTGCTTCAGCGATGAGCTCAAGAGGATTCTTGAAGATCGTTTCGACATCGGCATTGTTCATGGCTTCACTGAGCTGTACACGACAGGCACTACACTCCGCGCTCACATATTTGGCTTTTGTATCTTTGATCATTGCCGCTTTAGGTTTCCCTGCCGCTTCAGCGAGGTGAAACTTCTCAGTCTGCATCGTAACACCACCAAATCCACAGCAGCGGTTCGGATCACTCATCTCCTCCATCGGATAGTTAGGTGCCAGAAGATGACGCGGTTCTTTCCAGATGCCCTGTACTTTCCTTGCATGGCAAGGATCGTGGTAGGTTACCACATCATCAAACTTTTTCCCTTTTTCTTCCAAGAGTTTGACAAGATCGGTATCGTTATAGAGCCATGCGGTTGCCATATGTATCTTCTCAGCAACTTTCTTGGCACGCGCTTCCCATTCAGGCATATCATGATTTGCAAAGAAGACCTGCCAATCATGTTTGACCATGGCGGAACAGGTCGCTTCAGGGATCAGCATTGCATCACACTCATCCATAAAGCTCTCAAAGTATTTGATGTTCTTTTTTGTCATATACTCTACCGAGTCACTATCTCCGGTAAAGTAGGCCGGAGCACCGCAACAGAGCTGTTTTTTAGGGATAAAGACATCGATATTCAACTGCTTGAGTATCTCTACCAGACTATCACCGATATCGGTATAGTTGTAGTTGGCAAGACATCCGATGAAGATCGCTACACGAGGGTTCTTCTTCTCCTGTATGGGTGCAGGTATCTCTTCGGGATGGCTGTTGAGAAAGCTGGTTTTTGCCATAGACGGTAACAATCTTCCCTTTTTGACCATCGGCAGAGCAAATCTTGCCTTAAGCCCTCTTCCTTTTTCATCGACACTCAAGGCACAGGTTTTGAACATAAAGCCAAGTTTCATGACAAGATCCATGATCTTTCTGTTACGGAGAAGGAAGAAAAAGGCTTTTTTAAACCAGGCGATACCGTATTTGTCCGCGATATCTGCACGTACCTCTTCGATGACCATATCTGTAGGCAGTGAGTTGGGACAGACATCTACACAGTTGGTACATAAAAAACAGCTTTCAAAGATATCTTTTGCGTTTTTATCCAGTTCCAGGTCTCCACGTTTATAGGCACCAAGCAGGTCGATAAATCCACGGGGCGAGGTGGTCTCATCAGGGTTGACTTGGTGGATGGTACATACCGGGATACATTTACCACATTTGATACAGGCTTCACTGGTATCAGTAAAGTTAAAGATTTCGTCGATTGATTTACTCAAACGGTTTCCTTATCAATTTGTTTTTACTCACATTCTAGCTCTTTTGAGGTAGAGTATATATAGTAGTTATAGCTAACTTTTTTATTTATTTCAAGTGTTGGGGTTTACTTTTTTTAGAAAAAAGTAAGCAAAAAAGCGTCAGCCCTCTCGAATCGCTTCGCTTTTCTGGCACTAAATGCCGATACCCCTGTTGCTAAAGCATAAATGGGGTACAAGGTCGTTAAGGCTGACATTTTCTCTTATTCTTAGTATAGAAGCATTGCTTTGCAATGCAAACTGGAACTATACACTATTCGTTCTTCACTCTTCACTTAGTTATCGTTACGATGACTATCCAGCCAGACCATGATACCCTTTTGAGCATGCAGTCTGTTCTCTGCTTCTGTAAAGATCACTTCAGCGTGTTTTTCAAAGACCTCTTCACTTACCTCATATCCTCTGTAAGCAGGTAGACAGTGGAGGAAGATCGCATCCTCTTTCGCAAGGGACATCATTGCTTCATCAACGATATATCCGTCAAACGCTTTGAGTTTTGTCTCCTTCTCATCTTCCTGTCCCATAGATATCCATGTATCAGTTGTGACCACATCTGTACCTCTGACCGCTTCTTTTGGGTCGTTGCCAAAGATGAGTTTCCCACCGTTTTGTGCCGCAAGGGTTTGTGCACGCGCTACGATAGCCGGATCACACTCATATCCTTTTGGTGTAGCGACACGAAGCTCAAACCCCATGATCGCTGCAAGCATCAGCCATGAGTGGGTCATGTTATTCCCATCTCCTACATAGGCGACAACCGGGTTCTCTTTGCCAAACTCAAGCATTGTCAGGTAGTCTGTCATCAGTTGTACGGGATGGTAATCATCTGTAAGCCCATTGATCACCGGTACTTTGGAGTATTTTGCAAACTCTTCAAGTTTACTGTGCTCAAAGGTACGTATCATTACCATGTCGACCATACGGGAGATGACACGTGCAGTATCCTTCATCGGTTCTCCACGTCCCAACTGGATATCATTGGAAGAGAGGAAAAGCCCTATACCGCCAAGCTGGTAGATCCCTGTCTCAAAGCTCACTCTGGTACGTGTAGAGCTCTTCTCAAAGATCATTCCCAGTGTCTGGTTTTCCATGTAGGGTACGAATTTGCGTTGCTTGGTTTGAGCTTTGATCTTCTGTGCCAGTGCGATCATCTCCAGCAGTTCTTCTTTGCTAAAGTCTGCCAGTGTCAAAAAGTGTCTCATCGGACTATCCTTGTTAGATACATTAAATATAGCTAAAATTTTAAAAGGAAATATTCTACCATAAATGGGTTGAAAGTTGAAGGAGGGTGTGATTGTCGGGGTGAAACCCCGATGAAGTTACTGTTTTTGTAGCAGTTCAGCCGCTTCTTTTGCATGGTAGGTGATGATGATATCAGCTCCCGCTCGCTTGAATCCAAGCAGTGTTTCCATCATCACTTTGTCATAATCGATCACGCCTGCTTTGGCTGCCATCTTTAGCATCGAGTATTCTCCCGATACGTTATAGACTGCCAATGGAAGAGAGGTGTTGTTTTTGATATCTCTGACTATATCAAGGTAAGCAAGGGCCGGTTTGACCATCAGGATATCTGCTCCCTCTTTTTCATCCTCTACACTTTCCAGGATTGCTTCGTTGCGGTTGGCAGGGTTCATCTGGTAGCTTCTTCTGTCTCCAAAGCTTGGACTGCTCTCTGCAACATCCCTAAACGGTCCGTAGTAGGCTGAAGCAAATTTAGTCGAGTAGCTCATCACAGGAAGATTTTCAAATCCTGCACCATCCAGCCCTTCGCGGATTGCTGTGATCATTCCGTCCATCATCCCGCTCGGAGCGATCATGTCCACACCTGCTTTCGCATGGATCACTGCCTGCTTTGCCAGGTTTCCAAGGGTGATATCGTTGTCTACCGTTTCAAGTACCGGATCCAGTACTCCACAATGTCCGTGATCTGTATATTCACAAAAACAGAGGTCTGTTACCACGAACATATCAGGATGTGCCGCTTTGACTGCTCTGACTGTTTCTGCGATGATACCGTGTTCACAGAGGGCATCACTCCCCACAGAGTCTTTTACCTTTGGGATACCAAAGAGGATAATCGCATAGATTCCGAGTTTTTTGAGCGCTTCACACTCCTTGATGATCTCATCAATACTCATCTGGTATACGCCCGGCATGGAGTCTACTTCCTCTTTGATCCCTTCGCCGCTTTTTGCAAAAAGCGGATAGATGAAGTCGTTGACGCTGAGGTGTGTCTCCTGGAGGAGCTCTCTGAGGACGGGGTTGATTCTTTTTCTACGAAAACGTGCAAACATTATTATTCTACCTTTTGGGTGAAATTTTTTAATTATTTATAAGTAGCTGCCATTTTACAACAATTATCGGCTGTTAATGATTAATTATTTATTATTGCTGTATAATCTCCGGCATGAAAGCAGTAGAACAATCAGAAACGGCCATTTTACCAACGAAATACGGGACATTTAACATTCAAGCTTTTAAAGATGATCTGGGGAAAGAACATCTGGCGATCTATACGGATGATCTTCCGGAAGCTCCGATCGTGCGGGTACACTCGGAATGTCTGACGGGGGATGCATTGGGTTCGTTGAAGTGTGACTGCGGAGAGCAACTTCATGCAGCAATGGAGTTGATCGCCAAAGAAGGTGGGATGATCATCTATCATCGTCAGGAGGGTCGTAACATCGGACTTCTGAACAAAGTGAATGCCTATGCGCTGCAGGATAAAGGGTTTGATACCGTTGCTGCAAACCACCAACTGGGATTTCAGGCTGATGAGAGAACCTATGATATCGTAGAGTTTATATTGAACCATTTCGGGATCAAAAAGCTCAGGCTGCTTACCAACAATCCAAAGAAGATCGAAAGCCTTAAAAATATAGAGATCATCGAACGTATCCCTATACAGATCGATTCAAATCCTCACAACGAAAAATATCTTCAGACAAAAAAAGAGCAGATGGGGCATCTGCTCTAAAATCACTTTTACCCTTCTTTTTTAGATACGAGATTTTATGTGATAGTGTGTTAAAAAATCAGCAACGTTATATTAATGTTACATTTTTATTTTTATTTAATTTTATAATAGGTAAAATAACTTAATTTAATAAAAATAGAAAAAGCCAAACCTATCGTGAGGTAGAGACGGAAAGCTGCGGGTCTTGAAAAGGGGGCAAGATAGCCGGGTTGCCAGAGATATTCTGGAGCAGTACCATGAAACAGTGGAATGATGTATCATTAAAAAAATTTCATATCTTTGAGTTGAAAGATATTTTTCTCTCTTTTACTTTCTTCCTGTTTGTATATACTGCTATATTGGGGATATATAGCGATGGGATAGATCCCAAATGACAAAACGCTACTCATTGAAGCTCTTGAGAGAGCAGGTTTTCGCACAAAAAAAAGCGTTTTGGGCTACACTGGTTTATGGTATAGGTGCAACACTGCTGCTTCTGCCTATTCCTATGCTGATTCCGTTGTTGATTGATGAGGTACTGCTTGGTCACCCTGGGAAAATGACAACATTTTTATCTGCTGCATTCGGCAACACGGAAGCATGGTTTCTCGTTTCTGTTACAGTAGTAGTTGTAATACTATTGCGAATGGTGGCATTTGTTTTCAGCAATAAACAGAGCTTTTATGCGATTAAGGTCACCCAGAAGATCAGCTATCTTCTCAGGCATCGTATCCTACACCACCTCGAGCGTGTCTCTTTGCACGAGTATGAGACTCTGAAGTCCGGCGGGGTCGCTTCCAAGACGATACAGGATGTCGAGGGTGTCAGCAGTTTTTCCGGAGCATTTGTCAGCAACTTTTTCAGTGCGGCATTGATGCTTGTAGGGATTGCAGCTGTGATGTTTTGGATGAATTGGGTACTGGCGTTACTGATCTTTATATTGAACCCTTTCTTCCTCGCCTTTTCAAAACTCCTTGGCAGGAAGACCGGGGAGCTGCTAAAGCGCCAATATAAAGCCTATGAGGTTTATAATGAACTGCTTAATGAAACACTTGAGCTTTTTATGCAGGTGCGTGCGAGTAACCAGGAGAAAAACTTTTTCGGTCTTATCCTTGGCCAGGCCAAAGAGATAGAAAATGCATCGGTCGAATATGGTCAGAAAGCGATGGTGGCACAAAGGTCTTCCGGGCTTCTGACCAATACGGTGATCGATCTCTTTCGTGCTTTAGGGGTGATAGTGGTTGCCTACTCTGATTTGAGTGTGGGAATGATGATCGCCTTTTTGTTCTATCTTTCTACACTGAATACTCCTGTACAGCAGTTGATGGGGCTGGTGATCAGTTATCAAAATACCAAACCGGCGCTGGAGCGCATCAATGCACTTCTGGATCTCCAACAGGAGCCGCACTACCCTCACGAGCAGAATCCTTTTGAGGGGGTTGCAAGCACCTCAGTCACACTGAAAGATCTCTCTTTTGCTTATCCCGGCGGGAGGGAAATACTTTCTCATATCAACATTGAAGCGAGGAAGGGAGAGAAGGTCGCACTGGTCGGACCCAGCGGTAGCGGAAAAAGCACGATCGCCCAGATCCTGGTAGGACTGTATCATCACCAAGGAGGGGAAGTATGTTATGGCGGTATTCCTATTGAAGAGATAGGACTCCCTGTTGTTCGGGAGAATGTTGCCCTGATGCTGCAGGAGTCTCTCTTCTTCAATGATACGATCCGTATGAACCTTACACTTGCCAAAGAGATCAGTGATACAAAGATCTATGCAGCATTGAAGGCAGCAAAACTCGATGGATTTGTAGAAGGGCTTGAAGAGGGATTGGAGTCACGTATCGGCAAAAACGGTATCCGTCTTTCGGGTGGACAGAAACAGAGGCTAGCCATCGCGAGGTTGATCCTCTCTGATCCAAAAATCGTGATCTTTGATGAGGCAACCTCGGCGTTGGATAATGATACTGAGAATGATCTCTATAAAACACTTGAAGCATTTTTGAAAGAACGTACGACGATTATCATCGCACACCGGACGACGACGATCAAACAGGCCGACTATATCTATCTGATTGAAGAGGGTAAGGTGAAGGCTGAGGGGAACTATAGGGAAATTTACGGAAGAGGTGTGATCAACGGGGCTGCCAATGCTGCATAAGATCAAAAAATTTTTTGCTTTACACGGTGAAGAGAAAAAACTTTTTACAGAGGCCTATGTGACTTTGGGGTTGATGCGTCTAGCCCTTTTGCTTTTCTCTTTCAAACGTTTGACACGTTCTTTAGCGCAGCAAAAAAACCTATCTGAAATAGTGCCTTTGAGCGATGAAGAGCAGCAAAGTGCAACGGATGTAGGGAATGTGATCGTAAGAGCAGCACTCCATACCCCCTGGGAGAGCGCCTGTCTGGTACAGGCATTGACGGCACAGCGTATGCTGCAAAAACGGGGGATTCCGGGGGTGTTTTATCTGGGAGCGATGAGAGAGAAAGATGGTGAGCTAAAAGCACATGCATGGTCACAGTGTGGGGAGAGGATCATTACAGGGGGTAAATCTGAAGAGTTTAAAGTACTTTCAGTATTAGGGTGGGGGAAAGAATGAGAGTCTATGGTACCAAGATCAAGAGTGATATCGATTTTCCTCTGGATCTTTCTCATGAAACGGAGATACGTTATGAAGTCACACTCTCTTCAGACATTCCTTGTGACATTAAAAATATGATTACCTGCGGATTGCCTTTATACTGGGCACATGGTCGACATGTTTATCTCTATAGTGACAGGGAGTTTGAGGGGAGCCACGCAGGGCAGCCCTGGTGTTATGAGGTGGAGGATGTAGTACGTTTTTACTGGGTCGGTGGAGAGAGAACGATTTATTATGAAATGGGTGAAAAAGGAGATGCAAACCTGTTGGGTTTTTGGTTTATTCATCTGTTTTTACCACTCTATATGACTCTGGAGGATATGTATGACTTTTTTCATGCCGGTGCAGTAGAAGTAGAGGGGAAACCTATCTTTTTTATCGCTCCGTCTATGGGTGGCAAGTCAACGATGACAGACTACTTCATCAAACAGGGGCATAGGTTGATCTCGGATGACAAAGTACCGACGTTCATCGATGATGGTAGCTTCATGGCTGTCGGGTCGCACCCCTATCACCGTCCCTACCGCAAATTCGAGGAGCTTGGCTACCGTGTGGAGAAGTTCACCACCCATTTTAAGCCTATTCATGCTTTTTATGTACTTGAAGGGATGGAGGGAGATGCAGAGATCACCATTGAGGAAGTGAAGGGGATTGAAAAATTTGCTCTTCTCCTCCCCAGCTATCTCTATATGTTTTCCTATCTCAAACCCAGACGATTGAAATACCTTTCAGGGATATCAAACAGTATCAGGGTTTTTCGTGTGCACGTTCCCTGGAACAGGGAACGGTTGGGTGAGGTGCATGATAAAATCGTAGCACATTCCAAACTATCAGCTTTATAAGAAACAATTAATACGAGATGTAGTATAGTTATGTAACGTTAATGTAACGATTAAGTTGGCCAAACTATTTGTGAGAATAGGACGGAAAGCCACGGGTCTTGATGAGGGGGCAAGACAGCCGGGTTGCTATATTGAAGGATATAGTGAATGAAAAAATTTAATGATTTAAAAAACATTGTTAAAAGATGTGAGAAAAAAAGCTACAGTACACCTAATTTGAAAGAAATAGGTACCATTTCCAAAAGAACACAAGGAAGTGGAGCCTATGCAAAAGATAACGGTAACTTAAATGGTAATGCAACAGGTGGTCTTCTAGGGCCATCAGGTTCTTAGTTGTTAATCATTTGACTTAAATGCTTTAATCCAGTCCCCCAAATTAAGAATTCTGAGACGCTGTTCTCTCATCGTATAATCACTTGATGCTTGAATGGCTGAAGGAATTTTATCGGGTTGTACATAGGGGAGCAAATCATTGTTGACTTGCCAATCATTAATCCATGAAGAGGAAGATTCTAGCATAAATTTTCCATGAAGATCTCCCAAAGGAGTTTTTGGACGCCTAATGATTTCTTGAGGTAACATTTCAGCCATTGATTGGCGCAGAATATGTTTTTCAAAGAACCAAGGTAATGAAGGGATAGAAAATAAAAATTCTACAAGTCTTAAATCCAAAAATGGATCCCTCTCTTCTGAAAGAGTAAATTCGCTCTCCATTATAATATCATCTGTATTCCAGTCTATTCCAGTCAATGTATTATGAGCATTAGGATGTCGGGTATGTAATGGATTTGGATTCCACTCAGATGTCTCTTCCCAAATTTTTTTTAATTCCATTGCCTTTTCGAACTCAGGATTGAACCAATCGGATAATAGACGTGGTCGAACAAGTATGTTTTTGTTACCTTTTTGTTTATGTTTCAATTTAAGCATGGCAAGTAAGCCTGATCCTATTGCCGGTCTTTTTTGATAGCGCTTTTTTAATTGAAATAGATCCATAAGCACCTTTATTGGATTTACTTCTTTCATAGTAGTTATAGCTGGTGAATACATGAGAAGATTATCTGCAGATGCACCTGTGAGTGCAACACGAGAGTGTGCAGCAATAGTTTTTTTAATCTCTTTCCACAAAGTAAAAGTATAAATTTCTAAAGGCCGTGTTGTTAAAACCAATGGACGCATGAATGTATAGTTCTCACCAATTAAATAATGGATAGGAATGTTTAAATGTTTTGCAACAATGCCTGCATAATGACGTTCTTGACACGGTAATATTCGATCATACACTGCTGTTACCGCATTCAGCGTTAGAGGGGGGATGGTATTTTCTTTTTCAAGTTGACGAACAGTTGCAGCAACTGAACTCGAATCCATACCTCCACTCATGGCTATAGTTAAGGCATTTGTACGAATTCTATCTGCTATAGAGACTTTAAATATCTCATTGAAATGTTCAATATAATCAGATTCCTTTTTATATCGTAATATAGGAAGATCCGGTGAAATATCCCAATATTTTTTAAGAGAGGTTTTACCATTTTGTAAAGTGATTGAATGAGCAGGAGGAAGGGTTTTTACATTGCTGAGTACAGTCAATGTTTTATCTATCCATGTATGATCTCCAAATAATAAAAATCCTGCAATAGCTTTATCATTGAGTTGCCTAGATATTAAAGGATGTTGCTTTATAGTATTTAGAGTATTACAGATGATTATTGAGTTGTTTTTTTCTGCATAATACAATTGATTGGCACCAAAACGGTCTCTAGCACAAAAAAGCTTTTGTTTCTTCTTGTCCCAGATCACAAAAGCAAAGTCCCCTAACAGATGTTCTAGGCACGCTTCTCCCCATTTTCTGTAGGCATGCAGGATCAGCTCACTGTCAGGTGTTTTAGACAACTCCAGGGATTGTTTCAGACCCATTTTATTGACAAGGTTTTCTCTGTCATCTATCCGTGCACTACAGGTGATCCATACTCTGTTATCGATGGTAGCTGGTTGGTTTTCATACTCCGCTTCAAAGGTGGTTTTGAACAGCGCATGTCCCATACCGATAGTGTTATCAATCCACACTTTTTGTTGATCCGGACCACGGAATTTTAATGTTTCGGTCAGTGAATGAATTAGTTGTTTGTCGACAGGTTTTCCATCAGTGTTATAAATCGTAATAAAACCGCTCATTTACTTCCAATCATGCAGGTTATAGAGTATTGATTATATCTAAAAGAAAAAACAAATACATGTTATAATTTTATTAAAAAAGAAAAATGATGAATCTCAATCAACAAATTATATTTGCAGATACCGTTTTCGCCCAGGAGGTTGATGGGGAGATGGTACTGCTTGATATGAATTCCGAGAACTACTTCGGCCTTGATGAGGTAGGGACGGATATCTGGAAAGCGATCGAAGAGAAGAGGGTACTCAAAGAGGTGCTGGAGAGACTTCTGGAGCAGTATGATGTGGAAGAAGAGGTACTCAAAAATGATCTTTTCATCTTTGTGGAAAAACTTCAGGAGAGTGGTTTGGTAGAGGTGAAAGCAGTTTGAAGTTAGCAGAGTATTTGAAAAAAGAGTCGATCGAACTTGACGAGGCTGCGATCCAAAAACTGGAGGCCTTCAGTGAACTGCTGCATGAGTGGAATCAGATTCATAATCTTACCGGGGCAAAGACGATCGAAAAGATCTATGAAAACATTATCGATTCCCTTTATCCCCTCACTTTTATCAAAATTCCCAAAACACTGCTGGATGTAGGGACCGGAGCCGGATTCCCGGGCTTGATACTGGGTATCGCTTTACCGCAGACAGAAGTGGTGTTGGCGGAGCCGCTCAAGAAAAGAGTCTCATTTCTGAAGTATGCCTGTATCGACCTTGGGCTGGATAATGTCAAGGTAGAGGGCAAAAGAGTGGAGCAGGTCGAGCATGCACCCTTTGAGATGATCAGCTCACGGGCAGTGACCGATACGAAATTCTTATTGCAACTCACCGAAAATATCAGTGATGCCCATACCTCGTATCTCTTCTATAAAGGAAGCCGCGTTTTTGACGAAGTGGAAGCGGTACAACATCAGTTAAGTTATGATATAGTACAAAAAAATCAAAGAAATTATCTTTTGGCTACCCTTAAAACCCCATGATCAATATGAAGGGTTGTGAGGATACCCATATATAAGGCTGATCAGTGATCTTAAAAATCATTATTTTTGCAGTGGTCGCACTGCTTATCTATAAGTTTTTTGGCGGTAAACTACCTACTATCGGGAGCAAGAGCCCTGAAGAAAAAAAGATCGATGAGGATACACTTGTCGAGTGTGAGACGTGTCATACGTTTGTAACGCTCAAAGAGAGTATTATCATTAACGGTAAATACTACTGTTCACAAGAGTGTGCGGACAAAAGGCATCACTAGCCAATCAAACGAAGAGGAGATACACTATGATCGTCATCGGACATCCATGGATAGAGAGCCCGAAGTTTTGCAAAGTCTTTTCAGAAGAGGATATCAAAGAGAGCGCACCTGATACAATAGTGTTATTGGAGCCTTTGGCCGACTCGCATAAGCTGGCGGCCTACTGCCAGAAAAACGATATCGCCTATGCGGTACCGGTCAATAAACTCAAAGAGGCGATCTTTGCCAATGCACTCGGGGCAAGCTATATCATCTGTGAAGAGGATGATGCGATGATGGTCCAGCCTATCGCACAGGAGTATCTCTTTGATACACGTGTATTGGTACTTATCCATGAAGAAAAAGAGATGACTAAGATTGCCAGATCACTGATTGATGGTGTGATCTTTGCCGAGGCAATTCTTTAAGTAGGACCAGTGTTTCACTCTTTTAAAATTACCTATACCCTGATATTTCTCAACCTTTTTGTCTATATCGCTACTGCACTTTTCAGTGCAAACTTCATGGAGATGGATACAAGGGTGATGGTTGCATTTGGCGCACTCTACGGGCCTCTTATTTTTCTCTATGATGAGTGGTGGCGTCTGCTCAGTGCGATGTTCCTGCATGGCGGTATGACTCACCTGTTGATGAATATGTTTTCACTCTATATCGTGGGACGGCCTGCCGAGATATACTTCGAGAAGCGCGCTTTTCTTGCGATCTACTTTTTTTCCGGGCTGATCGGCGCAGTCGCATCACTTGCTATGCATCCGCAGAGTGTAGGGATAGGCGCTTCAGGGGCGATATTCGGACTCTTTGGTGCATTGGCCGGATTTTTTTTGGTACATAGAGAGCGTATAGGAGCTCAGAGCAGGATTTTTATGAAGAATTTTGGTGTGATCATCGCACTCAATCTGTTTCTTGGTCTCTCTATCCCTTCTATCGATATGAGTGCCCATATCGGCGGTCTTCTGGTAGGTGCGATCGGCGGTATGATGCTTTCGTACAACCCCCGGTGGCTGATTCTCTACACTATTGCCATGCTGCTTGCATTGTTCAGTGCACTCTTTTATCTGCAGGGATCGAATGCTTCGGTACTTTAGTCTTCTGCTGATCGCGCTTTTTTTGATCGGATGCAGTGTCAAATCTTCAGCACCTGCACCCTCAAAGGTCAAGCATTTGAGTCATAAGCTGCAGGGGCTGGATGAAAATATCTCTCTGAGGGAGGCTGATTATCTGGCCTGGGATATCTATCATAAGACAGATGAACTGACTGAGAGCTATGCGTTGGTTTCGCCTCCCCAGTTTCATAACTTTCTGGTCAATGTAGGCGTAAGAGAGAAGGGGCTCTGCTACCACTTTTCCGATGCACTCTATCTGCACTTGAAGTCCCAAGGGTATAAGAGTTTTGATTTTCATCTTGTCGGGGCCAATATCGGAGAGTATTGGAGTGAACACAATGCACTGGTTGTGGTAGCAAAAGGGTGTAACAGTGAAAAGTGTATACTCAACAATGGGATTCTGATCGATGCATGGAGGGACTCAGGAGAAGTCTATTATTCCAGGGTGAGTGAGGATAAATCTTATCACTGGAAGCATAGAAGTGAGAGATGTAAAACTGTTTTATGAAAAGGAGCGTGGTAATGAATGACGATGAACGAGCGATGATGATGCTTGAAAAGTCGATCTATGAAGCAAAGGAGATACTTGAAGAGAAGCATATCTTCAGACCTTTTGCGATGATACTTGACCAAAACGGTTCGATACGAAGAATGGAAAACGAGATAGAGGATATGCAAGCCTCCTATATGGCCTTGCATGATGAGATCATGGCACATGTTCAGATGAGAAAGAGTGCTGACATCATTGTACTGCTCAGCAATGCTTCGATGCCTGAACAGCTGGTTGATGAGGGAATTGAGAGCAGTATCCGAGTACACCTTGAAGAATGTTCACAGCAGCATAAAGTTATTGCAAGCCGTTATATCTATGTCCCTTACCAACTGCAGAGATTAGCAGGTCAAGAGAAGGTTGAAGCAAAGCTTTTTCAGCCAAAAGCGGTAAGTTTTCCTTCGGAGTTCTTTAAAAAAGAGGAGGATCAAAAGGGCAGATAGACCTTGTCGATCAGCTCTTCATATTCACTTTGGGCATCCGAGTCTATCGTGATCCCTCCACCGCTCTTGTAAAAGAGTTGATCCCCTTCCTTATCGATGAAACGGATCATGACGCTCGAACGGAAACTTTCCCCGTCAAAGACGCCGAATATACCCGTATAAAATTCACGTTCATACTCCTCTACGCTGTTGATGATATTTACCGTACTTCTTTTAGGTGTACCTGAGATGGAACCTGCAGGAAGGATCTTCTCAAGCAGTCTGCCCAGATCTTCTCTCCAGTTATCCGGGAGTTTTGCAGTGATCTTGGAGCTAACTTGAAGCAGCTCTTTTTCGCCGGCTTTGATCCTGTCGGTATAGCGGAACTTTTCTACTTGTACCTCTTCTCCTATGATACCAAGGTCATTACGCATCAGATCGACGATCATTACATGTTCGGCCATCTCTTTTTGGTTGGACAAGATGATCTCTTCTGCATCTGGAAGGTTGGCGTCGATCGTACCCTTCATAGGATAGGTTGAAATGGTGTTGCCCTCTATCTCGACAAAACGTTCCGGAGAAAAACAGATGAACTGCTCCTTGAAGTAGAGTTTGAATTTTGCTCTGGCATAGGTAAAGATCTCTTTGAGCGTGAGATTGGTCTCTATCGGTGTTTTGAAAGTAAGATTGAGGAGGTAGGTGTTGCCTAAACGTATCTCTTCGAGTATCTTATCAAGGGTCTGTCTGTAGGTATCAAAATCGACAGGTTTTTTAGAAAAGGTGAAATCTTTGGTACGTTGTTCTACAGGGTAGTTTCTCCACTCTTCGAGTTTGTAGTAGATGTCATCATCCAGTGCATCAAGGGGCTGTGCAAAGATCTTTTGTTTATCATAAGAGATGATGGTGAGAAAGGGTATGTTGTTTTTGGCTAGTTCATTGATATGTTGAAAACCGTTATCTGTATCTAGCCACATTTAAAAACTCCGTTGAGTTTTTAGTAAAGAGTGAAGAGTGCGCCCGAACGAAGTGACAAGTGCCCTTGGGGTAAAGAGTGAAGAGTGTTTGTATGCACTGCAACGCAGTGCTTCTATTTTCTGAATGCTAAACGCTAAACGCTGAACGCTCATCAAGCATCCAGCATAAGCAGTTTCAGTACGGCCATACGTACATAGACGCCGTTCTTGACCTGCTCCAGGACTTTGCATCGTGGGTCTTCCAGCATCTCATCGCTGATATCAATGTTTCTCATGACCGGTCCCGGGTGGAGCAGAAGGATATTTCTCTCACCCAGACGCTCTTTTGTGATACAGTAGTGTTTCGCATACGCTTCATAGTCATCAAAGATCGGCGTAGCGTGACGCTCCAGCTGTGCACGCAGGCTCATGATCACATCGACTTTGTCTATGACCTCGTCAAGGTTTTCATACTGAGGCAGGTCACTTTCCGGCATAAACGGTTTCGGTGCAACCAATACAACATTCATTCCCATTCTTGTTAAAAGGCGGATGCCTGAGCTCGCCACACGTGAACTGACGATATCCCCCACGATAGCGACGGTTTTCCCTTCGATCTCACCGTCAAAATGCTCCATCATCGTGAAGAGATCAAGCAGAGCCTGTGTCGGGTGTGCATAGTTCCCGGCTCCTGCGTTGATCACAGAGCTGAGTTCCATATCGGCAAGCTGTTTGGGCACTTCATTCTCAGCGTGGCGGATGATGATGCCGTCGGGTTCCATCGCACAGAGGTTTGCAAAGGTGTCTTCCAGTGTTTCACCTTTTTTAGTCGATGAACGTGAGGGGTCAAGGTGTACTACCGCTGCACCGAGTCTCTTCGCCGCCACTTCAAATGAGCTTCTTGTTCTTGTCGAGTTTTCAAAAAAGAGTGTGATAAGCAGTTTGTCTCTAAGAAGCTGGATAGGTTTTTGATATTTGAACTTTTTGGCATCCCGTAGAAGGTTTTCTATCTGTTGGTCTGTGAAGTCATAAGTATCTACGAGATGTTGCATAAACGTCCTTTGTTTTAATTTCGTATTATAGCAAAGGGGTGGTAAAAATGGGTTTTTAATTATTGTTTTGGCGCATATCGATTTACAAACTGTTCAATATTTTTTTCCACACTCCACCACCCAGGAAACACCGCATCATAGTAGGGCTGTGTCACCTCTGCAAAACTTTCCCTGTCTTCGTATAGATTTACGCACCACTCAAAGTCGATATCTCTTGAGTGAAGTACTTCCAGTGAAAGGAGGGTATCGTTGATACACCCCAGACGGCTTGGGGTAACAAGAAGCAGAGGTGCATTGAGGTCTTTGGCCAGGTCTATCATCTTATAAGTTTGAGTGATGGGTACCATCAGTCCTCCTGCACCTTCGACGAGTAAAAGATCGCAACGTTTGGAAAGTTCATGGTATTTGTCAAATATCTTTTTGAGCTTTATCTCCTGCTGGATATCAGCACAGTAGGGGGCAGCAGGCAGAGAAAAGGTATAAGCGGTGATGTCTGCGGGGGTGAGGTTTGCAAAGTCAGGGTTGACTTTTTGGCAGGCTTCAAGGAGTGCTTTGGCATCAAGCGGTTCATCTGTTACACCGGTTTCGATCGGTTTGAAGACGCCTACTTTGAGACCAATTTTTGCATATGCTTCAATGAGCTTGAGTGTCGTGTGGGTTTTCCCTACATTGGTGCCTGTAGCGGTGATAAAGAGTGCGTGCATTTGCATTTCCTAAGTTTTTGTGTATAATATTTAAGCTATAAACGTCATACCGTACTCGACGAAATACCGTATAATGTCTAATGGCTTTTCGTATGATGAGAGTCCCTGAACCAACTCAGGATGACGGTGATATAGATCAATTGATAGGAATTTTAACATACTATGCCAAAGATAGAAGAAGAGATAGAGACCAGCTTGGAGCTTGAAGAGCCAAGGATGTTCAAGGTGTTGCTGCACAATGACGACTATACCAGTATGGATTTTGTTGTGGATGTATTGATGGGTATCTTTCACAAAAATGCGATGGAAGCAGAGAAGATCATGATAGAGATCCATGAGAAGGGTATCGGCGTGTGTGGCGTATATAGCTTTGAGATCGCTCAGACAAAGGCAGATCAGGTCAAACAGAAAGCGAAACAAAATGAGTTTCCGCTGTTAGCTACAATAGAAGAGGATAGTTGATTATGATAAGTATGGCATTGAATGATGTATTTAAGCATGCAGTTGCCTATGCCAAAGAGAATAGACACGAATACCTTACGGTGGAACATGTCTTTTTGGCAATTGTGAGAAGTGAAGAGGGAAAAGAGATATTTGCAGCACTTATGGCGGATCCGGATATACTGGAAAAAGGGATCTTGGAGCATATCAACAAAACGATCCCAAAACTTGAACAGCAGGTGGAGCCTTTTGAGACTGTAGCACTCTCAAGGACCATCAACGATATGATGACGCATATTCACTCATCAGGTCGCAGTGAAGCAAGTGTGGGAGATATGATCGCTGCAATCTTTATGCAGGAGCATTCCTATGCGGTCTACCTGATGAAAAAAGCGGAGATCGCACGTGTGGATGTGCTGGAGGTGATCTCACACAGAGAGCCTGAAAATAAAACCCAAAATGGAACAGAGAAAGAGGGTGATTCACTGCTGAGTGAGTTTACGACAGAGCTTGTGGAGTTTGCCCAAAGCGGTAAAATCGATCCGGTGATCGGACGTGAAAATGAGATAGATAGGGTGATGCAGACACTCTGCCGCCGAAAGAAGAACAACCCGCTGCTTGTAGGAGAACCGGGAGTCGGTAAAACTGCGATCGCTGAAGGGTTGGCACTGAAGATCAGCGAAGGAGAGGTCCCTGAGGTGATAAAAGAGGCCAAGGTCTATGCGCTTGATATGGGTGCATTGGTTTCGGGAACGAAGTACAGAGGTGACTTTGAGAAGCGTCTGAAGGGAATTATCGCAGAACTCACAGCAGAGAAAAATGCGATACTTTTTGTTGATGAGATCCATACGATGGTGGGAGCAGGTGCGACAAGCGGAGGGAGCATGGATGCAAGTAACCTGCTCAAACCTGCACTTGCCAGAGGTGACCTGAAGTGTATCGGTGCGACAACCTATGCAGAGTATAGAAACTTCTTTGATAAAGACAAGGCGCTCAGCCGTAGGTTTGCCAAGATCGATGTGGAAGAGCCGAGTATCGAAGATACCTTTACGATCCTGAAGGGTGTACAGCATAAGTATGAAGATTACCACAGGATCAGTTTCTCTGATGCGGCACTCCGCTCGGCGATCGATCTTTCGGTGAAATATCTGCATGACAGATTCCTTCCGGACAAGGCAATGGATATCATCGATGAGGTTGGAGCACACTTTATGCTGAAAGGGCTTGAAAATGTCAAAGTGAAGCCCAAGGATATCGAAGAGAGTGTGGCAAAAAGTCTGAAGCTCCCTTCTACAGTCGTCGGGACAGACGATACACGCAAGCTTCAAACACTTGAATCTGATCTGAAAGAGAAGATCATCGGTCAGGATGAGGCCATCGAAGCGGTAAGCCGTGCGATCAAACGCTCTTACGCAGGACTTAATGCACCGAACAGACCGATAGGGTCATTCCTCTTTGTTGGGCCGACAGGTGTAGGTAAGACGGCATTGGCAACACAGCTTGCCGAGACGATGCATGTACACTTCGAGCGTCTGGATATGAGTGAGTATATGGAACCGCATACGATCAGCAGACTGGTCGGTGCACCTCCGGGATATGTCGGATATGAGCAGGGAGGATTGTTGACCGAGATGATCAAGAAACATCCTCATACGGTGCTACTGCTTGATGAGATCGAAAAGGCACACCCTGATATCATGAATATCCTGCTTCAGGTGATGGATGGCGCACAGCTGACTGATAATAACGGCGTAGTCAGTGACTTTAAGAACGTGATCCTTATCATGACCTCCAATATCGGTACAAAAGAGCCGAATGTGATGGGATTCACCAAAGATACAACGATGAAAACCGATAAAGCACTGGCTTCATTCTTCTCTCCGGAGTTTAGAAACCGCTTAAGCGGTACGATTGAGTTTAAGCCTCTGAGTCTGGATACACTTGTCAAGATTGTTGATATTGAGACAGAGAATCTCAATGATCTGCTCAAAGCGAAAAAGGTGAAAGTCAAACTCACGAAAAAGGCGAAAGAGTATCTGGCCGAAGAGGGGTATGATGCACGCTATGGGGCAAGACACATCGCCCGTGTGATCGATGCGAAGATCAAGGAAGCGTTAACGGATGAGATACTCTTTGGTAAGCTCAAAAAAGGAGGGAAAGTCAAAGTAGACTTCAATGAGGGTCAATTACAGTTTGCGTATGAGGAGCGGTGATTGTCATCGATATTTGACGAAGACTACTTTGTACCGCCGCTTCGGGCGACCTCTTTCCCGAATCCAAGGTTTGCCTCTGATGAAGGGCTGTTGGCATACGGAGGGGAGCTCTCCTCTCATACGCTGCTGACAGCTTACCGTAAAGGGATCTTCCCGTGGTTCAGTCCTGGTGATCCGATCCTCTGGTGGTCCCCCAATCCGAGATTGCTTCTCTATCCCGATAAATTTTATGTAAGAAAGTCTTTCCGCAGGGTATTGAGGTCGGGCAAGTTCACCGTAAAGTTTGACCATCACTTTGAAAAAGTGATCCGCTACTGTGCCACCGTACCCAGGGAAGGTCAAGAGGGATCATGGATCGTACCTGAAATGATAGAAGCGTTTATCCGTCTACATGAAGAGGGGTTCGCACACAGTGTAGAGGTCTATAAGGACGGGATACTGGTCGGTGGGCTTTACGGGATCGCGATGGGAAAAGCCTTCTTTGGGGAGTCGATGTTCTCCCTGGTAAAGGATGCCTCAAAAGTGGCATTTAAGGCCCTTAGCGATGTTTTAGGTGCAAAAGGTTATGATTTTATAGACTGTCAGATGCCGACAGATCATATGATAGGTTTGGGTGCTGAGGTAGTGGATAGAGATATATTCCTCGATGCTCTTGCCCGGGCACTTCAAAAGCCTAGCGATCTGGGAAATTGGCATGACTTCGAATGGACGTATGAACAATACAATCAAGAATAAGGATAGAATTAAATGGTAGATAGAGAGTTAGGGTTTTCGTTGTGGCTGGATTTTATTGAGAGAGATTTTTTGCAAAATGAATTTTCATCCATGATTGAAAAAGGGATCATTAACGGGGCGACAAGCAACCCGGCGATCTTTGCTTCAGCGATCACCTCTTCCCCTGCATATAAAGAGCAGTTGGAATCGTTGGCCGGTAAGAGTGCCAAAGAGAAGTATGAAGCCTTGGCAATCGATGATATCAAAACGGCCGCACAGGCGCTGAGAGAAAATTATGAGGAGGGGAATGACGGATATATCTCTATCGAGGTAGATCCTTTCCTCTCCAATGATACTGCCGGAACGGTAGAAGAGGGGAAAAGACTCTTCGAAGCGATCGGTGAACCGAATGTGATGGTCAAAGTACCTGCGACTGAAGCCGGATATGAAGCGATGAAGGAACTGCTTAGCCAGGGGATCTCGGTCAATGCGACACTGATCTTCTCTCCGGAACAGGCAATGAAGTGTGTCGAGGCGATGAAAGAAGGAATCGCTGCGAGTGATAAAAAAGTGAATGCCGTGATCTCTGTCTTTGTCAGCCGTTTTGACAGAATGCTGGATAGCGCACTGGAAGAAGCAGGAGTGGATGCGGCAAAAGTAGGGAACTACAACGCTGCAAAGATCTATGCGATGATCGAGTCTCACAAGGTACCGGAGATCAGAACGCTCTTCGCAAGTACCGGTGTGAAAGGGGATGCTCTTCCTGCAGATTACTATATCAGAGAGCTTTTTGCCTCAAGATCGGTCAATACAGCACCGCTTGCTACTATCGAGCACTACATTAAAGAGAGTGCTACACCGGCGAAACTGCCGCTTGATATGGCGCATATCGATGCACATTTCGAAGCGGTAGAGAAAGCAGGTATTAAAATGGAAGAGGTCTATGAAAAACTGCTTACAGATGGCCTCGTAGCATTTGAAGAGGCATTTGAAGAGATGCTGGAAAGTATCAAATAATTCTGCTGAAGATAGGAGCGACTGGATGGAAGAAAAACTCAAACTCTTTTTAAGAACAATGATCAGTAACGGTGGTTCTGACCTTCATATCAAATCAGGTGCTATTGCGAGAGTACGTTTGAACGGTAAGTTGAAACTAATGGGGAAAGAGGAGCTGAGCGCTGAAGATGTCGAAGGTATCGCAAGAGCGATTACTACAACAGAACAGTTTGAAAAGCTCAGGATCGATAAAAACCTGGACTTTACCTATGTACTGGGTGAAGATCACCGTTTCAGGGTGAACTTCTTTTATCAAATGGACGGACTTTCAGCCGTGTTCCGTATTATTCCCGTGAAGATTTTGAGTATTGATGATTTGGGGCTTCCTGCAGTGATCAAAACATTCACCGAAGCACAACGTGGTCTGGTTCTTGTGACAGGGGTTACAGGTTCTGGTAAGTCAACGACACTTGCCGCGATGATAGATAAGATCAACCGGGAGACCAACAAACATATCATTACGGTAGAAGACCCGATCGAGTTTATTCATAAAGATAGAGGATGTCTGATCAATCAGCGTGCGATCGGTCAGGATACGCACTCGTTCTCTGATGCTTTGAGAGCTGCACTGAGGGAAGATCCTGATATCATCCTGGTTGGGGAGATGAGGGACCTGGAGACGATCGACATTGCACTGCATGCAGCCAATACGGGTCACCTGGTTTTCTCGACACTCCACACCCTGGATGCGAAAGAGACAATCGACAGAATTGTCGGTATGTTTGCCAAAGAAGAGCAGAACCGTATCCGTGGTTCTCTTGCATCAGTCCTTGAAGGGATTATCTCTCAGAGATTGATACCGACAAAAAAAGGCGGTCGTGTCGCAGGGATCGAGATACTTAAAAAGACAGCAAGAATTGAACAGTTGATCATGGAAAACAGAGACTTTGAGATTCCTGATGCACTCTTTGAAGGGAAAGAGATCTATGGTACCCAAACCTTCGACCAACACCTGCTGGATCTTATCAAGGCGGATATAATCTCTGAAGAGATAGCCCTGGAGTATGCTTCTAACCCATCTGATCTGAAACTGAAGATGCAAGGGGTAGGTAAAGGTGCGATCATTAAAGAAGACCAAAACAAAGCAGACGATATCATTTCCTTCAAGGATGAGTAACGTGAAGCAAACGTGAATAGTTTCACGTTTGTAGTTACGAAACCATGAGACCCGTTAAATAAACGTGAGTGAACCTCACGTTTATAGGGTTGGAACCGGAGCGTGTCGAACGAAGTGAGCCACGAAGGCAAAAATGATCTGCACAGGTGTACCGCTGAAGGCTAAGTCGGAACGAAGTGTAGCCGCGAAGGCAAAAGCGTGAAGCACCTGTGCATCGTTTTTATCTATTTCTACAACTGTGTGTCTTTCAGACCATTTTAATAAAAAAGAGGTATAATGCGCCTCTATTTTACACACTGATGTAAAAAAATTTTATTAAGGACTAACTATGTTAGAAGGTATCATTAGAGAGAGTATCGGAAAAAGCAATGCAAAGCAGCTTAGAAGAGATGGTTATCTAATCGCTAATATTTATGCAAACGGTGTAGAAAACATCAGTGCTGCATTTAAAAGAGGTGATTTCATCAAAGCTGTAAGAGCGAAAGAAGGATTTGCACTTCCTATCAAGGTTGGCGATAAAGAGCTTAACGTAGCTATCCAGGAGTATCAACTACACCCGATCACTGGCGACATTGTTCACGTTGACCTTAGAGTTGGTGTACCAGGACAGGTGACTGACTATCTTGTACCGGTTGTCACACACGGAACACCAAAAGGTTTGAAAAACAAAGGTGTATTCATCATGTCAAAAAGAAGAATCAGAGTAAGAGGTACATTTGAAGATATGCCTAAGAACTTTGATTTTGATATCAGTGATCTTGACAGAGATGACTCAATCCTTATAAGAGATGTAGAAGCACCTGCAAACTGCCGTATCATGGAAAGAGCAGATGTTGCTATCTGTGGTGTGATCAAAGCTAAATAATCAAACTTATGATGAAAGTATAGTCGTGGCACTTTTTATTGGTCTAGGAAATCCGGGATCAAAATATGAGAATACACGGCACAATATCGGTTTCAGGGTCATAGACAAACTGCTCAGTGACCTTGGAGCCAGAGATATCTCCAAAGCCTCATTTCAAGGCGAACTTTTCAAATACTCCAATCACTACTTTTTAAAACCGACAACATTTATGAACCTATCGGGTAAAAGTGTTTTAGCTGTAAAGCAGTTTTACAAGATAGATATGGAAGATATTATTGTGATCCATGATGATATTGATCTCCCTTTCGGTGCTTTACGTTTCAAACGAGGAGGCGGTCACGGCGGGCATAACGGTCTTAAATCCATTGACGGAGTGATCGGGAAAGAGTATATCCGTGTAAGGGTAGGGGTAGGAAAGCCTGAGCATAAGTCCCAGGTAGCTGATTATGTGCTGCATGATTTCTCCAAAGAAGAAGAAAAATATATCGATCGGTTGATCTCCCATACCGCTGAAGCATGTATGAAGCTGACGGTAGAAACATTGACAGAGGTAAAGTCGAAATTCAGTCTGAAATCACTTGATGGAGTTGTGGGATGAACCTCTTTTCCCCACCGCTCTATTTTCGTTATCTGGCAAAACATTACCTCAAGAATCTTTTAGTCATTCTGTTCGGACTCTCGCTGCTCTTTTCAGTGATAGACTATTTTCAGCAGGCTTCAAAGCTTGAAAAACTCGGTACCTATCAGCTCCATTATATTTTTTATAAATGGGAAGAAGCGATAACACTGCTTTATCCCCTGGCCATTGTATTTGCCGTGATCATTACAAAAATCATGATGGTGAGAAACAGTAATATCGTGGTACTTCATGCATTCGGTTTCAGCAAGAAAAAACTTTTTACTCCGTTTCTTGCCATCGCATCCACAGTCTATCTGATCTTTATGGTACTGCATACAACAGAGTTTTCCTATGCGAAAGATAAGGCTTCTCATCTGCTGAAAAATCAATATAATGATTATCAGGTAAAAGATCTCTTTTTTAAATACAACGATGCGTTTGTGTATGTAAAACAACTTGATCCGATCAACAAAAGGATAGAAGATATTACGATCTTCAAGGTCGAAGGCAATCAGGTCAGGTATACCATCAAGGCTCCTTATGCACTCTACAACGGTTCGGGATGGGATGCAAAGGATGCACGGCTGAAAACACATATCTATGAGAATGATATACTGCAGCGTTATCACTTGGAGTATAAAAAGAGTATTGAGACGCTTGAAGGATATAAGCCAAAGATTATGGAGTCACTCTATGAGGGGAAAGCACTGAGTGTTATAGATGCCTATTATACGTGGAGGCTCTTTTCTGTACAGAAGCTTGATTCAAGTAAGATCCGGGCCACCTTGTACGATAAAATTGTGACACCACTTTTTGCTCTTGCCATGGTATTGATCTTGTTTTTCAAGTTGCCTTTTCACGCTAGAATGGTAAATCTTTCTACTACACTCGCACTCGCATTGGGGGGTACGATCGTTGTATGGGGAGTACTTTTCGGACTTGGAAGAATAGGGTATAACGGTGTGATCCTACCTGAACTTACCTCTGTACTGCCGATCCTTTTACTGAGTATCTATGCACTATATACTTATCTCTTTGATGAGGCAAAAAGTCTCGCATAGAGAGTGCTTTGAAAGCATAAGGGTGCTTCTAATCAATTTTTAGATAAAATCACCCCAAAATAGTGTCACACGAGAGTGACAGTTGTCAGGAAAATGGTAATGAGTATGGATATAAAAGAGATTGCAGAACAGTACGGTACACCGCTTTATGTGTATGATTTTGACTATATCGAAGAGAGATATAACAGCCTCAAAGAGGCTTTTGCAGGGAAAAAATCACTGATCAACTATGCAGTCAAAGCAAACTCGAATCTTTCAGTTATCGCACATCTTGCAAAGCTTGGTGCGGGTGCTGACTGTGTAAGTATCGGAGAAGTAAAAAGAGCACTGAGTGCAGGTGTGAGTAAATACAAGATCATCTTTTCAGGTGTAGGGAAACGTGATGATGAGATCCGGGCGGCACTTGAGTATGATATTCTTTTGATCAACCTTGAGAGCGAGGCTGAGATGAAACGTGTGGAGATGGTGGCAAAAGCGCTCGGTAAAGAGGCACGTATCTCGATCCGTGTAAATCCGAATATCGATCCACAAACCCATCCGTATATTTCGACGGGACTCCATGAAAATAAATTCGGTGTCGATATCGAAATGGCAAAACGCATGTATATCTATGCAAAAAAATCCGAGTTCCTCAATCCGGTAGGTATCCACTTTCATATCGGGTCACAGCTTACCAAACTGGAGCCTATCGCAGAAGCATGTGGCATCGTGGCGGATCTGGTACGTTCACTGAATGCGATTGATATCGATATCAAGTTCTTTGATGTAGGCGGCGGTATCGGTGTAGTCTATGATGATGAACAGACCATACCGGCTCAAGCGTATACAGAGACGATCTTTCAGGCGACTAAAGGTCTGGATGTAACGATACTGTGTGAGCCCGGACGTTATATGGTAGCCAATGCAGGTGTATTCCTTACTAAAGTACTTTATGAAAAAGTCAATGAAGATAAACGCTTTGTGATCGTAGACGGAGCAATGAATGACCTGATCCGTCCGAGCCTTTATAATGCTTACCATAGAATCGAAGCGATAGCAAAAGAGGGGGATAAAACACCTGCAGATGTTGTAGGACCTGTATGTGAGAGTGGAGACTTCTTCGGAAAGAATGTACCGCTTCCTCCAATGGAACACAATGATCTGATCGCTGTACATTCAGCAGGTGCTTACGGGTTCACCATGGCGAGTAACTACAATACACGTCCAAAAGCTGCTGAAGTAGCGATACAGGGTGATAAGGTAAAACTAATCCGTAAGCGTGAGACGTATGAAGATCAGGTTCGTTTGGAGCTTGAGTGTATGGAGGAGAGCGCTAAGTAACCGGCGCCAGCTAAAGGAGTATGAGCATGACTTTGGATGAGCTTCGTCAGAATATAGACAAGATCGATGATACGCTTTTGGAACTGTACAATCAACGTATGGATCTTGTACATAAGGTCGGTGAGTTGAAAAATACTACCGGTGCACCGATCTACCGGCCCGAACGCGAGCAGGCGATTCTCAATCGTCTTAAGGCAAAAAACAAGGGGAAATTGACAGATGTAGCGATCGATGCACTTTTTTTAGAGATGTTTGCCGTGTCGCGTAATCTGGAACTTCCGGAAGGCGTAGCCTATCTTGGACCTGAAGCAAGTTTTACCCATCAGGCCGCTGAGAGTAAATTTGGTGCGTTAAGTGCCTATCTTCCTATCGCTTCGATCCAGGGTGTATTCCGTGAAGTTACCAAGGGGACGGCAAAGTTCGGTGTGGTACCGATAGAAAACAGTTCAAGTGGTATCGTAAGTGATACGATCAGTTCACTGGATGAGTATGACCTTAAGATCATCGCTGAAGTGGTGATCGATGTGCATCTCTCTTTTGCTACACTCTCTGAGGATATCAAAAAGATCAATAAGATCTATTCCAAGGATATCGCCTTTGGACAGTGCAGAATGTTTATGGAAGATCTAGGGCTTAATGAGATTGAACATATCCCTGTAGAGTCGACGGCAAAAGCGGCAAAACTTGCATTGAAAGATGAGAATGCTGCTGCGATCTGTCCGTCAGTAGCCGCGAAGCTCAATAACCTGCCGATACTTTTTGATAATATCGAAGATGATACAAGCAATCGTACACGTTTCTTTGTCATATCAAACTTTGATAACTTGCCATCGGGGGATGACAAGACCTCGTTACTTGTCAAACTTGACAATAAACCGGGATCTTTGGTGAATTTTCTGAATGATTTTGAGAGATCAAATATCAATCTGATGAAGATCAAGTCACATATCGTAGAGGGGAAATCGATCTTCTTTATCGAATTTTTGGGGCACAAAGATGATGAGAAGATAAAGCCGATCCTGGAAAAGCACGGAGATAAGATCAAAGTGCTTGGATCTTATGTCCATGAAGCAGATGATGTATAAAATTTCAAAAAGAAGTAAAAGATGAATATTCAATTTAATAAAGTACTTAAAGGTATTAAAACCTATGAGGCGGGCAAGCCTATCGAGCTGGTAGTACGTGAATACGGTATTGCTCCCAAAGACGTGGTGAAGCTTGCTTCCAATGAAAACCCAATCGGTACAAATCCGGCAATCGCAAAAGTGATCAGGTCTCATGCAGATATCGCTCACCTCTATCCCGATGACAGTATGTTCGAACTGAAAGCTGCACTCGCAAAGAAATACAGTGTAGAGGATAACAACATCATTATCGGTGCGGGGAGTGACCAGGTACTGGAGTTTGTTTCGCGCGCCGTACTTGATGAAAATGCTTCAGTGCTGATGAGCGGCGTAACCTTTGCGATGTATGAGATCTATGCAAAGCAAGTGGGGGCAAAGGTCTATAAGACGATGAGTCATGAGCACAAGTTTGAAGAGTTTATGGAAGCATACACTATGTATAGACCAAAGGTTGTCTATATCTGTACGCCAAACAATCCTACCGGTGATGCGACAAGCAGAGAGGATGTGATCAAACTGATCGAAGCGATGGGGAATGATACCGTCGTCGTGGTAGACGGTGCCTATATGGAGTATGCCGCTGCAAAAGATGAGAAGTACCGTATCACACCGAATGATCTAATGGGATATGACAATGTGATCTATCTTGGGACATTTTCCAAAGCACATGGACTGGGCGGAATGCGCGTGGGATACGGTGTTGCACAAGCACCACTTATCAAAGAGCTTTATAAGATGAGACCACCGTTTAACATCACAACACTCTCTTTGCGTGTGGCGATAGAGGCTACGAAAGATGAGAGCTTTGTTGAAGAGAGCATTGCGTTGCATCAGGAGCAGATCAAACGCTATGAAGCATTTGCCGAGGAGAACGGTATCGCTTATATCGATAGCTATACCAATTTTATCACCTACATATTTGATGATAAGCTAAACTCCAGTGAGATAGCGGATGCACTGCTCAAAAGAGGTGTGATCATTCGTGACCTTGCCTCTTATAACATGAACGCGATTCGTATCACTATCGGAACGGAAGCGCAAAATAGTACTTTCTTTAGGCATTTTTCAGAAATCATTGCATAGTATGAAGAGAGTAGAAGTAGTCAAGCCGGCAAGTGTAGAGGTTTCACCTTTTATACTGCATGAGTTTTCGTCATCGAAGGAGACTTCTGCCAAACCTGAAAAAGTAACAAAAAAAGCATTGAAAGCTATCGCAAAAGAGTTGGGGATATCATACGATGAGAGCCATATCGAGTTTGCCAAAAAAGTGATCAATGCGTATGTAAAGAGTTGAAATGAATATCAAAGAGCAATCGATTGAAGAACTTCAGACCCTTGCTGAAGAGATCAGAGAGAAGATACTGCAAACTGTAAGCCAAAACGGAGGACACCTGAGTTCCACCATGGGTGCGACAGACCTGATCATCGCGATGCATAGGGTTTTTGATGTAACCAAAGATCCATTTATTTTTGATGTGAGCCACCAGGCCTATGCCCATAAACTCTTAACCGACCGTTGGGAAAGATTTGAGAGCCTGCGCAGATTTGGCGGTATTTGCGGTTATACCAAGCCGAAAGAGTCTCCGTATGACTATTATGTGGCAGGGCATAGCTCAACGTCAATCTCGCTGGCCGTCGGAGCGGCAAAAGCGATCGCACTCAAAGGGGAAGATCGTATCCCTGTAGCTTTTATCGGTGACGGGAGTATGAGTGCAGGAATGGTCTATGAAGCACTCAATGAACTTGGTGACAGGAAGTATCCTGTGGTGATCATTCTCAATGATAATGAGATGAGTATCGCCAAACCTATCGGTGCGATCAGCAAACTGCTTTCACAAACAATGGCAGGATCATTTTATCAAAAGTTCAAACACAGGATTGAAAAGGCACTGGATCATCTGCCTGAGGGTGCAACCTATATGGCCAAACGTTTTGAAGAGTCTTTCAAGCTGATTACACCCGGGATTATGTTTGAGGAGATGGGGATTGAGTATATCGGACCTGTAGACGGACATGATATCGAAAAACTCATTGAGACATTCGATGTAGCGAAAAAACTTAAAAAGCCTGTCATTGTCCATGCTCAGACAACCAAGGGCAAAGGGTATGAGATCGCAGAAGGTACCAAAGAACACTGGCACGGTGTAGGGGCATTTGACCTTGAAACGGGGAAAACCTTCAAGAAATCCACTGCAAAGGCTGCGACACAGATCTATAGTGAAACACTCGTGGAGATGGCAGACCAGGATGAAAAGATCGTAGGTGTGACAGCTGCGATGCCGAGTGGTACGGGCTTGAGCGCAGCGATGGAGAAATACCCTGACCGTTTCTGGGATGTAGCGATCGCTGAACAGCATGCCGTTACCTCGATGGGGCCTTTGGCAAAAGAGGGCTTCAAACCTTTCTGTACGATCTACTCAACCTTTTTACAACGGGGATATGATCAGGTGATCCATGATATCTGTCTGATGGATATCGGTGTGGCTTTTGCCATCGATAGAGCAGGGATCGTAGGTGAAGACGGGGAGACACACCAGGGTGCATTTGATGTGAGTTATCTCAGGGCGATTCCCAACATGACCCTTCTGGCACCATACAATGAGAGCAGTATGAAAGCAGCAATGAGATTTGCCAAAGAGTATGACTCCCCTTGTGCTTTCAGATACCCAAGAGGTGCATTTCTCGCACCAGAGAGCGGTTGTGAACCGTATGAACTTGGAAAGTCCGTAATGCTTCAGGAGGGCGAAGAAGTACTGTTTATCGGGTACGGTAACGGGGTAGGACGTGCAATGATGACTGCTCAGCTGATGGATCAGGACGTCGGTATTCTTGATCTGCGTTTCGTAAAACCGCTTGATGCCCAGATGCTTTCAACACTCAGTGCCGATTACAAGAAGTGGTATATCTTCTCCGATTCTGCAGCAAAAGGGGGAGTCGGTTCTGCACTTTTGGAATTTTTGAGTGAAGAAGGGATCAATGATGTTTCATTAACCACTTTTGAGTATGATGACGCTTTCATTACACATGGAAATACGAAACTGGTTGAAGAGAGTTTGGGACTATTGCCTGAACAGCTGGCTGCACGGATTCATACGGATCTAAGCCTAGAGAACTGAATAATAGTACCGCACTTCTCCGGAGTGCAGCTCCTGGGTTTAAAAAAGTACTTGAAAAGTGTTTTTTTAAGTTCAGTGACAGTGGACAAAAAAGTGAAGGAATGAAAAAATGGCTAACGAATACATTTTTACAAGTGAATCAGTAACCGAAGGTCACCCGGATAAGATGGCTGACCAGATCTCTGATGCGATACTTGACTATATCATTGATCATGATAAAAATGCAAGGGTTGCATGTGAGACATTACTGAGCAATGGTTTTTGTGTTATTGCAGGCGAGTTGAAGACAACAGCCTATGCTCCAATGCAGGAGATTGCCAGAGAAGTAGTGAGAGAGATCGGTTATACCGATGCGAGTTACGGGTTTGATTACAGAAGCGCAGGTGTACTCAACGGGATCGGTGAACAGAGTCCCGATATTAACCAGGGAGTTGACAAATCTTGCGGTGAGATCGGTGCGGGCGACCAGGGATTGATGTTCGGATACGCGTGTAAAGAGACCCCTGAGTTGATGCCTCTGCCTATCTCATTGGCGCATAAACTGACTGCAAAGCTTGCGGAAGTTAGAAAGAACGGTACGGTACCGTTTTTGCGTCCTGACGGTAAGGCACAAGTATCAGTGAAGTATGTCGATGAGAAACCGGTAGCAATCGATACGATTGTTGTCTCAACGCAGCATCATGACAATGTTTCGCTTGAACAGGTACAAAAAGCAGTACTTGAAGAGGTGATCAAACCGGTGATACCGGCTGAAATGATGCATGATGAGATCACCTACCATATCAACCCGACAGGAAGATTTGTTATCGGTGGTCCTCAAGGTGATGCGGGATTGACAGGGCGTAAGATCATTGTGGATACTTACGGCGGTTCGTGTCCTCACGGCGGTGGGGCATTCTCCGGTAAAGATCCGACCAAAGTAGACCGTTCTGCAGCCTATGCAGCAAGATATGTGGCTAAAAACCTTGTGGCTGCCGGTGCGTGTGAAAAAGCAACGATCCAGATCGCATATGCGATCGGCGTAGCTGCCCCTGTATCGATCTATGTGAATACACATGGAACGGGTGCAGTTGAGGAAGAGAAGATCTCTGCATGTGTCGAAGCACTTTTTGATCTGACACCAAAGGGAATTATAGAAGAGCTTGATCTCCTCAGACCGATCTACAAAAAGACGGCTGCCTATGGACACTTCGGGAGAGAAGATAGCGACTTTACCTGGGAGCAGACACCTAGAGTAGATGAGATCAGAGACTTTCTGGGACTTTAAAAAACACTCTTCTTGAGGCAGTATCTTCACTGCTTCTCCTCTCTAGAGGATCTATTATTTTTTTGCGAAAAGTTATCAATATCACTTATAATAAAAATTTGTTCAAATTTGGATCGCTTTTATAAAAAACGATAAAAATGGCTGTAATATTAAAGATTTATTTAAAATTTTGTGCTATAGTTAACTCACAACAACTAAAGGAGAAAACTATGGCAGTAATGATTAATGATACTTGTATCAACTGTGCAGCATGTATTGATGAGTGTCCGGTAGAAGCTATCGTAGACGAAGATGATAACCCAACAGGTGAGGAGTACTACTACGTATATCCTGACAAATGTGTTGAGTGTGTAGGTCACCATGATACTCCAGCATGTGCTGAAGCATGTCCAACAGAGGGTTGTATCACTTGGGATATGCCATTCACAGCTGATAATAAAGACCACTTTACTGGTGGTAACTACATCGATGGTAACAACTATGTAATGGAAGATGCTGATGCAGAAATGCCATTTGTAGAGGCTATCTCTATGGAAGACAGATCAGCTAGAAAGCCAGTAGTCGAAGACTAATATACTCTTCTTCTTACACAGGGGAAGCCCCTGTGTAAATTCATTCCCCATTTTTATTTAATCTCTATTTAACATTTTTTCTGGTAAAATCCCGGCCGATACTTTCAACTCATGTTTAGATTTGAAGTAAAATTTATGAAGCAGGAATATCCGAATGGAAAGAACACTATCAATTATCAAACCAGATGCAGTTGCAAAAAATGTTGTAGGTCAAATCCTTAGCAGATTTGAAGAAGCAGGTCTTAGAATTGCAGCAACAAAGAAAACAAGACTTTCACGTGTAGATGCAGAAGCATTCTATGCAGTACATAAAGAGAGACCATTCTTTGGAGAACTTGTTGAGTTCATGATCTCTGGTCCGGTTGTAGTATCTGTACTGGAAGGTGAAAATGCAATGGCGAAAAACAGAGATCTTATGGGAGCAACTGATCCTAAAGAAGCTGCTGCTGGTACAATCAGAGCTGATTTTGCTGACAGTATTGATGCAAATGCAGTACACGGAAGTGACTCATTGGAGAATGCAGAGATCGAGATCAACTTCTTCTTTGCACAAAGAGAGATTCACTAACAATAAATTCCCGAAAGCTAGGCTTTTTAGGAGTTTATGATGAAGATTAGATTTGATAAAATAGGTTCAACCCCTAAAACATTTGAGGAGAGCCTTGGAGATGCCACGTTGAGTGGTACGCTTCAAAAAAGTGGATATCATCGTGTGGCATTGGATGCTGTATTGGGTGGGAAAGTAGAGCTTGACTGTGATAGATGCGGGCAAAGTTATGACCAACCACTGGAAGGTGCGTTGAAACTTACCATCAGTGACCAGATGATTGAAGATAAAGATGATTTGGATATAATTGAGTTTTTGGATGGAAACATCGATTTAACTTATATTTTAGAGAGTGAAATAAATGCTCTCAAAGGTGCTTATCACTATTGTGCAAATTGTGACAATGGTGATGAGGATTTTGAGATGGAATTTTAATAAAAAGAGCTTTTGAAGAAAGCCTTTTAGGCAACGCTAGCGTTGTGAGCTGTCCGCTGAGGACTAACGTGAAAAAGGAGCTTGGCTTCTTTTTAAATTAGCATAGAAAAGGATAAAAAATGGCAGTACCTAAGAGAAGACATAGTAAAACTAGAGCAGCAAAAAGAAGAACACACTACAAATTGACACTTCCAATGCCTGTTAAAGATGCAGATGGAACTTGGAGAATGCCTCACCACATGAACATGACTACAGGTGAGTACAAAGCGACTAAAGCATAATCGCAATGATTAGAATTGCAATTGATGCAATGGGTGGGGACTTCGGTCCTGAACCTGTAATTGAGGGTGTGGTTCAAGCACTAGAAGAAAAAAAGTTTATACCTATTCTCGTAGGTGACAAAGAAGAGATTCTCTCATTCCTTCCTCCTTATTATGTGGATAAAGTTGAAATTGTTGAGGCTGGCGATGTCATTGATATGGCAGATGCAGCAACGGACGCATTGAAGCGTAAAGACTCTTCGATCTTTAAAGCAGTTGAACTCGTACGTGAAGGAAAAGCGGATGCAGTAATGTCAGCAGGTCACAGTGGAGCAACCATGACCAGTGCCACATTGAGAATCGGTCGTCTACCGGGGATTTCGAAACCAGGTCTTGCTACACTGATGCCCAGTACAGGAGTACACAAAACATTGGTACTGGATGTAGGTTCGGTTACGGATTGTAAGCCGCAAAACCTTTATGAGTTCGGTGCAATGGGTGAAGCGTATGCTGAGAAGATCCTGGGGATCTCTTCACCAACGGTTGGATTACTTTCTAACGGTTCGGAAGACAGCAAAGGCAATGAACTTACCAAAGCTACGTTCCCGCTGTTGAAGAATCTTAAAGGCTTTATCGGAAACGTTGAAGGGAAAGATATCTTCAACGGTAAAGTCAATGTTGTCGTATGTGACGGATTTACCGGAAATATCCTCCTTAAGACGAGTGAGGGTGTTGTTGCAACGGTCTTTGACCTGATGAAGCTCTACATTAGAAAATCACTGCCTGCAAAGATCGGTGCCTTTATGATGAAGAAAAAAGTCTTTGTCAATATGAAAAAACAGATCGATAAAGATGAGTATGGCGGGGCTCCGCTGCTTGGGCTGAAGGGATGTGCCATCATCTCGCACGGTGCTTCCAGTCCAAAAGCGATCAAGAATGCTGTATTCCAGGCAATACGTTATGTTGAGTCTGACGTGAACACTGCGATAGAAAAGCGTCTGTCAGAAAGTCACTAAAAAACGTATCACCTTCAGAAACAAGAGTACTCTTGTTTCTATGAATCTCCCCCCTTTTTAGAAATTATCACCTAAAAGTATGGTAAAATAACCATCACTATTTTGTTAAGGATAATTATGTCTCCAATTAAGCCAGCTTATGCTTCTTTCAGATCTATAGGTGCCTATGTACCGGAAAAGATCTTATCCAATGCAGACCTTGAAAAGATGGTTGATACCTCTGATGAATGGATTGTGAAGCGTACAGGGATCAAAGAGCGTCATATTGCAGCAGATGATGAGTATACAAGTGATATGGGGGCAAAAGCAGCCGAACTGGCGATAGAACGTGCGGATATTACTAAAGAGGAGATCGATCTGGTGCTCTGTGCGACGGTCACACCGGATCATTTTAACATGCCTTCCACTGCATGTATCATATCTGATAAACTCGGTATTAAAAATGTTCAGGCATTTGATATCTCTGCTGCATGTAGCGGATTTGTTTATCTCCTCTCGCTTGCAAAAGCATTCATTGAGTCGGGTATGAAGAAAAATGTATTGATTATCGGGGCTGAAAAGTTCTCATCGATCGTTGATTATACCGATAGAACCACCTGTATCCTCTTTGGCGACGGTGCCGGTGCGGCTGTGATCTCGGCAACAGAGAACAAAGAGGAAGCCTTTATCGATGTACATGCAAGTGCCGATGGTTCTTACTCTGACTTTTTAGTCACACCGGCTCCCGGTTCGGTACATCCTGCAAGCGTTGCTATGATCGACGAGAAACTGCATTTTGTACAGATGAAGGGAAATGAGACCTTTAAATTGGCAGTGAAAACGCTTACGAAAGATGTCAAAGATATCCTGAAAGATAACAATATCAATGCGGAAGATATCCCGCACTTTATTCCGCATCAGGCAAATTACCGTATTATCAAAGCGGTAGGGGATGCACTCAAGATGAGAGAAGACCAGGTTGCAGTGACTGTGCATAAGTATGGAAATACTTCAGCAGCTTCTATCCCGATGGCGATCAATGATCTTTATGAGTCAAATAAACTCAAAACAGGTGAGCTGATGCTGCTTGATACTTTCGGCGGTGGGTTGACCTGGGCCTCTGCACTCCTTCCGTTTATGGGGAAATAAGTTAGATGCGTATTGGTTTTATCGGTGATATCGTCGGTAAACCCGGGCGTCTTATGCTTAAACGACACCTCAAAAGACTTCAACAAGAACATTTTGTCGATTATACGATAGCCAATTATGAAAATGCTTCCCACGGTTTCGGTTTGACCGAGAAAAACTGTAAAGAGCTCCTGGGATACGGTATTGATATGATGACAGGCGGGAACCATAGTTTTGATAAAAAAGAGATCTTTGAGCTCTTTGAGAGCTATCCTCTGATCCGTCCTATGAACTATCCTCAGAGTGCGCCGGGAAAAGGAATATTTGAGACAACGATTCTGGGGAAAGAGGTGGCGATACTCAACCTTATGGGACACTATACGATGCCTATGGTCGATAACCCTTTTACCATGATCGTTGAAGAGGTGGCACTGCTGCGATCCAGAGGCTTCAAGCATATTATTATCGATATGCATGCGGAAGCAAGCAGTGAGAAGCAGGCACTTTTACATATGCTCAAAGAGGATGTCTCGGCGATTCTAGGTACCCATACCCATGTAGGGACAGATGACCTTCACGTGGTTGATGGTTGCTGCTATATTACGGATGTAGGGCTGACGGGATGTCGGGACGGTGTTATCGGAATGAGGGAAGATGTACCTTTGAGACGTTTCCTGACAGGACTTGGCGGACACTTTGATGTCCCTGATGAGTGTAAAGCGGTACTGCAAATGATCGTTTTCGAACTTGATGATAACGGCGCATGTTTCAGTGCAGAGAAGATCAAGATCTATGATGATAAGCCAAAGATCGTGACTCCGGCTTGGATAGAATAAGTTAACTCTTTCGTTTGATTCTTACTTTTTTAGGATCAAAGAGTTCAATTGCAGCCTTTATCATCGGCTCATCAAGCAGGGTAGAGGGGTCTTTCTCTTTGGCAGCTTCGGTTTCACCTGCTTCCGGTGCGATACAAGAGCTTTTCATCTCCACATCTTCGAGCATAGAGGTTGAGGCGTTGCACTCTTTCTCTTCCTGTGTCGGAGCACTGTTCTCTTCGGGGGATGGCGTTATGGCTTCATCAGATTTTTTTTTTGATTCCTCTTCTCTGTTCTGAGGTGCTTCTTTTGCAATATTGACGATTTTGGTATCAAATCCGAAAAGCTCTTTGACGAACATATTGATCACTCCCCAATGGGTGATCAGTTGTTTCTTCTCCTCTCCCTGTGCTGTGGAGCTCCAGGTAAGTGTACCCTCTTTGAAACTTTCAAACTCGATATTGGTCTCGAAACACATACCCAGTTCAAAATCCCTGTCAAAGATTTTTTGGACCAGTGTCTCAAAGCGTTTTTTGTTAGGATCCAGAACCGTGCTTTGTTCTTGCAGAGGCTCTTCAGGCTTGGCCTCAGATACCGGTTCCTCTGTTATAGGAGATGCTTCCATCTGCTCCATCACTGTATCTTCTTTAACTTCAGGCATTATCTCCTCTGCTTTTTCACCTTTATTTGGTGCTGCGGGAGTTTCATATCTTTCTATCTCCTGCTCAACCGGCTCTGCTTGAAGCTGGGATTCTTCCGCTTGTGTTTCTCTAACCTCTGTATGCGCTGTTACTGTAGGTGCTTGTTCTTCTCTGCTGCCTGGGGTACCAATGTCGGCCTCAGTGATCGTAACCACTTCAGGCTCTCTTTGCGCTAGAGCAGCAGGCATAGTGATCTGTACACCCTGCAGCTCTTTCTCAAGTGACTGTATCATCGTATCGATCTCTTTGATCTGCAGAGCTTCCATCATTTTAAAAAGCGTCAAGGTCAGGATAAACTCACCGTCACTTCCCAGTGCAAGCAGTCCTTTGGACTCTGCAATAATCCTGAAGAAACGCTCTATAATGATCGGAGTCAGGGCAGTGCTCTTGGAGAGCAGTTGTGCCTTCAGGTAGAGGGTTAACTCATCCAGGATCATCTCTGCTTCATAATTGGATGCCATCTTTAGGAACGCTAAGATCTTGTTCTGATCTTTACGGATGATATCCTGGATCAATTGTTCGAGCAGGCTTGGTTCAATGATACCGAGCATATTGGTTACGGTAGTCACATCTACATAGTTTTTGGAGTAGACAATCGCCTGGTCAAGCAGGGTAAGAGAGTCCCTCAAACTTCCTGCACCGGTACGGGCGATGATCTCCAAAGCCTCTTTTTCAAACCCGATATTCTCAAGATTCAGGATATGTTCGAGATGCCCCTCTACCAGGTTTTGAGGAATCTTTTTAAACCTGAAGTGCTGTGTTCTGGAGAGTATGGTGGCAGGCAGTTTGAGGGGGTCTGTGGTAGCCAGGATAAACTTGACAAAGTCAGGAGGCTCTTCGAGTGTTTTAAGCAGGGCATTGAACGCTTGGTTGGTAAGCATATGGACTTCATCTATAATGAAGATCTTGTAACGTGCAGAACTCGGTTTATATTTCGTATGCTCTATAAGATCTTTGATATCATCGATACCGCGATTACTCGCAGCATCCATCTCGATGATATCCATATGGCGGTTTTCGCTTGCCATCACACAGTGCGTACAGACACCGCACGGGTGAGCCGAAGTACCTTTTTCACAGAGCAAAGCTTTTGCAAAGATACGTGCGGTGGAGGTCTTACCGCTACCACGGAGTCCAGAGAAGAGATAGGCATGAGAGAGTCTGTCCCCTTCCAATGCAAGAGAGAGGGTTTGTGACACTGCTTCCTGACCGATAAGATCACTGAAGGTAGCAGGGCGGTATTTTCTTGCGAGGGCTAAAGACACGGTTTGGCTCCAATAGTTTTATTGGTAATATTGTAGTGGAAATTTTCTTTTGATTGTATAATTTATGATAAAAATGAAAGTGCAAAAAGGATCAAAAAATTCTCTCAACCGAGAGGAGAATGGTGCTACAACTCCCCCTAACCACAGATTGGATATAATCCCCGTTATTTAATTCACCAAACATAAGAGAGATATGGAATGCGTTATACTCCAAAAGAGATAGAAACCAAGTGGCAGAAACAGTGGGACGATGAGCAGGCATTTGAGCCTTCAGATTCTTTAGAGCAGAAGAAAAAGTACATTCTGAGTATGTTTCCTTTCCCGAGTGGACGACTACACATGGGGCACGTGCGTAACTATGCAATCGGTGATGCAATCGCACGTTACTACAGAAAGCAAGACTATAATGTACTGCATCCGATCGGCTGGGATGCATTCGGTATGCCTGCTGAAAATGCTGCGATCAAGCATGGACGTCATCCGAAGGAGTGGACCTACTCCAATATCGACTATATGAGAGGCGAGCTTAACGCACTGGGGCTCTCTTTTTCCAAAACACGGGAGTTTGCCACCTGTGATCCGCTCTATACCAAGTGGGAGCAGGAGTTTATCATCAAGATGTTTGAGGCAGGACTGCTTTTCCGTGAGTCGACAACGGTCAATTGGTGTCCGCACGATCTGACGGTATTGGCCAATGAACAGTTGGAAGAGGGATGCTGCTGGCGTTGTGGAACAGAGGTGGTACAGAAAGAGATGCCGGGCTACTACCTTGATATAACCAAGTATGCCGATGAGCTGCTCGAAGACCTGAAAATGCTTGAGGGGAAATGGCCAAACCAGGTACTGACCATGCAGGAGAACTGGATCGGCAAGTCACAGGGGCTTGAGTTTGAATTTGAACTGAGCGAAGAGAGCAAGGCAAAGCTTGACGGTAAGTTTGAGAAATACTCGGTCTTTACCACACGTCCAGATACGATCTACGGGGTCAGCTACTCCGCACTTGCCGCAGAACACCCTATCACGAAGTATCTTGTAGAGCATAATCTTCTAGATGAAGAGAGAGCTGAAAAGATCACAGCGATCGCCAATATGGGTGAACGTGAGAGAGCACAGGCGGACAAAGAGGGGTATCCTCTCGGTATCTCCGTGATCCATCCGCTTACCGGTGAAGAGGTACCGGTATGGACGGCAAACTTCGTACTTGCAAGTTACGGTGGCGGTGCGGTGATGGCCGTACCTGCCCATGATGAGAGAGATCATGAGTTTGCGACCAAGTATGACCTTCCGATCAAAAGAGTGATCAGCGGCGGTGAAGAACTGCCGTATACCGGTGAGGGTGAACTGATCGATTCAGCGGCATTTACCGGACTGGCGAACTATGAGGCGAAAGCAAAGGTCATTGCAACCTTTGAAGAGGCAGGATTCGGTAAGGGTACAACCAACTACAAACTGCGTAACTGGGGTGTAAGCCGTCAGCGTTACTGGGGTGCACCGATCCCGTTTGTTCACTGTAACGCTTGCGGACTGGTACCTGAGAAGATAGAGAACCTTCCAATCGCGTTGCCTGATGATGTGGAGATCACTGGCGAAGGAAATCCGTTGGATAACCATCCGACCTGGAAGCAGTGTAAGTGTCCGAAGTGTGGAGGGGATGCTGTACGTGAGACCGATACGCTTGATACCTTTGTTCAGTCAAGCTGGTATCAGTTCCGTTATGCAACCAATCCTAAAAAGTGGAATGAGGTAGGTATCGATAAGGATGAAGCGAACTACTGGCTGGGCGTAGACCAGTATATCGGCGGGATCGAACATGCGATCCTGCACCTTTTATACGCTAGGTTCTTTACAAAAGTACTTCGCGATCTCGGATATGTAGATATCGATGAGCCGTTCAACAGACTGCTTACGCAGGGGATGGTCACCATGGATGGTGCCAAGATGAGTAAATCCAAAGGAAATACCGTAGACCCTGACAAGTTGATCGAAGAGTATGGGGCAGATACGGCAAGACTCTTTATCCTCTTTGCTGCACCGCCGCAAAAAGAGCTTGAGTGGAATGACAATGCCGTGGACGGTGCATTCAGGTTTATCAAAAAGCTTTATGACAGAGCAGACAGAGTGACAAGTAAAACATTGCCTGAGATCGACCATGGAGCACTCTCCAAAGAGGCTAAGCTTGCACGCCAAAAGGTCTATGAAGCACTGCAGAAATCAGCAGATGTCTATGAGAAGACCTTTGCATTCAACACACTGATCGCAGCGTGTATGGAGGCGATGAACGCATTGGATAAACAGGAGAGCGGTGAGGTATGGAGCGAGGGAATGTATGTGATGCTGAACCTCCTTGAGCCTATCATCCCGCATGCAGCAACCGAACTGAGTGAAGTGCTCTTTGAACGAGAGAACCTCAAAGCACTCCTTGAAGTCAAAGAAGAGGTTTTCGTGCAAGAGAGTATCCTCTATATGGTGATGATCGGAGGGAAGAAACGTGCAGAGTTCGAGATCAACCCTGGTGCTACTCAGGATGAGATCCTTGCTGCAGCAAAAGCAGAAGGTGCGAAGTGGCTTGAAGGGATGCAGATCGTCAAAGAGATCGTGGTTCCGAACAAACTGGTCAATCTTGCAGTGAAACCGGCAAGTTAATGAGGAGTGAGGAAGTAGGAATGAGGAGTGAAAGTATGCGGTGCAGTGGCTCCGCTTTGATTGCAAAGGAAAGAAATGTATGCATTAAATAGTCGTTTTTCAAAGAAAAACAAACCGTCACTCCTCACTCTTCACTCTTCACTCTTCACTCTGATCATAGCACTGCTATTATCAGGTTGTGGTTACAAACCCTCATCACATGCCATTAAAAACAGTTTTTCGGAGAATGTCTCTGTAGAGGTCATTGTAGACAGGGTGGAGCCTGAAAATGCACCTTTTATCAAAGATGAGATGAACCGTATGGTCTATACCCGGTTCAAGGGGCGTGTTGTACCAAAATCAATGGCTCAGAACCATATACGCATTACCTATGACGGGAGTACCTTGACACCGCTTTCCTATGAAGACGGTTATGTCACGCGTTATCAAGTCAATCTGAGTGTCAAATTTGAGATGGTGACCAAACAGGGTAAAGAGACCAAAACGATTCATACGATCGATCAAGCAGACATTCATGTCAGTTCTTTGGATGCTTCAACACTGAGGATAGAAGCGATTCGCAGAGCATTGGCAAAAGCATTGGATGAGTTTTTGGCCTATGTCAGTGCAAAAGGTACATTAAGTGCCAAGGACTCCAAGGATTAACGCGGTGTCCTTACTAACTTTTTTAGATGCCAAACCTCTCTACTACAAAGAGATAGACCATGAGCGGGTACATATCGCCTATGGGTTGCTCAAACCTCATATCTCGAGACCAAAAACCGTACATGTCGTGGGTACCAACGGTAAAGGTTCAACAGGCCGTATGTTCGCCCATCTGGCATACAAAAGCGGGCTCAGGGTAGGACACTATACCTCTCCTCACATTATCAGCTTTAATGAACGTATCTGGATAGATGGAGCGTATGCTTCTGATGAAGTCTTGGAAGAGGCACATCAAAAGCTCTACGGGATTTTGGGGCAGGAGATGAGTGAGGCACTCAGCTATTTTGAGTATACGACACTCCTTGCATTTGTTGTCTGTGAAGCGTGTGATCTTATGGTACTTGAAGCAGGGCTTGGCGGAGAGTTCGATGCGACCAATGTGTGTGAGAAGGAGCTGAGTATTATCACTCCCATAGGGCTAGACCATCAGGCATTTTTGGGGCAAAGGATCGAAGAGATCGCAACTACCAAGATCAACAGTATACAAGACCGTGTAGTGTTGGCACCGCAACCCTTTCAGGAAGTGGTTGAGGTGGCGCAGAAGCTCACAGAAGAGAAAGGTGCAGAGCTCTTTTTAAATAGCATTTACTGCAGTGGGCATGAGGCATTGAAAGATCAGCTGCAACAGATCGCAGCGCATCAGTCATGGGGTGCATACCTGGTAGAGAATGCCATGGTGGCGCTGGAAGCCCTGGATATCCTGGAGATACCTTATGATATCGATGATCTCAAGAGCGTAGAGCTTTTTGGACGTTTCTATCGTTTGAAAGAGAATATTCGTATCGATGTCGGGCACAACCCTCTGGCCGCACAAGCGATCGTCAAAGCGATGGAGCCTGAGACGATACTCATCTATAACTCACTGGATGACAAAGATTATGAAACTGTTCTGCGTACACTAAAACCAAAGGTAAAGCACGTCGAGATCATCAAGATCAACTCTCAGCGTGCAACGACACTGGATGAGATAGAACAGGCATTGCAACGTGTCGGACTGGAGTATCGTTATTATAATGGCAAGATAGAGCGTGATGAATACTATTTGGTGTTTGGCTCATTCTATGTAGTTGAAGAATTTTTAAGAAGTATGGAAAGTGATGTATCAGAGTAATATCTACGAATATTTAGAAAAGCTTAGTGAAGAGAAACTTCTTATCTGTAAGGATGATAAAGAGGCGATCCAGGTACGGGATGTGGCAAATCTGCTTGGATTTGAGAGTTATCTGCTGCCGGATATCCGTGTAAGTGCAGGGGAGGATCTTCGTACCTATGATGAGGAGATACATACACTTTTTATCACCCTGGCAGCGTATCATCAAAGCGGGCATAAAAAAGTACTGATCTCTCCATTTCGTACCCTTCTGATCCCTTTTCCCAAACCGGAATATTTTGGAAACCATACGATAGAGTTTGGTGATACCCTTGATCTTACTGCACTCAAAGAGAGACTCTATCACTGGGGGTATCATTTTACGGATATCGCAGCAAGCAGCGGTGAGGTCTCTTTCCGCGGTGATATCATCGATATTTTCCCGATCGATGCCGATCAGCCTTATCGTATCGGACTTTTTGATGAAGAGGTAGAGACGATACAGCACTATGATGAGGCGACACAGAAACGTATCCTGCCTAAAGAGGGAGAGGACGAGCTTGATCATGTCACGTTCTCGCCTACTTTCCTGGCACTGGACCAGGCAGAGTACGAGGGGCTCAAAAGCAGGGTGGAGTCGAGTAGCTATGATACCTTTGTCAAAGATATCGATTCACTTGGATTGTGGCATCTGGAGGCGCTTGGGGAGAGTGCACTGGAGCAGTTCAGCCCTGTTTTGACCTCAAATCTGGATGAGGAACTGGATGAGATCTATGAGTTGGATCAACCTCTGATCCCCAGAGACTCCTTTGATCTCTCAATCATTGCCGAGAGTAAGAAGTATCGCGACCTTGAGGTGGCCGATCCCAATAAACTCCTAGAGTCACACCAGGATAAAAAGATCACGATCCTGGCTAAAAACGAATCGATCGTTCGCGGAAGCGAACTGTCTAGTTTTGAGGGGATAGAGTTTGTCTATCAAGAGGGTATTGTCAACCTGATGGGGCCGGACAGGCTGATCCTTTCACTCAACAAACCGCTCAAACGTAAAAAGGTCAAAAAGGCAACGATCGTTCTTGATGAACTTAAACCGGGTGACTATGTCGTACATGAGAACCATGGGGTGGGTATCTTCAAAGGGATAGAGAAGCGTGACGTGCTGGGGGCAGTCAGCGAGTTTGTCGTGATGCATTACCAAAATGAGGATTCGCTTTTGATCCCGGTGAGTTCCCTGGAGGTGATCGACCGTTTTGTCGCCGACAGCGGTACACTTCCCGTACTTGACAGGCTCGGGAAAACGAGTTTCAAAAAGCTCAAAGGGAAGGTTAAAGAGAAACTTTTTGCTATCGCTTCACAGATCATCAATCTCTCCGCACAGCGTCATCTAAAAAGAGGGATCGTCCTTAAAACAAATCTGGAAGAGCATGCGATCTTTATGGCGAAAGCGGGCTTTGTCCACACCGAAGACCAGGAGCGTGCGATCCATGAGATGCTGGAGGATCTTGGGAGCGGGCGCATGATGGACAGGCTGTTGAGTGCCGATGTAGGGTTCGGTAAGACAGAAGTAGCGATGAACGGGATGTATGTGGCAGCCAAAAACGGTTACCAGTCGATGATGATCGCACCGACCACGCTGCTGAGTGCACAGCACTATAAATCACTCAAAGAGCGTTTCAGAGAGGAGGAGATAAAGGTAGCAAAGCTGGACCGTTTCTCTACAGCCAAACAGAAACGCGAAGTGCTTGCCGGACTTGAAGACGGATCGATAGATGTGGTAGTCGGGACCCATGCACTGCTCAAGGCGAAGTTTAAAAATCTGGCACTGGTGGTGATCGATGAAGAACATAAGTTCGGTGTGAAACAGAAAGAGGCACTCAAAGAGATCAGTATCGATGTGCATCTCCTCTCGATGTCAGCGACCCCGATCCCAAGAAGTCTCAATATGGCGATGTCACAGGTGAAGACTTTCTCGGAGATCCTTACCCCTCCGGTTGAGCGTCAGGGTGTACGTACGTTTGTAAAGAGTTATGATGAGAAGGTGATCAAAGAGGCGATCCTGCGTGAGCGTCGCCGCGGTGGTCAGATCTTTTATGTCTTTAACTCGATCGCAGCAATTGAGGATAAGAAGAAAGAGCTTCTGGATATCCTTCCTGATCTGCGTATCGCTGTACTGCACTCCAAAGTCTCTGCCAAAGAGACGGAAGAGGAGATGATGAAGTTTGAAGAGGGGGAGTATGATCTGCTCCTCTCCACTTCGATCGTCGAATCGGGGATCCATATGCCGCATGCCAACACGATGATCGTGGATGGTGCGGACAACTTCGGTATCGCAGACCTGCACCAGCTGCGCGGACGTGTCGGAAGAGCTTCCAAAGAGGGGTATGCCTATTTTGTTGTCACAGATAAAGAGCGTTTGACCGAACAGGCAAAACGAAGACTGCTTGCACTGGAGTCGCATTCCGATCTTGGCAGCGGTGCAGTATTGGCCTTCCATGATCTTGAGATCCGAGGAGGGGGAAATATCATCGGAGAAGCACAGTCCGGTCATATCAAGCAGATCGGATACTCACTCTATCTGCGTATGCTGGAAGATGCGATCAAAGAACTGAGCGGCCAGGATAAAGAGGTGACGCAACATGTCGATATGAAGCTCAATGTCGATGCCTACCTGAATGAAGAGCTCATCGAAGAGGACAGACTCCGTCTTGAGCTCTACCGCCGTCTTTCACAATGTGAGAGTACCGGAGAGGTCTATGAGATCAGCGCTGAGATCGAAGACAGGTTCGGCAAGCTTGACACAGTGACCAAGCAGTTCATCGATGTGATCGTGATGAAGGTACTTGCACGCGTGAGAGGTATCTCAAAAGTCTCTTCTTATGGTGAGAATGTCTTTATAGAATTTACAGAAGAGGGGAAAGATAGGGTGGTACTGAAGTCTCCTAGTAAGGACGATGATGATATTATCGCAACTGCGATGGGATACCTGAAAGGTTTGTAAGGGATCTTGCTACCCTAAACGTATCAAGTTGAGAAGAGTACTTCCTTCCACAACATTTTTATTATCATTGAGTTGTAAAGGGAAGTGGTGTGTGTCGGTAGGTTTCCGTCCCGGGAGAGACGGAAGTTATAAATTAGAATATCACCTCTACGGCTACATAGTTTGTCTCGTGTTCTCCATTTGTACCGACAAGGCTACTTGTCATATCCACAGAGTAGTGCTTGGTTTCATCAAATTGTGTTGAGGACCAATATTCACCGTTCGCCCATTCCGGAGGCGTACCGTTTTCCGGAGTCAGGTTCGTACCGCCCTCAAACGCATCCCAGATCGCTACAAGGTCATCATAAGTCGGGTTGATCTCTCCCTCAGGATTATTGTCAATCTCGGTGGCAGCCTGTAGTCCATATGTCTCAGCTCCAAATGTAGGTAGTGCGACATTATACTCTTCCCCTGTCTCTCCTAGTAACGTTGCATAACGGTAGATGTCAGTCGTATCACCATTATAATCATCTCCCTGATTACCATCAACATCATACATAAAAATAGCATCCAGTTCATCATGGGTAAACATATCATCACCATCAGGATTGCCGTTCTCGATACCTAGGCCATCTCCGTCTTTATCCCAATAGTAGTAGTATTTACCATCTACATAAACCGGGTTGATCAGTTTGCTGCCATCATCAAGGATAATGACCGGAGGAGGAGTGGTGTCGACACTATAGTTTGCAGAAGCGGTGGTTCCTGTATTACCTGCCTCATCAGTGTATGTATCATCCAATGTGATGACATTTGTTGTATCGGTGATGTTCGCCGTCGGTGTGAATGTACCCGTCCAGGTTTTTCCTCCATCAGAACTTGTCATTTCCGATAAGGTTCCGTTTTCTATGAGCACATCATCACCGCTGGCAAAGCCCACAACCGGTTCAGAAAATGTGATCGTGACGGTTGTTGTCTCACCGATCGTGAGTTCCGTATCGTCCATTGTGATGGTCGCAGTCGGTGCCTCTGTATCAACTTCTAAACTCTTGCTATCTGTATTTGTACCCACATTGCCGGCTGCATCGACGACACGTGCCTCTACCGTGTAGGTACCGTCTGCCATGGTGTTGGCAGTGTTGTCATAACTCCAATGCGTTGCATCACTCTGCGTTGCATCCATCCATGTAGCTCCACCGTCAAGGGAGACCTGGACTTTTTCACCATCACCAAGGGCTGTATTTGTACCGCTGAATACGAGGGTATTATCAGCCGTGATAAAGTCACCTGCTGCGCCCGTATCGTCAGCAATTGCTGTGATAGATACATCAGAAGTAGGCGCTGTCGTATCAACTACCACATCCTGGCTGACAGGGCTTCCTGTATTGCCTGCTGCATCGATGACACGTGCCTCTACCGTATATGTTCCATCTGGCATGGTGTTGGCAGTGTTGTCATAACTCCAATGTGTCGCATCAGTTTTAGTGGTATCCGTCCATGTGTTTCCGCCGTCAAGGGAGATCTGAACCTTTTCACCGTCACCGAGGGCTGTATTTGTACCGCTGAAGACCAAGGTATTGTCAGAGGTGATAAAGTCACCAGCAGTAGCAGTATCCTCATTGATACCCGTGATCGCTACAGTAACAGAGTCAGGTGCCTCTGTATCGACTACGACGCTCTGACTGTCGGTGTTCCCCACATTGCCGGCTGCATCGACGACACGTGCTTCTACCGTGTAGGTTCCGTCTGGCATGGTGTTGGCAGTGTTGTCATAGCTCCAATGCGTCGCATCAGTTTTAGTGGTATCTATCCATGTGTTTCCGCCGTCAAGAGAGATCTGTACCTTCTCACCGTCACCGAGTGGATCGTTCGTACCGCTGAAGACCAAGGTATTGTCAGAGGTGATAAAGTCACCAGCAGTAGCAGTATCCTCATCGATACCGGTGATCGCTACTGCAACAGAGTCAGGCGGTGTCGTATCGACTACGACGCTCTGACTGTCAGTGTTTCCGACATTTCCGGCTGCATCGATGACACGTGCCTCTACCGTGTAGGTACCGTCTGCCATGGTGTTGGCAGTGTTGTCATAGCTCCAATGCGTCGCATCACTCTGCGTTGCATCCGTCCATGTCACTCCACCGTCAAGAGAGATCTGTACTTTCTCACCGTCACCAAGTGCTCCGTTCGTACCGCTGAATACGAGGGTATTGTCAGAGGTGATAAAGTCACCAGCAGTAGCAGTATCCTCATCGATACCGGTGATCGCTACTGCAACAGAGTCAGGCGGTGTCGTATCGACTACGACGCTCTGACTGTCAGTGTTTCCGACATTTCCGGCTGCATCGATGACACGTGCCTCTACCGTGTAGGTACCGTCTGACATGGTGTTGGCTCTGTTGTCATAGCTCCAATGCGTCGCATCACTCTGCGTTGCATCCGTCCATGTCACTCCACCGTCAAGTGAGATCTGAACCTTTTCACCGTCACCAAGTGCTCCGTTCGTACCGCTGAAGACCAAGGTATTGTCAGAGGTGATAAAGTCACCAGCAGTAGCAGTATCCTCATCGATACCTGTGATCGCTACTGCAACAGAGTCAGGCGGTGTGGTATCAACTACGACGCTCTGGCTGTCGGTGTTTCCGACATTTCCGGCTGCATCGATGACACGTGCCTCTACCGTGTAGGTACCGTCTGCCATGGTGTTGGCTCTGTTGTCATAGCTCCAATGCGTCGCATCACTCTGCGTTGCATCCGTCCATGTCACTCCACCGTCAAGTGAGATCTGAACCTTTTCACCGTCACCAAGTGCTCCGTTCGTACCGCTGAAGACCAAGGTATTGTCAGAGGTGATAAAGTCACCAGCAGTAGCAGTATCCTCATCGATACCTGTGATCGCTACTGCAACAGAGTCAGGCGGTGTGGTATCAACTACGACGCTCTGGCTGTCGGTGTTTCCGACATTTCCGGCTGCATCGATGACACGTGCCTCTACCGTGTAGGTACCGTCTACCATGGTGTTGGAAGTGTTGTCATAGCTCCATTGCGTACCGTTCTGGTCAACATCCGTCCATGTCACTCCACCGTCAAGTGAGATCTGAACCTTTTCACCGTCACCAAGTGCTCCGTTCGTACCGCTGAAGACCAAGGTATTGTCAGAGGTGATAAAGTCACCAGCAGTAGCAGTATCCTCATCGATACCTGTGATCGCTACTGCAACAGAGTCAGGTGCATCTGTATCGATGGTAAAATGTATTGTGCCACTCTCCACACTGTTGCCAGCCGCATCGGAAGCAGTGACGCTAATAGCATGTGAACCTTCATCTAATGGTATGGTCGGTGTAAATTCATAGTCTCCGTTGGCATCTGCTGTCACGGTACCAAGTACAACAATACCGTCTTTGATCATAACCGTTGCGTCTGGTTCTGTTTTACCGCTGATGGTAGGGGTAGTATCATCGGTAATGGCATTTTCGGTGATTTCCCCAATGACCGGCGCAACATCGTCTGTGATAACCATGGAGACAGAGTCCGGAGCTGTAGTATCTACTGTGAAATTGGTTGTGTCACTGTTGACACTGTTGCCTGCTGCATCTGTTGCTGTTACGGTGATAGTATGTTCACCTTCATTCAGAGGTATCGTCGGTGTAAATTCATAGTCACCATTACTGTCTGCTGTTACCGTACCGAGTTCCGTATCTCCATCTTTGATCGTAACGGATGCTCCCGGTTCGGTAGTACCGCTAATAGTCGGTGTCGTGTCATCTGTAATGCCGTTATCAGCGATCTCTCCAATGATCGGAAGCACATCATCAGTGACAACCACTGAAACGGCGTCCGGAGCTGTAGTATCTACTGTGAAATTGACAGCAGGGCTGTGGTTGGTACCGCCATTTTTGGTATAGGTGATACTGTGGTCTGAACCGTTAGCAAACTCGGAAGTCGGAGTAAAGCTCCAGCTTCCGTCAGGATTTGACGTGGTTTCACCTATTTTGATACCGTTATCATAGATCTCAACAAGCACGTTTTCAGGTACACTTCCTGCCTCTCCTGAGATTTCAGGCTGCGTATCGTTTGTTGTGTCATTATTGTGGATCTCTCCTATAACAGGTGCAACATCATCATAGATGATAGGTGCATCGGCAATGCTTGCATCTACGGTGGTTGTACCCGGCGTACTTTCATTGCCCGCAGCATCTGTTGCTGTCGCTTCGATGACTGTAGCATCAGGGATAGGTTCATCCGGTGTATAGCTGAAGTACCCGTCCTGACCTGTTGTCGTAGTGCCGATCGGGTTTCCGTTTCCATCAGTAATGGTAATGAGAGTTCCCGGTTCAGCTGTACCTGAAATGTCACTTCCGTCAGTCAGATCAAGGATCGGAGCATCCGGAGCTACGGTATCTATCTCAAAAACTCCTGTAGATTCCGGAAGGGCATTACCCGCCGCATCCTTCGCAACAGCTGTAACATAGTATTGCCCATCAGGAAGCTCAGTATCCGGGACAAATTGATAATTCCCATTGTAATCTGCTTGAACAGTTCCTGTTAATATGTCCTGACCTGCGCTGTTTTTAAACGTAATCGTCACATCTGCACCTGCTTCTGTATTCCCTTTGATAGTCGGTGTATTGTCATTCGTAGCAGGGATACTCGCAGTGCTGTTCACTGTACTGCTTGTCTCTGTATCGATAATGATTTCATCAGGTTCTTTATCGTCATTATAAACAGATATCGTCAGGTGATCCGGAGGCGTGGTATCTTCTTCACCACCGCCACCGCCACCACCGCCGCCTGCAGCAGCAGCGATCGCACCGACAGCGAGTGCACCAAGGATAATAGGAAGCCAATCGGTTTCACTCTCTACAATGGTTTCTCCTCCGAGACTGTAGTAAGATGCTTCCGGATTTGCTCCCTGTGGAATGTAATTGTAGTACTCACCGTTCTCTGCAGCCCCGATCAGACTAGAATCATGATCAAAGTACTCTTCGATGATGATATCTGCAGTGTCATCAGTGTCGTTGGATCTCTTCTCTCTTTTTCCGATTTTAATTTTGAGGTTTTTGCCGTCCCTCATCACATAGATTTCATCGGGAGCCACTCCCTTGGTCATATCTTTCAGCTCATATGACTGACCTGATTTCGCTTTGATAACCAAAGGTCTGCCGCTGCCTTCTGCCACACTGTTGCTTGAGATAACATTTTGTCCCTCTTTGACAATGATTGTAATTGCTCTACCCATTTTTCAATTCCTCTCTAGTATTATTGTTTAGTGTGTATCGTTTTGTATACCGATGATCTCTACGCTGACCCGTCTGTCTGGTGCCAGGCACTCGATAAGCTCTGCCGTCGGGGTATCGCCTATACATCCTTTGGTGACAGGATATCTCTCTCCCATCCCTCTCGCTTCCATACGGACGCCCGGGTTGATTCTCTTCAGGCGGTTTGCAACTGTTCTTGCCCGTGCATCAGAAAGATCATTATTGTACTCGTTCGTTCCTATACGGTCGGTGTGTCCTTCGATACGGATCTTCTTGATATTGACATACCCCGCTTTGATTTTTTTAGCAAGTGCATCGATCGTATTTTTTCCTACCTGAGACAAGGTTGACTGATTGAAGGCAAACAGGGTATCGGCATTGAGCTCGATATATTCCGATCCGCAATAGGGCTTGTAACGGTTCATCGCATCTGAACGGTTCGTAATGCTTTTACTCATACCTTTCGTTTTTTTGATAGCGAAAGTTCCGTTTCTCTTCTTATAGACCTCCACGTAGAGAATCTCTCCTTTGGGAGCAATGATAGAGTGTTTTGTAATATTCGAACCGTTCTTGATATGGATAGTCACTCTTCTGGGGCATGACCATGACTGTGCATACTGATTTGGCATCAATGCACCCACGATACGGTCTTCGAGCCATACTGTAGGAACGTCAGCTTTGCTGCCTCCTTTCCGATAAAAAACGATCAAAGCTTCATGTTTTAAATCACCTGGCGCTGTAAAACCAATGTTTTGTTTTTGGACTGTTTTTGTATGTGTTGCACACCCCAAGATACCGAACATAAAGATCAGAGTAAGTGCCGATCTACCGATTAATTTTTTCATATTGTTTTTCCTCCCATAAGGTTATGTATACAAAAGAGGTTTTTGTATACATAACCTTATCCATCCCCTGCGTTGTAGAAAGTTGGCTGAAGTTTTTAGTGAGAAAAATCTCAGCCAACCTGCCTGGTTTTTTGACCGTATAAGTGCTATTAAAAAGAGTGTTGATGCTTAACAATAATATGATGTGGTGATAAAATAGATGAGATAGGTTATGTTTTCCTCTTCCCCATGATGCCTCCCTTTTCCCTATAGTTCAATGGATCTAAGTCCGAAGATAAAATCTGTTTTTTACTATACTAAACTAATACTTTCCAGGATCTGTGTTTAACGCAATATTTAAACTACCCTCCACTTATCTAAGCGGAGAGTAATGGTTGATTATGCCATAAAACCGCTAGTAGCAGAAGTAGCAAGACCAAGCGTAGTGTCAAGTAGGTTATCAACCAAACCAAGTGTGCTACCTACAGTACCAAGTACTGTATCGTTCACTACAAAGTCAACTGCACCAACAACAGTGTTCACTGCAGGCAATACAGTACCATTCACTAGGTTATCAGCGATGATCGTTGTGTTATCAACTGCAGCATCCGCAACCAATAAAAGGTTTACAACATCAGCAGTGATCGCTGTTGTAGCAACAGAAGTAGCAACATCCAACACATGGTCAACAGAAAGAGCCAGGTTCGCAACATCGTCAACTACAACATCACCAACAGTAGCCACTGTATCTACAGTGTGAGCCACTGTACCAACCAAACTTCCAACGCTTCCTAGTAGGTCCCCTAACTGTAAGCTATCAAATACGTAATCCATGAAAATCCTTCCTTATTCATATATAGTTTTAGTATACAAAAAACGCATACGGGTCATTATACAACCAAATAAATTAAAAGTCAACGTTATATATGTCATTAGCAAACGATATCAAAGAAATGGTATTGATGAATATATATTTAAAGAAAAGATTAAACGAATTTGAGACTAAAAACGATAGGAGATTTCCGTCCCGTGGAGAGACGGAAGTTAGGGATTAAAGGATCACCTCTACGGCTACATAGTTTGTCTCGTGTTCCCCATTTGTACCGACAAGACTACTTGTCATATCCACAGAGTAATGCTTGGTTTCATCAAATTGTGTCGAGGACCAATATTCACCGTTCGCCCATTCCGGAGGTGTACCGTTTTCCGGAGTCAGGTTCGTACCGCCCTCAAACGCATCCCAGATCGCTACGAGGTCATCATAATAAGGGTTAATCTCCCCGCTAGGATTATTATCAATCTCGGTGGCATTCTGTACTCCATAGGTATCTGCTCCGAATGTAGGCAGTGCTACCTGATATCCTCCCAGCTCAGCATAACGGTAGGTATCGGTGGTATCGTCTAGATCAGCAGGTCTTTCATTACCATTCTCATCATAGATAAAGATCGCATCAAGTTCATCATGGGTAAACATATCATCACCATCTGGATTGAGATTAATAATACCTTCACCATCCCCGTCTTTATCCCAATAGTAGTAGTATTTACCGTCTACGTAAACCGGATTGATCAGTTGACCATCGTCACCAAGGTCGATGACCGCAGGCGGTTCTATGGTAAATGTCGTAGAGGTAGTGTCAGTGTTACCTGCTTCATCCGTAGCAGTAGCGGAGATGGTATGCAGGCCCACCTCTAACGGTGTAGGAGGTGTAAATGTATAGTTGCCGCTCCCGTCTGCCATGACTGTACCCAGTACGGTGTCACCATCTTTGATCGTTACTGTTGCATCGGGTTCTGTTTTCCCGCTAACGGTAGGGGTGGCATCATCGGTCGAGCTGTTGTTGGAAATCGGTCCCGTTTCATCCCCCTCATTATCGGTCAAGGTCATAGTAATCGTCGGATCGACGGTGTCTATCGTGAAACTGGTAGCAGGACTTGCACTCCCCCCGTCTTTTGTATAGGTGATCGTATGATCTCCTTCGGCAAGATTGCTTGTAGGCGTCAGACTCCAGCTGCCGTCGGATTCTACAGTTGTGGTTCCCAGTGATGTAGCACCGTCAAATACCTCTATGGTAGAACCTGCATTAGCGGGATCCAGGACACCTTTGAATTCAGGTCTGGCATCATTCGTAGTATCACCGTCAGAGACAAGTCCAATAAGTGGTGCCACATCATCGTAGACGATCGGTGCATCTACCAAAGCCGCATTGACAATTGTCGTACCCGGTAAGCTTTGATTCCCCGCAGCATCTTTGGCTGTGGCAGATATCACTGTCCCATCAGGAACCGGGGTATCCGGTGTAAAGATAAAGTTACCATAATCATCAGCAGTAGTTGTCTCAGTAACAATGCCTGTACCATCATTGTAGCTGATAGTGACCGTACTTCCCGGTTCAGAAGTACCAATAATTGGACTTCCGTCTGTCGGTTCCAGTTCTGGAGGATTCGGGGCTGTCGTATCTACAGTAAAAATAACTGATGACACAGTGGTGTCATTTCCGGCAGCATCTTCTGCGGTCACTAAAATATGATGTGGCCCTTCATTCAGTTCTTTGTTTGGCGTAATCGTATAGTTGCCCTCATTATCTGCTGTAGCGGTACCCAGCAGATTTCCGCCATCATCTTTGGCCGTGACGGTAGCACCCGGTTCTGTCGTACCGCTGATTATCGGAGTCGTATCATTGGTTTCTGTCCCTGATGTGATCTCTCCTTCTATTGGAGCTTCATCATCAGTCAATGTAACTGTCAGCTTATCCGGAGCTGTGGCATCTCCTCCACCGCCGCCACCGCCACCTGCAGCAGCAGCGATCGCACCGGCACCAAGCGTACCGAGGATGATAGGAAGCCAATCTGTTTCAGTCTCTGCAACAAGCGTTTCCCCTCCAAGGCTGTAGTAGGATGCCGCAGGGTCTGCTCCCTGAGGAATGAAATTGTAGTACTGACCGTTCTCTGCAAGTCCGATCAGGCTACAATCATGTTCAAAGTACTCTTCGATAATGATATCTGCAGCCTCATCACTTTGGTCAGACTTTTGCGCATGTTTCGTTTTTTTGCCGATTTTTATTTTGAGGTTGTTCCCATCCCGCACTACATAGATCTGATCGGGCGCGACCCCTTCTGTCATATTTTTCAGTTCATATGATTGACCTGATTTCGCTTTGATGACCAAAGGTTTACCGCTGCCTTCTATCACACTATTGCTTGAAATAATGTCTTGTCCCTCTTTTACAATGATTGTAATCTCTTTACCCATTTGTCATTTCCTCTCTAGTATTATGGTTTAGTGTGTATCGTTTTGAATACCGATGATCTCTACGCTGACCCGTCTGTCAGGTGCCAGACACTCGATAAGCTCTGCTGTAGGCGTATCACCAAGGCAGCCTCTTGTTATCGGATACCGCTCTCCTCTTCCTGTGGCTTCGATATAGACACCAGGGTTGATTCTCTTCAGACGGTTAGCAACCGTTTTGGCACGCGCTTCTGAAAGTTTGTCATTATATTCGTTCGTCCCTATACGGTCCGTGTGCCCTTCGATACGGATCTTCTTGATATTGAAATACTCTGTTTTGAGTTTTTTAGCAAGTGCATCGATCGTACTTTTCCCTTCCGAAGACAATGTTGACCGGTTGAATGCAAACAGGGTATCGGCATTGAGCTCGATATATTCCGATCCGCAATAGGGTTTGTAACGGTTCATTGCATCTGAACGGCTTATGATGTTTTTACTCATACCTTTTGTTTTTTTGATTCCGAAAGTTCCGTCTCTTTTCTTGTATACCTCCAGGTAGAGAATCTCTCCTTTGGGAGCAATGATAGAGTGTTTTGCAATATCTGAACCGTTTTCAATATGGATAGTCACTCTTCTGGGGCATGCCCATGATTGTGCATACTGGTTTGGCATCAATGCACCCACAATGCGGTTTTCTAGCCATACCGTCGGAACATCGGCCTTACTGCCTCCTTTCCGATAAAAAACGATCAAAGCTTCATGTTTTAAATTACCTGGCGCTGTGAAACCCAGATCTTCTTTATGGACGATTTGCTTTTGTGAAGTACATCCTAAAATACCGAACATTAAGATAACAGCAAGCACCGCTCTACTGGTTAATTTTTTCATATTATTTATCCTCCCATAAGGTTATGCATACAAAAATCTTTTTTTGAATGCATAACCTTATACCCTTCATATCTCTTTGTTAGAAAGTTGGCTGAAGTTTTTATTGAAAAAATCTCAGCCAACCCGCTTTACTGTTCGCGCTTATTGAGTGCTATTAAAAAGAATATATACGTAACATAAGAATAATATAATGTGATATATAGATGAGATAGGTTATATTTTCCCTCTTCCCCGTCTGTTCTCCCTCTTCCCCGTTATGTGTACCGGATATAAATCCAAGTGATAAAATCTGTTTTTTACTATACTATATTAAAAACTTTATGATCATTGATCAACTCGATACTAAAACTACTCTCCTTTTATTGAAGAGGAGAGTAGTCGTTGATTATGCGATTACAGCGTTTGCACTAGCTGTAATATCAGGCATAGCAAGTCCACTTACAAGTCCACCCGCAAGTCCAAGTGTTGTATCTAGAACAGCATCAACCAATCCAAGTGTGTCACCCACAGCATCAAGTACGATGTCGTTCACTGCAAGATCAACGATACCAACAACAGTGTTAACTGCAGGTAATACTGTACCGTTAACAAGGTTATTCACAATAAGTGTTGTGTTGTCAACTGCAGCATCTGCAACCAATAAAAGGTTTACAACGTCAGCAGTGATCGCTGTAGTAGCTGTCGCAGTAGTCACATCCAAAACATGGTCAACAGAAAGAACCAGGTTCGCAACATCGTCAACTACAACATCACCGATAACAGCAACTGTATCTACAGTGTGTGCAACTGTGCCAACCAAGTTCCCAACGCTTCCTAGCAGATCTCCCAAATGCAAGGTATCAAGCACATAATTCATAAAAATCCTTCTTCTAAATATAGTTTAGTATACAAAAAACGCATACGGGTCATTATACACATAAATAAATTAAACAAAGTTATGTCTAACATTATATAACGCAATAAAATGAAAAGTGTGTTTCTATAGAAATGATCCTGGAAAACCGGAAAGAGGGCGTTAGTATAGAGGCTCTATTACCATAATATCCTATATCAAAAAGATACCAGAGAAAAAGAACAATCTTTTACGCAAAAACTATAGAAAAACGAGTTTGCTCTTGTGAATAAGTGTAAATAATATCATAAGGTTCTTGCGTTGATTTTAAGCTTTTTGATTTTTGTATATGTTATAATTAAAATAATAAGTACATAAATAGAATTGTGGCTAATATGGTAAGAGAAAAAGGGGAGAGGTGAGAAATATTTGTTTGGTTTTGATTATTGGACTTACCAATATAGTATATGCAAAAAACTCATATCATATCAGTGATTTGGTTTCTATGGTGATCAAAAATCATCCAAGTATCAAAATGCAAGAGTATATGATAAGAGGTGCTGATGCACAGGTTGAAAGTGCAAAATGGAACTATTTCCCAACAGTCTCTTTTAGCGCGAACCAAGGGGTAAATAAAGATAAACTATGGGATGGTACTGCTGTCGTTTCTCAGCCTATATGGACCGGCGGTAAGTTGGATGCCAGTTATGATATGGCCATCGCAAATAGAGATAATTCAAAATCGGGTTTGGGAGAAAGCGGATATACACTGGTAGATACGTTATTTAACTCTCTTAAAACGTATTTACAAACCAAAGGGAATATCAAGGCATTAACAGAAGGGCAAGATCAGCTGAACATCCTTAAAAACATGCTTGCTAGACGTATCAAAGCAGGTGTCTCTTCACGCTCGGATATGGAGCTTTTGAAGGCAAGGCTCTTTCAAATGCAGACGGATATCAATTATGCAAAAGCGAGTATGCAGGCATCCTTATCCCAAATAGAACTTTTGACGAATCATGATTTTAAAGGGGTATTGGAGGTTGACAATAAAATATCTTTTGACTTTGATTCTTTAGACAGTTTGATAAAATCGATGATGAAAACGCATCCTACGCTCAAAAAATATGATGCGTTAATCGACTATGCCAAAGCGGAAAAATCAAATGCTAAAGCAGTTTTAATGCCCAACGTCTCTTTAAAAGTGGAAAGAGGGGTAGGAAGCAATGACTACTACTATAATGATTCTACAGGTGAAACAAGGGTTTATGTGTCCGTTGATGCCTCCTTCGGAGCCGGGCTTTCAGCTGTCTCCGGGATAGAGCAGGCAGAAGCAAAAATCATGCAACTTAAACAAGAGAAGCTCTCCACCCAGCAAGACCTTATCAATAAGATCATGCTCGCCTATAATGACTATATCTCCTCCTCAAACCGGGTTCAGTCACAATCGGGTTCGATCTCTTCCTCCGAGAAAGTTTTTGAGTCTTATACCAGACTCTTTTTGGCGGGTAAAAGACAGTGGATGGACCTGGTGAATACCTCCAGGGAGTTAACACAGAACAAAATGGCATTTGCCGATACCGAATCTACCCTTCTGGTCTCTGCATATCAGCTTCTGCTTTTGAGCGGTAAGAGTGATTTGAAAAAGATGATACCTGAGCAGAAAACCAAACAAACCACACCGTCTGAAGATACAGATAAACTCTTTATCCCTTCTATGGATATCATCGCTGATGCAGCGCAGCAGAAAGAGTCTCCAAAGAGAAGTAAACAGGCACATGCAGCGCAGTCAGGGATGACAAAAAGAGTAGTCAGAACAGAGAGAATGCGTCCAAAAACTTTGAAAGCGGAAGGGTTGAAAGATCTGAATGCCGCGATGGAACGTGAAGCTGCACAAGAGAAAGCAGAAAAGATCAGACTGGCGAAAGAGAAAGCTGCAGCAGAAAAAGCAAGAGTGGCAAAAGAGAAAGCTGAAAGAATCAGAGTAGCAAAAGAGAACGCGGCAAAAGCAAAAGCAGAAAAAGCAGCCAAAGAGAGAGCTGAAAAAGAGAGACTTGCACAAGAGAAAGCAGAAAAGATCAGACTGGCGAAAGAGAAAGCTGCAGCAGAAAAAGCAAGAGTGGCAAAAGAGAAAGCTGAAAGAATCAGAGTAGCAAAAGAGAACGCGGCAAAAGCAAAAGCAGAAAAAGCAGCCAAAGAGAGAGCCGAAAAAGAGAGACTTGCACAAGAGAAAGCAGAAAAGATCAGACTGGCGAAAGAGAAAGCTGCAGCAGAAAAAGCAAGAGTGGCAAAAGAGAAAGCTGAAAGAATCAGAGTAGCAAAAGAGAACGCGGCAAAAGCAAAAGCAGAAAAAGCAGCCAAAGAGAGAGCCGAAAAAGAGAGACTTGCACAAGAGAGAGCCGAAAAAGAGAGACTTGCACAAGAGAAAGCAGAAAAGATCAGACTGGCGAAAGAGAAAGCTGCAGCAGAAAAAGCAAGAGTGGCAAAAGAGACTGCTTCAAAAGAAAAAGCAGAGACACAACAGAGAGAGAGTGCACATCCAAAATATTATGTCCAGTTTGATATAGAGTTGAACGAAGAGATGAAACATCAATTGAAAAAACATCACCTTAAAATCCTGCGGACAAAAGACGGTCGCTATCTGATAGGTGAATATAATCGTGCGGTTGATGCACTTGCAGCGACTAGAGAGGTTAAACAAATTATTCATGATGAAGCATATATTGTTAGACAATAAAAATTATGGGGGATAAATGAGCGTGAAAGACAGCGTAGTTAAAAACATTCAAACAGAATTTTATAAAAGTTTAGAAGAGTTGGAAAAGGATAGTGAATGGTTGACCCAAACCTGCTCACTGCCTCATTTTTCAAACTTCATGCTTTCAAAGTACGAGTACGACGAACTTGTAAGTCAACTTGCATTGCATACGACCGCAAGTAATGATACGGCTGTTGCCTATTATGAAAAAATTTTTAATGCTTTTAACCTCATAACGCCAAAGTGGTCACACACGATTAATGATGAAATGTTGCCTGCACTTGCTCTCATCCCGGATGGGGGAATGTGTATTGTTTTGGAGAAACTACCCAATGAACAATATAAATGTGACACGAAAGAGGGGATAAGCTACCATGAGCTCACAGAGACTGCACTCTACACTCCGATAAGAGAAAAGAGAAAAGCGGCAGTCAATAAAAATGCCTATGAAATGTTCAAAGAGGTTGCGCTCAGAGAAAAACCGCGTATTATTCAGGCGGCAATTGCAACGTTTAGTATAAACTTTTTGGCGCTGGGAACATCATTTTTCAGTATGCAGGTGTATGACAGGGTAATCCCAACCCATGGAATGTCCACATTGGTATGGCTTGTTGTGGGTGTGTTCATCGCGATACTGTTGGAGATGATACTGAAAGTTGCCAGATCGATTATACTTGACCATGCATCGGTAAGAATAGACAAAAGTTATTCTCATAATATTTTTGACCGTTTTTTAAAGATCAGGCTTGATGTGATACCCCAGAGTATCGGTACGCTCTCTGCACAACTTCAAAGCTATGTTGCCATCCGTTCTTTTATTTCAAGTGCAGCGATGTATTTTGTCATTGATCTTCCATTCACAATATTCTTTCTTGTCATCATTATGATGATCGGCGGGTTTTATATGGGATTGGTTCCTATGATCTTTTTTGCATTGTCTTTGATGATGGCATTTTTCTTTAAAAACAAGATAGAATTTTTGACCATGCAGTCAGTTGCCGCTTCAAACAAAAAACTGGGGCTTCTTGTTGAGGCAGTGGAGAGTGTAGAGACGGTAAAAGCTTCCGGTCACGGTTATGCGGTATTAAGTAAATGGAATGCTTTAAGTGAGGATGCCATCTATGATGATATAGGCATTAGACACTACAGTGAGTTGTCAGGGTATATTGCAGCCTTTCTACAGCAAATGAGTTATGTCGGACTCATCGCGTTAGGGGCATATATCGTCAGTACGACAGATACACTGACGATGGGGGGATTGATCGCGATATCTATACTCTCCGGTAGAGTGCTTTCTCCTCTGGCAATGCTGCCAAACCTTTTCATGCAGTGGGGGAAAGCGAAGATAGCAGTCAAAGACATAGACAATATCTATGCGTTGCCAAATGATAACGAAGGCGTTGATAAGCCTCTATTCCCTGATATCACAACGCCGATCTATAATTGTCAAAATGTGAAATTCAAGTATGGTGAAGATACGGCATCTGTTGTTGTGTCCAACTTGACGATAAAGCCTGGTGAGAAGATCGCGATTTTGGGAGTCATAGGTTCCGGTAAATCCACCTTGCTGAAGATGTTGTCAGGACTCTATGCCCCGACAGAAGGGAAAGTGTTGATCGATAATATAGATATCCAACAGATCGCAAGAGATAAGATAAGTGAAACGATAGGGTATCTGTCACAAAGCACCAGGTTGATATCAGGAACACTAAGGGATAACCTTGTATTAGGGCTTGTGGGAGTGGATGATAGAAAGATCATGGAAGCAGCAGAGAAAACCGGTCTTTCTATGCTTATCAACAATTTGCCAAAAGGGCTTGATACGATCATCCCTGAAGGCGGAAACAGTGTATCAGGAGGGCAGAAACAGCTTATCGCTATCACGAGGATGTTGTTGACGGATCCAAAAATATGGTTATTGGATGAACCGACTGCCAACATGGATGATATGACAGAAAAGAGAATCATACAAATTTTAGAATCCAATATTGCAAATGATCAGACATTGGTTGTTGTGACACACAAGCCTTCGTTGTTGAAATTGGTAAATAGGATTATCATTATGACGCCGCAAGGAATTGTGATGGATGGAGCGAGAGATGAGATACTGGGAAAACTAGCCAATGCAAAACAACAGCAAAAGCAGCCGCCAGCGAAACCGGCTGCTGCAAATACAGCGCCAGCATCAAATAATCAGGAAAAGAGTAACGTATGAGAGAACATATACCATTAGTAACGAAAGTCAATCCTTTATGGATTATTTTTGGCTCATTTTTTCTGTTGATTATTCCTTTTTTGATCTGGTCTCAGTTTGCTACACTCGATCAGATATCACATGCGGAAGGTCAGGTCATTGCTACTGCAAAAACACAGGAGATCCAAGCGGCAACAGACGGGGTGATAGAGAGAATCTATGTCAAAGAGGGTCAGCGTGTAAAGACAGATCAAAGGCTTATTCTACTCGAACAGGATAAGGCAAAAGCTGCCTATGATGACAGTAAGGCAAAAGTAGCGGCACTTAAAGCAACGCTCATCAGACTTCAGGCAGAAGTCTTTGATAAACCGTTGGTTTTCCCCGATGAAGTCAAAGCATATCCGGAGTTTGTAGCAAACCAGACGGAACTCTTTAAAAGACGTCAGCAGGCTATCAAGGATCAGACCTCTGCCATCAGTGAATCGTTGGCACTGGCAGAAGAGGAGCTCAATAATAACCTGCCGCTTCTTGAGACCGGGGATATCGGTTCAGCTGAGATCATTAAGCTCAAAAGACAGATTGCGGATCTGAATGGAAAACTTTCCAATGTAAGAAACAAATATTTTCAAGATTCCCAAACTGAAATGACAAAAGCGGAAGAGGAACTCTCAACAAAAGAACAGGAGTTGGCAGATAAGAAAATTACTTTGGAATGGACAGATATCAGATCTCCTATGGATGCCATCGTAAAAAATATTCTTGTTACGACAAAAGGGGCAAGAGTCAGAGGCGGTGACATCATTATGGAGCTTGTACCATACGGGGATAAGTTGATCATTGAAGCCAAGTTACCGACATCAGAGGTATCATTTGTCCAGAAGGGCCAAAAAGTGGCAGTAAAACTGGATGCTTACGACTATAGTATCTATGGGATTTTTGATGGTGAGGTTTCCTATATCAGTCCGGATGCCTTAATGGAAAAAACAGAAACAGGCAATAAATATTATTTTAAAGTGAAAGTCGTCTTGTCCGAAACAACACTGGTCGCTAAGAACGGCCGAGAGGTCGTGGTCTCACCTGGGATGACCACGCAAGTGGATATCATTACAGGGCAACGAACGGTATGGCAATATATTACCAAGCCTATCACGAAAACACTCAACAAAGCATTTAGTGAGCGTTAATCTCAGCCGCCTTTATAAAGGGCGGCTTTTTACTTTTCATTTAAAGCGAGATAGTGTATAGAAACTGCCTGCTTCTCCTCTTTTTTCACTCTTTTCCGCCATCCGGCAGTATGATTTACTTTCAATTAACTTGACATAAGTATACTTTTTTTAACATTTACTTAGGAGCGTATTTTGAGTCAAGTCGTACAAAATATCAAAAAAGAGATTTCCAAAGTTCTTGTAGGACAAGATAAGATGGTTGAGGGGCTATTGGCAGGTCTTCTATGCAGGGGGCATATCCTCCTGGAAGGGGTACCGGGACTGGCAAAGACCACTGCGGTAAATGCCTTGGCAAAGACACTGGGACTGGACTTCAAACGTGTACAGTTCACCCCCGACCTGCTTCCTTCCGATATCATCGGTACAGAGATCTACGATCCTTCAAACAACTCCTTTAAGATCAAAAAAGGACCGGTATTCACCAACCTCCTTTTGGCCGATGAGATCAACCGTGCACCTGCAAAGGTACAATCAGCACTGCTTGAAGTGATGCAGGAGCGTCAGGTGACGATCGGTGATGATACCTTCAAGATCGATCTCCCTTTTTTGGTTATGGCAACACAAAATCCGGTGGAGCAGGAGGGAGCGTATGAACTTCCTGAGGCACAGCTGGATCGTTTTATGATGAAAGTAGTGGTAGGCTATAACACAAAAGAAGAGGAGCTTGAGATCGCCCGCAGGGTAGCCAATAGCGGTTTTGAAGAGATCAATCAGGTTGCAAGTCTTGATGATCTGGAGGCGATCCGTAAAGAGGCACTTGCTGTCCATATGGATGAAGAGATTGAAGCCTATATCATAGAGCTGGTGCATGCAACACGTGCGCCCAAGGAGTACGGACTTGAAGAGCTGGAAGCCTATATCGAGTTCGGGGCAAGCCCAAGAGCAAGTATCGATATGTATAAAGCTGCCCGTGCAATTGCCTATCTGAAAGGGCAGGAGTATGTATCCCCTATCGAAGTGGCATATATCGCCAAAGAGGTTCTTAGACACCGTGTCATTCTCAGCTATGAAGCGCAGGCTGAAGATATCACTCAGGATATGATCATCGAGAAGATTTTGGCGGCAGTACCGATTCCATAAATAGGACGCCAAATGAACCAAGTCCATTTGACTACGTTAACACTGGGTTTTACGATTCAGAATTTAGTTCTTCGCTTGCACTGCACTTTAGGTGCTAGTCCTCAGCGGAAGGCTCACGCGGATAACCGCGTTGGAAGTATTGATCAGTGTGAGAGTATGAGTATGAAGACAAAGGCCTAAATTGAACAAAGCAGCTAAAAAGATCATTCTTAAAACCAAAAAGCAGGTCTATGGCGACATGCTTGGAAACAATGCTTCGCTTTTCCAGGGTGAAGGGTTCGAGTTTGCGGAACTTCGTGAATATGTCTACGGGGATGATGTACGAAAGATAGACTGGAAGACGACGGCAAAGCTGGGAAAACCTTATGTAAAGATCTACAAAGAGGAGCGTGAGCTCAATGTGGTGGTCGTGTCTATGCTTGGCGGATCGATGTATTTCGGTACAGTCAAACAGAAGAGTGATGTTGTGGCTGAGCTGGTTGCGACCCTTGGGTTTTCCGCGGTGAAAAACAGTGATCTTTTTACCCATATCCTTTTTGCCGATGCACTGTATGAAAGAAGCAAGCCGAGTAAAAAACACTTCTCTATCCATAAAGCGGTAGAGGACGTCACAGCGTTTGAACTTTTGGGAAAAGAGTCAGATTTTGCCAAACTTACCGAGATGCTGAACACCCGTCTCAAAAAGAAGTCTCTGCTTTTTATCCTTTCAGACTTCATCGGGGATATCGATCTCAGACTTCTGAGTGTAAAACATGACGTTGTGGCTGTAGTGATCAGAGACAGGTTTGAAGAAGATCCGAGTGAACTGGGTTACCTCAGTCTGATCGATATGGAGAGTAAAAAAAGTTTCGAAGGCGATATCAATAGAGGGGCTTTAAAGGCATATAAAAAAGCGATCCATGAGAATGATGAGAAGTTGTACAAACAGTTTAAGAAGCAGGGGATACGCTTTGTCAAAGTCTATACAGATGAAGAGCCCGCACTGAAGTTGATGAATGCAATGAGGAGAGGATAATAATGAGGAGTGAGGAGTTAGGAATTAGGAGTGATGGAAAAGTTTTCTTTGAAAACTGTTTTTCTGATAAAGGCGTTGCATTGCAACTCAAACTATTCACTATTCACTATTCACTATTCACTTTTGCGAATGGAAATGAGCAGAGTCCTGCCTCCCAGTTACGGGATATCAAGCCGCTTCTGGAGATACCGGACCACTCTTTCTATATCTATTGGGGATTGATCGGTTTTTTTGCGTTGCTTGGGCTGGGGATTCTTTTCTTTGTCGCAAAAAAGTTTTGGGAGAACCGCAAGGTGAACCTGGCAAAAGTCTATCTTGAAAGACTCAAGCAGATAGACTGGGAGGACAGCAAGCATGCTGCTTATGAGGCAACCAAATATGCAAGACTGCTGGCTACCGATGAGAGAAGAGAGGAGCTCTTCAGTCAGCTTGAGCCGATGCTGGAACAGTACAAGTATAAAAAAGTGGTCAAGGAAGTAGACCAGGATACCCTCAACCAGTTTCATCTCTTTGTGAGGATCACAGATGAGTCAATTTAGTTTTGAGTTTCCCTTTTTACTTCTGTTGATCATTCCGTTTTTGGTCTGTGCAAAGTTATGCAGGGAGCGCAGCCGGGCGATCTTTTTTCCCCATGTGCAGAAACTCGTAGCCGGCAGTGTAGATAAGAGTTCATTGCTTATGTTTCTCAAATGGTTTGGGATCGTCTCTGCAATTATCGCACTGGCTTCTCCTGTACTTTCCCACAGTTATACCAATACCAAAAAAGAGGGACGTGATATCGTACTGATCACAGATGCAAGTGAATCGATGCTTCAGCGTGGGTTTGATGCCGAAAACCCTCTGAAAAACAAGTTTGAGGTGGTCAAAGAGGTCGTAGAGGATTTTATCGGCAAACGGGAAAATGACCGTATAGGATTGGTGAGCTTCGGAGCGATCTCGTTTGTCGCTTCACCTTTGACATTTGAGAAGGAGTTTCTACAGAAGATCATCTCTATGCAGTATATCGGAATGATCAACGGAAAACGCACAGCAATACAGGATGCTCTGGTACAAAGTTATAATATGATGAGCAAATCCAAAGCCAAATCCAAGATCGCTATCTTACTGACTGACGGTATCGATAACGGCAGCAGGATCCCGCTGGAAGATGTAGTAGATATGATCAAAAAACAGGATATCAAACTCTATGTGATCGGAATCGGATATCCAAACAGGGATTATGATGCTTCCTACCTCAAAATTTTGGCAGATGCGGGAGGGACTCAGGCATACGGGGCGAAAGATGCAAGCGAGCTGAGCCGCATCTATGAAGGGATCGACAGACTTGAAGTCACCAAGATTGAGGATAAGAGAGTGGTACAGCATACCTATCTCTATATCTATCCTCTCCTGTTTGCGATACTGAGTCTGCTTGGGTTTGTCTATTTCAGAAATGCAAGAGGGATATAGAAAATGAATCATTTGATGATCGTAGGTCGGGGTATCCTTACCCCGACAAAAACTTTGAATGAATTGCAACAGCAACAAGCCCATTATATCAATGTCGGGGTGGGGACACCCCGACCTACAAAAAGGACTTTAAGATGAGCTTTGTCAACTCAACACTCTTTTGGATACTCATCGTCCCCTTTATTATATTCGCTATCCTGATCTCCACGAATAAAGAGAAGCTTTCACGTGTCTTTGATGAGAAGGTACTGAAACGTCTCAGTGCCAGTGATGAGACGATACCTCTCGTGATACGCAATATAACGATGTTTGTAGCGATCTTTTTGATGATCGTAGCTTTGGCACGTCCCGTGATAGAGAAGGGGGACAAGGTAGTGGATGTGAAGGGGTTGAGCCTGCTAGTCGGACTGGATATCTCAGGTTCTATGCGCAGCACGGACTTATACCCCAATCGTCTGGAGTTTGCCAAAAAGAAGATGTTTGAGTTCTTTGAAATGATGCCTAGCGATGAGATCAGTGTACTTGCCTTTGCACACTCCCCCTTTATTCTTGCACCCTTTTCAGCCGATAAACAGACACTTAAGATGATGGTGGAAGGGGTAGATGACAGCTACATCACTATGGGCTCGACCAATTTCAGTGAACTGGGGTTGCTGGCAAGCGATGTACTGGAGAAAAAAGAGCCGAAGATCGTCGTGCTTTTTACCGATGGAGGGGATGAAGAGGCGATCGCAGGGTTTGCCGATATCCTGGAGCAAAGCGGGATCGATCTATATGTCGTACTTATCGGTACGACCAAAGGTGCACCGGTACTGACAAAAGAGGGGAAACCCTATAGGCTTGAAGATGGCACGATGGCTATCACACAGCGGAATGATGCGCTGCTCTCATTGGCAAAGAAAAGCGGCGGTGAAGGTATCGTTGCCGGTCACGGGAAAGAGGATATAGAGAAACTGGCTACGCTTATTAAAAACAACTATCAGGATGAGCAGCAGGGTGAAGTAAGGATCAAAGAGAGAGTAGAGCTCTTCTACTATCCTCTTGGTGCAGGAGTGTTGCTGCTGCTGATTGCATTGAGTTCTATTCCAAGGAGAAGAAGATGAAACGATTTGTGAGTATTTGTCTCTACTCTTTTGCTACTTATGCCGTGGCTGGCTTGACGGATTTTAAGACGATTGAAGAGGCGAAGCAGGCGTATGATGCAAAAGAGTTTACCAAAAGTGAAGCACTTTTCAACGCACTGGACAAGAATCTGCCTCAAACCAAGTATGATATCGGTAATGCCCAATACAAGTCAAAAAACTATGATGCGGCAATCAAATCCTATGAGAGTGCCCAAGGCATAGACGAAGCAGCCAGACAGCATAATATCGGTAATAGTTATTTTCAGAAAAAAGCATGGGATAAGGCAATAGAATCCTATGAGAAAGCACTGGAAGCGAGAGAGGATAAGGATACACGCTTTAACCTTGATCTGGCAAAAAAGATGAAGCAGCAAGAAGAGCAGAAAAAACAGCAACAGCAAAAAGAGCAACAGAACCAGGACCAAAAAGATCAGAAAGAGCAGCAGAAACAAGAGCAAAACCAGGATCAAAAGAAGCAGGATCAGCAAAAAAAAGATCAGAAGAAGAACAATCAAGAGCAAAAAAACCAACAAAAGAGTCAACCTCAGAATAGACAGGAAAAGCAGAAAAACCAGGAGAACAAAGAGGGAGAAACAGGCAAAGAGGATCAAAGAAAAAAAGAGGAGAAAAAACAAAAAGAAGAGGAGCAAAAAAAGAGAGAAGAAGCGCAAAAAGCGAAAGAGCAGCAAGAGAAAAATGCCAAAGATAAAAAGTCTGAAGAGCAAAAAAAACAAAAACAGCGTGCTTCAGGTAGAGAAGCTCAGATGAGCGAAGCAGAGAAACAGAAGGCCAAAGAGATGAAACGGCTGATGAAGAAGATGGGTGATCAGAAGATGCCTACGATGATGTATCAGATGAGTCGAGAAGAAGAGGAGGAGAAGAGTCATGCAAACCCTTGGTAGAGTGAGCGTTGAGAGTTTAGTGCTGAGTATTGAGAGGAGCTTTTTATGAAAAAACTAGTTATCCTGACCATTATTTTCCATCTGTTATCTGCGGTGCTTCAGGCAGCATCCGTAGAGGCAAGAGTTTCTGCCTCTGAAGTGATCGAAGGCAATGTTGCCAGGTTGCAGATCAGTGCCGAGGGGGATGAGGTTGAGTTTCCCCGGATCACTGAGATTGAGGGTGCAACAGTAGCGGGAAGTTCGATGCAAAGCAGCAGGAACATGACCTATATCAATGGAGAGATGAAAAGCGAGAAGATCACGACAATGGTCATCGGTTTTGTTCCCCAAAAAGATCTGACGATTCCTTCCTATACGGTGAAGATCGATGGTAAAGAGTATCAGACCAAACCGATCACTGTCAAAGTCGTTGCCTCCAAAGCCCCGAAACTCAAGGCTGATTCCCTCTACTCCTTTGAGCTCAAGAGCGAGAAAAGAGAAGTGATGGCCGGGGAGAGTTTTATCGTGAACCTCTATGTCTCTATCTCAGACAGTATACAAGGTGCGAAGCTTACTGATTTTGCTGATCCTCAGATGCAGGACTTTTACAGCAAGGCACTGGGTGAGCCGAAGCAGTATCGTCAAAACGGATATACCATAGTAGAAAAAGCGTATCTCCTGACAGCTAAGCGTGACGGAAACTTTACCGTCGGTGCTGCAACAGCAAAGCTGGGAGAGGCTGATCTCAGACGCCGTGATTTTTTTGGGCGTTATGCGACACAATGGTATGATATCAGCTCCAATGATCTGATGATTCAGGTCAAACCACAGCCTCAAAAGAGTGATCTCATCGGAGAGTTTACTCTGGACGCAACCGTGGATACGACTGAGGTAGAGGTCAATAAACCTGTCAACCTGACGATTAAAATAGAGGGGAAGGGAAACCTTGAAGATTTTGAGCTCCCGCCTTATGAGATTAACGGTGTGACAATATTCTCGGATGATGCCAAGGTAGAGAGCAGGGTAAAGGACGGTGTTCTCTATAGCAGTTATACAAAAAGCTTTGCGATGATCTCAGATAAGGATTTTACGATTCCGGAAAAAAGCTTTACTCTCTACAACCCTAAAACCTTGCATCTTGAAGTGCTGAAGATCTCGTCCTATGATGTGAAGGTAAAAGGGGACAGCAGCGCACTCGTTGCTACAACTCCTCAAGTGACTGCCCCCTCAAAGGCTGAAGATAAGCCGCTTGAGAAGCGTATACCGGTCCAGAAGAGTGAAGAGGTGCAAGCAGTACAGCCGATAGCATGGTGGATGCTGGTTCTCTCTTTTGGTTCTGGAATGATCGTAATGTACCTTATGCTCAAATTGCTCTCCGGGATAAAGTATAAGAAAAAGGGGTGTAGCCATGATGAAGCCCTGCAGAAACTCTACCCTCATATCAATGAAGATCCTGAAATCGAAGAGATGGTACGAAAACTCTATGCCCAAAAGAACGGAGATAAAAGTATCACCATAGATAAAAAGGTACTTAAGAGACTTATCGAAAAAGTCCAATAGGAGATATGATACAATATTCCTAACGTGTGAGGAAGGGAGTACTGTATGGGCCGGACCTACTATCTTTATGCAGATGAAAATGCACCATTTGTTGAGGAGTATAAAACATACTTGGATGATCAGGGGGTAAAAAGCCTCCCCCTATCACAAATAGAACATTTTGATATAGACCAGGCATCCCATCTTCTTGTTACCGGGACACTGGAAGAGATCAAAGAGGTGCTTATGCTTGCAGAGCACTCAGGTATCTCTATCGGTATCATTCCCAAGCCTGAACAGAAACAGCTCATTAAAACCTTTTCCCTTCCTACCGATACAAAAGAGGCGATTGCTCTTGCAGTGACTCCCAGTGAAAAAAGAGTCGATCTTCTTTATGCAGAGGATAGGATCGTACTGCAGGAAGTGGTAGTGGGAGATGTCCCTCCTCTTGATCAGTATGAGTCGGTACTTGAAGGGAAAGGTCTCTGGGAGAGGATCAAACTTTTCGGCAGTACACTGAAACGGGTAAAGTCACTGCATCATACCTCTTTTAAGATCGTTGACGGCAATGACAATACCGTCAAATTTTCAGCCGTAGGTATCGTGGGGCTAAAGTATCCTATTCAGACGTTTGCATCAAGGCTGATTCCTACACAGCTTTTTGCCAGCGATGGAAAACTCTCATTGGTGGTGCTTTCGCCGGGTTCTACCATACAGTATATGGGGTACCTCTTTAAATCACTGGTATCACGCTTTACGCCAAAGAGGTTGCCAGACTCAGTAGGGTATCTTAGATCTTCTTCCGTCAGGATAGAGGCTTCCCGAGTCCTGACTGCAGTTGTGGATTCGAGCTGTGAACTTCATACCCCTATTACACTTACAGCGAAAGAAGAGGCAATAGCACTCAGTGTAGGAGAGGAGTTTTGGGAACGACAGGGGGAGTTGAAACAGCCTAAAGACAGTATCAAACTTGATCATCTTCCCTGTGATGAAGAGAGTAGTGCCTATCTTGAAAAAGCGATACCGCTGTTTACCCATGCCTCTCAGGAACAGTATGCTGCACTCTTTACCAATCTCCGTGAAGAGGCCCAGCTGAGTTCCGCGTTTATGACGCTGCTGATCTTGGCAACGATGATCGCTACATTCGGACTCTATATCAATTCTCCTTCGGTGATCATCGGTGCGATGCTTTTGGCCCCGCTGATGCAGCCTATAGTAAGTATGAGTATGGGCGTGTTGCGACAGGATAGTGCGTTGGCATTCGGAGGGCTAAAGAGTATTACGATAGGCGTGATAAGTGTATTGCTCACTGCCATGCTAATCTCCTTTTTCACTCCGATAGAGAAGCTTACCTCTGAAATGGTGGGAAGACTCCATCCTACGATTTTGGATCTTTTTGTAGCTATTGTCTCCGGTGCAGCGGCAGCCTATGCAAAGAGTAATGAAAAGATCATGGGGTCACTTGCAGGTGTGGCGATCGCCGTGGCTCTGGTACCGCCGCTAGCGGTATCCGGTATAGGGCTTGGTTGGGGCGAGTGGCATATGTTTGGTATGGCCTTTTTGCTCTTTGTTACCAATCTGGTGGGGATTGTTCTGGCTGCTGCGCTGATATTTATGATGCTTGGATATTCTCCGCTGCATATCGCAAAAAAAGGGGTTACGGTATGGATGATCATTGTATTTGCAGTTGCTGTACCGCTTTATAGCGCATTTGGTACCATGAGAGAAGATATCAGGATAGAGAGCAGACTCTCAAATACAAACTTCCTGATAGAAAGTGAGGCTATCAAGCTAAGAAGTGTTGAAGTGTACCATCGCCAAGGTGTCGATGAGATACATTGCGAAGTGATCACTTCGGGCAGACTCTCAAAAGCAGGTAAAAAGGTCTTAAAAGCAAAGATAGAGTCTTTGGTGGGGAAAGAGGTGGATGTCGTGGTAACTTTCAGATACCGGCTATAAGATATCGTGCAGGGTATTGGCTTCCCCCATCCAGTGGTTTAATGCTTCCCACTCATCGTTTTCAACCATCTTACGGCATTTCTTGAGTTCTACTTCAAAGCTCTCTATCGCTTCGATGAGGTTAGCACGGTTCTGCCTAAAGATATCTTCCCACATATGAGGGGAGGATTTGGCAATACGGCTCATATCTCTAAATCCACCGCCGGCAAGTGCCACGATACTGCTCGCATCTTCCTGTCTCATAACAGAGTTCGCCAAAGAGTAGCTCAGGGCATGAGGCATATGTGAAATGAAGGCGGCATGTCTATCGTGCTCTTCGGCACCCATAAAGACAAGCTTCATGCCGATTTCCGTAAAAATCTTCTTTGCAACTTCCTGTTGATGGGTTCCGCTTTTTTCCAGATCACATAAAACAACGACTTTGTTTTCATAGAGTTTCGGAATGGCTGCTTTAGGACCGAACTTTTCTGTTCCTGTCATCGGATGGGCAGTGACGAAGTTCGTACGGATTGACTCGGGGATAGAGGCCGAGATCTTTGCTTTGGTGCTGCCGAGGTCTATTACGGTGCATTTTTCATCGAGGTTGTGAAGTTGTTGAGAGATAGCGATGATCCCGTCTACGGGAATCGTGAGGATGATGATGTCACACTTGCTGATCTCCTCAAGTGTATGCACGATCTCCTGGACAAGCCCGAGTTCAAGTGCCTGCTGCTGATGGGTCTCATTGTGATCCAGTCCGATAAAGCGGTATGCATTCGATCGCTCCTGAAGTGCGATACTCAAGGAACCTCCCATAAGTCCAAGACCGATAATTCCGACGTTTGTCATATCCATTCACCTATCCTTATAAAGTGCAGATTATAGCATGATTTCATGAATCTTCAATGTGGCCTCATCCACGTCACCCATAGCATGCGATAGAGTATGGATTAAGGTGCTAGATAGATATAAAAAGATACACTATTAGCAAAATTATTTGCAGGACAAGGTTAAAAGGAAATGAAGAAAATAGCGCTTTCTTTGGTACTCGTGGGGACGTTGCTCATCGCACAAAAAATTAGTCAGATCAAGTATATCGGTCTAGCACATCTTTCTCCAAGTGTCGCTACAGAGATATCAGGAATCCAGGTTGGTGATGAGATGGATATTACCAAGATCAATCAATCCGTCAAAAACTTTTATGCACAGGGCTACTTTGAAGATGTATGGGTAGAGAGTAAAGGCAGCACGCTCATCTATCACTTCAAAGAGAAAGTGGCGATTGCAAACCTTAAAATAAAGGGGTTTGGTACAGGTGATGAGGGGGAGAAACTCCTTGCAAGTACAGGACTTAAAAAGGGTGATCTCTATGATCAAAGACGTGTGAAGCAAGCGAAAAAGGCACTGATTGAAAACCTGGAAAGCCAGGGATATTATGACACGGTGGTAGAGGTAACGACTGCCAAAGTCAGCCAAAGCAGTGTCTCCCTTGTCTTTGATGTCAATAAGGGTGAAAAGATCACGATCCAAAAAATGAACCTTGTCGGTGCAAAAGAGCTGGACAAGGGTGAAATAGAGGCCAATTTAGCGAATAAAGAGGTCGATTTTTGGGGATGGATACCGTTCCTGGATGATGGCGTAGCCAAAGTCGATCAACTCGAGTATGACTCTTACAGAGTCAAAGAGGCATATATGCAAAAAGGGTACCTTGATGCAGATGTCAGTAAGCCTCTAATGAAAGTGGATTTCGGTTCCTATAATGCTGATATAGACTACCAGATCAAAGAGGGGGTACAGTATCGTATCGGTAAGATCACTATCACGCAAAACCTCAAAGGTCTAGATACAAAAGAGTTGATGGAGGATCTTACATTAAAGTCCGGAAAAGTGTTTAATATCAACCGTATGCGTTCAGATATCAATCATCTTAAAGAGAAGATAGGGAACCGTGGGTATGCCTATGTTGATATTCTCCCACAGATGCATAAAGAGCCTAAGACGCAAACACTTGATCTTAATTATGTGATCAAAGAGGGGGTACCTGTAACGATCAATGACGTATTGATCTCAGGAAACAGCGTAACCAAAGACAGGGTCATCCGTAGATATATCTATCTTGCTCCGGGAGATAAGTACAACGCAACAGACTTGAAAGATTCAAAAAATGCATTGGGTAGAACCGGGTTCTTTGAAAAGGTGGATATTGAAACACAAAGGGTCAGTGCGGACAAGATCAACCTTCTGGTCAAAGTAAAAGAGGCTCCGACAGGGACGATCTCTGCAGGTGGTGGTTACGGTTCCTATGAAGGATTGATGGTCAATGCATCTATCTCGGACAAAAACCTCTTTGGTTCAGGGATCAGCAGTACGTTAGGATTTGAACTTTCCAAGATTTCAACGAACTATAATGTCTCATTTGCCAATCCTAGAGTATGGGACAGCCTCTACAGTCTGGGTTTGAGTGTCTATAAACGTGACTATGAGTATATCGACTTTACACAGGATCAGTTGGGTGCGAATCTCTCTTTGGGACGTCAGTTCTACAGACATATTTATGCTTCCGTGGGAGTCGGCTATGTTGATAACCAGTCTGAAGTGAATTCAGATGCAAACACAACGTTGTATCAGGATATTTTTTATGATGATAAGTATCAGAAAACCTCAGGCTTTGCCAGTGTAAAGTTTGACAATACTGATGACTATTATCAACCAAGAGAAGGGTTTATCGCTTCTACAAGTGTTGAACTGGCAATGTTAAGCGGTGATCTTGATCCGGAGAATATCGAAGAAGGCTATACAGACTTTGCAGACTTCACAAAGTTTTCAGGTAAGTTCGGTGCCTATTATGGGATGGAAGATATGCTTGATTATGATTTGATCTTACGTGCCAAAGCAAGATTTACGGTACTTTCAGCAGGAGATGATGAGTATATCCCTATAGGGGAAAGACTCTTTATGGGAGGTATAGGATCGGTAAGAGGGTATGATCCGTATTCTCTCTCTCCTACGGTTATTATGGACGATGCCGGTACTAAAAGGGCCGCAGATGATGGAGAACTTCCTAATTATGATCTCAATGAAACGAGCAGACGTATCGGTGGTACGAAGAGTGCATCGATAAGTCTGGAGGCAAGTATCCCTCTCTCTGAAGCTGCAAAGATGAGATTGGCGTTCTTTGTTGACTATGGTGTCATCGGAACAGATTCTGTGCCGATAAAGGATGGTGAGATGAGTTTTGACACTATCTCCAGAGCTTCTACGGGTGCCGTGATAGAGTGGCAATCAGGGTTTGGTCCGATCAATCTGGTCTTTGCCAAAGCACTCAATTCTAAAGATGGAGATAGAACCTCGGTCTTTGAGTTCTCTATGGGAACAAAGTTTTGATAAAGTAGTAAGGAGCAGGGGTAGGGAGCAGGTTTGGTAGGCTTTTCTCTGAAAAGCTTTTGCCAATTAAGGTTGGGCAAAGCCCAACTATGAAAATATCACTTATCACTTATCACTTATCACTTATCACTTATCATTAAATACTTATTCTTTGGAAGCTCGTTCTTATCTGCGATAATGATCGCAAAAGGGATAGGCTTTTTCAATGTCCTGATCTTCTCTTTTGCCAGGTAGAGTGACTTGTCAGAGTAGATCACCAGTACCTGATTCTCATAGGTAAATTCGATTTTAGCACCATTGGATGCTTCATGGATCAGTATCGTGAGCTTATAGAAGAAACTGAGCCATGCAAGGATCTTTTTTGAAGGGAGTAAGGATCTATACTCTCTAAGAAGGATCTTCGGCAGGGTACCATCATTGTCTGAACGTAATAGAAGGGCTATCAGTACTATCTGTTCATGGGTAAAGCCGTAGTTAAGCTCCTGCATGGCGATATAAAAGGCATGTTTATGTGAACGGTAGATCGTCAACGTTTTTCCTATGCTGGATAGCTTCAGGGCATAGAGAAGTTCACTTTCATACGTTTTCTCCAGAGAGGTCTTGTGTAGAAAAGTATGATAGAGTGAAAGAGCGATTTGAAGTTTGGCTCTTTTATTTTTTTCGATGTTGACCATCGGTTTGAACCGGCTCAGGATAGACTCGATACTTGGATTTTTCCCTTCCGGGAACTTGTGGGTACGTTTATTCAGGGAACTGTTTAAAAACAGCCCTTCACGTACACCTGCACTGCTTGTGATGACCTCTTCAACCTCCATCTGTTTAAGCAGTTCATCAAAGATCAATGTCCCCTCTCTGATCGTATCATAACGGTTGCGTTTGAGCGGAAAACGTTTCAGCCCTTTTGCCGAAGAGCGATAGATCTCTTGAAAATAGGCATGTCGTTCCTCGGTTACCGTATAACGGTAGGCATGGAGCTTATCCAGAGGGTATTGGTTTGATTTCATAATGGATTTAGAAAGGGTTCTTGCCGTTCCGCCGATACCGATAGCCCTATGATGTTTGAAGTGTGCAGGAAGTGCTTCCAAAGCGTGATGAATATAGTCTATAGCATCCTGTAACGGTTTCCCTTTATCAAAAAAAAGCTCTTTGAGCCTGACCGTACCTAAATTAAGGGAGAACGTGTCAACAATCTTTCCTTTATTAATCAATGCGAGGTCTGCCGAACCGCCACCGATATCGATCGTGATCCCTTCACTGACCGGTAAAAGATTGCTCACAGCGATAGCACCGTATTGTGCCTCTTTTTTACCGTCAATGACCTGGATATCAAGTTTAAGCTCTTTTTTGATCCAGCTGACAAAAGCGTTGCCGTTAGGGGCATCTCTAAGCGCTGAAGTTGCTACACATAGGGTCTTGGATGTTTTATATTTTTGAATGGTTTCCTGGAAAGACTGGAGAGTAAGAAATGCCCGTTTGATACCATTAGGCTGCAGATAGCCTCCCTTCTGGTAGGCCCCTTCACCTATACGGACTTTGGATTTCTGTTCGCAAATGAGATGAAATCCGTAGCGGCTTGTCTTTTCATAGATGACAAGCCTGGCCGAGTTAGAACCGATATCGATAATGGCGGTTCTATGATTCATCTGTTAACTGTACTCTTCCTGAAGTTTGTCGAATTTGAACTTCAGCTCTTCTACGTTCTCGACATTATCCGGGTCCGGAACGATACAATCTACCGGACATACAGCAATACATTGAGGTTCATCGAAGTGACCGACACACTCCGTACATCTGTCCGGGTCAATCAGATAGATCGGATCATTTTCTTCAATTGCTTCATTTGGACACTCTTCTCTACATGCATCACACGCGATGCATTCATCATTGATTATTAAAGCCATGGTTTCCTCAACTTTTAATTTTATTTTCTTATTTTTCTGATTTATAACCGAAGAAACCTTATGCTTTATTTAAAATAAAACTTTTATAAAATTTATTTACTTTTTTTGAATAAAAAGAGGTAAAGTGTAGAGAAAAGAGCTAAGCCCAATTAGGACTTAGTTTATCTTCTTTGGAAAGCAGAATCGGTAACCTCTTCTTCTCACCGTTTCGATCGTTGAAATATCAAGCGGTTTATCCATTTTCTGTCGTATCTGGTTGATGGCAACTTCGATGACATTCGGAGTAACAAGCTCCGGCTCTTCCCAGATCGCATCAAGTAACTGTTCTTTTGAAACAATCTGGTCTTTATGCATAGCGAGATGGGTGAGTACCTCAAAAGGTTTCCCCTTGAGCTCGATCTCTTCACCTTCATAGATGATCTTCTCCTCTTCGGGATTGATGATAAGTTCGTCTATCTCGATGATATTGGAAGCACCGAAACGGAGTTTCGCTTCTACACGTACAAGGAGAATGTCATAATCCAGAGGTTTACGGATAAAGTCATCTGCACCCGCACGCAGTGCTTCGATCTCGCTCTCTTTCTCCAGTCTGTCTGAAAGTACGATCACTGATGTTTTGTGTGCATCTCGTTTGATCTCTGTAATAATGTCAATACCTGACTTAGCAGCCTTGTCCCAGCTTAAAAGCACAAGATCATAATTTCTGATATCAAGCATATATCTAGCATCATTGATATTCTCAGCGATATCACACTGATAATTTTGCGAAGTCAGTACATCATTTAATGATTTACTTAGTTCCTCATCATTCTCTATGATCAATATTCTCATAGTGAAGCTCCTTTTCTCTTACTCTCAGTAAACTCTCTATGCCATACTCAGGCTCATCTACCCTTGTTCGTTTCAATCTTAGGATATTGACTTAATATCCAAAAAAGTTAAACTTTGCTTAATTATAACATAATATATGGTAGTTGTAAAAGTTTTTTTTAAGAATTAAATTCCCAGGAGTGACTGAGTGCTACAGAACATTCGGAAAGGATATCAGGTTTGGAGATTTTCAGCTTCAGAGCTGTGATTTGGGGATATTCTCCCATCAATTCATCTTTGATGCCAAGCAGTGCATCCTCAAGGAGCTCATAGCGCTTGGTTTTCAGATGTGCAATGATACTCTCTGTGATCTTGGCATAATCCAGAAATATATCTTTGTAGGGATAGGTAGCTTCCATGTCCACTATAACCCTTTGCGGTTTTTCCCGTTCAAAATCAAGCAGACCTATGATCACTTCAAAGGTCAATGCCTCGATATGAATCGTCATTAGACCTGTCCTTCCTCTTTTTTGAAAAGTCTGACGATATTCGGTATATGTTTATAAAAGATCACAAATGCGATGATCCAGATCGGGGCATGGGATGTGATCTCCGGTACTTCAGGATAGAGGATGTAAGAAGCGATAATAAACGCTATCAATCCGATCAGTGAAGAGAGTGAGGAGATCTTGAGCCCTTTGGCCGCGATAAGCCATACGACAATCGCGATCAATGCGGGGATCGGCATCATCACCAGCAATACACCAAAACCGGTAGCAACGCCTTTCCCTCCCTCAAATGCCAAAAAGACTGAAAAACAGTGGCCGAGTACGGCAAGCACTGCGATCGTCCAGAGTACACCCTCGGGGGCACCCAGGAATTGAGCAATGAGTATGACGATGATCCCTTTGATCGCATCCAGGAAGAGTGTGATAGCCCCCAGCTTTTTTGCAAGTTTGGGATCTGTTTCTTTCACAACCCTTAGTACATTGGTTGCTCCGATATTACCGCTTCCCGCCTGTTTGATATCGACGCCTGCAAACTGTTTTGCCAAAAGGTATCCGAATGGTATACCTGCAAGAATATAGGCTGCAAGGTAGAGTAGTATATTTTGGTTACTTAGTAGATCCATATGTGGTTTCCATTTTCTTAAGATAGTGCAATTTTATCCGAATTTAGATAAAATCATACAATTCTGGGGTTTTATGGAAAGAACCCTTTTAGTGATACTGAAGGATAGCAATGAGTATAGATTATAAAGCTGAGATAGAAAGGCTCAAGAGAGAGCTGGATGTAACGGTAGTGGCACACTACTATCAGCGTGATGAAGTATTTGAGATGGCAGATATCACAGGAGATTCACTGGAGCTTGCACGGAGATGTAAGGCAGATAAAAACCCATGGGTTGTCTTTGCCGGTGTGGGATTTATGGGACAGAGTGTCAAGGTGATCGCTCCTGAAAAACGTGTATTGATGCCAAAGATCGCGTGTTGTGCGATGGCAAGAATGATTGACGGAAGTTACTTTGATGAGAGTGTTGAATATATGGTGAAACACGGGGTTGCCAAGGAGAATATCCTGCCGATCACCTATATCAACTCCGATGCATCCGTGAAAGCAAAGGTCGGAGAGATGGGAGGAATGGTATGTACCTCTTCCAATGCCTATAAGATCATTGAAAAAGGTCTGGAGAGCGGCAAAAAGATTCTCTTTGTTCCTGACCGCTGTTTGGGGCAGAATTTTGCAAACAGCATGGGGCTTAAGTCATGTGTGATCGGAGAGGGCGAATGTGATCCCAAAGAGGCAGATGTGATCTGTTTTAACGGTTTCTGTTCGGTACACCAGCTCTTTACGGTAGAGGATGTAGCGTTTTACCGTAACAAGTATCCGGGTATCAAGATCGCTGTACACCCGGAGAGTGATCCTTCCGTAGTGAAGATAGCGGATTTTACGGGATCGACTTCACAGTTGATCAAGTATGTGAACGATCTTGATCCGGAACAAAAGGTCGCTGTCGGTACGGAGTATAACCTTGTCAACCGTATGAGAGAGAAAAATACCTATGTACTCTCCTCAACCAAACCGGAGTGTCCGACAATGAACGAGACGACGCTGGAAGATCTCTATCTGACACTCAAGTCGATTGAAGATGGCAATCCTATCAATGAGATCGTTGTAGATCCGCATACGGTAAAGTATGCCAACCTGGCACTAGAGCGAATGTTGGCGATCAAGTAGAATGATGCTGAAAAGAAAATTTATCGAGGCGATGGTAGAGGAAGATGTGGGCAGAGGGGACCTCTTCAGCCGTATTAGCGACTCTAAAGCGATCAGGGCCTATATCCTTGCCAAAAGTGACGGCGTCTTTGGAGGTCGTGAGTATCTGGAAGCATTTGAAAAGATGTATCATCTGCATATAGAGTGGGCGATCGAAGATGGTGAAGCCTTCTCCAAAGGTGACAGACTGATGGATATCTACGGTCCCTCCAAGACTATTCTATCCTTAGAGCGTTCATTGCTGGATGTGGCGCTGCATGCAAGCTCTATCGCAACATTGACAAACCGGTATGTCAAAGCGATCGAGGGGACCGGTGTGAAGCTGCTTGATACACGCAAGACCAGACCCCTGCTGCGTGAGCTTGAAAAATATGCGGTACGCTGCGGCGGGGGATTGAACCACCGCATGGGTCTGGATGATTGTCTGATGCTCAAAGACACACACCTCAAAACGATCGATGATCTGGACAGTTTTATGGAAGAGGTACGTCAAAAGATCCCGTTTACTTCCAAAGTGGAGATCGAATGTGAAACCCTGGAGATGGTCCAACGTGCGATGAAAGCAGGGGCTGATATCGTGATGTGTGACAATATGGGTTTGGAAGAGACACGTGAAGTGGTAGCTTTCAGAAACGAAAACTATCCACATATCCTACTGGAGGCCAGCGGAAACGTTACACTTGAGACCATACGTGAGATTGCTGAGACCGGTGTCGATGCGATCAGTTCGGGGAGTATTATCCATCAGGCCAACTGGATCGATCTTTCGATGAAGGTTGAATAGGGTGGACAGCAACGTGGCATTGTCTCTGCCCTGTGATGCAGTTCTGCAGAAGATAGAAGCAGCAGAGAGTATCACCATACTCTCCCATATCAACCCTGATGCAGATGCCCTGGGTACGGCTCTTGGCATCTATCATCTTCTCTCTACCAATTACAGAGGGAAAAAGATCGAAGTGGTGAATGCATCAACTGCACTCCCCAGATATCTGGATTTTTTGCCGCACTTTCAACGGATAAAACACAAAATGGATTATGAAAAAGGGTTGGTGATCACGTGTGACTGCGGGAGTCTGGACAGGCTTGGGTTTGATGTAAGCAACAGAGAACTAATCAATATCGATCATCATCAAAGCAACACCCATTATGGTTCTATCAATGTTGTCTTGCCTGAACTGGCTTCAAGTTCACAGGTAGCTTATATGCTTTTTAAAGAACTCTATGCGATAGATCAGAGTGCAGCTACCTGTTTCTATACGGCACTGCTCTCTGATACCCGTTATTTTACCACTTCGAGTGTGACTGCAGAGGTATTGGATGTGGCCAAAGCATTTGTAGAGGCCGGTGTAGATCCGGCTTATGTCTCACGGAACTTTACCCAAAGAAAGCCTTTGGGTGCATTTCGTATCCTGCAGAGGGCACTGGAGTCGTTAACCCTGCACCATGAAGCAAAGGTGGCATCACTCTATGTGACAAAAGAAGATATCGCATCTTCCGGGGCTACTATACCCGATATGGAGGGTATCGTGGATTATGGCAAGTCACTTGCCACGGTTGAGGTTGCATGCTTTGTTATGGAACTGGAAGAGGGGTTACGTATCTCTTTGAGAAGCAAAAGTGTTGATGTCTCCAGTATGGCAAAGGTATTTGGCGGCGGAGGGCATAAAGTAGCAGCAGGTTTTATGGTTCCCGCCAGTGAGGAAGTGACTATCGACAGGATGATCGAACGTATTTTAAAGACAATAGATACACTCAGGTTACTGGATGAAATCTGAAGAGTGTAAGCATAGATAAAAAAAGTATCGATACAATTTTAGAAAAATAGCTTGATTTAGGATAAAAGATGGGTCGTATACGTAAAAAAAAGAGTAGCGGTAAATGGATGATCATAGTGATTCTCTTAGGGCTTCTTCTGGGGGGAGGATATCTATATACCTCACCTGAGTTCGAGAGAGTAGCACCTCAGATCACGAGTCAAAATGACTTTTATTGGAATAAAAAAACACCGCTTAAGGTCAAACTGACCGATAATGTAGGGCTTAAATCTTTCAAGTTGGTTTTGAGTGATGGAAAAACAAGCGTCATTGTAGGACAAGGAGAGTTCGAAAAAGGGGTTAAAGAACGTATCCTTAGTGTAAAGTACCCGAAAAGTAAGCTGCTTGATCCTAAAGCGAAACATTTGAAGATGAAAATTACGGTCGTTGATCAAAGTCTCTGGAACACATTTAAGGGAAATCAGAGCGAAAAGCTCATTGATATCAAGGTAGATACGAGAAGGCCTACGATCAATATCCTTGCAAACTCCTACAGTATTACACAAGGGGGAGCTGCTTTAGTGGTCTTCTTTGCAGAGGATGAGAACCTGGAGAGGCTTTATGTAGAAGCAGGCGGCAACCACTTTAAAGTACAGCCCTATAAACAAGAAGGGTATTATGCGACGCTGGTAGCTTGGCCTTTCAATCAGCAGGAGTTTGATGCATATGTGATTGCCAAAGATGAAGCAGGCAATCAAAGAAAAACCAAGGTACCTTTTTATCTTATAAATCATAATTATAAAGTTTCCTGGATTCAGGCAAGAGACAGTTTCATCGATGGCAAGATCACAGATCTTGCCTCTACAAGCTCTGAGGATGAAGAGGTGAGTGATAGACTGGATAAATTAAGAGCTGTAAATGAAACAATGCGCCTTAAGAATGAAGATAAGATTCACACGTTGAGCAAAGTGGTATCGGATAAGATGCTTTCTACATGGAAAATGGGAAAGTTCTATCCGCTTAAAAACAGTGCTAAGGTTGCAAGCTACGGAGATGAGAGACACTATTACTATGGAGATAGGTCCAATGAGGTTTCCCGTTCCAGTCATGTCGGAATCGACCTGGCAAGTACCAAGATGGCAGTGATCAGAAGTTCAAATCCGGGTAAAGTTGTCTATGCCGGATTTAACGGTATCTATGGGAATATGCCGATGATAGACCATGGATTTGGACTCTATACGCTTTATGGGCACTGTTCACAGCTATTGGTAGAAGAGGGTGAGTATGTGAAAAAAAATCAAGCCATTGCTAAGACCGGAGTATCAGGCTTGGCTCTGGGTGACCATCTCCACTTTGGTGTCCTGGTGCAGGGGGTTGAAGTAAGACCGGTGGAGTGGTTTGATGCGGGTTGGATCAAAAAAAATATTGACAATATTTTTGCAGAGGCTGATAAGATTATCGACAAAAAATAACCTTATTATCCTTCAATGAAGAGATAGAACAATATTTGCATTTTGTAAAAGTATAGAAAATTTGCTATAATGCACCAAATTGATGAAAGGAGAGAGCAGCATGCAACAGCGAACAATAAGTAAGCCGGTTGAGGTTGTAGGAATCGGATTGCATAAAGGTGAACCTATCAAACTGAGACTGGAGCCTTTAGATGTAGATGCAGGTATTGTCTTTTACCGTGAAGATCTTGCAATGAGTATTCCTCTCTCTCCGGCAGCTGTCATTGATACGAAAATGGCGACAGTCATCGGTAACGAAAAAGGATTTATCTCTACGATTGAGCACTTTCTTTCTGCAGTCTATGCCTACGGGATCGATAATCTCAGAGTAGTGGTGAATGAAAATGAGATGCCGGCAATGGACGGATCGGCAATCTCCTTTTGTCTTTTGTTTGATGAGGCAGGTATCGTAGAACAAGATGCCCCTAAAAAAGTGATAAGAGTCAAACAAGCAGTTGAGGTGAAGGAGGGAGAGAAGTTCGTAAGGCTTACCCCTCACCATAGTGCTGAGTTTGACTTTCATGTGAAATTTGACCACCCGGTAATAGGGGATCAGAGTCACTCGTTCCTCTTCTCAACGGAGAACTTTATCAATGAGATCGCACGGGCACGAACATTCGGGTTTGCAAAAGATATTCAATATCTACAGAGCCAAAATCTAGCATTGGGGGCATCCTTACAAAATGCGATCGGTCTGGATGACCATAAAGTACTGAACCCTGAAGGATTGCGTTTTGAAAATGAGTTTGCAAGACATAAGATCCTTGATGCAATGGGTGATATGATGGTATCAGGACACAATATTCTCGGAAAATACGAATCGTTTGCCGGGAGTCACAACCTGAACTATCAATTAACATCAAAACTGTTGGCTGACACTGCAAACTATGAGTTTGTTACAGTAGATGAGCTAAAAAGTAGGGAATTTGCAAAATCATTTGCCTAAATACGAGCTTCTCGTTATCTCTATCTCCTCACCTCTCTTGATAGGCCTCTACAGAGATAAAGCGTTGATAGAGAGCACTTCCAGTGAGAAAAAGACTTCAGAAATACTCTTGCCGCTGTTGAACAGTTATATGGAGCGCTATGACCTATCCGATATCATCTATACGCGGGGACCGGGTTCTTATATGGCGATCAAGCTCACCTATATTATGCTAAAGACGATAGAGATTACACGGGGCATCAACTGTTTGGGATGTAGTGCTTTTGCCCTGAATAACGGTGCTCCGATCAAAGCAATGGGGAACCTTTATTTTACCAAGGAAAAAGAGACTATAATAACAAAAAAAATTGATCAGCCGGTCGATGCAGCGTTTGCATTGCCTCAAAGTATTCAAGATCTACCGTTAGATGAAGAGTCAACACCTGAGTATATCATTCCGGCTGTTTAAGAATAGAGAATAAACCATGTTTGTAAGCGTACCAGCCACTTCGGCAAATTTAGGACCGGGTTTTGATACCCTGGGACTGGCAGTTGATTTGAGAAATGAGATTATCATCAAACCATCCAAGTTTTTATCCATCTCCACCCATGGGGAGGGGGCGGACAACCCAAAAATCAAGAAAAATACCCTCTTTTTGAATATTTTTAATGAAAACTATAAAAGATTGACCAAACGAAGTGATAATTTCCGTTTTGAATTCCATAACAGAATTCCTATCTCCAGAGGTTTGGGAAGTTCTTCCGCGGTGATCGTGGCAAGTCTCAGTGCAGCGTATACTGCAGCAGGTGTCAAGTATACCAAAAGAGAGATACTTAACCAGGCACTGCGCTATGAGAACCACCCTGACAATATCACCCCTGCTGTCATGGGCGGATTCAATGTGGCCTGTGTAGAGAACGGACGTGTCTACAGCAAGAAAAGAAGGCTGCCTGATTATCTTAAAGCAGTGGTCGTTGTACCTAACCGTACGATCTCTACTGCAAAATCCAGAACAGTACTGCCGAAAATGTATAAAAAAGAGGAGGCGGTCTATTCACTTTCAAGGTCATCCTATATGACGGCACTCTTTATGTCCGAATCATGGGACCTGTTACGGATCGCATCTAAAGACAAACTGCATCAATCCAGACGTATGAAAATGATGCCCGAACTCTTTGATGTACAGAAGCTTGCATTGAAGCACGGTGCATTGATGAGTACACTTTCCGGGTCCGGTTCGACATTCTTCTCTCTAGCCTATGAGAAAGACGCACCTAAAATTGCACAGTCTCTCCGATCCCGTTTCCCGAACTATAGAGTTCTCATCCTTGATCTTGACAACTACGGTGTCACGACAAAAGATTAGTACAGCTTAATTCTAATTGGGTATAATACGCGGATGAATAAATCACAGCCCATACGTATGTGTATTAGTTGTCGGGATAGACAGCCTCAGGGGAATCTGTTGCGACTGAAGATGGCCGACAAAGATATCATTGCCTATGATGGCAGTGGCCGTAGCTTTTATCTTTGTGATGTATGCAGTAAAAATCAAAAAAAAATCAAAGGTTTAATCAAACGTTTTAAACAAGATGAAGAACGGTTTGTAAAGCTTTTAGAGGAGTTAATCAAGAATGGATAAAGTAAGAATCCAAGAGATAGCATTAGAAGCAGGACTATCTAATAACGAACTGCTGGAAAAAGCAAAAGAGTTAGGCTTTGCCGTCAAAGCAGCCAACAGTGCGATCAGTATGGATGAAGCAGGGATACTTGTGGACTATGCTATCAGTGGTACACTGCCAAAAGGATTTGACAAACCTGGAGAGAAAAAACCAAAAATAAAAGTGGTTAAAAAAGAAGAGCCTAAGGCTGTTGAACCTTCAGAAGAGAAAGTCGCGGAGACTCCAGAGGAAGAAGTTGCAAAAGAAGAGGCTGCACCTGTAGAAGAGAGTGCACCTGTTGAAGAGAGCGAAGTTGAAACACCTGTAGCAGAAGAAAAACCGGCGCCTAAAAAAGAGGTGAAAAAACGAAAAGGTATCTCGGTAGTTGCCCCCAAAGAGGAACCTACCGCTCAGATCAGAAAGGCTTCAGATGAAGAGACGACCAAGAAGAGGTCTCTCTCCCGAGGCGGGATCAAGATCGTTCGTAAAGCGAAACCTGCACCGGTAAAAGCAGCGAAAAAGATCTCACTTGGCCAGGCAAACATGGAGCCTTTTGTCTCTAAGAAAAAACCTAAAAAGATTGCTGAAGCAAGAGACAGCGGAGAGAAACTGGATATTATGAGCGGTGATATCAGTTCTGATATCAGTTCCGGGTTCGGTGAAGAGGAAGTGGTACTTTTGGACTTCTCAGATAAGAATATTTACGAAGAGATGCAGCGTCAGGAGCAGAAGCGTAAAGAAGAAGCAAAAAAACGTGAAGCAATGGGCGTTATGGGCGGTAAAGGTAAACAGGCATTCCGCCCGCAACAGCGTTCACTAAAACGTGGAGGCAAACGTAAGAAATATGTCAAAGAGACAAATACAGAGGTAGTGACTTCTGTTGAGATCCCTGAAAATGTAAGGGTTTACGAGTTTGCTGAAAAAGTGAATAAATCAGTTGGTGATGTTGTGAAGGTGCTTTTTGCACTGGGGATGATGGTGACGAAAAACGACTTCCTTTCAAAAGATGAGATCGAAATCCTGGCTGAGGAGTTCGGTGTAGAAGTCACTACCATGAACCCGCTTGATGAGCTGGATTATGTAGCTGCGTATGATGCCGTAGAAGATGAGCATCTTGAAGAGAGACCGCCGGTGATTACGATCATGGGACACGTTGACCATGGTAAGACTTCACTGCTTGACAAGATCCGTTCAGCAAAAGTGGCAGATAAGGAAGCGGGTGGTATCACGCAGCACGTCGGTGCTTACCAGGTAGAAAAAGACGGTAAAAAGATCACTTTTGTGGATACCCCGGGTCACGAAGCCTTTACAGAGATGCGTTCACGTGGTGCGCAAGCGACAGATATCGTTATTATCGTAGTTGCTGCAGATGACGGGGTGATGCCGCAAACGAGAGAGGCGATTTCACATACCAAAGCAGCAGATGTTCCAATGATCATTGCTGTGAATAAGATGGATAAAGAGACAGCAAACCCTGACAATGTCAAAGCACAACTTGCCGAGATCGGTGTTATGGCAACTGATTGGGGCGGAGAGTATGAGTTTGTACCTGTTTCTGCACATAGCGGTATGGGTATTGATGACCTTCTTGAGACGATCCTTCTTCAGGCTGAAGTGATGGAGCTTGAAGCTGATCCGACACGTGAAGCGAAAGCGGTTGTGGTTGAGAGTTCATTGGAAAAAGGATTCGGACCGGTTGCGAATGTAATCATCAAAAACGGTACACTGAGAGTTGGTGACAATGCGATCGCAGGTAAAACATACGGACGTATCAAAGCGATCAAGCTTGATGACGGCACCAATGTAAAAGAGATCGGACCGAGCACACCGGCTGCAATCGTTGGTCTGAATGAAGTACCGGGTGCAGGTGAAACACTGATCGTAATGGAGAGTGAAAGAGAAGCACGTGAGTTGGCAGAGAAGAGAGCAGAGTATGATAGAGAGAAACAACTCTCTAAGAGTACAAAAGCATCACTTGATGACCTCTCTGATCTTATTGCAGAAGGTAAACTCAAGTCATTGCCGGTTGTGATCAAAGCAGATGTACAAGGTTCTCTTGAAGCGATCAAAGGAAGCCTTGACAAGCTGAAAAATGAAGAGGTTAAAGTCAATATCATCCATGAAGGTGTCGGTGGCGTTACAGAGAGTGATGTGACACTTGCCGATGCTTCTGAGCATGCCGTGATCCTAGGCTTTAACGTACGTCCTACCGGTGCTGTGAAGAAAAAATCCAAAGAGCTTGGTGTTGAGATCAAATCATATTCAATCATCTATGACCTGATCGATGATGTAAAAGCACTGCTTGGCGGTATGATGAGCCCTGTTATCTCTGAAGAGGTAACAGGTCAAGCTGAAGTTCGTGAGACATTTGTTGTGGGTAAAGTCGGTACAATTGCCGGATGTAAGGTAAGTGACGGTGTGATCACGAGAGGAAGTAAAGCAAGACTTATCCGTGACGGTGTCGTTGTGTATGAGAGTACAATCTCATCACTCAAGCGTTTCAGTGAAGATGCGAGAGAGGTCAAGAGTGGGTATGAGTGTGGTATCATGCTTGAAAATTACAACGACCTTAAAGAGGGTGATGTGATCGAGACTTTCAAAGATGTTGAGGAACAGGCAGTACTGTAATGACACAAGAAGAGATCAAACGACATCGTGTAGAGTCAGTGCTGAAGGAGGTGATTCCTGAAGCTTTGGCTACACTTGATGATGAGCGTATCAATGCACTGCTGGTAACTGAAGTGGTCTGCTCAAAAGGGCGTAGTGATGCTAAAGTCTATCTGGATAAATCTTTTTTAAATGAGAAAGAACAAAATGAAGCATTGCGTCAGTTACGCAGTGTAGCAGGGTATATCCAGAACCATTGCAAACAGAGCGAGGGATGGTTTAAAGCACCTCGTCTTACATTTGAGTTTGATGAACAACTGGAAAAACAGCAGCGTATGGAAGAGTTGTTTGCACAAATCAGTACGAAAAAAGGTGAGGATGATGAGTAAGACAGAAGATCAGATCGCAAAGATCGTTGAGGCGAACGGTGCTTCACTCTATGGCATAGAGACAGTGACTGAATTTGATGAGACGATCTATCGTGTACTTATCACAAAAACAGGCGGGATAACGCTTGATCAGTGTGCTGATATCTCCAATGAACTCTCTCCTTTTTTGGATGTCCATGCACCGGTAAGCGGTAAATACCGTTTGGAGGTGAGTTCACCGGGGATCGAACGTAAACTCACAAAACCAAGCCATTTCAAAAATGCCATCGGTGAGAAGGTGAAGGTGAAGGTTATGGGTGGGGATAAGCTCAAAGGTGAACTGAAAAGCGCAGATGATGAAGGTATCACTGTTACGACAAAACATGGTGATGAAACCTATCGCTATGATGACCTAGGAACAGTAAAAACCTACTTTGAATGGTGAGGCCCGTTAAGCAAATGACACCTGCGTGTCATTTGTAGGGCCGAAACCGGAGCGGTGGAGCAAAGCGACCCGCGAAGGCAACCCCGTTAAGCAAACGACACCTGCGTGTCATTTGTAGGGCCGAAACCATGAGAGCTGTGAAGCAAAAGCAAACTGCTTTCTCACAGAGAGTGCAAGCACAAGGCTTTTGTAAGCTCGGAACCGGAAGTGTTGTGCAGAATGCACCACTGAAGGCAAAGCGACCCGTGAAGGCAAACACGTTAAGCAAATGACTTTGTGCCTGCACTCTCTGTGAGAGGTGCATGTCATTTGTAGGGTCGAAACCATGAAATAGGGTTGGAACCGGAGCGTGTCGAACGCAGTAAGCCGTGTAGGCATGTGCACTTCTGTATCACTGAAGGCATGTGGAGCGAAGCGATCCGCGTAGCCAAAGGGTTGATTTTGCAATAAAATGTAAATGGAGGCAAGAATGTCGGATAACTTCTATATGCAATTGGCACTCAATGAAGCATGGAAGTATCAAGGCCTTACCTATCCCAATCCTGCGGTAGGTGCTGTCGTAGTTCAGGATGGCAGAGTGCTTAGTATCGCAGCACATCAAAAGGCAGGGACTTCCCATGCGGAAGTCCTGGCACTCATTTCAGCTTATGAGACATTAAGTGGACAAAAGGTTGATTTTGATCCAATGGACTCTCACGTATCACACGATTTTTTATTGAAGCTTCCTCAAAACTACTTTGGAAAATGCACTATCTATGTGACTTTGGAACCCTGTTCCCATCATGGTAAAACACCATCATGCGCCTCTTTACTCTCTAAACTGAAATTAGAACAGGTAGTCGTCGCTACCCATGATCCTATCAAAGGACATGATGGTGGTATGAAGTTACTTGAAAATGTGACTTTTGGTGTGTTAAGAGAAGAGGCGGAAATACTGCTTGAGCCGTTTAAACTATGGCAAAAGCGGGCATTTGTTCTTTTCAAGCTGGCCCAAACATCCAATGGGCGTATCGGGGGAGGTTATCTCAGTTCAGAAGCCTCTTTGCGACATGTACATCGTTTGCGAGAAGTGTGCGACAGGCTTTTGATAGGCGGTAATACAGTGAGAACAGACAGACCGACCCTTGATTGCCGCTTTACAGGGGGAAGAGCACCTGATATAAAGATCTACTCTTCCAAGCGTGATTTTGACAGAGAGATACCGCTTTTCAAGGTAACAGAGAGAGAGGTGGAGATCACGGATGATCTGACTTTTTTGGATCACCCTTCATTTATTCTGGTTGAAGGGGGAGAAGGGATGCTCAACGCGTTAAAAGAGAAGATAGATTGGCTACTGATTTATCAGACGCCTAAGCTCTCTACAAACGCTTTATCCTATAATATCGAGATGAATTTGGATTTTTTACACACGCAGAGAGCCGATGTGGATATGATGATATGGAGTAGACAAGTTGGGTATTGAAAAACTGACCGATAAAAAAGAGAAACAAGAGAAGATTGTAAGTATGTTTGATGATATCGCATCAACATACGATCTGGCAAATAGAGTACTGAGTTTCGGTATCGATAAGCAATGGAGAAAAAAAGGCTGCAATAAAGCCTATGAGATACTGGGCAAGGAGACATTGACCCAGATTACTGATGTTGCTACAGGTACGGGTGATCTGTTGATCTTCTGGAGAGATATTGCAAAACAAAGAGGGATAGAAGTCAAGGACTTTGTAGGAGTCGATCCTTCTGTCGGGATGTTAAAAGTTGCCAAAGAGAAAGTGGATTTTGCGACATTTATCGAAGGAAAAGCGCAGGAACTGCCGATAGCGGATGAGAGTACAGATATCATCTCTATCTCTTACGGTATACGTAATGTTGTAGATAGAGTCGAGGCTCTGCAGGAGTTCTATCGTGCCCTGAAGCCCGGAGGTATGGTTGTGATCCTGGAGTTTACCAAGCAGGATAGAAGTGGTGTAGTCAACAAGTTTGTAGATTTTGGAATGAAAAAAGTACTGCCTAGAGTAGGTGGAATCATTTCTAAAAACTATGAGGCGTACAGATACCTTCCTGACTCTATCGAAGAGTTTTTAACGACTGAAATGCTTGAAAATGAGCTAAAAGAGGCCGGCTTTGAGATGAAGTATGTGAAGTCGTTCTCCATGGGTATCTCAACACTCCTCGTAGCACAAAAAGTTTAATCACCTAAAGGAGACCGGATGTCACAGCCTATGATGAGTGTCTCCTCCCTCAATACCAAGATAAAGTCTCTTCTTGAGGCCACTTTTATGCATATTCTCGTAGAAGGAGAAGTGGCTTCAGTGACCTATCATACCTCCGGTCATGTCTATTTTTCCATCAAAGACAGTGACTCCTCGATCAAGTGTGTGATGTGGCGGTCAAATGCTGCCAGGATGAAGTTCCGTTTAGAGCAAGGGATGCATATTGTGATAGAGGGATCGGTCGGCGTTTATACCCCACGCGGAGAGTATCAATTCTATGCAGTGAAGATCGAACCTTACGGGAAAGGGGCACTGGCACTGGCATATGAACAGCTCAAAGAGAAGCTTAAAGCCAAAGGCTACTTTGATGTTGCAGCTAAAAGAAATCTCCCGAAAATCATTCAAAAAATTGCACTGGTAACAGCTAAAGAGAGTGCTGCGTTGCATGATATGTTAAAGATCATTCAGAAACGCTGGCCTTTACTTGAAGTGGTGATCGTAGATACGCTGGTACAAGGTGAGAATGCAGCGCCTCAGATTGCAAGAGCACTTAGGTATGCGGATAGCCTGGAAGCCGATGTGGTTGTAGTGGGACGTGGGGGTGGAAGTACGGAAGACCTCTGGGCGTTCAATGAGGAGATAGTCGCCGATGCCATCTATAGGATGCATACGCCTGTAGTCAGTGCAGTGGGACATGAGGTGGATGTGATGATATCAGATTTTGTAGCGGATATGCGTGCACCGACCCCCAGTGCTGCGATGGAGATGATACTCCCCGATGTTCAGGAGACACTCTATGCATTAGGTGAATTGCAAGAGCGCTTGAGGTATGTATGGCAAGAGAAGATGATACAAAAAGAGAAAGCCCTCTCACACCACAGTGAGCTGATACTGCGGTCGTCTCCTCTGAGAAAACTGGATGAGACCAATAGCGTATTTGAACAGTTAAACAGTGAATTTCAACGGGCCGTAAACCGTAAATTTGAGAAAGAGCACGCTTTACTTCCGGAAATAGAAAAAAGTTTTTCTCAAACACTGGAGTTCATTCTGAAAAATAAAAATGAACTTTTAGGATATATGGCGAAAAGGTTTGAGATGGTAGATCCTAAAAAACAGTATAAAAAAGGGTGGGCGCAGGTTTCCTATCAGGGAGTATCCCTCTCTTTGGATAGGTTGAAAAAAGATCAAAAGTTTATCCTTGAAGATGAGACATCGAGAGTTGAAGCGCTTTGTCTGAATCAAATTAAACGGGACAGCTGAACTCACATGGATGGCATAGAGTTTAAGTAGAAAATTGATAGTATTAAGTCTCGGATTTTTATAGTTTATAGTATAAAAGCGGGAAGATGCATCAGTGATGTATACTCAGGTATGTATCTAAAAAGGCAAGGTTTTGAATATAGAAGCGTTACAGACAATTATCACTGAAAACTTGATGAATTTTGACTCCTTATATCTGATCTCTATCTCTCTTCTACTGATTGTTCTATGGTATCTTTCAAACAAACGTTTAAAAAAGAGACTATCTACTTCAAGAGATGACTCAACAGAGTTACTTGAAAAAGTATTTGATACTTCAGATGATGCAGTGTTGGTTCTCTCTTCAACCTATCATGTACTTTACAGAAACGTATTGATGATCAAATTATTGGGATTAAAACCTAATGATAACTCCAGTAAACTCTATCAGTCGCTTAAGATAAAAGTGAAAAAAAGATGGTTGACGTTAGACGAACTGATCAAAAGTAAATTGACACAATCAGCAAATAGCTCCTATGAGTTGGATAGGACACAACTCACTATGAATGATAATGATACACTACCCGTCTCTATACATATCATTCAGAATATACAAGAAAACAATGAATGGAAGTATATTGTCTCTATACAGGATCTGCGTTATGAAGAGTCACAGAAAACATTGGCATATCGTCATCATGTAACAAAACTACCGAATCAAAATCAAGCGTTTGAAGATCTGAATCCCCTGTTTGCCAAAACACATTTGATAGATGGGAAGATCGTGTTTGTGTTATTGGAGATAGACAACTTCCTGAAACTTAGATCACTATTGGGTTATGAACAATCTACAAAGATCATGATCAAGCTAGCCAGCTATCTTACGTTGGTATCACAGAGACATGGATTTAAAGTCTATCATATGTTCCCAAATAGTTTTTTGCTTGTGATGAGTGATATATCTGATCCGCAGATCGCATTAAACTATGTCAAAGAAATTCAGGGAGAACTCAAAAAGTTTTATAAAATACAAGATGTAAGAATGCATCTAACCACATCGGTAGGTATCAGTATCTATCCAGACAGCGGTAATACACGAAATTTACTTGACAATGCCTATAAAGCATTGAATGAAGCCCAATCGCAGGGACATGGACAGGTCCATGTATTTATGCCGGAACAGGCAAGATTTGTTTTTGATGAGTTGACTCTCTATAATGAGATGCATCAAGCACTTGAAAACAATGAGTTCGAGCTTTATTATCAGCCGATTATGGATGCGCACAGGCAAGAAATTATTTCAGCCGAGGCATTGATACGATGGATACACCCCGTACATGGTTTGATCCCGCCTGATGCATTTATACCGATCATGGAAAAAACAGGGTTTATCATTGAAGTAGGAAAATATATTTTAAATGAGGTAGTGAAACAACAAAAACGTTGGGAGATGTTCAAGTTCAAACGGATATCAGTATCGATCAATGTTTCAATGATAGAGCTTGAAACCGGAAACTTCTTTAACCAAGTTGAGAAAAAGCTGACAGAGACCAAGATAGATCCCGAGTTAATTACTTTTGAAGTGACCGAAGGGAAAGCGATGGAAACTGAGAAAAGTACACTCAATGAGTTTCACAAACTTCATAAATTGGGTGTCGGTGTCTCTCTGGATGATTTTGGTACAGGGTATACCTCTTTTTCCTATCTTAAAAAGTTTCCGGCAGATGTTTTGAAGATCGACAGGTCCTTTATGGAGCATATCCTTGTCAAAAAAGAAGACCAACGAATTGTACAGGGTATTATCGAATTGGCCCATAACTTGGGGATGAAAGTGGTAGTCGAAGGTGTTGAAAACCAGCAGGTAGTAGATCTTATGGCTTCGTATGGTTGTGATTATCTGCAGGGGTATTACTTTTCAAAACCGTTGCCGTCCTTTGAGTTTCAAAAGCTTTTGAGATAGGCAATAGATAACCACTACGCAAACCAATAAATTTTCTTAAAAAAGCCTTGCGGTATCATAGCTTGGATAGTATTAAAACAGTTTTGTAAAAATATTTGAATGGGGATGTAAGTGCAAGTGAGAGAAGAATCATCCTTGCAAGAAGCTGCAAGGATGCATGAGATGTAAAGGATTACATCATACCCGGCATTCCGCCTCCCATTCCTGGTACTTGCGGCATATCAGGCATTGCTGTAGGTTCTTCTTTGACATCTGAGACAGTTGCTTCCGTCGTCAGTAGAAGACTTGCAACCGAGGTTGCATTTTGAAGTGCAACACGCTCTACTTTAAGCGGATCGATAATCCCCGCTTCGATCATATCAACATATTCACCTGTGGCAGCGTTAAATCCTATATTGGCATTTTCGGCATTGGCAATTTTGTCAGCTACAACACCTGCATCAAAGCCGGCATTACTTGCGATTTGTTTGATCGGTGCAAATACTGCTCTTAAGATGATCTGTGCACCCACCTCTTCATCTCCCTCAAGATTAAGGTTTACTGCTTTAGCAGCCTTGATAAGTGCAGCACCACCACCGATAACGATACCTTCGTCTACGGCTGCTTTGGTTGCAGAGAGTGCATCATCAACTCTGTCTTTCTTCTCTTTCATTTCAGTCTCTGTTGCCGCACCTACTTTGATGACCGCTACCCCACCGGAAAGTTTTGCCAATCTCTCCTGAAGTTTTTCTTTATCATATTCACTTGTAGTAGACTCAAGCTGAATCTTGATTTCGTTTGTTCTGGCTTGTACCGCTTCTGCGGCACCTTTCCCATCTACAATGACAGTATCATCTTTGTCGATGACAATTCTGCCACACTGACCGAGGTCCTGAAGTGTTGCTTTTTCCAGTGAAAGTCCAAGTTCTTCCGTGATAACCGTAGCACCAGTCAAGATCGCAATATCTTGCAGCATCGCTTTTTTTCTATCACCAAATCCAGGTGCTTTGACTGCAGCGATGTTCAGTACCCCTTTGAGTCTGTTGAGTACCAAAGTTGCGAGCGCTTCACCTTCAAGGTCGTCAGCAATGATAAGAAGCGGTCTGCCCGTCTGTTGTACCTGCTCCAATACAGGTACAAGGTCTTTAAGTGAAGTGATCTTCATATCTGTGAGCAGGATAACCGGGTTTTCCATTTCACATGTCATTTTTTCAGAGTCAGTGACAAAGTATGGAGAGAGGTATCCTCTGTCAAACTGCATACCTTCTACTACTTCCAGTTCATCTTCGATCCCTTTAGCCTCTTCTACTGTAATGACACCGTCTTTTCCTACTCTATCCATCGCTTCGGCGATCAAATCACCGATACTTTGGTCAGAGTTGGCAGAGATGGTTGCAACTTGAGCGATCTCTTTTTTATCTTTTACCTCTTTTGAGATCTTTTTAAGTTCTTCGATGATCGCTGCACTGGCTTTATCCATCCCTCTTTTTACTTCGATCGGGTTAGCTCCGGCAGTGATGTTGCGTAGTCCTTCTTTGAAGATAGAGTGCGCCAATACTGTAGCAGTGGTTGTACCGTCACCCGCTTCATCCGCTGTATTGCTCGCCACCTCTTTTACCAGTTGTGCACCCATATTCTGGAGGTTGTCACTGAGTTCGATCTCTCTTGCTACGGATACACCGTCTTTAGTGATATGCGGTGCCCCATAACTCTTTTGGATCAATACATTACGACCTCTTGGCCCCATGGTTACTTTTACTGCATCTGCAAGTTTGCATACACCCTCATAGAGACCGCTTCTTGCTTTATCTGAAAAAAATATCTCTTTTGCCATTGTTATTATCCTTTATATAAGAAATTTAATTTTGTTGATCTAGCTAGAATTACGATAAGATGCCTAGTGCATCTGACTGTTCCATAATAAGATATACTTTACTATCGATAGTAATTTCTGTACCTGAATATTTACCAAAGACAATGGTGTCCCCTACATTAATCTCTTCAACATCACTTCCGATGGCGATAACCGTACCTTGAGAAGGCTTGTCTTTTGCATTATCAGGAATAATGATCCCTGATGCAGTCGTAGAAACCTCTTCAACACGCTCAACTAATAGTCTGTCACCAAGTGGTTTAAAGTTCATTATTGCTCCTTTATATAGTTTTGATTTTGTGCGATTTTACATTAATATTCTTTTATTGTCAATAAGTTTAGTCGATATGACTAAAAGTTTTTGATACCGTTATGGTAATTTAAGTCTCTAGCAGGTATATTCTGGTTTATATATTATATAAAGGAGTAAATGATGCAGCCCAACTCTAAAAAGCAAAAGAAGGTTGTGCTTTTTACGACACCGACATGTAAATGGTGCACAACGGCAAAGAAACATTTGAGGGATAATGGCATAAAGTTTAAAACTGTAGATATTACTAAAGATCAAAAAGCAGCAAAAGATTGCCAAAAACATGGATGTCGCGGTGTTCCGGTCTATCTGATAGGCACACAATGGGTTTGCGGATTCGACTATGAAAAAGTAGAAAAATTGTTAAATATTTAATTTTTAAAATTTTTTAAGTTTTCTTAAGGAAACCATAGCTATAATTTCGACCTCCAACCAAGATGTCAAGGTAGCTCAGCTGGTTAGAGCGCTGGTCTCATAAGCCGGAGGTCGAGGGTTCAAGTCCCTCTCTTGACACCACTCACGTTATACCAAGCATTCTAAGTTATTGTCAGTGTTTTTGTCAGTAAATAATTTTATTCCACGATCTACTTTTAAATGTTCTCCTTTAATAAATTTTCCATAATTTTGTATGATCATTTGTGTTGAAGTATGCCCAACCATCTGTGCGATCTCCAAAATGCTTAGATCACTGTTTTTAAGCATCGACACAATGAATGTATGCCGTGTCGCATAAACCTTTCTGTAAGGTATCTCACACGCTGTTAACAGCTTCTTCCATTGTAACTGCTTACTTCCAGTAAAAGTACCGTACGGCTTATCTCCATCTTGTGGCAATACCCATAATGACTTATGATGCTTTGGCAAGTATGGAACAAGATCGTCTAAGATCGGTACATCCCTAATACTACTTTCTGTTTTAGGTGTAGTGATCGTACCTTTGTTAATACTTCTTTTAACTTGTATCACCCGACGTTTCATATCTATATCTGAGTGCATCAAAGCCAAAACTTCACCGGTACGCATGCCAGTATAAAAGCTGATCGCCAAAAACAGACGCATCCAGTCATTAGTATTGCTTAGCAACTTTGCCACCTGCTCACTAGAAAAAGGTTCAACACTCTTTTTCGTATGCTTAGGTAACTTGATGTTCAAGCAAGGGTTATACTTTATGACCTCTTCATCAATAGCAATGTCAAATATCCCACGCAATGGCGTTAAATAGTGATAGACCCGTTTAGGGGTATTGATCTCAAGACGATCTCTTACAAAATCTTTGACCATACCACGGGTAATATTATCTATTTTGTATGCACCAAAACGCTCTGTAAGTACCTTTACAATATTTACAGATTGTGCATACGTCTTTAAATGCTCTTTATCTTTCAAGTAGATTTTGGCATAATGACTTAAATCTTTTGCAGTTAGCCCGTTGATATCTCCCAAGATAATCTTACGTTCTAATGCTGGGATCACCTCTTTTTTAATCAAGAGCCTATTAGCTTTGGTATCTTTTAGCCTTGTACTCTTTTGGATTGTCTTACTGTTGAGAGTATATTGAACATAAAGGATACCGTTAGCTCTTTTAAAAACACTTATCATCTTTACTTACCTTTCGGTCAGTATCAATCGTGTGCATCTTATGATACCAAATCCAATATTTCTTTAGCTTTATCAGATAGATTTTTGTTTTCTATCCAAGCGATCATACTTGATACTTTCCAGTTCGTTCTCTTTTGTTTTGTGAAGTAGTGTGTACCCTCAAAAAAGAATACTCCCTTATGCTTCAATAGATAATCTTTTGAATATCCGATCATTTTAGCCATATCATTGGTTTTTAGATATTGTGGTGTATCTTTCATGCTACACCCCGATGTTTCTCGATTGTATAGTTCTCATTCTTCATATAAACAAGCTCGTCACCGTCAAATATCTCCAAGATCACGTCAGGCTTATCAACACTTGCATAAACTCTTAAACGCTTGTCATTTCTCATTCTCGTAAGTGCTTTAAGTGTGTATTGCTTATAAAGCAGTCTGTAAAGATAGAGTGGGGCAAGTGTCCTGGAAGAACTGAAGCGGGTGATACGATTGTGAGCGTACCAGGCATTAAGATATTTTGCTTTTTTTGTACGACTCTTTCCTTGTGAGTTTGGAAGAGTTTTGTTTACATACTTCATCACGTATGCACCAGCGTTTCTTAGATCATACTGGATATCGTTGCCTTTTTGTGGAAAGAGCCTTTTAAATGCTTCCATTACCCGCTCTATTGACCACTGAGGGACATAAAACAGTATATGTGTATGTGGTGTACCGCTTTGATGTGGTTCATTTACTCTAAAGTAAATACGCTGATCTTTTGGCATTTCTCTAAATACACGATCATTTCTAAGTTTTGCAAAGCGTTTGGTAAGTACCTTTACCGCTTCACGTGGTGAAGTACCGTTAAACTTAGGATTTTTTACCAGTTCTTTGTTGATCAATTTGAAAGGGTGATATTCACTTGGTAGAGTGAGTGTCATAAAAAGAGGTACTAACTCTTTTTGTGTAGCATAACCGATCAGAGTATTAACTCTATTTTGTATCTCGCCATAATATCTATGTGGTGAGTGATTAGCAGATATGATAAGATCTTTTAACGGTATCGTATTACCAGTAACCTTGTCATAGAGTACACTGATCTCTAAAAAACTTCTTTGGATTCTTAGCTTTGTTTCTATATGGGTAAGTTGAGATTTTGTGAGACCATAATAAACAAGCTTGTTATCTTCTAGATTTTTCCAGAGCCTATGTTTAAACTCTTTTTTCTGAAAATCTTGTTCATCATATTTATCATGTTCTTTTAGATATTCTCCGATGTTGTACACAACCTCTTTATAAGTAGTCAAGGTAGTGTGTCTATGCGTCGTCGCTGAAGCGCTCCTCCTTGTATCCACACTACAAAAAGCCTCACTTAGTGCTTCGTCCTGCGGGCTTGTAAGTCCTCGTCCTCTAGCATCCAGTAAGCTTTTATGTTTTGTAGTTTTTTGGCTATAATTCATCTGTTACCTCCTATGGTAATATCGGGCTTGGGGAGATGTCGCCAAACAATCCTCTCCAAGTCTTTCTTACTTGTTATCCCTGACGCACTATCGTTTGTCTTCGGTTAGTTTACCTTGCTTCGCAAGTTTGCCTAATCCGATCTATAGGACACCGTAAAACGTTACTTTTTCTTTTGCCATGTAGTTACACTTGATCTGTATAGTTTGACCCTCTTTGCCTTTATACTTTGATACAAGTTCAGCGGGAATACTTACGTCCATAAGTTCATTTTTGATCTCATCATTTTGTAGCTTTTGTTCTGTCATTAATTGAACAATATATTTACCTTTGGTTGTCTCGCCAGTCTCTTTGTTAGTAAAGTCTGGCTTTTGATATCCTCCAAACATTTTTCCTTCGATTAGTACTATCATTATTTATTCTCCTTTTTTGCAAATTCTAATATTAGAAATAAATTATCAATTTGATATAGCCAGTGAATTGGGTCTATTGTCTCTGAATATAAATCATTAGATTTAGGAATTCGTTTCAAATCAAATTCTCCATCATCATTTAATACGGTTTCTACTACCTCTGTTACAGACATTACTTTATGAAGTTGTTCAATATAGTCAGCTTTTAATTGACGAAATTTTTCTTCAAAACTTTTGTACTCATCATTAGTTAAGCCAAGATATTTAGTCTTATAATCAACATAATAATTTTCGATTTCTGAAATCATGTTCCAAATATCTGAATATTCAGATTCAAAAAACTCTTTAATATAAAATAAAACCATTTCATTTAATATAGATGAAATTTTATGACCATCATGCGCACATACTTTTTCAAATAGTGCTTTCGTATAAGGATCAATTTTAAAACCGATAGTAGTTTTATTACTATCAGACCTATTGTTTAAATTATCTAATAATTCTTTTCTCATTTTTACTCCTTTCTAATATGAGATTAAAAAGTATATTATCGTTTAACTTATACGTTTATTAAATAAATTAAACGATTTTGTTAAACTGTTAGTGTTTTTGTCAGTAAAAAACACACGATATCAACTGACACTTTATTGATTAATGCCCGAAAAGGGCGGGTAGGGTATATTATGGGGGAGTGTCTTAGAGAATCCCTCTCTTGACACCACTTACATTAAATCAAACTTTCAAACTTAACATTATCATATATCTACCGAAATTGATTGTTTTAATGCTCTTAATTTTAGAATATACGGAATACATCTAATAAAATATTTACCTAACTACCACATATTTAAAGTCAAGTTATAGTGTCAGACTTACTAAACTGATATACCACTTGTCAGAACAGAAAATAAAATATTTGTAAAACTGACAGTGGAATTGTCAGAGAGAAGCCCATCAACTTCTAACAGTTATTAGTCTATAGCAGTATACAGCTTGGGATAGGGCTGTAGTATTTTATATCAATGCTCTTTGGACAGCACTGTCTAAAAAATAGCCATTTACCCAATTTGATTCAAATTTATTAATTGTTCACAATAATATATTATTAATAATTGATTTTATAGTATCAATTTTAAAAAAATTATAAAATAATCTTAAAAAATATGATATCCTTGTAAGCAAGGCGTTAGTTACTAATGCATAATTTACATTTTCAAGGAGTTAATGATGGTTAAAAAGGTCGCAATTGCTTTATCTTGTATGGTACTTGGTAGTACAGTAAATGCAGCAGAGGTTTCTGTGGGAAAAAAATTCATAGGTTTGGAAGCAGGAGCAGCGAAGATCCAGGCTGATACTTTACTAATAAACGACCATGACGGGGACGATGTGGAGTTCGGTTTCCGTCTGGGTGCACAGAATGATCAGTGGAGAACTATGTTGGTTTTTGATTATTTTGACAGCTCGGATGATGATCAAAACTACGAAAAAGGGCTCGTACAGTTTGATTACTATCTTTTTAATAACGAATATGAAACATTCTCTTTCCGTCCTTTTATCGGTGTAAATGTTGGATATATGAATTATGAATCTGAATCGATTGATGAGAACGGGTTTCTTTATGGAGGCCAAGCCGGCTTTATCTTTGGGGTGACAGAACATTTCGATGTTGATGTGATGTATCGATACTCCTTTACAGATGCTGCCCATACAGACCATGTAGAGAGTGTAGTTGTAGGACTTAATTATTTTTTCTAGAATTTAGTAAATAAACCAAGGGAAGGTGTTGATGATGAAGAATCTTTTAATGATATTTACATTTCTACTAAGTGTTGTATTGACAGGATGTGGAAGTAACAGTAAGCCAGATGGCACGTCAGATAGTAATGGAAGCGTTATTATTACTACTACTAATTACAGTTTGGTGGCAGTACCTGATGTTATAGATATTGCTGCTTTAGGTGAGACAAGAACATTGAAACTATATCTTAATGATAATGATGCACTAGCACCTGTTGAAGGTGAAGTGATTAGAGCAAAAGTTTTTGATCAAAATTTTGGTACGCTCAACACATATACTTTAACAACAGATGCAAATGGGTATGTAGGATTTATATATTCCGCTCCTGATACGGAATTACCGAATCAATCATTAGTTATTACATTTGAATTAGAGAACAGTGTACCAGTAGTGGATAAGAATGTAACCATTAATTTTAATGGAAGTACGGTAATCATTGGGGATGAACTCAATACAACTAATTATCAATTGGTGGCTGTACCAGATGTCCTAGATGTTACAGCTGGAGGAGAAACGGCGAATATTGATCTTTATCTGAATGATACGAGTGTATTTTCGCCGGTATCAGGTGTAGTGATCAAGGCACAGGTATTTGACCAGACAAACGGTACTCTAAATACATATGAAGTGACTACAGACAGCAATGGTCATGCACCATTTGTCTATACGGCACCAAATATACTACCAGCAAGTTCTTTGGTTATCACCTATGAAATTAAAGACGGTACACCTGCATTGACCAAAGATGTGACGGTGAACTTCACGGGAAGTACTCCTGTGGGAAAAGATGTCAATACAACAGGCTATGAACTGGTGGCAGTACCTGATATTGTGGAAGTTACTCAAGAGGGGGAAACAGCGAACATCGATCTCTATCTGAATGATATGGTTAACCTTGTTCCTGTTTCAGATGTACTAATTAAGGCACAGGTATTCGACCAAACAAACGGTACACTGAATACGTATGAGGTGGCTACAGACAGCAATGGTCATGCACCATTTGTCTATACGGCACCAAATACGCTTCCTGCAATCTCATTGGTTATCACCTTTGAAGTCAAAGCCGGAACACCTGCATTGACTAAAGATGTGACGGTGGACTTTAATGGAAGTACGACTGTGGGAATTGATGTCAATACAACAGGCTATGAACTGGTAGCAGTACCGGGTAGTATGAATATCTTAGAAGCAGGAGAGAGTAGAACACTCGCAGTTTACCTATCCAATATGGTTACGCAGTCTCCTGTTCCGAATCAGACGATTAAAGCTTTATGGTTTGATCCAAATAGTGGGACACTGAATAGCTATTTTGCAACGACAAACAGTAATGGACAAGCAGTATTTAACTATACAGCACCATTAAATCTTGGTGGACTTTCAGATTTTAATATCACATTTGAAGTACTTGACGGGACTCCAACACTAGATACAAACATGACAGTATATTTTGGAACATCATCAGGTACAACAGTTGATACGACAGATATGCAGTTATGGGTAGTACCAGATGAGTTTAACATTACGGAAGTTGGTCAGAGTCGTGCAATTGACCTTTATCTAGAGGAAAATAGTACACATATTCCATTAGAGGGTACAGAGATAGCAGCTGAGTTCTTTGATCCAGCAAATGGAACCTTGAATACCTATATCGGAACAACAGATACAAACGGACATGTTACCTTCAACTATACTGCACCGGAGACACTACCAAGCGGTAGCCTGATTATTACATTTAAAGTGCTACATGGTCAACCTGACCTAAGTGTAAGTACAACTGTAAACTTTATTGGAGGACAAACGATTGATACTACCAATATGAACCTGTACGTTACGCTTCCTTCTATTGATGCCAATGCTACTGTTCCAGAGGCAACAGAAGATATTGATATTTGGGTGGAAAATAGCGTGACTAATACGCCACTTGAAGGAATTGAAGTGAGAGCAATTTTCTTTGATCCTAATTATGGATCATTAGATAAATATACAGATCAAACTGATGTCAATGGGCATATAGTCTTTACATATATGGGACCAGAAGCAAATCCTGGAAGTGATTTAAATATTAGTTTTGAAATTGTAAACGGCAGTCCAACTAAAACTGTTGATGTACTATTAGATTTCTAAGTGAAGAATGAGCCATAATGGCTCATTCTTGTTCCGTACATGCAAGAAACGCTTCTTTAACCATTTTCTCTTAATACTTATCCTATAATACGCTACAGAATTCACATACCAGGTACAAACATGATTGATCTTAAATATCTCCAAAATAATTTTGAAGAGGCAAGTGCCAAGCTTCAAAAAAAAGGTGTAGAGGGTGCAACACTGGAAAACCTTCAATCACTTTTTGTCCAGCTAAAAGAGGCAAACGCAGCCTTTGAAAATGCAAGAGCAGAACAGAACAGCATGTCTAAGCTTTTCCCACAGTATAAAAAAGAGGGGAAGGATATCTCAGAACTTAAAACGAAACTCGATGCGAATAAAGAGTTGATGAATAAGCTGCAAGAGAATGCTAGGGATGCAGAAGAGGCACTTTATGCAGTAGCATTGGCGATTCCTAACTTCCCTGATGAGAGTGTTCCAGAAGGTAAAGATGAAGAGGATAATGTAGAGCTGCGTAAAGTGTTGGAGCCTAAGAGCTTTGACTTTGAACCTAAAGAGCACTGGGATTTGGGAGAGAAGAACGGATGGATCGATTTTGAGCGTGGGGTGAAACTTGCCAAAAGCCGTTTTTCTGTACTCCGTGGTGAGGCTGCAAGGCTGGAAAGAGCGCTGATCAACTTCTTTTTGGATACGAACAAGGGTAAAGGGTTTGAAGAGCTCTGTGTGCCGTTTATGAACAATGCTGCGATGCTTCAAGGGACAGGACAGTTACCAAAGTTTGAAGATGACCTCTTCAAGATAGAGGATGAAGAGCTTTATCTGATCCCGACTGCAGAGGTACCGTTGACCAATATGTACCATGATGAGATCCTTGCTGAGAAAGAGTTGCCGGTACTGATGACCGGGTATACACCTTGTTTCAGAAAAGAAGCGGGTAGTGCAGGGCGTGATACACGTGGTATGATCCGTCAGCACCAGTTTGACAAAGTGGAGATGGTAGCAATCGCGCATCCTGACAAGAGTGATGAGGTTTTTGAAATGATGGTACAAAACGCCTCAGATATGCTTACCGCACTTGGCCTGCCTCATAGAGTCGTAGAACTTTGCGGTGGAGACTTAGGATTCAGTGCAGCCAAGACGATAGACCTCGAAGTATGGCTCCCCGGACAAAACAAATACCGTGAGATCTCATCAATCTCAAATACAAGAGACTTCCAGGCAAGACGAGCAAAGATCCGTTTCAAAGACGGTAAGAAAAATAGATTCGTACATACGCTGAACGGTTCATCTCTGGCGGTAGGTCGTACATTGATCGCAATTATGGAGAACTACCAGAATGAAGACGGAAGCATCACTATACCTGCTGTACTACAGAGGTATATGTAATAATTCTTAATGAGTTAGTAGGAGTTTTTACTTTTTACTCTCTGAGAATCTGAAAGAACCTTAGTAGGGTGGGCTTTTTAAGCCCACCCGAACCTGACATATCCTTTTCCCTCTACAATCTTTCATCCCGAAGCCATAGTATGAATAACTTTGAAATGCTTTTATTTTGAAAATGCATCATTCTGAACTTGCACCCCAAGGGTATTTCTTTCGGACATTTAGAATCTCTCTGTGGTTCAAGTGAGGAATGATTTTATCAGATAGGCGGGGATTCCGGATCAGGGTCCGGAATGACGTGTTAGATTGTCTCTGTACTATCCATCTGACGTAGTTTCAATTTCCCTTCCATACTCAAATAGCTGTTCAGTGCACCGATGTAAGCTTTTGCACTGGCAAGCATCGTATCTAAACTCAAACCGTGTCCGATGATCGCCGGTTCATTTTCATTGAATGTCACTTTTACCGTAACGTTGGCCAAGGCGTCTTTCCCTTGCGAGACAGATTTCACCTTATAATCAATAAGTTGTCCCTGGTAACCGGTAATTCGGTCAATCGTTTTAAATACCGCATCAATAGTCCCGTCACCGATCCCGGCATCGGTGATATCTTCATCGTTATGTCTGATCGTGACCGCTGCACTTGGAACACCGCCTGTAGAGTCCATAAGCTGCATGGCAACCAATTCATAGGCTTTTTCGATATTGGCCATCTCCGAGGTGACCAAAGCGCGGATATCATCATCATAGATATCTTTTTTCTTGTCAGCCAATTCTTTAAAACGTTCAAATGCACTGTTAAGTTCATCATCGCTCAAAGTAAATCCAAGTTTTGCCAACTTGTCTTTAAATGCAGCACGTCCAGAGTGTTTTCCCAATACCAAGGTGTCCTCCATATCTAAGCCGATATCTTCCGGACGGATGATCTCATAGGTCTCTTTGTGTTTCAAGACACCATCCTGGTGGATACCGCTCTCATGTGCAAAGGCATTTTTACCGACAATCGCTTTGTTCGGCTGAGGTTCGATACTGGTAATGTTTGCGATCAAACGGCTTGTAGGATAGATCTCTTTCGTGTTGATATTGGTGTCAAATCCCTTGAAGATATCCTGACGTGTTTTGATCGCCATGACGATCTCTTCAAGCGCGGCATTTCCTGCTCTCTCACCCAAACCATTGATCGTACACTCAACCTGTCCGGCACCGTTTGTAATCGCCTCCAAAGAGTTGGCTACACCCAACCCCAAGTCATTGTGGTTATGTACGGAGATAATGGCACGACCTTTGGTGTATTCGCTCATCTCTTTGACCATGGCACCGATCTCGCTAGGGAGTCTGAATCCAACCGTATCCGGTAAGTTGATGGTCGTTGCACCGGCTTCGATTACAGCATCTGTGATCTCTTTCATAAAACCGATCTCTGAACGTCCTGCATCCTCACAGCTGAACTCTACATCATCTACAAATTCTCTTGCATACTCAACGGCTCTTACCGCACGTCTGATCACTTCATCCGGTGTCATCTTAAGCTTGTACTGCATATGAATAGGACTGGTAGCAATAAAGGTATGGATACGCTTCATCTTTGCGGCTGCGATCGCCTCACCTGCTGCTTTGATATCTGCATCGATCGCACGTGCCAAAGAACAGATGGTTGAGTTTTGTACACGCTGAGCAATTTTACTGACCGCATCAAAATCTCCCGGACTTGCCGCTGCAAACCCCGCTTCAATGATATCGACACCCAAACGCTCCAACTGCGCTGCAATCTGGATCTTCTCTTCCGTATTCATCGATGCACCGGGGCTCTGTTCCCCGTCTCTTAATGTGGTATCAAATATTTTGATAATTTCCATTATAGGTCTCCTTGTAGTGCAGCAAAGCTACACTTCAATTCCTCTCACTAAAGCTACACCTGCGGTGAGAAGGTTTTATCATACAGAAAAAAGTATGGGTGTAAAAAATTATCTAATTTTACCGAATTTACGGTTAATTAGAAACGCAAAAATGTAATGTGTTTGTGGAAAATATTAGAGTGAGAGCAGCAGGAGAGTACTATCTTGTTTGAAAATTTTTTTTTGTTGTATGATGTTTTTCATAATACACTCCTTTTTTTGCAAATTATAATCAGTTTAAAAGGAAAAGTCAAGGATAGTTTTATCCTTTACTTTTCCGTAGCCTCATTGTTTTGGTCTTCAGCGTTATCTTGAGGTTCCTCTTTAACTTTTGGTTTATGTACAAGACGGCTAGGCATGTTGTGCTCTTTTTCATACGTATCAATGATCTTCTGTACCGTTGTACCTTCGATTACCTCTACGTCAAGGAGCTCAGACGTCATTTTTTCGATCGCACCTTTATAGTCACGAAGGGTCTGTTTAACATACGCATAATGCTCTTCAAGTGTCGCTTTGATATGTGTATCGATCTCTTCAGACATCTTCTCACTATACTCAGTGATGGCACCTGCACCGCCGAGGAAACTATGTTCACTTCTTTTGAGTACCATAAGTCCTGCCACATCACTCATACCGTATACCGTGATCATATCCTTGATGATCGCAGTGGCACGGTCAAGGTCATTTCCTGCACCTGTACTGATCTCACCCAAAAAGACCTCTTCTGCTGCACGTCCGCCAAGGAGTACATCGATCTCCGCAAGCAGCTCATGCTTCTGCTTAAGGAATCTGTCTTCTTCATCAGGAAGGTGAAGGGTATACCCCAATGCCCCCAGTCCCCTAGGGATGATGGATACTTTGGTGACACGTGTCGCTCCCTTTGTCAGCTCAGCCATCAGTGCATGGCCGCTCTCGTGGTAGGCAACGATTCTCTTCTCCATATCCGAGACTTTACGGTTTTTCTTCTCTAAACCGACAAAAGTTCTCTCGATGGCTTCAAGCAGGTCAGACTGATCGATCTGCTTTTTATTGTTACGTCCTGCAAGCAAGGCTGCTTCATTGATGATGTTTGCAAGATCGGCACCGGCGAGTCCCGCTGTCTGCTTAGCGATGGCTTCCATATCTACTTTAGTGGAAAGTTTTACATCTTGAGAGTGTACTTTCAGGATCGCAAGACGCCCCTCGTAGTCAGGTTTGTCTACCAGTACCTGTCTGTCAAAACGTCCGGCACGTAGAAGTGCTGCATCCAGTGTTTCGGGTCTGTTCGTGGCAGCGAGTACGATGACAGGCGTATCTGTACCAAAGCCGTCCATCTCTGCTAGGAGTTGGTTCAGTGTCTGTTCACGTTCGTCATTCCCACCCATTTGTCCACCGCTTGCACGTGATTTACCGATGGCATCGATCTCATCGATAAAGATGATAGAGGGTGCTTCTTTTTTTGCTTGTGCGAAGAGGTCACGGACCCGGCTTGCACCTACACCGACAAACATTTCGATAAAAGCAGACCCGCTGACAGAGAAGAACGGTACTTCAGCTTCACCTGCTACAGCTTTGGCAAGGAGTGTTTTACCTGTCCCCGGAGGTCCCACAAGAAGGAGTCCTTTAGGGATCTTCGCACCAAGCTCCATATAGCGTTCAGGGTACTTAAGAAAGTCGACGATCTCTTTCACTTCATCCTTCGCCTCTTCAACCCCTTGTACATCATCGAATTTTGTATTTGGTTTTTCTGAGCTGATAAGCTTGTCCGCTTTACCTGCGCCCAAGATGCCTCCGCCCATGCCTTTGGACATTTTGCGTGCCAGGAAGATCCAGATGGCAAAGAAGATAATGATAGGCAGGAGCATACTGAACATCTCTGCAAAGAAACCATTGCCTATGACCCCCTCATACTTGATCCCTTTCTCTTCAAGAAGAGGGATCAGCTCTCTATCCAACGCAGGGACATTGCTCGCACTGTATCGGGTTTTTGTTCCGTTGGGATTGATTGCGATTGCTTCAATCGTACTTGAGGCGATTTTGACACTCTCAACATGACCCTCTTTGATCTGTTTTTTGATATCAGAGTAGGTGACACGTTTATTTTGTGTGACTTGTTGCCCTCCAAGCATATTTCCAAGGCCGTCACTGCTCCCATCACCTACCATGACCTTGAAGATCATGATCACAACGATAGAGAATATCGCAAATGCAAGCAACGGGTTTTTATTAAAAAAATTATTGTTGTTATCATTATTGTTCTGATTTTGGTTTGGATTAGCCATTTATTTCCTTCTTATAGACGAGGGTGACCCATTCATCTTTTTCTATTCTTTCTATTAAAGTAAGCTCCTGGTATGAACCAAGAAGATTTTTTTCTTTTTTATCCAAAATACCTGAAAGTATTAAATATCCATTCTCTTTGGTAGCTTTTTTCAGATCTTTAGCGATAAATTTGAGTACATCAGCGATGATATTGGCGATCACTACATCATACGTACCTTCGGCTTTATTGATCGAACCTTCCCAAAGTTTATCATAAGTTTCGTCATTTAACGAGAAGTTCTCTTGTGTACTTTTGACAGAAACAGGATCTGTATCACATAGCGCTACTGTAGCACCAAGTTTTTTTGCTGCTAGACCCAATATCCCTGAACCACATCCTACATCAACTACGCTATCTTCAGCTTTCACATAGGTTGAGATGGCTTGAAGACAAGAGAATGTCGTTGCATGGTGCCCTGAACCAAAAGCAAGCGCCGGATCGATCTTGATATTGATCAACTCCTCTTTGGGCTCATACCAGCTAGGAAAGATGTAGAACTTTCCGGCTTCGATCGGCTGAACCGAATCCTGATAGGCTTTGATCCAGTCTTTATTCTCTTTTTCTTCCAGGCTAAAGGTCATCTCAATGCCTTCGAATGCTGCCAAAGCATCTTTAACCGAAGTTAAATCATTCTCAGAACGTACAATGATATTTCCCGTTCCCAACTCTACCGCGTCATCAATCAGGTTGGCAATAACATCTGCGATCAACTCTACATAATCATCATCAAGTGTGATCGTTAATTCATGATAGGTTTTTTTCATTTAACGTCCTTAACAGCATTAAATGCTTCTTCCAGGTCAAGGGTACCTTCATAGAAAGCTTTTCCTACGATAGTACCGTCAATTCCTGCTTCGATAAGGGCATTGATATCACGCATATCTTTAAGTCCGCCGCTTGCGATGGTCTCTACGCCTGATGCCTCTTTGATAGAGAGAGTGAAATCGATATTCACTCCCGTCATCATTCCGTCTCTACCGACATCTGTACAGATGATCGCTTCTACTCCGGCATTGGCAAATTCACGTGCAAGGTCAGTCGCTTTCATATCGCTGACTTCTCCCCATCCTTCAACAGCGACCATACCGTCGATCGCATCGATACCTACGACGATAGGGTATTTTGCTGCCATCTCTTTGACAAAAGCCGGGTTTTTTACCGCAATTGAACCAAGGATAAGTCTGTCAATGCCAAGTTCCAGGTACATCTTGATCGTCTCTTCATCACGGATACCTCCGCCAAGCTCAAGCTTAAGGTTACAGTTTTCACGTATCTTTTTGATCTGTTCCAAGTTCTCAGGTTTTCCTGCAAATGCACCGTTTAGATCTACAAGGTGTACCCACTGGCTGCCTAACTCTTCAAATCTTTTTGCAACCTGCCACGGTTCATCTGAATAGATCTTTGCTGAATCCATCAGCCCTTTGCTGAGTCTTACTGCTTTACCGTCTTTGAGGTCAATTGCCGGGAGTATTGTCATTCTGTGTCCTATAGTTTTGTAAAATTCTCTATGATCTTAAGCCCGTTTTCATGGCTCTTTTCAGGGTGGGGTTGTATACCGAAGATATTACCATTTTGTACTGCGGAAACGAACTGATATCCATAGTGTGTTTTCCCGATCGCATACTGGTCCTCGCATACTGCATGGTAAGAGTGTACAAAGTAGAGGTAAAACTCTTTTGGAAGGCCCGAAAATAGAGGAGTCTCTTTTTGTACAAAAAGTTCATTCCAGCCCATATGCGGTACTTTATGCGGATGATCAAACTCAGCTTCATTGAAAGCGACTACTTTACCGGGGATGAGTCCCAGTCCTTCCGTAGTACCGAACTCTTCAGAACTTTCAAAGAGCAGCTGCATACCCAGACAGATACCCATAAGCGGTTTGCCTGATGCTGCATAGGTCTTGATCGCTTCATCCATACCGTTACGTTTGAGGTGTTCCATCGCATCACGGAATGCACCCACACCGGGAAGAATGAGTTTGGTATATTGATCCAGTTTTGCAGGATCACTTTGCACTTCTATTTCAGCACCTACACTTTTAAACGCATTGATAACCGAAGCAAGGTTACCCATATTATAATCGACGATTCCTATCACAATGATATCCTTAAGAATAGATAGAGGAGTTAATATATCGTGATTATAGCGAATTTTATTGAAAGGGAATATTCGTGTACAGCATTTAGGCTATTTAGATAAAATATCATTATAAAATTGAGGTAGTGATGAGAGAGAAAATAGAATATACCATGATCAAAGTATTTTTGGGAGTCTCAAAGATAGCTCCCAAGGTATTGATATATAGATTTATCCGTTGGTTGACCCTTCTGGTATACTATCTTGATAAAAAGAGACGTTACATCACGGTTCAAAATCTTAAAACGGCATTTCCCGAAAAGAGCGATAGTGAGATAAAGCATCTCGCAAAAGAGGTATATACAGAACTTTCGAAAACAATTTCAGAAATATTATTGATGTTTGTTGACCGGTTTGATATCGATAAAGCGGTGGTGAACAGAGAAGAGATCATTGCAAAACTGAAAACTGCAACAGAAAATGCGCCCCGAGGTATCGTAGCGATGACAGCGCATTTTTCCAACTGGGAGCTACTCGCGCACTTTTTGGCAAAACATGGTTTGCCTATGTTGGTGGTCGGACGCGAGGGGAACAATAAACTGATTGAAAATAGGATCACCCAGCCGTTTCGTAAAAAATATGGCAATGATACAACCACAAAGAAAAAGGCCATACTCTCAATGGTAAAACGCTTAAAAAGCGGAGGTAATGTGGGGATTTTGATCGATCAGAAAGCAGGAGGTCCCAATGCCGTCGCTGTGGATTTCATGGGAAAACCCGCTCAAACCATTACTTCTCTTGCCATGCTCAAACACAAACTTGATCCTCAGATCATTCCTTTTTTTGCTGCCAGGGTAGGAGAGGGGAAATACAAGATCATTATGCAGGATCCTATAGAGTATCGTGCAGAAGAGGAATCCGATGAAGCAAAGAGGATAGAAAAAATGACTGCCGAGTACAATAAGGTCATGGGGGCAGTGATCAGAGAGTACCCTTCACAATGGTTCTGGATGCACAACCGCTGGAGAATAGCGCTTTGATGAAAAAGGTTCTGATACTCAGCGACGGCAGGCCGGGACATCTCAATCAGTCTATCGCTTTTGCTAAATATTTGAATGCGGCATATGATATCGTCCCGGTAAAATTCAGGTCGAAATGGGCAAAAGGCGTATCCTTTGTTTTGGATAAGATGCACTTTTATACGGATCTGCTGCATACTTCTTCTCTTATCCCGGATGTTACCTATGATGGGGTGGTTTCTGCCGGTTCGGATACCTACTACCTCAATAAGTTTCTCTCCAGAAAACTGCATGCCAAATCTATCACCATGATGCTTCCGAAAGGATACCGGTATGATTTTGATCTGATCTTTGCACAGAGTCATGATGCGCCGCCCATCAAAGAGAATATTGTCCAACTCCCTGCAAATTTTGCTTATATCGAACCCAAAGGGATTTACCGGGCGGTAAAACCCTCCATTGGTATTGTGATCGGGGGCAGCAACAGATATTTTACGCTTACGGCAGAAAAGCTCAAAGAGCAGCTGGACCTGATAGTCCGGCACTATCAGGGATATGAGATTGCGGTCACCACCTCTCCCCGTACCCCCAAAGAGATAGAGAGACTTGTGAAAAGCTATCGGTTTGACTATGTGGTAATCTTTTCCGAGAATCCTGTCAATCCCATTGCCGATTTTCTCGAACAGTGCAGTGATGTGTTTATCACAGCCGACAGTACATCCATGATCTCCGAAGCGGTGTCATGGGGAAGTGCGAATGTGGAAGTATTGCCTTTGGAGAGTCCGGGCGAAAACAAATTTACACGCTTTGCCGCTTTTTTGGAAAAAGAGGGGTACCTGCATAGCTTTGACGGTACTTTCAAGCAATGCAACAGAAAGATAGATTTTTTACGATATATTCCAAAGGAAGTGCTATGAAAATTGTACAGATCTTACCTGAGCTCAATGAAGGTGGTGTAGAACGCGGTGTTGTTGATCTTAACCGGGAATTGGTGAAGTTGGGGCATGAAAGTGTGGTCATTAGTGCCGGCGGAAAGTTGCAAAATCAGATAGAAGAAGATGGGGGCAAGCATATTGTATTTGATGTCTGTTCTAAAAATATTTTGACAGCCCCATCCCGTATCTTCAAGCTGTATCGTTTGTTTAAAGTTTTGCAGCCTGATATTTTGCATGCGCGCAGCCGTGTTCCGGCTTGGTTGACTTACCTGGCAAATAGAACATTGCAGATACCATTTGTAACTACCGTACATGGTTTTAATAGTGTAAATGCGTATAGTAAAATCATGACCTATGGGGACAAAGTGATTTGTGGAAGTAAATTTATGATAGATCATATTATAAAAAACTACCAGACTTCCCCGGAAAAGATTGTTTTAGTACCAAGGGGTGTTGATATCTATTCTTTTGACACGAAATTAAATGAAGCGTTTATGCAAAGTTTTACAGAGAAGTATCACTTAAATGATAGCTTTGTGATTACGCAGGTAGCCAGGATCACGCACTGGAAAGATCAAAAAACAACCATCAAAGCTTTTTTGGAAGTAAAAAAATCTCTTGGAAATGCGAAGTTGCTACTTGTAGGAAGTGTTGATAAGAGTCGATCAAATTACTATGATGAATTGAAAAAAATCGTTGATGATAGTCCCTATGGAGATGATATTATTTTTACCGGGAATCAACAACATATCAAAGAAATATTTTCTATCTCAGATGTGAGTATCTCTGCCTCCAACAAACCTGAAACATTTGGACGAGCCAATGTTGAAAGTATATTTATGGGTACACCACTGATCGCGACAAATATAGGGGCTACAGCAGATTATGTCATTGAGGGTAAAAACGGATATCTGTTTGAACCAAATGATATGGATGCATTGGCAAATCTTATTCTCAAAATTGATAAGAATAATTTTGATAAAGAAGTGATGGCACACTATATAAAAGAGAATTTTTCTTTAGAGCAAATGGTCGATAAAACAGTATCAGTTTATGATAACTTGTATAAAAAATGAGGATTAGATGATGAAAGTTTGTCAAGTTTTAGCTAGTAGAGGGGATGGAGGATTAGAAAAACATACTATAGAGCTTGTAAAAGGATTGTACAAAAACGGTATTGATGTGACAGTGATAGCACACAAAGATTTGGCCAAACATTTTAAGGATATCCGTTTTATTCCTATGGATTTGGAAAAAAGTAGAAATAATGTATGGATGTTGTATCGGTTATATAAAGTGTTGAAAAATGAATCTTTTGACATTATCCATGCCCAAGCGAATAAAGCAACATCTATTATAGTGAAATTAAAACCTTTTCTACACTCTAAGATCGTTGCTACATTACATAATTATAAAAAAAATTTAAAACCATTTTTAAAAGCTGATGCAGTGATTACTGTCTCGGATAGGATTGGAGAAAAATTGAACTGTAAGTATAAAACTACAGTTTATAATGGTATAGAAACGAGCACTGAAAAGATGACTGATCTGCATGAGACATTTAATATAAACAAAGATAAATTCATCATCAGTAGCGTTGGGAGGCTGGTAGAGGCAAAAGGTTTTGATCTGTTGATTGAAAGTATGCAGTATGTAGATAATGATATCTGTTTATTAATCATTGGAGATGGACCCTTAAGAGAAAAATTGGAAAATTTGTCTGAAAAGTTTCATGTAACAGATAAGATAAAATTTTTGGGAAGCCTTGATAACAGTTTTACAAAAAGTATTATCAAATCCAGTGATCTATTAGTTATTTCATCAAGAAGAGAAGGTTTTTCTTATGTCTTTGCTGAGTCACTACTGTTAGATACACCTATTGTATCTACAGATGTCGCAGATATTAAAAAGTTTATAACAGAAGAATTTATTGTGCCATTTGATGCAGTTAGATTAGCAAAAAAGACCAATATGTTCAGAGCAAACTGTGATCAAAACATTGCAACGTATCAAGTGATATTTAATAAAGCAAAGAATACTTTTACTCTTGAAAATATGGCGAACCAAACAATTCAAGTTTATAAGAGTGTAGTGAGTTGAACTTTTGTATATATAGCTGAGAAACCTAGTTATTGAAACTGGAAAAATATTATTAAGGATATAGAGAATGAAAAAGTTAAGTATTTTAATTCCACAACATGAATTTTTAAATCGCTATAAAGGAGGGGCTATAGCAAGATGGATAGATGATGTATATAGGCATACACAATCTAGGTATAAGTTTTATATTTTAGGTCGGACACTAAACAATCAAGATGATTTTAAAAGTCATGGTTCCTCTTATAATATTGTTTCGAAATATAATGGGTTAATGAAGATTTTGACAAATGTTCCTGTTCTTAGGCACATAATGAAACCATTTATATCTTCGATTTATTTAAAGATTTACAAAAAAAATATTCTTGATAGTGAAATGCTTGAGGTACATAATGCATTCGAATATGTTTCTAAAATAAAAAAATTTAATTTTTCAGGAAAAATTATATTGCATATGCATAATAACTACTTAGAAAAACAAAGTCAAAAAACGATAGATACTCTTAACTCTCAAATAGATTTATTATTTTTCCCAAGTCAAGCCCTTAAAAATGATTTTTTATCTATACATCCATCTTTTACTAAACCTATTAAAGTTTCACATTGCGGGTATGATCCAAAAAAGTTTTTTCCAAAACAGGAATTAGTCAATAAACCTAATCCTATTATAGGTTATATTGGGAGATTTGACTCCAATAAAAACATACTAAATTTGTTAGATATATATATTGCCTTGTTAGATAAAATCCCTAATTTAGAGTTTTATCTTATTGGTTCAGGAAAATCAGGCGGAATTGGAAATAAGTACCAAAAACGTGTAATGAAAAAGGTAGCAACTATTAATCAGCAAAATGGAAAAATTACCTATTTGGGGTATATACATAATGATGAACTTGCGGACTATTATAATTTATTTGATATATTTCTCTCTTTACCTGTTGAAACAGAAGCTGGTGCAACAACTTTTGTAGAAGCTCTTGCTTGTAAAACAATCTGTATAGGCTCAAAGATAGGGGGAATACCTGAAGTAATTGGAAATAATGAATTAGTAGTTAATAACCCCAGAGATCATACTGAAGTGGTTGATAAAATTGTTGGAGTATTGTCTGATAAGGCTCTACAAGAGTCATTAAAAGAGAAAACATTTGAACATATTTCTGCTAATTTTCAATGGAAAACTATACGAGAAAAAAAAATAAAGGACTTTGACCTTTTAGTTGAGGAGTTTTAGTTTATAAAAACAGTTTGTGTCTAACGAGTCAAAGTAGTGCTTGTGGTATCTTACAAATAGATAATAAGATAGTGAAGTGTAATACACTTAGTACATATTGATATAATGTAAAAGGTCTGGTTTGAATAAAAAAATATTAAGATTGAATGATGGTAAAGCAGGACATATGTTTGCCATTGATGGTGTCATAGCCGCACTAAAACATGAGTTTGATTTAGATGTAATAAGTTTAGATGTTAAAATACGTGTAAAGTTTTTGTTACAAATTATGAAATTACTTGTCCATTATCGTTGGTTTGATAATTGTTTAAAAAAGCATCCTAATTTATTAAAACTTTTTTATAAAAATTTTGTTTTACCCAAAGAGCATATAGATCTAATCCTCTCTACGGGTGGAGATACATCTTATTTAAATGTTTGGTTGTCAAGAATTTTAAATACGAATAACATTTATTGTAGTGGGCTAAGAGGTTTAAAAACAGACTACTTTACTTTACTTATTAGTTCAATTAAATTAGATTGTAAAAACTATATTATTTTTAAGGAAGCTTTTCCAAACAAGAATATATTGCAAGATATGACCAAGCCTACTTCAGAATTTTGTGAAACACAAAACCTAGATAAAGATGATAAATATTTTGTTTTGCTTTTGGGAGGTGATACAGGTGGAAAATATGAATATTCAACAAAAGACTGGAAAGAGATTATAGATGGTTTTATGTATCATGTCAAAAACGAGAATGCTAAGGCACTTATATCAACATCAAGAAGAACAGGATTAAAAAATGAGGGTTTAATTAAAGAGTTATTAGAACCTTATCAAGATGACATTGCATATACGATTTACTTTAATCAGAAGCCGGAAAAACTTTTAGGAATATTTTTGCCGCTCTCTTCTAAAATATTTATCACTGAAGAGAGTGGTTCTATGATTGGGGAATCCCTTTATTATGGCAAACCAGTCTTCACGATAAGTCCACGAAAAATAAGGACTGACAAAACATATGAAAAGTATTTGAAAAGTTTAAGAGAGCTAAAAAGGATAAAAAGTATTAAAGTAAATGAGTTGGAAGATATCGATTTGACAAATATTGAATTTGAATTTATGGAAAATAATCCAATGGATGACTTGGCAAAACAATTGAAAACACATCTGAAGGGTATCTTATAATTGAAAGTTCTTTCTGTTAGAGATTTTATTCAACCTATGAATTGTTTAGCTGAAACTTATTAAAAATCACTCTTTATCAAGATAAATGTATAATATGTAATTGAAGATCTTGATTTGGTGAAAGTTGCTGATATGAATAAATTATATTAGTTAATGGTGTATATAAATGATGGGAAATGTTGGATTTTTTTAATCTTAAAATAATAGAGAAGGTAAGACATGAAAGTAAGCGCTTTTATTCCATATTGGTTGGATTATCAGGTTGATATATCTGGAAAACATAAGAATTTAAAAAAGCTTGGTGGTAAATATCTCATCAACTATAGTATTGATCTATTAAACTCAATACAAGAAATAGATGATGTGACTGTGTACTGTTCAGATGAATCTTTAAATTCTTATATTGATCAAGAACTGAAGTACAGATTTGTAAAACGTGATAAATGCCTGGATGATAAAGATGTTTCGATTGATACGATTATCAAATCTTTTTTAGAAGTAAATAATGCTGATGTAATTATTTTACTACACCCAAACAGTCCCTTTTTGAGTTCGAATACAGTATCAGATTGTCTAAATCAAGTAATCTCGGGTAAATATGATTCTGCATTTACAGCTTATAGTTTTCAAAAGCTTGCTTGGTTTAAAAGTAAACCTTTAAATTATGCATTAAACGAAGAAACCCCTAAATTAAAAAACTTAGATCCGGTGATCATAGAGGAGTCATCACTATATGTATTTACTAGAGAATCATTTACTATCCATAATAAAAGAATAGGCAATAATCCATATGTTAAATGTATCAATCATTTTGAAGGTTTGGAAGTGGAGAGTGATGAAGATTTTGAAATTGCTGAACTGATAGTGAATTCTGGTATGTATCCAAAGGTTGAATATGCAAAAATATAAAGTTATTGATGCAAAATTAGATACTGTAGAGTATCCAATATTGATTGGAGAAAATGTTATAGATCAGATACTGGACTTAATAGAGAAACATACCAAAAATTCGAAAATTATCATTGTTGGAGACACGTTCTTTCAAAATGGTATTTGCGCTTCAGTAGAAAATAAACTGTCTGATAAATTTGAAATATATAGCTACTATATGGATGCCGGAAAAGGTAATAAATCGATCAATGAAGTGTTAAAAATATTTGGTATTTTGGAAGAGAACAACCTTGCCAGAGATTCAGTCCTTATAGCAGTGGGTGGTGGTGTGATCGGTGACTTGGCCGGTTTTGTTGCGAGTACATGGTTAAGGGGGATGAATCTCATTCATATCCCTACCACACTCATGGCTATGGTTGACAGTAGTGTTGGCGGTAAAGTTGCAATCAACTATAGACAAACTATCAATGCCATCGGTAACTATTACCACCCAATGGGCAATATTATGGATTTAACATTTATTGACACTTTATCTCATAGGGATTATCTATCAGGTTTGGCAGAGGTGATCAAGTGTGCGATGATTAATGATAAAGATTTTTTTGAATACTTGGAAACAAATAAAGATGTAGTGTTGAAAAAAGATCATGACGTATTAATAGAGTTGATTACTAAAGCAATAACGATAAAAATAGATCATGTGAATGGTGATCTCCGTGAGGGAGGAAAGAGGCTTTTATTGAATTATGGGCATACATTGGGACATGCTATCGAAATCTCAACTGAAAAAAATGGGCATGAGCAATTAAGGCACGGTGAAGGCGTCTCTATAGGTATTGTTGCAGTTGCATATATCGCTACTCAATACTTAAATATATCAAAATCAATTTTTGAAAGATATGAAAATATATTTAATAATTACGGTCTTCCGACGAAAATTAGCGCATCTGAGTTAGGTTTTGACAAGGAAACATTACTACATAAATGTTTTGATAATGTAAAAAAAGATAAAAAAAGACTTGATAATAATATTAGACTTATTTTATCAGATGAAATTGGTTCTGCTAAAGTATATAATGATGTTCCGTTTGAACTCATACAAGAAGCTTTTGAATATGTTATAGAAGAATAAATAATGAAATTAGAAAATAAAGTATGCATCATTACAGGTGCAGGTAAAGGTATAGGAAGAGATACGGCGATACTATTTGCTCAGCTTGGGTGTAAATTAGCCCTCATAAGTAAAACTCGAGAAGACTTAGTAAGTCTCTCAAATGAATTACAAATAGATGCCTCAGATTTATATTGGGTGGAGGGAGATGTCTCTTTAGAGGATAGTGTCAAAGAGTTTGTAAGCAATGTCTATGAAAAGTTCGGTCGTATAGATATATTGGTCAATAATGCCGGCATGCGATTTAGAAAAGAATTTTTAGAAATAGAGTATCAAGAGTGGCAAAAGGTCATGAATGTAAATGCCGGAAGTACGTTTCTTTTCTGCAAGGAAGTCGGAAAATATATGATCAAACAGAAGTATGGGAAGATAATAAATATGGCATCTATTATCGGGACACTAGGCTTACCTGAACTAGTTGGTTACGGTGCATCTAAAGGTGCAATCATCAGTTTAACAAAATCACTTGCGGTAGAGTGGGCTGAATATAACATCAATGTAAATGTTGTGGCACCTGGTTTTTGTAAAACTTCTTATGCTGAAAAATTTAAAGAGAAAAGTGAGCTATATGACTTTACAATTGATAGAACACCTATGAAAGCATGGGGTGAATCAAGAGATATATCGAATGCAATTGCATTTTTAGCGTCTGATATGTCAAGATATATTACCGGTGAAGTGATAAGTATAGATGGGGGATGGAGTGCATGGTAAAAAAGAAGACCAAAGTTCTAGGAGTTATTCCTGCAAGGTATAAATCAACCAGGTTTGAAGGGAAACCTTTAACTCTAATCAATGGGGTACCAATGATTAAGAGAACATATAATCAAGCTAAAAAATCTGAGTTGTTGGATGAGTTGATCGTTGCCACAGATGATACTAGAATCTCAACTTATTGTGAATCAGAAGGGATTCCCGTAATTATGACTTCTGAGAATTGTCTTACGGGTACTGATAGATTGGCAGAAGTGTCAAAAAAACTGGACTTTGACCTATATGTTAATATCCAAGGCGATGAACCAATCATAGATCCTAATGCTATAAGCCAAATTGTTGACATATATCATCAATATGGTAATGAATATATGGTGTATAATTTATATAAGATCATTGATGATATGGATGAAGTAAATAGTCACACGATTATTAAAGTTATCGTAAATGAACAAGACGAAGTAATGTATATGTCTAGACTACCGGTTCCTTTTTCAAACTCAAAACTAGTACAACAGTTCAGACAGCAAATACCGGTATATGGTTTCACCAAGGACGCACTTTCCGTTTTTTCAAATCACAAGAAAACTATCAATGAACAATACGAGGATGTAGAGTTATTAAGGTTTGTAGATCTGGGCTATAAAATTAGAATGAGTGAAACTAAAGTAGACTCTATTGCTGTAGATGTTCCCTCAGATATTAAAAAAGTGGAAAAATTTTTAAATAATAAGAAAGATGAGAGCGTGTAAATCCACATGTTAGGGGTTGATCATATCAATGAACTTTTTGGTGGGCTCTGAGTATTTTAAAAAAGTAGCAGGTTTAATTCTCTAGGTTATCTCCAGAGTGATAATGTTTGTCACCTCATAGTTCACTGTCGTCAAAGAGCTTATTGATCTTTTCGATTGTAAGATTTTTTAAGTCAGTGCACGTATGAGATCTGGTCTATGATAATAAAAATTTATCAATATAGTATGAAGTATATTTGTAATTACTCGTTCATCTCATAAAAATAGTTTGTCGCCTCAACAAACCCATCTACAGAACCGCAGTCAAAACGTTTCCCTTTGAATTTGTAGGCAATGACTTTCCCGTTTTTTGCTTGTGTAAGAAGGGCATCGGTGATCTGTACCTCGCCATTTTTACCGGGTTTGGTCTCTCTGATGATATCAAAGATATCAGGGGTCAGGATGTATCTTCCGATGATCGCCATGTTGGTAGGCGCATCTTTGGGGTCAGGTTTCTCTACCATATCGGTGACCCTATAGGTATCATCGGTCCCGTCTACGAGGTGTCCGGCGATCACACCGTATTTATGAGTCTGGTCCATCGGTACCTCTTCTATGGCTACGATAGAGCATTGGTATTTTTCATAGACCTCTATCATCTGCTTCAATACCCCGTTATTGCCATTGGTACAGAGATCATCTGCAAGGATCACGGCAAAGGGTTGATTACCGATCAGTGTCTCTCCGGTGAGGATCGCATGTCCCAGACCTTTCATCTCAACCTGTCTGGTGTAAGAGAAAGTACATTCAGTGATCAGTGCACGGATCTCATCGAGCAGGTGTTCTTTGGAACCACCCTTGATCTGGTGCTCCAGTTCATAGGAGATATCAAAATGGTCCTCTATGGCACGTTTCCCTCTTCCCGTAACGATCGCCATCGTATGGATACCCGCTTCCACTGCCTCTTCTACACCGTACTGTATCAGCGGCTTGGTAAGCACGGGAAGCATCTCTTTTGGCGTAGCTTTGGTAGCAGGCAGAAAGCGTGTTCCGTAGCCTGCTGCGGGGAATAGACATTTGTTGATCATATTTTTCTCTTTTTTCATATATTATGGTTCTGATTATAACTGAAGCATCATTAGCACTTGGTTTTCTGAAGCTTTTTCTTCAGGATGATTTTCCCGTTTTCAACACCGGGTTGGTCGTAGGCATTGACATCCATAAGCTCTGCTACGAGTGAAGTAAGAAGTTCATAGTAGTAGATCAACGATCCGATGGTATAAGCATCTACTTTAGGAAGCGTGATACTGTCAATCGGGATATCTCCCTCCTGCTCCAAAGACTCTATCACAGAGTCACACTGCATATTGATGAGTGTATCAAAAGAGATAGAGTTGAGGATATCCAAAGATTCTAGATGAGGGAGCGAGATATCCGGAATGATCATGCCCTCTTCAAAATTTTCTATCTTGATAAATGTGATAGATTTATCCCGGGTTCCATCTGTCAAAAGCTGTAAAAAGGAGTGCTGGTCTTTAGGCCCTATCAGTCCGATAGGAGTCAGTCCTACGTGAAAGGCAGAGTGCCTTTGGTGTTTTCCAAGACTCTCCCCCCACAGTTGTACATACCATTCACAAAAGTATTTGAGTGATTCGGAGTAGGCAAAAATACAGTTGATATTGTATTGTGCATGGTGTTTCGCATAAAAGACCGCTTTTTTGAGAAGCGGTTCCTGCATATATCCCTGTTCAAAAAAGCTCTCCTTCACTCTTTGTGCTCCCGCCAGCAAAGTGCCGATATCAATGCCGCATAATACCAGAGGGAATAATCCTACCGGTGAGAGTACGGAAAATCGTCCGCCTACATTTTGAGGAACATAGAGTACATTTGCATTGATCTCCTGGGCGTATTTGTCCAAGGGAGAATCAGGATCGGTCACGAAGGTATACGAAGAGGTATCCGGATGCAAGGAGTAGACATATTTATAGATGGCAAATGTCTCTACGGTAGTTCCCGATTTGGAGATGACAATAAAATGCGTTTTACCCAGATCGATCTCTTTGAGTGTGGCATTGATATCGATAGGATCGGTACTCTCAAAAAGATAGAGTCTGCGTTTGAGGTCATTGACAGGTTTGACAAACTCATAGATTGCTTTAGCCCCCAGAGAACTTCCGCCGATACCGATGATCGCGATACTCTCCACGCTATCGGGGATCTTTTCGGCATACTCCAGAATAGGGGTGATATCCTGGTCGGGCAGGGTATAGTATCCTATCTCTTTTTGTTCTTTTTGTATCGCCTTGAGCGCATGGGCCTGTGCTTTTGGATGATTTGATGTAAAGTATAGTCTATTTTTCATAATGAATCTTTTGCCTTTTGAATCAGTTCGTTCACTTTTGTCTCATAGGTTTTTGCCATGGCTTCATCCGTAGATTCAAACCGTGTCACCAGTACAGGTGTTGTGTTGCTGGCTCTGACTAATCCCCAGCCGTGTTCAAAATTAATGCGGACACCGTCTACATCGATCACATTTAAAATCACCGGAAATGCTTCAGGCGGGTGGATAAGAAGTTCCTTGATCTTGTCAATAATGAGAAATTTCTCTTCCTCGGTTGTCTCTACTTTGATCTCTTCAGTGGAGTAGACTGCAGGAAGTGCATCGATCTCTCTGTCCAGATCTATCCCCTCTTTGATCAGTTCAAGCATTCTCAGTGTCGCATAGAGGGCATCATCATACCCGAAGTAGCGGTGTTTGAAAAAGATGTGCCCGCTGACCTCACATGCAAGGTGGGCACCGGTCTCTTTCATCTTGACTTTGAGGTTGGAGTGGCCGGTCTTATACATGATCGCGTTGGCACCACGCCGTTCTAGCTCATCATACATCACCTGCGAACACTTGACCTCTCCGATGACTGTCGGGTTCTCCATCTGCATGGCAAAAAGCAGTGCCATGTGATCACCCTTGATGTTGTGCTTATGTGTCAGTACCGCGATACGGTCTGCATCCCCGTCATAGGCAAAGGCGATATCGCCTTCTATTTCAAGCGCTTTTTTGACATCACCGAGGTTTTTTTCTACCGAAGGGTCCGGATGGTGGTTGGGGAATGTCCCGTCCGGTTCACAGTATAAGCCTTTATAGTCAAATGCAAGCGCATCAAAAATATCATTGATCACGGTCCCGGCAACCCCGTTACCGCAGTCAATCACGATCTTCTTATCCAGACCTTTGAGGTGGGAAAACTCTTTGACCATATAGTTGATATAAGGCGTTTTTACATCGATCTCTATACGGTCGGTACGATCTTCTATTTCTTGATCCTGGTTTTGGATAATTTCCTCGCCAAGGGCATAGATCTCTTCACCGAAAAAAGGTGCCTGATCGATCGTGATTTTAAATCCGTTGTACTCACTCGGATTGTGTGAACCTGTGATCATCACGGAAGCATTCGTAGTAAAACCATCAATCGTTTGATAGTTGCTGAAGTAGTTGACAGGAGTAGCGACCATACCCATATCCAGGACCTTGCATCCTGCTGCATTGAGTCCTGAAGTAAGATAGTCACGAAGGAGAGGAGAGTGCGAACGTGCATCATATCCGATCGCCACTACCTTATCGCCTTTGATCCTCTGGCCCAGGTAGTAACCTATCAGTTTGACACTCTGTTCGTTAAGCTCTTCTTCAAAGATACCTCTGATATCATACTCTCTAAAGATCGATTTACTGATCATGCGTCTCCCTTATATCCGTGAGGGTTTTGTGATTGCCACCGCCAGGTGTCACTGCACATTGCATCTATATCTTTGGTTGCTTCCCACCCTAAGATCTCTTTGGCATAACTCGGGTCTGCAAAACATTTGGCAATATCGCCGCTTCGTCTAGGTGCAATACGGTAGGGTACCTTCTTCCCTGATGCCCGCTCAAATGCTTTTACCATATCCAGTACCGAGTATCCTTGACCTGTACCAAGGTTCACCGCCAGAACTTTATCGATGCTTTTGATTTTCTCGAGGGCTTTGAGATGTCCTTTTGCCAGATCAACCACATGGATATAGTCCCTCACTCCTGTACCGTCATGGGTATCGTAATCATCGCCAAAAACAGAGAGGTACTCTCTTTTGCCTACCGCTACCTGGGAGATAAAAGGCATAAGGTTGTTGGGAATACCGTTGGGATCTTCACCGATCAGTCCGGATTCGTGTGCTCCTACCGGGTTGAAATACCTCAGAAGTATCACCTTCCATTGGTTATCCGAGATATGCAGGTCACGCAGTATCTCTTCGATAAAGAGTTTGCTGCGACCATAAGGATTGGTTGCCTGCAGCGGGAAATCCTCTCTGATAGGAGTGGTGTGCGGGTCGCCATAGACGGTGGCTGAAGAGCTGAATACAATGGATCTGCATCCATGCGATGCCATCACTTCACACAGAACGTTTGTTCCATGTACATTGTTATCATAGTATTTCAGGGGATGCTCTACGGACTCCCCTACAGCTTTTAACCCGGCAAAATGAATCACCGCATCTATCGTGTAACTGTTAAATGCATGGTCGAGATCCTCTTTGTTGCGTATATCCCCCTGGATAAAGGGAACCTCTTTCCCCGTGATCTTCTCTATACGCGCAATGCTCTCTTTGGATGCATTGGAGAGATTATCGAAAATCACAATCTCATACTCTGCCTCTAAGAGCTCTACACAGGTATGTGACCCGATATATCCTGCTCCTCCGGTAACTAAGATAGCCATTCTTCCCCCTCTTATTATCTATATTTCATCTAAAAACTGAGTTTTAGACCGCCGTAAAAGCTGTTATTGAATGTATGGTCAGATGTTTTATAGTCGGTATCGATATTTCTGTATCCTGTAAATATATGGATATTTGAAACTACCTCCATATCGACCTGTGTACGGAATTCCGAGTACTCTTCCGCTTCGTTAAAGCTAAGCACTTTTGGTGCATAGGCAAAACTCATTTCAACTGTGGTTGTAGGGATCGCGTCAGTGAGCGGTAGGATATAGGCCCCTCTGACCAGGAGCGGAACCGCAGCAAACTCATCTGCAAACACGGTTTTGATTCCCAGGCCTACAGTCAGTCCATAGACCCCTTGCAGTTGGTTTTCTCCGGAGAGGCCGATACCAAAGAGATTGTCACCGTCAGTGTGTAGGTAGTTTGTATCAAGGGTATAGGTCGTACCGTCTGCATATCCGATGATATCATTGAAGTTAAGCGATGCCTGCAGCTCTACATCTTCATCGTTGATATTCAGTGAGACAGAGTTCTCCGCTGATAATAATCCTGTCACTAGAAATGTACTGAGCACTATTTTTTTAAGATGCATAAAGACTCCTTTAATATTGATGTGTATCTTACCATACCTTGGATTAGCGGATTCAATCAATCCGGCGGACCATAGGCTTTTTCTTCATTTTCTTTCTTCTTTTGTCGCTTCTTTTTCTTCTCTTCCATCATCACTGCATCTCTGAGTGCATCTTCACCGTCAAAACGTGCACTGTCGATAAATTTGGACTGGTCATCAAACTGGCCTGTTTTGATTCCCCAGAGCAGTGCGATAAGCCCTAAGGCTCCCAGCAAGGTTGAGACACCAATCATCAAAATCACAATATTTTCTGACATCTACTTATCCTTTTTGAATTTCAACGTTTTAATACGCATAGAGTTACCTACAACGACGAGGGAACTCAAACTCATTGAGAGTGCGGCAACCAGCGGGTTGACAAAGCCTGCTACGGCAAGCGGTACGGCTATTACATTATACATTAAAGAGAAGCCGAGATTCTCTTTGACTGCCCGGAAGGTACGCCTGGAGAGCCTATAGGATTCATAGAGGCTCTCAGGGCTCTCATCAAGTAACACCACATCACTCACCGAAATAGCCACATCCGCACCATTCCCCATCGCTATGGCGATATCTGAAGAGGCCAGTGCGATCGTATCATTGATCCCGTCCCCGGCCATCACAACGATCTCACCCTCTTCGTGGAACGTGTCGATCATTTTAGACTTTTCATCCGGCAACAGTTTGGCATAGAACTCGCTAATGCCTACAGCATCTGCCACTCTTTTGGCACTCTGTTCATTATCTCCTGTGAGCATGACCACCCTGATGCCCATCTCTTGGATCATTCCGATAGCCTCTGCCGCCCCTTCCCGGATGGTATCACTGAGCTCGTAGCGTGCCACGAGCGTATTATCGATCGCAAAGTAGAAGAGGGTATACTCGCTTTGCTCATCTACCGTCATCCCTGAGGCCTGCATAAAGGAAGCATTCCCTCCGATCAGTTTATGCCCTTGGTAGCGCGCTTCAACACCCTTTGCCTGTATGGTCTTGATCTCTTCAAGCGGATACGCTTCAAGCTTCTCATGCTGTGACTCCAGGTGTGTCGAGATACCTTTTGAGACAGGGTGGTTTGAGGTATTGACGAGAGAGTAGAGGAGGTTAAAGTCAAACGCTTCGATTATCCGCTCTTTCTGTACGGAGGGTTTTCCTTCAGTGATCGTACCGGTTTTGTCCAGTGCGAGCAGTCTGCTTTTGGCCATCGTCTCAAGAAAGGTTGCCTCTTTGAAGAGGATATTTCTTTTTGCTGCCATAGAGATCCCGACAAGCGATGCCATAGGTGTCGCAAGCCCAAGGGCACAGGGACAGGCGATGACAATCACGGAGATCCCGATGATCAGTGCAGTTTCAAAGTTTCCTGTGTAGTAGAACCACCCTGCAAAAGTAAGCAGGGCGATGATCAGGATCACGGTAGAGAAGTATCCCGAGACCGTATTGGCAAGCTGTTCAATGCGCGGCTTTTTGGTGATAGACTCCTCGAGAAGGTTTACAATAGAGGTCAGCAGAGAGCTTGAGGCATCTTTTTGGGCTTCATACTGCAGTGTGGAGTCCAGGCAGATCGAGCCGCTGAGGATCTCCTCTCCTTTCTCTTTGTAGACCGGTTCACTCTCACCGGTCAGAGAACTCTCATCAAACGAGGCGGCCCCCTGTGTAACGGTACCGTCGATAACGACCTTCTCCCCGGGTTTGAGCTCTATGATATCGCCTATGATGATATTTTCGACACTGACAAGTGATTTGACTCCCTCTTTGATGGTCGTCACTTCGGTAGGGGTACTTCCTATGATATGGTCGAGCGTATCCACCGCATGTTTTTTACTCAGTACCTCCAGGTATTTCCCGACCAGTACAAAGGTGATGATCATCGTGACAGAGTCAAAGTAAACCTCACCATGCTGTGTGACCATGGCATAGATGGAGTAGATATAGGCTGAGAGTGCCCCGGAGGCAACCAGTGTATCCATGTTGACCGTTCTGTTTTTGTACCCGTAGTAGGCACCTCTGAAAAATATCCATCCGGAGTAGAAAAGAACCGGTGTAGCCAGGATGAACTCGGCTACATTGAGAATATCTTTAAACGATTGCTGTATCCCTCCGAAGTACCCTGCATAGTGTGCGACAGCCAGCCACATAATGTTCATGGAGCCAAAGACGGCTACCAGAATACGCATATAGTAGCTTTTTCGGGTTTTGACTGCACGCTCTTCCTGGAGTTTGGGATCATAAGGGTAGGCGTTGTAGCCGATGGCGCGTATCGTTTCGATGATCTTGGAGAGCTTGACCTCTTCGGGATCCCAGACAACCTTGGCTTTGTTATTGGTATAGTTGATGACGGCTTCCATCACCCCGTCAAGATTATGCAGTACCTTCTCGTTCAGCCAGACACAGGCAGAACAGTGTATCCCCTCAATGATAAGGTTGATCTCATGCAGCCCGTCATCATGTACCTTGACATAACGCTTCTCAAAGCCTTCCAGGTCGAATTTTTCCAGATCCTCCCCTTGAGGTGTCGCCGGTTGAAGTTTTGTATCTCCGAGTTTATCGTAAAAACTGCCGAGTCCCTCATCTTCAAGCAGATGATAGACACCCTGGCACCCTTTACAGCAGAAATGGAGTGTCTGACCGTTATGCTCTTCATTGATCATTACGCTCTCATCAAATGTAAGGTTACAGTGGGTACAAGTACAGTCTGCCAAGTCAAATCCTCTGGTGTGTTTGCATGAATTTTATCCAAATAAGAGTAAAATCCCACATGGAAACAGTACTTTTACTTACTTTTATACTTTTTGGGGCGGAACTCTTTGAAGCGTATATTCAGAGGGCACCTACACTGCTTGGCATCCTGGAGCGGCTCAATTTCTACTATCAAAAGTCCATTTTTCTTTTCTTTGCGGTGCATCCGGGATTCTATTTTGTACTGTTTGTTGTCATGGCAACGGACATACTCAACGTCAGTATGATCTTTTTAGTGGCGATGAAGGTCTTTGATATCTTCTATAAACTGGAGCTGCTTAAAAAGCTTTTTAAAGAACGTGTTGTCTCAGAAGAGCTTGCGCAGCTCTTGATGTGGCGGATTCCCTCATGGTATTTTTTCTTAGGGCCGATACTCTATCCCTCTTTGTTGTTTTATGCATTAACTTAAGTTTTAGTTTAAAAGGTTTATAATACGTTATCTACATAAGTTTTAGATAACTATATAACATACACAAATCTTCTAAGAATAATTTCCAGAACACTCAAGAGGACACATGAGCGATAATCAAAAATCTTCCGGCAATACCAATGCCAAAACACCAAAAAGTAAAAAAAGCGGCAATAGAACACATGTACCTGTTAAAGGGCACAAAGTAGAGGATCTTCAAAAGCTACCACTCTCGGAACTGGTAGAGATAGCAAAAGAGGTCAAAGTTGAAAACCCTAACGAGTTTCAAAGAAAAGACCTGATCTTTGAGATCCTTAAATCACAGGTAAGCCAGGGAGGATTTATCCTCTTTACGGGTATTCTTGAGATCTTGCCGGATGGGTATGGATTCTTGCGTTCAGAAGAGGGCAACTTCGCCAACTCTAGTAACGATACCTATGTGAGCAGTACACAGATTAGACGTTTTGCTCTCAGAAACGGGGATATTGTGACCGGGCAGGTGCGTGCACCGAAAGAGCAGGAGAAGTATAACGCACTGCTCAAGATCGAAGCGATCAACTATCTTGCACCGGAGCAATCAAAACAGAGACCGCTTTTTGACAACCTGACACCGCTTTATGCCAGTGAACAACTGAGACTTGAGTACAACCCTGTGAAGATGACAGGGAGAGTGCTTGATCTTTTCACCCCTATCGGAAAGGGTCAGAGGGCACTGATCGTTGCACCTCCGCGTACAGGTAAAACAGAGCTTCTCAAAGAGCTCGCACACGGTATCACACATAACAGTCCGGATGCGACACTGATGGTACTGCTGGTTGATGAGAGACCCGAAGAGGTAACCGATATGCAGCGTTCTGTCAAGGGTGAGGTCTACAGTTCAACATTTGACCTGCCTGCACAAAACCATGTAAGAACTGCCGAGATGGTGATCGAAAAAGCCAAAAGACGTGTAGAGATGGGTAAAGATGTGATTATCCTGCTGGACTCTATCACAAGACTTGCTCGTGCGTATAACACTGTTACACCAAGTTCCGGAAAAGTCCTCTCCGGTGGTGTGGATGCGAATGCACTGCATAAGCCGAAACGTTTCTTCGGTGCGGCTAGAAATATCGAAGAGGGCGGTTCCCTTACAATTATCGCTACTGCACTGATCGAGACAGGAAGCCGTATGGATGAGGTGATCTTCGAAGAGTTTAAAGGTACAGGTAACTCTGAAGTAGTTCTCAGCCGTCATGTTTCTGAGAGACGTATCTACCCAGCGATTGATGTGACGAAATCAGGTACACGTAAAGAGGAACTTCTTGTGACTCCTGAGACACTGCAAAAAGTCTGGGCACTGAGAACTGCAATGCAGAACATGGAAGAGGTGGAAGGACTGAAATTCCTCTTCTCTAAAATGCTTAAAACCAAGTCTAATGAAGAGTTCCTCTCCTTAATGAACGAAGGGGCGTAATTTTATGAGCCTAGGCTCATAAAAAGTGAATAGTGAGGAGTGAAGAGTGAAAAGTTTCGGTATGTTTTACGATGTAAAACTTTTATTCCAATTTTTTGTATCAAAGCTTTTCGTACGAAAAGCATGCCTGAACTCCTCGGTTCTTACCCCAAGGGCACTTGTCTCTTCGTTCGGGCGTACTCCTCGTTCTTCATTATCTAAAAAGGTCTCCTTTTGAAGATAGGTGTATTCGATTCGGGGGCCGGTGGACTGAGCGTAGTCAAATCCCTGTTGGACCACAAACTTTTTGACGAAATCATCTACTATGGTGACACAGCACGTGTCCCTTACGGACCGAAAGATGCCAATACTGTGATCCGTTACTCCCTTGAAGCCCTGGAATTTTTTAACAATTTTGATATTGATCTGCTTATCACGGCGTGTAATACGGTAAGTGCTTATGCGATCACTGAAATGCAGAGCAAAGCTTCTTATCCTGTAGTAGGGGTGATTGAACCGGGTATCAAAGCATTGGTAAACGGTTTTACCGATAAAGATGCGCCAATCCTGATCATCGGTACACGTGCGACGATAGCTTCCAAGCGTTATCAACATGCACTGGAGCAACTTGGCTACCAAAACCTTACTGCACTGCAGACAGGACTGTTTGTATCGATGGTAGAAGAGGGTATATTTGACGGCCCTTTACTCTATGAGACGATGCATCACTACTTTAAAGAGATTGAGACACCCCAAGCGATCATTCTGGGGTGTACACATTTCCCTTTGATCTCTGAATCGATCAAAAGCTATTTTGACGATATCCCGACTTTAATACATTCAGGTGAAGCAATCGTCGAGTATCTGGAAGAGAGACACGGTATCAAAGAGAATGTAGAAGAGACAAAACTCAGTATCTATGCCTCAGATAATGTGGAAGGGCTGCGTGCGATTGCCAATCGATGGCTCAATGACTGATCCCGGAGTAGACAGACTTTAGCCATAAGAATAATTTATTACCTTTTTTTATAATTGTAAAATATAATTAACTATATGTTACAATCACATCTTAGGATTGTAGTGTATGGGAGGAAGAAAAGTACATGGTTTTGTATGTTGATAAATTTTTCATTTTCTCATTGTCTTGAAATCTAAAGTCACAGATTTATTGAACTTCCTCTAAACCTTTTCATAGTACTTTTTTATATATTTATAATCAAATCATAGATAATAAATTCAGGAGTTACGTATGAAGCTAAGCTACCTTGTACCGGCTTTAGTCGCTTCAAGTCTGTTGCAGGCTAATGAGGTCGAAATCACTGAAGGTGTTCCTTTTGCAGAGATAGAAGCGAATGGAAAGACCTATAAAATCGAACGGGAGCAGAGGCCCGACAGTTATCTTACCAATACCTTTGCCTTGACCTCAAGGCCCTCGCCGCCGTTTTTTATAGAACCTTTTAAAGTAAGTGATCACGTAGAAACATTCGGAGAGTTGGAAGTGTTGGATTTTTTAACGCATAAAAAAGGGCTCTTTATTGATGCAAGACTGAAAAACTGGTATGAGAAAAGTGCGATCCCGGGTTCGGTGAATATCCCGTTTAAACTCTTTTTGACCGATACTCCTCAAAGAGATAAAGTGCTTACAGAGTTAGGCGGTGTAAAAAGCGGAACAGATGCCTGGGACTTTACCCATGCAAAAACGATTTTACTTTACTGTAACGGTGCATGGTGCGGACAGTCTCCTACGGCAATCAACGCACTCTCGGAGATAGGATACCCGGAAAAGAAGATGAAATACTATAGAGGCGGTATGCAGGCATGGCAACTCTTAGGCTTTACAACGATCGTACCATCACAGGAGGCAAAATAATGAAAGGGAGATTAATCGCAGCAGCATTAATGACAGGAAGTTTACTCCATGCCGGACAGTATGATAAAGTTAAGATCACACCGGATATCTCCTCTGTCTATATCTATCATAAAGGTAAAGCGGTAAAGGTTCACCGTATACAGGATACGAAGCATAAACTCACAGGAGAGTATGCCAAAACCTACAGACCGGGAACCTTTATCCAGCCGATCGATCTTAAAAACGGTGTAGAAACGATCGGAGAGGTTGAGGTGCTTAAGTTTATGAAAGAGAAGGTCAATAGGCAAAAAGGTATGCTCATTGATGTCAGAGATAAAGCACACTATAAAAAAGAGTCTATTCCATCAGCAGTGAACATTCCTGCTCAAATCAGAAACAATGATATCGCTATGCATAAGATCTTCAACTCTTTGGGTATGAAAGAACAGGAGAATGGAACCTGGGATACAAGCAGAGCATTGGAGTTGGCGATCTATTGTGACGGTATGTGGTGTAAAAAGTCTAACGATATGATAGAGAGTCTACTTGAGAGAGGATATCCGGCGGATAAGATATCCTATTATCGCGGCGGTTTCCAGATGTGGAAGATATTGGGCTTTACAACAGTAAGAAACTAGAAAGGTAATTGATGAAAAAACTACTGGAAAATATAGCGGTGGGACTCGTCATACTCCTCTCCCTGGGAGTAGTCGGGTTGGTCGTGCAGTATAATATGCTCTCTGATAATGCGAATGTAGAAACAGAGTATGAAGAGAAAATTGTAGCGTCGTTACAGAGTAAGAGCGGCAATGAAGAGAAGCAAACAAGTTATCTTGACTCTTTGGAAGGGTATGAAGAGGTTGATGTAAAAGTCGATCCTGGAACGGAAGCGTCCAATCTAAACATTGCAGTCGTCAAAGTTGAGACCAAGAAAGAGGGAGTGGTTCAGCGTATCAGCAGTGCGGTAGAGAGTGTCGAAAACAAAGAGCGTGATAAGAAAACAGATCCTGGGAAAGAGGATGCTGACCTTAATGGTACGACTGAAGCAGCGGAAGAGACTCAGAATGTGGTTGAAGCCAGTGATGAGGGGGAACTCGGTTCCGATCCCTTAAGTGAGATCGTGAGTGATATAGACTTGATCATCGATGAATCAGAGTCGCAGAAGTAGGACTTAGAGTCCTATCGCTGCTTTGATTTTCTCCATTTTTGCTGAAGCGATGGCTGAAGCTTTCTTCGCACCCTGTGCCAGGATATCCTCTACTTCATCCATATGGTCGAGGTAGTATGCTCTTTTCTCTCTGGCTTCGCCAAGCTCTTCCCAGATGAGTTCCTTGAGATATTTTTTGAAGTGACCGTATCCCTCTTTACCGCTTTTATAACGTGCCTGAAGTTCGAGTTTCTCTTCATCGTTTAAGAAGAGTGAAGCAATAGCATAGATATTGTCACCTTCCCATTCTAACGGTTCACCCAGCGGCGTAGAAGAGGAGATGATCTTGTTACATCTTTTCTGAAGCGGTTTTTCATCCATAAAGAGATCGATCGCGTTATCGTAACTCTTGCTCATCTTCTGCCCGTCAATCCCAGGGATCGTTGCCACCTCTTCTTGTACCAGGTGTTCAGGCAATATAAAGAGCTCACCGTATTCGTTATTGAACTTGGTGGCGATATCACGTGTCATCTCCACATGCTGGATCTGGTCTTTCCCTACAGGCACTTTCTCCGTGTCAAGGATCAGGATATCCGCTGCCATCAGTACAGGGTAGCTGAAGAGCGCATGGCTGGCAGGGATTCCTTTGGCAACTTTGTCCTTGTAGGAGTGTGCACGCTCAAGCAGTCCCATCGGGGTAAATTTTGAGAGTATCCAGTAAAGCTCGAGTACTTCAGGCATATGGCTTTGGACCCAGAAAGTGGTTTTGTTCGGATCGATACCGATAGAGAGGTAGTCAACTGCCGCATCGATGGTATATTGTCTAAGCGTTTGGGCATCTTTGGAAGAGGTTAGCGAGTGGTAGTTCGCGATAAATGTAAAGAGTTCATGTTCCTCTTGAAGTTCTACCATGGGTTTCATCGCTCCAAAGTAGTTTCCCAGGTGAAGTTTACCTGAAGCCTGGATTCCTGTAAGTACACGCATAGCAATATCCTAAAATTTTTTTGAGATTATAGCAGGTGAGGGCTTTAGGCTTTTATTGGTAGATTGTTTTAAGGGAAGAGTCTGTCAATTTTTTCATGAAGAGCATGAAAAATCCATGCTCTTTGATACTACTCATCGATCGTACGTTCACCGCGTTTACGTGCTTCCAGGTCCAGAGGTACCCCCTCGAAATCAAACTTGCTTCTAAAGTAGTTTGCCAGATAGCGTTTGTAACTGAAGTGCAGGAAGTTGGGACGGTTCACAATCAGTGCGATCTTCGGCGGTTTGGTTTCATATTGTGTAGCAAATTTGATCTTGACCACTGCTCCATGGTGTGACGGGATATGGTGACGGTTGATCGCTTCGCGCAGTACATCGTTGAGCTTAGAGGTTGGGATACGCTGCTTGTACCGCCCATAGATTTCAACGATCTGATCCAGTATCTTTTGTACACGTTGCCCTGTTTTTGCCGAGACGGTAATGATCGGTGCATAGTGAAGGAACTTGAGTTCATCACGGATATCTTCAATGGCCTGTTCATAACTCTTCTCTTCACGGATATCCCATTTGTTGATAACGATCAGTGAACCCAGTTTAAACTTTTCGATCAGTCCGGCTATTCTCTCATCCAGTTCGGTGACCCCTACGGTTGCATCGATCAAAAGGAGTGCAATATCCGCTTTTTCAAGCATCTCTTCGGTACGGCCTAGTGCATACTTTTCTATCCCCAGGATTTTACCTCTTCTTCTGATCCCGGCCGTATCGACAAAGGTGATCTTATAGTCGTCGTGTTCGATAGACTCATCGACCGGATCGATGGTTGTACCGGCCACATCGGAGACGATCGTCCGCTCTTCACCAACCAGTGCATTGAGAAGGGAGCTTTTCCCTGTATTGACACGCCCGATCAGCGCAACTTTGATCTCTCTGTCCTCTTCCTCCTCCTCTTCTTGGTCAAAGTGGATCTCTTCAAGCATCTCTGCGAAAGGGTCTATCTCTTCTTCCAGTTCAAGTCCGCCTTCCTCTTCTTCCTCTCTTGGCGGGATATACTCTTCAAGCCAGGTATAGAAGTCATTGAAGTAGCGGTTGTGGCTTACAGAGAGGGGGAATGTTCTTTCCGCACCGAACTCCAGAAACTCCCAGTAACGTTCCTCTTCTTTGTCATTGTCAATCTTATTGACGACAAGCGCCAGAGGTTTGTTCAGTTGCTGAAGTTTATAAAAGAGTTCTCTATCCTCCTCTTCAGGAAGTGTTTTCCCATTTACCATATAGATAATGACATCTGCTTGTTTTGCCGCATTGAGCGCATGTTCTGCTACTTTGCTGAAGAGCTCCGATGAGTAATCGATCCCTCCGGTATCAAGGATCTCAAAATCCCGGTTTCCTGAGATCGTGACCACACGTTTTTTCACATCTCTTGTGGTTCCGGACATATCGGAGGTGATAGCGTCCCGTTGTCTGGCAAGACGGTTAAACAGTGAGCTTTTACCTACATTCGGTCGTCCTATTATGGCTACTTTTTTTAGATCTGACATACATATTCTTTCTTAGTGGTTTGTATCTGTAAAAGTTAGGCTACAGCTCCCTATGAGCTATAGCAGAAGATAATTGATGTGATTATACCATATTATTGGTTTCGGCATATCATGTTTGAGGCATACTCTCCAGATAGATAGAGTGAGAAGGGAAGGCAAAGCTTGAACCGTGCTTTTCGACTATTTTCATGATTTTCAAATTGATATCTTCTCTGATTTGCAGATAGTTTTCCCAGTTTGCCGTGTTGGTAAAGGTATAAACAAAAATATTGAGAGAGGAATCACCGAAGGATTCGAAATTGACAAGAAGCGTATCATTGTGTGAAATCCCCTCATGCGTTTGGAGCATCGTTTTGATATCTTCAACAATGTTGGTGATCTGCTCTGTGGAGGTAGAGTAGGTGAGACCTACATGCATCTTGATACGTCTGATACCTCTTCTTGAAAAGTTCTCTATCGGGTTGTTGGCGATCACATGGTTGGGTACGGTGATAATGGATTTGCCAAAAGAGCGTATCTTGGTCGTACGCATACCGATATCCTCGACCACCCCTTCTACATTGTTGACGATGATCCACTCTCCTATCCTGATGGTACGGTCAGCCAGCAGTGAGAACGAGCCAAAAAGATTGGCAACGGTATCTTTGGCCGCCAAGGCGAAGGCCAGACCACCGATCCCCAGTGATGCGACCAGTGCAGTGACATTGATCCCCCATACCTGAAGCATCGCTCCCAGGCCTACACCGGCGATCAAAATTTTGATAAGTGCGAGAATAAAGTTTCCCATCTCTTTGGAGAGATCTTTATTGAACTTTCCTGTAATATCATAGACCACACCTTTCATCGCTTCGATGATGGATAGAATCGCCCAGAATACTGCATAAACGACCAGTGTCTCCAGGATACGTTTGATCGTTTCTGTCTCTTTGAAGATCAGAAGGAAAAAAAGGTGGAGACCGATCAGAATAAAGGTGAAGCTAAGGGGACCCTTGAGGGCAGAGATGATCTTGTCATCATAGTAAGTGGAAGATTTCTTTGCCAGCTTTTGCAGAAAAACCACAACGACCGAGGTGAAAACTCTACGTAAAAAAAGAAAAAGGAAAAAGACCAGAACGGCAGCTATCAGGTTGGCATAGGGGATACCCCATATGGTATTGGAGAGCACGGGGAAAGCCTCATAAACCGGTGCAAGTAACTTTTGTACTTCTGTCGGTACCCCCAGATCGAGTCCATCGATTACATTAAGTGCCATTGTTGTATTTTGTTCCATATTTTCGTTTACAGACATTGTAAATTCCCTTTCTGATCTACTTTACGTTATTATATTAAAATTAAGACTAAAATAAGCAAAGGGGCGGTTTATCGTGAGAAAGTATCTACTATTGAGTGTTTTTTTGTGGATCTCTTGGCTTGATGCACAAGTGATTGATGTAAAGTATAAAGTGAAGTTTGGGATCTTGGGAGAGTTGGGTGTTTCCCATGCGCATCTGGAAACGAATGGGGATAAGTATAAAATATCCATCAACGCCAAAGCAACAGGGATCGCAAAGACACTCAGTCGGAACAGAAAAGAGACCCATCTCTCTGAAGGATTTATCCGAAACGGCAAATACTATGCAAAAAGCTACAGTATCAAGGTGGAGTATGGAGAGAAAAAAAGAGAAAAGCTTTACACTGTAGATCATCAAAAAAAGATCGTGACCAAAATCACAAAAAAATACAGAAAAGGCAAACTGACCTCCGAAACAAAACAAACGTTAGATTTCTTCAGTACGGATGATCTACTGACACTCTATTTTAATTTGCCAAGGCTGATCAACGAAAATAGCAAGCCAGGAACTTACAGTTTTAACGCGATAGGTGCTGAGAAACAGAAAGGAAAAGTGGAAATCTATCTGCCAAAACCTAAAGAACGTGAAAAGTATGTTGATACGCTGGGTAAAGGAGAGTACCGGTATCTCACAGCGATCATCTACCAGAAGATATTCTCCAGCAGCAAAGGGGAGCTGATGCTCGCGATCGGTAAAGACGGTATTACGAAAAAAGCAGTTCTGAAAGACCTTGTGATGTTTGGTGACCTTACCGCCGAGCGTATCAAATAGTCTGCATCAGAGAGAGCTGTTTCTTCATCCCCTTCTTAGGTGAGGGGAATGCTTTTCCCTCTCCCCTCATTCTGAATCATCGATCTTTTTTTTGGTTACCAGTGCCAGATTGTTCAATCCATACTTTTGAAGTATATCAAGGACCTGGACGATTCTTTTATAGATGACCTCTTCATCTATCCTGACAATGATTGCCCTTTTCTTATCCTCGATGTTTTTCAGTACATCCTCCAGTACTTCAAGCGTCACCTCTTCGCCTCTGAATGCGAGCTGCTTTTCAGAGAGTTCAATCGTGATCTGCTCTTCCTCGATATCCAGTTCCTTTGCACTAGAGGAGGGCAGGTTAAGAAGAAGTGCCAGTTCCTCTTTTTTGAATATAGAGGTGACGATAAAAAATATGATCAGAATAAAAACAACATCAATTAACGGAGTCATCTCCGGTACAAGCGGTTCTCGTCGTCTCATAGCTGCTCCAATACCTCTTTTTCAAGTCCGATCTCAATATTTGCCAGAAGTGATATAAAGTAGTTGTACCCGATATAGTGAGGGATCGCCACGATCAGCCCGGCAACTGTAGTGACCAATGCAACGGAGATACCTGAAGAGAATACCGCCGGATCGCCGAGCCCCTGCTGACTGACAGCATCAAATGCACCCAAGACACCGACTACAGTTCCCAGAAGACCCAAAAGCGGTGCAATAGAGGCAATGGTTTTGATCGTATTCAATCCAAGTTCCAAAGCGTTGATCTGGTGATCGATCGCATTCTGCATGGCTTTCTCTTTTATGGGCAGGTCGTGTTCCCGGATAAACAGGAGGATCTCTTGGATGATCTTCTCTTTTTGCCACCTTGCGAAAATAAGAACAATAAATTTCCATAACATAATCGTAAAGCCGATAATATTTAACCCAATGAGGATATAGACAATGATGCCCCCTCTATCTACATAATGCATGATATCTAACACTTTGACCTCCTAGTTTCGTTGAATTTTATATCTGACAGGGACAATGATCGAGAGTGAGCTTCTCTTGAGCGCTTTGGGAATGGGAGGAAACGATCCGATCTCCCTGAGTATTCTCAAGGCTGCATTGTTCAATCGTTGATGGGGAGACTTTTTTGCCAAACCGATATTTCTGATCTTCCCGTCTCTGTCTATTGTGAAAGAGAGATGTACAACACCCTCCTGGTGCATTTTTTTTGCCACACTCGGATATCTTTTTTTTCGCTCTATCGCCTTCCATACTATTGAAAAATAATTTTCTCTGAAGCTTCCTCCCGGTCCGGAGAGCTCTCCCCCGGATTGGCTTCCGGAATACGCTCCTCTCTTCCGGACGGTGCCTCTTTTTTCATTTTTTTCTCCCCTCTTTTTTAGCAACTTCTTTTTTTGCTTGACGGGCTTCTTCTTTTTGACCGGCTCGGGGGCCTTTGAAGTCTCCTCTTCTATAATTGGCAGAGGCTCAGGTTCCGGTTCTGGTTCCACTTCTGGTTCCACTTCTGGTTCTGGTTCCGGTTCCGGTTCTGGTTCTGGTTCTGGTTCTGGTTCCGGTTCCGGAGGAGTTTCTTCATGAAGCGCTTCGGGGAGAGGGGAATCACTCAGAGATTCGGTCACAGGTTCGGTATCTTTGAGGCAGGCTCTTTGGAGGTTTATCACGGTAGAGACCTTTCCTGCAGAGGGCAGTGCTATATGTATCTGCTCTACCTTGTATGCGTTCAGCAGATAGGTATGGAATAGTACGACAATAACAAATGAAGCGAAGAGACTGGCCTTGGTATTCATATGCTTAGGCTTGCTCCCTTAAAAAGAGGAGCGAAATAGAGCGTGGAAACTCTACGCTGTTTCAATAGTGGGTTCAAATATGATTTGAATCGTTTCATGATATCGATGATACTTCCCCCCTCCTGGACCTCATACTGACTTCCCTGACAGTCATATTGAGATTATTGCTACTATTATAACCTTTTCAAGGTTGAATTTAAAGTGACTATTCCTATTTTTCTTTAGAGGTCAGAGGATAAATCGAGAGAATCAGGCCGGGAAAATCAGTTTGGAATTGATCTGTGGTGCATGGAGGTGTATCACAATTTAGTTGTTTCTCTTCAACAGAGGAGGCACATGACTAGTCACGTTTGTATTGTGCCCGTAGTACAAACGCTATTACCTTCTCATCACTCATCTCACAAGGTTTCAGCATGCCGCCTTTCATCGTGGGGTAGTAGTTTCCGCTGATGATATCGTTTCCTCCGAGCTCCTCTGCGTAGATTTTGATGAGCTTACCCTTCAGCAAGGTCTCTTTGCGAAGCAGGTAGCGTCTGTTTTGGTAACATAGATCATTGGCACCATCGGGAAGCGCTAAAAGTCTGGTATAAAATTCTGTTTCATTCATAGGTGTCATTATGCAAAAAGTAGTTGAAATGCAGCAGGTAAAGCGCTAAACTTTTTAGCGCTTTGAGGTAATAGTGATCAATCTACCCACTGGGGTCTGTGATGGTTTTTTTCACTATAGGAAAATGAATCGTCATACTCATCCTCTTCATCATCCATCCAGCCGAATATCTCATCGGTAAAGATTCTCGCATATCCCAACGCTTCAAGCATCTCATCCAGTTCAGAGAGACTTGCCTGTGTTTTTTTGTAATGCGATATAAGCGTTTCCATATCTTCTGTTTCCACGCCATAACTCTTTAGGGTAAATTCCATATCTTTTAGTGTCATCGTATCGTCCTCTTCAGAGCTTCATTTCTAATAAAGTTGTTTGAGAGGATACTGTGAAAAAATGGATCGTTTTCACTTTGGTGATGCCTCCAACATCAACATCTAACTATAGAGATATCATTGATATCTTATTATACGGGTACGTATCGAAATGACCGTCCAACATAAACCTGAATCTATTAAAAATTATACTCTGAAAAATGAATTTTGCAGCTAAAAAGTTGATTAATTTTTATACGCCCGATATTAAGCAGAGTTGGATTAAGATTTCAGATAGCCAAGCTGCCTAAGAGAAGGGGAGTAAAGGATGATATAATGGACCTATATATTTAGGATAATCCCTTCTCAGTAAGTGGTAAGTATAGGGTATAAAGTTGAGGAGAACACGCCTCGCATTTAACAGGTAGAATAGGAAAAAGTATGCAAGAGAGTGAGCTGGAAGTACTACAAAAGCGCATTAGTCTTTTAGAAAAAGAGAATCAGGAGTTAAAAGAGCAGTCATCAGAGGCAATAAAAGTTGTCGATCAGATCAAAGCGCTTGAATATTATCAGGCCGAGATGATCAAGCTGCAGCAGCATATTGAAAAACACGGTAAGAAGCTGATCATACTGTTTGAAGGCAGGGATGCTGCAGGAAAAGGAAGTCTGATCGGGACAGTTTCCCGTTATATGAATCCGAAACATTATCGTATCGTAGCGCTGGGGAAGCCCACTTCTGAGCAGAAGACACAGTGGTACTATCAAAGATATGTAGAGCATTTCCCTTCAGCGGGTGAGATCATTCTTTTTGACCGCAGCTGGTATAACCGTGCCATGGTTGAACCGGTATTCGGTTTTTGTACGCCTGAAGAGTATCGGTGGTTTATGAATGATGTCACAGGATTTGAGAGGTCTTTGAGCAGACAGGGCGTGATCTTGATAAAGCTCTACCTGAGTGTCAAGAAGTCTGTACAGGCCGAGCGTTTTGAACAGAGAAGAGTCGATCCGTTGAGACAGTGGAAACTCAGTGAGATAGACCTGCAGGCACAGGAGCTTTGGGATGAGTTCAGCAAGATGAAGTATAAGATGTTCCAGAAGACAGATCACAAATACGGGCCATGGCATGTCATCCGTTCAAACGACAAGCACAAAGCAAGGATCGAAGCGATGAAACTGATCCTGAACCATTTTGACTATGAAGAGAGAAACCCGACACTCAGTTTTGATTATGAACCGGGTATCGTTGTCTCTTTGGAGGATGAACTTAAAATGATGGAGAACAACAGACCGGATCTTTTTTGGAAAGAGTAGGGCTTTTAGAGATATCTTAGCAAGATATGCTACACTTCCAAAAATTTTAAAAGGTCAAGTGTGAAAAAGTATCTTCTGGGCATCGATCGGGGTATCTTGTATATGATCATCGCTTCGCTCTCTTTTGCCGTGATGGGTGGGTTTGCCAAAGTAGTCAGCGAGATACTTCCCCCTGTTGAGGTGACTTTTTTCCGTAATGTATTTGGTGTGATACTTGTAGGGTATGCGATCTACAAATCCCCGCTCAAGCAGATAGGCGGAAAGCCCCTGCTGCTGCTCTTTCGCGGGGTGATGGGCTTTTCCGCACTTCTGGCCTATTTTTATATCATCGCTTATATCCCTTTGGGAGAGGCTGTCACTTACAATAAAACCTCTCCGATCTTTGTGGCGATTTTTGCCTTTTTATTTTTAAAAGAGAAGCTTCCCGGATCTGCAGTTTTTGCTGTATTGCTCGGATTTACCGGAATCCTGTTGATCGCACAGCCTGAGGGTGGTGTCTTTGACAAGTACGACATACTGGGTATCTTCTCCGGACTGGGTGCAGCGTTGGCTTATACCTCCATCCGTGAACTGAGACAGTACTATGATACCAGGGCGATCGTGATGAGCTTTATGGGGGTGGGGACGGTGGCACCGTTGCTGCTGATGTTGGTGACGCCCTATGTCGATCCGCCAAAAGAGCTGGATTTTATGTTTGCAACATTTGTGATGCCGGAGGGCATACTCTGGTTTTATATTTTGATGATGGGACTCTCTGCTACCTTTTCACAGATCTTGATGACCAAAGCGTATGAACATACCAAAGCAGGGATTGTCGGGACCATCAGCTACTCCAATATCGTTTTTGCACTGATTATCGGGATAATGCTGGGAGATCCGATACCTGATATTTGGACCTTTTTGGGTATACTGTTGGTCATTACTTCAGGGCTGATGGTAGCCCTTGGCAAAAAATAGTCTCTATTTTTCTAAAACGGGTGTTGAAGCGTTGAGAGGGAATCATGGAGTGATTTCCTCTCATCATGTTTTGGCATAGAAGCGGAAGGAATTGATAATGGGTGTTGCTCATTATTGTGTGAGATAACAATGAGGAGAAAAAAATGATTATGATCGCCGGACCATGTGTCCTTGAAAGCCGTGACAATGTGATGAGGATCGCAGAGTCACTCAGTAAATATCATGAAGACTGCACGAAAGATTTTTACTTTAAAGCGAGTTTTGACAAGGCAAACCGTACGAGCCTTGACAGCTTTAGAGGACCGGGACTGGATGAAGGACTGAAACTGCTTGCTGAGGTGAAAGAGCAGTTTGGGTACAAGATACTTACCGATGTACATGATTATACTCAGCCTGCTGCTGCTGCAGAGGTGGCGGATGTACTTCAGATCCCTGCATTTTTGTGTCGTCAGACCGACCTGCTTGTTGCAGCGGCAAAAACCGACGCAGTGGTCAATATCAAGAAAGGGCAGTTTCTTGCGCCTCAGGCGATGGAACACTCTGTTGCCAAGGTACTCAAGACCAGAGGGTTTGACGGAGAAGTAAGTTACGAAAATGCCGAGAAATACAAGGTATGGCTCACCGAACGCGGTTCAACATTTGGCTACGGTAACTTGATCGTGGATATGCGCGGACTTGTAACGATGAGAGAGTTTGCTCCTGTGGTCTTTGATGCAACCCACTCCGTGCAGTCTCCGGCAAGCGGTGGTGCGACAAGCGGTGGGGACAGTTCAATGGTACCTTATCTCTCACGTGCAGCAGCTGCAGTAGGTGTAGACGGGTTCTTTTTTGAAACACATTTTGATCCGAGTATTGCGCTGAGTGACGGACCGAATATGATAGAGCTTAAGAAACTTGAAGCATTGATGGAACAGATCGATGCAATACGCTCGATTGTGGAGTAAGTATTCAGTTCGTTAGGTTAGTTTTTGTTATAATCAGAAAATTTTAAAACAGTAGTGTGAAAGGTAGATAAATATGACAGTAGTAGAAGGTCATTTAAGCGTAGACAGAAGTAAAAAAGTAGCGATCATTAATGCAAGATTTAACCACTTTATCACTGATAGACTGGTAGAGGGTGCAAAAGATGTATATGCAAGACACGGGGGAAACCCTGAAGAGCTTGACCTGATCCTGGTACCGGGTGCATTTGAGATCCCGTTTGCGCTGGATAAAGCCCTGTCCTCAGGTAAGTATGACGCAGTATGTTGTCTGGGTGCAGTGATCCGTGGTGCGACACCTCACTTTGATTATGTATCGGCAGAAGCAACAAAAGGTGTGGCGAATGTAACCCTGAAACACGGTAAACCGGCAACATTCGGTGTATTGACAGTCGACAGCATCGAACAGGCGATTGAGAGAGCAGGTACAAAAGCCGGGAACAAAGGCGGTGAGGCGATGGCCGGGCTGATCGAACTGATGAATTTATATAGTGAGCTTGAAAAATAAGCTCACAAAATTGAGGACGCTTTTAAAGCAAAGCTCTAAAAGCTACGCTAACGCTGTGTTAACTTCAGCAGTTGGCTCACGCGACTAGTCGCGTTTAAAAATAAGTCAAATAGGAATATTATGGCAACAAGACATCAAGCACGTACAGCAGTAGTAGGTCTGCTCTATGCGTATGACCTGGGTAATGAAAATATCGCTAAATTTTCGGATGAGATTCTTGAAGAGGATAAGATCCGTAATAAACAAAAAGAGTTTTCAAATACACTTTTTCACGGAACTGTAGAGAATTTAGAGATGATCGATACAGAGGTCCAGAAACACCTCAAAGAGTGGGACTATGATGCGATCGGTAAGGTAGAAAAAGCGATCCTTCGTCTGGGTGCCTATGAGATTCTGGTAGCAAAGACTGATAGAGCGATCATTATCAACGAAGCGGTAGAACTGGCGAAAGAGTTGGCTGATGACAAATCACCAAAGTTCATCAACGGAGTACTTGATGCCATTGGAAAATAGTATTTTCCAATGACAAATGAGGAATGACAAATGAGGAATGAAAAATGAGGAATGAAAAACTAATGTATGCATTTTTTCAAAACGCTATGAATAGAGGTATTGCTCTGCAATACAATCCGACACTCATCACTCATCACTCATCACTCATCACTAAAAACTCCCAAAGGAGTTTTTTATGCGTATGAGTATCGATGAAGCGGTAGAACTTATCGAAAAAGCAGACCTTAAAACGTTGGGGAAGATGGCCTATGCGCGTAAGCAGGAGCTGCATCCCAAAGGGGTGACTACCTTTGTCGTAGACCGCAATATCAACTATACCAATATCTGCTGGGTAGACTGTAAGTTCTGTGCATTCTATACGCATGAGAAAAAAGAGAATGCCTATATCCTCACTTTTGATGAGATCGATGAAAAGATCGAAGAGTTACTGGCGATCGGCGGTACACAGATACTTTTCCAGGGAGGCGTGCATCCAAAGCTTGAGATCGAGTGGTACGAGGATCTGGTAGAGCATATCCATAAGAAGTATCCGCAGGTGACGATCCACGGTTTCTCGGCGATCGAGATAGACTATATCGCCCGCCGTTCCAATATCTCTATCTCTGAAGTACTTCGTCGTCTGAGAGACAAAGGGCTTAGTTCTATCCCTGGTGCGGGTGCTGAGATACTCAGTGACCGTGTGCGTGACATCATCGCACCGAAGAAACTGGATAAAGATACATGGCTGGAAGTACACAGAGAGGCACATAAGCTTGGTATCAAGTCTACTGCTACGATGATGTACGGTACGGTAGAGACAACCAGAGAGATCGTAGAGCACTGGGATATGGTACGCCAGCTGCAAGAAGAGACAGGCGGTTTCAGGGCATTTATCATGTGGTCATACCAGAGTGACAATACACAGCTTAAACGTGAATTGCCGACAATTGAAAAGACGACTTCAAATCTTTATCTGCGTTACCTGGCTGTTGCCAGACTCTTTTTGGATAATGTTAAAAATATCCAAAGTTCCTGGGTAACCCAAGGCTCTTATATCGGTCAGATGGCGCTGCTTTTTGGTGCGAACGATCTGGGTTCAACGATGATGGAAGAGAATGTCGTATCGGCTGCAGGAGCCAAAAACCAGATGAACCAGGAAGAGATGATCAACCTGATCAAGGATGTAGGGGAAAATCCGGCCAAGCGTAACACCGCGTACGAAATTTTGGAGAGATTTTATCAGTAGTTCTCTCTCCAGACTCTCCAAAAGGTTTTTTAATGAAACAGATCATTACACTATTAGTTTTACTGCAAGGAGTATTGATGGCGTCAAGCATCAATGAAGTCAACGTTAAAGACAGCACAGTGTCTATTGTCTATGAGGGAGGTGATTATGTTCCTATCGTCTCCATCCAGTTTGTATTTACGGGAGCCGGGCACCTGAGCAATACCAAGGACGGGATCGCAGAGATGTCTGCAAAACTTCTCAATGAAGGAACAAAGAAAGAGGGCTCCGTTGGCTTTGCAACAAAGCTTGATGCGCGTGCGGTAGATATCCATAGCAGTGTAGGGCGGGAGAGTTTTGTGATCGAGGTTTCTGCACTGAAGAGTGAGTTTGCCTATGCGATAGAACGGCTCAAAGAGTTACTGAAAGATCCTAACTATACCGAGGAGGCTTTTGATCAGATCAAACGCCAGAAGATCGGTTGGCTTCATCAGAAGGAGAGTGACTTTGACTATATCTCTGCTACGGCTCTGCGTGCAGAGCTTTTCAAAGGGACGGCTTTAGCAAGACCTTATAATGGTACGTTTGAAAGTATCGAGACGATTACGCTGGATGATCTTCAGCAATTTATTCAGAGACATGTCGGGTATAACAACGCTATCGCCGTTGTGGGCGGGGATATTTCTGTCGATGAAGCAAAAGCGTACACCCGTGAGGTACTGAGTCTGCTCCCAAAGGTGGATACCAAAGAGGTTATGCAGATCCAAGCCTCAGATAAGAGAAGGACCGTCTATAGTGATGAGGAGACGCAGCAGGCCTATATCTATTTTGGTGCACCGTTTGACTACAGCTACAGAGAAAAAGACCAGTATAAAGCGAAGATCGCCGAGTATCTGCTTGGCGGCGGAGGGTTCGGTACACGTATGATGGAAGAGATCCGTGTGAAACGCGGGCTAACTTACGGGGTATATGCTTCTCTCCGACGTACCAAAAGCGTATCCTATATGAGCGGGTATCTTCAGACCAAGCTCTCTACACAGGATGAAGCGATGCAGCTTATCCAGGAGGTCGTTGATACCTTCATCGCCAAAGGGATCACACAGGATGAGCTGGATAGAGCGAAGCAGTTCCTTGTAGGAAGCGAACCGCTGCGTACAGAGACCCTCTCTCAAAGGCTTAACCGTGCCTATAATGAATTCTATTATGAAAGACCATTAGGATTCTCCAAAGAGCAGTTAAAACAGCTGGAGGCAGTCTCTCTTGAAGAGATGAATGCATTCATCTCTTCGCATAAAGAGCTCTCTAACATCACCTTTAGTGTCGTGACCAAAAAGGAAGAGAGTAAAAAGTAAGATGTCAATTTGACATATTTTCTTCTTCCCTTTTTCAAACTTTTGTATAATGGTTAAAAACAAAAGGAAGGAGAAGAAGTGGAAGAGGCAAAACAGCTTTTTAAAAAGCTCAAGATCCATTCCCTACTGGATCTTGCACTCATTACCCCTGCTTCTTACAATGATACGACACTCTCCAGCGACTTCCAGTTAGGGAAGGTCGGTACCTATGAGGCAACGGTAAAAGATGTCAGTGTAATGGGAGGCAAGTTACGGGTCAACTTTATCCTGAAACCTTCAGGAAGATATCTCTCTTCCACTTTTTTCCGTACCACCCCCTATCACCATAAACTTTTTACCGTAGGCTCACATCACTATATCCAGGGACGGATTGAAGAGTATCGGGGATATCTTCAGATGTCACAGCCAAAATCGATCAAAGAGATCGGAAAGATCACCCCCAAGTATAAAACGGTACTCAAGGAGAGTGAGATCAGGGCACTGATTGAGTGTTATATCAATGAACGAAACCTTTATAATGAAGGACTGGACTCCAAAGAGGTGGCGACACTGATGTGGATTCATTTCCCTAAGAGTATCGAGCAGGTCTATGAAAACGGTACCTTTAGAAGTGAGATCATCTCTGTATTAAAATTTATAGAAGCCTATAATCATCTTAAAAAGATGAAAGGGAAAAGGATTGATTTTCCCGCACTCCATGCACTGCATGGTGATATAGAGCCTTTTGTAAAGAGTCTGCCGTTTCAGTTGACACAAGAGCAGCAAAGTGTGATCGCACAGATCCAAAAAGATTTGTCCAGAGAGGATAAGGCAGCCAAACGTATGGTGGTAGGTGATGTAGGATCGGGGAAAACCATGGTGATACTCGCTTCAGCGATGATGGCACTGCCTTACAGAAGTATCCTGATGGCTCCAACCTCCCTTCTGGCACTGCAACTCTATGAAGAGGCGTGCAAGCATCTGCCCAAAGAGGTAAACGTCTCTTTGGTGATGCAGGGGCATAACCATGGGGATTACAGGGAGGCTGATTTCATTATCGGGACCCATGCACTGCTCTATAAAGAGGATCTGCCTGATGCTGCACTGGTGATGGTCGATGAACAGCATCGGTTCGGTACACAGCAGAGACAGGGACTTGAAGCTCTGATCAGCAAGGGGGGAAAGAAGCGGGCACACATTGTGCAGTTCTCTGCAACACCGATCCCGAGAACACAGGCGATGATGGATTCCGCACTCCTGGATGTCAGCCTTATCACGACGACACCGTTTGAAAAAGACATCACGACACAAACCATCTCTAAACCGGACTTTCCGGCTCTGCTGACACATATCAAAGAGGAGATTGCAGAAGATCATCAGGTCCTCATCATCTATCCGCTGGTGGAAGAGAGCAGTGAAATCCCTTATCAGTCCCTGGAAGAGAGCAGGGGATTTTGGGAAAATAAATTTGAGGATGTCTATGTCACACATGGCAAAGACAAGGAGAAAGAGGAGGTACTGTTGGAGTTTAGAGAGAAGGGTAAAATACTTCTCGCTACGACTGTCGTGGAGGTCGGTATCTCTCTACCGAGACTTACATTGATCGTGATCGTAGGGGCAGAACGTCTCGGATTGGCGACACTGCATCAGCTTCGCGGAAGGGTCGGTCGTAACGGGCTGAAGAGCTGGTGTTATCTCTATAGTAATGCACCAGCCAATGAACGGTTGGTACAGTTTTCAAAAACCAACAACGGTTTTGATATCGCCAAACTTGATCTGAAGTTTCGTAACAGTGGTGATATCCTGGATGGGACGATACAGAGCGGACAGAAGCTCAGATGGCTTGATATGGCTGAAGATGAGCAGATCATTGGATCTGCCCAACAGAGGCTCTCCGGAAATGAGTTGTAATTATTTTAACTTGTATCTCAGGTTGATGGTAGAACGGAAGTCACTCTTTTCCACATTCTGATAAGGTGTTGTGTTGTAGTGATGCATCAGGTCTAGAGAGAGGGTGATATTTTCCGTGATGAGACTGTTCAGCTGCAGTGTCTGCGAGACCGTATAATCTGAAAAATCCTCTATATTGGGTTGATAGTAGCCAAGATAGGTTACATTCACATGGGCATTGAACTTCTTTAAAAAAGAGATATAGGTGTTGAGTTTGGCGCGTCTGTAGATAGGATTCTCTTCGGCTAGCTCATCCGGTCTTTGGTATTCATAGAAAATACCTGTACCAAGATAGAACTTGTCAAACCCTATATTCAATTTTCTTCTGATATTTGTTCCTGCAAGATTTCGTATGCGGATATTTTGAAACTCGTTAAACTCTGTTTGATAGAAGATCTCATAGTCATAGCTATCCTCGACAAGTGTATGGATATAGCGAAGATGTATCATCCCGTCATTGGTGTCCTTTTCTCCGTTGGATTCCCCGTAACTATAGGCAGCGATAAAGTAGAGCAGCCACGCTTCACTGTTATACTGTCCTTTGGTGGAAGTACCGACAGAGGCCTTATCACTGTTACCGCTATTGTAATCGGCATTGAGGGAGACTTCCGTATTGATCCCCTCTTTTTCTCCGATCACAGGAGGTTCTACATTGATAAAACCATATCCAAGCGAGCTGAAGAACAGTGTGGTAAAAAAGATTTTTTTAAACATAGGTTGCCCTTGAAAAAGAAATAGCGATATGGTACCTTACTCCCTATGAAAAAAAAGAGGTAAAAGAAAAATTTGTGGAGGGAAATGGAGATAAGAGCAAAGCGTTCTTTGCTCTTATGATGTTTTTAGTATAGACCGAATCTGCCGTCCGCTCTTTTGTACATGACTCTCATATTACCGTCATTATCGTTAAAAACGATGAATTGTCGTTTTTTCTCTGCTTTGAGTGCATCGATCGCTTCATCAAAGTCAAGCGGTTTATGAAGCTCAAGGTCCATTGGTACGATTTCAATCTCTTCAGCTGACATCTCAGCTACGGCTTCAGCCTCTTCTCCAAGATCTTTAAAGCTCATGATTTTATGGTCTTTGATCTTTTCAGCATGTCTTCTGAGTGATTTTTTCATTCTCTCGATCGCAAGATCAATAGCCGCATATACATCTTTGTCATTTTGTGTGATTACAAGTGTATTTTTATCTTTAAGGTTGATGATGAACTCTGTACTGAAACCTTTTTTACCATTTTTCTCATTGGCAGAGATGACGGTACTTGCCGAGATAATGTCAAGATGATATTTGTTTAGTCCTTCAACTGCAGCTTCAGCATAGGCTTTGATCGCATCTGTAAGTTCAAAATGTCTTCCCGTAATACTTGTATTCATAGTAAATCCTTTTATTAAGATGACTTGTCTAACTTGTCAATCATTTATTGACAAACTATCTTACTGGAGTTTTCACTGTCGTGTGCACACCAGGAGGATCAACAAGTATGGCTATATCGCTATATCCATACTTAATTGTAACTTAAGTATCTTAATAAAGGGTAAATAGAAGTAAATTAAGAAGATTCTTGTTTTACAAGATAGGGATAACCTCTTTCAGGTTCAAGGTTGATTTGAAAACACTCTCTCTTCATTCGTAGTCAACAGTATCTCTATCACTGGATACTGATCTATAGAAGATTTTTTAAGAGGTAAGATAAACAGCCTGAATTTATCCTTTGGAGAGGGGAAGGTCATGCCGATCACCACTGCTTCTAGCGCGATCGGCATCTATGCGGACATCAGTCAGATACCGGGTGAATGACCATAAAGATCAACTCGATGCTGGTAACGGCTCTAACTCTTTTCTATTACCAATTTAACCTTTTAGCATCTATCGTACTCGCATTGAAATCAAGTACATGTCCTGTGTCGCCGACACCTGCCCATCCGGAGTCACCTGTAAAACGTACTTTATAGAATGGGTCCGGATCAAGTAAAAGACTGTCTGGATTGTAGACGAGCCAACTATCTGTCACCGGTGCAGATGGCGTTGCGGCAGTGTTGCCTGTCTCCAACTGTATATTATAGGTGACGGGAAGAGATCCGCTATTGTGTTGTACTGTTACTGTTGTATCCTGTCCGTTAACAAGAGTGAGATTGGAGCTTACCGTAGCGCTACCGCTTCCCAGTGCAACCTCCGGTGAACCTTGAAGCATAATATTCCCATCTCCCAAGGCTTCATTGTGATCACGTGAGAGCCACCAGTTATTGAGGTCTGTTGTCCCGAACAGTACATCAATATGATGATCATCACACCAGGTATAGCTCTTCTCTGCAGTATTACAATAGACATAGACAGCTACTGGGGTGTTGGCTGTAGTTCCTTTGAGATCATAGAACTCTTTGGAGGCTTTGGCACGTCCAAAGTGGAAGGTTGCACTGCTATCCTCACCTCCTACACCGTTGCCTGTGACAACCGACTGATTCTTTGTGCTGCTGGTATAGGTTGAGGATACAGAGATATTGATATCACTCCCCGGTACCCGGAATGGATTGACGGGTTGGTTATTGTTTCTTTGGTAGTTGAAGATAAGGCTCTTACCGGCATCGCTGATGGTATGTGTCCCGTTGGCTTCATCCGCACCTCCAAAACCAAGCAGTACTTCATTCGGTATAGCTCTGCTATTCACATCATTATTTAAGGGATGCCTGTTTTGGGAAGAAGCATTCCAGTCGGTGATACCCAGCGTTACGCTCACAGGATTCTCATAGAAGCCTGCTCCCTCACGGAAATTTTCTGTGATAGCCCCTTGAGTGTTGCGTGCCACAATCGTAGCACCGACCTGTGCAGACATATTGAGGTCATTGGAGAGGTAGGTGAAGTTTCCTTCGTTATTATGGTCTCTCAGTGTGATACCGGTCACATCAAAGTAAGCGGGGATGAAGGTGGCATTCTGGTCTCCACAGATATAGGCACCGTCCGGGATATCCAGAAGGGTGCCTTTCTCATTGGTAAGGGCACCGCCGTTACAACTTTGCGGTGTGTCATCGCTGTCGAGATTCGCCCACTGAGTATCCTGCAGCAAGATCTGTACCCGTCCCACATCACTGAATGAGATCCCAACACTTTGAGTCTCTGCAGGATTGGTCCTGGAGGTACTGATACCATTGACAAACTCAAAGTTGTTGTCATTGAATCCTAATGTCCCATGCAAGGTGTTGTTGGTATCTACGCTCCCATCTTTGAAGAGGAGGCGTTGCATAAGTGTGAGGTTCTCTTCCTGTTGGTCATCTGCAGAGACATATACCTGGTCATAGCCGTTTGTCTGTGCATCGGCTTCATTATTTGCAATGATGGTAAAACGGTGGGTAGCACCTGAGGCAAGCAGTTCGATATCCTCTCCGTCCGGCGGTGTGAGGAGAAACGACTTGGGTCTGATCGCAAACTCGTCTGAGCTGAAACATCTTCGCCATTTCGGATTGCTGTCAGTATCTTTACAGTTAACGATACCGCCGCTGCATTCGGTGCTTTCAAGAAGTGTATAGGTTGTCCCGTCAAATTCGGAACAGAAGACAAACCCTACATGTACATTTCTTGATGCTGTCATAACATTGGTATAGGTTTTATTGATATCCAGAGTGGTTTTGATATCGAAGGTATCGAGTGTTCCATCGATCGGGGTATCCCCGTTATAGAGCCCATAAGTTACGGTGCTCGAGATCGATTTTGCTTCGAGACTGGTCAGTTCGGCATCAAGATTGGCAATCGTAAGAGAGAATGTCTTGCCGGCAATTTTGGTTGAGATGTTTTTATCGTCAAACTTCCCATCGTGATCGGTATCTCCACGGAAGATATCCCAGGCATCAAATGGACCTGTCTGATAAGAGGGTGGTCTCTCGGTGATTTTACAGGGGTCAAGCCGTATATTGTAGTGACGGTCGATATCATCCGTATATTGCCCGAAGTAGATCAGCTGACTGAAGTCAAGGATTTCACCTGAGATAAATGATTTTTTATGCAGTTCATAGTAGATCTCATCAGGCGCATAGGTAGGGTATCCATCCCCGATATTGTAGTTGACATATCCGTTCAGCAACCCTATATCCAGACCCAAAGGAAGATCTGCATAAAGGGCACGGCTTTTGTAGGTACTGCTGCCGGTTACCTCGTTGCCCTCTTTGTCCAGTACTTCATGGTTACTTCCCAGGCCAATTCCTAGTAGTGATTTTTTTGCTTCGAATACCTGCACATCATCCAATGGTATCGGAGAGATGTTTTTGACCGGTACATATATGTCGCATGGGGTCAAAGGTGAACAGAGACTCAGGAGATGGTAAAAGTTCAGGCCGTTCGGTCCTCTCGGCGGATCGTAACAGAGGGCACACTCTCCCAGTCCGAACTGGTTGGCGCCGTCTGCATTGTACTTGAACTCGAAATTATTTCCTGTCACATCGATACGCCCTTCGGCTGTGATACCCCCGTAGATCTCAGAGTGTGAATTTCCCTGGATCAGTACATCTCCCTTTACATAGAAGAAGGCAGAGATATAACCGTCACCGCCACCTTCGCTTGAAAGGGTCAGATCCCCGCCCACATAGAAAAAGAGCGATGCGGAAGGATCGGCCCATGCGGCGCTGTTTTTTGCGTAATTGAGATCGTTTTTGATGAAGATACGGACATTGCCCCGCGGTTCTATCTGGAAACTGTTCATCTGGATATCCAGAGACCTGAAGTAGTAGTCGCCCTCCTCAAAGATCAGTACCTGGCTATTCCCCGAGAGGGTGACATCCCCCAGAAGCATCACTTTTTTGTCGCTGTTGCTGTAGGTCCGGGTGGGGTTGAAATGAATCTCCTGTTTGTTTCCGGTAAAGATATAGTTGCCGTACTCCAGTTTAGTCAGTTCTGTGTTTTGCATTGCGGCCAGAGTACTGCTATCCGTTGTTTCAAGAAAGTCGTGATCATAGCGGTTGGTCGGAGGCGGTACGAAGTTACAGTTTCCGTTTGCCTCGATCTCATCTACATCCTGACAGAGCTGGGCGCTTGTCAGGTCAGTGTAACAGGTAGGTGCGATGTTGTGTCCCTGTGTAAACTCGTTTTCCGGATAGGAGATGGTACAGCTGTTGAAAACGGTATTTTTCATCAGGGACATATGTTCATAGGAGGTCAGTACACTCGGGAAAGTACCACAGGTATACTCATTTTGGAAGGGCAGGTTGGAAGAGGGATTACAGCTTTCGAGACGGCCGCGGTGAAGCACGTTGTCCTTGATATAGGTGGCATAGATCTGTACACCGCTTAAATCGACGAGATCGCCGTGTTTATGGTAGATCGAGTGAGATTCATAGGGGACATAATCGGGCATCTCATAGCGCAGGGCATCATGCAAGATCGTTGTATCGATCAACCAGTCCAACTCCAAGCCCAGTTTTCCCAGCGATTCGGTATCTTCGTAAACACACTCGCCCGAAGCAATTCGGGAGATATCATCGATACCGCAATCAAACTCCGGATCGAGGGGAACAATGTCCAACAAGGCATTGGTAGCAAAGATGAGTCCTACCTCTGATAGATCCTCGCCGCTCTGATTGATAATAGGAACGGTTCGTTTATGAAAGTAGGGGATATTATCGAGCGGTTGCTCCATGATCTCTCCATAGCAGAGATCATCCGCATTGTCCACAACGGGCATTGATTTGGCTGCCATAACTCCGGTAGAGAGACCCACTAAAGCCATTGCTATAATGGCAAAAAATCCCTTTTTCGATCCTCCCAAACTTTTCATCTCTCCCTCTCTTTCTTATATTCATATAGATAGCAGAAACGTTACTTGAAAGATAGTCTCTGCTGATAAAATTGTGTTGGTATAATGAGGGGTTTACAGCAACTTTTTATATCAGCATACCTGCTAGCCGATACCCCTCCTCCTGCTGTCAATGATGAAACTTCTGTCCCATCTTCAAATGCACTTCTCCCTGATCATTTCAAAGAGTAAAGATATTCCCATTTTTCTATTTGGTAGACTCTTTTTTATCCACACCTCATAGATGGGATAAAAAGTATGGACAGATCCATACTTATATAATGATATTAAATTGTAACTTAATCAAGGGTAAATAGAACAAGATCAGGAAGCTTCCTGTCCTACGATATAGGCATATCCAGTTTCAGGTTCAATATTGATCTGAAAGCTGTCCCCATCCGAAAGGGTGAAGGTAAAGGTACATCTCTGGTCGGCATACCCTTCATAGTCGACAGCATTGGCATTGGTAAACTTTGATCCATGAAAAGGTCTTCCCAGGTGGTCAAAGGCGATATGGGCAGCATCATCAGTGTTATCATCGTCACAGGAGTTCGTTATCGTATCGATACCGAATTTATAGGTCAGGAAGATATCTTCACTGACGGTACCGTCTCCTCCTTCGGGGCAAATAGATCCATTTTGCCAGAAAATGGGTTTGCCGGTGACCGGATCGATCGCTGCCTCCGTTTTTGCAAAAGAGGCATTGGTAGAGCCTGTCATATCATTATCGCTTCCTATCATGTAGAACTTAACCGTATTCCCTGAGCAGCTGCCAAATGTAATGTGCCAGAAACGGCGCTGCCAGAGTTCGTTGTCAAAACGCTGTTTATAGTCATTGAGTGCCAGGTGCTGTGTATAACGGATCTGGGAGAGGATATGATCGGCTGCCTCCTGTCTCATATCACGGTCCATTCTAGGCATTGCCATTGCTGCGAGTATCCCCAGAACAACGATGACGATCACAAGCTCTATCATCGTAAAAGCATTTTTTTCAGTATGCGTTTTTTGGTTAAAGTATTTCATATCTTTTGCAGAGTCCTTCTATGGTATGTGATCCATGGCGAGCCGGCGATATTGCTTTGGATGATATCTTTGTACTCGACATAGACATCGACAATAATGTTCAGTTCGTTATTTCCGGTACTTGGATTGTCCAGTTCACTTGTATCTTTGCAGGCTTGTATATCACCATCGGCACCGATATAGGCGATATGCGTACTTACCTTGTAGCCTTCACCTGTGTTCCCCGGATCGTTCGATCCGACAGTGGCATTGATATCGGTAATGCATTGCCCTGTTGTGTTCCTATCATTGGCAGTCACTGTCATAATGGCAAGTTCCGTATAGCTTTTTGCCAAAAGGATCGCCTGCTCTTTGTTGTACTGGGTTGTTGTCTCTTTGACGATCTTCCCCGAAAGGCTCATGACATAGATGGCAATACTGGACATCAGTACTATCAGGAAAATCGCTGTGATTAAGGAAAATGCTTCTCTGTGGTTTCTTATCATCGGATCACCGCCTTCTCTTTACAACTGTTGATCGTAAGGTCTCCCCCGATATTTTCTCGTTGACAAATTTTCAAACGAATAGAGCTTCCGCTTCCGGTAAAGTTAAAGACACTGACGTTTCTGATCAGGACCTGACTTTTTCCATTGTCATAATTTTCATCCTCCCATGGCTGATAGTCATAGTAGAGTCTGAGATCCCATAGACCCGCTTCGTCGCCTTCACCTAAATTGATATCTTCAAATCCGCGGTCTTTCAACTCTGCAGCAGTGAGCTCCACAGGTACGACAGCATAGGCTGTCCAGGCAAGCTTGTAGTGCTCTTTGACGGTTCTGCTGACTCCGGTAAGCCTACTCTCAAGATTTAAAACGGTATCTCCAGTTTGTCCCGATACCGGATGTATGTTTTCCGCACTGACGCCACCGGCATACCCTACCGTATCGGCATCAAAGGTATCGGGGAAGAGGATCGCACTGTCACCAAGCCCAGAATTACCTGAAGAGAGTTCACTGATAATGCTTCCCAAAGCACCCAATCTTGATCCAGGTGTGGAGAGGGCATCCTTTGTGCTCGCTGTCACATCGGCATAGCCGCTCCAGGCAGGCCGTCTTTTCTCTCCGGTTGTAGGGGATGTGGCGACGGCACTGAAGCCATCATTATCATAGGCTATCCACTCAAGAATATTATGTGTCGTATCCCCTGCCGGGATACTCTCTATAGGAAGAAAGTTTGCATTGTCTTGTCTGGCTATCACGGTTCGAGGGATGCTGTAGGCGAGTCTGTTGACCAGTTGCGTGATCGCCAGTTCGGTTTTCACACTGCTTCTGTGTACGGCTCTCTGCATGATATAACTCTCATAGACCTGAACAATGATCTGCGAACCGATCGATGCGACGATCCCGAGTACGACGATGACAAATACCAGCTCGATCAAAGAGAAGGCTTTTTTATGTCGAATAGAATGTATCATGGAAATACCACCTGATTGAGTTTATAGGTACCGATATTGCAGGAAAAAGCATTGAGGACGATATTTTTCTGCAACTCCTCCTCCGGGCTATTGGTTTGAAGCCTCACTTGAACCTGTTTGATATTGGAGTCGGTTGCGACAGTGTTATTGAAAGGGGTGTTGTAGGTGAGGGTATCGCTTGTACCTGCATAGGTGCTTCCCCCCGGCGTATCATTCAGGTAGTTGACGGTAACTGCAACGGTGATCTGTTTGTCGACGACATCACCGATCAAGGTCGAGGTAGGGTCTTCATCTATTAATGCGGTGGTGGCATTAGTGATAAAGTCATCAATATCATCCGTATCTCCGGCATCCGAGCCTAAGTTTATGGGTGCTGTGGCATTGATCTCTCCTCCCAGTGAATCAAAAAAACGTCTGCTACTGGAACTGGGTGTACCTGCTCTTCTCCCCGTCGGTATCGCTCCAACCATCTGCTGGTCCAGATCATCATTTCCGTTCACAGAAACCAGTATAGAGGCGGTGCGTGTGCTGTCCGTGTTGCCTTCATCCCATTGATGTGTCAATATCATTCCTATCTCCGCAGAGGCAGAGGCGATCGCTTCCTGCTGTAGTGCCACATAACTACTTTGTGTTGCAGTAGAGATCAGCATCGGTGCTGACATCAGTACGATACCCAGGATAACGATCGCAAAGATCAACTCGATCATCGCAACGGCTCTTCTCATTTTTCTTTTCATTACCAGTTCAACCTTTTCGTTTTGGTAGTACTTGCATTGACATCAAGTACATGACCCGTCTCCCCGACACCTGCCCATCCGGAGTCACCGGTAAAGCGTACTTTGTAGAATGGATCGGGAGGCAGAGTCGGGCTGTTTGCATTATAGATCATCCATGAATGCGTAGTGGTAGGCGTTGATGTGTTGAGGAATATATCAAATATCGCCGTAGTTGACCCGCTGGTTCTCTCTACCTGGATACTACTGTCTTGCGCATCTGCAATGATATTGACATCTGTATCTACCGTGGCACTGCCGTTACCCAGTGAAAGGGTCGGAGGATTCTCAAGTGTGATACTGCCGTCTCCAGTGTTTTCATTGTGATCAAGCGAGAGCCACCAGTTATTTAGATTGGTTTGACCTGTAAGCTGTATGGAGTCAGGGAAGAAGGTACAAGTAGGGAATATATCACAGTATACAAGCGCAGTGATCGGTGTCGTTGCCTCTGTCCCTTTTACGTCATAAAAGTCTTTGGAAGCCTTGGCACGCCCGAAGTAGAAGGTGGCATTTCTCTCATCCGTCTCTACGCCTGTTCCAATGATAACGGCCGTTTTCCCGGAAGCGGTATAGGTAGAGGCTACAGAGATATTTACATCACTCTCGGGAACCCTGAATGGATTAAGAGGCTGGTTGTTGTATCTCTGATAATTGAACATCAATCTATGACTCAGGTTGCTGTCGTTCCATGTGATGTTACGAGTACCGTTTGCCTCACCCTCACCTCCAAATCCAAGCAGCAGTTCATTCGGAATATCGTGGATAAGTGTATCATTGTTGAGCGGGTGTTTATTGGCGAGTGACGGGTTCCACTCTGTGACATTGAGGTCAACACTGACAGGGTTTTCATAGAAAAGCTCTCCCTCTCTGAAGTTTCTTGTGACATTCCCCTCGGCGTTCAGTGCACTGATCGTTACATCCATATGTGCAGACATATTGAGGTCGTTGGAGAGATAGGTGAAGTTGCCGTCGTTGTGGTTTCTCAGTACGATATTGTCCACACTGAAGTGGTGTGGGATGAAGGTAACCATATCATAGGTACAGATATAGGTATGCGCACGGCTCGTGTTACAATCCATAGGCGTGTCATCATTGTCTACTGCCGCCCACTCCTTATCATAGATGTTCAGCATGATGGTCCCCACATCCGTATAGGATACAGCTACGGTCTCATCCGGGTTGGGCGCACTGGATGGTCCAGAGAGGTTCTGACTTGAAAGTCCTCCCACCATAAATCCTATCTGAGTAGTATTGAGCGTAGCGTTACCTTCCAGTACCTCTTCCGTATCGGGTTGACCATTTTTAAAATATCTGATCTCCACGGACTCAAGATCACTGTTGTAGTTGTGATCATTCACGGTATAGTCCGAGACTACAGCATCTGTCGGGATCGCTGACCCGTTTGTATGGATACCGTCATCAGGGTATCTTGCTATGAGTGAAAGGGGATACTCCTTACCTGCTCTCAGCAGGTCCGGGGCATCAGGGGAGGTCATCCCCGTATCCATATGGTCCGGACGGATGGCAAAGTTGTCTGTGGTGCATGAAGGCTGGATGTTGAAGGTACACATATAACATCCCAGTTGATTCACATAGATGCTGTCTGTTGCCGGGTCATATGTGGGATCACTCGGATCAGCAAATCCGTTATTGGCTGAATCACATGGTTTTCCCCCATCCATCCCGCATCGGTCCCAGGCATCCTGTCCAAAGGCAGTTTTATACTGAACCTCGGAGTTCACACACTGCGCAAGTCTGGCAAAGTTACCGGTGGTACTACTGTTTGCCAGACAGTTCTGCCCTTCGACACTCAGAGAGTTTGGATCGACAAAGATCAACCGCATTCTGGATGCTTTTGAGACGGAGGTCGGTACGATCATCGGATTCTGTGCAGAGATAGTATCGGGCAGTATGTCAAGGACGAGCTGCTGCCCTGTATTGGGGTTGATGATATTGTCTATTGTCAACGAACAAGTATCATCGGACATATAGGGTACGATGGAGTAGGGGATCCCTGTAAGTGTTTCATACGGGACAGCTTCTCCCGCAAGATTGAGGTGTACACCGGTGACCTCTCTGCTTGGCATCCCGGCAACCATCGTCTGGATATATTTGAGCGAACCCTCTACATCTGCAGCATGTGCATTATAGGTGGAGGCATTGCTCCCATCGATAGGGGTATCTATCAGGTCTGCACTCGATGTGACTGTTACACCCCCCTCACTGGTCCCGTTACATTCATAGATACGGCCTTTATGGTGGAATCCCAGTGCGGTGTAGTAGTCACCGAACATTGCAATACCATCTATCCTAGGGGTATTGTAGGTGCCGCTGTCATGGAGGAGTACCTCTATATTGTTTACCAGGTTGTGATCGATATGAATGGCATACCCTTGCGTATAAGATCCATACTCTGTAGCATGTGAGATATCGTTACAGTCATCTCCCACTGCCCCTCCTGATGTGGAGCCGATATAGTCACAAGAACCGGCTTTTGTTTCCGGGGCATACATCTTATAGAGTTTTATATCACTCAGTACAGTCGTTGCATTGTACTCTCTGACCGCTACATACGCTTCACATCCACTTCCATAGTAGAAGTTACCTTTCATTTCACAGGTGCTGTTATAGTCTACTGTACGTAATGGGGTCATATCCGTATAACATAGATGTTCGGCAGTATCTTTTTCATTTGTTATACCAGTCGTCTCCGTAAAGGTATTGTCACTCGGATGCACATCCGGCAGTGCGCTCTCCACTGTTATGGTATTTGTCACCACTCCTGAGTTAGGCTGCGCAGATGGTGCACGGACATGCAGCCTGAAGATAGAAATCTCTCCTGTATCAAGTTCTCCATCCAGTGTACACTTTACGATACCGTAAGCTAATCCCGTAGTAAGATTATTTTCACCTCTACAGTCCCATTCGCTTGTAAGGCCATTGGTCATATCCAGATCAACCGACATACCATCCGGCAGTGTATCGGTGAGATTTACATCTGTGGCATTTTGATTTCCGATATTACTTACACTCACCGTATAGTAAAAACGATCATAGATCAGAGCCTCTTCAACATTTGCTATTTTTGTTACTTTCAGGTCATTCCCCTCTGACGGATCATTCGGTGTAAATCGAGCAGAAATATTATATGCATTCGCAACATTCTCACTGTCCCCTTCCAGGTAGATAAAATATTTCCCTGCCAAAGTTGAGGGAATGGTAAGGAGTGTTGAAGCATTATTCCCTATAGACCCGGATGCAATCGTAGGACAGAAAGGGTTTCTCAGCTCAGAGTAATTTAAAATTTTATTTGTATTGTTATGGATGGTGACTTCTAGCGTTCCATTGGCGGGAACATCAAACGAGTAGTAGTCTCTATCTCCCGAACTACTGGAACCTTGAACTAATCCGGTATAGATTCCGAATGCAAGTACCGGTTCGGCTTCACTACAACCATTGTTCGGTTCTGTTTCTGCATACAAGATACCCCCAAAGAGTATGAGGATGCCTGAGACTAAAGAAATAAAACTCCCTTTCACTCTACGAAAAGGTAATAAAATCAAAAAAAATCTTTTAATGATATAGGTCAGATACTGCATGGAACCTCCTTTCCAACCGCTTCTTATTATTATACTAAAAAATATAATAAAAAGCTACAAAAGAGACCAAACACATTAATGTAAAATAAATAACCAATTTACTTCTATTAAGCAACCCGGCTGTCTACAAGAGACCCGTGGCTTTCCGTCCCTATCTCGCAATAGGTTTGGCCTACAATTGTTTAATGATGGCATAAGGTTACTTAATTCTTTCTAATGTAAATAATGGATTGGAATCTCTCGAAGCTAATACGCTTTTTACGTATTTTGAGCTATGATATTGAGAGTTAAAGAACTTCACAGGGAGTGATGATAGATGTTACAGATGATGAAAACAGTTTTTATAGGAGTATTTATCTCCTTTTTTCTTGTAGGGTGCGGAAGCGATGAGAGTACAGTCGAAGAGTTCAATAAGCCGGCGCTCTACTGGTATCAGAAGATAGCAAAGAGTATCTCCGGCGGGTATATGGACAAAGCTGATGCTTACTATGTCTCGCTCAAAAGTGAACATATGCGTTCCCCTATGATGCCGTCTGCGATCATTATGCTTGCGCATGCGCATATGAGCCAGGAGGAGTATCTGCTTGCCAACTTCTATCTGGATGAGTATAACAAACGTTTCGGGGCAGGCAGCAATCGTGAATATATCGAGTTTTTGAAGATCAAGGCCTCTTTTTTGGGGATTAAGGATGTTTACAAGGATCAGAAGTTGATACAGGATACCATCCTTAATGCAAAGATCTTTCTCAGCCGTTATCCCGGGTCGGACTATCATCCTTTGATAGAGACGATGCTCGTCAGGCTCTATATGACACAGTATCTTCTCAATGAAAATATTGCAGCACTCTATGAACGTACAGGCAAAGAGAAAGCGGCAAAGATATACAGGGATAAAAACAGAGATTCTGTGATTCAGCAGAGTGATATCACCCCTCCTGAACAGGGGATCGTAGGTCGTGTTTTTGACTAACGTGAGGTAGCAGTCGGTTGAAAACCGTTAATCTTTTTGCGGTAGCCTAAGTGAAAATAGTAGAAACACGCTATCAGTTTGATATAGTCTGGTAGACATTTACAGAAGAAATTTTATGGAAATAACAAAGGAAATATTAGTATGCAATTAAGTGATTATGATGCATTTCCCACACAGTTGCCTGTGGTCGTAGAAGACGAACTCTTTCTCTACCCGTTTATGATCAGTCCTATTTTTCTGAGTAATCAGAAAGATATCGATGCCGCTACCATGGCGATGGAGAATAACTCTCTGCTCTTTGTCACCTCTTCAGTGAGCGGTAAAGAGGGAGAAAGAGATTTTGATGCGATGTATAAAGTAGGGGTTGTAGGCTCCATTATGCGTAAAGTGCACCTGCCTGACGGGAGGGTAAAGATACTCTTTCAGGGGCTTTCCCGTGCAAAGATCGTCGAGGGCACCGAGGGAGAGATCAATCAGGCGATGATCGATACAGTAGAGCTGGAACCCTATAATGAACTGAAAACCAATGCACTGATGGATATACTCAGAACCAAGATCAAAAAACTCTCTTCTCTTAACAGTAATATCCCGGCTGACCTTTTGCGTACGATAGAGGAGAACGATGAGCCTAACCGTATCGCCGATCTTGTCTCTTCCATGTTGAAGCTGGATAAAGAGGTGGCCTACAGACTCTATATCGAACTGAATATCGAGAAACGTCTGCTTGCACTGATCGATGTGATCACTTCCGAGATCGAAGCAGCGAAGATCCAGAAAGAGATTCGTACGAAAGTACACAGTAAGATAGAACAGACCAATAAAGAGTACTTCCTCAAAGAACAGCTCAAAGAGATCCAGCAGGAGCTTGGTATCGATACGCAGCGTGAAGAGGAGATCGCCAACTTCAGGGAAAAGATCGAAGCACTGAAGCCCCACATGCATGAAGATGCCTATAAGGAGATCAGTAAGCAGTTGGAGCGTTTTGCACGTATGCATCCGGAATCTGCGGATGCCAATGTACTGCAAAGCTATCTGGAGTGGGTACTTGACCTGCCGTTTGGCAAATATACCAAAGAGAACCTCAGTGTAGAGAAGGTAGCGCAAGAGCTGGACAAGGATCACTACTCACTAGAAAAACCCAAAGAGCGTATCGTCGAGTTTTTCTCGGTACGAGAGCTTGCATCCTTAAGAGGGATGAAGCAAAAAGAGACCAGCGGGGCGATACTCTGTTTTGCAGGACCTCCGGGTGTGGGTAAAACGTCATTGGCAAACTCAATTGCTACGGCTTTGGGTAGACCGCTGGTCCGTATCGCTTTGGGTGGTCTGGAAGATGTGAATGAGCTTCGAGGTCATAGACGTACCTATGTCGGCGCGATGCCGGGCCGTCTTGTGCAGGGATTGATCGAAGGTAAAAGTATGGACCCGGTGATCGTACTGGATGAGATCGATAAAGTAGGGCGTTCTATGAGAGGGGATCCGACTGCGGCACTGCTTGAGATACTTGACCCTGAGCAGAATGTAAAGTACCGTGATTACTACCTGAACTTCAATATCGACCTAAGCAAGGCGATCTTTATCGCTACGGCCAATGAAGTAGGGCGTATCCCTGCACCGCTGCGTGACAGGATGGAGTTCATAGGATTGAACTCCTATACTCCAAGAGAGAAGTTTGAGATTGCAAGACGTTATTTGATCCCTCAGGAGATCAAAAAACATGCATTGAGAAACAATGAAGTCTCTATCAGCGATAAGGCATTGAAACTGCTTATCAGTGATTACACAAGGGAAGCAGGGGTAAGAAACCTTCGAAGACGTGTGGCTGACCTTATGCGTAAGAGTGCGAGAAAACTTCTTGAAGACCGTAGCTTGGACAAAGTTTCAATCAGTAAAAAGAACCTAGAGAAGTTTACGGATAAAAAAGTCTTTGAGATCTCACCGGTTCATCCTGAGCCGCAGGTCGGTGTAGTGAATGGACTGGCATGGACCGCAGTAGGTGGTGATGTCTTAACGATCGAGGCGATCAAGATCAAAGGCAAAGGGGCATTGCAGCTCACTGGTAAACTCGGTGATGTGATGAAAGAGTCCGTGCGTATTGCACACTCCGTTGTCAAGATATTGATCGATGAGCGTAAACTGCCTGTCTCTTCATCCATCATACCGCATACGCTCAAAGAGAAAGAAGAGCGTATTGCATTGGATGTATCGGAAGTCTATAAACGATTTGATCTGCATATTCACGTACCGGAAGGTGCCACACCGAAAGATGGACCGAGTGCCGGTATAGCAATGGTGTCTGCTATCGCATCGGTATTGAGTGAGAAAAAGATCAATAATGAAGTAGCGATGACAGGCGAGGTTACACTTACGGGTAATGTCCTGCCTATCGGTGGACTGAAAGAGAAGCTCATTGCTGCATATACCGCCGGAGTAAAACGTGCTCTGATCCCTGCTAAAAACTATGAAAGGGATATGGATGAGATACCTGAAGAGGTTATTGAAGCGGTCGAGATCATCCCTGTTAAAACGATCGATGATGTACTTAAAGAGATATTCGTAGATTAAAAAAGAGGGGATTTGGCAGAGGAGTAATCCTCTGCTTCTGAAGTGTTACATGCTTAAAGCAATGGTTCTTAAGACCACTGCTCCAATTTTGCTTTGAGGTCATCTTCTTTGACCGGTTTTCTAAGAAAGTCATTCGCACCATTCTCAAATACTTCCGTTTTTCTCGTGTCATCTGTTGAGAGTACAATAACCGGGATATGAGAGTTTTTCATATCCGCTCTAAATATCTTTAGGAACTCTACACCGTCTACTACCGGCATCATAATGTCAAGCAGTACAATGTTGATATCAGGGTCTTTTTTAAGTTTTTCCAAAGCATCAGAACCATTTTCTGCTTCAATGGATTCTGATACCTCCGGGTTCTTTTTTAAAAGAGTTTGCAACAGTTTTCTGTTGATAAAGTCATCATCTACTATTAGTACTTTTAGTGCCATCTATCTTATCCTCTATTCTCTTGAATGATACTTTCTATCTGTTCTTTTGTATTTTGCGCTGTAATTATAGCTATATTATCAGAAATATTGCTTATTTCTTCCGTGACCAGGTCACTATCCGTAAAGACGATATCATAGTCACCGGAAGCCAATTCTGCTTGTAGATTATTGAGATCATCAAGCACTGCATACCCATGTCCTAGATTCTCCAGTACCTGTTTGAGCACTCTCCCTTCAAGCAGGAATTTTTTGGCGATGAGAATCTTTTTCTCGCTCTCAACCAAGTCCACAGCAGGCATCTCTACCGTTTCTTCTTCATTGATCGTGATCTCTTCACTCTCTGTAACGGCTATTTCTACCGGTTTTTTCTCGGTAGCAGCTTTATGCGACAAGAACTTGTTCAGAATATAGAGCAACTCTTCTGTCTCGATCGGTTTGGTGATATACTCATCCATCCCTTCTGCGAGGAATCTCTCTCTATCCCCTTTCAGTGCATTGGCTGTCAGTGCAACGATAGGAATGTGCGCCTCTTCTTCATCCTCTTCAAAGTCAAGGATCTCATGTGTCGCTTCGATACCATCCATTACCGGCATTTGAATATCCATAAAGATAAGGTCATAATCGCCTGATCTACGTTTCTCAAAGGACTCTAGACCGTTATTTGCGATATCAACGGTAATACCATGCTCCTGAAGGATACGTGTAATCAGTTTCTGGTTAATGATGTTGTCTTCAGTGACCAATACACTGGCATCAAAGTATGTCTCCTGCTTCTCTACAGCCTCTTCGATGATCTGAGGTTTTGTCTCTGCAGTTGCACTCAGGAGCTCTTGTACTTTGGTGACAGTCACAGGTTTGTAGATCACATTCTCTTGTGGAATTCCAAGCTCTTCCACTTTATTTCTGCTTGTCACACTTGCTACGATAATCAGTTTGGATTTATCGATATTATGAAGTGCATCAAGAATGTTTTGTTTCGCTTTATCGATATCAACCCAGAAAGAAGAACACTGATCACTGTCAATCAACTCTTTGAGGTCTCCTACCGACTCAAACTTTTTAATGGTATTGCCGAAATAGTTAAAGTATTTTTCAAAGTATGTATCAAGCTTCGTTGGAATATCCTGCTCATACTTCCCGATGGTGACATCAGTGAATGCGTTGGCATAGTTTGCTTCTGTAGAGGCTACCTCTTCCAATGGTATTGTAAAGAAGAATGTCGTTCCTTTGTCTTTTGCACTCTCAAGTTGAAGTTCTCCACCCATGAGTTCAACGAATTGGCTGGAGATCGTTAGACCAAGACCTGTACCACCGTATTTTCTTGTAACTGAAACATCCGCTTGTGAGAAGGCATCAAAGATACGTGACTGTTGATCTTTTGTCATACCGATACCGTTGTCTGAGACACTGAACATAATGTTCGATTCACCTTCGTTGCTCTCTACGTTTCTGATCTCTACATTGATCTCTCCGCCGTAGCTGGTAAACTTGATGGCATTTGAAAGGAGGTTAATAACAATCTCTTTGATCTTTGTCGGGTCACCTTTCAGCTTCTTGGAGATGGTAGGATCCATAAAGAAGTTGAGATCGATATTCTTTTCTGCAGCACCGACGGCATAGGTCTCTACCGCACTTTCAAACTCTTCAGCCGCATCAAATACGATGTTTTCAATCTCAATCTTATTACTTTCAATTTTTGAAAGGTCAAGAATGTTGTTGATAATACTGAGAAGGTTTTCTGAACTCTTGTCGATAATGTTAAGGAACTCTCTCTGTTCTGCATTAAGGTCGGTACTTCTGAGGATCTCTGTAAATCCAACAATACCATTGAGCGGTGTACGGATCTCATGGGACATGTTTGCTAGGAAAAGAGATTTTGCTTCATTTGCCTGCAGTGCTGTAAGTTTATCCTCTTTTGCAGTTTCAACCAGTGTATCAAGGAAGTGATAAGCCTCTTTGGTACCTTCATGCGTATCGAGGTCGATGTTTTCGATCGCTGCAATATCCGAAGAGAGATACTGCTCACTGCTCTTCATCTCATTTACTGCTTTATTGAGGACATCTTCAAGCTCTTCGATGTTTCTCGAAAGGTCTCTTGTCGTTGTATACGCAAGATAGGCAAGAAGAAGACTCAGGAAAAGAATGACGGATGCAATCGTAAGAAGCTGGATCTGTCTCTCCAGGTAGGCTTCACTCTTCTGCCAGAGTGTGTTAGAGATAAGAAGTTCCGCTTTGGAAAGAAGTGTGATCTTTTTTGTCTGAAGTGCGAACCAATCCATCGGTTCTTCAGCATAATCCCCGTTATCGACATCTGTTTGAACTGCTGAAGAAGTTTCGGCTAGCTCTGCCAGCATCTCAACGGCTAAAGGACTATTGATGAGTTTTTTCAATTCTGTACGAAGTTGGGCATCGGTTACATGGTCAATATCAAAAAGGTTTGCTTTGGTCTTGAAATCATCCCAAAGTGCTATCTCCTCAAATGACATGGACAATCTTCTCTCCATAAAGTATGCAACATAATCTCTCTCAAGACCTGCGTTCTCTTTGGAGATATAGAGTTGTGAAAGTGACGAGATAAGTGAGGTGATCTCTGTATCAAGTGCAAAGTTGTTTACTTTTAGCAGTGTATTGAGCGTCGGGCCGGTAAGTTTATCTGTAAACTCATCGGAGAAAACTATTTTAAAGTCAGGGTTGCTGCTCTCAACAATCTTTCTGATCTCAGTAATTCCTTTAAGGTTTTTACTCATCTGGGTATAGTTCATCAGATCTACTGAAAGATCTTTATTGATCAATCCTGCAATAAACGGGAGGTATGCATTGTCATTGGAGATCGGTTCCAGTTTCAGTCCTGCAATCGCCTGATCTGTCTTTATTCTCTGTTTATCCAGAACCTCTTTGAAATCCTTCTGTTCACTACCCAGGTAAAGAGATGACAAACCACGTTCTTTCCCAAGCTGTCCAAGCAAGCTATCGAGTTTGGCATTGTTACTCAGTGTCAGCTTCAATGCATTTGCCTTTTCAAAGTTGGCATATGAAGTGATAAAGAAGTAACTAGCCAGTAAAAGTAGTAGGGTGATTGGTACCAGTCCAAGCAGTTTTAGTCTGTTACGTATTGTCATGTTCTTTCCTTTATTTAGATGTCAATTCCATTTGTTTTTCAAATGCAATGAAGTGTGCCCAGTAGCTTTTGATCAAAGCCTCAAGTTTACTGCTATCCTCGCAGAACTGTATCTCGTACAATGTATCTGCAAGCGGGTTGATACGAAGGTTGCTGGAAGCCCCTTTTAACAGGTGTCCGATCTTTTGGACTCTGTCCAAGTCACCTTGCTTGTAGGCCTCAAGCATATTTTCTGTTTCTGTCCGTGCCTGTTCAATAAAGTCATGAACAAATTCATCGATCAGCTCTACAGGAAGGCTGAGCTCTTCTGCAGCTTCTTCAAGGCGGAAGTCAAAGTGTATAGGTCTTACATCACTAAGATCGATCGTACCGAAACTTCCTTCCGGAAGCACTTCTTCTCCAGATGTTTCTTCTAGCTCCATCTCCGGCGCAACGAGCATCTCTTCTGCTGCCTCGGGTTCCAGAGAAAGATCTTCTTTCTCTGCTGCTTCAGCTACGCTACCGGTAGACGGCTGGGTGGTGACCCTTGCAAGCAGAGTGTAAAAATTTTCTACAGATGTACCGCGCTCTTCTACTGTAGTCTCATCGATCGCTTTGGCAGCATTGGAAAGCTCTGGAAGGTGGAGGACTTCTGAAAGCTGTACCAAGGTTTTTACTGCTGAGGATTGTGCTTCTTCATTGTCGCTGTTCAGATCTTTTTCCAGAGCAATCGCAGTATCGATAAACTCGTTCAGGAAAGTGTTGTACTCATCAGGGGTAATACCGATTGTTTCACTCACATGCGCAATATCGATATAGATAGGTTCTGTTGTTTTTTCAGCTTCCTCTGCAGCTTCTTCTGGCGCAGCAGTTTCGAGGGTAGGTACTTCTATCCCTTCTTCCTCTATAATGCCGATCGGTTCAAAATCAACAGCTTCCTCAACTGTTTCAGGTTTTTCTTCACCGATAGTGATCTCTTCTTCATGTTCCTTGAGAAAATCTTCATCAAGTATAGAGATAATATCCGCGTCTGCACCTGTATCTTTACTCTCTGCAATTGCGATAGGCTCTTCTTCTGGTTCACCGAATGTAATAGGTTCCTCTTCCGTCTCAAGTATGCTCATTTCATCTGCGAAAGAACTACTCTCAAGCTCTGATTCTTCTGAAAGTTCAGCGCTTGTTAAAACATTGAGTGTCAGTTCACCCAACATACTGGAGAGCGATGAACTTTTCAGGTCAAAGGTGTAGTGCTCACCATTCTCCTCAGAGACGATGGTTAGATTGTCTGAACCCAGAGAGGTAAAGGAGAGTTCTCCCTTGATCACCTTTTGATACAACTCCTCAACGCTTTGAAGGCCGATCAGATCAAGCAGTGCTTTATCTGCAGCCACCACTTGATTAGTTTGATTGGTTATGTAGTACATATCTGAATAACTCCTTTAATTGTTTTCTTTTTCGAGTAGATCTTTGTAGAGAGGGATTACTTCATTGATCTCAGTTTGTGAGGCAGGTCTTCTTGCGGCTGTATATCCTATGATTTCACCATTTTTTTCTATCGGAGTGATATGTGAATAGACCCAATAGTATCTGCCGTCTTTCCGTAGATTTTTTACGATACCGGTCCACTCTTTACCGCTTTTTATTGTGTCCCACAGCTCCTGAAATGCAGCCTTTGGCATATCGGGGTGCCTTACCATATTATGGTTTTTACCTATCAATTCACCACGTGAATAGTTGGCAATTTCACAGAACTTTCTATTTGCATAGGTGATGATCCCCTTCAAGTCAGTCGAACTGACAATCAAACCTTCCTCAAATTTGAATTCTTCATCAATTGGTTCGGGTCTCTGCATATTTTACTCCTTGTTCAGATGAAATAAAAATTTTTTTATCGATATTTACAGACAGCTACCAACCAGTAAATTAAAAAAATTGTTATTCAAACTTTATAACAATTAAACTAAAAACGGATTGAAAAACGCCTTTTTAGTAAAAAATATTAAGATTTACGTTTGTTTATAGAGTTGATAAACTCTTTTTTATATCTAATGCTCATCTTTAAGGGTTTGTATGGCTTTTGCTACCTGATGATTGGTCACCTGAATCAGCTCTTCAAATGAAGCATTTTGAATCGACTCAAATGTCCCAAAATAATCAATCAGCTTTTTGAGCGTTGCTTTCCCGATCCCTTTCTGATTCAGTAGTGAGACCTGTATATCCTCTTTGCGTTTTTTGTTTTGATGGTAGGTGATCGCATAACGATGGGCTTCATCTCTCTGTCTTTGTATCCAGTGCAGGCGTTCGTCACTGGGCTTAAGCTCCATAACGCCCCCATCGGTATAGAGAAGGTCTCTGGAGGACCCTTTGGCACGGTGTGCCTTGGCATCGAGTTTCTCTTTGGCGATTGCGATAACATCGAGGTTGACTCCTGCCTCACTTAAGAGTTTTTTGGCAAGATTGAGGTTGGCCTGACCTCCATCCAGGATCCACAGGTCCGGGGCTGACTCCTCAGAAAACCTATCGATACGACGGCTCAGCAGTTCTTTCATTTGACCATACTCATCCCTGGCATGCAGTTCATAACGGCGGTAGCTGCTTTTATCCCACTCTCCTTCGTTCCAGACGACCATGCCTCCCACTGTTGCAGCGCCCATCATATGGGAGTTGTCAAATGTTTCCACACGGTAGGGAATGGCTGAAAGGTCAAGCAGGTCAGCGACTTTTTGTTCAATGATATTTTTCTCTTTGGGTTTTCTCAGTAGCTCATCACAGTTTTGTAGTGCCAGTTCCATAAGCTTTTTCTTGGGACCTCTTTGGGGAGTAGCGATCTCGATCTTTTGACCAAAGCGTTTGGAGAGCGTGTGAGCCACCTGGTCTGCATCCTCAAAGGAGTGGGCGGTCAGTATCTGTCTGCTGACATGGGGTGCATCAACACTGTAAAATTCCAGCAGGGCCTGTTTGTAGGCTTCATTCTCATCGTAGATATGGGTGTGCCTGAAGTAACTGTGCGAAGAGGAGATCACTTTTCCCTCCCGCATGAAAAGCTTGACGATCACGCCTCTCTCGTCACCGCTCTTGATCGCAAAGACATCCAGGTCGACACGGTTTGCGATATCGATATTTGAGGTGAGTGTCAGTGAAGAGATAGCCTGGATCATATCCCTCATTTTGGCTGCTTCTTCAAAACGTTCATTCATCGCCAGATCCGTCATCTTCCCGGTGAGAATATCCAGCAGTTTTTTACGTTTGGTGATCGAGGTTTTGACCTCGCTGATCATTTCAGCGTATGCTTTGGGTGTGACCTTCCCCTCACATGGCCCCAGGCATTTCTTGATCTGGTAAAAGAGACAGACTTTTCCCTCTCTGAGACAGGATTTCTTCTGTACCAGGGGATAGACCTCATAGATCGCATCAAGGAGTGCTCTCCCGCCTGTGGGGAAAGGTCCGTAGTAGGTGACCTCCTTGCCTTTGACCACTTTTCTGGTGATCTCAAAGCGCGGGTAATCTTGGGATTCATCGATATAGATATAGGGATAGGTCTTATCATCCCTCAAAAGGATATTGAACTTGGGCTTGAGCTGTTTGATCAGAGAGTTCTCCAGTATCAGCGCATCCTCTTCACTCTCTACAATGATATACTCGAGTTTCTCTGCTTCGCCAAGCATCATCAATATACGGCTGGACTGGTCAGGATTGGGCCTGAACTGAGGGGTAAACCTCCAGTAGCTTTTTACACGGTTTTTCAGGCTTTTGGCTTTTCCCACATAAAGCAGTTTGCCCTTTTTGTCAAAATACTGGTAGACTCCCGGTGACTGAGGAAGGTTCTGTATCGTCTCTTTCACAGGTTTTTCTTTATACTGGTTTTTATCGCTTCAAACTTCTCTTGCAGTTTGGTATCTTCACTGCAGATCTCAAATTCACCCTCTGCCAGCTCATAGTAATGGGGTACCGTTGAAGTGTTCTCTGCCTGATTAGGCACTTTATGAAACCTGGAGTGAAAGATGACAACCTTGTCAGCTTGTAACATACTGCAGTTTTTCTCCATCTGTACGAATTGAGATAAAATAGCTTTCAACACTTCTTTATTATAATTGAGCTCCATTTTAAAGCCCGGGTGCTTGACAGCAATATATAACGTGTTCTGTTTGACATACACAAAAGCGATCGCTTTTTGGTACTTTTCGCTTAAAAGTCTGATATACTTTTGGTAGCACTCATGTCGCTTTAAATATCTAAATTGGGGTTGTCCTTGAAGATTAGACAAAATAGTATGCGCGTTTTTCATAGCGCGATTATAACATCTCTTTGCTGTATGGTATTGAGTGGATGCGGTCATAAAACTGATCCTGTCTACGTGCCTGATCAGACAGAGAAGACGGAGAAAGTTAATGGCTAAAAAGTATGATGTATTGATTATCGGAGCGGGGATTGCAGGCCTGTATGCAGCGATGAACCTTCCCGAATCAAAAAAAGTGTTGGTGGTTTGCAAGGATATCCCCTGGGAGTGCAATACATTTTATGCACAGGGAGGGATGACAACCGCACTTGATGAAGCAGATGTGCCATTACACGTTCAGGATACTATGGCTGCCGGTGCATACCATAACGATAAAGAAGCGGTTGAGATCCTCTCGCGTACGTCACTTCAGACTACACCTGACCTGATAGAGAGGGGCATGGAGTTTGATACCGATGCAGAAGGAAATCTGCTCTATACGAAAGAAGCAGCACACTCTACTGAGCGTATCATTCATGCAGGCGGTGATGCTACGGGGCGTTACCTGCACTACTTCATGATGGTACAGAATAAACATCAACTACAGAGAAATACACTGGTCTATGACCTCTTGATCGAAAACGGCAGATGTTATGGGGTAAAGGCGACAGTGAACTATCAGCCGACTACGATCTATGCGGATGATGTCATTATCGCTTCGGGCGGGGTAGGATCACTCTATGCGTACAATACCAATTCACGTACCGTGAGTGCAGATATCCATGGGATCTGTGTAGAAAAGGGGATAGAGCTTGCTGATATGGAGTTTATGCAGTTTCACCCTACAGTCTATGTGGAGACTCCCTATGCCAGAAAACTGCTGCTTACTGAAGCATTGAGAGGAGAGGGGGCACATGTCGTTGGAGAGAACGGAAACCGTTTTTTGTTTGACTATGATGAGCGGGGAGAGTTGGCAAGCAGAGATATCGTCGCACGCGGGATCTTTGACTATAAGAGAAAAACGGGTGAGAAAGCCTATCTCGACTTCTCCATGTTCGAGGAGAAGTGGTTCGCAAAGCGTTTCCCGAACATTACGCAAACCTTTGGAGCACTGGGATATCAGTTCCCGAAAGACCGTATCTCTATCTCTCCGGCATTCCACTACTCCAACGGTGGTATCAAGACCGATATCAACGGTGCAATCGAGGGGATAGAAGGGCTTTATGCGATCGGTGAAGCAGCACGCACCGGGGTGCATGGCGCCAACCGTCTGGCATCCAACTCGCTGCTTGAGGGGGTGGTATTTGCCAAGCGGGCCGTTGAGTATCTGCTCTCCAAGGAGAAGAAAGCCTCCCGGACACCTGTATTTGATAAAGATTACGGTAACATTCTGCACAAAGATAATGACAAACAATATAAACACCAGTTGCGTAAAGTAATGTGGGAGGATATCGGCATTATCAGAACAAAAGAGGGACTGCAGGAAGCGAAAAATCTCATCTATGATATGAAGAACAGAGAGATAGGCAGATTGTTACGATTAAGGTTAAATACTGCCTCAGCGATTGTTGAGGCGGCATTGGCACGTAAAGAGTCATTGGGATCACACTATATCGAGTCATAAGTAAGACAGAATCGATGTATAGATTTATCAATGAAGGCGGTCTAGAAATTACATTAGGAGCAGATATGGCAGCTGAAGCAGCAATGCATATGGATTTGACAACAACATGGGTGGGGATCGCATCCCTGATCATTTTTGTGGTAGGGTACTACTTTATCGCAGCAGAAGACAAGTATCACATCAATAAGGCAAAACCGGCACTTTTTGCAGGTACATTTATCTTTGTACTCATTGGGTTATACTATGCGATGAACGGCTTGGATGGTTCGCATCTACACCATGAGATCGAGATACTGATCGTCGAGATCGCGGGGATCTTCTTCTTCCTCTATGTTGCCATGACCTACATTGAGGCGATGATCGACCGTAAAGTCTTCTCTACACTGCGTTATAACCTTGTTTCCAAAGGATACGGATACAGAAAACTCTTCTGGATCACGGGTCTTTTGGCATTTTTCATCTCTCCGATTGCAGACAACCTGACCACTGCCTTGATCCTTTCAACTGTATTGATCACTATTGATGCAAAAAACAAAGAGTTTTTGGTCCCTTCCGCGATCAATATCGTCGTGGCTGCGAATGCAGGGGGTGCATGGTCACCGTTCGGTGATATTACGACGCTGATGGTATGGGTTGACGGTAGAGGTGAATTTGTAGATTTCCTTTATCTTTTCCCTGCTTCTATTCTTGGATGGTTGGTTACGGCATTTTTCCTTAGCCGTTTTGTACCGGATGATACTCCTCCCTTCCAGAGTGATGAAAAACCGGAGAAGATCGCACCGGGCGGTAAACCGATCATGGCACTTTTCGGTGTGACGATCGCTTCAGCCGTACTCTCTCACCAGGTACTGCACCTTCCTGCAATGTGGGGAATGATGTTCGGTCTGGCGATCTTGAAACTCTATATCTATGGCATGAAAAGGGAAGTGAGATATGACAGTGAGGGGGTCGAGTGTCCTCCTGTGAATGTTTTCTCGTTTATTGCAAAGATCGAGAATGATACCCTGCTTTTCTTCTTTGGTATCCTCGCTGCGGTCGGTGGTCTCCATTTCCTTGGGTTCCTGGAATATTTTACGGCACTCTACTCGCAGTTCGGTCCGACAGCAGTGAACATCGGTGTCGGTTTCCTTTCAGCTGTGGTGGATAACGTACCGGTGATGTCAGCGGTACTGAAATCTAGCCCGGATATGGGGGCGGATGCTGCAGGACATGCACAGTGGATGCTTGTGACACTGACAGCCGGAGTAGGGGGATCTCTGATCAGCTTCGGTTCAGCAGCAGGTGTCGGTGTCATGGGTAAGCTGCACGGTATCTATACCTTCGCATCACATATGAAGCTTGCCTGGACGGTACTGGTCGGATATATCGTATCTGTGTCAGTATGGTATGTTCAGTTCCAGGTACTTGGACTTCATTAATCTCTTCTCCTTTCAGGCAGTTATGCCTGAAAGATTTCTTAATTTTTAACTCTTCTTTGCTTTCAGACTCTTCTATACCTTTTTTGTGTAAAATTCCACTACGAAACTTTTAAGGAATGCATTGATGAAAAAAGAAGTACCTATCGTCGTACTCGACTTCGGTTCGCAGTATACGCAGCTAGTCGCTAGAAAACTTAGAGAGTCAGGTGTCTACACAGAGGTAGTACCATACCATGAAAGTATCGAAGATATCAAAGCACGTAAACCGCAGGGGATCATCCTCTCAGGTGGACCTGCATCTGTATATGCAGAGGATGCTTATAAACCGGATGATGCTATCTGGGATCTTGGATTGCCTATCCTTGGTATCTGTTACGGAATGCAGCTGATTACCCAGCACTTTGGTGGTGAGGTAGTCCCGGCTGATCATCACGAGTATGGTAAAGCAAGACTTCACGTTGAAAACGAGTGTCCGATCTTCAATGGTGTCACAGATAATGAAATCGTATGGATGAGTCACGGTGATAAAGCGGAAAGACTTCCTGAAGGATTTAAAGTTATCGGTACAAGTGAGAACTCTCCGTATGCAGCAATCGCTGATGAGAGTAGAAATATTTATGCATTCCAGTACCACCCTGAGGTACACCACTCGGTAGAGGGTACGCATATGCTTAAGAACTTTGCCAAGTATATCTGTGGATGTGACAGTACTTGGAATATGGGTTCATTTGCCAAAGAGAAGATCGATGATATCCGTAAGCAGGTGGGTGACAGAAAAGTGCTTTGTGGCGTAAGTGGAGGGGTTGACAGTTCAGTCGTGGCTGCACTCCTTCATGAAGCGCTCCCAAAAGAGCAGCTTGTATGTGTATTTGTCGATCAGGGGCTTCTGCGTAAGGATGAGGCAGTACAGGTACAAAATATGTTCAAAATGCTTGATATCGATCTTATCACGATCGATGCCAAAGAGGAGTTCATGTCAGCACTTGCAGGTGTAACTGATCCTGAAACCAAGCGTAAAGCTATCGGCGAAAAGTTTATCGAAGTGTTTGACAAAGAGGCATCCAAGCACCAAGATGTAAGCTTCCTGGCTCAAGGTACACTCTACACTGACGTGATCGAATCCGTATCAGTGAAAGGCCCGTCAAAGACGATCAAGTCTCACCACAATGTAGGGGGACTGCCTGACTGGATGACATTTGAGCTGGTAGAACCGCTTCGTGAGATCTTCAAGGATGAAGTACGTAAGCTTGGTCTTGAACTTGGTCTGCCAAAAGATATGATCGGACGCCATCCTTTCCCCGGACCGGGACTTGCGATTCGTGTGATGGGTGAGGTGAACGAAGAGGCATTGAGACTGCTTAGAGAGTCTGATGCGATCATGCAGGAAGAGCTAAAAGCGACAGGGTACTACGATAAAGTATGGCAGGCATTTACCGTACTGCTTAACGTACAGTCAGTCGGTGTTATGGGTGACAACAGAACCTATGACAATACCGTATGTGTCCGTATGGTAGAGTCGGTTGACGGTATGACTGCAACCTTCGCACATATCCCGCATGATATCCTGGAAGGGATGAGTAGAAGAATCATCAATGAGATCGACGGGATCAATAGAGTTGTTTACGACATAAGTAGTAAACCGCCTGCAACGATCGAGTGGGAATAGTCTTCTCTCTTATTTTACTTCATCTTTGGATGAGTGGGTTCGGTCACTTACATCTTGTAAGCTCCCTCTCCACAACATCCAAATCTAAAGCAAACTAAGAGGAAGCCTTCTTTTGGTAGCATCTTTGAAGGAGTTCGCTCAGTCACTTTCTGGCAGCAAGCTCCTTCGCAACAACCCTCAAATCTAACACCAACTGAAAAGAAACTCAATTTACCTTCCTGTTTTCTGCTAAAATACGCTTATGTCACAATCGATAAAATCCAGAAACTTTTCACTCCTTATCATTGCTATCGCTGCCATTGCTTTTGTCTATATCGTAGCCAAAGCGGCAATCATTGTAGATAAGCGTCAGATCGGTACGGGTGAGGGGATCTATACCAACTGCGTGACCACTTCACCCTATATCGAAGAGAAGGCAAGGTCGTTAGTGGAAGGGTGCCGGAGCGAGCTGTGTGAAGTGCAGCGGGTTCTTGATTATGTCACTGCCATTCCCTACCAGATAAACCATTTTCGTGCCCATAAACCGACACAGACGATAGAAAACGGATATGGCGACTGTGATGACAAGAGCAATCTGTTGATCTCACTGCTGCATGCATTGGGTAAAGAAGCCTACTTTGTTCTGGTACCCCATCATATCTTTGTGATCACTCCTCTGGACGATACCCGTATCGCGGATAAAAAGGGGGTATGGATCGATGGAAAGAAGTTCTATGTCCTGGAGAGTACAGCAAAGGGATCACGTGTCGGGTATCCGCTTGGTTATCGGGTAGAGCAGATAGAGATGATCTTTGATCCCTTTATCAACGAAGCGCTTGCCTATCAGAGGGTGAGTTACAAATAGTTAAGCCCTGATGATAGCGTTAATTCAGGTATACATTTTTGGATAGATAAAAAACTTCAGTTTGGCATTTTCCCGTTCAAACGTTTTCCATTTTTTGTCTGAGATATCAAAACCTGCAATTCCCATGGTAGGGATATTATCGATATAATCATCGATGAGCATATTGGCCACATCGGTGATCTCAGGGTTATGTCCAACGATAAATACCGAGTGACAGTTCTCCGGAATATTTTGTATCGTCTCTATCCACTGTTGCGGTTCACACATATAGAGGGTATCCAACAAAATAAGGTCATTGTCATAACCCAGTATTTCGGCAAGACCTTTTGCCGTTTTTTTTGCACGCTTGGCACTGCTGGAGATGATAAGGTCGGGTTTGATCTCCATCTCTTCCAATGCATTGCCCATTCTGACGATATTTCTCTTACCCCGTTTATTGAGACCCCTTTCAAAATCACTTTTTGAAAGGTCACTCCAATCTGATTTGGCATGTCGTATCAAGTATAATTTTTTCATAGGTTCATTATATCAGAAATAGAGAAGGTTCATACTTTAGTCATATTGACTAAAGTTTCTTTCAAAAAAACTTGAAATTGTTTGGAAAATATATTATAATCGCGAAAACTAAATCTAGATGCATAGGAGAAATAGAGATGGCTAAACATCAGTTTCAAACAGAAATCGGTCAACTGCTTCAGTTGATGACACACTCTTTGTATTCAAACAAAGAGATCTTCTTGCGGGAGCTTATTTCCAATGCGAGTGATGCGATCGACAAGTTCAACTATCTTAGACTCACAGATGAGAAATTTCAAGAGAGCGAGTGGGCCGGTAAGATATTTGTAAAGCTTGATAAAGAGGATAACTCTTTGACGATCGGGGATAACGGTATCGGTATGAATGAAGAGGACCTGATGAACCACCTCGGTACGATTGCGAAGTCAGGTACAAAGGCTTTTATGGAGTCACTTACCGGTGATGCCAAAAAAGACAGCAACCTGATCGGACAGTTCGGGGTAGGGTTCTACTCTGTATTTATGGTCTCTGACCATGTGGATGTCATCTCCAAGAAAGCAGGTGAAGAGCAGGCCTATATGTTCTCTACAGACGGTACAGGCGAGTATGAGACAAAACCGGTCACCAAAGAGGAACACGGTACGATCATCTATATCAAACTGAAAGAGGATGAGAAAGAGTTCCTTGACAAGTGGAGAACCGAAGCGGTGATCAAGAAATACTCCAACCATATCGCCTACCCTATCATGCTGAACTTCTCTGAAGAGGAGAGAGAGGGCGAGGGAGAGGATGCCGTTACCAAAACGGTACAGAAGACAGAGCAGGCCAATGCGGCAACAGCACTCTGGACACTTTCAAAGTCCGAGCTTAAAAAAGAGGACTATATCGAGTTTTATAAAACACTCAACCACGGGGATGAAGAACCGCTTACCTATCTGCATAACAAAGTAGAGGGTGCCAATGAGTTCACTACACTCTTTTATATCCCGAAAAAAGCACCGATGGATATGTATAGGGCAGATTACGAGCCGGGTGTAAAACTCTATGTAAAACGTGTCTTTATCACTGATGATGAAAAAGAGCTGCTGCCTCCGTACCTAAGATTTGTGAGAGGTGTGATCGACTCTGAAGACCTTCCGCTGAATGTTTCGCGTGAGTTGCTTCAGGAGAACCGTGTCATGGCAAATATCAAACAGAACTCGGTGAAGAAGATCCTGCAGGCGATCAAAAAGCTTGAGGGTGCAGATGCCATGACATTTGCCGAAGAGTATAACAGAGTGATCAAAGAGGGGATCTTTACGGACCATACCAATAAAGAGCTGCTTCTTGATATCGTAAGATACAAGAGTTCAGGTGAAGAGGGACTCGTATCTTTTGAGGACTATATCAGCCGTGGAGATAGTGAGAAGAAAGAGATCTACTATATTATCGGTGAGAATGAACAGGTACTGAGAAACTCTCCGCTGCTTGAAGCGTATAAAAAAGCAAATATCGAGGTACTGATCCTTGATGATAAAGAGGTGGATGAGATCGTTACACCGATGATCGGTCAGTACAAAGGGTGGACACTGAAAGATATTACTACGATCGATGCACCTGACTCCAAGAGTGAGGAGGAGAAAGAGGAGATCAGTAAAGAGTTCAAAGGATTGACCGAGAAGATCAAAGAGGTTCTTGGTGATGAGGTAAAAGAGGTGAAGATCTCAACAAGACTTACTTCAAGCCCTTCATGTGTGCTCAAAGACAGTTCTGATCCGATGGCAAGTATGGCACACATGTTTGTACAGATGGGACAGGAGATGCCTGAGATTCCTCTGATCCTTGAGATCAACCCTGACCATGAGATGATCAAGAAGCTTGATAGTCTAAGTGATGCGTCACTCTTTGCAGATATGTCATGGATCCTGCTTGACAGTGCAAAACTTGCCGAAGGCCTGGAGCCGAAGGACAAGGGTGCGTTTGCTTCACGTATCGCGGCGATCGCAGCCAAAGCACTTTAATCTCCGGTATGTTCCCCAAGATGCGGGAACATACTTTTTAACCCTCCCACATTACTAACAGTAAATTTGTTACAATACGCACAAAAAAAGGCCTCTTTTTATGCTGCATACTACCACGCTTGAACCCTCCTGGCAGAAAGCTCTCTCAGAAGAGTTTGACAAACCCTATATGAAGGAGCTGAAAGTCTTTCTTGAGGAGCAGACGGCAGAGCAAAAAGAGATATTGCCGGAAACGCCATTCTGGTTCAATGCACTCAATTCAACGCCTCTTGATCAGGTAAAGGTAGTGATACTGGGACAGGATCCCTATCCGACAGCAGGACATGCGCACGGACTTGCTTTTTCTGTGATGCCGGAGGTCAAGCCCTTGCCTAAATCACTGCAGAATATCAACCGGGAACTCTATGACGATCTGGGGATCGATAATTCGCATACGGGTTATCTGCAGCCGTGGGCCAAGCAGGGTGTTTTACTGCTCAATGACGTGTTGACCGTAGAGGCAGGCAAGTCAAATGCCCACAAGGGGAAAGGGTGGGAGATGTTTACCCGGAGCGTGATCGAAATGATCAATGAAAAGTGTGAGCATGTGGTCTTTATCCTGTGGGGAAATTATGCTCAAAAAAAGGGGGCTTCCATTGACCAGGAGAGGCACTTTGTGATCAAAAGTCCACACCCCTCACCACTTTCAGCCTACCGTGGCTTTTACGGAAGTAAGCCATTTTCGCGGACAAATGACTACTTGAGGTCCCACGGTATTTCTGAGATTGATTGGCAGATATAGTATCCGGAGGCGCAAGCCTATATCTGACTCACACTTCCATTATGCTAGAATGGTTATTGTATAGTCTGTTCGCCATAACAGAAGGGAAGGTCGGGATTGAAAGTTAAAAAGAGAGGAGGAGAAAGATAAGATGAAGATGTCTGCCCAGAAAAAAGCAACGGTTGTCTCGACTTCTGTTGCTTCACTTTTATTGGTCATTAAACTGTTGATAGGGGTTGCAAGCGGTTCGGTAGCAGTACTTGCCTCAGCGATAGATTCACTACTTGATATGCTGGTCTCTGTCCTGAACTTTTTTGCCATTAAGAAATCCGAAGAGAATCCTGATGAGGAGTATCATTACGGTAAAGGGAAAGTGCAGGCGATTGCAGCGGTCATAGAGGGGACGGTCATTACGATGTCAGGTTTCTATATCATCTACGAAGCGATGATGAAGCTCATAAAAGGTGGAGAGACGGCACTGCTTGCACCTTCATTCATCGCAATGCTTCTTTCTATCGGGCTTACCTATGGACTTGTGAAATATCTGCTCAAGATCGCCCGGGAGACGAACAGTCTGGTGATCAAAGCAGATGCACTGCATTATCAAACGGATCTCTGGTCAAACGGTGCGGTACTTTTAGCGTTGGGACTGGTATGGATCAGCGGGTATAACGAGATCGATGCGATTATCGGTTTGGCGATAGGCCTCTATATTATCTATTCTGCCTATGAGATCATTGTAGAAGGGGTAGAGATACTGCTGGATAAAGCACTGGATGGGGAGATCGTTGCTGCTATCGGTGAGATCCTCTCCAAGCATCCCCAGATCACCAGTTATCATTGGCTGCGTACAAGAAGTGACGGGACGACCAACTTTGTGGAGTTTCATATGGTACTTCGTCCCAATATGCTTCTGCTTGAAGCGCACCGTATTGCAGATGAGGTGGAAGAGAAAATGATGGAGCTTGACGAGAAAAAACGCTGGATCATCACTCCCCACTTCGACCCTTATGATGATGAAGCGATGAATGAGGCGATGCTGAACGGAACATCATTGGTAACGCACCACCACAAAGAGGATAACGCTTAGATGACAAAGCGGGATATCTATCTGCTCTCACCACTATCCGCAGAAGGGACGATCCCGTTACCTATGATCTCATTTTCTCTGCTCACAGACAAGATCGATTTTGATGCATGTGATATGGTGATGTTCACTTCCAAGCAGGCAGTGAAGAGTGCTGAAGCGATCGATTCGGAGTGGAAAAAGTATCCCACCGTCGCCATAGGTTCTGCAACCAAAAAGCAGATCGAGACCTTAGGGGGGAGAGTCATTTATTCTCCTCCCTCGTTTTATGGTGAAGTACTTAGTCAGGATATCATTACCTATTTTAAAGATAAAAAACTTCTCTATCTACGTCCCGAAAAAGTCTCATTTGATACGAAAGGGTATTTGGAGAGGGCAGGGGTAGCGGTAGAAGAACAGGTGATCTATAAAACCTCCTGTGCCGTTTATCCTAAAGAGGAAGCGCCTTCAAAAGGAGCGATCATTATCTTTACCTCACCCTCAACTATCCATTGTTTTTTTCAGAGTTTTGAGTGGGATGAAAGCTATAGTGCAGTAGTGATCGGAGAAGCAACAAAGAGACATCTCAAACCTGATATGCATTATGTTATGGCTGATGAACCATTGATTCGATCCTGTATAGCTAAAGCAAGAAGTTTACTGTAGTAGTAGAGTGGTGCATCGTGGGTAAAAACCTACTTTTACACTAAATTTGCTATAATAATATTAACCTAGATGGTTCGACCACTGTATTTGGGGTCCAACATTAAATCTTAGTGGGACAGGTAGCAGTTTGGTGTGCAGGTATTTTCGTCTGAGTAGGGTTTCCCCTGCGAGAAATTGCCTCCTAAAGAACTGCTCTCTCCTACACCGTTGGCTTTTTAGGGCCGACTCACACAGAACGGCCATCCGGGTCTCGTTAGGGATGACTCTTATGCTCATGGAGCTTTTCAAATGTTTGGATGAATAGAGATCATTCGCCTCAAAGATTTGAAAAACTTCCTAAGCATAATGGGTATCACTGATGGGTATTTACAATTTCAAAAAAATTACTTTTCGGAGAAGATATGGACGTATTGATCATAGGTAGCGGTGGTAGAGAGTACTCTATTGGCCTGGCACTGAGCAAAGATGAGAATGTAGAGAAGATCTACTTTGCACCGGGTAACGGTGCTACAGATGAGCTGGGAGAGAACCTTTCTATCAGTGATTTCAATGCGTTGGCAGACTTTGTAGAGAAGAACAGGGTGGAACTTACGATCGTTGGACCTGAAGCACCGCTGGTAGACGGTATCGTAGATGTATTTAAAGCGCGTGATCTTACTATCTTCGGTCCGAGCGCAAAAGCGGCGCAGCTCGAGGGTTCAAAGATCTTTATGAAGAATTTCCTTGCACGTCATGGTGTGCCTACCGCAAAATATATAGAGACCGATTCACTTCAGGATGCCTATGATTTTATCAACACGATGACGGCTCCTATCGTTGTAAAAGCGGATGGACTCTGTGGCGGTAAAGGGGTCATTATTGCCCAGAGCCTTGATGAGGCCAAAAAGGCTGCAGGAGAGATGCTCAGCGGTAACTCTTTTGGTGATGCAGGGACATCGATCGTAGTGGAAGAGTTCCTTGACGGGTATGAGCTTTCAGTTTTTGCTATCTGTGACGGGAAAGATTATGTCGTACTTCCTGCTGCACAGGATCATAAAAGACTGCTTAACAATGATGAAGGGCCGAATACCGGTGGTATGGGTGCGTATGCGCCGACACCGCTTGTCAATGATGATATCTATGCAAAGCTTGATGACCGGGTGATCAAACCGACCCTCAAAGGAATGCAGGAAGAGGGAATGCCGTTTACGGGTGTTCTCTTTATCGGTGTGATGGTGGTTAACGGTGATCCGATCATCCTGGAGTACAATGTACGTTTCGGTGACCCGGAGTGTGAGGAGCTGATGCCGCTTCTTAAGTCTCCTGCCAGCGAGCTTTTCTACAAGGCAGCAATAGGTGACTTGGCCAATGCAAAGATCGAATTCCATGACAAGTATGCTGTAGGTGTGGTGATGGCCAGCAAGGATTATCCATATAAGAGCTCTGAGCCTGCCGAGATCATCATCGATGATATCTATCATGAAGAGATCAATGAGAATGCACACATCTCTTTTGCCGGGGTAAGCCGGGGTGAAGACGGCAAGCTCTATGCGACAGGCGGCAGGGTACTTGTCTGTGTCGGAATCGGAGAGAGTATCAAAGAGGCACAGCAAAGAGCCTATATGCTTGTAGGACAGGTACACTTTGCCGGTAAGCAGTGCCGTACGGATATTGCATACCAGGCACTGTAGGAGAGGTTATGGATGAGCAAAACTCTCTCTCTATTGCTACACCACAAAAGAGAGTAGTCTCATTTGTGATCGATGACATCATCGTTTCACTCTTTTTTATGGTCATTTTTTATGATCAGATGATGGCAGTGTTGCAAGCCGTTCCGGTAGAACAGCAATCCCAGTCAGCACTGCTTCTGGAGGCTATGAACCAGTTTGTTTCAGCCAATATCGTATGGCTTTTGACGCTGAAAGTACTCTACCATACGGTGCTTGTATGGCAAAACGGTATGACACTTGGGAAGTATATGATGAAGATCAGGGTGATCTCCCTGGAAAATTATGAAAAACCTTCATTTATGACGGCACTTTACCGTGGAGTGCTTCGTATTCCAAGTGAACTTGTTTTCTATCTTGGGTTCCTGATGGCATTTTTTGTCCCGTTGAGACAAACCTTCCATGACAAATTTTCAAACTGTGTTGTAGTTGATGCGTAAATATTTACCGTGTTTTCTGCTGTCTGTGGTGCTGGGAGGAGAGATACTCTATGCGAACCCAGCGTCACAGAAGATAGAGGTACTGACCAGAGAGATGGAGAGTACCAAGGAGACTGTACATGCAAGCGGCGGTGTACTGGTCTACTTTAAAGACTCGGCAATCAAAGCGAAATCTGCCACCTATGATAGAAAGACCAACCTGTTGATACTGGATGGTGATATCGAGATGATCTCTCATGAGGGGAGCAAGCAAAAAAGCAAACATCTGGAGATTAACACACAAAACAGCGAAGTAGTGTTTGATGACCTTTTTCTGATAGATAAAAATGATGTATGGCTTATGTCGGACACAGCCCAGAAAAAAGAGGGAAATTATACACTTGGCAGCAGTATGATCTCAAGCTGTGATATCAATGATCCGTTATGGAAAATACATTTTGAGCGTTCTCAATACGACAGCAATACAAGCGAGATGAAAGTCTATGATGCCAAAGTGTACTTTTTGGATACACCTATACTCTATACCCCTTATCTCTCTTTCAATACAGACAGAAAGCGCAGTTCCGGACTCCTGTTCCCCCTTTTCGGTTATACAGGAGATGAGGGCTTTCTCTACGAACAACCTGTATTTTGGGCTATCTCTCCGAGTATGGATATGGAGTTTAATCCTCAGATCAGAACAGACAGAAGTGTAGGAATCTACAGTACATTCCGTTTTGTTGATTCCGCTTACTCTTCGGGAAAGATACGGGCTGGATACTTCCTGGACAGTAAGGAGTATCAAGAAAGAGAAGAGAATAAAGATAGAGAACATTATGGTTTTGAGCTCTACTATGATGCTTCACAGTTCCTGTCAAACAGTTCGCTTCAGGGGTGGAATGACGGTCTCTATATCAATGCTATACTTTTAAATGATATTGATTATATCAACCTGCAAAAAACTAAATTTACCAGTTTTGGCCGTAATCCTCTACAAGAATCAAGAGTGAACTATTTTGTCTCTAATGAGGATTTTTATACAGGTATCAATACGAAATATTTTATTGATACGAGGGAAGAGAATAATGATCATACCCTTCAGGTACTTCCCTCTGTACAGTTGCATAAATATCTGGACCATATCATATGGGATAATCTTACCTATAGTGTGGATATGCATCTCAATAATTTCGATAGAAAAAAAAGCATTACCCTGAAACAGCTTGATACGAAGATACCATTGGAGTATACGGCCTCTTTTTTTGATGACTACCTGAATCTGTCACTGGGTGAAGAGTTCTACTACAGTAAGTTCTTCTTTGGCAACGGTGAGTTTACCGTTGATCAATTTGAATACTACAGTAATATCCATAAAGCAAAACTCTTTACTGATCTGACAAAAAAATACGATCGTTTTATCCATGTGCTGCAACCGGCCTTGGAATATATCAAACCGGGGAATGAACAACAGGATCCCGTAGATTTTGATCAGCTTGAAGAGGATCAAAAAGAGTTGTTTGCCGTTGGGTTGCCAGAAGAGCATTATGCACTGACCCTAAGTCAATATTTTTACGATGAAGCGATGCATTTAACGTTCTTTCAGCGTCTTTCCCAACAATATTATCTCAATCGAAGCTATAAGCTCGGAGATATAAGTAACGAGATGCAGTATAACTGGAAGAGTTGGCAGTTTTATACCGATATCGTCTATTCGTATGAGTTTAATAAAGTACGTGAATCGTCCAACCGTATATCGCTTACAGGGCAAGCGTATAATTTTACATTGGGGCACACCTATAAGCAAAAACTGCCTGATGACAAGACTGTTTTTATTCCGGCCAATGATATCAACTTTAATTTTAACTACCAGGTGACACCTAAAGTAAAGATTCATGGCGGTTTATCCTATGATATAGATGAAGGTTCAAGTACACAGTGGAGAATAGGAGGCAACTATGCCGTTGAGTGTTGGTCAATGGAATTGTCGGTACTTCAGGATATTACACCGCTGCCTACAGGTTCAAGAGAAGAGACCAGTCTGGGTGTACAGTTTAATTTTATCCCATTTGCAACGATAGGGGCAAGGTAAGAAGAGATGTTAAGTCCTATTGAAGAGATAGAAACAGCGTTGGAGACACTGGGGTTACCCAAACTGATCACCAAGACGGATATCAAAAAGCAGTACCGTTTTCTTGCACAAAAACACCATCCCGACAAAGGGGGAGATGCATCGAAAATGGAACAGATCAATCGCTCCTATAAGTTATTGATGAAGTATATAGAGGATTTTCGTTATACTTTTGATGAGGATGAGATCAAAAAACAGTATCCGGGAGTAGACTATGTCCAACGATTTAGACCTTGATTGTTTCTATTTTAGTGATCGTCAGAATGCTGCAGAACAATTGATAGATACATTGCCTACGGAATTGCTTCGCAGTAATGAAACAGTTGTGATAGGGATCAGTGAAGGAGGGGTGTACTTTGCGGATAAGGTTGCGACAGCGCTGAATGCACAGATGGATATTTTGCTTACAGAAGCCATTAGTGCACCCAACAACCCCGCATTACCGATTGCAATGATCTCTGAGACAGAAGAGGTGGTGATGCATAAAGCCTTGATCGATGCCTTTGATATCTCTGTGGATTTTGTCTATGCAGAGGCAAGTCGTAAATATGACGAAGAGGTACTCTCTTATGTCTATAAGTATCGAAAAGGAAAAGACCTCGTCTCCTTGAAAGGGAAGTATGTCCTGTTAGTGGATGAGTGTATCGAAACAGGCCTTACGATGATGGTCGCACTGAAGTCGACCATCGCAAGAGAGGCAAAAAATATCTATATCGCAACGCCTATTTTGGATCAGTCTGTGTATGAAAATCTGATCGCAGTATGTGACGGAGTCTTTTGCCCTCATAAGATTCAAGATTATATTTCGATAGAATACTATTTTCAAAACTTTGAGAAACCGACTTTTGATGAGATTGCGTGGATGGTAGAACGTCAAGAGAAAAAAAAGAAAATCCAACCAGATGAGAGTAAAGGAAAATAATTTATGGAAGCAACAGTGCTAGAGCTCAATATCAACAACTTAGAAGAGAAATACGAATTTAACAAAGTAGCTAAACAGGCTTCAGGTGCAGTACTATACCGACAGGGGAAAGCCGTTCTTCTGGCAACTGTTGCTATCGATGAAACACCTGTAGATGAGGATTTCCTTCCTATGACGGTGCAGTATATCGAAAAGAGTTATGCCGCAGCAAAGATACCGGGCGGCTTTATCAAAAGAGAAACAAAACCCGGTGATTTTGAGACACTTACATCCCGTATTATTGACAGATCTCTTCGTCCGCTTTTCCCCAAAGGATTCCGTTATCCGGTAGTTATCACCGTGACCGTTTTGAGCAGTGACAGCGAAGTAGATATGCAGGTGGCGGCTTTACATGCTGCATCTGCCGCGCTTTTTGTATCAGATACACCGGTTTCACAAGCCGTTGCAGCAGTCCGTTTATCGAAGATAGACGGAGAAATAGTCGTCAACCCGACACTCTCAGAGCAGGCAGAGAGTACACTAGATCTCTTTGTTGTCGGTTCAGGTGAAGATGTCTTGATGATAGAGATGCGTACTGTTGCGCAAGAGATCATTGATGATGTGGTTGCTCCTACGATGGCAGAAGTACCATTGATACTTGAACATCACGAATGTAATGAGTTGGATGAGGATGCACTGCTTGAAGCAATCGAGGTGGCACAAAAAGCGATTTCGAAGGCTTCTGAAGCATACGAAGATGTCTTTGCACCGGTAAGCAGAGAAGCACTTGTATTGGAGCTGTTTGATACAAAAGTGGACAGTGAACTCTATGACTATATCGCAGCAAATTACAAAGAGGCCGTGGAAGAAGCCGTACAGTCTATGGCAAAAAGTGAAAGAAGTACGGCACTCAAGAAGGTACGTGCAGCGATCATGGAAGCGAAAGCGGCAGAGGGTGTAGTACTGGAGAAGGAATTGGTAAGCAATGTACTAGAATCCTACAAGAGAACTATCGTGAGAGCATTGATCCTGGATAAAAATATCCGTGCAGACGGTAGAGCGCTTGATGAGGTGCGCCCTATTGATATCGAGACCAATATCCTGCCTTCTGTGCATGGTTCATGTCTCTTTACAAGAGGACAAACACAGGCACTTGTGAGCGCAACACTGGGGACGGATAAAGATGCACAGATGTATGAACTCATCACTGAAAAAAGTTCACTTTCAGAGTCCTTTATGGTGCACTATAACTTCCCTGGATACTCAGTAGGTGAAGCGAAACCTGCAAGTGCGCCGGGAAGACGTGAACTAGGTCACGGTAATCTTGCTAAACGTGCACTGGAGCCTACCATTGATATCCGCAGAGAGGGTACTATCAGATTAGTCTCTGAGATACTTGAGAGTAACGGTTCCTCCTCTATGGCTACTGTATGTGGAGGTTCATTGGCACTAAGAGCAGCGGGAGTAGAGACACAAAAGCTTGTTGCGGGTGTGGCGATGGGACTTGTCACTGAGGGTGAGAAGTATGCCGTTCTGACTGATATTATGGGCCTTGAAGACCATGATGGTGATATGGATTTCAAGATCACGGGAACACGTGACGGAGTTACTGCGATGCAGATGGATATCAAACTGGGTGGGTTAGAGTTCCACATTCTCAAAGATGCACTGGCACAAGCAAAAAAAGGACGTTTACATATCTTGGCGCTTATGGAAAAAGCAGAAGAGGAGATGAAACCAAGCGAGGCACTCCCAACCATTGAGCATTTTACGATTGACCCAAGCCGTATCGTTGATATCATAGGTAAAGCAGGAGCAACGATCCGTGAGATCATTGAAAAATTTGATGTAAGCATTGACCTGGACAGAGAGGTCGGTGGTGTAAAAGTCAGCGGTGAGGATGACAGCAAAGTAGCCGCTGCCAGAGACCATATTGAAACAATTGCATCAAAACCTGTACCGAAACAGATGCAGTACGAGATCAACAAACAATACACAGGTAAGATCAAAAAGATCGTAGACTTTGGTATGTTCGTCGAGATGCCTGACGGTTTCGATGCGCTGCTTCATATCTCCAAAGTCTCGAAAGGGCGAGTAGATAACCTGGCAGAGCGTTACAATGAGGGTGATCCGATCGAAGTGGTGGTACTGGAGCAAAAAGGCAAAAAAGTAGAGCTCGCTACACCGGAATATTTGGGATAGCGAAGCAAAGTATAATCTACTTTTAGATAAAATTACGCCGTTATTACGAAGTGATAAGTAGGGAAACAGTTTGCATTTATGTGGCTGTTGGCAGTAGAGATACTGTTTACGCTAGCCGAACGGACTTTGGAAGACAGTCGTAGAGACTTAAAATCAACCAAATTTTGAAGGAATTATAATGAAAAAGATTTTTGTACTTTTCATGGCACTTGGTGCAGCTGCATTCGCAGGTGAAGGTGAATCTATGATCCAAGCTTACTCAGTAGTAGCTGCTGGTGTTGGTCTTGGTCTTGCTGCTCTTGGTGGTGCTATCGGTATGGGTCACACTGCTGCTGCAACAATCGCTGGTACAGCTAGAAACCCAGGTCTTGGTGGTAAACTAATGACTACAATGTTCATTGCTCTTGCGATGATCGAAGCACAAGTTATCTATACACTTGTTATTGCACTTATCGCTCTTTACGCTAACCCATTCCTATAATAGGAATTTTAAGCAATCTTTAAGTTTCGGGCGGGTATAATCCCGTCCACACAAACACACGCGATCGTGGTGGAACGGTAGACACGCTATCTTGAGGGGGTAGTGCCTTCGTGGTGTGAGGGTTCAAATCCCTCCGATCGCACCATTAAACACCCATTTCATGGGACTTCAATCATATTTAAAATTTTAACTCTGATATACATTAAATCATTTCTTCTTTAACTATTCATTTTTGTACTTATTTAATCTTCAGCCAATGATTGATAACATATTTTCATTATTGTATAAAAAGGGGATTTCTTGAAAAAAGTCATAATAGCTGTTTTTAGTTTAGGGTTAGTAGGATGTATGGGGCCTACATTGCATACAAAAGAAGATTTATTAACAAAAGGTTTTAAAGACGAAGTTTGCTCAGATAAGTCTGTTAAAGAAACTTATAATATACTCTTAAAAAACATAGATGAATGTTATGATTATAGTGCTAGTGGTGTAGGGTATGGAGCTGCAGCATATAATTATAGTTTTACAAATCTTTATGAAGCGGATAGGTCCAAACATACAATTCTTACTCTTACAAGTGATAATGTAAATAATAAAACAACATATAACAAATATTATCAGATTAAACCTGGAAATAAACACTGTAAATCAGTAATTGTTGTGACTTCTTCAATTAGATCAATTTATGAAGAGCCTTATTTGTCAGAGAAGGGTGAAACTTGGGCTAATGAACTTAAATTATGGCTCAAAGGACAACGAAGTCAATGTCCTGCTAAAACACAATATTAACTAAACCTAGTATTACCAAGAAACAAGATTATAATCTTGTTTCTAATTTACTTTTGTAGATGCTTCAATAATTATGAATAAGATATGTTGCTTTAAAACTTTTTACTCCATGTGTTTTTAATATATTTAAATTTTTTAAGTCAGTTTCTTTATGATAAGTACCTATGATTAAAATTTTATTATTTATTTTTAGCTGTAGGTTTCCTCCTAAGCCAAATTCGTAATAGTCAACACCCTCAATATCATTTAAGTTCAAATAAGTAAGCTTCTTCCCATGATTTTCTAAATAATCTTTATCGTTATTAAAAATAATAACTTGTTTATCTGTAATAGCACAAGTTGCATAATGAAATACAGCTTGACTTTCTCCTAGAGGAGCAGATGCGGTTAAACAACGATATACACTTAAGAATTCACCTTTTTTATATAAATTATTTTTAGTCATTTTCTTAATAAAGATATCTTTGTTTGCTAGTGGTGGTTGTTCACCACATGCAGTCAAGATAAACAGACTTAAAAAAGCTAAAATAATTTTTTTCATGATTCTCCCCTGAAAGTTTAATGACAGATAATATCTTAAAATATCTTTTTATTAAGAAAGAAATTAGGAATGAATTTTGGCAGAGTCTGCCAGATTTGTAGGTCAATTGTTTGCCAACAGCTAACTTTTAAAATCATGGATGCCCTAAGGCAGGGCATTGTGAGAATTTGTTAAAGTGATAAATCCCTTTGATCGTACCATTTTATACTTCTTGATTCAATTTCATTTTTCTATTTTAACTTTAAAAGCAACACTTCTCTTGTGATGACAGCTTAGGTAAACAATTACTATTTTCAATCTATGATTCCCCTGTAGTTAAGTGCTGAACTCAAACGCAGGTTTGAATAGGATGAATCTATCCCAATGAAAAACCCGCTAGGCATAGAGAAGGATTTAGACTATATAAGTTACATATTATTAGGATTTTTTAATTAGCTATATAAAGCCAAATTTTATAAAAAGTGCCTTATCGAAAGAGAAAAAAACGTTAAAATCCCCTGAAACACCCTTATTTAGGGCATTTTAGGAGTTATTTAGCAATTTTTAAGAATAAAATGTGATATAATGATTTACATCTTATATTAAAGGAAGAAGCATGACAAAAGCTGAATTTGTAGAGTTGGTACAGAAGAATGGTGAATTTGAGAGCAAAGCGGCAGCAGAGAGAGCCGTAAAAGCATTTATTGATTCTGTAACAGAGGCACTGGTAAAGAAAGAGAGCGTTTCTCTTGTTGGTTTCGGAACATTCTCAACAGTAGATGTAGCTGAAAAATCTGGTAAAGTACCTGGTACAGATAAAACCTATACAAAACCTGCACATACTGCACCAAAATTCAAAATCGGTAAAACGCTTAAAGACGCTGTGGCGGGTGCTTAATTATTTTCGGTTACCCGTTTTTTGGGTAACCTTTTTCTGTATATATCTTCACGCTATTTAAAAATCATATTATTCTAACACGCGTTATCCAATTTTTTTGCACTGGAACAGTTTGCTACATTGTTTGTCACGTAAATGACAGTACCCAGCATCCAAATCAACATTGCACCGATAAATACTGATACGAAAATGATATTTTTATTATCTTTCTTTTTATGATCATCAGCTGCCATGCTATCTCCTTTTTCTATGTTTTATCTAGTATAGACTCCGGCTGTGTACTCTTTGTGTACTCTGCCAGTGACAACATGATATAATGTGCTCAAAAAAGAGAGACGATGAGAGTTGATGAGATGATAGGCCTGGGTGTAGCAGGGAACTTTGCACACCATCTTGAGCAGGCAGGCGAGCTTGAAGATTTTAAAGAGGTGCAGACAGAAGAGCCTGAGGCACCTAAAGGTATTTTCCCTTTTTATCTTCCTGGCAGTGACTCTTTTTTAGGTATCTATTCTGTTGCTACGAGTGAGTTGACATTGCCGGAGTATGAGGCCAATGCACAAGTAGAGCCTGAGATCGGAGTTCAGTTTGAGATTGTTTACGGTGATAACCACGAAGTAGTGGATCTGATCGCTGAAAGATTTACGGTATTTAATGACTGTACCATCCGTAAAGAGGGGGCGAAAAAAATATCAGAAAAGAAAAGCTGGGGTCCAAACTCCAAAGGGATCGGAGACAAGTGGATCGATATCGACAGGTTTGAAGAGGGGGGTGTAATGGACAGATACCATCTTTGCTCCTTTGTAAAACGTGACGGTGTACTGCATGAGTATGGTGTGGATGCTCCATTGCCCGGTTACAGCTATTTTTATACGAAGCTCAAAAACTGGCTGATAGAGAAGATGAATCACCAGAAGGATTTCGGTCCTTTGGAAAATATCGCAGAGCATCTCAAGAGGTGTCATTACCCATCACAAGCTTTGATATCTATAGGTGCAACAGCGTATGCCGAGTTTGGCGAGCATAACTATCTGCAAAGCGGTGATGAAGTCTACGTGATCGCATACGATGCAACGAAAGATGATGCAACATTGGCTGCCTCTGCATCCAAAGTGATACTGCACCAAAAGGTACAGTAATTCTCCTATAAGTATAGAAGGTAACTATGTTTAGAACGCTCATTCTTTCTCTGTTGACGCTCACCTTGGCGATGAGTGAAGAGCTCTTAACCGGATTTACGCTTTCTGATCAGCATTTTATGATCAAAACTGAGTCATACCATATCTACGACAGCAAAGGTAAGGTATTGAGGCTTTACCAGGAGAGAGGAGATGGAGAAGCGGCGGAGCTTTTATCTTTTACTCTGGATGACACAACGGGAGCCTGTCACGAGAGAAGTATAGAAGAGGGGAGTTATGAAATCAATGGCTCCATGATTACATTTTATACCCGCTGGGACAGACGGGGAAACTCCGATGCCCCTTATGGTGCCCGTATCAAAAGATACACTGTAGATGGAAATGGAGCGCTCAAACTCCTCTCAAGCAAAATCTACATAGAGACAGAACGTAAAAGTGAAATGCAAGAGAGTGCGATGCAGTATCTTTTTAAAGCGCCTGTGACTGAAAATGAAAAAGAAGCACTCCGAGACTATATAGAAAATACAGAAAAACGTTTCAAGGGAACATTTGTCTTCGGCAAGGAGGCAGAATCATTGATCAACGAGGTGAAGGCGGCACTCCATAGAAAGAGCCAAAGCGTTTGGCACTAAATCTGAAAGAGCACAAGGCTGAGGGCCATTACAAACATCCCCGCCACTACTCCGCCAAGTGCTGTGTGGTCATTCCCATAGCGCCTCGATGATGGAAGCAGTTCATCAAACGAGATATAGATCATAATACCGGCTACAATACCAAAAGAGATACCCAGTGTGAGATCACCCATCAGGGGAGCTAGCACCATATAGCCTAAGACGGCTCCGAGGGGTTCGGTCAGACCTGAGGCCAATGCAAAGAAAAATGCTCTCTTTTTACTGTTTGTTGCATAGTAGATTGGCAGAGCAACGGCTAATCCCTCCGGTATATTGTGTATAGCGATGGCAAAGGCGATAGCCATCCCTGTATTTCTATCTTCCAATGCCATGACAAACGTTGCAAACCCTTCTGGAAAATTATGTATAGAAATGGCAATTGCGGTAAAGAGTCCTACTCTGGAGAGTAGGCTGAACTGTGCATTGACCGTAGAGATATGATCTTCACCATATTCCAATGCATGGTGTGGATTGACCTTGTCAGGGATGATCTGATCAATGATAAAGGTAACCCCTATCCCTATGAAAAAGGCTGCAAGGCCCAGAGTTTCTCCCGGTAAAGTTCCATAATAGTGAGCAAAAGCACTTTGAGACTCTGTAAGTATCTCTACAAAAGAGATATAGATCATCACTCCTGCAGAAAAACCAAGTCCTATGGAGAGGAATTTTGTATTTTTCTCTTTACTGAAGAAAATTAAAAATGATCCTAAAACCGTTGACAAACCTGCAAAGAGTGTTAGAAAGAAGGCAGGAAGGAAACCTTCCAGAGTCAGTGTCTCCACACGCTCTCCTTTAGAGCTTACCTTTGATACTTTCTACAAACTCCGAGATATCATCATGCAGTGCCTGAAGATCCTCTTCATGCTCTACTTCATCTGCAAGGATCTCTGAGACGATATTATAAGTGACGATATCCTTATCCTTGGTCAACTCAGCAAGTTCTGAATAGACTGAGATAGCACACTGTTCTCCTTTTATGGCATCTTCAAGAATGGCAACCACATCAAAATCAGTTGGTGTTTCATAACCGCAGTTGGTATGCGTGAACCAGTTTTGCGGTGAAAGCAGAGGGGTGCCGCCAAGCTGCAGGATACGGTCTGCAACCATATTGGCATGCCTTAGTTCATCGGCAGCATGTTGTGTCAGTTCAGCGATAGCCGCGTCTTTCATGATACCTTTGACCACTTTTCCTTCTATAAAGTATTGATAGTAGGCTAGCCACTCATCTGCATAGGCTTTGTTAAGCAGCGTGATGATCTCACTGATCTCTACCCCTTTGATAATCGAATTACCTCTTTTTGCCATCTTGGATCCTTTCAATCTTATTAAATAAAATAATTATTATTAATCCATTGTAACGCTATTAAACTTAAATGGAAATAGTCCTTTTTTATACGCTAACGAAAAATTGGTTAAAATAGTGAAAACAGTTTGCAAGGAAGAACTTGAAGATCAGATATTTTTTTATAGCATTGGTGTTGGTGTTATTATACGGGTGTGAACAGGGTAATGTTTCCAAAGCACATCTGATGAATGATACGACAAAAAAAGAGGAGACCGGGGTATCTAACCAGAAGAAGTATAAAGAGGTGAATGAAACTCTGGAACTTCAAAAGTTGATAGGTGCCAACCAGGTCACTCTGGCAAAGATCGAAGCAGAGAAGGTACAGCAGCTGAAAAGCCTGGAGCTGGAGCAGTCAAAAGTAAAAGCACAAGAGGCAGCTGCCCTGCAGGAGAGTAAACTAGCGTATGAAAAAGAGTTGCAGAGTATGAAGCTCGAGCAGGAAAAAGCGCTTACTATGGCTCAGGAGAAAAGACTCTTGTCAAACCAGGATAACCAGAATAGATTTTACCAAACAGTGTTGATCGTCGGTACGTTGCTAGTACTGCTCGTACTGCTTCTTTTGTTATGGATTCACAGAAAGAACAAAGCCCAAGAGGCAAAAATGCATGAAGAGACTTTGAGGCATGAGGAGTTCATGCAGGCCAGCCAACAGCATCATGAAAAAATTACGAAGATGCTGGATATCGTAGTGGATGAAAAGACAGACAAGAATGTCAAAAAAGAGCTGGTAAAGCTTCTTAAAGAGCAGGGAGGAGAAGCCCCCGCTTTGTTAGAAAACAAAAAAGATAAATAGATTAGTCATAAGGGAAGAGAAAATGGGATATATCTTGTTGGCCGTGCTGACTATCACAGTACTTTATCTGATCACGATTTACAATACCTTGGTGGTTAGAAAAAACCGGATCGAAAATGGGTTTGCACAGATACAGGTGCAGCTCAAAAGACGGTATGATCTCATTCCGGCCCTAACCCAGTCAGTCAAGGGATACATGAAGTATGAGCAGGAGACACTTGAGGCTGTGATCAAAGCACGTAATGAAGCAAGCATGGCACTGTCGCATATCAAAGAGGTGGTCAACCATGCCCAAGATATCAAGAGACTCTCCCATAAAGAGCAGCAGCTGGTCAACCGTCTTGGCAGTATACAAGTGCTTATGGAGGATTATCCGGAGCTAAAAGCCAATGAGAATGTTTCTCGGCTGATGGAAGAGCTTGGAACGACAGAGAACCGTATCGCCTTTGCACGGCAGGCATTCAATGATTTTGTCTACAGTTTCAATGCATACCGTCAGTCTTTTCCCCAGAATATGATTGCCGATCGTTTCGGATTTGATCAGGATGCCTCTATGCTGGAGTTTGAGGATGCCAAAGCGATACAGCAAGTTCCCGGCACGTCGCTGTAAGGAAACGTAATGAACTTTTTTGAAGCACAGGAGAGGGCCAGAAAGAAGACCGGGCGACTTGTGGTGTTATTTATACTTTCTGTGGCCGGTCTGATCCTGGTAACGACCACTTTTGTCAGCTGGTTTTACTTTCACTATATTTCGGATGACGGTGCACCTTTCTCTTTTGAAAAATATTTTTACTCCCCGATATTTTTGGATGTGAGCGTGGTCATTTTTATGCTTGTAGGACTGGGAGCACTCTATGAATATATACAGCTTTCAAAAGGGGGAAAAAACGTAGCAGAAGCATTAGGAGGAAGAAAACTCAGTCCCAATAGTGCCAATGAGGCAGAAAAGAGGCTCCTGAACGTTGTAGAAGAGATGTCGATCGCTTCGGGTATCTTGACACCGACAGTCTATATGCTTGAAGAGAGCAGCATCAATGCTTTTGCAGCAGGTTTGACGATAGATGATGCGGTGATAGGCATTACCAAGGGGGCCGTAGAGAAACTCGACCGCAATGAGCTTCAGGGAGTGATCGCCCATGAGTTCAGTCATATCTTCAACGGAGATATGCGGCTCAATATGAATCTTGCTGCTACCCTCTATGGTGTGACGCTTATTGCGATGATCGGTGAGTTTCTTGTGCGGCATCTGAGATTCAGCAGCTCCCGCACCAGAAAAGGTGGAGGGGGTGCAGTGATCATACTGGGCTTCGGTCTTTTGGCGATAGGGTATATCGGTGTATTCTTCGCTTCATTGATCAAGGCCTCAGTAAGCAGGAGTCGGGAATATCTTGCAGATGCTACGGCAGTACAGTATACAAGGTACCCGGCCGGGATCGCAGGTGCACTCAAAAAGATACTCTATTATCACTCCGGTATCGACAGCCCCTCGGCAAAGAGCTATGCGCACTTCTATTTTGCACAGGGAGTTAGTTCGCTCTTTGCTACACATCCGCCTCTTAAAGAGCGTATCCATAGGATAGATCGCAAATGGGATGGACGAATCCCCGAATATGAAACATCTGAAAAGAAAGTTGTTTTTGGTGAAAAAGAGGAGCATAAAGCGAAACAGGAGCGATTTATCCAGGGTGCTGTAACAGCAGCAGCATTAGCCAGTGTAGGAACGATGGAAGAAGATGAGGTAAAACATGCACATGAGAGCGTGGAGAAACTGGATCAAGAGGTACGAGAGAAGCTCAACGATCCGCTAGGTGCACAGGCAGCCATCCTGGCACTTTTTTATGAAGAGGGTTACAGAGAGGCACACTTTGCATCTCTCAAAGAGCATAGCCCTTATCTGCTGCTTGAGTTTGCAAGCCTGGTTTCAAAAGGCGTGGAGGTTTACCAAAAAGAGGCACTGCTCATTATCTCCTTGGCACTGTACAGTTTAAAGGGACTCTCCGTAGAACAGTATCGTACTTTTGATACCTTGATGCAGACATTTGTGGATATAGATCAAAAAGTTTCGATGTATGAGTGGAGCCTGATGTACATGATACGCAGAAATCTCCAGATCTATTTTGGAGAACGCAAGGTTCCTAAAAAACTGAAACATACTCATATCGGTGCCATCAAAAATGAGTTGGAAATCGTTTTTTCCATGCTCATGCATGATCAGTATGAGAGCGAAGAGGCAGCGAGAAGAGCATATGCAGATGTAATGCGTACGATCGGAGCAGGAGCATTACAGTACCGTTATTCAGATACGATTTCTCATAAAATGTTCGAAAGTGCAATGAAAGAGATAGAACTTGCGAAACCCGGGGTGGCAAAACGTATCTTTGAAGGGGTGTTGCACTCGGTGAAGGTCGACAGTGTCGTTACACCGGGCGAGAATCTTTTTGTGCATGCCATGGCACTGCTTCTGCAGGTGCCACTGCCAAGAGAATTTATGTTACAAAAAGAGGTTAGTTAAACCAGCTTTTCACTCGATCAAATGCTGATTCGAACGTACTCTTGTGCGGTCTGCTTTCCACTCCGTAGCTCTCCTGAAGTTTTTCAAGCAGCTCACGCTGTTCGTCATTGATCTTTTTAGGCAGAACCATTTTGATCTGGGCGATCAAGCGACCTTTGCGCCCGCTGTGTACATCAGCAACACCTTCATCTTCGAAAATGAACTGTTCTTTGTCTTTTGTCCCCTGTTTCAGTTCAAGTTCCGTCTCTCCATCCAGTGTAGGGATCGTGATGGTCTCTCCCAGGATCGCTTGCGTGAAGAAAACCGGTACTTCGATATAGATATCGTTTCCGTTACGGATAAAGTTCTCATCCTCTTCTACGATAAATGTCAGGTAGAGGTCTCCGCGTCTGCCGTTTTTAGCCAGGTTTCCATGCCCCTGTGCTCTCAGGCGGTTCCCGGAGTCTACACCTGCCGGAATGTTAATGGTGATCGTCTCCTCTTCGGTCTTGTATCCTTTACCGCTACAGCTTGGACACTTCTCCGTAGCTTTTTGCCCTTCACCATGACACTTTGGACAGGTTTGTGCAAACTGCATACGTCCCTGGCGCATGACAACCTGACCCTGGCCACCACAGTAGTCACAGGTCTCGAGCTTGCCGTCTTTCGCCCCGGTGCCGTCACACTCTTCACAAGGTACTTTGTAGGTAATATCGATCTTTTTTTCACAACCGAACACCGCTTCATTAAATTTAAGCGGTACTTCTATCTCAAAATCGAGCGCATATTTTTGGCTAGGGTCACGTCTGGTTTGTCCAAAACCGCCGAAACCGCCGCCGCCTCCGAACATAGAGTTGAAGATATCCATGATATCATCCATATTTGCACCGCCGAAGCCGCCGCCCATACCTTGGCCTTCGAGTCCCGCTTTACCGTAACGGTCGTAGATCGCTCTCTTCTCATCATCGCTTAGTATCTGATACGCTTCGTTGATCTGTTTGAATTTCTCTTCTGCTTCTTTATCGTCCGGATTACGATCAGGGTGATACTTCATCGCAAGTTTACGGTAGGATTTTTTCAGTTCCGCACCGCTACACTCCTTGCTCACCTCAAGTACTTCGTAATAATCAAGTTCTGTCATATAGTTTACTCCATTGAGCTGTAGTGATTTTGGCGAATTCTACCATAATTTGGTTATAATCACAAAAATTAAAGATGAAGGTAAAAGATGGTAGTGCATATTGTAATGTTCAAGTTTAAAGAAGAACATAAAACAGCCAATATTGAACAGGCGAAAGAGATGTTGGAGAACTTGATGGGCAGAGTACCCACACTACAGAGTATGGAAGTCGGCGTGAACTTCGCAGATGAAGAACGTGCGATGGATCTCGGTATCGTGACGACTTTTTCCGATAAAGAGGGTTTGCAGGAGTATGCTGTGCATCCGGAACACCTTAAAGTGGTAGCGTTCATCAAGGGTGTAGTGGAGTACTCTAAAGTAGTAGATTACGTGAAGAGCTCGCAGTATGTGACGGAGTCTTTTGCCCTCATAAGATTCAAGATTATATTTCGATAGAATACTATTTTCAAAACTTTGAGAAACCGACTTTTGATGAGATTGCGTGGATGGTAGAACGTCAAGAGAAAAAAAAGAAAATCCAACCAGATGAGAGTAAAGGAAAATAATTTATGGAAGCAACAGTGCTAGAGCTCAATATCAACAACTTAGAAGAGAAATACGAATTTAACAAAGTAGCTAAACAGGCTTCAGGTGCAGTACTATACCGACAGGGGAAAGCCGTTCTTCTGGCAACTGTTGCTATCGATGAAACACCTGTAGATGAGGATTTCCTTCCTATGACGGTGCAGTATATCGAAAAGAGTTATGCCGCAGCAAAGATACCGGGCGGCTTTATCAAAAGAGAAACAAAACCCGGTGATTTTGAGACACTTACATCCCGTATTATTGACAGATCTCTTCGTCCGCTTTTCCCCAAAGGATTCCGTTATCCGGTAGTTATCACCGTGACCGTTTTGAGCAGTGACAGCGAAGTAGATATGCAGGTGGCGGCTTTACATGCTGCATCTGCCGCGCTTTTTGTATCAGATACACCGGTTTCACAAGCCGTTGCAGCAGTCCGTTTATCGAAGATAGACGGAGAAATAGTCGTCAACCCGACACTCTCAGAGCAGGCAGAGAGTACACTAGATCTCTTTGTTGTCGGTTCAGGTGAAGATGTCTTGATGATAGAGATGCGTACTGTTGCGCAAGAGATCATTGATGATGTGGTTGCTCCTACGATGGCAGAAGTACCATTGATACTTGAACATCACGAATGTAATGAGTTGGATGAGGATGCACTGCTTGAAGCAATCGAGGTGGCACAAAAAGCGATTTCGAAGGCTTCTGAAGCATACGAAGATGTCTTTGCACCGGTAAGCAGAGAAGCACTTGTATTGGAGCTGTTTGATACAAAAGTGGACAGTGAACTCTATGACTATATCGCAGCAAATTACAAAGAGGCCGTGGAAGAAGCCGTACAGTCTATGGCAAAAAGTGAAAGAAGTACGGCACTCAAGAAGGTACGTGCAGCGATCATGGAAGCGAAAGCGGCAGAGGGTGTAGTACTGGAGAAGGAATTGGTAAGCAATGTACTAGAATCCTACAAGAGAACTATCGTGAGAGCATTGATCCTGGATAAAAATATCCGTGCAGACGGTAGAGCGCTTGATGAGGTGCGCCCTATTGATATCGAGACCAATATCCTGCCTTCTGTGCATGGTTCATGTCTCTTTACAAGAGGACAAACACAGGCACTTGTGAGCGCAACACTGGGGACGGATAAAGATGCACAGATGTATGAACTCATCACTGAAAAAAGTTCACTTTCAGAGTCCTTTATGGTGCACTATAACTTCCCTGGATACTCAGTAGGTGAAGCGAAACCTGCAAGTGCGCCGGGAAGACGTGAACTAGGTCACGGTAATCTTGCTAAACGTGCACTGGAGCCTACCATTGATATCCGCAGAGAGGGTACTATCAGATTAGTCTCTGAGATACTTGAGAGTAACGGTTCCTCCTCTATGGCTACTGTATGTGGAGGTTCATTGGCACTAAGAGCAGCGGGAGTAGAGACACAAAAGCTTGTTGCGGGTGTGGCGATGGGACTTGTCACTGAGGGTGAGAAGTATGCCGTTCTGACTGATATTATGGGCCTTGAAGACCATGATGGTGATATGGATTTCAAGATCACGGGAACACGTGACGGAGTTACTGCGATGCAGATGGATATCAAACTGGGTGGGTTAGAGTTCCACATTCTCAAAGATGCACTGGCACAAGCAAAAAAAGGACGTTTACATATCTTGGCGCTTATGGAAAAAGCAGAAGAGGAGATGAAACCAAGCGAGGCACTCCCAACCATTGAGCATTTTACGATTGACCCAAGCCGTATCGTTGATATCATAGGTAAAGCAGGAGCAACGATCCGTGAGATCATTGAAAAATTTGATGTAAGCATTGACCTGGACAGAGAGGTCGGTGGTGTAAAAGTCAGCGGTGAGGATGACAGCAAAGTAGCCGCTGCCAGAGACCATATTGAAACAATTGCATCAAAACCTGTACCGAAACAGATGCAGTACGAGATCAACAAACAATACACAGGTAAGATCAAAAAGATCGTAGACTTTGGTATGTTCGTCGAGATGCCTGACGGTTTCGATGCGCTGCTTCATATCTCCAAAGTCTCGAAAGGGCGAGTAGATAACCTGGCAGAGCGTTACAATGAGGGTGATCCGATCGAAGTGGTGGTACTGGAGCAAAAAGGCAAAAAAGTAGAGCTCGCTACACCGGAATATTTGGGATAGCGAAGCAAAGTATAATCTACTTTTAGATAAAATTACGCCGTTATTACGAAGTGATAAGTAGGGAAACAGTTTGCATTTATGTGGCTGTTGGCAGTAGAGATACTGTTTACGCTAGCCGAACGGACTTTGGAAGACAGTCGTAGAGACTTAAAATCAACCAAATTTTGAAGGAATTATAATGAAAAAGATTTTTGTACTTTTCATGGCACTTGGTGCAGCTGCATTCGCAGGTGAAGGTGAATCTATGATCCAAGCTTACTCAGTAGTAGCTGCTGGTGTTGGTCTTGGTCTTGCTGCTCTTGGTGGTGCTATCGGTATGGGTCACACTGCTGCTGCAACAATCGCTGGTACAGCTAGAAACCCAGGTCTTGGTGGTAAACTAATGACTACAATGTTCATTGCTCTTGCGATGATCGAAGCACAAGTTATCTATACACTTGTTATTGCACTTATCGCTCTTTACGCTAACCCATTCCTATAATAGGAATTTTAAGCAATCTTTAAGTTTCGGGCGGGTATAATCCCGTCCACACAAACACACGCGATCGTGGTGGAACGGTAGACACGCTATCTTGAGGGGGTAGTGCCTTCGTGGTGTGAGGGTTCAAATCCCTCCGATCGCACCATTAAACACCCATTTCATGGGACTTCAATCATATTTAAAATTTTAACTCTGATATACATTAAATCATTTCTTCTTTAACTATTCATTTTTGTACTTATTTAATCTTCAGCCAATGATTGATAACATATTTTCATTATTGTATAAAAAGGGGATTTCTTGAAAAAAGTCATAATAGCTGTTTTTAGTTTAGGGTTAGTAGGATGTATGGGGCCTACATTGCATACAAAAGAAGATTTATTAACAAAAGGTTTTAAAGACGAAGTTTGCTCAGATAAGTCTGTTAAAGAAACTTATAATATACTCTTAAAAAACATAGATGAATGTTATGATTATAGTGCTAGTGGTGTAGGGTATGGAGCTGCAGCATATAATTATAGTTTTACAAATCTTTATGAAGCGGATAGGTCCAAACATACAATTCTTACTCTTACAAGTGATAATGTAAATAATAAAACAACATATAACAAATATTATCAGATTAAACCTGGAAATAAACACTGTAAATCAGTAATTGTTGTGACTTCTTCAATTAGATCAATTTATGAAGAGCCTTATTTGTCAGAGAAGGGTGAAACTTGGGCTAATGAACTTAAATTATGGCTCAAAGGACAACGAAGTCAATGTCCTGCTAAAACACAATATTAACTAAACCTAGTATTACCAAGAAACAAGATTATAATCTTGTTTCTAATTTACTTTTGTAGATGCTTCAATAATTATGAATAAGATATGTTGCTTTAAAACTTTTTACTCCATGTGTTTTTAATATATTTAAATTTTTTAAGTCAGTTTCTTTATGATAAGTACCTATGATTAAAATTTTATTATTTATTTTTAGCTGTAGGTTTCCTCCTAAGCCAAATTCGTAATAGTCAACACCCTCAATATCATTTAAGTTCAAATAAGTAAGCTTCTTCCCATGATTTTCTAAATAATCTTTATCGTTATTAAAAATAATAACTTGTTTATCTGTAATAGCACAAGTTGCATAATGAAATACAGCTTGACTTTCTCCTAGAGGAGCAGATGCGGTTAAACAACGATATACACTTAAGAATTCACCTTTTTTATATAAATTATTTTTAGTCATTTTCTTAATAAAGATATCTTTGTTTGCTAGTGGTGGTTGTTCACCACATGCAGTCAAGATAAACAGACTTAAAAAAGCTAAAATAATTTTTTTCATGATTCTCCCCTGAAAGTTTAATGACAGATAATATCTTAAAATATCTTTTTATTAAGAAAGAAATTAGGAATGAATTTTGGCAGAGTCTGCCAGATTTGTAGGTCAATTGTTTGCCAACAGCTAACTTTTAAAATCATGGATGCCCTAAGGCAGGGCATTGTGAGAATTTGTTAAAGTGATAAATCCCTTTGATCGTACCATTTTATACTTCTTGATTCAATTTCATTTTTCTATTTTAACTTTAAAAGCAACACTTCTCTTGTGATGACAGCTTAGGTAAACAATTACTATTTTCAATCTATGATTCCCCTGTAGTTAAGTGCTGAACTCAAACGCAGGTTTGAATAGGATGAATCTATCCCAATGAAAAACCCGCTAGGCATAGAGAAGGATTTAGACTATATAAGTTACATATTATTAGGATTTTTTAATTAGCTATATAAAGCCAAATTTTATAAAAAGTGCCTTATCGAAAGAGAAAAAAACGTTAAAATCCCCTGAAACACCCTTATTTAGGGCATTTTAGGAGTTATTTAGCAATTTTTAAGAATAAAATGTGATATAATGATTTACATCTTATATTAAAGGAAGAAGCATGACAAAAGCTGAATTTGTAGAGTTGGTACAGAAGAATGGTGAATTTGAGAGCAAAGCGGCAGCAGAGAGAGCCGTAAAAGCATTTATTGATTCTGTAACAGAGGCACTGGTAAAGAAAGAGAGCGTTTCTCTTGTTGGTTTCGGAACATTCTCAACAGTAGATGTAGCTGAAAAATCTGGTAAAGTACCTGGTACAGATAAAACCTATACAAAACCTGCACATACTGCACCAAAATTCAAAATCGGTAAAACGCTTAAAGACGCTGTGGCGGGTGCTTAATTATTTTCGGTTACCCGTTTTTTGGGTAACCTTTTTCTGTATATATCTTCACGCTATTTAAAAATCATATTATTCTAACACGCGTTATCCAATTTTTTTGCACTGGAACAGTTTGCTACATTGTTTGTCACGTAAATGACAGTACCCAGCATCCAAATCAACATTGCACCGATAAATACTGATACGAAAATGATATTTTTATTATCTTTCTTTTTATGATCATCAGCTGCCATGCTATCTCCTTTTTCTATGTTTTATCTAGTATAGACTCCGGCTGTGTACTCTTTGTGTACTCTGCCAGTGACAACATGATATAATGTGCTCAAAAAAGAGAGACGATGAGAGTTGATGAGATGATAGGCCTGGGTGTAGCAGGGAACTTTGCACACCATCTTGAGCAGGCAGGCGAGCTTGAAGATTTTAAAGAGGTGCAGACAGAAGAGCCTGAGGCACCTAAAGGTATTTTCCCTTTTTATCTTCCTGGCAGTGACTCTTTTTTAGGTATCTATTCTGTTGCTACGAGTGAGTTGACATTGCCGGAGTATGAGGCCAATGCACAAGTAGAGCCTGAGATCGGAGTTCAGTTTGAGATTGTTTACGGTGATAACCACGAAGTAGTGGATCTGATCGCTGAAAGATTTACGGTATTTAATGACTGTACCATCCGTAAAGAGGGGGCGAAAAAAATATCAGAAAAGAAAAGCTGGGGTCCAAACTCCAAAGGGATCGGAGACAAGTGGATCGATATCGACAGGTTTGAAGAGGGGGGTGTAATGGACAGATACCATCTTTGCTCCTTTGTAAAACGTGACGGTGTACTGCATGAGTATGGTGTGGATGCTCCATTGCCCGGTTACAGCTATTTTTATACGAAGCTCAAAAACTGGCTGATAGAGAAGATGAATCACCAGAAGGATTTCGGTCCTTTGGAAAATATCGCAGAGCATCTCAAGAGGTGTCATTACCCATCACAAGCTTTGATATCTATAGGTGCAACAGCGTATGCCGAGTTTGGCGAGCATAACTATCTGCAAAGCGGTGATGAAGTCTACGTGATCGCATACGATGCAACGAAAGATGATGCAACATTGGCTGCCTCTGCATCCAAAGTGATACTGCACCAAAAGGTACAGTAATTCTCCTATAAGTATAGAAGGTAACTATGTTTAGAACGCTCATTCTTTCTCTGTTGACGCTCACCTTGGCGATGAGTGAAGAGCTCTTAACCGGATTTACGCTTTCTGATCAGCATTTTATGATCAAAACTGAGTCATACCATATCTACGACAGCAAAGGTAAGGTATTGAGGCTTTACCAGGAGAGAGGAGATGGAGAAGCGGCGGAGCTTTTATCTTTTACTCTGGATGACACAACGGGAGCCTGTCACGAGAGAAGTATAGAAGAGGGGAGTTATGAAATCAATGGCTCCATGATTACATTTTATACCCGCTGGGACAGACGGGGAAACTCCGATGCCCCTTATGGTGCCCGTATCAAAAGATACACTGTAGATGGAAATGGAGCGCTCAAACTCCTCTCAAGCAAAATCTACATAGAGACAGAACGTAAAAGTGAAATGCAAGAGAGTGCGATGCAGTATCTTTTTAAAGCGCCTGTGACTGAAAATGAAAAAGAAGCACTCCGAGACTATATAGAAAATACAGAAAAACGTTTCAAGGGAACATTTGTCTTCGGCAAGGAGGCAGAATCATTGATCAACGAGGTGAAGGCGGCACTCCATAGAAAGAGCCAAAGCGTTTGGCACTAAATCTGAAAGAGCACAAGGCTGAGGGCCATTACAAACATCCCCGCCACTACTCCGCCAAGTGCTGTGTGGTCATTCCCATAGCGCCTCGATGATGGAAGCAGTTCATCAAACGAGATATAGATCATAATACCGGCTACAATACCAAAAGAGATACCCAGTGTGAGATCACCCATCAGGGGAGCTAGCACCATATAGCCTAAGACGGCTCCGAGGGGTTCGGTCAGACCTGAGGCCAATGCAAAGAAAAATGCTCTCTTTTTACTGTTTGTTGCATAGTAGATTGGCAGAGCAACGGCTAATCCCTCCGGTATATTGTGTATAGCGATGGCAAAGGCGATAGCCATCCCTGTATTTCTATCTTCCAATGCCATGACAAACGTTGCAAACCCTTCTGGAAAATTATGTATAGAAATGGCAATTGCGGTAAAGAGTCCTACTCTGGAGAGTAGGCTGAACTGTGCATTGACCGTAGAGATATGATCTTCACCATATTCCAATGCATGGTGTGGATTGACCTTGTCAGGGATGATCTGATCAATGATAAAGGTAACCCCTATCCCTATGAAAAAGGCTGCAAGGCCCAGAGTTTCTCCCGGTAAAGTTCCATAATAGTGAGCAAAAGCACTTTGAGACTCTGTAAGTATCTCTACAAAAGAGATATAGATCATCACTCCTGCAGAAAAACCAAGTCCTATGGAGAGGAATTTTGTATTTTTCTCTTTACTGAAGAAAATTAAAAATGATCCTAAAACCGTTGACAAACCTGCAAAGAGTGTTAGAAAGAAGGCAGGAAGGAAACCTTCCAGAGTCAGTGTCTCCACACGCTCTCCTTTAGAGCTTACCTTTGATACTTTCTACAAACTCCGAGATATCATCATGCAGTGCCTGAAGATCCTCTTCATGCTCTACTTCATCTGCAAGGATCTCTGAGACGATATTATAAGTGACGATATCCTTATCCTTGGTCAACTCAGCAAGTTCTGAATAGACTGAGATAGCACACTGTTCTCCTTTTATGGCATCTTCAAGAATGGCAACCACATCAAAATCAGTTGGTGTTTCATAACCGCAGTTGGTATGCGTGAACCAGTTTTGCGGTGAAAGCAGAGGGGTGCCGCCAAGCTGCAGGATACGGTCTGCAACCATATTGGCATGCCTTAGTTCATCGGCAGCATGTTGTGTCAGTTCAGCGATAGCCGCGTCTTTCATGATACCTTTGACCACTTTTCCTTCTATAAAGTATTGATAGTAGGCTAGCCACTCATCTGCATAGGCTTTGTTAAGCAGCGTGATGATCTCACTGATCTCTACCCCTTTGATAATCGAATTACCTCTTTTTGCCATCTTGGATCCTTTCAATCTTATTAAATAAAATAATTATTATTAATCCATTGTAACGCTATTAAACTTAAATGGAAATAGTCCTTTTTTATACGCTAACGAAAAATTGGTTAAAATAGTGAAAACAGTTTGCAAGGAAGAACTTGAAGATCAGATATTTTTTTATAGCATTGGTGTTGGTGTTATTATACGGGTGTGAACAGGGTAATGTTTCCAAAGCACATCTGATGAATGATACGACAAAAAAAGAGGAGACCGGGGTATCTAACCAGAAGAAGTATAAAGAGGTGAATGAAACTCTGGAACTTCAAAAGTTGATAGGTGCCAACCAGGTCACTCTGGCAAAGATCGAAGCAGAGAAGGTACAGCAGCTGAAAAGCCTGGAGCTGGAGCAGTCAAAAGTAAAAGCACAAGAGGCAGCTGCCCTGCAGGAGAGTAAACTAGCGTATGAAAAAGAGTTGCAGAGTATGAAGCTCGAGCAGGAAAAAGCGCTTACTATGGCTCAGGAGAAAAGACTCTTGTCAAACCAGGATAACCAGAATAGATTTTACCAAACAGTGTTGATCGTCGGTACGTTGCTAGTACTGCTCGTACTGCTTCTTTTGTTATGGATTCACAGAAAGAACAAAGCCCAAGAGGCAAAAATGCATGAAGAGACTTTGAGGCATGAGGAGTTCATGCAGGCCAGCCAACAGCATCATGAAAAAATTACGAAGATGCTGGATATCGTAGTGGATGAAAAGACAGACAAGAATGTCAAAAAAGAGCTGGTAAAGCTTCTTAAAGAGCAGGGAGGAGAAGCCCCCGCTTTGTTAGAAAACAAAAAAGATAAATAGATTAGTCATAAGGGAAGAGAAAATGGGATATATCTTGTTGGCCGTGCTGACTATCACAGTACTTTATCTGATCACGATTTACAATACCTTGGTGGTTAGAAAAAACCGGATCGAAAATGGGTTTGCACAGATACAGGTGCAGCTCAAAAGACGGTATGATCTCATTCCGGCCCTAACCCAGTCAGTCAAGGGATACATGAAGTATGAGCAGGAGACACTTGAGGCTGTGATCAAAGCACGTAATGAAGCAAGCATGGCACTGTCGCATATCAAAGAGGTGGTCAACCATGCCCAAGATATCAAGAGACTCTCCCATAAAGAGCAGCAGCTGGTCAACCGTCTTGGCAGTATACAAGTGCTTATGGAGGATTATCCGGAGCTAAAAGCCAATGAGAATGTTTCTCGGCTGATGGAAGAGCTTGGAACGACAGAGAACCGTATCGCCTTTGCACGGCAGGCATTCAATGATTTTGTCTACAGTTTCAATGCATACCGTCAGTCTTTTCCCCAGAATATGATTGCCGATCGTTTCGGATTTGATCAGGATGCCTCTATGCTGGAGTTTGAGGATGCCAAAGCGATACAGCAAGTTCCCGGCACGTCGCTGTAAGGAAACGTAATGAACTTTTTTGAAGCACAGGAGAGGGCCAGAAAGAAGACCGGGCGACTTGTGGTGTTATTTATACTTTCTGTGGCCGGTCTGATCCTGGTAACGACCACTTTTGTCAGCTGGTTTTACTTTCACTATATTTCGGATGACGGTGCACCTTTCTCTTTTGAAAAATATTTTTACTCCCCGATATTTTTGGATGTGAGCGTGGTCATTTTTATGCTTGTAGGACTGGGAGCACTCTATGAATATATACAGCTTTCAAAAGGGGGAAAAAACGTAGCAGAAGCATTAGGAGGAAGAAAACTCAGTCCCAATAGTGCCAATGAGGCAGAAAAGAGGCTCCTGAACGTTGTAGAAGAGATGTCGATCGCTTCGGGTATCTTGACACCGACAGTCTATATGCTTGAAGAGAGCAGCATCAATGCTTTTGCAGCAGGTTTGACGATAGATGATGCGGTGATAGGCATTACCAAGGGGGCCGTAGAGAAACTCGACCGCAATGAGCTTCAGGGAGTGATCGCCCATGAGTTCAGTCATATCTTCAACGGAGATATGCGGCTCAATATGAATCTTGCTGCTACCCTCTATGGTGTGACGCTTATTGCGATGATCGGTGAGTTTCTTGTGCGGCATCTGAGATTCAGCAGCTCCCGCACCAGAAAAGGTGGAGGGGGTGCAGTGATCATACTGGGCTTCGGTCTTTTGGCGATAGGGTATATCGGTGTATTCTTCGCTTCATTGATCAAGGCCTCAGTAAGCAGGAGTCGGGAATATCTTGCAGATGCTACGGCAGTACAGTATACAAGGTACCCGGCCGGGATCGCAGGTGCACTCAAAAAGATACTCTATTATCACTCCGGTATCGACAGCCCCTCGGCAAAGAGCTATGCGCACTTCTATTTTGCACAGGGAGTTAGTTCGCTCTTTGCTACACATCCGCCTCTTAAAGAGCGTATCCATAGGATAGATCGCAAATGGGATGGACGAATCCCCGAATATGAAACATCTGAAAAGAAAGTTGTTTTTGGTGAAAAAGAGGAGCATAAAGCGAAACAGGAGCGATTTATCCAGGGTGCTGTAACAGCAGCAGCATTAGCCAGTGTAGGAACGATGGAAGAAGATGAGGTAAAACATGCACATGAGAGCGTGGAGAAACTGGATCAAGAGGTACGAGAGAAGCTCAACGATCCGCTAGGTGCACAGGCAGCCATCCTGGCACTTTTTTATGAAGAGGGTTACAGAGAGGCACACTTTGCATCTCTCAAAGAGCATAGCCCTTATCTGCTGCTTGAGTTTGCAAGCCTGGTTTCAAAAGGCGTGGAGGTTTACCAAAAAGAGGCACTGCTCATTATCTCCTTGGCACTGTACAGTTTAAAGGGACTCTCCGTAGAACAGTATCGTACTTTTGATACCTTGATGCAGACATTTGTGGATATAGATCAAAAAGTTTCGATGTATGAGTGGAGCCTGATGTACATGATACGCAGAAATCTCCAGATCTATTTTGGAGAACGCAAGGTTCCTAAAAAACTGAAACATACTCATATCGGTGCCATCAAAAATGAGTTGGAAATCGTTTTTTCCATGCTCATGCATGATCAGTATGAGAGCGAAGAGGCAGCGAGAAGAGCATATGCAGATGTAATGCGTACGATCGGAGCAGGAGCATTACAGTACCGTTATTCAGATACGATTTCTCATAAAATGTTCGAAAGTGCAATGAAAGAGATAGAACTTGCGAAACCCGGGGTGGCAAAACGTATCTTTGAAGGGGTGTTGCACTCGGTGAAGGTCGACAGTGTCGTTACACCGGGCGAGAATCTTTTTGTGCATGCCATGGCACTGCTTCTGCAGGTGCCACTGCCAAGAGAATTTATGTTACAAAAAGAGGTTAGTTAAACCAGCTTTTCACTCGATCAAATGCTGATTCGAACGTACTCTTGTGCGGTCTGCTTTCCACTCCGTAGCTCTCCTGAAGTTTTTCAAGCAGCTCACGCTGTTCGTCATTGATCTTTTTAGGCAGAACCATTTTGATCTGGGCGATCAAGCGACCTTTGCGCCCGCTGTGTACATCAGCAACACCTTCATCTTCGAAAATGAACTGTTCTTTGTCTTTTGTCCCCTGTTTCAGTTCAAGTTCCGTCTCTCCATCCAGTGTAGGGATCGTGATGGTCTCTCCCAGGATCGCTTGCGTGAAGAAAACCGGTACTTCGATATAGATATCGTTTCCGTTACGGATAAAGTTCTCATCCTCTTCTACGATAAATGTCAGGTAGAGGTCTCCGCGTCTGCCGTTTTTAGCCAGGTTTCCATGCCCCTGTGCTCTCAGGCGGTTCCCGGAGTCTACACCTGCCGGAATGTTAATGGTGATCGTCTCCTCTTCGGTCTTGTATCCTTTACCGCTACAGCTTGGACACTTCTCCGTAGCTTTTTGCCCTTCACCATGACACTTTGGACAGGTTTGTGCAAACTGCATACGTCCCTGGCGCATGACAACCTGACCCTGGCCACCACAGTAGTCACAGGTCTCGAGCTTGCCGTCTTTCGCCCCGGTGCCGTCACACTCTTCACAAGGTACTTTGTAGGTAATATCGATCTTTTTTTCACAACCGAACACCGCTTCATTAAATTTAAGCGGTACTTCTATCTCAAAATCGAGCGCATATTTTTGGCTAGGGTCACGTCTGGTTTGTCCAAAACCGCCGAAACCGCCGCCGCCTCCGAACATAGAGTTGAAGATATCCATGATATCATCCATATTTGCACCGCCGAAGCCGCCGCCCATACCTTGGCCTTCGAGTCCCGCTTTACCGTAACGGTCGTAGATCGCTCTCTTCTCATCATCGCTTAGTATCTGATACGCTTCGTTGATCTGTTTGAATTTCTCTTCTGCTTCTTTATCGTCCGGATTACGATCAGGGTGATACTTCATCGCAAGTTTACGGTAGGATTTTTTCAGTTCCGCACCGCTACACTCCTTGCTCACCTCAAGTACTTCGTAATAATCAAGTTCTGTCATATAGTTTACTCCATTGAGCTGTAGTGATTTTGGCGAATTCTACCATAATTTGGTTATAATCACAAAAATTAAAGATGAAGGTAAAAGATGGTAGTGCATATTGTAATGTTCAAGTTTAAAGAAGAACATAAAACAGCCAATATTGAACAGGCGAAAGAGATGTTGGAGAACTTGATGGGCAGAGTACCCACACTACAGAGTATGGAAGTCGGCGTGAACTTCGCAGATGAAGAACGTGCGATGGATCTCGGTATCGTGACGACTTTTTCCGATAAAGAGGGTTTGCAGGAGTATGCTGTGCATCCGGAACACCTTAAAGTGGTAGCGTTCATCAAGGGTGTAGTGGAGTACTCTAAAGTAGTAGATTACGTGAAGAGCTAATGAAACATACCAAGATCGAAGCTTTTGAAAACCTTGTCGAGGCATTCCAGTCTCTGCCTTCTATCGGTAAAAAATCAGCCGTGCGCCTTGCTTACCATGCAGTGATGGAGGATGGGTTCGGTGCGATGAAGCTGGCACATGCACTGGAGACAGGGGTCAATACGATCCAAAAGTGCCGAAAGTGTCACAATATGAGTGAAGATGAACTCTGTGCGATCTGTTCGGATCCTTACCGTGATACGACAAAGCTCTGTATCGTACAGTCGGCAAAAGATATTCTGACCATTGAAGAGAGCAGACAGTTTAACGGTGTCTACTATGTGGTCTCTGAGGTCAGTGATATGGATGAGGCGCATCTTTTTTATGCGGTTGAAGGGGTAGAGGAGATCATCTTTGCTTTCCCTCCGAGTATTGCAACCGATACCATGATACTCTATATCGAAGATAAACTGCAGGGGAAAGAGATCGTATTTACTAAAATCGCCCAGGGGGTCCCTACAGGTGTAGAGCTTGAAAATATCGACGTCATGTCGCTCTCAAGGGCCTTGGAGTCTAGAGTAAAGATCTAATTTACTCTATGACCGTGTGAATTTTTTCGTTGATGTAGTTTTGCACGAATTCACGTACTTCTGCATAGACGAAGGAGTCTTTGTACCCCTCGATCTTTCCACCTGCCGCATTCGGATGACCGCCGCCGTTACCGATTACTGCAGCCATCTTGGAGACATCCAGTTTGTTGTTGCTTCGAAGTGAGAAGTTGCCTCTGAAGTTAACATCCATATAGAAATCATACTCTTCATTTTCTACCATGCAGGCATTACCGATGATCGAGGCGCTTCCTACGTTATAGCCAAGTATCCCTTTGGCATTTTTATAGGTGATCGTCAGACGCGCTTTATCTGCTGTAAGAAGGTTGGTGACATAGGCTGCGACAAGGTTGTCTTTTGTATTGTTTTTCTCTTTGATAAAAAAGCGCTTTTTGATCTGGTGCAGTTGATCATCAAGTTTGATCGGTGCATCTGTTTCGTTGATCAGCTGCTTTGCTGCATCAATCATAGAAAGCTTGAACTCTCTATCTTCAGAAGGAAAGAGGATACGGTTGATCTCTTTTGCCCCGGAGATCATACCGAGCATCACTTTCCCATATTCAAAGAGTTCATCCTCGCTGACCCAGATGTCGATAGCATTGATGGCCTGGACAATGGTAGAGAGTGCATTCTCACTGTCAAATCCATAATGTTTCTGAAGCCAGTGATAGGTAATCAATGTTGCACATCTGCTTGTGTCAAGCAGATACCATGCAAAACGTTCTGCTGCATTGGCACCCGTAGCATGGTGGTCAAGCAGTTGAAGTTTTGCACCGATACGTATCGCCTCTTTTTCGATCCAGTTTCCCTCTTTTGTCGTGAGATTAAGATCGGTGATGAGAATCAGACGCTCTGTTTCTTCTCCATGCAGGAACTTGTCCTGTTCGATCTTTTTGACAATCTCTTCCAGGCGTGCAGTGACTTCCGGGCCATAGTTGGCATTGAAAGAGTCAATCTTTTGAAAACATTGTTGTGTAAGATACTGACAGCCGTAACCGTCAAGGTCGATATGAGAGAGGTGATAAATGTGTTGCTGTCTCATCAGATAATGTCCCCAAGCATTAGACCGTCAAGAAAGTCATCTACTTTTCCCTGAAAGGTCAGCAGAAATGGTGAAATAGAACAACTGCCGATACTTCCGTTGGGACAGGTTGCCGCATATTGTGTACAGTCAAATACTGCCGGTGCTTTACCTTCAGCTGCAATAATGACTTCTCTTACTGAGATCTCATTTACATCTTTTACCAAGATAAACCCGCCCTGAGCTCCCTTTTTTGATTCAAGTATACCGGCCCTAGCCAGATTTTGCAGAATTTTTGCAAGAAAACTTTTGGGGATACAGAGTTCATTGGCAAGTTGTTCTGCGCCGATAGGTTTTTCGGATTGTCTGATCGTATCCAGGGAGAGCAGCGCATACTCTGTTGCTCGTGTTAATAACATAAAATTAAACCTTTAAATATATAATTAGGAGTATATTACTCTAATATAGATTAGAAAAACGAATAACTCTCTATCTTTATAGGGGCTCCTTTCATACTAAGTCCAAAATAAGCTTCATATGCTATCATTCCGTTCCCAAAATGATATTTTGAGAAGAATTTAATACCAATCAGGAGGTCAATCATGGCTTTAGATCAGGCGAAAAAAGCAGAGATTATTGCAAAATACGCTAGAGGCGAAAACGATACAGGTTCTACAGAGGTACAAGTAGCACTTCTTACAGAAAGAATTAACTACCTAACTGAGCACCTTAAAATAAATAAAAAAGACCACTCTTCAAGACTTGGTCTACTTAAACTAGTAGGGCAGAGAAGAAGACTTATGAGATATCTTAAGAAATCAGATCTTACAAGATGGACTGCGATTAAAGCTGATCTTGGAATCAGAAACTAATTCTTTCCACCGCAACCTAAAAAAACCATCTCACTCGGGATGGTTTACTTCACACCTTACTTTATATTTACCAATCATTAAATAACTATTATCTTCCAACTGTTACACTCATACCTTGGCTTAGTATGGTTTCTTCTAAGCACCATTGTATCAATTTTAAAGTTGTCTGAAACAGACTCATTTTATAGTTGAGTCAAATTGACTCATGCTATACTTGACAAAATATGACTCAATGTTGTATAATGTTCTCAAGCATCACAACAATGATGTATAATGAATGAAAAAACAGGAGGTTGTCTATGGCTCAAGAAGAGAAAGAGACTCTTGAAGATCAGACGGCAGAAGAGACGATCGAATCTGAAGCTACAGAAGAAGGTTCAGCCGATCCTTTAGACGTTGCACAAGCTGAAGCTGCAGAGTGGAAAGATAAGTATCTTCGTGCACATGCGGACTTTGAAAATTCCAAAAAGCGTTTGGAGAAAGATAAGAACAATGCTGTATCGTATGCAAACGAGAGCTTTGCAAAAGATATCCTTTCAGTAATGGACTCTTTTGAGAATGCACTTGCTGCAATGAAGAGTAACGAAGAGAGTGACTCTGATGCATATACGCAGATGGTAGAAGGTGTAAACCTCACGTATGATCAACTCAAAAAGATCTTGGCAAAGAATAATATACAAGAGATAGAGTGTGAGGGTGAGTTTGACCCTGAAGTACATCAGGCGATCATGCAAGCAGAGAGCGACGAACACGAATCTGGTCAGATCGTACAGGTCATGCAAAAAGGCTATACGATCAAAGATAGAGTGCTCAGACCGGCTATGGTGAGTACCGCTAAATAAAGGTGAGTGAACCTCACGTTTATCGGTATGAAACCGAAGTGTGTCGAACGAAGTGAGCCGCATAGGCAAACCTGTAAATAAATTTAGAAGTTAACAATTATAGAAAGGAAGAGAAAATGGGTAAAGTATTAGGAATTGACTTAGGTACAACAAACTCTGCAATGGCAGTGTATGACAATGGTGAAGCAAAGATTATCGCAAACAAAGAGGGTAAAAATACAACGCCTTCTATCGTAGCATTTACGGATAAAGGTGAAGTACTTGTCGGTGAATCTGCAAAAAGACAAGCCGTAACAAACCCTGAGAAGACGATCTACTCGATCAAGAGAATCATGGGTCTGATGATGAGCGAAGAGAAAGCGCAAGAGGCGAAAGACAAACTTCCATACCACATCATCGACAGAAACGGTGCGTGTGCGATCGAAGTAGCAGGTAAGACCTACACACCTCAGGAGATCTCTGCAAAAGTATTGATGAAGATGAAAGAGGATGCAGAGTCTTACCTTGGTGAGACAGTGACAGATGCGGTTATTACTGTACCTGCATACTTCAACGATGCACAAAGAAAGGCGACAAAAGAGGCGGGTACAATTGCCGGGCTTAACGTACTTCGTATCATCAATGAGCCTACCTCTGCTGCACTTGCATATGGTCTGGATAAGAAAGAAGCTGAGCAGATCGTCGTATACGACCTTGGTGGTGGTACATTTGACGTTACAGCACTTGAGACGGGTGACGGTGTGGTTGAAGTATTGTCAACTGGCGGAGATGCATTCCTCGGTGGTGATGACTTCGATAACAAGATCATCGACTATGTAGCTGATGAGTTCAAAAATGAGACAGGTATCGATATCAAGTCTGATGTTATGGCGCTTCAAAGGGTAAAAGATGCAGCAGAGACTGCTAAAAAAGAGCTCTCTTCATCTACGGAGACTGAGATCAACCTTCCGTTCATTACAGCTGATGCATCAGGTCCAAAACACCTTGTAACAAAGATCACAAGAGCGAAGTTCGAGTCACTTATCTCTGATCTCGTAGCAAGTACGATCAAGACAGTGGAAGGTGTATTGAAAGATGCAGGTCTCGGTAAATCAGATATCAATGAGATCGTAATGGTCGGTGGTTCAACAAGAGTACCGCTTGTACAGGAAGAGATGAAGAAGTTCTTCGGTAAAGAGCTTAACAAATCCGTGAACCCTGATGAGGTTGTTGCGATCGGTGCTGCGATCCAGGGTGGGGTACTTGCAGGTGATGTGAAAGATGTACTTCTTCTTGATGTGACACCGCTTAGTCTTGGTATCGAGACACTTGGTGGAGTCACAACGAAAGTGATCGAAAAAGGTACGACGATTCCTGCGAAGAAATCTCAGGTATTCTCAACAGCGGAAGATAACCAGCCTGCAGTAAGTATCCACGTACTCCAGGGTGAGCGTGAGTTCGCAAAAGACAACAAGTCTCTTGGTATGTTCGAGCTCAGAGATATCCCTGCAGCACCAAGAGGTGTACCTCAGATCGAGGTAACATTCGATATCGATGCGAACGGTATCCTGACAGTAACGGCATCTGATAAAGGTACGGGTAAATCTCAGGATATCAAGATCACAGGTTCGTCAGGTCTAAGTGATGAAGAGATCGAAAAAATGGTTCAGGATGCCGAAGCGCATAAAGCTGACGATGAAGCGAGAAAGCAAGTGGTAGAGGCTAGAAACCAGGCGGATGCATTGGTACACCAGACGAAGAAATCACTCGCTGACCTTGGTGAGAACTTTGATGCCGCTGAAAAAGCGAACATCGAAGCTGCGATCGAAGAGCTTGAAGCTGTGTTGAAAGATGACAATGCAACCAAAGAGCAGATCGAAGAGAAAGTGAAGGCATTGACCGAAAAGAGCCACAAGCTAGCTGAAGCAATGTATGCCAAAGAGCAGGGTGGACAGCCTGGTGCCGAAGGTGCTAAAAAAGCAGACGATGACGATGTTATCGATGCTGAAGTAGAGTAAGACGAAACTTCAGTAAAAAGCGACTAGTCGCAGAGCTCTCTGCTGAAGAGGTCGCAGTGACAACGTAACAAACGGGGCTTTGCCTCGGTTGTGTCCTATCAGTAGTACGATGTTATCGATGCTGAAGTAGAGTAATCTCTACAGAAATACTTTATAAAATTTGACCTCCGCGTTTGTGGAGGTCACTTCCCCCTCAATTCTATTTTTAACCTCATAACTCTTTTACAGTATAATTGGAGCACTATCCACATCTAGATGGAGGTATCCCATGTCAAATGAAACAGCAAAAAAATACTCAAATGCTGCAAAACTGTATGATATCGTTGAATGGCCTATGGAACAGTTGTTTTTTAAAAGATTGCGAAACAAAGCGGTTGCTTTGGCTAAAGGCAAAGTCCTGGAAGTAGGAGCAGGTACGGGTAAGAACTTTGCTTATTATGACCGAAACAGCGTAGAACTTACAGCAATAGACTTCAGTAAAGGGATGCTGGAGTTTGCAGAAAAAATGAAAGTAAAGATGCAGTGGGATAGTCTCAAGCTTTTTCAGATGGACCTGGAGCATCTCTCCTTTGAGGATGACAGTTTTGATTGTGTGGTAAGTACATTTGTTTTCTGTACCGTGCCTCATCCTCAACAAGGGCTTAAAGAGATTATGAGAGTCCTTAAGCCTGGAGGAAAGGTGATCTTTCTTGAACATATGAAGAGCAACTATACGTTGATCAATGTATTTCTCTGGGTAATGAACCTCTTTTCCAGGAGAGTGCTTGGGACCTTCATGCTTCGCAACACACAAAAGTCCATAGAAGAGGCAGGCTTTGAGGTCCGGTCTGTGGAGTATAAACTCTTTGACGTGATTCGATTGATCATCGCGATAAAACGTCAGTAATTAAAAGTCAAATTCTATGGTTATACTAACTATTTTGCTATAATAGATCGAGATAATTTCACATAGGATAGTTTTATGGAAACAAAAAAATGTAAGACACTTGCTGAAGCAAGAGAAGCGATTGATCAACTTGATGAAGAGATTGTAAAACTGATCGCTCGGCGTAATGATTATATCAAGCAGATTGCTCACTTTAAAACCTCTATAGATGAAGTAAAAGCCCAAGAGAGGATCAATGATGTGATCTCCAGAGTGAGAGCACAGGCCATTGAACTGGACCTCTCCCCAAACCTGATCAACGATCTCTACGTCCGCATGATCGATGGAATGGTAGAGAGCGAGATATCAGAGTTCAGGAATGCCAAAGGGGCATAAGAGCAGCCAGCTGCGAGAGCGCTCTGCTGAAGAGAACTCAGCGTTAGCGTAGGGCAATGGACTCTGTTCATTGTACGTTATTTAATAGTACGTGAGATCTCAGAGTTCAGGAATGCCAAAGGGGCATAAGAGCAGCCAGCTGCGAGAGCGCTCTGCTGAAGAGAACTCAGCGTTAGCGTAGGGCAATGGACTCTGTTCATTGTACGTTATTTAATAGTACGTGAGATCTCAGAGTTCAGGAATGCCAAAGGGGCATAAGAGCCCCTTCTACTACTATTCAGGTCCGAATAGATTAATCTTCCTCTTCTTCGTCATCATCTGTAACGGCATCTGCCGTTGCACCTGCTACATCAATGGTCGTGCTCACTGCCGCTCCGGCAACATAGATGGGTGCAGTGACTACCTGGGTACACCCGGAGATAAAGAGTAAAATTATAGAAATCATTAGTGCTGTTTTTTTCATGGCGGCATTATAACGAAAATAGTATATGTATATTATTGTACGTTTGCTATGGTACAATAAATGATTCCAACGTAAAGAAGTGTCATGAAAGTACTGTTACTTGAAGATGATGTCATACTCCAAGAGATCATAGAAGAGTTTTTGGTTGAAAAAGGGTATGAGGTCGAGAGTTTTTTTGATGGTGAGAAAGCGCTTGATGCGATAGGTACAGGTTCGTATGACCTGTTACTGCTTGATGTGAATGTCCCGAATATTGATGGGTTTGAGATACTTGCATATTTGCGGGATATAGGCAATACGACACCAGCTATCTATATCACTTCCCTTGCAGATATCGATGCCCTGAAAAAAGGGTTTGAAGTGGGAGCGGATGATTACCTGAAAAAACCTTTCGAGTTGGAAGAGTTGAATGCACGTATTGAGCATATCATGAAAATCTACCGTCTGCAGGAGGAGATAGAGTTTGACGGTATGAAGTTCATCCCCAAGGCACATCAGATCATCATTGGTGATACCACCATAGAGATGAGGCAGAAAGAGGCACAGGTTTTGGAGTATTTTATCAGAAACAGCGGCAAGATTATCTCCTGTGATGAGATCATCGAGAATGTGTGGGAGGAGGAACATCTTCCCACACATGCCACGATCCGTACCTACATTAAAAATCTGCGTAAACTCTTAAGTGAAAAAGAGTATTTTGACAACATTAAAGGAGAGGGTTATCGTTTTAACATCGTATGAACGTAGTTCACTCGTTCGCTTTTTGGCACTCTATCTGGGGTCGGTATTTGCACTGCTCGCTATCATCGGTTATCTTTTTTTTGAGAATAACCGTTCATCGATGATCAGTGCGATGAAGTTCGAGATGATGTATCAGGGGCGTATGCTCTCCTCGGAGATCATTATGAAGGCGATGAGAACGTCTGAGGAGATGGATGAGCTGGATGTCATCGAGTATCTGGAAAAGCTGGACCTGTGCCGTTTTTCTGTAGGGTATTATGACAGCAATTATGAAGCCCTCTATACAACCATCGAAAATTTTAAAAAGTTTGATGAGACATTTTTCATGCAGGATAATAGCTGTTATACGGTTGTTGAGGATTACAGTGAACACCTTGGTGTACGCTATATCGTTCTCAAAGAGAATGAATTGACCAAAATCCTGCAAGCACTCCGTATACGTATCATCTCCTACCTGGTGCTCTCTTTTATCCTTATGGGGATCGTAGGGTATTTTCTGGGACGGCTTTTTTTGCAGCCTGTCCGTGAACAGATCGAAGCACTTGACCGCTTTATCTCCGATACCACACATGAGCTCAATACACCTATCTCTGCCATCCTCATGACGATACAGTCTCTTACCAGCGTGGAAGAGAAGAAGATAGCGAGGCTGAAAGCAAGTGCCCAGCGGCTCAGTATGATGTACAGCTCTTTGACCTATAGACTGGAAGGGAAAGAGGAACCGGATGAAGCGATTTGGCTGGATAAGGTAGTCTCAGAACGTATAGAGCTGATGAAAGAGCTGATCGAGGCAAAACGGTTAAAAGTGAAAGTAGATACCGAACCCTATACAATGATGATAGCCAAACGGTCAGCTGAGAGACTGATCGACAATCTACTCTCGAATGCGATCAAATACTCCGATGTCGGCGACAGCATTATGATTTCACTGAAAGAGAGGGTTCTCAAAGTCCAGGATACGGGGATCGGTATGCCCCATCAAGTACAGGCAGACATCTTCAAGCGTTATGAAAGAGCCAATAAGGAGCGGGGAGGATTCGGTATCGGTCTAAGTATCGTACTGGATATCTGTAAAAGGTACAGTATCAAGATAGACCTTCTTTCCAAAGTAGGAGAGGGGAGTACCTTCATCCTGACTTTCCCAAAAGAAGGGAAACGGTAGTTTTACTCGACACTGTTCATCAGAATACCGATGATATCGGTCATCGTGATGATGCCAAGAAGTTCATTGTTGTCCGTGACAAGCATACGTTTGATAGAGTGCTGTACCATCATTCTGGCAGCATATTTGACATCAAGCTGGGATGAGACGGAGAATGCCGGTGTCGCCGCGATATCATAGACATTGAGCAGGTCGATATCACCATCCTCAGCGACAATACTTTGAAGAATATTTTTAAATGTCACAAGACCGTAAGCACCATGAGGTGAAGTTTTCTCTACGATGACAGAACGTACTTTGTGCTCTTTCATCAATTGCAGTGCTTCCCTGACCGAAGCCATCGGTGAGATCTTTACAAGCTTTTCTACGGGTGTCATGATATCTTTGGTTAACATTGAATTCCTCCTAACATAGTTTTGATGTTGTCTTCAAATTGATGTAACTCATTTGTATCCAGGCCTGCAACATGGGTAAGAGGGAGGGTAAAAGCCATGCCCGAATTATCCGGGTTGTCCAGGTCAAACTCTTCCCTCAAGGTCCGCATCACCTTCATGGTCAGTTTTCGTGGAAGGACAAAGAGGAGTACGGAGACATTCTCTTCAAGGGTAAGGCCAAAGAAGACCTTTTTCTCTTTGAGACCGATATTTTTCCCATGCAGGATCGTGACAGATCCTGCTCCGGACTCTTTTGCAACTTCTATCGCTCTCTCTTCATCATTATCCTGAATGACCGTAATCAACGCGCTGAACTTCATACTGTTTCTCCTTCTGTTTTAGCTTGCTTGTATTGTGCTATGATACCATAACCCATCACTGTGATCATCGGGAAGAGTGATGCAAATGCGATCAGCCCGAATCCGTCGATGAGCGGGTTCCTCCCCTCTATATTTTCCGCCAGTCCCAGCCCCAGTGCCGCAACAAGAGGTACGGTGACCGTAGAGGTTGTGACCCCGCCACTGTCATAGGCAATCGGGATGATATAGCGTGGGGCAAACTGTGTCATGAGGATAACAAAGATATATCCTATGATAATATAGTAATGGATAGGATCCCCCGCGACGATACGGTAGGCACCCAGTGCGATCCCCACAGCTACCCCGATCGCGACGGCAACACGTAAAACCATCTGTTTGATACTACCGTTACTGATCTCTTCGGCTTTGATGGCGATCGCAAGCAGTGAAGGCTCAGCCATCGTCGTAGAGAATCCGATCAAAAAGGCAAAGAGGTAGATCAGCAGATTATTTTTCATTGCAGTCAGCTGGAATGCAATCGTCTCGCCGATTGGGAAAAGCCCCATTTCCAGACCCACGATAAAGGCATAGAGCCCCAAGATAACCATGACGATCCCCGTAGCGATCTTATGCAGGTGGGCAACCGGTTTTTTGATAATGATATACTGGAAGAAAAAGATCACCGCCAAAATCGGAGCAACATCTTTGACGACGCCTACCAGTTCAAGAAGGGTTTCCTTAAGGTTGAATGCATAGGCTGTCGTGGCCGTTTTAGTTCCCTCGATAGCAGCGGTGATGCCTTCAACCGCTGCAGGTGCCGCATCAGCCATCGCATAGACGATAATCCCATAAACCTGTACGAAGATCATAGGGGTCAATGAAGCAAAAGCGATAAGACCGAAGCCGTCGATCACAGGGTTACGCCCTTTGATACTTGATGCCAGACCGATACCCAGTGCTGCGACGAGTGGCACGGTCACAGTAGAGGTTGTGACACCACCGCTATCGTATGCAAGCCCGATGATCTCCGGCGGTGCGAAAAAAGTCACGGCAACGACCAGTACATACCCTGTAATAATATAGTAGTGGATCGGGTGTCCCAGCAAAATACGCAGTGTACCCAGTGCGATGGCAAATCCTACGGAGAGTGCAACCGTCATACGCAGAAAGAAGGCATCGACCTTTCCATCACTGATAGAAGCAGCTTTCTCTGCTATGGCAATGAGTGCCGGCTCTGCAACAGTGGTAGAAAAGCCGATCGTAAAGGCGAACAGAAGGAGCCAGAAGGTAGACCCTTTTTTGGCAAAGTCCGTAGCAAGATTCTCTCCGACAGGGAAAATTCCCAGCTCCAGACCCCGTATAAAGAGCGCCAATCCTACGGCAACAATGCTCAGCCCTATCACAATGGATAAGAGGTTGTCCGGCATCGCCTGAATGATCGCTACCTGGAAAAACGCAACAACAAGAATAATAGGGATAAGATCTTTAAATGAGTTTTTAAGATCTCCACCGAATATTTTCATACTTTCTTTTATCATGGGTGTAATTATATCTTTTGCAACCCACGGTAGAGATTTAATTGCTTCCTAAATCACGACTTTTTATTGCCAAACGTGAAACGGTAACCTTTTAGTGCTCTTTTGGCTGATCTTTGTTCTCTTTTTTCTCAATGTCACAACCGGTATTGATGCCCAGCAGTGCATAAGGCGGGCACCATCCAATGGCTGCAGTGATCAGTAAAAGTACACCGACTATATCGGCGATGATACAGCTGTTCATCACACCCCAACCAAGCAGAGCGACTCCTAAAACCGTTCTGATGATACGGTCAGTTTTTCCCATATTACATTGCATACTCAACTCCTCTTGCATATAGGAGCAGTATAGTGTTGCAGTGTGGTTTCTCTGTGTAGCAAGTACTATCTTTTGTTCAGATAGTGTAAAAGTCCATCGAAGTTCTTCTCGTGTCCAAAACAGCTGTTTGAATTACAGATCATAAATCCGTCGTTGGTATCATTTTTAATATAGGTGAAAGGGTAGGTGATACTATCGACTCTCGAAGCATTCTCCAGGAGTTTCTCTTCCGGCGCTTTGATAATGATGTCATCTTTGAGATAGCGTACTACCATTGAACTCATCATCGGTGAAGAGATCGGCTGCCTCATGATATCATAGGAGTGTATCTCCAGTGATTTAAAGACAAACTTTTTATAGACACTGTCTACCAGAGAGGAGAGTGAGTGGAGTACGTTGAGCATCACAGCCATCGCAGAGGGGTAAGAGCTGTCATAGATATCGGCGCTTGTCTCAAACTCTCCTCTTGAGAATTTCCACAAGCCGTTGTTGTAGTACTTCTCTATCGCATTGTTCGCAAGCTTGGTCGCAGTGATAAGATAGACTTCATCGAGTGTACTTTTGTAGGCTTCGATAAGGGTATCGGCCAGGTAGGCATAATCTTCCAGGAAGGCATGGATCTTGGGTTCCTTCCCAATCAGGGTAGAGTGAAAGAGCTGAGAGTGGATATACATACTCTCCAAGAGGGCATCAAGAGAGTTTTTCGCCTGCTCCAAATAACGTGTTTCGATACGTCCGGCCTGAAAGAGGGACTTGATCATCATCGCATTCCATGAAACCAGGATTTTTTTATCGATAAACGGATAAAGATGCTTCTCTTCCCTGCGTTTTTTAAGTGCTTCAATCGCTTCATTGTAGTAAGGGGTATCGATATGGACCGGGTCCTCTACACGTATGATGTTTTTCCCTTCGAAGTTACCCTCTTTTGTGATATGGAGTGCTTTTGCCAGGATATCCTGTGCCTCCTCAGGGATCCCCGCCTTTTTGAAGGATTTGAGTGCTTTTTCATAGGAGTAGACAAAATATTTCCCCTCCTCACCTTCCGTATCGGCATCGCTTGCCGAGTAAAATAGCCCTTTTTCGCTCATCTTCTCAAGCATAAAATCAAGGGTCTCAAAGGCTACTTTTTGATAAAAATCATCACCTGTGGTATGATAGGCTTTAAGATAGAGCTCACTGAGCAGGGCATTGTCATAGGTCATCTTCTCAAAATGCGGTATGAGCCATTGATCATCGGTGCTGTATCGGCAGAAACCTCCGTCTACCAGGTCCCTCAGTCCGCCTTTTGCCATAGAGGTCAACGAGTGTGTCGCCATCTGAAGCGCTTCTCTATCCCCTGTGATACGGTGCAGATCAAGGAGAAGCTTGAGAAGAGAGGTTTGCGGGAATTTCGGTGCCTTGTTGAATCCCCCGTCTTTATCGTCAAAGAGTTGTTTTGCCTGATCGATAAAACGGGAAATAATACTCTCATCCATACGGGTTGCCTGGATCTTCTCTTTTCGGGAGTTGATGAAGCCCAGTATCTCATCGGCTTTTTCGATCAGCAGATTTTTTTCTGTTTGATACTTCTCTGTGATCACTTCCAGGAGTGAACTGAAGCTCATCATGCCGTATTTTGGTTCATCCGGTATATAGGTTGCCGAGTAGATAGGTTTGAGATCCTGACTTAGGAAGATGGAGGTGGGCCATCCTCCCGGACGTCCGTTCATCAACTGATAGATCTCCTGAAAATGTTTATCGATATCGGGACGCTCCTCACGGTCCACCTTGATAGAGATGAAGTGTCTGTTGAGGAGTTTGGCTGTGGCTTCATTTTCAAACGACTCACGCTCCATCACGTGGCACCAGTGACAGGAACTGTAGCCGATGGAGAGAAAGATCGGTTTATTTTCTTTTTGTGCTTTTTGAAAAGCTTCTTCTCCCCAGGGGTACCAATCTACAGGGTTTTCTGCATGTTGTTGTAGGTAAGGGGAGTATTCATTTTGGAGATGATTCGCCATTATTCAACCTTATTTGAGCTATGTTAAATTCAATTTTGGATAAAATCACTGCAATATCTTTATGTGCAGGGTTACACACCTTATACACATAGTGTACTATAGAATAGTAAAAAATTTGTGTTTTAAAGAGAAAAAATGGTGAATATGGTCAAAAAGTTACTTCTACTGAGTGTATTTTTTAGTTCTTTGATGTTCGGCGGTTTTCAATCGGCATTGAAGAAACAGAAGTTTTTGTCTCCCGATGAGGCATTTAAAGTTGAGGTGGTACAGGAAGGTGAGCAGATTGTATCGACACTGACTATGGCTGATAAGATTCATATCTATGAAGCGTCGATGAAGTTCATGGTAAAAGGGGATAAAGAGGTGATACTCAAACCTGTGCTTCCCAAAGCCGAAGAGCTGGACGGCGAGATGATCTATAAAGGAGTAGTGAAGGTTGCTGTTCCTCTCGAACAGATCACTTCCCAGATCTCAGGAGACTATACCTTCAGTGTAGAGTTCCAGGGATGTTCAGATGCGGGATTGTGCTACTCCCCTATCGTAAAGAGCTATCCCTTCAAAGGTAAAGAACTGGGTGTCTGGGAGAAGATCGCCAAACTCTCCAAAGAGGGAAATGCCGCAAAGATCGTGGATGTGCTGATCAATGAAAGTTCTGTTTTTGTGCTCTTTCTCTTTTTCATCTTTGGATTGCTGCTCTCTCTGACTCCGTGTATTTTCCCTATGATCCCGATCCTCTCTTCGATCATTGTATCCCAGCAGGGGGGTGAAGAGAAACCAAGTATGGCCAAGGCTTTCTTTACCTCATTTATCTATGTCCTTGCGATGGCAATGACCTATACGATTGTCGGGCTTGTCGCAGGACTCGTGGGTGCAGACCTGCAGGCAGCGATGCAAAATCCTTGGGTACTCACAACGTTTGCAGGTGTCTTTGTGGCGCTGGCACTCTCTCTCTTTGGATATTACGAGATCGGGCTGCCTGCTTCTCTCCAGTCCAAGTTGAGTAAAGCGAGTGATGATGCACAGGGTAAAGGGATCATAGGGACTGCGATCATGGGGGCACTCTCTGCACTGATTGTCGGTCCATGTACTGCTGCACCGATCTCCGGTGCCGTACTCTTTATCTCTCATACCGGGGATGCCCTGCTTGGCGGAGCGGCACTCTTTGTGATGAGTATGGGTATGGGGATGCCGTTGCTGCTTGTCGGGCTGGGGGCAGGTAAGTTTATGCCGCGCCCGGGCGGTTGGATGACCAAGGTCTCTCAGAGCTTTGGTGTGATGATGCTTGCTCTGGCGATCTTTATGCTCTCACGTATCCTGCCTGACGGTATGACGATGATGCTCTGGTCACTGCTTTTTATGGGAACAGCGATCTATATGGGTGTCTTTGAGAACAGAGAGGGGGAAGGGGCGATGAAGCTCTTTAGAGTACTTGCGCTTCTCTTCCTGCTCTACGGTGCTTCTCTTTTCATCGGAGCCTTAAGCGGAGCCAACTCTATGTTCAGGCCATTTGAGAAGTTCACCTCTGCCACAGTCACATCGGTTGCATCATCGGCGGTTGTGGAAGAAGATAAGGCTTCACACCTGGGATACAGTGTTGCAAGACTTCAAGCTGAAATCGCAGCATCCCAGAAGCCTGTGGTAGTGGATTTTGGCAAGGACTCATGCACGGCATGTAAAGAGCTTGAAGAGATCACATTTCCTGACCCGAAAGTTCAGGAAGCGATGAAGCGTTTTACCTTTATCCAGATTGACTTGACTGCGAATACTGATGATGACAAGGCCCTGCTCAAAGAGTATGGGCTCTTCGGTACACCGAATATCATCTTTTTTGACAAGGACAACAACTATCTGCCGGAAAAAAGTCTGACGGGGTTTGTCCCGCCTGAGCAATTTACCGCTCATCTGAATGAGATAGAGTAGATTTTAATAGACTATTTTAGAGAAAGCGTCATATTCTGTTAGAATAGATCTAATGATACTATACGAGATTTGAAGTGGAAAAGATCAAGAAGAAAATTAATTTACTAAAAAAAGAGCTCTCCCTGTGTAAGGACAGAGTATCGTATAATGAGCTGTTAGAGTCTCACATCACGCAGCTCTCCAATGAAGTTCTCTCAGATCCCACGCTCTCTAAAACAATCGATAGAAACTCGAAAATATTTTTTCTCTCCAACCGCTTGCAGGATACATTGAAACGAAAAGCACTGATGCATAAAACTGCCGCAGAAGAGAGAACAGAACAGATAGCAGCATTTATCGAACAGATAAACAGTGAAGCACTGATGTATGCCGAAGGGATATTCACTACGCTTCTTGCTGAACTGGGGATTCCGGATGATAGGAAACTCCCTTCAGTTCAGGAGAAAAAAGAGACATTCTCTACACTGAAGAAGTTGGCCGGGAGAAAAAGTGCGTTGCACCAGCCCGATTTTGTGATACATCTGATGATTGTTTTGGCAATGGTACTCTTTATTGTATGGTTCCATTGGAGATCAGTATGAAAATAGATGAGGTGAGAAGTGGCAGATAACGATGTGAAGAATAGATCAAACGCTGAGTCTGGAAGTGATATGAAAGATCTCTTATCTCTCTTTCCTCGGGGGTATGAGAAGCATTTTCTGGTGATCTATACGATTTTAGTTCCCTATGTGCTTGGATTGCTTTTTTTTCTCTTCACCATAGGGGAGGGTATTTTTTATATCCTTTCGGATATCCCTTATCCTGTCACATGGCTTGTAGGGTATGAGGTAGGTGCTGTTTTGATGCTGCTTTATATGTTGAAAAATCTCTTTTTTGGCTTGAAGAATTAGTGAAATAACCTCATTAAAACACTCTGTTTTTGGATAGTTGAGTGTATCTAAACTATCTCTCTCTCAGAGTAGATCATTGATAATAAAGATAACGATCTCAAAGGCGATCAGGATAATGATGATCCACTCCAAAAGGCTTGAGTACTTGTGATGCTGTTCATCTGCGAGGATGCCTAAAATCTCTTGCAGTATATTCAACTTGCGATTGAGTATCTCGATACGCGGCTGTATCTCAAGGTATTTTCTTGTAGCCAGGTAGTAGGTTTCAAGTTCGGGATATTCCCAGAAAAACTCAGGGGTATCAAGCAGCTCAAAGTGGAGATAGATACGGGACTTTGTAAGGAAAAGCCGTCCTCTCTCTTTGGCAATCTCTTTACGTTTCATCGATACCTTACCGTATTGTGCCAGTTCTTTGGGGATATGTTCTGTTTCTCTCAAGCTCTCTACCATAGCACCTTCAAATTCATCAAGTTTGATCGACTGGGCTATGGCAAAGGAGACAGCGAGCAGTGTCAGTTCATCCAGCTTGTCAAGATAGACAGTATCCATCTCTATCTTGATAGGTTGGGCCGTTGAGGGTTGGAAGTTGAGCTCTTCTGAGATCTTGCAGGATACCGAAGAAGATGAAAGCTTTTTGAGAAAGAACGCTTCATCCTCTATATCCCATAGTATCGCAATACCATGTTTGAAGATAAATGCATATCCGCCATCTTTTTCGATGATAACGGCATCTTTCAGCACTTTTGCCCGAAAGGCCTCAATCGCATTTTGTAAGATCTCTTTGTAGTGAAAACTCTCAGAGAACTTATAGGTTCGTATCATACCCATTTGACTGCTCTTTTCTGCTTTTTAAAGATAAATAATAGTGACTATCATAGCATAGATTTACAACTCTCGATCGGTAATTATATAGTAAATCTGAATGATTTGCAGAACATTTTAAAACGCTTTTTTCAGGCCTATTCTCTCTCTACAGGTGTCACGGCTACCCTTACCCCTTCATATTCACAGTAGACATCATGGTCCGAGTAACTAAATGGATCTTTTGTTTTGATCAGTCTCAGTCCGTTGGGGAAGATACACTCCCGTTCGAAGTTGTTGCTTTCACTGCCTATGATGACCGGAAACTGGCTGGTATTGAGTACCCAGAAGTCTGTATGATCGATATGGTTGGGGTCTGCGGGTTCATCATAGACTTTGACGCCATGCTCCTGGTGGCTGGCAAAACTTTCCAGTAAAAAGATATCATGGTAGAAGGTATCTTCGACAGATTCTTCCAGTAAAATTCCCAAAGCGTTGCGGGAGGCGTAAGCAACGATATCGATATTGTCTTTGGTTTTTTGGTTGATACGTTTGTAAAGCGCTTTTTTATCCGTGATTTCTTCCATCCCCTTGAAAGAGTGGTAGGCATCGATATGCCCCTTCATGATAATATTTTCAAACCGTTCGAAATAACGGTATTCCTCCTGTATCTTCTTATTGCGTATCATCAGAGAGAGCTTCTCTCCGGCCTTTTTGGAGTTGGAGACCACTCTGCACTCTACCATGGGGTCGATATGTTTGCGTTTGAGAATGCCTGCATAGTAAAGAAGCACATTGATCTTGTCCCCAAGGTAGTTGAAAAAACGGGAGAGGAAGTTGTCCGGTCCAAACCACTTTTCGAGCAGAGAGAGAACGTACGAGAGAGCAAAGACTTCGATGAGCGGGGCCAGCCATGATGTGGTTAGCCATGCGATCACCCAGCCAAGGGCTTTTCCAAAGAAGGTTAATATCGCCTTGAGAAGACTCTCTATGATCAGTTTGGCCTCGGCAAAAAGCAGAACGTTGTCCAGGTAGCCCAACAGGTGCAGTACCCATCCGAAGATCAACGCACCGAATAGGATCATAAAAAGGTTTTTTAGCTTGGCTTTGAGGTTCAGTTTCAGGTAGAAGGCTTTGATCTCATGCAGTGCATCGACAAGATGGTCAATAATGTTTTCTTTTATCCAGGCAGTAAGCACACTGTCAAAGAACCAGCGTTTAAGAAGGAGTATCATGCCTTGTAGGAGTGTCAGCCCTTTAAGAAAAGAGAGTAGTTTGAGTTTGGAAGCGAACCAGAGTGAGAGAATACTCCCTTTAAAGACGAGGGCTACGGCAACCATATAGCCCATAATCCACTGGTATGAAATGGGGTGGAGCTGTTTGAGTATCCACATACTTATAGTTGGAATGGTAATGGCAAGCAGAGCGATATATCGTCGTTTCATTTATACTTTAGGATGATTAACTTTATGGTTTAGGTTGACTCAATATGGATGATAAAGCAAGGGATACACTCCATGCTGTTTCCTGCAGCCAGGATGCACCTTGTTGTGCGAGTATTACTCCTCTTCTGTAGCGTCGGTCGTATAGACTCCGGTAAGTTTCTTCCATATGATAGAAGCTGTCAGACCAAACCAGATGAGTAGTCCCATAGCGATCGTTGCAGCCCAGCCGGCCTGTTCAAAGTCAGCTACATTGATGAGACCGTACTCCTGGAGCCCCCAGATAAATGCAGCGATAATGATCGCTGTAAGGATCGCACCGTAGAGTTTCAGGCTTTGGAAGATCGATTTGATCGCAAGCAGCCAGAGTGCCAGCATGATAAGGATACCAAAAGGGTTGAAGCCTGAAAGGATATTGTCGACATTAGAGATATAGTGAACGAAGTGATATCCGCTTGGATTCCATGTGCCGATCGCGAGAGTCAGTGACATCAGCAGTGTCACCCACCACTGAAGGTAGGTTACCTCTTTTCCTGTTTTTGTTTTGGCTGTTTTTGTAAGAAAGCCCGGAAGCATTATTTCCCCTTGTTGATACGAATTTCAAGTATTATAGCAAAAGATAGTTTTTAGCTATAATATCAAAAACAGATCGTGTGAGAAACACGAGACAATGAAACGGAATAACACAATGACTCCAAAAACACAAAATCAACATATCAAGATCGGTGAAGTTAACACACTCAAAGTAGAACGTGACACAGACTATGGATTCTACCTGGCTGCAGGGGACCTGGATGAGGTACTGCTTCCCAATGTCTATGTGATGGAAGATGAGATGCCTATGGGTGCACTCATTGATGTCTTTATCTATACAGACAGCGAGGATAGACCTGTAGCGACAACAAAAATGCCTTATGCAAAGCTCGGTGAGTACGGATACTTTACTGTAGTGGACTATAAGTCTTACGGTGCCTTTGTCAACTGGGGACTCCCCAAAGATCTCTTTGTGCCACTTTCTCAGCAAAAAGAGTATTTCAACATCGGTAAAAAGTATATCCTTCGTGTCTGCCTGGATGAACAGACAGGCAGGCTTTACGGGACACAGAAGATCGGTCAGTACTTCAATAGAAGTATGAAGGGGCTGCATCAAAACAAAGAACTGGATGTAGTGGTGATCGCTAAAACGCCGTTAGGATACAAGGTTGTAGCGGATAACCAGTATGAAGGGATGCTCTTTGCCAATGAGATCTTTGAGAAGATCGAAATCGGTGACCGTAAAAAAGCCTATATCAAAACGGTACGTAAAGACGGGAAACTTGATCTAAGCCTGCAGCCTATCGGAAAAAAGGCGAAGGTGGACGAGGGGGAACAAAAAATCCTGGAGCAACTTGAAGCCCACAGCGGAGAGATGCCTTTTACCTATAAAAGTGATGCCGAGGAGATCAAGAAGGTTTTTGGCATGAGTAAGAAAAATTTCAAACGCACCTTGACCGCACTGTTGGAACAAAACAAAATCAAGCTCACGGAAGAGAGCATTTTAAAAGTGAAGGAAGGAGAATAACGTGGAACTTATGGATCTTTTCAGGTCAGCAGCAAAATGCATCGAGGCGGGCAGTGAGAGTGCAACGACAGGAGTGGATATAGACCAGATCGCCAATGCACTGGCACATATGCTTTCCAATAAAGAGGGAACGCTTGATCTGAGTGCTATCATGATCGGGCTCTCAAAAAGCGGGTTAAGTGAGATTATCAATTCATGGATGGGAAACGGAGCGAACCTACCGATCCTCCCTGAGCAGGTCGTAACCCTGCTTGGTGAGGAGAGAGTAAGCAGGTTTGCCGGCGAGCTTGGTATCTCTGAGGAGAGTGCCACATCTGCACTGGCAGAGGCACTTCCAAAAGTTGTGGATCAGGCTACAGGCGGGTCGGATTCGATCGTTGATGAGATGATGGGACAAGCAAGTAGCTCACACGGATCTATGGAAATGCTTAGCAAGATGTTCCGATAAATGACACTTTGGGATATTTTTATCCTATCTATTTTTCTACGCTACAATATCCCTATCGGGTATCCTCTTCCAGAGAGGAGTTGATACCGGCATAGAGGGGATAGAGATGCGTATTTTTTTTCTACTTTTTTTACCTTTTTTACTTTTCGCAAAACCCTTTAAGGTCGCCACCTATAATGTGGAAAATATTTTTGATGCAACCTATAACGGTACCGAGTATAAAGAGTATACCTCAAAACATCACTGGACAGGACGCATCGTAAATATCAAGCTCAACCATACCGCAGAGGTGATCTGCGACCTGAATGCAGATATACTGGGGCTTCAAGAGATTGAAAATGAGCATGTGCTTCGTGCATTGCAACAAAAACTGGATGAGGTTGGATGTGCGTACCGCTACGCAGCGATTACCCATAAAAAAGGGGTAGCGGTACAGGTCGGGCTGATTTCACGTTTTCCTATCACATCGGTGAAAGAGATAGAGGTCAGCAGTGCTTCTGGTGTGAGGAATATCCTTGAAGCGGTGGTTGAGGTCCAACATTATCCTCTACATCTCTTTGTCAACCATTGGAAATCACGTTCACGGGAAGGTTGGGAGAGTAAGCGGATGGTTTATGCCAGAGCACTGCAAAAACGTCTCAAGGCTTTACCCAAAGGAGTCGAATATATTGTGCTGGGGGATTTCAATACCGACTATGATGCGGCATTATCTCTTGAAAGAGGCATCAATGATACAGAGGGTAAAACAGGGTTGCATCATATCTTAGAGACTACAGATGAGAGGTCACGGCTATTTAAAGAGAGTGCTTTGCACTATACGCTCTGGGGTGAACTTGAACTTGATAAACGGTGGAATACCAAGTTTTACGGTAGGAAGGGAACGCCCGATCATATCCTTCTGTCTCATGCAATGATGGATACAAAAGGGGTCAATTACGTCGATGGATCATTCGGGGTGTTTAGACAAAATTATCTCTTTACAAAACGTGGATATATCAACCGCTGGGAGTATAAAAAGGGAAACCATACAGGCAGAGGATACTCTGACCATCTGCCAATCTATGCGCTCTTTGATACGAAGCCGTATCAGCAAAGTAAAGCGGTAAATGCTCTCTTAAAAAGAGAAGTAAAGCCGATAGAGTACCTTTATAGTGTAGAGGCGCTATCCCGGGAAATCGTGCTTGAAGATGCCGTAGTCCTATGGAAAGAACGGGGCAATGCATTGATCAAACAGAGCGTAGAGGGAAGAGGGATATTTCTTTACGGATGTGCGAATAGACTTGAGGAGGGGAAGCGGTATGATCTCCTCGTACGCGGGATCAAATCCTACAACGGGCTCAAAGAAGTGACCCATGTCTATATAGTGAAAGAGAAAGCTTCACAGGATCTCTCCAACTATTATCTGACACAGGATGATCTTCAAAAACCGCAGGCTATGCGTCAAAATGAATTTTTCAAGGATATCACAGGGGTCTACCGAGAGGGATACTTTTATACTGCCGGAAGAAAAATTCCTATCTATTTCAAAAAAAGAAAACAGACCCCTCCAAATGGTGCTAAACTAAAGATAGCCTATGCCCATCTAGGGTATTATAAGCATCTACAGTTAGTGGTGTATAGCCCTAAAGATTTTACTGTAATGGAGAAGTGATGGCATTTTATCATTGGATTTTGGCATTTCACGTGATGAGTTTTATCTCTTGGATGGCGATGCTTTTTTATCAGCCAAGGCTCTATGTCTATCATAGTGAAAATGCTGAGAACAAAGGATTTATTGAGGTCGTACAGATACAGGAGTACAAGCTTTTCAAGTATATCGGAACACCTGCGATGTGGGCGACGATCATTTCAGGAGCATTCATGCTCTATCTCAATCCTTCTATTTTTCAAAGTGGAGGATGGATGCATGCAAAACTGCTTTTTGTGTTGTTCCTGGTTACGTATCATTTTTCATTAGAAGTGCACCGTAAGAGACTGATAGAGAACCCAGGCTATAGACCTGGCAAGTTTTATCGTTTTTATAATGAAGTGCCGACATTGTTGATGATGGGTATCGTAATCTTTGTCGTAGTTAAACCTTTCTAACGTAGTAGGGTACACTTTAACCTTCTTATGTTAGAATAACTAAAATTAATTTTAAAGGATTACAAGTATGAATTTACCAGCTATTTCCATACCGAATATAGATCTTCCGTTTGATATCCCGGTGTTACTTCACCCGCCGGTAGATCATTTTGCTATAGCACTGCCGATAGTGGTTTTACTGATAGAGTTTATTAACGTGTTTATAAAGAAAAGATCTCTCTCTGTACTCTCTCTCTTTTTGGTGATCGCTATGGTGATTGCCGCGATCGGCGCCTATCTGACAGGAAGTGTGGATGGTAAAGAGGCCTATCCTTTATTGAATGAAATGGGACAGTCAGAGCTGAAAGAGCACAAACTGTTGGGTACGTATATTATGTTGTTCTCAGGCATTGTGCTTCTGTTTAAATTGGCTCAAATGATCATGTCCAACGGACTTGCAAAAGCATTTTATCTGTTGATTCTTGCACTCTTTGTAGCAGGGGTGCTCAAACAAGGTAAAGAGGGTGGAGAACTTGTCTATGAGTTCGGCGCAAATGTAGAGATGGTGCAGACACTAGATGACGAGAAGTTTGATCTACAAGAAGAACGTGATGAGCTTGAAGAAGAGCTGGAAGCTAAAACAGAAGAGCTTGAGTCTCTGAAAGCAAAAGCTTCTGAGCCTGTGGATGCGGTAGAAGAGACTACTGAAACAACAGACGAGACAGACGAGACGGAAGCGGCTGAATAAAGGCCTGATACGGTCCCTGTCAAAACGGGATGGCAGGCTTATGAGCCGCCATCTCCCTCCACTGTAAATTCTATATCATATCTCTCTTCCGGAATTTTTGTTTCAAGGTTTGCAAGATATTTTGCCATAAGACGCGTCTGCTCCGGGGTGAGTGATTGTGCAAAAGAGATCATAATCGTTCCAAAAGCAGTTCGCGTCTTTCCTTCCTGCAGGTCATTGAGGCGTTTTAGTATCACCTTCTCTTTCAACCCTTGCAGTTTTGGTGACGCCCCCATACCTTCTCCATAGTTTCCATGACAGGAGTTGCAGGCATTTTGAAGATAGAGTTGTTTCATCTCCTCTTTTTCTGCTTGGCTAAGCTCTTCAGCCGTGAGTGATAAGATTATGATTGTCAATAAGAGTATATGTTTCATGTTTGTTATTATATTGAAAGGAGCTTAGTAGAGTATTCTTGCGAGGTAAAGTCCTTCAGGAGGGGCAAGTCTATGTGTGTATCTTTTTATCCCTTCTATCTGCTCTTGAAGCTCGGAGAGTTGCATCTGACCTTTGGCACACTGCATCGCACTCTCGATCATCATCCTTACCTGTGAACGTAAAAAACCGTTCGCCTCAAAGTAGATGAAGTGATAGTGGTTTATTTTCCGGTATCTGGCCTGATAGATACAACGGACCGTGGTATGTGTATCGCTGCCTGTTTTATGGAAGTATTTGAAATCGTGCTCGCCTATAAAACAATTCAGAGCTTTTTGGAGCAGTGCCGGATCGAAGGGTTCATAAGTTGAGATATATTTTTTCTCGAAGATAGAAGGGGCCTCTGTTTTGAAGAGATAGCGGTAGAGACGTTTTTTCGCACTGAACCTTGCATGAAAATGATCGTCAACCTTTGCAATGTGCTTGATGGCAATGGCATCTAATTTACGGTTGAGGTTAAGTTTGAGTTTTTCCAGGTCACGCCAGTAGGAGGGGAGGTCAAAGTGTATCACCTGTCCGGTCGCATGGACGCCTCTGTCGGTACGGCCAGAACCCGTAATGGTTGAATCGATCTTCAAGGATTTCAGTGCATCTTCGATCGCTGAAGTGACAGTCTCTTTGGTGCTTTTCTGTCTCTGAAATCCAAAGAATGCACTGCCGTCATAGGTGATTACTGCTTTAACACGCACTAAAAATACCTTGATACGCGCTTTTCAAAGAGCCATCTACCCGAAAGCCATAAGATCGCACTGATAATCAACAGAAGGATCAGGTTACCGTTTTTCTGAAATGCCGAAGCGATCAGGTAGAGTATAAATATGACAACAAAGGTTGTCAGTATCGTATGGTTCTTTTGATACCTTGGATTGATGATGGTAAACGATGCAATGAGATAGACCGACAAGAGTGGGATAAGACTTATAAAGAGGTTGAAGAGTGCCTTGTGCATTCTCTTTTTGTCGGTTGCAGCTTGCATCCAGTAAGATAAAACGGTTCTAAACTCATAGACCTCTTCTCTATTTTGATCATAGACCTTTAACTCCTTATACTGAGCCTCTTGTAGTTTTTCCTCAGTATAGGTATAGCCGTAGCCATCGCTAAGCTTCAGCATCATTCTCCCCTCTTCATGAAGCAGTGCACCCTTTTGGGAGCTGAAAAACTGTTCTTCCCCTTCGCCTGTCTGGTTATAGATGACAAGATTCTGAAAGGAGCTATCGTTTTTGTCTTTGACATAGATATAGAAATCTCCGAACTTTTGACCGATCTTTCCAGGAATGATATTGAAACTTGCTTCGGCTCTTTTTTCTGCTTTAAACGCATTGTAGGCCTGTACACCCAAAGGCATGGAAATGAAAGCGATGGAGAGCAGGAGCATAGAGAAGAGAAGCGCCAGCGAGAAAAAGTTTTTCACTACCGACTTTGCGTTAATCCCCAAGGCATGCAGTGCCATAAGTTCATTGTCCTGGGAGAGTCTTCCCAGGACATTCGATAGCGCAGTAATAAAAGAGATAGGTAAGGTATAGAAAACGATCTCGGGAAGAGAGAGCATATAGAGTTTAAGGAGTTCATAAAAGGTAAGATTGATCTTCACCGTCAGTGAAGAGATCTTAATAAGAAAGACCAGCGATACGATCAGGTAGATAGGTAAGAATATCGTCAAAAATGACTTAGTGAAATTGGATGAGAGATACCCTTTGATATTAACCATAGATGATCAGCTCCAGAAGATCGGCTGCCTGTGTATCAAAAAGATAGGTGATCAGTGTTGCCAGGGCCAAAAAAGGTACAAAGGGTACCCCTTTTTCTCTCCAGATGAGTGCAGGTATGATAGCCAGGATCGCTGAGAGAAAGATCGCGACAAAAAAGCCGGGAAAACCAAGCAGGGCACCCATCGTACCGGCAACGATGACATCTGCACCTCCCATGGCCTGACGCTTGGCGATAAGAGAGGAGAGCAGACCTATCAGATAGAGCCCTCCTGCCGCGATCACAGCATAGAGCGCTGCATTCACAAAGTCCGGTTGGACCAAAGCGAAGGCCAATGCTGTAAAGTTGACATTGTCAGGTACGGCCATATATTCGAAATCTATCACGACCAATGCAAAGAGTGCGGCAAAGGAAGCGGCTACAAACGGAAGATACCAAACAAGACCGAGTTTAAAATAGAGTGCTAAGAATATGACTCCGGTAAGAAACTCTACCACAGGATACTGGGCAGAGATCTTCTCTTTACAAAATGCACATTTTCCTCCCAGAGCGATCCAGGAGAAGAGAGGTATATTGTGATACCACTTAAGCGGTGTTCCGCAGCTTTGACATCGGGATGCAGGAAAGGCGATATTCTCACCTTTTGGGATACGGTAGATCACAACATTTAAAAATGAACCTATCATAATACCGAAGATAAAGACCATGAGCGTAACAGCTAACTCCATTTAGACACCTCCAAAACGTCTGGCACGTTGTTTGTAGTCAGTTAATATCGTATCCAGTTCATCTGGAGTAAAGTCCGGCCATAAGGTAGGGGTAAAGTAGAACTCCGCATAACTGATCTGCCAAAGAAGGAAATTGGAAATTCTCTCTTCACCGCTTGTACGGATCAGGAAATCTATGTCACTGTAGGGTGTCTGCAGGTGAGAAGAGATATCCTCTTCCGTGATCTCGGTTTTTCCCTCTTTGATCAATCGGTTGACCGTGTCAGTGATCTCCGCACGGCCTCCGTAGTTGAGTGCAAGAACCTGTGTAAGCTTGGTATTGTTCCGGGTCAGTTCTTCCGTTTTCTTGATCCGCTTCTGCAGTGCTGTAGAGAACTGAGAGAGATTACCGATAGCCTGAAAACGTACACCGTGCTCCTGGTAGGTATCCAGCTCATTTTGAAGGTATCTGTCAAGCAGTTTCATTAAAAACTCTACCTCCATTTTGGGGCGTTTCCAGTTTTCTGTACTGAAGGCATAGAAGGTGACAGTCTCAATGGTTTCGTGTGTCGCACAATAGGTAGTGATCCCGCGGATCATCTCGGCGCCTTTTTCATGCCCCTTGACACGTTTTAGCCCACGCTCTTTCGCCCATCTGCCGTTGCCATCCATGATGATCGCCAGGTGTTTTAGCGGAAGACTATTCATTCACAAGACCTTCTGCATGGGTCAGGATCTTATCAGCGAGGGTGAGTTTATCCGCTTTACCCAGGTCTGTTGTACCGGTATTGGTGATAAACGTGATCTCATTGTCCGGGGTTCCGAAACTTCCCGCATCTTTAAGCAGGTTGTAGCAGACTGCATCGATCTCTTTTTGTTCCAAGAGACCTTGCGCATTTGCAAGACCGTTTTGCGCATCCATCTCTGCTTTAAAGCCGACTACTGTCACCCCGTCTTTGTTGAGTGAGGAGAGTATATCCGGGGTCTGCTTGAGCTCAATGCTCCACGCTTCTCCCAACATGGTTTTTTTCATCTTTCCGTTCTGAGGGAATTTCGGTGTGTAGTCCGAGACTGCCGCCACCATGAAAAGATAGGGTCTCTTTTGGATCAGTTCGATAGCATCAGGCGTATTGAGGCTGGCTCTGCTCATTTTTCCTTTTTTTGCCACGCGCAGCGCATCTTGGGTATAGTCAAGGAGTTCCTCTGTACTCTCTACATCTATCGTGTAGATATCCTGAGGCAATCCTTCATTTCCGGTAGAGGTGATGTAGCAGACATCGGCACCTTTAAGATAGAGGCTCAGTGCAATGGCGTTGGCCATCTTCCCAGAAGAGAAGTTACTGAGGTAACGCACTTCATCGATCTTCTCCCGTGTTCCCCCTCCTGTTACAACCACACGTCTGTCTTCCCAGAAAGGCTCTCGCATAAGGGCTTTTGCCGCAGCATAGAAGATCTCATTCGGCTCCGCCAGCGCACCGCTTCCGGTATCTCCGCAGGCAAGCAGTTTCTCTTGCGGTTCAACGATCGTATAGTCATTGAGTTTGAGCATTTTGATAGAACCGGTCGTGTAGTGGTTGCTGAGCATTTTTGTATTGGCTGCCGGTGCCACGACGATCTCTTTAGCATAAGCCAAAGCTGTTTGCGTGAGGATATTGTCCGCGATCCCTTTGCTCAGTTTGTTGATCGTGTTTGCCGTTGCGGGTGCGATCACAAATACATCACACTTTTTCCCGATCTCGATATGGTTGAGCTCACTGCTCCAGCTTTCACTGCTCTCTGTAAGTACCGGGTTACGTGTGAGCGCTTCAAAGGTAAGCGCCGAGACAAAACGTTCAGCAGCAGGTGTCATGACTACATGTACATCCGCTTCGGCTTTGACAAAGAGTCTGGCGATATCGCAGGCCTTGTAGGCCGAGATGCTTCCTGTCACTCCGAGAAGAATGGTTTTGCCTTTTAGATTGAGTTGCATTATTTCTCTCCAAAGAATCTGTAAAAGAAGTTTTTGATCGTCTTCATCGGTGTACGCGACATCGCAAGTTCACCTTTGGCAACATCTTTTGTAATGGTACTTCCTGCTGCGATAAGTACATCATCTTCGATCGTAACGGGAGCTACCAGTTGCGTATCGGAGCCTATAAAGACATTTTTACCGATCTTGGTTTGATACTTCTTCTTTCCGTCATAGTTACAGGTGATCGTTCCCGCACCGATATTGGTCCCGCTATCGATGGTGGCATCACCGAGATAGGCAAGGTGTCCGGCCTTGACACCCTCAAGTGTAGATTTTTTCACCTCTACAAAGTTACCGATATGGGTATGTTTGAGGAGAGAGTCCGGTCTTACGCGTCCCATCGGTCCTACGGATGACGCTTCGATCACCGCATCTTCGACCACAGAATTTGCTTTGATATGCGCCTCTTTCAGTCTGGAGGCTCCAAGAATGGATACACCGTTTTCAAGGGTACACTCCCCCTCAAATGTAGCACGTGCATCGATAAAGATCGTCTGAGGCAGTCGCATAATGACCCCTTCTCTCATCCAGTGGTTTCGGATACGTGTCTGCATGATCTCTTCGGCATGTGACAGGTCAAGCTTGGAGTTGACCCCCTTGAACTCTTCCTCTGCGACAAAGACAGGGTGTACGACTCTCTCTTCCTCCACTGCCATTTTGATGATATCAGTCAGATAGTATTCTGCCTGTGCATTGTTGTTGTTGAGTTTCGGGATATAGCGCTCCAGAAGCTCACTGTTGACTGCATAGACGCCTGCATTCACATTTTGTACCAAAAGCTGTTCGGGGGTACAGTCTTTCTGTTCTACGATCTCATGGACATTCCCCTCTTCGATGATCACCCGGCCGTATCCACTCGGGTTTTCAAGTCTGATGACAGACATATTGATCTCTGCATCACCCGCAGTCAATGCTTCAAGTGAAGATTTGGTGATCAAGGGCATATCACCGTTGAGGATCAAGGTACGCTCATATCGGGTCTTTACCCCTTTCATCGCTCCGCCTGTACCAGGGAACTGCTCAGCATCCTGGATGTGGAACTGTATCCCCTGATAGACTGCTTCTATCTCCTCCTGAATACGTTTTGCCTGGTGGTAGAGTACAACAGTGATATCAGTGGATATCTCTTGTGCAGCATCTATCGCGTGGAAGAGCATTGGCTTTCCAGAGATTGTATGAAGGACTTTGGGGGTTGAGGATTTCATCCTGGTCCCCTGTCCTGCTGCTAGTATGACTACACTGATAGACATCTTATACCCCTTTTTGATAGAATTACATAAAATTTAATAATTACGTGATTATATCGAATTAATTTAAAGGCATCGAAGTGATATGTAAACATTTTGGAGAGTGCGGCTCGTGTGGGCTTTATGGTAAGAGTTACGCAGATCAGTTGGAATATAAACAAGAGAAGGTCTCAAAACTTTTGGCCCCTTTTTATACTGAGGCGTTGGAGGTTTTTGACTCTCCTGATTCACACTACCGTGCAAGAGCAGAGTTCCGTATCTGGCATGAGGGGGAGAGATGTGATTATGCGATGGGGAATATCGAGAAAAATGGTGCAGTGACGATCGGGGAGTGCCCTAAAGTCATTGAAGCGATCGAAAAACGCATGTGGAAGCTGTTGGAGAAGATCAATGCCTCCTCAGAGGTACTGAAAAAGCGCCTTTTTGCAGTAGAGTTTTTAGCAACCACCACGGATGAGTGTCTGATCACGATGCTTTATCACCGTAAACTGGATGAAGTATGGAGCGAAGAAGTCAAAGCCTTGGAGAAGGAGCTGAATGCCAAGATCATGGGGCGCAGCCGTAAGCAGAAGGTGGTGCTTAGCGATGAGTATGTTACCGAGGAGCTGGAGATAGACGGGAAGCCATTTAAGTATGTGCAGTATGAGAGCGGATTTACCCAGCCTAACCCGGCAGTCAATGTAAAGATGATCGAGTGGGCGATCAAGCAGGCCAAGAGGGTAGGGTATGGAGACTTTCTTGAGAGCTATTGCGGGCTTGGGAATTTCACGCTGCCCCTTTCACACTATTTTGACAAGGTTCTGGCTACGGAGATATCCAAGCGTTCCATCCATGCAGCACTTCAAAACTGCGACTTGAACCACATCTCGAATATCACATTTGCCAGACTGGCATCCGAAGAGATGACCGAAGCGCTTCAGGGCAAACGGGAGTTTAATAGACTCAAAGATATCGATCTGAAAAGCTATGCGTTCAGTACGGTACTTGTTGATCCCCCGCGTGCAGGATTGGATGACGGCACGATAGCGCTTATCAGCGGTATCGAACATATCATCTATATCTCATGCAACCCCGAGACACTCGCACGTGACCTGGAGAGACTGACCCAGACCCATGAAGTGCTTGAAGCGGCCATCTATGACCAGTTTCCACACACCGATCATGTAGAGAGCGGTGTGTTTCTGAAGAAAAAGTAGTCGTTTACACTTCATTGACAGTTGCTTGTTAAGATGAATGCAATAAAAACAAGCAAGGCGGACAATGCGTGTAGTAAGACTCTCTTTTTTACTCTTTTTCCTTCTTCTCACGCCGGGTATATCAAAAGACTATACCCAACAACGAGAAGTGAAGCTCTTTATTGACCGGATGGTCAATAAATATCAGTTCAACAGGTCTTATCTCAATCGTCTTTTCAGGGATGTCAAGTTCCAGAGGAAATCACTGGCTATTTATGTCCCCTCCTACAGAGATAAGGTGAAACCCGGAAGAAGTGCAAAAAAAAAGGGCTCATGGGACAGGTATGAAGAGATATTTCTCAAAGAGTCTAAAGTACAAAAGGGTGTAGCCTATATGCATCAACACCGAAAGACTTTTCAAAAAGCCTATAAAAAATACGGGGTCGAGCCTGAATATATCGCTGCGATCATCGGTGTTGAGAGTCACTATGGTGTCAATACCGGTAAATACCCCACCTTTGATACACTGACCACACTGGCATTTGAACCCCATAGAAGACAGAAGTTTTACAGATCCGAGCTTCAAGAGTTTTTACTGATGACAAGAAGAGAGAGGGTGAACCCCCGAGATGTCAAGGGTTCTTATGCCGGTGCGATAGGACTGGGGCAGTTCATGCCCAGCAACTATAAGACCTTTGTTGTAGACTTTAACCGTGACGGGAAAAAACGGATGCATAATCCTGTGGATGCGATCGGAAGTATCGCCTACTACCTTAAACGTCATGGTTGGAAGCGGGGGAGACCGGTCGCCGTGAGGGTCTCTTATCCCGGTAAACGCTACACTGGTAAAAAAACGGGCTACAGACATCGGTATCATAGGGCATCGCTGAAAACGATCTATCCAAAATCGAAGTTCAACTACAAAGGGAAAGTGCATCTGATCAAACTGCAACGTTTCAGGTATGATGAACTTTGGTACGGGACGAAGAATTTTTATGTGATCACACGATATAACCACAGTGACTACTATGCGATGGCCGTTTATCAGTTAGCGCAGAGACTCAAAGAGGGGTATAAGAAAAAGTACGGGAAGAGGCTGTAGCAAAGTTCATCCTGATTTCTCAGGATGAAGGATTATTGTGCAAGTTTCATATGTTCGATCTTTGTACAGTAGTTTTGTACGACTTTCATCCCTGCATCTTTTGCTTTTTGTGCCGCGGCATTGTTGACCAGTCCCTGTTGTCCCCAGAAGACCTTTACATCACCACGCTTGATACATGCATCAGCGATCGCATCAAATGCAGCAGGTTTTCTAAAGATATCCACCATATCGATCTTAAATGGGATCTCTGCCAGCGAACGGTAGACCTTTTCGCCTAAGATCTCATCCTCTTTAGGGTAGACGGGAACGATCTTGTATCCTGCATTTTGAAGGTATCTGGCTACCATGTTGCTCGCTTTGCTCTCGTCGGGTGAAAGACCCAGAACGGCAATCGTTTTGACATTCTCAAAAATCTCTTTCATCTCCTCTTTGTTACTGTTTACCGTTGGAAATTCACACTCCATAGTTCTTCCTTAATTGAATTTGATATAATTTGAGCATTATTACTTAGGATAGTTAATGTTAGACTTAAAAGAGATAGAAAAAGCTTATGAAAGAGTATCGGGTGTAGTACATCGTACGCCTTTCAGTCATGCGCCCATACTTAGTCAAATGAGCGGGTTGGAAGTACACCTCAAAAAAGAGAACCTCCAGCGTACCGGAGCCTTTAAACTCAGAGGGGCATTTAACAAGATCGCATCATTGATGGAGGAGGGAGGTATCACGGGTGTGGTAGCTGCCAGCGCGGGGAATCATGCACAAGGTGTTGCTTATACTGCACAGCATTTTGGAATTGCTGCAACGATCGTGATGCCGGAGTCTACACCTTTGACAAAAATTCAGGGGGTGAAAGAGTTTGGCGCTTCTGTGATTTTGCATGGTGCCAATTATGATGAAGCCTATGCGCATGCGACCGAGTTTGCTGAGGAGAGAGGATTGAGTTTTGTCCACCCTTTTGCGGATGATGAGGTGATGGCAGGCCAGGGTACCATTACACTGGAGATGTTCGAAGAGGTGCAAGACCTTGACGCGATCGTTGTGCCGGTAGGCGGCGGTGGGCTGATCAGCGGGATCGCTGTTGCAGCCAAAGCACTCAATCCTGACATCAAGATCATCGGTGTCTCTGCCGAGGGGGCACCTGCGATGAAAAAGTCCTATGATGCCAAAACAGCGATCGATACCACCAGTGTAAGAACGATCGCTGACGGTATTGCTGTGCGCGATACTTCTCCTGTGACGCTGGAGTATATCCTGAAGCATGTAGATATGTTTGAAACGGTATGTGAAGATGAGATCGCCGCGGCGATACTCTTTTTGCTGGAAAAACAGAAAGTACTGGTTGAGGGGGCCGGGGCAGTAGGTGTCGCTGCCCTGATGCATGGAAAGCTGGATCTGCCCCATGATGCCAAAGTGGGGATCGTACTCAGCGGAGGAAATATCGATGTGACAATGCTCTCTCTCATTATAGAAAAAGGTCTGGTAAAGAGCAGCCGGAAAATGAAACTCTCCGTACTGATGGTAGATAAACCGGGCTCCCTGATGCACTTTACCGAACTTTTGACAGAGGTGGGTGCGAATATCGTGCAGATAGGATATGACAGAACCTCTATCGATCTGGAGTTTGGTGATGCGACGGTCTCTGTACATCTGGAGACCAAAGGTGTGGAGCACCAGGATCAGATCCGTAAAGTTCTCAGAGAGGGTGGCTTCAGCTTTAAAGAAGAGTATTAAAAAATAAGGTATACATCACACTAATTTTAAAAGGAATGATTTGATCGCTATAGATTTAGGCTCGAATACTTTGAGGGTAATCCGGTTAGATTGTGAAAAATCACAGTATATCGATGAGTATGAGAAGACTGTTAAGACGGCTGACGGATTGGCTGATACGGGGTTAGTGAGTGATGCGGCTGTAGAGAGAGTCATTGCTGCACTCTTGGAAGCAAAAACGAAGATAGATTTTTCCAAATACCGTCTGAAAGCTGTGACGACCGAAGCGATAAGAAAAGCCGAGAATGCCCAAGCAGTACTCGAAAAGATCAAAAAAAAGACCGGGATTGATTTTGAGGTGATCAGCGGGGATGAAGAGGCGAGGCTGACCCTCCTTGCAGTCAAGCACAGACTCGCACAACTGCGCTATCCCTCAAAGAACTTTGTGGTGGTTGACATAGGCGGGGGATCGACTGAGCTTATCTTCCACTATGAGGATGAGGTGATCGCCAGAAGTTTTCCCATCGGCATCGTCACTATTGCTCAGACCTATAAAACACTTGAAAATATAGAAAAGGCACTTCCAGATGCTATGCTGGCTATTGAAAAGTTCTCTTCAGAAGTCTTTGCGACCAAGGGGGATATCAATGCTTTGGTCGCCACTGCAGGTACACCTACGAGTGTGGCTGCGATGAAACTTGGACAGACCTATGCCACCTATGATGCAAGCAAGATCAACGGTACGGCACTCACCGTTGATGAACTTGATCTCTATCTGGAAAAGTTGCTGGCTATGCCATTTGAACAGCGTGAAGAGACATGCGGAACAGGGCGTTCGGATCTCATCGCCGCAGGGATACTGATCTTCAAGCAGCTTTTTAAGATTCTGGAATGTGACCAATGTGTCGTAGTGGATGACGGACTTCGGGAAGGTGTAGCCCTGGAAGGGTGTAAAGATTTTTAATTCAGATATTATTTATCCTATTTGGGTATAACTATCTTACTCAAACCTCTTTTTTGCTATAATCAGAGGAAATTTAACAAATGGAGCGTGTGATCATGCAGATGAGTGGTGCACAGATGGTGTGTGAGGCGATCATCGCTGAGGGTACAAAGACCGTTTTCGGTTACCCCGGCGGTGCGATCATGCACGTGTATGATGAGATATATAAGCAAGACGGGTTTGAACATATTTTGACTCGTCACGAACAAGCGGCCGTACACGCGGCAGACGGATATGCCAGAGCAACAGGTGAAGTCGGAGTTGCGATGGTAACCAGCGGACCGGGATTCACAAATGCTGTGACAGGACTGGCAACAGCATATATGGACTCAATCCCAATGGTCGTTATCTCAGGACAGGTGCCACTCTCACTGATCGGTACGGACGGATTTCAGGAGATTGATGCGGTAGGTATCTCAAGACCTTGCACAAAGCACAACTTCTTGGTACGTACGCTTGAAGAGCTTCCCCGTATTATCAAAGAGGCATTCTACCTGGCTAGAACCGGAAGACCGGGACCGGTTCTTGTAGATATCCCGAAAGACATTACAGTGGATATCGGTGAATTTGTCTATCCTACAGAGGTAAATATCCCTACCTATAAACCTACCTATAAAGGGAACAAGCGCCAGATCGAAAAAGCTGCCGAAGCGATCAAAAAGTCAAAGAAACCTTTGCTTTATGTCGGTGGAGGTGCGGTGCTCTCTAATGCCTATCAGCTTGTTAGAGCATTGGCGGAGAAGACCCAGATCCCTGCTGTTGAAACATTGATGGCAAGAGGGGTAATGGGTGCGGATAACCCATTGCTGCTCGGGATGCTTGGAATGCACGGAAACTATGCATCCAATATGGCGATGAGTGAAACTGACCTGGTCATTTCGTTAGGTGCGAGATTTGATGACAGGGTTACAGGTAAACTTTCAGAGTTTGCAAAATATGCGGATGTCATCCATGTAGATATCGATCCTGCAAACATTGCAAAACTGGTAGATGTGGATTATCCGATTGTTGGGGATATAACTCAGGTCCTAGAGGATATGATGCCGTTACTGGAGGATGTAGATACAGACCGTTACCAGGCATGGAGAGAGATACTCAGACGTTATGATGAGCTTCACCCTCAATCTTTTGTGGACAGTGATACCGAGATCAAGCCTCAGTGGGTGATTGAGAGAATCGGTGAGTTGGTCGGTGAAGAGGCGATCATCACATCAGATGTCGGTCAGCACCAGATGTGGGCTGCACAGCACTATCCGTTTGACAGACCGCGTCAGTGGATCAACTCAGGTGGTTTGGGAACGATGGGATTTGGTTTCCCTGCCGCGATCGGTGCGAAAGTGGCGTTCCCTGAAAAAACTGTTGTGAACATTACAGGTGACGGATCGATCTTGATGAATATGCAGGAGCTTGTAACCGCAGCCGAGTACAAGACACCGGTCATTAATGTCATCCTTAACAACCAGTTCCTTGGGATGGTACGTCAATGGCAGAGTTTCTTCTATGAGAAACGCTTCTCTGAAACTGATCTCACTTTCCAGCCGAACTTCAAGAAGTTGGCAGAAGCGTGTGGAGGTATCGGTTATGATGTTACGACCAAAGAGGAGTTTGATGCCGCACTGAAAGATGCGATCGAAAAAGACAAAGTATGTTTCATGAACGTTGCGATCAGCCGTTTTGAGAACGTACTTCCGATGGTACCTGCAGGTGGTGCGCTGTTTAACATGATGTTGCCACAAAAGAGCGAAGACGATAAAGGAGAGAAGTAATGAGTATAGAAAACGAAAGACGTGTAATCTCAGTTATCGTGATGAACGAAAGTTCAGTGCTCGCACGTGTGACTTCACTCTTTGCTGCACGTGGATATAACATCAATTCACTCACTGTTGCACCTATACCGAACAGTGAAATGTCACATATCACGATCGAGACAGAGGGAAGTTCTAAAGTGATGGAACAGATCACAAAACAGCTTCACAAACTGATCCCTGTCTATAAGGTGATTGAACATGAAGAGATGGTTGAAAAAGAGATGGTTCTGGTCAAGTTTCCGATTGCAGAAAATCTCAGTGATATCTCTGCACTCTGCAGTGCTTATAATGGCGGTATCGTGAATGTAGGGACGGAAATGGTGATCGCTATGGCGGCTGATGAACCATGCCGTATCAAACACTTTATTGAGGCAACAGAGCGATATAATCCGATCGAGGTCGTGCGTGGTGGTGTCGTAGCCATTGAGCGTTAACTCATTTTATTTTCCCGCCCTTTTCGCGGGAATCTCACTTCATGATAACTTTTATCACATATTAGGTTGATAGTATGACATATAAACTCTCCCAAATCACACAAAACATTGGCGTCGAATACAGCGGTCAGGATATTGATATTGACGGTCTCCATACCCTAAGTGAAGCGACCTCTACCCAGATCAGTTTTTTTAATGACAAAAAATATGCTGCGCAACTCCCTCAAACAAAGGCTGCTGCAGTCTTGATCGATAAAGAACATGCAGCGTTGTTACCCGAAACAACCATTGCACTGATTACGGACGAACCTTACTTGAAGTTGGCTTTGGCTTCGAAGTTCTTTGCCCATAAGTTGACAACAAAGAGTGAAGCACCTGTAGCGGGTGAAGGGTGTGATATAGATACAAACGTGAGATTCGGAGAGAATGTCACGCTTGGTGAAAATGTGACGATCATGTCAGGATGTTATATCGGTGATAATGTGACAATAGGCTCAAATACACTGATTTATCCGAATGTCACACTCTACCACCAGACAACGATAGGATCTGAGTGTATCATCCATAGCGGAACGGTGATAGGGAGTGACGGTTACGGTTTTGCCCATACAAGAATGGGTGAACATATCAAGATCTACCAAAACGGGAATGTATGCATTGAGGATGAGGTAGAGATAGGCGCAAACTGTGCGATAGACAGAGCAGTATTCGGTTCTACAGTCATCAAAAAAGGCTCCAAGCTTGACAATCTTATCCAGATTGCCCACAACTGTGAACTCGGAGAGTATTCACTCCTTGCTTCACAGGTAGGATTGGCAGGTTCTACAACGACAGGGCGTAATATTGTGATGGGAGGACAGAGTGCATCGGCAGGACACCTGCATATCGGTGACTTCAGTACTATCGCAGGGAAGGGCGGTGTGACCAAATCACTTGAGGGCGGCAAGACCTATGCCGGATTCCCTGCAATCGACCATAAACTCTGGTTGAAGATGCAGGCAAAAATCTCTGGACTTTTAAAACGTAAATAGTTATAATCAAATACTATATATTTGAAGGAGTATGCTATGAGCGGAAAAGTTACAATAATAGAAGAGATGAGTCTAAGCGGAACTGATAACGGAACCATTACTGTGACAACGGTAGAGGAGCCTTATGGTGCGGGAAGTGAAAGTGTCGCAAGTATCGGCATTGCACTTCAGGCAAATGCTGAAGAACCTGATTGGAAAGTGCATCTCCCAAAAGAGAATATCGATGCAGTGATTGCTGCACTTCAAAAGGCAAAAGAGAGCCTCTAAAACCTTATGCGATGAATGGCTTTTAAGCCATTCATCTTCTATTCATCGTGTTTCATAACCTTATACTGGTCTAGTGCTCTTTGCATCAAGTCCGGATCAGGTACCTTTCTTCCTGCGATATATCCGGTGATATTTCCCTCTTCGTCAAACTTGGGCTTAATCCATACAACCACAAGGTAGTATTTCCCCTCATTTGTCATATTTTTGACAAATCCTTCCCAGTAGTTTCCTTGTTTGATCGTCTCCCACATCCCTTTGAAAGCTGCTTTTGGCATATCCGGGTGTCTGTTGATATTGTGCGGAGAACCGATCAACTCTTCTTTCGTATAGCCTGTTAACTCTCTAAACTTTCGGTTGGCATAGGTGATGATACCCGCAGGATCTGTCTCTGTAATCATCACACCACCATCAAATGGTACTTCCTCATCTATTGGATCAGGTTTGGTGATCTCTTTACCTGTTATTGTATTTTTAATCGTTCGGCCCATTTGATAAACTCCTGATGAATAAAGTTTGTTGTAGAAAAAGAAACTTTAAATGGGGAAAGCGGAGAATCGATAGATAGGTAAACGAGATAACAGTATAAAAGGTACTATGATAATCTACATAAACGCTATGACTTTATATGCTCCATTTCACCTTTTGTTCAATTTTCATTTTATAAAATATTAATAACTAAATGATACCATCTTATACTTATGTGTATGTGAAATCAGAGGATTTTTTTGCAACCTTCGCTACAATACGCAATAACGTCTAGAGGCTATTGATAAATAGCCAAAAGGAAAAATTTTTGTCTACAGTTAAAACGATTAAATCACTTTTAAATGAACGCATTTTGATCATCGACGGTGCGATGGGAACACAGATACAGGATCTGGATATCCCCGATGAAGCATGGATCGATGACAAGGGTACGCAACAGGAAGGGTGTAATGAACTCCTTATAGATACGGCTCCCGATCTGATCAAGCGGATCCACAAGCGCTATGCGATGGCCGGTGCAGATATGATCAAGACCAATACCTTTGGTACGATGCCATGGGTACTGGATGAGTACGGGATGGGAGAGCGTGCGTATGAACTCTCTAAAAAAGGAGCAGCACTTGTAAAAGAGGTGTGTGATGAATATAGTACCGAAGCTGAACCTAGGTTCGTGCTCGGTTCTATAGGTCCGGGGACCAAACTTCCTTCACTTGGGCATATAGACTATGATGAGATGTATGCAGGATACAGAGAGGTAGCACTGGGCCTGATAGACGGAGGATGTGATGTTTTCCTCCTTGAGACATGCCAGGACCCGCTGCAGATCAAAGCTGCCCTTCACGGATGTGAAGCTGCCAATGAGGAGAGGGGTGTAAAACTTCCGGTCATGGTCTCTGTGACGATTGAGCTGAGCGGTACGATGCTGATCGGTACGGATGCGACAACGATCGTGACGATTCTTGAACCGTTTGATATCCTTTCACTTGGATTTAACTGTGGTACGGGACCCGATCAGGTAAAAAAACACCTCAAAACACTGAGCGAACTCTGCAGTTTCCCTATCTCTGTACACTCCAATGCGGGACTGCCGCAAAACAGAGGAGGGTATACCTACTATCCGATGGGACCTGACGAGTTCACAGAAAAACAGTTGGAGTTTACAGAGTTTGACGGAGTCAGCTTCTTGGGTGGGTGTTGCGGTACGACGCCGCAGCATATCCAGGCACTGAAAAAAGCAGTGCAGGGGATAGCACCAAAAGCATCGAGCGGGTCTATCAAGCCTTCCATTGCCTCACTCTTTAATACGACGGAACTCTTCCAGGAGCCGGCACCGCTGCTGATCGGTGAACGAAGCAATGCCACGGGGTCAAAGGCATTCAGGGAACTGATCATTGCGGGTGATTACGAAGGGACGTTGACCGTAGGTCAGGCACAGGTGCGTGACGGTGCACACTGTCTGGATGTGAATGTCGAGTTTGCAGGGCGTGACGGTACGGCAGATATGGCTGAAGTGATGAAGCTCTATAACCAGAAGATACCGATACCGTTGATGCTGGATGCGACCAAAGTACCTACTATGGAGGCAGGGCTCAAATGTATCGGCGGTAAGCCGATCATCAACTCGGCCAACCTGGAAGACGGTGAAGAGAAACTCGATGCGATCTGTCAGCTGGCGAAAAAGTATGGTGCTTCACTGGTCTGTCTGACCATTGATGAGAAGGGGATGGCAAAGACGACAGAGGATAAGCTCCGCATTGCTGAGCGGCTCTATGATCTTTGTGTGAACCGCCACGGTATCAACCCTAGTGACCTGATCTTTGATATGTTGACCTTTACCGTGGGGTCGGGTGACCTTGAATACCGTGATGCGGCGATACAGACACTTGAAGCGATCCGTGAGCTGCACAAAAGACACCCGGAGGTCGGTTCCACGCTAGGGCTTTCGAACATCTCGTTCGGACTTGACAAGAATGCGCGTGTCTTCCTCAACTCGGTTTTCCTGCACCACTGTATCCAGGCGGGGATGACTTCTGTGATCATTAATGTGAAGCATATCGTACCGCTTGCGAAGATGAGTGAGGAGGACAGGGAAGTGTGTGAAGAGCTTCTTTTCCACCCTGATGATACTTCACTCTTTAAGTTTATCGAGCATTTCTCGGACAAGAGTGTCGAGGCAGACGGAAATGATGAAGCGTATGAGGCGATGAGCTCGGAAGAGAAGATCGCACACCTGTTGATGGAAGGTGACAAGGAGCGTATGCTCCCACTGGTCGAAGAGGTACGTCATGAGATACATCCAGATACCATCGTCAATGAGATCCTTATTGATGCGATGAAAGTCGTCGGTGAGCTTTTCGGTAGCGGACAGATGCAGCTGCCGTTCGTACTTCAGAGTGCAGAGACGATGAAAGCGACCGTAGATTATCTCAACCCATACCTGACAAAACAGGAAAAAGAGACCGATACGACGCTTGTGATCGGAACGGTCAAGGGTGATGTGCATGATGTAGGTAAAAACCTTGTAGATATCATCCTGAGTAACAACGGCTTTAAGGTCATCAATGTCGGTATCAAAACAGAGCTTCAAGAGTATCTGGATGTGATGAAAGAGCATAAGGTTCAGGCGATCGGTATGAGCGGGCTTCTGGTGAAGTCAACGGGTGTGATGAAAGAGAACCTTGAAACGATGGCGGCACAGGGGATCGATATCCCGGTACTTTTGGGTGGTGCGGCATTGACACGGAGCTTTGTCGATGACTTCTGCCGTCCTGTCTATAAGGGACCGATCTTCTACTGCCGTGATGCCTTTGACGGTGTGATAGCGATGAGCCGTATAGAAAAATACAATGAAGATCCGAGTGTGGGGCTTGATACAAAACTTGCAGGAGACCTGGTCAAGTGTAAAAAGAAAGTCAAAAAAGAGGTGGTGATCCCGCCTTTTGAAGAGATTAAAATGCCGGAGCGTGTAGAGATACCGACACCGCCGTTCTGGGGAAGACGTGTACTCACCAAAGAGGATCTTGATATCGATATGGTCTATGAGTGGGTCAACAGACGTTCGGTATTCAAGATGCACTGGGGATATAAATCCAAGGGAATGAGCAAAGAGGAGTACCAGAAGCTTCTTGATGAGACGGTGATCCCCGCTTTTGAGCGTCTGAAGCGTGAGTTTAAAGAGAAAGACCTTTTTGATCCGACGATCATCTACGGCTACTACCCGTGTAGAAGCGATGATCAGGAGCTGTTGATCTTTAATGAGAGTGAAGGGTGGAATGTCGATTCTAACGCAAATAGAGAACCGCTGCATGATGTGGTAGGCAGAGCCGTGACACAGTTCAGCTTCCCAAGACAGGGACGTAACCCGTATCGTGCGCTCAGTGACTTCTTTGCACATGAGAGACATGATGTGATCGCCCTGAGCTGTGTCAGTGCCGGAGCAAAGTTCAGTGCCTATGAAAAAGAGCTTTATGATGCAGGCAAGTACCTTGAGTACAACCTTGTCCATGGTCTTGCTGTAGAACTTGCCGAGGCTTTGGCAGAGGTGGTACACAAGCAGATACGTATGGACCTTGATATCCTCAAAGAGGATGAGGGTGCGACGCTGAGAGATGTCCGTATGAACCGTTATCAGGGGGCAAGGTACTCTTTTGGATACCCGGCATGTCCGGACCTTGAGCAGAGCCGCCAGCTCTTTGATCTGCTGAAGCCTGAAGAGTATGGGATAGAGCTCAGCGAGACCTTCCAAATCGTACCTGAACAGAGTACTACTGCACTCGTGGTGCATCATAAGAATGCTACCTATTATTCGGTGTAAATTAGAGGAGTAGGTGATATGAAGCTCTTGCAATTAAGTTTAAAATACAAACTCATGCAAAGAGCTTCAGATATCTATGCCATTAAATCAGGAAAAATATATAAATTTGAAAATGATTGTTATGTAGTAGCAAAATGGTTTTCAATCTTTTGTAATTTTTTTTGGTACAGTGGCGTTATTTTCTTTGGTTTGTTTTTTTTGTATGCATATTTAATGACATTTATTAACAGCTGGTGGATTTCACTATTATTATCGATTGTTTTGTATTTTATATTAGAAATAGTTTTAGTGTTAGTAGCTCCATTAAGTAAAATTAAGTGTTGGGAAAAAAGTTTACAAGAAAAAAAAGCAAGAGAATCTAAATGGTATCAATAATAAAATCTGTCATCACGAACGACCTCGTAAGCGAAGCGATTTGAGAGTGATGACGCTTTTTGCTTACTTTTTCTAAAAAAGTAAAGAATGAACTTTTATGTCTTCCTGTTCATTTTCTTTTTTTCTCATAGAGAGTGCAAGCACAAGGTTGATGTGACAAAGATGAAGCCCGTGAAGCAAAGGCAAACTGCTTTGCCTTTGTAGGGCAGGAACCGGAGCGATCGGAACAAAGTGAAGCCGCGTAGGCAACGAACCAAAGTCAGCAAATGCGGTTTGCGTAACAAAAACTTCTTCAGAAAAGAAAAAAAATGCAAATAGCTGTCGCTCTCATTAACTTCCTTTACTTGTATAAATTTTAGTTGATCCAAGATACTATTTAGTCATTTTCTAAAGATAGAGTCTGCTCTGGAAATTCTACTTTTTCATGTGAGCTTACTATCCTCTCCATTAAAGAAACTCCACTATAATTCCTAACAATTATTTTCATAACAGTAAGGAATAACAATTTATGGTAGAAACGATACAGAGCGATATCATTGATGCATTGAAGTCAGAGCTCAATGAACACCCGGTATATAAAGCGGTAGAGAGTATAGAAGATCTGAGATGTTTTATGGAGCATCATGCATTTTCTGTGTGGGATTTTATGTCTCTGGTGAAGTTCCTTCAGGCAGAGATCGCTCCCAGCCGCTCTCCCTGGGTACCGCCGAGTGAGCCTGACCTGTGTCGTTTTATCAATGAACTGGTTTTGGAGGAGGAGTCTGACGAGATGCCTGACGGCAAAAGCTTTTTAAGCCATTATGAGATCTATCTGCTTGCGATGGAAGAGATCGGTGCAGATACCTCCAAGATCAGAACATTCGTGGATAGAGTAAGAACCAAAGGGATCGATGAAGCGTTACAGTTGCCGGATATTCCTGAAGCCAGCAGAGCATTTACGACGACAACCTTCAGTTTTATCAGTGAAAATGAGCCGCAAAAGGCAGCTGCTGCACTGGCACTGGGAAGAGAACATATCATTCCTGTGATGTTCAAAGGGATACTGAAAAACATGGGTATCAACAAAAAACAGGCACCGATATTTCACTACTATCTGGAGAGACATATCCATCTGGATGAAGGGTTCCACGGTCCGCTTTCCCTAAGACTTCTGAATAAACTCTGTGAAGAGGATGCGAAGAAGGTAGAAGATGCAGCGGATGCAGCCAAATCGGCTGTAAGTGCACGTATCGCATTTTGGGATGGTGTCTTAAAAGAGATGGAAGGGCTTAAAAAAGCTCTATAAAAGAGTTATCTCTCATGAGAGAATGACTCACCCAAAAGCTCAAAATCCAAATACTCTTCAACGATCTCTTCAGCCTCACGCATAGAGATAAGTGAGTAGGCAAGTGTTCCCTCTTCGGGCTCTCTGCTATAGATCTCCTTGAGCACCTTGATATATTCGGCTTTGAGGTAGGGAGTGATCGATTTGATATCCCGTTCTACATCAGCGATATAGGCACTCACATCACCGTTATAGTCGGCTTTAAGATCATCTTTGTCTATATCTTCAGCAGACTCTACCATCTGACGGAAGATAAAATCCTCAAAGTTCTTGGCATAGTACTCCGCATCATCCATCTCGTCCCATATCTCTACGATCGGTGCCTCCCCGTCGACTTTGACATTGTCATAAAAAGCGTAGTAGTTTCCCTCAAGTGTTTTGGCAAAAGGGATGAAACGGTGTGTCTCTATATCCCAGAACTCCGGCGTCTGGAAGTTCAATATCGCTTCAGGAGCAAGCAGTGTAAGTTGTGCCTCCCCCGAGTGTAGAAGTGCAGGCGGGTTTTCCTGAAGCGTAGGGTAGACGGTATTGACCCAGGTTTCACCCTCTTTGAGCCCTTCATCAAAGCCTCGCATATAGTTCAGCATGCCGTCATCCCATAATCTTTTAAAGTACTCGGGGAAGGAAAAGTCATATTTTTCTTCTATTTGTTTCAGTGTTACCATATCGTATTTCCTCAGATAAAAAAGTATAATTCCAAAAAGGATAATGCATGAAACTTAAAAAAGGCAGATACCGACACTACAAAGGGAATGAATATGAGGTCATAGATACCGCCCGACACTCTGAGACGGAGGAGTGGATGGTGATCTACCGTACCTGTTATGGAGATAAGAGTCTATGGGTCCGGCCCTATGAGATGTTTGTCGGGAAAGTAGAAGTGGATGGCAAAACAGTAGACCGTTTTGCCTGTATTGAAGAGTAGGGCATTACACTTTTGGAATGCCGTACTGCTCACCATAATTTTCGACCACAAAGTCGATATCCTTGTCTCCTCGTCCAGAGAGATTGACAAGTATCGTAGAACCTTTACCCTCTTTTTGTGCAAATTTAAGTGCATAGGCCAGTGCATGTGAAGATTCAATGGCAGGTATGATACCTTCAAGACGTGAAAGTTCAAAGAAGGCATCTATTGCCTCTGCATCATTGGCTGTAACATAGTTGACACGTTTGATATCCTTGAGGTAGCTATGCTGAGGTCCCACCGCAGGATAGTCCAGGCCGCTGGCAACAGAGTAGACCTCTTCGGGTTCACCTTTTTCGTCTTGGAGCATATAGGACTTGAATCCGTGCATCACACCCGGTGTGCCTTTTGACATTGTTGCTGCATGTTCGCCTATGGTTTCGATATCTCTGCCTGCAGGTTCAACGCCGTAAAGTGCCACTTCCTGATCTTCAAGAAATGCGCTGAAAATACCCAGGGCATTGCTTCCTCCTCCCACACATGCAATGATGTTTTCAGGAAGTTCTCCTCTAAGCGCTTGAAACTGCTCTTTGGCCTCATTTCCCACGATGGACTGAAAATCTCTGACCATCATAGGGAAGGGGTGAGGTCCGACTACAGAGCCTATGGCAAAGAGTTGAGAATGGGGATCGGCGAGGTAGGCCTGAAAAGCTGAGTCCACCGCCTCTTTGAGTGTTTTACGTCCATGGGTTGCAGGTACGATATTTGCTCCGAGAATTTTCATGCGCACAACATTGGGATACTCTTTTGCAATGTCTACTTCACCCATATGGATCTCACACTCAAGTCCCACCAGAGCCGCAGCAGTTGCAAGGGCTACACCGTGCTGTCCCGCACCGGTTTCGGCTATCAGCTTTTTCTTGCCCATTTTTTTGGCTAACAGCGCTTCTCCCAGGGTATGGTTTATCTTGTGTGCTCCTGTATGGTTGAGATCTTCACGTTTGAGGTAAATATCTGCACCATATTTTGCGGAGAGGTTTTTGGCGTGAAAGATCGGGCTTGGTCTGCCGACATAGTACTGATAGAGTTCCCCCAGCTCTTTAACAAATTCAGGATCTTTTCTGATCTCAAGGTAAGCTTTGGTGATCTCATCCATTATCTCTTGAAGCTGCGGAGGTATGAAACTTCCACCATACTCGCCAAAATAGCCTTTTTCATCAGGCAGTGCACTATCAAAACTGTTCATAATCATGTTTATTCCTTTATCTGTCGGTCTCTTGCTGGGACCGGGTTACAACGTTACGGTTTATTCTACGCAAAGTTTGATTAAATCCCTTCCATTCTCCTCGCTTCAAAACTCACCAATTCTCCCTCATCAAAGCGGAAAAAAAGCTCGATAGGGCGGCAGCACACTTCACAATCTTCGATATAGTCGCTCATCTCTTCACTGGGGTCAAGTACCATTGATATCTGCTGCCAGCAGTAGGGGCAGGTAAAAAAGTGTTCCACTACTTCTCCTTTTTTCTAAATAGTTTGGTAAGCCACTTAGGCAGTATACAGTAGTTGTCACAGCTGCTGTTTCGTTCACATCGGGTGATACCTATGTTCCTGATAAGCAGAATCATAAAACCTATGGCAATGATAAGTTGGACACTACCTGCAAGCCATTGGTGGGAGAGAAGGCTCTGGATCGCCAAGACCAGCATCACGATGGTAATAATGAGGCACATGGTTTTTCTTCTTTTTTGGTGTGATTGTACTATAATTTTAGAATTTCATTATATTTTATAATGTTTGAAGTTACAATGAATATTGTATGTTACTTTTTAGAAAAGCGCCTAAGGAAGTACCCTTGCGGTAAACCAAAATCGTCATGGTTCTCGAAACGCTGCGAATAATTTTTACATTCATAAAAATATTCTTGCTTTCAAGGGCATTCATCATGACATACATTTATTGATGTTTTTGTCACTGAACACTTTGTGTGCAGGTGTGAAGGCGTGCAATATTGCGAAGCAACACGCCGGATGCACCGTCCGCACACTTGTGAAGTGACGCTTTTTTGCCTACTTTTTTTAAAAAAAGTAGAGAAAGAACATTTAGAGACTAAAAAAAGGATATTTATGTCAGCAATCATCGAACACTTTAAAACACTTACACAGATCCCACACTGCAGTAAAGAGGCGGATAAACTGATGGCGTTTCTGGTCGATTTTGGAAAGCAGAGAGGATATGAGGTAGAGGTGGACGATACAAAAAATATCCTGATTCGCAAAGGTTCACCGAAACTCTGCCTGCAGGCTCACTATGACATGGTCTGTATGGGAAAAGCACCCCATATAGAAACCTATGTGGAAAACGGTTTGATGAAAGCCAAAGAGTCATCGCTCGGAGCAGACAACGGGATGGCGATCGCGATGATGATGGTCTTGATGGATAGGGGAGAGGAGCTTGAGTTCCTACTTACTTCTGATGAAGAGATCGGATTGATCGGAGCGAATGCTTTAGCGTTTGAACTGAAGAGTAGCTACATGCTCAACCTTGACAGTGAAGACGAGGCGGAGGTCTATATCGGATGTGCAGGGGGTGTGGATATCACTGCGGGTAAAGAGGATATCTATCGAGATGGAGTTGGCGAGTGTTATGAGGTGGCGGTCAAAGGTTTGGCCGGCGGACACTCGGGGGTTGATATCGATAAAGGGATTCCTTCTGCCATCAAAGTACTGGGTGCATATCTGGCAGAAGAAGGGGTCACCCAGTTGGCTTCACTCTATGCAGGGGAGCGCCGCAATTCCATCCCTGCCAATGCAGTAGCTATCGTACGATCAGAAAAGCCTCTGGAGGAGAGAGGGGATGTCACTGTAAGAGTATTGAAGGAGTCTCCTAAAGTTTTAAACGAGGGGGAGCAGGTGATTGCACTGATCGATGCCTTTAAACATGGCGTCCATAGAAAAAATACCGAGCTTGGTATTCCTGATACGAGTGTCAACCTGGCGATTATTACAACGGATGAAAAAGGCGGGATCCTTATCGAGACGAGTGCCCGTGCGATGAGCAGTGAGGGGCTTAAAGAGATATCAGATGAGACGGTGGAACTCTTTAGCTCATATGGATTTGAAGTAAAATTGGAAGACAAGTATCCTTCCTGGAAACCTGATGTGAGCGAGTTTACCGAACAAGTTAATGATGAAGTGAAGAGGATATTCGGAAAGAGTAAAATGATGGCAATCCATGCAGGACTAGAGTGCGGTGTGATCGCCGAGAAGTATCCTCGGATGAAGTTCGCCTCGATCGGTCCGACGATCCGATTTCCCCACTCAACCAGAGAAGAGGTGGATTTAGGGTCTGTTGAACGTACATTTCATGTCCTTGAAAATGTGCTCAAGTGCTATAAGGTGTAAGAGAAGTAGGAGTAAAATAAAATATAGTGAGTGTCGAAGGAGCTAGATGAGAACTATATTTCAGGATATTGAATATTTGGATAGTCAGGTAAAGGACAAGGAGTCTCAAAAAGTCCTCAAGGAGCTGAAGCAGAATCTGCAAATGCTAAGAACGAAGAGCGGACTCAGCCAGCTTATGAAGAAAAAAAAGCTGGCAAAGATCACCCGTAATGTGGAGTATGAAGAGGAACTGAAAGCGCTGCAGGTAGAGTTGATCAAACTGCAGAATTGGGTCTACGAGAATGATAAACGTGTCATGGTCATCTTTGAAGGGCGTGATGCCGCAGGAAAAGGCGGTGCGATCAAACGGTTTATCCAGTACCTTAATCCAAGAAAATTCAGAGTTGTGGCTCTACCAAAGCCGAGTGAGGTAGAGACGGGACAATTTTATTTTCAACGCTACTTTAAACATCTGCCTAACCCGGGAGAGATCGTTTTCTTTGACAGAAGTTGGTATAACCGGGCGATCGTTGAGCCGGTATTTAACTTTTGTACGGAAGATCAGTATGAGAAGTTCATGAAAGAGGTCCCGGAGATAGAACATGCGCTGATCGATGACGGGATGATTATGATCAAGTTCTGGTTTAGTATCACCAAAGAAAATCAGCAGAAGCGTTTTAAAGAGCGTATGACCAACCCGCTTAAACGCTGGAAACTGAGTCCTGTGGATCAAAAAGCACAGGAGATGTGGGATGATGTGACCCACTATAAAGAGGAGATGTTCAGCCGGACCCATACCAGTTATGCACCATGGATTATCGTAGATAGCAATGATAAAAAAAGTGCAAGAGTGGAGTCGATCCGTTATGTGCTTTCAACGATAGACTATAAAGGAAAAAAGAAGGCAAAGATCAATCTGCATCATGATCCTGATATTGTCGAACGTTACCACCGAAGGACACACACCGAAAATTAGTTTTCCCTTGCTCCGTATCTTGTATAGTCAAGGGACATCCTTTACAGGTGTAAAGGGACATAGTTTACACTTTTTAAAATAAAAGCTAGAGTTTTTTCTATCTAAGAAGATAGGAGAGACTGATGGCATGGAAAGTGAGAACAAAAATGTCAGAGAGATATGAGTTTGTAGAACTTGCACGCAAAGAAAATTGCAATTTTTCACAACTGTGTAAAAGGTTTAACATATCAAGGCCTACAGGGTATAAATGGTTAAAGAGATATGAAGAAGGGAATTTATCCAGTCTCAAAGATAAGAACCGAAGACCTTATACGTCAAATAATAAAACCTGCAAAGAGATAGAGAAGTTAATCTTGGATCTAAGAGTAAAACACCCTAGCTGGGGTGGGCGTAAACTCAAGAGAAGATTAGAAGATATGGGTTATTGTCATATACCCAGTGCAACCACCATAAGTAATATTTTAAAACGCAACGGATGTATCGATCAGGTATCTTCAGATAAATCCAAATCCTATATTAGATTTGAACATCCGTATCCTAATGATCTATGGCAGATGGATTTTAAAGGTTGGTTCAAGATGGATACGCAAAGATGTTATCCATTAACGGTACTTGATGATCATTCAAGATATTCTATCGTATTGAAGGCTTGTCTATATGAGCGTACCAATATTGTACAGGCTGCATTGATTGAAGCCTTTAGAGCATACGGTTTGCCTAAAAGAATGACTATGGATAATGGAGCTCCATGGGCCGGTCATGACAGAAACCAGCTAACAGCACTTACTGCATGGCTTATCCGTTTGGGTATTAAGGTCTCACACTCCAGACCTTATCATCCGCAAACACAGGGGAAAGATGAACGATTTCATAGAACACTCAAAGTAGAACTATTAAACCATAGACACTATTCTAACTTAGAAGAGGTCTCAAAAGTTTTTAGAGAGTGGAGAAATATCTATAATACACAAAGACCTCATGAAGCCCTTGATATGAATACGCCTCTTTCCAGATACCAGGTAAGTCCAAGAAGCTATCCCGAAACATTACCTCCAATTGAGTATGACTATAATGATACGGTAAGAAAAATAAACAGGGATGGGAAACTTAGTGTTCAAGGTATCGTATTTACGATTAGCAGAGCATTAGAAAGTCAATATGTCGCCCTGCGTCCTACAAAAACCGATGGCCTGTTGGATGTATATTACTGTCACCAAAAAATTAAAACTTTGGATTTAAGAGATAGATAAATCCCTCTTGGTTACAATAGTTAAAAGTGTAAAGGATGTCCCTTTACAGTTGTAAACTATGTCTCTTGACTATACAAGATCGGGAACGAGATAAAGGACTGTATTATTTATTCTTTAAATGATGTAGTTATAGAAATTACAAGATATCCAAACTCAAAAAAATTTGGATATCCAAGCATGTTTTAATTACACGGACTAGGTGCAAGTGTATATCCTGAAATCTCAATCGTTGACACATCATGCATATTGTAAACATCTATACCGCCAGACTCATTAGTTATGGTTTCTGTAGGCGGAGTATGATCCCACATATTATTCTCTGCAAATACTAAACCTGAAAAACTTATATAACTCATAAGATCATTTCCTGAATTACATGAAAAGATATTGCCTCCAGCACTTCCTGCAGCTCCTCCACCAAAATCAACACCATTCACTTCAGTATACACTCCTGTACCTCTATTATGTGTAATAATATTATTTTCAATACGAGTATTAGGCGTTGATGCTATAACACTAATTCCATTTCTATTTTTAGTTATATTATTGTCTGTAATCACATCAAAATCAGAACCGGCAAAGTAAATCGCATGGTCTCCGTTTATTATCGTGTTGCGATGTATGGTAATATCATCGTCATACTTTAACACAAAAGGCATATGAAAAGATGCGACAGTAGAATTGTCTTCAAGAATAAAACCACTTATCTTTGATCCTTCTCTCATGTACATAGTTGTACTTATATAGTTTGCATCATATGTAGGATATTCTCCTCCACCTCGAATCATAGTCGTTTCAGAACCGTTACCTCTATTTTCTTCATCTCCTATCAATGATACTCCAGTAGGTACTTCTATAGGAAATGTTTCACCGTTAACTACATCATATGTACCAGGGTTTACTTTTATTGAAATATTCATATCACCATTTGCAATCCCTAACGCATGTGTGATAGTTTTAAACGGATTATCTTGACTCCCATCATTCAAATAATCATTCCCCACTGCTGCATTGACATAATAATCATAATTAAGAGCTGATCCTCCATTATTACGATTACATGCACTTAACAAGAGTGCAGCCATAATTGAAATCCCTAAAATTCTACTTTTTAACATAAAACCCTCTTATTTTTAGTATAACTATGTACTTTATTATAATTTTGAGATTGATGTCAATGTTCGGTGAGACATTTATCGATAAAATCAAACAAACATTTTTACTGGTTCCCAAGCTCCCTTGCTCCGTATCTACTGATACGGAGTATATACGGACCGTTAAACTGTCAGTGATCTTAAAGTCCAGCGATAGCTGGTACTTGTATATTATAGTATAAGTGTTATTGCGGCTTATACCTTGAAGCTCTCTTTGCTTTTGCAGTACTCTTCAAGGAAGCATCCTTCACATTCGGGTTTGAGTGCTTTACATCGGTATCTTCCGAAGAGTACCATCGCCTGATGCAGTAGATGTAGATCGGTCTTGAACTTTCTGGTAAGATCTTCTTCTGTTTTGACAGCGGTGGTGGCATCACTGAGCCCCAGACGGTGTGCGACACGGAATACATGGGTATCAACCGCCATGAGGTTGGCGCCGGCATATTCGATCATCACGACATTGGCTGTCTTCTGTCCTACCCCTGCGAGTTTGACAAGTTCTTTTTGTTCCAGCGGTACTTCACCTTCATAGTTTTCTACAACCGATTGTGCCATCTTGATGAGGTTTTTGGCTTTGTTGTTAAAGAATGAACAGGTGTTGATATAGGACTTGACCTCCTCCAGGTCGGCATTGGCAAGCGTTATCGGATCAGGGTAGGCTTCAAAAAGTGCAGGAGTGATGATATTGACACGTTTATCCGTACATTGTGCAGAGAGCATCACTGAAACGAGGAGTTCGTACAGGTTACGGTACTCCAGTTCAGTGACAGAGTCGGGGTAATGTTCCAAAAAGAGTGTCTTGATCGCTTCGATCTCTTTTCTAGTTGCTTTTTTAACTTTGGCCACGTCGATTAAACCTCTTTCTAAAAATATTTAAATAAAATATTATCCAAATTAGATTGAGAAGCATCTAGTATTAATGTACGATTTACCGATAAAGAGTATACTTCTTCTCATATTTAATTATAAGAAGAAGGAAGAATCATAATGTTTAAACTCGCGAAAGCATCACTTTTTATTGCTGCTGCAACACTCTCTCTCGCCGCATCAGACGTACTTTTAACTGTGAACGGAAAAAATATCACGAAGCAGGATGCACAGGTTTTGGTCTCTGCGGCTGCACCGAATACAAGCTATGCTGATCTCAAGCCTCAGGAACAGGAGATGATCAAAGAGAGATTGGTCGAAAAAGTGCTTTTTGGTGAGCTTGCAAAAAAAGAGGGGATTGAGAACGATCCTGAGTATAAAAAGACTTTAGAGATGATCAAAGCTGAACTTGTGATCAATGTCTGGATGAAAAAACAGCTGGATAATGTGGTTGTAAGTGACAGTGAAGCGAAAGACTTTTATGAAAAAAACAGTGACAAGTTTATGCAGGAAGCGACACTCCATGCTAGACATATCCTGGTAACAACAGAGCAAGAGGCACAGAAGATCATTGATGAACTAAAGCCACTGCAGGGTAAAGCACTGCAAGAGAAGTTTGTAGCATTGGCAAAATCAAAATCAACAGGACCTTCCGGACCTAACGGAGGAGATCTCGGTACCTTTAAGAAAGGGCAGATGGTACCTACTTTTTCCGAGGCTGTATGGGCACTGCAAGAAGGGAAAATCACCACAAAGCCTGTAAAAACACGTTTTGGGTACCATGTGATCTATCTTGAGAAGAAAAACCCGGCATCAGCGATGGCATATGCTGAGGTGAAACCTCAAATCGTTGCTACATTAAAACAGAAGCAATTCACTACCAAGATCCAAGAGATGGCTAAAGAGTTGAAGAAGAAAGCAACGATTTCAGATATGACAAACAAAGAAAAAAATAAATAAAAGGGAAAAGGAATAAAAATGAAAAAAAACTTACTAAGTGCAAGTGCGGCAGTACTTCTTTGTGTATCAGGCCTTTCAGCGGATTCATTAAAAAACTCGTTGATGTCTGCGGGTAAAGAGGATACGCCGATGGTCAATCTGGATAATATTGATTTGGCTAAAAAAGAGCAAAAAAGCAGAGCTGACAGTGCTGTGGTAGCTACCATTAACGGTGATAATATCACTAAAGAGCAGGCAGATAAATATTTGGCACTAAGAACACAGGGGCGTGTAACAGATTTTGATAAGTTGCCGAGTAATGAACAGAGGTTGGCACTGATTAATGAAATGGCCATTCCAAACTTAGCTGCGATGAGAGCACAAAAAGAGCTAAGTGGTGAGGAGAAGAGTGCAGCGATCTCAAGATTCTGGATGCAAAAAAAGCTTTCAACAACTAAAGTGACTGAAGACGAGGCAAAAAAAGCCTATGAAGAGTTGATCAAGGCAGTCAAAGAGGCTGCGAAAAAACAGTCAAAAGAAGAGCCTAAAATGCCGAAGTTTGAAGAGGCTAAAAGAGAGATTATGCTGCAACTGGCACAGGATAAGGTTACCAAAGAACTTTTAGAAAGCGGGAAAGTAAAACTCAAATAAAGTAAACTCGTTATATACAAAAAGCGGGTAGAATACGGCTACTATAATTGATGAAGGAATGAAATGTCTAAAAGAGTAATGGATGAGATCCCGGCAGGTGTTGTAACAGGAGATAATCTCACAAAGCTTTTTCAGATTGCAAAAGAGGAGGGATTTGCAATCCCCGCAGTCAATGTTGTAAGTACAATGTCTGTCAATGCAGTAATGGAAGCAGCCAAAAAAGTAAATTCTCCGGTTATCGTACAGTTTTCTAACGGTGGAGCAGCCTATTATGCGGGGAAAGGACTTCCCTCAGATGAAGCCGGTATCCTCGGTGCGATCTCAGGTGCACAACATGTGCATACCGTGGCAAAAGCGTATGGCGTACCTGTAGTACTTCATACCGACCATGCAGCAAGAAAGCTTCTCCCTTGGATCGATGCACTGCTTGATGCCAGTGAAGCACATTTTGAACAATACGGTGTACCGCTTTACTCTTCACATATGATCGATCTCTCTGAGGAGTCACTTGAAGAGAATATCGCAACATGTAAAGAGTATCTTAAGCGTATGGACAAGATGGGGATGACATTGGAGATAGAACTCGGTGTGACAGGTGGTGAAGAGGACGGTGTGGACAATACTCATATCGACAATGCACTGCTCTATACGCAGCCTGAAGAGGTAGCCTATGCCTATGAAGAGCTTGGCAAGATCTCTGACAGGTTTACGATCGCTGCATCATTCGGTAATGTACACGGGGTGTATAAGCCAGGGAACGTAGTACTTACGCCAAAGATACTCGATAACTCACAAAAGTATATCCAGGAGAAGTTCGGTACTGCCCAAAAACCGGCAAACTTTGTCTTCCACGGCGGATCAGGGTCAGAACTGGAAGATATCCGTGAAGCGATAAGTTACGGTGTGATCAAGATGAACATCGATACCGATACCCAATGGGCATTCTGGGACGGTGTAAGAGAGTATGTGGCAGACAACCATGACTATCTTCAGGGGCAGATCGGTAACCCTGAAGGTGAAGATAAGCCAAACAAGAACTACTACGACCCGCGTAAATGGTTGAGAAAAGGTGAAGAGTCTGTCGTAACTAGACTAGAGAAAGCATTTGACGACCTAAATTGTATCGACAGAAATTAAGTAGGATATTGAGTGCTAAAGATACTAGGTCTTGTCATTCCCCGCTTGATCGGGAATCTAGAGGTATGGATCCCCGGGTCGTAGCCCGAGGATGACAGATAATGACAAACCTGAATCTTCTCTCACCTACAGAAGTAATTACTTTTGAAGGTCACTCTTTTTATCTAAAAAGAGATGACCTCCTTCATCCGGATTTCTCCGGGAACAAAGCACGTAAATTCTACTACTATTTCATACATGACTTTCCTGCTGTCAAGAAGATAGTCTCTTACGGTTCTGCACAATCCAATGCCATGTATTCACTCTCGGTGTTAGCCAAAATGAGAGGATGGAAATTTGAGTACTATGTGGATCATATCGCAGATTTTTTAAAAGAAAATCCACACGGTAATTATGAAGCGGCACTTAAAAACGGTATGCTGATCAAAGAGGAGAGAATTGCTGGTAAAGAAGATTTTGACAGTAGTATTCTCTTTGTCGAAGAGGGCGGCAGGCAAGATCAGTCCGAGTACGGTATCAGGATACTGGCTGAAGAGATCATTGCGTGGCAAAAAGAGCAGGGTATCGAGAAGCTCAATATCTTTTTACCTTCCGGTACGGGAACGACGGCCCTCTTTTTACAAAAGCATCTGCCGGATATCAAAGTCTTTACCACACCATGTGTAGGAGATAGTGCGTATCTGAAAAAACAGTTTTTAGCGTTGGAAGAAGAGGTAAATCATCATCCTGTGATTGTGACGCTTGAGAAAAAGCACCATTTTGGCAAGCTTTATAGAGATAACTATAAAATTTGGCTAAAATTACAACAACAAACGGGAGTGACGTTTGATCTTCTTTATGATCCTTTGGGCTGGCGTACACTTTTGGCGCACCCAGAGGTTTTTTCTAACCCAGTTTTGTACATCCATCAGGGTGGTATTTTGGGGAATGAGAGTATGCTCCCACGATATGAGAGAAAGTATAAGGACTTAAAGTGAAAATTTTTTACAGTAGTGATGATACATTTGAAGCAAATTTTAATGAGCTTTTAGAGCGTGGAAAGATGGATATCGAAGGTGTGACAAGTATCGTAAACGGTCTGCTAAAAGAGATTAAAAATGAGGGTAACAGTGCACTCAAAGCGCAGATCGCGAAGTTTGACAGATGGGAACCGCAAAGTGATGAAGCTTTGATGGTCTCTCCTGAAGCAATGGCGGAAGCCTATGAATCGATCGATCCTGCACTTCGCGATGCACTACACCTTGCCTATGACCGCATCGAAGCATACCACCAAAAATTGATGCCGAGTACATGGATGGATGAGGATAAGACAGGTTCTATCCTTGGACAGAAAGTGACCGCTGTAGATAGAGCAGGACTTTATATCCCGGGAGGCAAGGCAGCCTATCCAAGTTCACTGCTGATGAACGTGATTCCTGCACAGGTAGCAGGTGTAGAAGAGATCGTCGTATGTACACCGACACCGGATGATGAGATCAATGAGCTCCTGCTTGCAGCGTGTCACCTCTGTAAAGTGACAAAGGTCTTCAAGGTGGGAGGCGCTTCAGCAATCGGTGCAATGGCATACGGTACAGAGACGATCCCAAAGGTAGATGTGATCACAGGTCCGGGTAATATCTTTGTTGCCACAGCGAAGAAACTGGTTTACGGTGAAGTAAACATTGACATGATCGCCGGGCCGTCTGAGATCGGTATCCTGGCTGATGAGACAGCCAGAGAAGATTATCTTGCAATGGACCTTCTCTCTCAGGCTGAGCACGACGAGATGGCAAGTTCGATCCTGATCACGACAGAGAGTGAACTTGCAAACAGAGTCAGTGACAAAGTAGAAGAGTTCCTTGGGACACTCAGCCGTGAAACGATCGCGCGTAAGTCTATCGAAGAGAGAGGGGCGATCATCGTGACCTCCAGTATGGAAGAAGCGATTGATCTGATGAACGAGATCGCACCGGAGCACCTTGAGGTGGTGACTAAAGACCCGATGAGCCTGCTTGATAGTATCAAACATGCCGGAGCGATCTTCCTGGGTGAAAATACCCCTGAACCGGTGGGTGACTATATCGCGGGGCCGAACCACACACTTCCTACAGGCGGAACGGCGAAGTTCTATTCACCGCTTAGCGTAGAGCACTTCCTTAAGAAATCATCGATCATCTCTATGAGTAAAGAGGGGATCAATGCGATCGGTGAAGCCTGTGCAATGATCGCCAATACAGAGGGGTTGACGGCACACGAGGAGTCTGTAAGGATTCGTCTAAGGGATTAAACTATCTCTCGTTGCAATCGTCAAAAATTGTGAAAGAACTCAGGGAAATGGAACTGTAGGTCGGGATACCCTTATCCCGACATCCACTCGATAGAAAGAAAACGTCAATGGTGTCGGGGTGAGGGCACCCAGACCTACAGATCAAATGCTTCTTCTTATTGTTACCTACCCCTCTCGTTCCCGATCTTCTGATCAGGAATGCGTCCTTAGATGCATCCCTTAATCCTAAAACTACAGTAAAACTTCAAGTCCATCGCTAGATGGCTCCAAATATATTTTATGTTCCTTGTTTTTCTTTTAGCACAAAAAGAAAAACGAACGAACCCAAAAAAAAGAAATGTGAGCGACATGCACTTGTCAGTGTTGCATGATCTGCTTGCTCGTTTAACCGTAAATCTAGTGTCTTTTACTATTTCTAAGTCATTCTATTCAATTTTAACTCATTTAAAAAGCAGTAACCGTTACATGCTATAATAAAGCCAATAAGTATTGAAAGGTATATTTGATGAAGCTAATCGAAACCATCACTACTCCGTTTGGTGCACTCAGTGAGAGGCTCAAAGAACAGATCGATCTGGCCATACAGGAGAGAGCAGTCTTAGCACTTAAATCAGAGCTTACGATGAGACATAAGAGCTTTGATGAGTATAGTGATGAGGAGCTGGAGGTGATGCTGGCTGAAGAGAAGAGAAAGATTATTGACGAGCTGAAGACTAAATCCCTCTTTGCCGTACTGGCACTGCTTGGCATCAGCCTGCTCTAAAGGATAGAGGTATGGTACGACAGGTGAGATCACTCATACTTTGGACACTGATCTACCGCTTTCGCAGAAGGCTTACGATCGTAGTGGTATTGCTCTCCATGGTACTGCTGTCACAGTGGATCTATGGGGATATCGTTGAGTATCTGAAGCTTTCAGGTAATGTCGCGTATCTTTCCTATGTATTGGTAGGTAAGTGGACCGTGATCTTTTCCAATATCGCTCTTTCAGCCTATCTGATACTGACAATGTTCCGAAAAGAGGAAAAGAGAGAGAAAAAAGGTAAATCAAAAGAGAAACCTAGTGATCAGGAGAGGATATCCGTAGATACTCTGAGTGCTAGAGAACGCTCTTTTTTAACACGGAAGCTGCGTTCCGAAGCCGAGATTTTGATGGACAAAAAATAATCTTTGATGCTTTCCTCTCCATATCTACTGACAGGGGATGAATACGATCGTTTATATTCTTCTCTTACTCCTTGTGAGAATGCGCCCTGACCGAAGGGAGGAAGTGCCCTTCGGGTGTATATCTTCAGTTTATGTTAGAGCAACAGCTATAATTCATCATGAGATGGATCCAACTGGATTTTATGTTCCTTGTTTTTCTTTTAGCAGAAAAAGAAAAACGAGCGAATCTAAAAAAGGAAATGTGAGCGACATGATCTTGTAAGTGTTGCATTGTATGCTCGCTCGTTTATTGGTGAAGTGTATGATCTATGAAGTTATAAGTAAATTTATTGCTTGTTTTTATTTTGATTATGTTTATAAGAAGTGGCGCGGCGGACGAGACTCGAACTCGCGACCCCCTGCGTGACAGGCAGGTATTCTAACCAACTGAACTACCGCCGCGTAGTTGTGGCTGCTATTGCTTTTAACGAAACTGGTTTCGTAAGCCCTCTGCTGAAGAGAACACAGCGTTAGCGTAGCAAAATCGGACTTTGTTCGATTTGCGTTATTTAAATGGTGGTCGCTACAAGACTCGAACTTGTGACATCTACCTTGTAAGGGTAGCGCTCTACCAACTGAGCTAAGCGACCAATGATGGGATTTGTTTAGGTGGTGACCCATCATGGATTCGAACCATGGGCCCACTCCTTAAAAGGGAGTTGCTCTACCAACTGAGCTAATAGGTCATCTAAACAAAATTAAGTGGCGCGGCGGACGAGACTCGAACTCGCGACCCCCTGCGTGACAGGCAGGTATTCTAACCAACTGAACTACCGCCGCACCGAAATGTAAAATGGTGGTCGCTACAAGACTCGAACTTGTGACATCTACCTTGTAAGGGTAGCGCTCTACCAACTGAGCTAAGCGACCAATAGTGGGATTTGTTTAGGTGGTGACCCATCATGGATTCGAACCATGGGCCCACTCCTTAAAAGGGAGTTGCTCTACCAACTGAGCTAATAGGTCATCTAAACAAAATTAAGTGGCGCGGCGGACGAGACTCGAACTCGCGACCCCCTGCGTGACAGGCAGGTATTCTAACCAACTGAACTACCGCCGCACCATAATCTCAAACTTTAATTTGAGCTTAAATTATACTCACCTTAACCTTAAATTAAGACAAGATTTTAATGGTGGTCGCTACAAGACTCGAACTTGTGACATCTACCTTGTAAGGGTAGCGCTCTACCAACTGAGCTAAGCGACCGTAACTGTTTAATTTGGCGACCCCTAGAGGATTTGAACCTCTGTATCTGCGATGAAAACGCAGTATCCTTGGCCACTAGATGAAAGGGTCATCTAGATCCAAACAGTCATAAATTAAATGGTGACCCATCATGGATTCGAACCATGGGCCCACTCCTTAAAAGGGAGTTGCTCTACCAACTGAGCTAATAGGTCAATACTCGCACTTACACTTTCGAATAAGTGGACGGAATTATAGCTCAGAAAGCTTTTATTGTCAAGAGATTTTCGGAAAAAAACGACTATTTTACATTTTTTTCTAAAAGCTCAATGGCAAAACGTGTAGCCTGCTCCTGAACTTGATGCCTGTCACCTTTAAAAAGACAGTGATGTATGTCACTGTTTCCATCAGGTGTCAATAGACCTATATATACTGTACCTACAGGTTTCAACTCAGTTCCTCCCGTTGGCCCAGCGATACCGGAGACTGCCAGAGTATAGTCTGAAGAAGCCATTTTCTGCATCCCTCTTAACATATACTCCACACACTCCTGGCTGACTGCACCTTTTGTCTCGAGAATCTCTTTTGGTACACCCAGCCACTCCTCTTTGATCTTATTGGCATAGGTGACACAGGAACCGTACAGAATATTGGAGGAGCCTGAGACTGCAGTAAAGGCGGAGGCAATGCGTCCTCCGGTACAGCTCTCCGCAAAACTGACAGTTTGCTCTTTGCTACTTAGTATTTCGATAAGGTCTTCAACGGATTTTTCTAGATTTTTCATATAGGGAGTATAACATAGATATCGCTATGTCAATCATATGATATACCGTTTAAGCATGTGACTTGTCATATGCAGATATCTTATAGTTGTTCCTTGGTTAAAGCAGCTAGCGAGGAAGCGTAGTTTTTTGGACTTATTATAAAAGCGTTTTATAATACTCTTTTGGGTACAATCACGAGATAATTATCACGAGGTAAATCACCGCACTAGATACCTACCCGAGCATTTAAAAGATTGAAAAATGGTGAGATGTGAGTGAAGAAACCTGAAGGACTACCTGTAGGTAATTCGAAGATTTTCTTGCTTGCAGATCGCTCTTTTCCGTTCTTCCCAAAGGGTGCAGTGCTTTCGCCCATAACCTGTGTTGGATTTTTTCGAATTAGCTACGGCTACTCCTTATAAAAATCTGCCTTGATTCTGAACGAAATTACTGCATTAAATATTCGGTTAGGTATCTACTACGATGATAAACCTCATTTCAAGGTGTTATCACAGATGGATTTTAAAGAGACGTTACTCCTTCCAAAAACAGACTTCCCAATGCGCGGAAACCTCCCCAATAATGAACCAAAAAAATATAGTGCCTGGTTTGATGCCGATATCTATGAGCAGATGAAAGCAAAACGTGCCGGTGCTGAGATGTTCACACTGCATGATGGACCTCCGTATGCAAACGGTGATATCCATATCGGACATGCCCTTAACAAGATACTCAAGGACATTATCCTCAAGTATAACTACTTTCAGGGGAGAGCAGTACGTATGACCCCGGGCTGGGACTGTCACGGATTGCCGATCGAGCAAAAAGTTGAAGAGAAGCTTGGAAAATCAAAAAAAGAGGCAATGCCGACAGAGAAGTTCAGAGAGCTTTGTAGGGCACACGCAGCGAAGTTCGTCGATCTGCAAAGGGAAGGGTTTAAATCACTCGGATGTATCGCTGACTGGGATAACCCTTATGTAACGATGGACTTCAAGTTTGAAGCAAATATCTACAGAACACTTTGTGAGGTAGCAAAGAGAGGATTGTTGGTAGAGCGTCATAAACCGATCTTCTGGTCATGGGCTGCACAAACTGCATTGGCTGATGCAGAGGTGGAGTACGAGGACAAAGAGGACTACTCTATCTATGTACACTTTGAACTCAGTGACGCAGCCAAAGAGAAGATCGGAGTCGAGGGTAAAGCCGGAGTTGTGATCTGGACAACGACTCCATGGACACTTCCTTCAAACACAGGTATCGCGATCAACCCTGAAGAGATGTATGTGCTCACAGAGGATGGACATATCGTGGCTGAAGCGAGATATGATGCAATGATCGAAGAGGGTGTTGTAAGCGGACATGCAAGCAGAAAGCTTACGGCCAGAGAGTTGGACGGGCTTCTAGCGATCAACCCGCTCAACGGACGCAGTTCCAAAATAGTACTGGGTGAGCACGTAACAATGGATGGCGGTACAGGGTGTGTACATACTGCACCGGGGCACGGTGAAGATGACTACAAAGTAGGGCTTAAGAATGGTCTTGATGTTGTCATGCCTGTGGATGAGAGAGGGTGCTATGATGAATCTGTAGTAGGTCTCAACCTTCTTCCGGATGCGCAAGAGTTTGTAGGGATGCATATCTTCAAGGCAAACGAGCCGATTCTGGAACTGCTTGGAGAGAACCTGCTCAAACAAAGCAAGTTTGTTCACTCATACCCACACTGTTGGAGAACGAAAAAACCTTTGATCTACAGAGCAACGAACCAATGGTTTATCTCTGTAGACGACACGGCAAAAGGTGAAGATAAATCTCTACGTCAAACAGCCCTTGATGCGATCGAAGATGTGGCATTCTTCCCGGCTTCGGCTAAGAACAGACTCAAGCCGATGATCGAAGGACGTCCGGACTGGTGTATCTCACGTCAGAGAAGCTGGGGGGTACCGATCGCATTCTTTAGAAGCAAGAGTACCAAAGAGGTGATCCTGGATGAAGAGGTACTGGCACATATCGCATCATTCTTTGATGAGAAGGGTGCAGATGCATGGTATGAGATGAGTATCGCTGAACTGTTGCCTGAAGGAAGCAAATACAATCCGGATGATCTTGAGAAGATTAATGATATTCTTGATGTATGGTTTGATAGCGGTTCAACGTGGAACTCTGTGATCAAGAGCGGTAACTACGATGCAGGAGAGTATCCGACATCACTTTACATCGAGGGAAGTGACCAGCATAGAGGTTGGTTCCAAAGCTCACTGCTGCTCTCTTCAGCGATTGAAGGCAAGTCCCCGTATAAGACACTGATCACTCACGGCTTTACCGTGGATGAGAAGGGTGAGAAGATGTCCAAGTCAAAAGGGAATGTTGTCGCTCCTGACAAGGTAGTGAATCAGTACGGTTCAGAGATCCTCAGACTTTGGGTTGCACTCTCTGATTATCAATCTGACCTGAAGATCTCAGATAACATCTTGAAGCAGACAGCCGAGCAGTATAGAAAGATCCGTAATACCTTTAGATTCCTGCTTGCCAACGTAGATGACCTGGATGCGATAGTTTCAGTTGAGTCTTATGGAGAGCTGGATAGATGGATCCTTGCAAAAGCAGGGGAGGTGTTTGCCTCAGTGAAAGCATCTTTTGAGGCAAATGATTTCCTTAAAGGATTCGCAATACTTAACCACTTCCTAACCAATGAACTCTCCGGTATCTATATGGATATCTGTAAAGACAGACTCTACTGTGATGCAAAAGAGAGTACGACAAGAAGAGCAGCTCAGTCAGCAATGGCATTGATCGCCAAGTCTATGTTGGGTCTTGTCGCACCGGTACTAACCTATACGGCAGATGAGATCCTGGAGTATGCACCTAAGATCTTCAAAGGTGATATGGAAAATATCTTCGATCTCGTTTATGAGACACTACCGGCAGTAGAAACACCGTTTGATCTCTCTTCTCTTATGGAGATCAGAGAAGGGTTCTATGAAGAGGTTGATAAACTCAGAAAAGAGAAGATCATTAAAGCAACACTTGAACTTGAACTTGTCGGAGATATCGACGGCTTTAAGAGTGAGAAAGATATGGAAGACTGGTTTGTCGTATCAGCTGTGAAGTCAGAGAGTGAAGGGGTGAAGCTGGCGAGCTTTGAAGTAGATGGAAAAACCTATAGTATTCATAAAGCAACGGCACACAAATGTCCTAGATGTTGGAAGTTTGTATCTGAGAGTGAAGAGGAAGCGTGTGCCAGATGTGCTGAGGTAGTAGGCTAATGTTTGATCTAAGCCAACCTGTACCAAATGAAGTGATTATAGGATCGATCGCTATCATTTTTGTATTGGTAGCTGTAGGTTTAGGTATCGTAGCGTATTATAAGAATAAACTTGGGAAATAAGGAAGAAAGAGTGATCACATTAAAAGAAGCATTAACAAAGTCCAAAGAAGAGCTGGCCCAACTCAGAACTGAGCTTGAAGAGAAGGCAAAAGCATCAGATATCAATGCCTATATAGGATTTGAGAGCTCAGGTGAGGGTGTGCCTATCTTGATCAAAGACAACATTCAGGTAAAAGGATGGTCTGTTACTTCAGCATCGAAGATCCTTCAAGGGTATATCGCCCCTTATGAAGCTACAGCGATCAAAAACCTGAAAGAGAAAGGGATGATGGCCTTTGGTAGAGCAAATATGGATGAGTTTGCGATGGGGTCGACGACGGAGAGTTCATGCTATGGTATCACTAAAAACCCGCACGATACAAGCAGGGTACCGGGAGGGAGTTCGGGCGGATCAGCTGCTGCAGTAGCGGCAGGTATCGCTATCGCAGCACTTGGTTCAGATACGGGTGGATCTATCCGTCAGCCTGCGGCATACTGTGGTGTAGTAGGAATGAAACCGACCTACGGACGTGTAAGCCGTTACGGACTTGCCGCATATGCTTCAAGTCTTGACCAGATAGGTCCGATCACACAAAACGTGGAAGATGCGGCGATCCTCTATGATGCGATCAAAGGACATGATGAGAAAGACTCGACATCAGCGGATTTTGAGATCGAGGATATTGCAAACAGTATGGACCCGGATAGAAAACTGACCATTGCAGTGATCGATAACTATATCTCTGAAGCTGACGAGGATGTAAAGAAAGCCTATGCGGATACAATAAAAGCACTTGAAGAGGCAGGTCATACGGTTGTGCATAAAACGATGCAGAATACCAAGTATGATATCGCTACCTACTATATCCTGGCAACAGCGGAAGCCGCAACAAACCTGGCAAGATTTGACGGTGTAAGATATGGAACCAGAGCTGAGTCAAAAACGACTGAGGAGCTCTTCTTCCACACAAGAAGTGAGGGATTCGGTGAAGAGGTAAAACGCCGTATCCTTCTTGGAAACTTCGTTCTCTCCTCAGGTTTTTATGATGCTTACTACCTCAAGGCACAGAAAGTAAGACACCTGATCCAGGCTGAATTCAATGCCATCTTTGATGAATGTGATCTTATCCTCTCTCCTGTTGCCCCATCCGTGGCACCAAAGATCGGAGCGAACGAAGATCCGTTAGAGATGTACAAGAGCGATATGTATACGATTGCGATCAACCTTGTGGGACTTCCTGCCATTTCACTTCCGGTAGGCAAAAACGCTGAGGGTATGCCGGTCGGTCTACAGCTTATTGGTAAGAAATTTGATGAAAAAACCCTGTTTGACGGTGCTCTGAGTATGGAAAGAGCTGTAAACTATAATAAGAGCTAAGCTTTTTCTGAGGTGAAAGCCGAAGCTTTAGTGAGAGGAATTGATAAGGAGCTTTGCTTCTTATCAAGAAGAAAATAATCTATAAACTTAAGAAAGGATCACACAATAATGAATATTAAAAAAAGAGCACTGACATTTGAAGATGTACTACTCGTACCACAGCACTCAACTGTACTTCCAAAAGAGGTAAGTATCAAAACAAACCTTACAAAGCGTGTTACGCTTAATACACCAATTGTATCTGCAGCGATGGATACGGTAACAGAGTACAGAGCAGCGATTGCTATGGCACATCTTGGAGGGATCGGTATCATCCATAAAAATATGGATATCGAATCTCAGGCAAAACAGGTCATGAAGGTGAAAAAAAGCGAGAGCGGTATTATTATTGATCCTATCTATATTGCTCCGGAGAAAAGTGTAGCCGAAGCAGATGCTTTGATGGCAGAGTATAGAATCTCCGGTGTACCTGTAGTGGATGCAGAGATGAAACTCATCGGGATCATCACAAACCGTGATATGCGTTTCATTACAGATATGACGCAAAAGGTTTCCGATGTTATGACACCTGCACCGCTTATCACTGCAAAAGTAGGTACGACACTGGATGAAGCGGCTAAAATGCTTCAAGAGCATAAAGTAGAGAAGCTTCCTCTTGTTGATGACAACGGTGTACTTCAGGGACTTGTAACGATCAAAGACATCGAGAAGCGTGAGAAGTTCCCAAATGCCAACAAAGATGAACACGGGCGTCTTAGAGTAGGTGCTGCGATCGGTGTTGGTCAACTTGATCGTGCCAGAGCATTGGTAGATGCAGGAGTGGATGTGATCGTCCTTGACTCGGCACACGGTCACTCTCAAGGGATCATGGATACAGTGAAAATGATCAAAGCAGAGCTTGATATCGATGTGATCGCAGGGAATATTGCCAGCGGTGCAGCGGCGAAAGATCTGATCGAAGCCGGTGCGGATGGTGTAAAAGTAGGTATCGGACCTGGTTCGATCTGTACAACACGTGTCGTAGCAGGTGTGGGTGTACCTCAAATGTCTGCGATCGATGAAGTTGCAGAGGTTGCAAATGCAGCGGGCGTACCGGTCATAGCAGATGGTGGTATCAGATACTCAGGTGACGTAGCGAAAGCATTGGCAGTAGGTGCAAGCTCAGTGATGCTTGGTAGTGCACTGGCAGGTACCTACGAAGCACCGGGTGAGATGATCCTTTTCAACGGTAGACAGTTCAAAGAGTACAGAGGAATGGGAAGTATCGGTGCGATGACCAAAGGAAGTACGGACAGATACTTCCAGGAAGGTACGGCAGCAGACAAGCTTGTTCCGGAAGGGATCGAAGGACGTGTACCGTACAGAGGTAGAATCGGTGATGTGATTCACCAGATGATTGGAGGGCTAAGATCTTCTATGGGGTACTGCGGTTCAAAAGACATCAAGACATTCTGGGAAAAAGCAGAGTTTGTTGAGATCACATCCGCAGGACTTAAAGAGTCCCACGTGCACGATGTAACGATCACCAAAGAGTCTCCAAACTATTTTTCATAATCTAGTGTGCTTCTGAATTCTCCAACTTTTTGTTGGAGAATAGTTATTCCGATACAAATTCCTGATTGGTTTTTTATACAATAAAATGTCTCTTCCCCTTTTTTAATCAATAGATTCTATGAGATGCTCGTTTAAATAGATACATCATTATGGACTTTTTTATTTCAGTCCCGGAAGAATATCATACCGACGGTTTACATTTTATTGTCATCTAATGAGGGAATATAAGGGATAACTGTATCAAATCGGAGTACGTCTTGAGTCTTGGAAGAGAGGTAATGAGAATGCAAGTAATTACAAGCATTCAAAAGCTATAATTGACCTAATATTATCAGATAAGGAACGCTAATGGAGCAACAAACACTTGCGATTCATGCGGGATATGAGAAAGATGCACAGGGTACGATGGCCGTACCTATCTACCAGAGTACAGCCTATGAGTTCAGAGATACAGAGCATGCTGCAAACCTTTTTGAGTTGAAAGAGCTCGGAAATATCTATACAAGATTGATGAACCCTACAACAGATGTTTTTGAGAAACGTTTTGCTGCACTTGAAGGCGGAGCAGCAGCTGTCGGTACGGCATCAGGTATGGCAGCGATCTTTTATGCGATTGCCAATGTCGCAGAAGCGGGTGACAATATTGTCGTTGCGAAGCAGGTTTATGGCGGTACGACGACACTTACCGGGCATACGATCAAAAGGTTTGGGATAGAGACACGTTATTTTGATGTACAAAACCCTAATGAACTGGAAGCGCTTATCGATGCAAAGACGAAACTGATCTTATTTGAGAGTATTACCAACCCGAGTGTAGATGTCGCGGACTTTGATGCGATTACAGAGATTGCTGAGAGACATGATATCCTGACTTGTGTGGACAACACGGTAGCGACACCTATCTTTTGCAACCCGCTCAGCCTTGGATGTGATCTGGTCGTACACTCGGCAAGTAAATATACGACAGGGCAGGGGCTTGCCATCGGCGGGATCATCGTAGAGAGAGAAAATCTGGTTGAGAAGATCAAAGATAATCCGCGCTATTACCATTTCAACGAACCTGATGAGAGTTATCACGGGCTTGTCTACTCTGACCTTCCTCTCCCGCTCTTTTGTCTGAGAGTAAGGTTGTCTCTGCTGCGTGATCTTGGTGCCGCACCGAGTCCGTTCAACTCCTGGCTCTATATCCAGGGGCTGGAGACACTTTCTCTTCGTATGAGACAGCACTCTGATTCTGCATTGGCGATTGCAAAATTCCTTGAAGCACATCCAAAAGTGAAAAAGGTAAACTATCCGGGGCTTGAGTCTGACCATAACTATGTGATGGGGCAGAACTATTTCAAGGGAGGACACAGTGGACTACTCTCCTTTGAAGTAGAGGACAAAGAGACCGCTCAGAAGATAGCAGATGCCACAAAGATCTTTTCACTCGTGGTAAATATCGGTGACAGCAAATCCATCATTACCCACCCGGCTTCAACGACACATCAACAGCTCTCAGCCCAAGAGCTTATCGATGCAGGTGTTCCGGGCGGCTTGGTAAGACTCTCCGTAGGGCTTGAGGATACTCAAGACTTGATGGATGACCTGGAACAGGCACTGAATCAATGATCATATCGGGGGTAGATCCTCTACGCCCCCTAAGAGGCAGAAAATCTTCTACTCGATTTAAACCCAAATTGGATAAAATAGCGCTATTAACAAATACCGGTAAAAGCAGTTTATGAAAATCGAAACAAAAATCGCACATTTTAGCAGCCCGCTGTATCTTGAGAGTGGACGTATCCTAGAGCCTTATGAGATCGCCTATGAGACGTATGGAGAACTCAATGAAGAGAGATCAAATGTTATTTTGATCTGTCATGCACTCAGTGGTTCTCACCATGCTGCAGGACTTTACGAAGGTGACAGAAAACCGGGCTGGTGGGATGGTCTGATCGGTGATGGAAAAGCGATCGATACGACGAAGTATTTTGTGATCTGCAGCAATACGATCGGATCATGTTTTGGCAGTACGGGACCGATGAGTGACAACTATCCGAGTGAGGAGCCTTACCGTCTGAAATTTCCTGTAGTCACGATCAAAGATATGGTCCGTGCACAGATGCATCTGCTTTCCAACCATCTTGGTATCTACCATGTACGTGCGATCATAGGTGGTTCCATGGGGGGAATGCAGGCACTTCAGTTTGCGGTAGACTATCCGAATTTTGCCGATGAGATCATCTCGCTTGCAGCAACCTATGCGACACGTCCATGGACGATGGCTTTTAATAAAGTAGCGATGGAAGCGATCCGTAAAGACCCCAGGTTCAAGCATGGGAATTACGAACGAGATGCATTTAAAGAGGAGGGGCTTGACGGGCTTGCGATCGGTCGTATCGCAGGGCATATCTCTTATCTCTCACCTGAGTCAATGGATAAGAAGTTTGGAAGAAATTATGTCAATAATGACGGGCTTTTTGAACTTTTCGGACGCTATGAAGTAGAGCGTTATATGGAGTACAATACGGCTAACTTTGCACGCATGTTTGACCCTCTCAGTTATCTCTATATCGTTAAAGCGATCAATACATTCAATCTCAGCCGCGGGTACGACTCTCTGCATGATGCGATCTCACGTATCAAGGCAAATGTTCATTTGATCAGTTTTGAGACAGACTACCTTTTCTTCCCTTCTGAGATGGCACATATCGCGAAGATGCTGGAGAGAAACGGGCAGCCTTATAGTTATAAAGAGGTGGAGAGTGACTATGGACATGATGCATTTTTGGTAGAATTAGATAAGTTTGAAGAGGATATAAGGAGAGTCTTATCATGAAAAACGAAAGTTTCGAAGAGAAGTTGGAACATTCAAAAGCACTGCTTGAGAAGCTGATGAAGCCGGATATTACACTGGAAGAGTCCGTCAAACTTTATGAAGAAGGGCTTACCACGATCAAAGAGGCACAGAAACTTATCGAAGAGGCGAAGATCAAAGTCTCAGTGATAGAACAGTCCAATCAAGATGTGAGTGATGCATAAACGACTTGTTGTAGCCGCACTTCAACTGCCTACACTGGGGATGAATGCGACGAGACTGGAGTTCTATCTTAAGCAGGCCTTTCAAAGAAAAGCTGATGTGATGCTGCTTGGAGAGTATGTACTCAACCACTTCTTTAAAGAGTTCGAGACGATGTCCAAAGCCATGCTCAAAGAGCAGACGCGCAAACATATCGAACTCTTAAAAAAGTTTGCCCAAAAATATGAGATTACTTTTATCGCACCGATCATTTTGACCAAAAAAGACGGGTTTCACAAAACCATTGCCAAGGTCACTCCCAAAAGTATCAGCTATTATGAACAGCAGATACTACTCCCTTATGCACACTGGAATGAAAAGAAGTTTTTTTCCAACGATACAAGCGATAAGCTCAAGTCCCCTATGAGTTTTTCAATCAAGGGGTTCAAGGTGATGGTGATGGGCGGGTTTGAACTGCACTTTGATTACTTTTGGCAAAAAGTCACAGAGAAAAAAGCAGACCTTGTACTATTGCCTACTGCTTCGACCTTTGGTTCCCACAACAGGTGGAGAGAGATCATTAAGACCAAAGCGTTTCTGCACAGCTGTTTCATTTTGAGGGCCAACCGGCTGGGTGAATACCAGGATGAGGATGTCAAGTGGAGGTTTTATGGTGACACCATGCTTGTCAACCCGGAAGGTGAGGTAGAGATGGTGCTTGAAGACAAAGAGTCGATGCTGGTTGAAGTGATAGAAAAATCCGAGGTCAGTGAACACCGTAAAGCATGGGCATTTGAACGAGAATTGAAAGGACGGATATGATGCAAGAGATGGCAACACAGGAAGAGTATTTTAATCGTCAGATCCAACTATGGGGTTCGAACGTACAGCAGAGCCTTCAGAAAAAAAAGATCGCGATTATCGGTTCGGGAGGACTGGGGTGCAGTCTGGCAATGGCACTGGGAACTTCTGGGATCGGTGAGATCCATATGGTGGATTTCGATACGGTATCGGATCACAATATCCATCGTCAGATCGCCTTTACGCTTGAAGATGAAGGAAAGAACAAGGCTAAAACCGTAGCAGCGCTGATAGAGAAGAAAAATCCTTTTGTCAAAGCAGTCGCTTTTGACATGGACTTTGAAGCGTTTACAGCTATGGGAAACAGCTATGATCTGATCCTCGATGCGACGGATAATCTTCCTGCAAGGGGCCAAATAGATAACTTTGCCAAAAAGAATGAAATCCCCTGGATCTATGCCAGTGTAGAAGAGTTCAACGGTCAGGTCTGTTTCTTTGAAAACTCAAGCTTTCAGGTCTTTAACCTCTCTGATCATAAACCGGGAGGTATCGCAGCACCGATCGTGATGCATATCGCTTCCCTCCAGGCCAACCTGGCACTCAGATATCTGGCCGGCTTACCTGTAGTCAAAGATAAACTCTACTATCTTTACTTCAACGGTGAAGGGGAGTTGATCACACAGAAGTTTGGAATGCCAACAGCCTAAAGATGATAAAATAACGAAAAAAAGGAGCCAAGATAATGAAACTGAAGTTACTCTTTTTTACGATACTTTCACTCTTTTTTGTCAGTTGTACGCAGGAGACACAAAACTCTTTGAACCGTTCATTGCAGAACTGGACAGGAACGAACGGTGTACTGGATGTCTATGCGGGAGAAAAGCTGGTGCATCGTTTTATCAAAATTGATAAACTCTCTACAGCGTACGGTACAAATGACAGTGATATGAGACCATACCGTTATGGATACGGCATCGATGATCTTAATTTTAACTATAAAAAAGATGAAGGGGAAAAGAAAGTCTATTTCGAGTTTTCCGATTACTCGACCTCTTACATCTTTTATGAAAGAAATACAAAGTAGAAGATCATAACCAATCAAACACATTGAAAAGGATAGACAGAATGAAAGAAATAGCAACAAAAGAAGCACCGCAGGCAATAGGACCATACTCTCAAGCAATAGAAGCAAATGGTTTTATCTTTACCTCAGGACAGATCGCATTGACACCTGAAGGTACTCTTGTAGAAGGTGATGTGGTAACACAAGCGCATCAAGTGATGAAAAACCTCTACTATGTACTGGAAGCTGCAGGGGCACACTTTAATGATGTGGTGAAGACAACGATCTTTTTGGCAGATATGAATGATTTTGAAAAAGTGAATGAAGTCTATGCACACTATTTCGGTCTGCATAAACCTGCCAGAAGTACGGTTGCTGTAAAAACTTTGCCTAAGAATGTACTTGTAGAGATTGAGTGTATCGCGCTTGGCGGAGCGAATTATACCTTCTAACCGGAAAATAAGTTTAGTTTAAAATTAAATTAAAACTTGTTTGGGTATAATCACGAACTTTTAAAATTCGTAGTAAAGGGTTTGCAATGTACGCAATCATTAAAGCAAGTGGCCAACAGTTCAAAGTACAAGAGGGTGATATCATCGCTTTCGACAACATGAACCTTGAGCCAAAAGCAGCAGTAGAATTCAAAGAAGTTCTAGCAATCGACAATGGCGAACTAACTGTAGGAACTCCTTTTGTAGAGGGTGCTGTAGTTAAAGGTGAAGTGATCAACGAAGGTAGAGATAAAAAAGTGATCATTTACAAAAAAAGAAGAAGAAAAGATTCTAAGCTAAAAAGAGGTTTCAGAAGAGACTTCACTAGAGTAAGAATTACTTCAATCGCATAATTTAAAGAAGGAGAAGAGATGGCACATAAGAAAGGTCAAGGATCAACTCAGAATAACCGTGATTCGGCAGGACGTCGTTTAGGTGTTAAAAAAGCTGGTGGTGAAGCGGTAGTACCGGGAAATATCATCATTAGACAAAGAGGTACAAAAGTAAGACCAGGTAATGGTGTTGGTATGGGTAAAGACCACACAATCTTCGCAATGGTAGAAGGTGTAGTTAAATTTGAAAACCACACTGCAAAACAGAAAAAAGTTTCTGTAGTACCTGCATAATTCTTTATACTTCGGTCCGGCATTTTGCCGGACCTTCTTTTCATACATATTCAATTTTCAACTCAATTTTTCATTTTCATATAGTTCGCGGATAGTGCTATACAGTAATAGATAGCAGTTTATATGTTTTGATAGAGACTTCATTATAACTATTTTTTGATTTTCGATATAATTCTACAATTTATTGATCATCGTGATAGTGCGAGAGATTTTTCATATATTTAAAGGTTTTTATAGATGTTTGTAGATAGTGTAGAACTTACCGTAAGCTCGGGTAAGGGTGGTGCAGGGTGTGTTTCATTCTGGACAGAGAAGTTTGTTGTCAAAGGGGGACCTGACGGCGGTGATGGCGGCCGTGGAGGTTCCGTCTATTTTAAAGTAGATAACAACACTGATACGCTCTCCGCACTTCGTGGACGTAACCATATCAAAGCGGAGAACGGAAGACCCGGAGAGGGTCGTAAGAAGTACGGACGTAAAGGAAAAGATACGACGATTATCGTACCTCCCGGAACCACCGTGGTTGATGCAGAGACAGGAGAAGAGCTCTTTGACCTGCTGGAAGAGGGTGAAAAAGTACTCTTTTTGGAAGGTGGAAAAGGCGGTCTTGGAAATATGCACTTCAAAAATGCCAGCAATCAAAGACCGACCTACGCGCAGCCTGGTCTTCCCGGGATCACTAAAGAGATCCGACTTGAGATGAAAATGATCGCAGATGTAGGTCTGGTCGGCTATCCGAATGTAGGTAAGTCAACACTGATCTCTACACTTTCAAATGCCAAACCTCAAGTAGCCAACTATGAGTTTACGACATTGACACCGAAACTTGGTGTTGTCAATGTCGGTGACTTTGATTCATTTATGATGGCCGATATCCCGGGTATCATCGAGGGAGCAAGTGACGGTAGAGGATTGGGATTGGAGTTCTTACGTCATATCGAACGTACGAAAACACTGCTTTTGCTGATCGATGCGGCAAACTATAGAGAGATGCAATACCAATATGAATCACTCCTGGTGGAACTGGAACGCTACTCCGATAAATTGGCAAAACGAAAATATGCCATAGCGATCACGAAGACCGATGCCTTCAGCGTCGAAGAGGTGAATACGTTGACAGATAAGTTCCTGAATGATATCGGGCTCACTGCAAATGAGACACTTCATCAGTTCAAAGCAGACAAGAACTACACCTCTTACGGGTTTGAAAAAGACTTTGGGGTGAAGCTGCCTCAAGATAAACCTCTCTTTGTAATGCCGATCTCATCGGTCACACACTTTAATACAGAGGCGTTACGTTATGCGTTGAATGATATTGTCAAAGCAGTGAAAGAAGAGGAACAAGAGGAGGCTTGATGAGTCGCGTCGTTATCAAAGTAGGTTCTCATGTACTGACGGAGGATGGGATGATCGCTAAGCGCCGTATGCTGGCACTTGTGGAGATGATCTCACTTTTGAAAGCAGAGGGATATGAGGTGATATTGGTCAGTTCCGGTGCCGTAGCTGCAGGATATACAAAACTGCCGCTTGAGCGTAACAACGTAGCTAACAGACAGGCACTGGCTGCCATCGGTCAGCCTCTGTTACTGAAGATGTATCAAGAACAGTTTGAGATCTTTGAAGTGTTTTGTTCTCAGGTACTGCTGAGTGCAGATGTATTTGACTCGGAAAAGCCTATAGCTCATGCAAAAGTTGCGATTGATACACTCTTGGCAAATGGCGTAGTGCCAATCATCAATGAAAATGACACAGTAAGTATCGACGAGTTGGTCTTCGGAGACAACGATAGACTCTCTGCTCATGTTGCTCACTATTTTGATGCAGCGTTGCTGGTGATCCTTTCGGATATCGATGCATTCTATGATAAAGATCCAAATAGATATGATGATGCACAAAGAAGAATGGTGGTAAACCAGTTAAGTGAAGCAGAGCTTCAAGCAGAACATACACCGAATAACGAGTTTGCCACAGGCGGAATCGTCACGAAACTGCAGGCAGCAGATTTTCTGATGAAGCAGAACAGAGAGATGTACCTTGCCAGCGGATTTGATCTTAGCGATGTCAAGTCATTTCTGATAGACAAAGTTCACAACGGTGGAACACTTTTCACCACAACAAGATAAGAGAGGCTATGCGTTACAAAATAGTATATATGGGTACCCCACACTATGCCAAAGAGATATTGGCGACATTGATTGAAGCCGAGGATATGGATGTAAGTCTCGTACTTACACAGCCGGACAGACCGGTAGGTCGTAAGAAGGTATTGACCCCTCCGCCTGTGAAAGTGCTGGCAGAGGAACATAGTATAGAGGTACTACAACCAAACAGACTGAGTGAGGAAGGGATCGTTGAGGCTATCACGGCACATAAGCCTGACTTTATCGTCGTTGCGGCATTCGGACAGCTCTTGCCAAAATCTGTTCTGGATATTGCTCCGTGTATCAATCTGCATGCTTCACTCCTGCCACGATACAGAGGTGCAAGTCCGGTTCAACAGTCACTGCTTAACGGGGATAAGGTAACGGGTGTCACCTCCATGCTTATGGAAGAGGGATTGGATACCGGACCGATGCTCGAGAAGATAGAGTTTGAGATCCCTGAGGATATGAGACTGCATGCTCTGATGCAGCAGCTGACTGATGATGCCTGCGAACTGACACTCTCAACGATCAGAAAATTTAATGAAATTACGCCTGAAGAACAAAATGAGTCTGAAGCAACACTATGCAAGAAGATCAGGAAAGCCGATGGTGAAGTAGATTTCACAGATGCTGAACTCCTCTATAACAAATACCGTGCTTTTGAAGGATGGCCGGGGATATTTGCAGGTAACGGAACGAAGTTTGATGATCTGACATTGGTTGAGTGTGATAAAGAACATCAGGCCTTTGAACTCTTGGCTCTTGAAGAGGAGAGTGTCATTGTAGGATGCGGCAGAGGGTCAGTGAAGATCGGTACGATACAGCCGGCATCCAAAAAGGCAGTATCAGCAAAAGCATACTGTGTAGGAAGGGGGATCAAAGTTGGAGATCCTATCCTTTGATCTGCTTCCTTCAACGCAGACGTATCTTGTCGACGCGCTTCATTCCGGGAGAGTAAAACCTCCTTGTGCAGTGATCGCAGGCGAGCAGAGTGCCGGTATCGGCAGCCGCGACAATGAATGGCGTGGCGGAAAAGGCAATTTCTTTGCCTCTATCGCTATCTCTATGGATCAGCTTCCTTCTGATCTGCCTTTAAGTTCAGCCTCTATCTACTTTTCCTATATCATGAAACAGGTACTCTTGGAATATCATGAAAATATATGGTTGAAATGGCCCAATGATTTCTATCTAAATGATGAAAAAGTGGGTGGTACTATCACAAAAAAAGTAGATCAAACCTTAGTCTGCGGAATTGGAATAAATTTAAAAAATGAACAAAATGGTTACAAGGCCCTTGGTATCGATATCGAGCCAGAATTATTACTGGAAAAGTACATTTCTGCACTGAAAAAATTTCCCGAATGGAAGCAGATATTTAGAGAGTATCAGGTAGAATTTGAATTAAGTAGGAAGTTTTCTGTCCATATAGAAAACCTTAAGAAGAGCCTCTCAGACGCTACGTTGGAGGAAGACGGCTCACTATTAATTCATGGAATGAAGGTGTATAGTTTACGATGAGTGAAGTAATAAGTATTGCCAATCAAAAAGGTGGTGTTGGAAAAACTACCACTGCTGTAAATCTAGCAGCTTCGTTGGCAAAAAAAGGTAAAAAAGTCCTTCTTATCGATATTGATCCGCAGTCGAATGCAACAACCAGTTTGGGGTTTTCCAGAGGAGATTACGAATTCAATGTCTATCATGTATTGATCGGAAGTAAAAAGTTCTCAGAGGTGATCCTGAAAACTGAAATAAAAAAACTCCATATCGTACCTTCAAATATCGGTTTGGTCGGTATCGAAAAAGAGTTTTACTCTCCAAAGAAGAAGAACAGGGAATTGATCCTGAAAGAGAAGATCAAGGAGATCGCGGATAGATATGATTATATCATTATCGATTCACCGCCTGCACTTGGTCCTATCACGATCAATGCGCTCTCTGCATCAGATTCAGTGATCATTCCAATACAATGTGAATTTTTTGCACTGGAAGGGCTTGCTCAGTTGCTGAATACTGTGAGTCTATTGAAAAAAACGATCAATCCCAAGCTTAAGATCAAGGGATTCCTGCCAACGATGTTCTCCAGTCAGAATAATCTTTCAAAGCAGGTGCTGGCAGATCTATCGCATCATTTTAAAGACAAACTCTTCCATATCAAGAAGAGTAAAGAGTGTATCGTGATCCCTCGTAATGTCAAAGTGGCCGAATCACCGAGTTTTGGTCAACCGGTAACAGAATATGCTTCTAGTTCAAAGGGTTCAGTCGCTTATAGTGAATTGGCAAACGTTATTATCAGGAATTAATCATGGCATTAGGAAGAGGATTGGGGGATATACTCTCGGAAGTAGAGGAGGCATATGCCAAGGACTTGAGTTCAATTGACAGTTCAGAGCTTGAAGCGCAAGGTGCAAGAGTTGCAGAGATTGATGTCTCTTCTATCTCTCCAAACCCGTTTCAGCCCCGTAAACACTTCGATGAAAAAGCACTTCAGGAGTTAAGTGATTCTATCAGAGAACACGGATTGCTTCAGCCGATTGTTGTCATTGAAAAGGGTGATGACTATATGCTTATCGCCGGTGAACGGCGTCTACGTGCACATAAACTTGCTAATCTCTCTTCGGTTAAAGCAATTATCGCTGATGTGGATATCGATGAGATCAGGTTACGTGAACTTGCACTGATAGAAAATATTCAAAGAGAAAACCTCAATCCGATAGAACTGGCAAACTCTTATGCCGAGTTGATCGAAGTCCATGGTATCAGACATGAAGATTTGAGTGATATCGTACACAAAAGCCGTTCTCAGATCACCAATACAATGCGTCTTTTGACACTGAGCGAGTATGCAAAAGATCAGCTGGCAGAAGGCAATATCTCTCAAGGGCATGCTAAAGTACTGGTAGGTCTGGATGCACCAAAGCAAAAAGTCATTATAGACAGTATTGTCGGTCAGAAACTCTCAGTCAGAGAGGCTGAAAATATAGTAAAAAACTATAAAAATGATAATAGTTCCCAATCAAAAAAAGTACCCAAAATATCACTTTTGGACGAGTACAAAGAGGCGCTAAATGCCGTCCTGCCTTTTAAACACAAGGTCAAATCAAAAAGTGTAGAGATTAGTTTCACTTCAGCTGAAGAAATAGAAAACTTTTTATCAATCCTCAAAAAAGCATAATATTTAACCCTCTTCTCATGTGCTAAATGGTAAAATAGCGCGAAATTACATGAGGAGTTTGAATGCTTGACCTACATTTACCGTTAATGTTGTTTGTCCTGGTACTGTTCATCACCCTTCTTGTTCTTTTAAATAATATGCTATTTCAACCGCTGATTAAGTTCATGGATGATAGAGATGACTCGATAGCAAAAGATTTGGAAGCAGCAAAAGGTTTGAGCGGCAATACCGATGAACTTAACGCTAAAGCAAATGAGATTCTTAGCAATGCTAAAGCGGAAGCAGCGGCGATAAGACAGAAAGCAATCGATGATGAAAAGGCATTGGCTGCAAGTAAAGTTGAAACTAAACAGAGTGAGCTTGAACAAGAGTATGCAAGTTTTGTTGAAAAACTGGCTAGCAATAGAGAAGAGCTTAAGAACTCACTTCTATCACAGATGCCTCTTTTCAAAGAGAGCCTAAAAGCTAAGTTTAGCAAACTATAGGAGGAATGACAGAGATGAAAAAATTGGCACTATACGCTTTGTTTTTGGTTCCGGCTGTTGTTCTTGCATCAAGTGGGAATGCCGGTGAGAGTCATTATTTCCAGATCACTGGTAGAGAGACAGACTTTGTACCAAGATTGGTAAACTTTATTATTTTTGTAGGGTTGCTTTACTATCTATTGGCAAACCCTATCAAGAATTTCTTTAAGGGCAGACAAGCGGGGATCGAGTCTCAACTTAAAGAGATCGAAGAGAAGCTACAAGCAGCAAAAGATGAGAAAAAAGAGGCTGAAGAGCGTGTTGATGAAGCTGAAGCCAGAGCTCTTCAGATCATCGAAGATGCAAAAAAAGAAGCTGTGGTTCTTGCGGAAGGGATTGCTCGTGCCAACGAGACAGAACTTGCGGCAATAGAAAAGCAGTTTGAAGAGAAACTTACTTTAGAAGAGAAAAAATCTGCTAGAGAAGTGATCGATGAAGTTCTTGGTGAAAGCATCACAAACGACGAGATCATGATTGGTGAGTCCAAAGTGGTTGAAATCGTGAAGAAGAAGGTGGCATAATGGAAGAACTAATTGCTAGAAGATATGCACAGGCACTTACAGCAGTAAGTAAAGATGTAGCAGCAGATGCAGCTCTACTTAGTACTTTATCAGAAGCAATCAACAATAAAGAAGTGATGACAGCATTGACATCACCGATTATTACTTCTGAGAAGAAGACAGATATGGTGTTAAATGCAGTAGGCGAGAATGCGAATACAGCGATGAAAAACTTCATCAAGATTCTTGGCGAGAACAAAAGACTGGATCTGATTCCTGTAGTATCTAAAGTATTGAACAAAGAGCTTCAAAAAGAATCTAATCAGTATGAAGGTGTAGTAAAAAGTGCAAATCCTCTGGATGCTGCTGCTTTGGCTGACCTTGAAGAGACACTACAAAAGTATACAGGTGCTACAGTCAAATTGGCTCAAGAAAAGTCTGATTTGGACGGTATCCGTGTTGCAGTAGATGATTTGGGTATTGAGGTAAACTTCTCTAAGCAGAGAGTTAAAGAACAACTGATTGATTTCATCAAGAAATCATTGTAGTTATCAAATAGAAAGGAGTAGCAGTGGCAAACAAATTGCAAGCAGATGAGATTAGTTCGATCATCAAAGAGAGAATTGAGAACTTTGAGATTGATGTTGATATCAACGAAGTAGGTAAAGTAGTAGGTATCGCTGACGGTATCGCGACAGTATATGGTCTTAACAACTGTATGTCTGGTGAAGTAGTTGAATTTGAAAACGGTGCAAGAGGTCTTGTACTAAACCTTGAAGAGTCAAGTGTTGGTGTTGTTGTACTTGGTAAAAGTGCAGGGATCAAAGAGGGTATGAGCGTAAAAAGAGAAGGTCAACTTCTTAAAACTCCGGTAGGTGATGCACTTCTTGGTAGAGTAGTGAACCCACTTGGTGAAGCTATGGACGGTAAAGGTGCGATTGAAGCAGCTGAAGAGAGATTTATCGAAGAAAAAGCACCGGGGATCATGGCTAGAAAATCTGTACATGAGCCACTTCAAACTGGTATCAAATCAATCGATGCACTTGTACCGGTAGGTAGAGGACAGAGAGAGCTTATCATCGGTGACAGACAGACTGGTAAAACGACACTTGCGATCGATACAATCATCAATCAAAAAGGTCAAGATGTAGTATGTATCTATGTTGCGATCGGTCAAAAACAATCAACTGTTGCAGCAACTGTGAAAAAACTTGAAGAGCATGGTGCAATGGATTATACTATTGTAGTGAATGCTGGTGCAGCTGACTCTTCTGCATCTCAGTTCCTTGCACCTTACGCCGGTGTAACAATGGCTGAGTACTTCAGAGATAACGGTAGACATGCGGTAATTTTCTATGATGACCTTTCTAAGCATGCAGTTGCATACAGAGAGATGTCTTTGATCCTTAGAAGACCTCCGGGCCGTGAAGCATATCCAGGGGATGTTTTCTATCTACACTCAAGACTTCTTGAAAGAGCTGCAAAATTGAATGATGATCTTGGTGCGGGTTCAATCACTGCATTCCCAATCATTGAAACACAAGCGGGTGACGTTGCGGCATATATCCCAACAAACGTTATCTCTATCACAGATGGTCAGATCTTCCTTGAAACAGACCTCTTTAACTCTGGTATCAGACCGGCGATCAACGTAGGTCTTTCTGTATCAAGAGTTGGTGGTGCTGCACAGATCAAAGCGACTAAGCAGGTTTCAGGAACACTTAGACTTGACCTTGCTTCATTTAGAGAGCTTCAAGCATTTGCTCAGTTCGCTTCTGACCTTGATGACCACACAAGAGCACAGCTTGAGCGTGGACAAAGAATGGTAGAAGTTCTTAAGCAAGGGCCATATGCTCCAGTAGCGATCGAAAAACAAGTCGTAATCATCTTCGCAGGTGCTAACGGATTCTTGGATGATATTCCGGTATCTTCTGTTGTTAAATTCGAAGCTGAGTTGATGCCGTTTATGGATGCGAAGTACTCTAACATCCTTGAAAGCATTAGAAACGAAAAGAAAATCTCTGATGATGCTGATGCAGAGTTGAGAAAAGCGTTAGAAGATTTCAAAGCATCTTTTCAAGCGTAAGAAAGGCTAATTATGGCTAATTTAAAAGATATCAAGCGTAAGATTTCGAGTGTAAAGAACACTCAGAAAACGACTCGCGCGATGAAGCTTGTCTCTTCTGCTAAATTGAGAAGAACAGAAGAACTGGCAAAAAGATCTAGAGTCTATGCAAACAAACTGACTGAGCTTCTCAATGAGATCGCTCAGAAGTTGCAGAAGAACAATGTAGATGGTCTTGACAATGTTTACTTTAAAGATGCAAGTGATCCAAAAGTAGTCGACATTGTATTTATCTCTGCAGACAAAGGTCTTTGTGGCGGCTTCAACGCACAGACGTTAAAAAGAGTGAATCAACTTCTTTCTGACTACAAAGCTCAGAATGTAAAAGTACGTCTTAGAGGCGTGGGAAGAAAAGGGATTGATTACTTTAAGTTCAACAATGTTGATCTGTTGAATGAAGTGGTTGGTCTTAGTTCCGCACCTAACTATCAGGATGCAGCAGCGCTTATTAATGAGATTGCTGATTCTTATGTAAAAGGTGAAACTGACAAGATCGTTATGGTTCACAACGGATACGTGAATATGATCACTCAGGAAGTTAGACAGTCTCAGGTTCTACCTGTAGATCCTTCAACATTGAAGCTTGATCAAGTATCAACTTCTGAGCTTGAAGTAGAGCCTGATGAAGATGATACACTGCTTGAAGCATTGGTGAAGCGTTATGTAGAGTATACCATGTATTACTCACTGATCGATTCATTGGCGGCTGAACACTCTGCACGTATGCAGGCGATGGATGCAGCAACGAACAATGCAAAAGAGATGGTTAAGACTTTGAATGTTAAATACAACAAAGCTAGACAAGAAGCGATTACTACTGAGCTCATCGAGATCATCAGTGGTATGGAATCAATGAAATAAGAAATAAGAGGAGAAGTAATGACAGGTAAAATCGTACAGGTCTTGGGTCCGGTTATCGATGTGGATTTCACAGACTACCTACCAGAGATTAATGAAGCGTTAGAAACATACTTTATGCTTGACGGTAAAGAGCAAAAGTTGGTATTGGAAGTTGCAGCACAACTTGGTGATAACAGAGTTAGAACAATTGCAATGGACATGAGTGAAGGTTGTGTAAGAGGTCAGGAAGTTAAAGCTACCGGTGATGCGATTAAAGTACCGGTTGGTGAAGAAGTTCTTGGACGTATCTTCAACGTTGTCGGTGATGCAATCGATGATGCCGGTGATGTTGAAGCAAAACAATACTGGTCAATCCATAGAGATCCACCGGCATTTGAAGAGCAAAGTACAAAAACAGAAGTATTCGAAACTGGTATTAAAGTTGTTGACCTTCTCGCTCCATACTCAAAAGGTGGTAAAGTAGGTCTATTCGGTGGTGCGGGTGTTGGTAAAACAGTCATCATCATGGAGCTTATCAACAACGTTGCTATGAAACACAGCGGTTACTCTGTATTCGCAGGTGTTGGTGAAAGAACACGTGAAGGTAACGACCTTTACCATGAAATGAAAGAGTCAAACGTACTTGACAAAGTTGCACTGTGCTACGGTCAGATGAGTGAGCCTCCGGGAGCAAGAAACAGAATCGCATTGACTGGTCTTACAATGGCTGAGTACTTCAGAGATGAGATGGGTCTTGATGTACTTATGTTCATCGACAACATCTTTAGATTTGCTCAATCAGGTTCTGAGATGTCAGCACTTCTTGGACGTATCCCTTCAGCAGTTGGTTACCAACCGACTCTAAGTAGAGAGATGGGTGCACTTCAAGAGCGTATTACATCTACTACTAAAGGTTCTATTACTTCTGTACAGGCTGTATACGTACCGGCGGATGACCTTACTGACCCGGCTCCGGCTTCAGTATTTGCTCACCTTGATGCAACAACAGTACTTAACAGATCGATTGCTGAAAAAGGTATCTACCCGGCAGTTGACCCACTAGATTCAACTTCAAGAATGCTTGACCCGCAAATTATCGGTGAAGAGCACTATGCGGTTGCAACTGGTGTACAGCAGATCCTTCAAAAGTATAAAGATCTTCAAGATATCATCGCGATTCTTGGTATGGATGAGCTTTCTGAAGATGATAAACTTGTTGTACAAAGAGCAAGAAAGATCGAGAAGTACCTATCTCAGCCGTTCCACGTTGCTGAAGTATTTACTGGATCTCCTGGTGTTTATGTTACACTTGCAGATACTATCGAAGGGTTCAAAGGACTTATCGAAGGTAAATACGACGAGATGAACGAAGCTGCATTCTACATGGTAGGAAATATGGCAGAGGCGATCGAGAAAAACGACAAGATCAACGCTAAGTAATCCTTAGCGCTTGTCTACTAAAGGATTATCATGGAACTTATGAAGCTTGAGATCGTTACGCCAAACGGTGTAATCTTTGATGCTGAAGTAAAGCAAGTTACTTTACCTGGTAGTGAAGGTGAATTCGGTGTCTTGGCACACCATGCAACTTTGGTTTCACTACTGGAAGCAGGTGTAATCGTAATCGAAAAAGCAGATTCAAGTGAAGTAGCAGTAGCTATCAACTCTGGATATGTAAAAGTTGATGAAGAGAAAACTACATGTATCGTTGACGGTGCAGTGGCACTCTCAGGTGAAGACACTGATCTTGCAAAAGCACTTGAAGATGCGAAAGCGTTGCTCAAAAGTGCAGAGTCTTCTAATACGGCTATCGCTTCTGCGGTTAGCAAAGTTGAACAATTAGCGAAGACTTTATAACAGTGAGCTCTCTTCTTACTTATTTCTTAGAAAGCAGTGCAATTACAATCTTTGTACTGCTTTTGCTTTCAGCATATTTTATAGCAACATTTTGGGTCTTTTTGGACCGCTATTACATGTTGACCAAACGTATAGCTGTTGAGGGTAAATCTCTCAAAGCACTTTACACCGGACAATCAAACAGTGTACATGCTACATCACTTATCTATACCTATTTATCTCGTGTAAACAAACCTAACAAAGCGATACTTGAAGCGGCATCATCCGATGCAGTACGTGTTTCAACAAAGGGCTTGACCATTCTTTCGATCATTGCATCGACTTCACCGTTTATCGGTCTGTTTGGTACAGTAGTCGGTATTCTTGAAACATTCACAAACCTTGGCAGTCAAAACAGTGCCTCTTTAAGTGTTGTTGCTCCCGCTATCTCGGAAGCATTGATCGCTACTGCTGCGGGAATTGCTGTAGCTATTTTTGCTTATACATTTCATCTTATTTTGAAGCGTAAAGCGTATGAACTCTCATCTCTTCTCTCCTCTCAGGCGGAAGTGATACTCTCACAGGTCAGCGGGGAGTAGAAAATGTTTCAATGGGATGAAGATCCGGACTTGAACATTACTCCTTTGGTTGATGTGATGCTGGTACTGATGGCTATTTTGATGGTGACCGCACCTACGATCACCTTCCAGGAACAGATCACTCTTCCTCAAGGCTCTAAAACTGTAAAGGTAGAAAAACCAAAAACATTGACTATCCGTATGGATAGAGATCAAAAGATCTATCTTGGGAAGGACACCTACAAGCTGGATACCTTTGCTGATGATTTTGTCAACCAGTCGGCTAAGATGGATAAAAACTCTGAAGTCTATATCCGTGCCGATGAACGCTTAACATATAAAAATGTGATGTATCTGCTTAAGACAGTGAAAGCTGCTGGATTTGAGAAGGTATCTTTAATTACCCTATGAATGAGAACAGACTACCCAAGTATTTGACCGGTTCAATCGCCTTTGGGATTTACTTTATTGTGATCGGTCTGTTGATCTACTATTTCAATACCAAAACCCGGCAAGAGAGTAAACACTTCGTTAAGAAAAATGAAGCACGTATCCAGGTGGCCCTCTCCAACCCTGAAAAAAAGAAAAGCAACAAACCAAAACCTAAAAACCAGTCAAGTGAAAAGCCAAAACCTAAACCTAAGCCTGTTCCCAAACCAAAGCCTAAAGCTACGCCCAAAGAGTCGGTAAAAAAACCTCAAGAGCAAAAGAGAGTGATCAAAGAGAAGGTGGTTAAAGAGGTTAAGAAGGCGCCGAAGAAAAAAGAGGTGAAGCCTACTCCGCCCAAAAAGGTCAATAAGCCAAAAAGTCTTTTTGCCAATGTCAGCTCCAGTAAGCCTAAAGTTCCGTCTAAGGAAAAAGTGAAGCCTGCACCGGTCAAGCCTAAAATGGATATCGTCAAGGTCAAAGAGAAAAGCAGTGCAGCAGAACTTGTTTCCAGTTCATTGAAAAATCAGAAAACACTTGATAGGGGAGTGGAGAATGCCTATCTTGCCAAGATCGAAGAGAAACTGAAAGGCTGGCCTGCACAGAGTGACTATGTCGGGGAGAAGGCAAGAGTGATGATAGAAGTAGAACCTTCGGGAAGATTTACATTTAAAGTGATCTCCGCTTCGAACATTCCGGAGTTCAATGAGGGACTAGATGCCTATCTGAAACAGCTTCAACTTTTTGGCTTTGGACCACATAAAGGAAATAGGGCCTATAAACTCGATGTTGAGTTTATCGCTACGGAATAGTGATTTGATTGTAGAAGTGAGAGTATTTCAGCTATGCACTTCGTAGAGAGGACATTGGTCGATAATATCCCTTAACTCATGATAGGCTATCCCATGGGTTTTGGCGACCGGTGCATTGGTGACAAATCCTCCTGCGACATTGACTCCGCTATAGATAGCATCATCCTGTTTAACCGCTTCACGCCATCCCAGATCGGCAATGCGTTTGGCATACTTGACCGTTGCATTGGCGAGTGCCTGTGTAGAGGTCAGGGGGTAGCTTCCGGGGATGTTGGCTACACAGTAGTGCAGTACGCCATCCATTTCAAATACCGGCTCCTCATGCGTGGTCGGTCTTGAGGTTTCGATGCATCCGCCCTGATCGATGGAGACATCTACTATGATAGATCCTTTTTTAAACAAAGAGAGCATCTCTTTTGTGATGAGTTTGGGAGCACGTTCACCCGTGATGTAGACAGCCCCTATGACGATGTCGACGGTAGGCAGTATCTTTTCAAGAGTGTAGCGGTTGGAGTAGATCGTAGAGATGTTTTCAGGGAGTGTCTCTTCCAGGTTGGACATGGCACTTCTGTTCCTTCCCATGATCAGGACATCGGCACCCATGCCTGCAGCCACTTTGGCTGCACTTTTGGCTACTGTACCGCTGCCGATGATGAGTACTTTTGCCGGTGCAACTCCGGTAGCTCCGCTGATGAGTACGCCGCTTCCTTGGGTATGTGCAGAGAGAAAGTAACTTGCCACAAGAGGGGCTACCTCTCCTGCGATCTGACTCATCGGGTCTAGTAGGGGGAGCCTGTTTTCTTCCTGGAGTGTTTCATAAGCGATGGCGATGACCTGCTTCTCCTGCAGTACTCTGGTAAGGTCAGGTACCGGTGCAAGATGGAGATAGGTAAAGAGTATCTGCGCGGGCCTTAAAAGATCATACTCCTCAGGCTGGGGTTCTTTGACCTTGATGATCATTTCACACTGATCATAGATCTCTTTGGCACTTTCGAGAACTATCGCGCCGGCTTCCCTGTAGTCAGCGTCATCAAAACCGCTTTTTTCTCCTGCACCCTTTTGGATATAGACCTCATGGCCGCTCGCTCTCAGCTGCTCGACCCCCGAAGGGATCATCCCTACGCGATACTCTCGGGTCTTGACCTCTCTGGGTATCCCGATCTTCATCTTATTTGGCTTCAGTTACGAGAGTTCTGGCGATAGGATTGGCTCTTAGACGCTCAACGGGGATCGGCTTGGCACTCTCTTCACAGATGCCGTAGGTTTCGTCTTTGATCTTTGAAAGGGCATGATAGATCTCTCTGAGCTCGGTAGTTTGCTTTTCCAGGAGCAGACGGTCATTGTCATTGAGTGTCTCCAGTGAAGCCAGGTCTTCCATATCATTGATCGTATCATCACTGCTGACATCGATTAACTCCTCTTTAAGCTCCTCGATATTCTTCTGGACATGTTGCAATCTCTCATTGAGCAGTGTTTCAAATTCTTTAAAGTTCAGATCTTCTCTTTTTTTCATGCGGTACTCCTTTCTTTTTTTAGATCAATCTCTAGGGGATTCCTCTTTTACTTCTGTCCACTCATCAAGTGCTGAGGGGAAGTTCTCCAATTCATTTTCGAAACGGTCCCACGCAATATAATCCGTGTCAAAGGTTGCAACATCAGTCGCTGCTGTCTCGGCACTCTCATACTCTCCGAGCCTCTCCTCTTCTATCCAGAGCTCATATCTTAAATGTCCGACCTGTCTGATCTCAAATATTCCGATGGGTGAGTTATAACGATAAGCATGCATCTTTTTCTCCTTCTATACTCTTATGATATCATAAGAAGAGCCAAAAAAGTAATAAAGATAAAATCTTTGAGTCCTCTCATTTATGCAATTTTCTGAAGCCCGCAGATGCTATAATAAAAATAATAAGGTATCCTTAAAAAACGTGAAATCAGAGGATACTGAAATCTTCTAAAAGAGAGTGCATGAGTAAAACTATAGCGTATCAGGGAGTAGCGGGTGCCTATTCGGAACAAGCTTGCAAAAATGCCTATCCTGAGTATAAGACAATCGCATGTGATACCTTTCAAGAAGCGATGTGGATGGTGGAAGAGGGGGATGCCGATCTTGCAATGATCCCGCTTGAGAACTCAACTGCGGGAAGGGTGGAAGAGATCTACAGATTGATCCCAAAGATCTCCCTGCATGTTATAGGAGAGCATTTCGAACCGGTCGTACATTGTCTTTTGGCGCTGAAGGGAGCAAAGGCTGATGCGCTGAAGTCTGTTGCTTCCCATCCACAGGCATTGGCACAGTGTCACAATCACATTCTGGAGCTTGGACTGAGAGCAGAAGCTAAATTTGATACTGCAGGTTCAGCCAAGGAGCTTTCTCTCTCAGGGAATAAGCAGAGTGCGGCTATTGCATCGAAGTTGGCGGCCAAGATTTATGATCTTCAGATCATCAAAGAACACTTTGAAGATATGCACGGCAACACGACACGTTTTTTCATCCTTTCACGGGATAAACAGATACCGCACTATGATCCGTCAAAACGCTACATCACTTCGCTCCTCTTCCAGGTCAAAAACATTCCTGCTGCACTCTATAAAGTACTGGGAGGATTTGCGACTAACGGTATCAATCTTCTCAAGATCGAGAGTTATATGGGGGCGCAACAGGTAAAGGGAAGCCAGTTCCATATCGATATCGATGGACATAGTGATGCGGAGGCCATGAAGTTGGCACTCAGTGAGTTGGCCTTTTTTGCTGAAGATGTACGTATCCTTGGAGTCTATGAGAGTCATCGAAAAGGAGACCGGGTCAGCTAACGTAAGAGAGATCATTTTGCAACACGAAACCGGTCGTCTCAAAGGTCTGAAAAGAGAGGTTTCTCTTTCCTTCACAGGAGTAAGATTTTCACTCTGATTTTTTAATGCGTATATTAACCTTTGCTTGATACAATATCTGCACGATATTAAAACTCAAGGGACGTTCGTGAGACAATGGTTACTTCTATTGACAGTACTGTTTACTACAAACCTTTTGGCTGTGGATGCGACACTCAAGATCGAGAAAGATGTTGAGCAGCGTGCACGCATTGCATTGGTAGACGGGTCACAACAACACAACAAGCAATTTTCTGATATCTTACTCTCTGATCTGAAGATATCAGGACACTTTCTAGCCGACGGCAAAATAGATCAGGGTAGTTTCAGTGGTGGGTTTATTGATCCGAAGCTTAAAGGTCAGGACTATGTACTTAAATACAAGTTACTGACAGGGGGCGGAACAAAACTCTATATCCGTCTGCTTAGAGCGTCTGACGGGATGCAGCTCTATAAAAAATCTTATGCTATTCCGGGTACGGCAAAGATGCCGTTTGTCGCGCATAAAGCGGTGAGTGATATCAACAGGTACCTCAAGTACCCTGATATCTCATGGATCAACCGTTATGTCGTCTTTACCCGTTACACGGGGGCACAAAAGAGTGAGATCGTACTGGCGGACTATACGTTTAACTATCAAAAACCTATTATACGAGGAGGATTGAATGTCTTTCCAAAGTGGGCAGACAGTAAACAGAGAAGCCTTTACTATACCTCATACAAAGGGATGTTGCCTACGCTGTACAAAATCAACATCTATACAGGGCAAAAGAGCAAAATCTTAACGTCAGAAGGGATGCTTGTCTGTTCGGATGTCAGTAAAGACTACTCGAAACTTCTTCTTACGATGGCCCCGCATGGACATGCTGATATCTATGAACTGGATCTCTCTTCGGGTGCTAAAAAGAGGGTGACGAAGTTTAACGGGATCGATGTAAGCGGGAAATATGTGGATGATGAGAAGAGTATTGTGTTTGTCTCCAACAGATTGGGGTATGCGAATGTCTTCAGGAAGTCTATCGGTACCGCTGCGGTCTCTCCTGTCGTCTATCATGGACGCAACAACAATGCATGCGATACGTTTGATGGGAAGGTGGTTTATTCAAGCAGAGAATCATCGAATAGTTTCGGACGGAACAAGTTCAATCTCTACCTGACCTCTTCACATGGAGGAGATACCAGACCTTTGACAACGACAGGAACCAACCAGTTCCCGAGATTTTCAGAGGATGGTTCGGTCGTGCTTTATATCAAACAGAGTGAGAGGGGGAGTGCCGTAGGTTATATCAACCTTGCCAGCTCTCAAAGTTTGTTATTTCCAATAAGTATTAATAAAATACAATCAATCGATTGGTAAAAAGGATAAATAATGGTTAAAAAAATAGGTTTTACTGTGGTTTCTCTACTGCTTTTTGCAGGATGTGCGCAAAACACTCCGGATATAGGAGGCAATGTGTCAGACTCCAATGAGATCGCCCCGGATACAGTGACAATCGATGAGAGTAATATGGTAGAGGATGGGTCCGGTATACGTTATAACAGCAGTAGTGACGGTTTTGTGAGTATCTACTTTGACTTTGACGGGTATAACATCGTACCATCTATGGAGAACAGGATGGCACATAATGCCGCTAAAGTAGAAAACAGCGGCGGGAGCAAAGTGAAATTGGAAGGTAACTGTGATGAGTTCGGTACAGATGAGTACAATTATGCGCTTGGACTAAAGCGTGCCAAAGCAGTAAAGGATGCACTTGCAGACAAAGGTGTGAATACCTCCAATGTGGTCATGGTAAGCTTTGGAGAGAGCAGTCCTGTATGTAGTAACTCATCAGATGAGTGCTATGCACAAAATAGAAGAGTTGATCTCAGATTGGTGAAATAGTAAATGTTAAAGCGTTTGATACCTTTTTGCATCTTTATGGTTGTAGGCGGCACCGTCGTCTATGCAGAGCCATCTGTATATGGAACAGACAGTGAAGAATTTCAGCGAATGTATGAGGCGGATGTCTCTGCGGATGTCTCTGCGGATGTCTCTGCACCTGTTTCTACCTCTCCCCTGACAGCCGCACCGCAGCAGCCGGCAACCCTTGCCTCTCTAAGGCGTCAGGTAGAAAGACAAAATGAGAGAATCGATGGTCTTACTACACTGGTAGAAGGTTTGAGTGCACAGCTTTTTGAACTTCAGCAACAAAGAGGGGGTGTCTCCTCTGCATCAGGTACAGACAATAGTGAACTGCTCCAAAAGCTTGCAGCTATGATCGATAAGATCAATCGCAACTATGTCAGTAAAGAGGAGCTGGAGCAGATACTTGCCGGGATGAACGGGAAGAGCGCTCCAAAGAGCAAGAAAGCGAAAGCATCAACCGATCAGAAAGTATCGCTTGAGGGCAAAGAGAATGCATCACTCTATACAGAAGGTGTCAGACTTTTTGGTAAAAAGCAGTATAATGAAGCAAAAGAGAGATTTGTGATCACTGACCAGAAAGGATATAAGCCTGCAGCATCCAACTACTATCTGGGTGAGATCGCTTACTATACCAAAGCGTATGAGGATGCGATCTTCTACTATAAAAAGAGTGCAGGATTGTATGATAAGGCAAGTTATATCGATGTATTGTTGCTCCATACAGGTATCTCACTGGAAAAGACAGGCCAAAAAGATCAAGCAAAACTTTTTTATCAGAATATCGTCGAGAACTACAGCGGACACAGATCTGCACAAATTGCGAAAGATAAACTGAAAAAACTCTAGGAGGAGAGGATGAGGTATAGTATACTGATCGTTATATCTCTCTGTACTCTTCTTTCTGCGGAGCATACGCCACCCCGTGGTAATGCGACATTCCCCATATCCAAAACTTCATTTAAACTTATGACTAAAGACGGTTTCAAAATAGTTGATCTGAAAGGAGAGAAAATCGTCGTTGTTTCTGTTAGAGAGCCTGGAAGTGACGGACGTTTTTATGCCATTAATGAAGAGGGGAATATATGGAAGACAGGTCCTGTTACTTCAGGGGCTGAGAAGTACCGAAGCCCCTCAGGGATATTTACGATCTTTCAAAAAAAGAGATTTCATATGTCTAATGCCTATCCTGATCCCAGCGGCGTGAACAATATGGATTATATGATGAAGTTTACCCGTTTTGGACATGCGTTGCATAAAGGGAGTGTCGACTGGATGTCTCATGGCTGTATCCATATCGATCCCAAAGATGTTGTAGAACTGTTTGACTGGACAGATTACCGCACCAAAGTAGTCGTCACCAGACACAGTTATATCCCTTTTGCCGTAAAAGATCTGCAGGCGACAGACAAGGCTGCTATATTTCCTTTCAATATTCTGGATGAATTTTTCTCTGCAAACTAGCCGTCTATAAGATCTCTGGCGTATTTTTAGGGGGTATTTTCCATTAAGCCTCAGTAAAGTTTGCTTAGTTACAATACAACAAAATTTAATTTTAGGAATTTTTATGACAATTACAAATGAAAATTGCGTCGTAGGTATCGAATACGAAGTAAAAGAAGCAGGTACAACAGAAGTTGTAGACAGTAACAAAGGTGGACAGCCACTAGAGTTCATCATTGGTAAGGGACAGATCATTCCTGGTCTTGAAAATGCACTTGTCGGTATGAAAAAAGATGAGAGCGGAGATATCTTGGTAAAAGCTGCAGATGCGTATGGTGAAGTAAACCCTGAAGCACAGCAGACACTACCAAGAGATCAGTTTGAAGGTATCGATCTTGCTGAAGGTATGACGCTTTACGGTCAAGGTGAAGGCGGACAGACAGTACAGGTAACTGTAAAGTCTTTCAATGACAATGAAGTAAACATCGACTTCAACCACCCACTTGCAGGAAAAGATCTTATGTTCTCAGTAAAAGTATTGAGTGCAAGAGAAGCGACTGAAGATGAGCAGGCTACAGGTGTTGTAGGCGGTCACTCACACGGTAACGGAAGCTGTGGATCAGGATGTGGTTGTCACTAAGATCAACCTCTCTACACCTGCCGAACGGTAGGTGTACCTCTCTTCCCTCATATATTTATAAATCCCCTTTTTCACCTTATCGCATATAATACCGCACTCTGTATTCTGGCCATGTGATCTGCTGGATTAAGATGAGCAGTACGATCTATAGATAGATTTTTGGTACCAGAGTATCAGAAGTGATACCCTAGTTGAAAGATAATATTGTCGACTTTGACGTCAGGGTTGTTGATAGGAATCTCATTCGCTTCCTGGTAGATATACTTGAGGTGGAGATCGATCTTTTCAAAATGTCTGCCGATACCGACCATATAGGTCTTGTCAAACTCCATGGCATGGTGCTGGATACGCATCCCCTCATCCATAACGGCAAAGACCCTTTTCCCGAAAAATGCACCTGCACCGATATGGTAGTCCTGGTAATGCACGTGCATTTTAACTCCCGGTGTCAAGTAATCGCTTTTTGCATTGGTGCTGAAAGCGTTACTCTCTTTATCCTGCAGATGTTGGTATTTAGCGATGATTGTAGCATCCGCCTTGATATCTTCCCACGCATGTTTAAAGGTATACTTGATATCGGTCTGATAGACATTGAAGTGCTTGTAGTCACTGAAGTACTGTGTGAGTCCGAAGGCACGGTATCGGTACCCCAGACCGTAAATCCTTCCGCCATCTGTCTCTTTCATCAGGTTGTCATCGATGTTGAGGAAGCTTGCACTTACAGACTGAGCCTGATCATAGCGGTGTGTATATTTCAGCGCATATTTATTGACCTTCAGGTCTTCTGTAAGTGGCGGCTGGAAGGTTTCGGTATGGGTTCTCTCTGCTCTTAGCTGGTAGGTATCATTGTTATGGTTGTGCTTGACGCAGATGCCGTAGCGTTTCCCTTCATCTTTCTTTTTTGAGTTTTCAAAGTCAAGCAGTTCGTAGCTTAGGGTCAGTGTCGTCTCCTCTGCTGAACTCAGCATAGGTAAAAGCATAGCAAGCAGTAGTATAATTTTTTGTTTCATAGTGTGTTCCTTATGTGTCGTTCTTGTGATATAAAAGTGTTAAAAAATAAAAAATGATCGACAGAGAGGGGGTGCTGTTGCGTTAAATCCTTTACTGACAGGGGTTGAGAGGTACTGTTGATCCTGCTCCTCTTCAGGCATATAGGGCGCAACAGCGGGAAGTTGCAGGTCCGATTTTGGAAGATCACTGCTTGGAAAGTGCTTTACAAGGAGGCAGACGTCACATTCGTGGTCGTGTCCCGGCTCTTCAACATGCATATGTGTTGCATTAAGATAAGCAGAAGTCAGATAGATAAAGAGTAGAATTTTAAGCAGTAACGATCTGATCTTTTGCCTCCCAAAGTGAATTCGCGTCGAATCATAGCACTTCAAATCTTTTTTTTCTATAAATTTGACTTGATTATAGTAAATATAATAAGATAAAATAGCCGCAAGGAGTAAATATGAATATAAAGCCCGACTGTATCGTCTGTCTAATGAATCAAGGATTGAAGGTATCCAGGCTTCTGGCGCTTGATGATGAGCAGAGCAAAGAGGTCCTTGATGCCACGGCGAAAATACTTTTAGCACATGATCTGGATATCACACCGCCGCAGATCGCGGAGGTGATCTACCGCAAGATAGGAGAGATCACGGGGGAGAGTGATCCCGTCTCACTGTCCAAGGCGCATGCTGCGAAAATGGCTCTCTCTGTAGATAAAACACAGGTCAAGAGTATCGATGATGCGATCAAATTTTCTGTGATTGGAAACGTGATCGATTTTGGTGCTCAGGAACAGTTTGATCTCAATGAGATGATAGAAGAACATTTTCATCACCCATTTGCGATCAACGACAGTGATGCTTTCAAGCAGGAGCTGGAAAATGCCAAAGAGATAGTGATCATCGGGGACAATGTCGGTGAGCATATTTTTGACAAATGGTTGATCGAGAAGATCAAAGAGAGGTATGATATTCATGTGCACTACTTTGTAAGAGGAAAACCCATTATCAATGATGTTACGCTTAAGGACGCGGAGATACTTCAGGAGTGTGCTACGGTGATAGATACAGGGGTCCATACTCCCGGTTATGATCTTTCACAGGCCAATAAGGCATCGCTTGAGATCTTTGAAAAGGCTGATATCGTCATCTCTAAAGGTATGGGAAACTTTGAAAGTCTCTATGGTGAGACGGAACGCACTATCTACTATCTTTTTATGGTGAAATGTAATGTCGTCTCCGAACAGATCGGGCAACCGGTAAAATCAATGATCTTTAAAAGAGTGTAAAGAAAAGGATGCAAAGCGTATCACTACGCTTTGTATCTTGGAGGGATTGAATTATTTCAGTGGTGCATTCTTTGGATTGTTTGCTTCAGCAAGTGCTACCAGGCCGCCTTTGAGTACATGCACCTGTTTAAAACCGATCTGTTTTAGCCCCATCGTTACCATGACTGCACGTGTACCCGAGTGACACACGACGATGATCGGCTGGTCTGTCGGGAGTTTGTCTAGGTTGGCTTTTTCGAACAGGTTCTTGACCGGGATATGCATTGCATTCTCTGAGGAGAGCGATACGATCGCATTTTCACCTGTAGTTCTTACATCCAGGAGTGTAAATTTTGCTTTGTCCCTGAACATTTTCATTACATCTTCACCTGTAGTAAAGAGTTTTGAGTCAGCACAAGCCTGCTGCGTCAAATGCGAATAGAAATGGTTCATATTTTCTGCTTTTGCCGTATCATAGGCACTGGCACTTACCGCAAGAACTGCTGTAGCAAGAGAAGAGAAGAGATATTTTTTAATCATATGTTATCCTTATAATATTTATTTTGTGAGATTATATATTCTAAACCTTAATAGACCATTAAATAAAAATCAATATCAAAAAGGTTGATTTAAAAGAGAGAAATGTGTGCGTCATCACTACATAATCTAAACATGGTAAAATTACAGCATATTATTTATAAGGATATTCATGTCAGTAAAATGTGCATTTTTATTTCCGGGACAGGGGTCTCAGGCTGTCGGTATGGGACAGGACTTTTTTAACAACTCTGAACTAGCAAAACAGATGGTAGCTGATGCAAGTGAACGTACAGGTATCGACTTTGAAGCGCTTCTCTTTACAGAGAATGACAAATTGGAGAAAACAGAGTATACACAACCTGCGATTCTTTTGGTCTCTGCGATCGCACATAGACTGTTTGAGAATGAGATGTCGATCAAGCCTCACTATGCGATGGGACACTCCCTGGGCGAATTTTCTGCACTTGTAAGTGTCGGCGCGATCGATGCGATCGATGCGGTAGAGCTGGTAAACCTTCGTGGTAAATTGATGGCTGAAGCATGTGCCGGTCAGGATGTAGGGATGATGGTCTCTCTTGGACTCTCTGATGAGGTAGTCGAGGGTATCTGTGCGGTGCAGAGAGATGCCGGGATGAAAGTATGGCCGGTAAACTACAATGCCGAAGGACAGATCGTGATCGCGGGTGTGAAGTCTGATCTTCAAAAGCTCGAACCGATCCTTAAAGAGGCAAAAGCAAGAAGAGCAATGCTGCTCAATATGTCCGTAGCGAGCCACTGCCCGCTTTTGGAAGCTGCGACTGCACCGCTGGCTGAAAAACTGACAGAAGTGCTTAGAGACGAGTTCAATGCACCGGTAGTTTCCAATGTTACCGCAGACTACTACAGCTCTAAAGCAGAAGCGCTTGACCTTCTTCCAAAACAGCTGACTTCACCGGTACGCTATAAGCAGGCGATCGCCAAGTTTGATGATGAAGTAGATTGTTATGTGGAGTTCGGTCACGGCGGTGTACTCAAAGGACTCAACAGAAAGGCAACGAAAAAGCCTCACTTTGTAGTCTCTGACATGGAGTCACTGCAATTGGCAATCGATGAGATCAGTAAACTAAACGAACAATAGTCAAGGAGAGTTATGCCTAAGAAGATTGCTATCATGGGTGCGATGCCTGAAGAGATCGCACCGCTTTTGGAAAAACTTGATCATGTCACGACTAGTGTCTATGCAGCCAACACCTATTATGAGGGAACCTATAAAGGGAAAGAGGTGGTTGTAGCCTACTCGAAGATCGGTAAGGTTTTCGCTACACTGACAGCAACCATGCTGATAGAGAAATTCGGATGTGACATTTTGCTTTTCAGCGGTGTGGCCGGAGCGATCAGCGAGGAACTGGCTATCGGTGATCTGATCATCGCTGACGGGCTTTGCCAGCATGACCTGGATATCACGGCATTTGGCCACCCGCACGGGTTTGTCCCTGAGGGGGAAGTCTGTATCCCTACAGACCCGGCACTTCGGGATATCGCAAAAGAGGTAGCAAGCGAAAAAGGCTTGGTTCTCAAAGAAGGGGTCATCGCTACAGGAGATCAGTTCGTAGCAAACCCTGAACGTAAAGAGTGGATCGGTGAGACCTTTAAGGCACATGCCCTGGAGATGGAAGGTGCATCGGTAGCCGTGGTATGTAGTTCACTTCAGGTACCGTTCTTTATCATGCGTGCGATCAGTGACAGCGCGGATATGGATGCGGGATTTGACTTTGATGCATTCCTGGAGAGTTCGGCAAAAGTCTCAGCGGATTTTGTGATCAGTATGGTTGAGAAGATAGATCCGGATGAGTTATGCAGACACTCTGCATGTAACCACGATGATTAAAAATATAAAGGCGTAAGTTGGGTAGAAGAGACGATTTTCCGATCATACCGATGAGCAAGAAACTGCTCAAGGTGATAGGCAAAACCAATGCCGAGTTCAGACTCATCGGTGAAGGTGACAAGGTACTGGTGGGACTAAGCGGAGGGAAGGACTCCCTCTCACTGATACATGCGCTTAAACATATGCAGCGCAATGCACCGTTTGATTTCGAGTTTGAAGCGTGTACCGTGAAGTACGGGATGCCTGACGAGCACTACGACTTCCTCTCCGCACACTGTGCGAAGTACGGTATCAAACATACGGTCTACGATACCAATATCTTCGATGTCAGCCAGGACGCGATCCGTGAGAACTCCTCTTTCTGTTCTTACTTCTCCCGTATGCGCAGGGGCGCACTCTACAGCTTTGCTGAGGAGGGTGGTTTCAACAAGGTAGCCCTGGGGCACCACTTCGACGATACCGTAGAGAGCTTCTTTATGAACATGTTCTACAACGGTACGATGAGAGCACTTGCCCCGATCTACAAAACAGGCAAAGGCTTCCACCTGATCCGGCCGCTGATCCAGGTGCGTGAGTCACAGCTGCGAGGCTTTGCTCAGGACAATGACCTGCAGGTGATCGGTGATGAAGCCTGCCCGGCGATGCTCAAAGATGTCAAGATGCCGCATGCCAGAGCCTCTACCAAAGCATGGCTGGCAGGCATGGAAGAGAAGAACGGTGATCTTTTCAAGATGATCAAAGCCTCCTTCAAACATATCCATGATGATACCTTCCTTGACCCGGAGCGTTGGGATAGAGACGATATTTAGGTTTGATGTCATTCCCGGTTCGATCGGGAATCTAAATGTTAAACTTCTAGACTACTGTCATCCTCGGGCTTGTACCCTAGGGTATTTCCTACGGGGACCCGGGGATCCACACGTTATATAACAGAGAACTTTGAATCTCTCAGTATCCATACCTCTAGATTCCCGATCGGGGTCGGGAATGACTGGAACCAGCCTTTTTAAATACTAAATAAAATCCGTTATAATTTATCTACTATATTTAGGATAGAGAGGTTTACGTCTGAGAGGAACAGGTAAACTGTTATGAAACTCATCAAAGATATGAGTATGGCGGAGTGTAATAGGGTGATGATATTTTGTTGGTGGATTGCATCCACCCTACGAAAAAAATCGAAACTTGTAGGGTGGGAGAATCCCACCAGAAGGTTGGTCTATGCCAAACTATAAAAGAGTTTTCTTGGTTATAGACTGTTTTATGAAGTGAAAGAGCATGCAATCGTATTTGTTGCTGTAATTCACGGGAAAAGATTGATAGGATAGAACCCAAAATGCATAGCCATGAAGGCATGAACCTTTGCCGCCGTCATTCCCGGCTCCGATCGGGAATCCAAATGTTAAACCTATAGACTACTGTCATCCTCGGGCTTGCACCCTAGTGCATTTCCTACGGGCACCCGGGGATCCACACGTTACATTACAGAGAACTTTGTATCTCTCAGTATTCATACCTCTAGATTCCTGATCGAGCCGGGAATGACGGGAACCTGTCCTTTTTCTTACTGCTAAATAAAATCCGTTATAATTTATATACTACAATATAAGGGAATGACGGTGGAATTGGTTTATCTGTTCCTCGTCTTTCAAAGTAGAATAGATATTTACCTCTTCAGCTATTAATATACACTTAACATAGGCATTAATAGAAAAATAGCAGATAATGAAAGCTTTTGGTAAAATACGTTTCAGATAAACCATTTAAATTGATTTGAGAGAAATGAACAGATTCACAGCAGAAACCAAAAACCGCCTGGACAAAACATTAGCAAACGAGCTGGACGTCAGCCGTAACCAGATCGAAAAGCTGATCAAAGACGGGCTTGTCTCTGTCAACGGTAAGAGCATCACTAAAACCAGCTTCAAGGTAGAAGAGGGGGATGAGATCGCTTACGAGTTCAAAGAGGCTGAGAAGCGTGAAGTGGCACCTGTGGACTTTGATGTTGAGGTGATCTATGAGGATGACTACCTGATGGTCATCAACAAGCCTTCTGGGCTTGTAGTGCATCCGGCACCTTCAGTGAAAGAGCCGACTTTGGTGGACTGGCTGATACAGCGCGGGATATCACTCTCCACAATCAGCGGAGAGGAGCGTCATGGGATCGTACACCGTATCGACAAGGAGACGACCGGGGCTCTGGTGATCGCCAAGGACAACAAGACCCATGAGAAGCTGAGCGAACAGCTGCAGGACAAGAGTATGGGGCGCTACTACCTGGCACTCGTCGACTATCCGCTCAAAGAAGATACCATCGTAGAGAAGCCTATCGGACGCAACCCCAACAACCGTCTGAAGATGGATGTCGTACCGCATGGCAAAGAGGCAAAAACGGCTTTTGTCAAACTGGCACAAAGCAGCCGTGATACCGAGCTGATCGCTGCGAAGCTTTTCACGGGCCGTACGCACCAGATACGTGTGCATCTGGCAACGCTGGGACGCCATATACTGGGGGATCATTTATACGGCTTTAAGAGCAAACGGGATAAAATTTCACGTGTGAAGCTGCATGCGTATCTGCTTTATCTGACGCATCCTGCCACAGGAGAAAAGATGGAGTTTGTAGCCCCTCTTTTTGAGGATATGCAGGCGTATCTGGCAAAATATTTTGATGAAAGTGAAATGAATGAAAAGATCGATCCTCGCACTCTTGGCGACCGCTTTAGTTGGGTTTAACGGTTGCGGCGGTGTCGTACAGAGTATGACCGTCTATGAGATTGATCCCTCATTGGCCAGACTGCAAAACCTCAAAGCCCTTCCTCAGAGAAACGCTATAGGATTTGAGTGGGCCAGGATCACAGACCGAAAAGTACGCGGGATCAATGTCTATCGAAGCTCCGGCGGAGAAGAGACGCATATCGCCACGATCTCCAATGCCTATGCAACCCATTTTGTCGATACGCAGGTCAAGCCCGGCCGAAGTTACCGCTATACCTTCAAGACACTGCGTTTTGGAAAAGAGGCTGCCCTGGGAAGCCGGATCAAAGTGCGTGCTTTAGCACCCCTTCCGAGTGTACCTTTCCTCAAAGCCTATAAGGTAGGAGCAGGCACGGTAAAACTGCTCTGGGCACCGCACAGCAATGAGAGTATTGATGCCTATATCATCGAGCGTTCGGTAAACGGAGGCGAGTGGCGGTATATCGCTCAGGTCAAAGGACGCATCATGGTAGAGTATATCGATACCTTTGTCAGACCGGAGAGAAACTACCGTTACCGTATCATCGCAAAGAGTTATGACGATACAACATCACGGCCAAGTCAGCCAACACATATCAGACTGTAAACAAGGAAAAAAATGCCACATATTAAAGTCAAACCATTTGACAGTTCTATCGTAGAGGAGAAGATCCCTCAAAGTTCTCTGCTCACTTTTCGTGCACAAGCGATAGGAGCCGATGAGGAGTTATGGGGAGTAGAGTACGGGGGAGAAGAGTTTTTACTGCAGTACAAACCGGACAGTAACGGTGCAGGACAGCTCAAATACGACAAGGTCAGCAGACCGCTCAAGGTCAATCTTCTCAAAGAGGCATTGGCAAAGACAGCAGAAGAGTTGAACCTTGAGATACAGAGCTCCAACATCGCTATCTCTCATACCAAAGCCCCGCTCTCTTCAGCGTATTTCAAAAAGATCGAGGATTTTGCAACAGTGGTGTACCCCAAAGAGAAGATCTCTGTTGAGGTAGGATTCGGCAGCGGAAAGCATCTGCTCTACCAAGCGCAGAAAAATCCTGATACGCTCTTTATCGGGCTTGAGATCCATACCCCTTCTGCACAGCAGGTACTCAAACAGATTGAACTGCAGGGACTGGATAATATCTGGGTAGTTAACTATGATGCGAGACTTTTCCTGGAGATGCTGCCTTCCAACAGCTGTGAACAGATATTTGTCCACTTCCCTGTACCGTGGGATAAAAAGCCTCACAGGAGAGTGATCAGTCCGAGTTTTCTTGAGGAGTCGATGAGGGTACTGCGTAAAGAGGGGAGGCTTGAGCTCCGTACGGACAGCGATAACTACTTTTGGTATGCACTGGAGACCTTCTTCGGGGAAGATGTACCAAAAACACATGTTGAAATACGTAAGAATGAAGCACTGGAAGTAACCAGTAAATATGAGGCAAGATGGCTGAGACAGGAAAAAGATATCTATGATGTCTATGTAAGATGCCTGACAGAGTCTGAGCCGAAAACATTAGAGATAGATTTTAATTTTAATGCAGTAAAATATAAAGAAGGTATAGAGGAAAGACTTACAAAAAAACCGATGGTATTTGACGGGTTCTTTATACATTTTGAACGTCTTTTCAAGATCGGGAAAGACCAACTGCTGATCAAATGTGCTTTTGGAAGTTTTGACAGACCGGAACACAAGTATATACTCATTGGGAAGGAGGAGTGTAGATACTTTGCCTCCGTACCTGTGAAAACGATGGTAAATTTCAAGGCACATCAAAAAATGAAAGAGATCTTTTTAGAAGGAGACTTAAGTGTCTAACGTTATCAATGCCTCAAACCTGACATTGGCTTATGACAATGGCAGAAATGAAGTGATCAAAGATGCCAACTTTACGGTGAAAAAAGGGGAGTTTGTTTTTATCACGGGTCCGAGTGGATCAGGTAAATCAACACTGCTTAAATCTTTGTACGGCAGGATCAAGCCCACTTCAGGGAACCTTGTGGTCGGAGGTGTGGATCTGGCAAACGTAAAGGCTTCGAAACTCCAGGAACTTCGTACCCATATGGGGATCATCTTTCAGGATTTTAAACTTGTCAATGAGTGGAGTGTTGCAAAAAATGTCGTTTTGCCCTTGATGATCGCGGGTTACTCCATCGATGTACAGAATACACAGGCACACAGACTGCTAAAACATGTCAAACTGACCGAACATGCAGACAAATATCCTCTGGAGCTGAGCGGTGGAGAACAGCAGCGTGTAGGTGTAGCCAGAGCCTTGGCAAAAAACCCGGTGCTGATCCTGGCGGATGAACCGACAGGAAACCTTGATGACTACTCATCAAACGTGATATGGGACCTGATGGAGAATGCCTGTCAGCAGCTTGAAACCACCGTACTGGTCGTGACACACAAAATACCTCAGGTCTTCTCATTGCCGTACAGACACTTTATTATCGAAGGCAAGGGTGTATATGAAGTACATTAAGAATCATTTGATGTTTATCTTGCCTTTGATGGCAATACTACTCGGTATCGAGTTCTATCTGGTCTTTGACCGGGCCACTGACAGGTATGAAAAAGGGCTTCAGGAAGGTTATGCAATGCTTGTTGTAAGCGAGAAACCTATGAAGATCGATGCATTTAAGGCACTCAACAGACATATCAGCAAAAGTGAAAATATAGAACGGGACAGGATCGTCTCAAAGATCGCCAAAGGTGTGACAAAAGAGGGTGAAGCGAAGATCCTCAAATCTCTGCCCTATTTTTACAATGTACGTCTGGATGAGTATATCAGTATGGAAGAGCTGATAGCGCTTAAAAAAGACCTTGAGCGAAGTCCGCTTATCAAAAAGGTCGAGACGTTTGGAAGCAACTATGAGTCGAACTACAGGCTGTTCACTTTTATCAAGTTTACGCTGAAGATCTTTATATCATTTATGACAGTGGTGAGCCTCTTTTTGATCATGAAGCAGATGGAGATCTGGAAGTATGCGCATAAAGAGCGTATGCAGATCATGGAAATCTTCGGGGCGCCATTGATGCTCAGAAGCGGCGTGCTGTTTAAGATCGCGATCATAGATGCGATCGCTGCTACATTGATCGTCAGCAGTATCTTCCTCTACCTGAAGTTTCATTGGGCCGTAAACAGCGGGATAGAGATGATGGTTCAAAATAGAGATTATCTCTTCAGGATCATGGATATAGGTGTTTTGCTGGCTGCTGCCCTATTGATCGTGATCATTTCAGTCTATTCGGTCGTCTATAGTGCCAAGGGAGTAGAGGAGTGAGACTGCTTATCCTCTGGTGCTTCGTGGCACTCTCCCTGCTTTTTTCTGCCTCTACCGTAGAGAAGATCAAAGACTCCAAACAGGGATTGAGAGCCACTACTAGCGAAAAGAAAAAAACAAGCAGAAAGCTTGAAAAGATTGCTGAGGATATCAAGAAAGCCGAAAAAGATATCGCATTTCTGGAAAAAAAGATCGATCTTCTAAAAGCGGATGAGGATAAAACGGAAAAAGCCTATATACAGTTGAAGCAAGAGTTAGGTGATGCGGAGAAGGAGCTCGGGGAGATCAACAGTGAGATCAAAAAAAAGCGTGAAGCATTTTTGTCATTGGCTACGGAGCAGTTTTCTGTGATTTTTGCACTACAGCAGATAAAGACACAGACCCGTGAATCTGTTATCTCTTATGAAGTCTACAAGGCGTATGAAAAACATAATAATCAAGAACTCGAATCTCTAAAAAAGGAGATTGTTACGTTGGAAGAGACGCAGAAAAGTAAGCGTTCTCTGCGTGATAAAACGCAAAAGTCTCTCTCCGGGATCATCACAAAACGGAAAGATTATGTCGAGAAGAAGAGAAAGAAAGAGGCCTATGTCAAAGGGTTGATGGATGATGAAGAGAAATATCAAAAGAAATTTAACCAGATCGTCGATCGACAAAGCATGCTGAGTCAGACACTGGCTCAGCTCAATATTTTACATAAAAAAGAGGTAGAAGAGGCAAGACGTGCTGCTGAAGCCCGCAAAGAAGCGATACGCCTGGAAAAAGAGCGTAAAAGAAAGATAAGAATTGCCCAGGAGAAAGAGCGGGCGGCACAGCTTGCTTTGATGAAAGCACAGACCAAAGAGGCGAAACAGGCAGCACAGCTTGCAGCGAAAGAAGCGCAAAACAACCGTGTAGCTGCAGAGAAGCAGAGTGAAAAGGTAAGAAAAGTACACTCTTCCTACCAAAAGCCTAAAACCTATGCCTACAGAGGAAGTAAGACGATCTCTCCTATCAGCGGTGCCAAAGTGATCAAGAGGTTCGGGACCTATGTTGATCCTATCTATAAGATCAAGATCTATAATGAATCAGTGACGCTGCAGGCCCCGCACAATGATGCAAAAGTACAAAACGTCATGAACGGTAAAATCGTTTATGCGGGTAGCAGCAGTATGCTCGGGAAGGTAGTGGTCGTTGCACACAGCGGAAAGCTGCATACGGTCTATGCCGGACTCTCCAAGATCGCGCCGAACATCAAAAAAGGGCGTAAGATAAAAAAGGGGTATGTGGTGGGTAAAGTGAACCGTAAACTGATCTTTCAGGCGACGAAAAACTCTAAACATATCAACCCTTTAAGACTTATCAGTATCTGATAGTCAGCAGGTGAGAGGGGGATTGGTTAAGCTCTGGTTTAAACCCAACCTAAACCTCTTTTGGATATAATCGCGAAATTCTATAAAGGGCTACAAGTGGCAAAAAGAGTATTGGTAAAGTTTTCTGGTGAGGCATTGGCTGGTGAAGAAGGGTATGGTATTGATACTCAGATACTTAATTTTATTGCAGGTGAGATCAAATCATTAATTGATGCAGGTATCCAGGTCGGTGTTGTAGTCGGTGGCGGAAATATCATTCGTGGTGTGTCTGCTGCAGCTGACGGTATCATCACACGTACAAGCGGTGACTATATGGGTATGTTGGCAACGGTGATCAATGGTGTAGCCATTCAGGAAGCACTTGAGCATATCGGTGTAGAGAGCAGGCTTCAGACGGCTATTGATATGCAGGAGATCGGTGAAGCATTTATCGTAAGACGTGCAAGACGTCATCTTGAAAAAGGCAGAGTGGTTGTCTTCGCCGGAGGTACGGGGAACCCTTACTTTACGACAGATACCGCAGCAACATTAAGAGCATCCGAGATCGGTGCGGACATACTTATCAAAGCAACCAAGGTCGACGGTGTCTATGACAAAGATCCTAAAAAGTATCCGGATGCAGTAAAACTTGATACTATCACGTATGACAGGGCACTTGAAGATCACATCAAAGTGATGGATGATACGGCAATCGCACAGGCAAAAGATAACAAGTTACCTATCATTGTATGTAATATGTTTGAAAAGGGCAACCTTCTTGCGATTATTGAGGGAGATACAACTCTCTGCTCAGTTGTAAAGTAGGAAGAGAAGTAATTTGAGATTGACAGGCTTTTCAGCGCTGTTAGAAATGAACGTGATAAAGAGTTAAAGGATAACAATGAGAACAGAAATATTGACAGCGAAAGCAATGGAAAAAGTAAACCATGATAAATACCTTTTGGCAAATGCAGTAGGTAAAAGAGCTGAAGCAATTTCCAACGGAGCTACACCACTGGTAGATGCAGATGTAAAGACAATGAAAGCTACGGATATCGCACTTTTGGAGATTGCTGAAGGTAAAATTGACGTAAACCTAGAGGAGTAGGCCTCTTGAACGCTTTTTTGGAAAAAGCCAAACATATCAACACGATTGAAGAGGCAGAGTCTCTTCTGTGGGAATATGTCCCCTCTCCTAAGCCCAGTACCAAAAAAGCATTGGAACTCTCTCATAAAGCACATGAGGGACAGTTTCGCAAAAGCGGTGAACCTTACATCGTTCACCCGATCCTCGTAGCAGCGATTACTGCTGCATTCTCCAATGATGAAGTGATGGTACAGGCTGCACTGTTGCATGATGTGGTTGAAGATACACATTATGAGATAGAGGACCTTGTGGATGCATTCGGTGATGATGTTGCACACCTTGTGGCAGGCTTGACCAAGATCGTACAGATCCGTGATGAAAAGCTGGTCTCTTCCGCTTCAGATGAACGTCTGATCAACTCGGCACTCAGTTTTAGAAAAATGCTCATTGCATCGATCAAAGATATCCGTGTACTGGTCATCAAACTCTGTGACAGACTCCATAATATGCTCACACTGGATGCCCTCCCTCCGCACAAACAGAAACGTATCGCAGAAGAGACTTTGGTGGTATATGCCCCGATCGCACACCGCCTGGGGATCTCACGCATGAAGAACCACCTGGAGGATCTGAGTTTTTACTACATCTATCCGGATGATTATAAGCATATAGATGACTTTATCAAATCCAATGCACAAAACCTTCAACTCAAACTGAATGCATTTATCCAGACAGTCACAGAGATGATGATGAAAGATGGTTTTGAGGAAGGCGATTTCGATATTCTGGGACGTGTGAAACACTACTACTCCACGTATCTGAAAATGCACAGAAAAGGTGTGAGTATAGAAGAGGTACTTGACCTTTTGGCAATCCGTATCATCGTTAAAAAACCGATAGAGTGCTATCAGGTACTTGGTATGCTTCACCTTGGATATACACCGCTCATTTCCCGTTTTAAGGACTATATCGCTGTGCCTAAAGAGAATGGGTATCAAACGATCCATACGACACTCTTTGATGAAGAGGGGATCGTAGAGGCACAGATCAGAACCGAAGAGATGCATCAGCTTGCAGAGTACGGTGTCGCGGCACACTGGAAATACAAATCCGGTGGTGACGGTATCAACCTGGAGTGGCTGGAAGGATTGAACTATACCAATGAGTCGGTAGAAGAGTTCTATGAACTTGCCAAATGTGATCTCTTCTCAGAAGATATCACGGTATTTTCTCCTAAAGGGGACTACTATACGTTACCGAAAGGCTCAGTAGCACTGGATTTTGCTTATCTGATCCACTCTGAAGTCGGGGCCAATGCCGTTTCGGCAATGATCAACAAGCGTGAAGCTCCTCTTTTGACTGTATTGAAAAACGGGGATATCATCAACATCATTAAAGATGATACTCCGCATCTGCACTGTACCTGGCTTGATACGGTGAAGACATCCAGAGCCCAGGAGGGGATCAGAAGTCTCTGTCGTGCGAGGATCAAAGAGGCCAATACACTAAGTGCCTACAACATTCTGGGGAACCTTTTCAAACAGCCGAGTGCACAGATGAAAGCGTTGGTAAAAGAGATAGGATTGCAGGAGACGATCTATAAACTGCCGTTGCAGATAGATTACTATAAGGAGACGATCCGCCAGGTTGCTGACTTTTTAGGTGAGAAAGAGCTGCGTTTCTGGGAAGTGATGAGAAAAGGGTACAGAAAACCTGTTCTCAAAGAGATCGAACATCTTAAGTTCTTTACCAATAAGACGGTCGAAGGGGTAGAGTTTGATTACTGCTGCCACCCGAAGGTAGGTGATCAGATCGTTGCTTTCTATAGGGACAATAAAGCGATTGTCCACCATAAGTTATGTAAAAAGGCATATGCACTGATGAAAGAGGGCCATCCGATGCTGCATGTAAGCTGGTCGACATCGAAACTTTCGCGTTATCGTTTGATACTCAGCTTACAAAACCAGAAGGGGGTTCTTGCAGAACTGCTTCAAAAACTTTCGGATCTTGGTCTGAATGTCGTCAGTATAGAACTTGGGATACAAAGTTCTGATACTGCGGAGTATTGTCAGATCGAAGTAGAGAGTGATCAGTCAAACAAAACGGTATTGGCAGAAAAAATTTCAAAACAGTTCAAACTTATCGAGATTATCAGTTTGGATGACGCATATAACAAATAAGGATAGAGAGAGATGATAACTAAAGCACTTGAAGAGATACAAAGAGGTACAGCCGAGATCATAGATATGGAAGCCATTGAAAAATTGGTGACACGTTACTATGAGACAGGAGAGACCTATACTGTAAAAGCAGGGTTTGACCCTACGGGGGCCGATCTGCACCTGGGACATACAGTATTGCTTCAAAAGCTTAAAGTATTTCAGCAACATGGTGGAAGAATACAGATGCTTATCGGGGATTTTACTGCAACGATCGGTGATCCGACGGGTAAAAGCGAGACAAGAAAAATACTGGATCGTGCAACCATCATGGCCAATGCAAAGACCTACCAGGATCAGGTATTCAATGTACTTGACGAGAGTAAAACAACAGTGGTTTTCAACTCAAAGTGGCTTGATGAACTGGGAGCAGCCGGTATGGTGGGGTTGACGACACTCTTTAACGTAGCAAGAATGCTTGAGCGTGATGATTTTGAAAAACGCTATAAATCCGGGCAGAGTATCTCTATCTCCGAATTTCTCTACCCTTTGCTTCAGGGATATGACTCTGTAGAGCTGAAATCAGATATCGAGATCGGAGGAACGGATCAAAAGTTCAATCTTCTGATGGGAAGACATCTGCAAAGAGCATACGATATCGGAAAAGAACAGGCTGTAATGATGATGCCTATCCTTGAAGGGTTGGACGGTGTTCAGAAAATGAGTAAATCTCTGAACAACTATATCGGTATTACAGAGAGCCCTAAAGATATCTACGGGAAAACACTCTCTATCTCAGATGATCTGATGTGGCGTTACTATGAACTACTCAGTGAAAAACCCCTTGACGAGGTAGCTCAGTTGAGAGAAGATGTCAAGAATGGTACCGTTCACCCTAAAACAGCGAAAGAAAATCTCGCTCTTGAGATAACTGCTAGGTTCCATAATGAAGAATTGGCTACACTTGCTAAAGAAGAGTTTAACTCTGTATTTAAAGCAAATAAAATTCCAACAGATATGGATGAGTTTGATATGGAAGATGGTATCTGGATATGTCAGGCACTTGTGAATGCAGGTTTAGAGCCTTCAACATCACAGGCGAGAAGAGATATCAAGCAGAATGCAGTAAGTATCGACCAGGAGAAGATCAGTGATGATAAACTCAATCTTAGTTGCGGTGAGTATATCCTGCAGGTAGGAAAAAGAAGGTTTGCGAAAGTGAAGGTAAAATAAGTGACATTTAAATCGTTTAAGATCGGTAAATATACGATCGAAAAGCCTATTGTTCAGGGAGGAATGGGGGTCGGAATCTCTTGGGACCAGCTTGCCGGCAATGTATCCAAAGAGGGAGGTCTGGGAGTGATCTCCGCCGTAGGTACCGGTGTCTATAAAAAGAGAAAATTCCTCAGTGACAAAGAGATGGTCGGTAAAGAACACCGCCCGAAAGAAGCGATCAACTTCTACTCTTATAAGGCACTCAAACAAATCTTTGATAATGCAAGAGAGATCTGTGGAGACAAACCGCTTGCAGCCAATATCCTTTATGCTCAAACAGATTACGACCGTGTGGTACAGGATGCGTGTAAGGCAGGGGCAAATATCATTATCACAGGTGCAGGACTGCCGTTGACGATGCCTGAAGCAGCGAAAGACTATCCTGATGTAGCATTGGTACCGATCGTATCAACTGCAAAAGCATTGAAAATTCTTTGCCGCAGATGGCAAAAGACGCATAACAGACTGCCGGATGCAGTGATCGTAGAGGGACCGCTCAGTGGAGGACACCAGGGATTTAAGTATGAAGAGTGTTTCCTCCCTGAGAACCAGCTCGAAGAGATCCTTCCTCCGGTAGTAGAAGAGGCAAAGAACTGGGGTGATATGCCTATCATCGCAGCAGGCGGTATATGGGATCATGACGATATCGTTAAAATGATGGAACTGGGGGCTTCAGCGGTTCAGATGGGTACACGTTTTATAGGTACGGTAGAGTGTGATACCAGTGATGAAATGAAAGAGATCCTTTTACAGGCAAAAGAAGAGGATATCAAGCTTTTCAAATCACCTGTAGGGTATCCTGCCCGTGGGGTTAAAACGCAGCTTCAGGCTTCTATAGAAACCGGAACAGCGCCAAAAGTTGCTTGTATCTCTAACTGTGTAGCACCATGTCATAGAGGTGAAGAGGCTCGAGCCGTAGGATATTGTATCGCAGACAGATTGACTGATGCATATGACGGTATCGTAGAAACAGGGCTTTTCTTTACGGGCTCGAACGGTTATCGTCTCAATGAGATCATTACCGTCAAAGAGCTGATGGACAAACTCATGAATGGAGAAGAGAAGTAAACCATGATAAGGCGGAGTTATCTTCTACTCTTTTTTACCATGATCTCTTTTCTCTTTTCCCCTTCTCTGTTTGGAGGAGGGAACAGTATGACCAAAGCGCTCGTGAAAAAAGGTGAATTGAGGCTTTTTTTTGCGAAGCCGCTTGATAAACAAAAGATCAAACACTTTACCCTTCCAAATCCTCACCGTGAGATCTATGACTTCAAAGATATGAAAATCGCACATAAACGTGTTCCTCTTGGACTTGGAAATAGTGTTCGTATCGCCCAATATAACTCAAAGACCGTACGTGTTGTGATAGAGAGCCGGACACCTTTTAAGCCTACAGCTTACCAACCCCTGTTTTCTAAAGATACCTATCATATCTCTCTACCAAAGGGAAGTGCCTATATACAAAAAGGAAATGCTCGCCAGGCCTATATAAAACCACAGATCACAAAGCAAATACGTAAACGACATACAGAAGTGATCGTGATCGATGCGGGACATGGAGGACATGATAGCGGGGCTATCGGCGGGGGGAAAAAAGAGAAGGACCTTGTACTTCAAATTTCCAAGAGGGTGATCAAGCAGCTGAAAAAAAGAGGCTATCCGGTCTATCTGACAAGAGCTAGTGACCGTTTTCTCAAACTGAACCAGAGAACACGTATTGCAGATAAAAAAGATGCAAAGGTATTTATCTCTATCCATGCCAACTCCGTAGTAAAAAGCAAACGCCATAAAATGCAGGGGATTGAGACATTCTTCCTGCAGAATACAAGAGATGAACGTTCTCAGCGTATTGCAGCGAGAGAAAATAATGCGGTGCTCAAGGGAACAGACAGGGTGAGTAAGCATGTGATCCTGGATTCCGTCCTGAGCGGGCCGAAGATAGTTGAGTCTAACAAACTGGCGATCGATATCCATAAGCGTATGATGACAAATGCAAGAAGCCTTTATAGGGATGTCAAGGATGGTGGTGTACGTCATGCACCTTTTTATGTACTTGTCGGTGCAAGCAGGCCTTCCGTGTTGATAGAAGTGGGATATATCTCACACCCTAAAGAGCGAAAACGGCTCTTCTCCTCAAACTATCAAAATCTTTTGGCAAAAGGTATCGTTGAGGGGATTGAGAATTATCTGCAGAATAGAAGAAGAGAGATCGATTTTTAAAGAGAATTATAGGTAGTATTTAAAATAGGGAGGAAAGTATGAGAACGGTTTTACTTTTTCTTAGTATTTTATTTACGCTGACCGGATGTGTCTCTCCTGACAGATCCAAAGCAGTTGTCGTGATCGATGCGGGGCATGGAGGTCACGACTCCGGGGCGATATCAGGGGAAAAACTTGAAAAGAATCTTGTTCTCAGTATCGCAAAGAAGGTGAGAAAAGCACTCCGCAGGAATGGCCATCCTGTCTACCTTACCCGCAGCGGCGATAGCTTTTTAAAGCTCGGGCAGCGTACGCGTATCGCAGACAGAAAAGAGGCTATGATCTTTCTCTCTATCCATGCCAATGCCTCTCCGAACCCTAAGAAAAATGAACTATTATCCGGGGTAGAAACCTATTACCTGCAAAAAAGCCGTGATGCAAGATCACAACGTATCGCAGAGCGTGAGAATGCAGCGGTATTGATGGGGACAGATGAACTCAGTAAGGATGTCATTATCGATTCTGTTCTTAATGGACCGAAGATCGTCGAGTCTCATAAACTGGCTATCGATATACAAAGAGAGATGCTAAAGAGGATGAAAGGCGAGTATCATGATGTGAAGGATGGTGGGGTAAGACCGGGACCCTTTTATGTACTTGTAGGCGCCAGCAGACCTTCCATCCTTGTAGAAGTCGGTTATCTTTCCAATACCAAAGAACGTCAGAGACTCTTTGAGTCAGATTACCAGAATGCTATTGCAAAAGGTATCGCCTCAGGTATCGGAAGATATCTGGACAACCGCAAGAAAGAGATTGATATTTAATTACGCTACATACCGATCAGAAGCGTATGGATCCCGTCGATAGTTTCATGGATGGTTTCCGGAAATCTTGCAAGCTCTTTTCCCGTTTCATAATCTATCGTTTTACCTGGTGAGCTATGATAAGCCGGTGAATAGAGTATCACGTCTACTGGCATACTCCTTAGGCTTAACTACAATGTTTCTTTCCTCTATCTCCTTCCGTAAAAGTGATCTTGAAGTATTTGGATCTAAAATAAAAATGCAATAAGTTGTGAATAAACATAAAGGTATAACAAATACCAATGATCTATTTGTTTCATGGGAGGTGTTGAAGTCTGGAATAGGATGTTTATTTGTAGGAGTGGCCGGAGATTTTATAGACAATGAAAGAAGAGAGACAAGCTCTCTTCTTTAGAGAAGATTATTCTACTGCTGCTGTAGTGTTAGCATCGTATGTAATCTTTCTGAACCATATATCACTACCTTTAAAGTGATCAGCAGTTTCTGTATCGTTCATATCAAGATCTTGGATCCAGCTCGCATAGAACACATTACCATCCGGTGTCATACGTAACTGTACTTCACCCTCTTCGGCATTTGAGTGTGCCAACCAATCCATTACCTGAACTGTTGTTCCAGTCAGGTTACTGTCTTCTGAAGTAATATTCTTATCAACCAACTCATAGGTTTCGCCTCTATCTGTTGTTCTTGCATAGAAGAGATCAAGCGGTGCACCACCTTCTATCACTTCATCAGGGTCAAGGCTTCCAATGACATTTGCCACATTCTCTGCTGTCCCGTAAGAGACGAAGAAGATGTCTTTATTTTGCTTATCCATAGGTGTATCAGCCTGTCCGTCACCATCGAGGTCAATTGATCCCGGTGTACCAACGATACGTGGTTCGATGACCGTCATTTTGTTATTTCTAAGATTTGACAAGTTTTGCGGACCTTCATGGCTTGTGCCATTTGTATCTGTCCATGGTACCCATGTCGCACCACCATCAAATGATCTTCTGATATAGAAGTCATATTTATCATGTGCCTGTCTTGCAGCGGCCCAGTTCGGTGTATAGCTGTATCCAACAATCAACATGTCACCACGGATGATACCTCTGTGCGCTCTTGTGTCATCATACGGGTTGGTATCCGATGCATCTGCAAGGTTCGCCGGCGTCCATTCCCACTCTAGGACTTTTGTTGTATTATAATCCTCATCTGTAAGCGTAGGTGTGACACTACTGATATTTACCGTATCAACATAGTTGCTGAATGCATATCCATCTTTAAATCTTGCAAGCATGATGTCTGATGGACGTCCTTGCCCTTCCATTCCCTGCTTATAAACTGCAGCTAGAACTACTCCTGATGCTCCTTTCCCTTTTATTCCCTGAGGGATAAAGCGGATTCTTCTTGCATTTTCATAGATGCCTTCTGCATTTTTTTCGTTCAGGATATGACCACCGCTGATAACGAGATCCTCATCCGGTGTAAGTAGTTCCGGCTCGTCAAACTTGAAACTCTCATAGATCACGTATTTACCGGTATCCGTCCAGTTGGTATCATCTTCACCTTCGTTCGGTGTACCACTGTCTTCCGGTTGACCGTCACCCAATCCCTTTGTCTCTTCATATCCGAAGATCGTAACTGTTCCCCGAGCACCTTGCGGCTGGATAAAGATATTCGGTCTTGATGCACCTGTATCACCGTTGAGCAGTGATCTCTCTCCTGTTGCCGGGTCAATACCAGGTCCAAAACATTTACCAAGATCGGTAGCGACATATTCCGGATCAGCCTGATCTGCTTCAGCATCAATCATAGCCTGTGTTACCCATCCGTATCTATCACATACGATATGACAATATTTTGCTTTTTGTTTCACTGTATCATTTTCATCTACCGAACATACATCATTATCCGAGATACGTACAGGCAGTGCAAATTTATTGAGTGCATGTGGTCTCGTACTCTGGTTTTCATCTTCACCCGATGTCATATTCTGATCACCTTGTGGAACATAATCAGGATCTGTTGCCTGGAAATTCTCACCGTTAAGTCCTAGTGTAATATACGAATACCAGATATCAGTTTTATGGTTGGTTGTCGCACCACCCCATCCAGTTCCTGGCCCTTTACCGCTACCCGGTCTAAGACCTTCAGGATCTTCCTGCCAAGTAAATCCAAAACCGGCACCGTTTGGTGCTTTTGCCAAAAAGATCTGAAGTGCATCTCTTCTCGCAGAGGTGATCTGTTCTGCAACGTAAGGAACGATTACATTTTTCGGATCTTCTGCATCAGCATCGATTACGATACGTGCAGCCATGACACAACTGTATGGTACTTCACCTACCTCTACGAAAGGGTATACACCATTTACCAACATATCAGCATAGTCAACAGAACCCTGGCTACCGTTTACCAGATACATATCATCAGGGTAGGTTACATCCCCCTCATATTCACTTGGATTAACGATAGTACCGTTCTCATCAACTGCATCAAGTCCTAAGGGATTACCGCTTCTACAGAACTTGTCATCCCATACTACAAGGATACTGTTTCTGTAACTTTGAACAACTGGTTTATGTGAGTGTCCCGGATATGGTCTTCTTACTTCTGTCCCATTTTCATCTAACACTACATTACCACCCGCATCTCTTACTTTTATATCAAAAGATGAACGTGTTGCTGTTCGAGAGAGGTTCAGACGTTTCCATGTTGCCCCGTCATCAAGTGAGATCGCTGCAAACGTATCATGTGCAGGTGTTCCATCATGGATCAGCCCTGCACCTTCTACAGCATCGGTATATGTTGTTACAAGAGGATGAACCTGCTTTCTTGTGGTATTTGTCTCATCTTCATAGACCGGTGTTCCGTCTGCTTTTTGCGCATCGACATAGATCTCCATAAAGTTCAACTTTGGTTTACTCGAAGCAAGTTCAGGCGTTTTGGAGATATTTTTTCTAAACATCGTTCCGTTAGCATCACCGCTTACTGCAATATCCAAATGATTGACTGCTGTCTCTTCGGAGATCACTCTGTCATCTGTCGCAGTAGCCTCTACTACACTCGTGAGTAGTGTAGTAAGGTCCTCTTCACCCATAGCGGCAAGATCAGCATCACAACCTACCTCTGCTACCAGTGCATCTACAGAAGCTGCAGGAATACGTATACCGTTTCCTGACTGTCCATCCTCGTCAAGTGATTGAAGTGTTCTTGCTATATTGACTACTCTCTGATCACTTGTGTTCGCACCATCAAAGAGATCAACGGGTGTAACGGCACCTGTTGAACCTAAAGCTGAACCCAGTGGGATACAACCGAGTGAGAATGTAACAGTATCACCTTCTTTAAAGTCATATTTCCCATCTGCATCCGTTTGACCTCTTAGTCTACTTGGTTCAGCACTATAGTCCAAACCTTCTACTTCCGAGTCTACAAATGTACCTGATAGTACAGCAGCGTCCGATGAACTACTGCTTCCACTACCACATCCATTGAGAATCATACCACCCGTTGCAGCTAGCACAGATAGTAACATTATTTTTGATTTCATGTGATTAAATCCTTTCCCTGTTTTAATATTGTGGATAATACCCAATTTAACATCTTGTGTCATCACCCTTTGGGGTTATCTTAGAACTTATACGTTACTCCGAAGTTCCATGAATAAAATTTATCATTCCAACCATTGACACGCGAATCAAATTCTTCATCATCAAAAAAGAGCGTATAGTCAGCAAAAGCAGAGAAGTTGTCACTAATATCATAGCTTAAACCTGCACCCCATTGGAAACTGGAATCTGAAAGTTCATCTCCATCTTTAAGCTCAAACGATGTTTGCCCATAACCGAGAAGTGCGTAGAGTGTCACCTTGTCGATAGAATAAGAAGGTTTTGCATAAATTGCAAGATTGCTTACAGAGATATCTTCATCATATTTGTTTCCGTTAAGTTCAACGGAAGCATCACCTATACTAAAAGTATATCTTCCTTCAATAGCTAGATAAGGAAGAAGTTGATACCCGGCAAGTATTGTTGCCCCTGTCCAGCTCTCCTCTCTGTCTGTATCTCTTGAATATGCATTTCCGTTTACCTGGCCATTCACCTGTGTGTCATCATGCTGTATAGCAGATACTCCGGCGCCTATATAAAACCCTTCAAGTAGATTACTTTCAGGTATTTCAACATATGGTTCAACACTTGGTTGTACACGTTTAGTGTCACCTCCCGCACTGGCAATGCTGGAAACAACAAAAAGTCCGATTAGAGAATTTTTAATGATTTTCAATTTCTCCCCTTTTTCTGATTTAAGATAGTAATCCATCTAAGAATTACTTAAGTTTAAATTATAACGGATGGATAATAAAAAAGTGTAGATTTGAAGAGTAATTGAATGAGAAAGTTAAAAAAAAATTATATTTTTGTTTAACTATCACCCTACAGGGTGATAGTTAGGAGGGTTACTTATAGTTCTTGATCGCTTTTTCAAGGATCTCTGCAGCAGCAGCTTTATCTTTGAAGCCAGATACTTTTACCCATTTGTTCGGCTCAAGCATTTTGTAGGTTTCAAAGAAGTTTTTGATACGGTTAAGTGTGTGCTCCGGTACATCTGCAAGATCTTGAATCTTTGCATAGGTAGGATCGATCTTTTCAGTCGGTACTGCAAGCAGTTTCTCATCCCCGCCGCTTTCATCTTCTGTCATCAATACACCTACAAGTCTACATTTGATGTAAGAACCTGCTTGAAGCGGGTAGTCACAAAGTACAAGTACATCAGCAGGATCACCATCATCAGAGAGTGTATTTGCTACAAAACCGTAGTTTGCAGGGTAGTGCATCGCCGAGTAGAGTACTCTATCCACTTCTACAGCGCCTGAATCTTTGTCAATTTCGTATTTGATATTTGAGTTTAACGGTACTTCGATGATCGCTTTTACAGCATCTGGGCATTCACCCGGTCCGATTTTAGTAATATCCATTTGAATATCTCCCGTGAAAAATTTTTGTGATGATACCATAACTATTTTAAATATGGTAAATGGTGTCGATTTTGATATCATGTATGATTAGATCCGTCTGAAAATCGATATCAAAATATTGAGACAATTATATAGGGAAGGATATCCTTAACTGTAGGTTTTTCTATACCATAGATAGTAAAATGCAGTCAGGATAAATCCGAGGCCCAGAACCATGGTGATCATCTCCAGTTTCATTCCCCACTTTGAAGCATAACCGATAAACATTGCCGTAAGTACATTGGAGATCATAAAGAACATATCATTATAGGAGATCACACGTCCAAGGTATCTCTTCTCCGTATACTCCTGTATCATCGAGTAGGTATATGCCCAGAGCGTGGTAGTAAAGAGCCCTACAACGAAGATCGCTATCAGTGAGCTGTAGAACGCCTCCTGCAGTTGGCTCCAGGTAAAGATAGCGATCCCCTGAAAAATGAAAAACCAGTGCAGGTTATCCTGGTTGACCAGTTTTGAAAAGAGTATCGATCCGAATAGAAGCGCGATAGCACGCACCGCATTCATCCATCCTATGGCTAAAGCAACAGCGATCACCTCCTTATATTTAAAATCGGCAAGGAGGGTCACCAGTGCATCAAAACTTGTAAGGCCGATACTGGCATGCAGCAGGATCAGGTGCAGGATCCTTGGGCTTTTTCTGAGATAGTTAAACCCATCTTTGAACATTTTCCAGTTCGAGTCGGTATGTTCTGTCTGTTCCATATGTACTTTGAGCCCCAGCAGCAGGATGACTGCCAGTCCATAGAGCAGTGCATCGAGGATAAAGGCAGCATCGTATCCCATATAGTGTGTGGCAAGCCCGCCTACGGCCATTCCCGATGCATAACAGAGTGACCAGATGACCGAGTGTATCTCATTGGTCCGTTGGAGCATCTTCCCTTTCAGTATTTTTGGGAAGAGGGTCATCTCTGCAGAAAAGAGCATCGAAGCTGCACCGGAGCGTATGAATATCAGAAGCATGAGTATCCATACCTGGTTCAAGGAATCGATCCAGATAAAACCCAATGTCATCACTATCTCTATCAAGAGCAGGATAAACATCAGTTTTTTAAACTCGGTGCGGTCTACTACGATTCCCGTGATCGGTGCGAGGATGACTGCCGGCAGCATTCCCATCGCAGCAGTAAGGGCGATCGTGATCTCACTCGCCCCGTAAGAGACAAGCATCGAAAATATCGCCACCTGTGAGAACCATGTCCCAAAATAACTGATGAGTTGTATCAGAGAGAGCCGTCTGACAACAGGATGCTTCAGTGCTTCTATATAGTCTTTCATTTAGAGATTACTCTCATCATGGAGACCGTAGTGTATCCCTTTTTGATCAAGAAGATCGGTATACATTTTAAAGGCCTGATCGGCCAAGGTTTTATCATAGGAAGCGACGGAGAGAGAAACCCTCCATCCGTCACTGTAGAGTTTTGGCAGAGAGGAGAACTCTACACCGGTGGGCATCTGCTCCATGATATCAATAAAGAGATTCTCTTTACAAAGTGCGGTGAGTGTATGGCGGTAATAGGTCTGGCCCTTGGGAATAAGCCTGGCTAAAATCTCTTCAACCATCGGATGGCTCATTTCAGGAAATCCCGGCATAAAGAAAAAGCGTTCATCCAGGCTGAACGCAGGCATCTTGTTGACGGGATTGTCCAGGAGTTTTGCACCTTTGGGAAGTTCTGCCATACGTACAGAGTAGGGGTAGGCCTTTTCTCCAAGCTGATCCACTATGATCTGTTTTGCTTCATCATGAACGGGGAGGGTACCGTCTCTGAGTGCGATAGAAGCACATTTTCTTGTGTGGTCATCCGGAGTTGACCCGATACCGCCAAAACTGAAAAGTACAGGATTGGGTTGTGAAGCGATAAATTTGATCGTCTGTACGATCAGTGCAGGGTCATCCTCAATAATAAATGAACCTGTCAGTTTATAGCCTTTTTTTGCCAAAGCGGTGGCAACAAAGTCAAAGTGTTTGTCTTTTCTTCTTTGATTGAGTATTTCTGTACCGATTATCAACGCAAAAAAATTCGGAAGAGTCATGGCATTCCCTTTAGAAGATGGTTTTGTAGCGTATTATAGCCAACTAGATGGAATTTTTTGATTGATTAAAAATTAATCATAAAGGTGGTAATTCAAACGCTATATCTAAGCTATACTTTTGTCAGGAGGAAGAGAAATAACGTCGATAGTTTATCGGCTTTATTTGTATTTACAAGTGCCTGAAGATCCTCCTTATTTCATGATCAGTTTCATTTTTTCTATTATTGTCCACTTCAGGTACTTGTAAATACAAAGGGTATCTTTCCTTTATCTCTCACTTTTACTCTCTCAAGAAGAAAATAACAATGGGTTAAAACTCTATATTGTGACACGCTGTATTATGTTATAATGAAACAAGATTACAGATCAAAGGAGTTGAAATGCAAAGCGTAGATATCAAAAAAATGTTTTTGGCATTTGCTTTAATGTTAGTGATGATCGGATGTGCACAACCTAGCCCGAATACCAAAAAAGGTGCGCTTGTGGGTGCAGCGAGTGGTGCTGTTGTATCAGGTGTTACTGGCGGAAATGTCTTAAAAGGTGCAGCAGTCGGTACTGTGGTTGGTGGGACAGTAGGATATATTTCAGACCAGTAAGCGTAACGGCTGAGTACTGAAATATCAAACAGTAGAGAGGAGTTTGATTACTCCTCTATATAGTTCTTGAGTTTTCTACCGACTTTCGGGTGTTTGAGTTTTTTGATCGCTGAACTTTCGATCTGGCGTACACGTTCACGTGTTACATTGAGCTCTTTACCGATCTCTTCGAGCGTTCTGTCACTCTCATCTTCGAGCAGTCCGAATCTCATACGGATGACTGCTTTCTCTCTCTCGTTCAGTTGATCAAGAACATCATCGATCTGGAGGTTCAGGTCATCCTTAAGGACGGCATCGGTAGGACTGAGTGTGTCTTTATCTTCAATAAAGTCCCCGAATCTACCATCATCTTCATCCCCTACAGGCGTCTCAAGACTCACCGGCTCTTTTGTGATCTTAATGACATTTTTCACCTTATCTACAGAGAGCCCTACCTCTTCTGCGATCGTCTCAAGATCAGGTTCACGACCTGTCTCCTGAAGATGTTTACGAATGATCTTATTGATACGGTTGATCGTCTCGATCATGTGGATCGGAATACGGATCGTACGTGCCTGGTCTGCGATCGCACGGCTGATAGCCTGACGGATCCACCATGTCGCATAGGTAGAGAATTTGTACCCCTTCTCATACTCAAATTTATCAACGGCTTTCATCAGCCCGATATTCCCCTCCTGGATCAGGTCAAGGAACGGAAGTCCGCGGTTCGTATAACGTTTAGCGATCGATACAACCAATCTCAGGTTTGACTTTGCCATACGCGTTTTTGCTTTTTCGCTTTTGTTTTTACCCTGACGGATCTGGTTGAGTACCTCTTGAAGCTTCTCTTCGCTCAGGTCAAATCCGCCTTTACTTGCTTCACGTGTCTCAAAGAGTTTTTTGATCTCCACGTACGTACTTACCATTGTGGTTTCCGGTACGGCATCAATGATATCGTCTTTATCCATATCAACAATATTATCAAGAATCTTTTGGTGATTCTTTCTCAAAATATCATTAAAGAGCGGGAGTTTGTACTCAAGACGCTTCAGCTCTTTCTCAAAACTGTCATCGCTTGTGAGCGCTGTCTCCATCGCTTTCACCAATTCATTGATCAGTTTCGATGTCGGTCCGAGATTGATCAGGGCACGCTTAAGCAGCTCTTTTTTGAAAGCTACTTTAAGACGTTCATGAAGTACTTTCTCTTCATCCCCGCCGTCGTCGATGACCTTATGCATTTCGTCACGGGATTTCATCCACTCTTTTTTTGCTTTTTCCAACTGTTTAAAGCTGTCTACAACCTGTTTGACCCTGCTGTCATCTTTTGGTGAACCTTCATTCTCATCTTCATCCTCTTTGTCACTGCTTTTCTCATCTTCAAAGCTCTTAAAGAGTTCTTTTACCCGTCTTTCACGATTTAAAAGAGGGCCTTTATAGTTAAGAATATAGTCGATCAGATAAGGGACAGAACAGATGGCATCAAGGATAATATTCTCCCCTTCCTCAATTCTTTGAGAAAGTTCAACCTCCTCTTCTTTTGTGAGTAGAGGGATTTTACCCATTTCACGGAGGTACATACGTACAGGGGAGTCAGACCGGCTCCATTCAAGCAGCTCTTTTTCCTTATGCAGGTCAAATTCATCTACCTCTTCGCCTGCTGCAAGCTTTTTTCTCGCCTCTTCCATTTTTTCAGCTTGCTTTGTTGTGAGAAGTTTGGCATATTCAGATGAACTTACGATATCTATTTTATTATCAAGAGATAATTTAAGAATTTTTTTGGTTTGTGCAGCGGTGATCTGTTTATTAAACTCTTTGGCGATGTTCTCAAGTGTAATCACATCACCCTTTTTTTTGGATGCAAATAGTGCCTCTACGCTTTTCATACTGTCTTTTGCTGCCATTATGTTCCTTGTTTGTGCGAGTGTGTTCAACTCAGTGAATATTAAGGATGGATTATACCGAAATTTTGTTATAAATGATAGGGGTGATTTGGTGATTTCTGTTTTTTTGGCTATAATCGCGAAAATATTTTTGGGGCAGAGCCTCATTCTAAGGAATAGATTTTGCAAGGTAAAGTTTGGAAATTTGGTGACAACATCGATACAGATTTGATCATCGCAGCAAGATATCTTAATACTTCTGAGGCATCGGAATTGGCAAAACACGTGATGGAGGATGCAGATCCGTCATTCGTGAACAATATGAGTGAAGGTGATATCATCGTGGCAGGTGAAAATTTCGGTTGTGGTTCAAGTAGAGAACACGCACCTATCGCACTGAAAGCAGCAGGTGTTGCGGCGGTTGTTGCACCTACATTTGCTCGTATCTTCTACAGAAATGCCTTTAATATGGGACTACCTATTTTTGAACTTCCGGAGGCTGAAGAGATCAATGAAGGCGATACGATCCGTATCGATATGGATGCAGGAGAGATTATCAATGTAACACAGGCAAAGACCTATAAGTTTACACCTATTCCTGAGTTTATGCAAGAGCTCGTTGATGCAGGCGGATTGATCAATTATGCAAAACAAGAAATCGCAAAACAACAAGTGTAAAAAGGGTTATATAGTATGAGTAACAGTTATAAAATCGGCGTGATTAAAGGTGATGGGATCGGTCCTGAGATCATTGATGAGGCGATCAAAGTATTGGATGCTGTATCAGTAAGAGAAGGATTTACTCTAAGATATGAAGAGATGCTTCTTGGGGGAGCAGCGATTGATGAGACCGGTGTACCGCTTCCGGATGAGACGATCCAAGGAGTAAAGAAGTGTGATGCCGTACTTTTTGGTGCAATCGGCGGACCGAAATGGGATAACCTGGAGAGACATCTCCGTCCTGAAACAGGTCTTCTCGGTCTTCGTAAAGAGATGGGAACCTTTGCAAACCTTCGCCCGGCGATGGTGTATGATGAGCTTGTCAATGCATCCAGCCTTAAGCCGGATGTGATCAAGGGTGTCGATATTATGGTTGTACGTGAGCTTACCGGGGGTATCTATTTTGGTCAGCCAAGAGAGCTTCATGAAGACAAAGCGTTCAATACGATGATCTATACGCGTGAAGAGGTAGAGCGTATCGCCGTGGTTGCATTTGAAATCGCAATGAAGCGTAACAAACGTATCTGTTCTGTAGATAAAGCAAACGTACTTGAAGTAAGCCAGTTCTGGAGAGATATCGTTGAAGAGGTAGCAAAAGATTATCCGGAAGTGGAACTTTCCCATATGTATGTGGACAATGCCGCAATGCAGCTGATCCGTGACCCGAAACAGTTTGATGTCATCCTGACAGGAAATATCTTCGGTGATATCCTTTCGGATGCAGCAAGTATGCTGAGCGGTTCGATCGGTCTTCTTCCAAGTGCAAGTACGGGAAAAGGTGTAGGTCTTTATGAACCGATCCACGGTTCAGCACCGGATATCGCAGGTCAGGGGATCGCCAACCCGCTTGCGACCATCTCAAGTGCAAGTATGATGTTGCGTTATGCACTCGGTGAAGAGAAAGCTGCAGATAGAATCGATGATGCGATCAAAAAGGCACTGGCTGAAGGTTACCGTACAGGCGACCTTGGTGACTATGATGCAAAAGAGATCTGTTCATGTAGTGAGATCGGTGATATTATCGCTGATTATGCATCGAAATAGAACGTAAAACGAACAGAGTCCATTTTACTCTGTTAATATCGGGTTTCCCTCAGCGGGAGGCTCACACGACGTGTCGTGTTTGAGAAGCACTGCTTCTCCTTTTCTTCTTTTAATTTATCTTCACTCCTAAAGGGAAACAATGGAAACAAGAGCAAGGGTTCTGATCGACTGTGATGATGCTAAAGGTTTGGTCTATAAGATATCAAAAGTTTTTTTTGAAAAAGAACTGAATATTGACTCCAACCGTGAATTTGTAGATAAAGAGACGGGTAGATTCTTTATGCGTACGGTAGTAACGGGAATCTTTGAACCTGATGAACTCTCAAGCGAGCTGAAGGGTATTGCTCCGGAAGCAGATATCAGAGTGATCGTACCTAAGCCAAAAAAGATTGTGCTGATGGCAACCAAAGAGTCTCATGCCCTCGGTGACATCCTGATACGCCATGCTGACGGTGAGCTGGATGCAAAGATCGAGTGTGTTATTGCCAACCATGATACTCTTGAAACACTGGTCCGACGTTTCGATATCCCGTTCTTTTGTATCCCTGCAGACGGAATGGACAGGGAGGAACATGAAGAGAAGGTGATGGAGCTGATCGATACATTTGAGTTTGACTTCATCGTTCTTGCCAAATATATGCGTATTCTAACATCAAAATTTGTCAAAGCGTATGAGAAGAAGATCATCAATATACACCACTCATTCCTTCCTGCATTTATCGGTGCCAACCCTTACAAACAGGCCCATGAAAGAGGGGTTAAGATCATTGGTGCTACGGCACACTTTGTGACGGATGATCTTGATGAAGGGCCGATCATTGCTCAGGATGTGATCCCCGTCAATCACCGTATGGAGTGGAGGGATATGCAGCGTGCCGGGAGAGATGTGGAAAAAGTAGTACTCTCCCGTGCGCTCTCTTATGTGCTTAATGACCGTGTGTTTGTCCACGGAAATAAAACGATCGTGTTTTAATCATGTTTAATATTGTACTTGTAGAACCGATGATCCCTCAAAATACGGGGACGATCGGACGTCTCTGTGTCAACCTTGGTGCCACGCTGCACCTGATCAAGCCGATCGGTTTTGATATCGATGACAAGGCAGTGAAACGTGCCGGGCTTGATTACTGGAAGCATCTTAATCTGGTAGTCTGGGAGAGTTTTGAAGCGTTCCTGAAAGCGCATCCCATAGATGAGCATACCCATATGGCCACGACCAAAACAGACAAGCTCTACTTTGAGGCAAGCTTCCAAAAGGGTGACTATATTCTCTTTGGTTCTGAAAGCAAGGGGATCGATGAGAGGGTACTGCTTGAACACCCCGAAAACTGTATCACCATCCCGATGGGAGGAGCAGGCAGAAGCCTGAACCTGGGGGTCAGTGTAGGTATCGTCACCTATGAAGCACTGCGCCAGAATTATGAGGGATTTGAAAAAATCACAATCCCTAATACATTAGAGTGCGACTAGTCGCATGAGCCGTCCGCTTAGGACAATTGCGTGCTTAGGGGCTTTGCCTCTGAGCAAATGAGCATAAGTGGTTTGAAAAGATCACCATTCCCAATACATTAAAGGAGAGCTGATGCCTTTTGGAGATATCGTCTATATTTTTGCCTTTGTACTGTTTGCCTTTATGACCTTTGTGATTATCAGAAACTATTTTAGAAACAAGTTTGATAATGAGGGAAGACGAAAGGATATGAAGAACACGAAAGATGAGAATAAGTCGTCATAGTTGTTATATCAAAAATTAAGGATTCCCGATGATCTCTGCTAAATATCTTCATTATGTGCAAGCATTTTTGCTTTCCGGGTTTATGAGTTTTATCATGTCCGGGGCTATTTCGTTTATCAATCTTGGTATTGTGGAGCAGTTTGTAGCTGTTTGGATGCGTGCATGGATTGTGGCCTGGGCGATTGCATTTCCTTCGGTGCTCTTAGTCTTCCCTTTTGCACGAAAGTTGGCTCTGAAGATCGCTTCAAAGTAGACGGATATGTTCTTCCGGTACTTAGGATATACTCTAACTCCGGAGTGAAAACTCCGCAGGTACTTCTATGCTGCTACTATGACTAACCCCCTATTTACCAACATTTAGGTAAAATCACATATCATTTATCTGAATAGGAATCTAAAAGATGGCACAACCACTTCTTATCGAAATCGGTGTTGAAGAACTACCGGCGATACCGTTACTGAAGATCGTAAAAAATATCGAAAAATCTTGGCAAAATCTACTTGATGAGTATAAGCTCAGCTGTGAGTTCGAGTTTATCTATACCCCTAGAAGATTGGTGCTGAAGCATGCAGCGATGCCGGAGAAACAGGAAGATCAGACGATCGAGTTGATGGGACCTCCTGTGGCTGCAGCGTTCAAAGAGGGTGAACCGACCAAAGCTGCTGAAGGGTTTGCAAGAAAGTGCGGTGTGACTGTGGATGAACTGGGACGTGCAGATAACAATGGCCGTGAAGTACTTTTCTTTAAAAAAGAGGAGAAGGGTGCCCAGACCGCTACCTTGTTACAGGAGATGCTTGAGAAGTGGATCGCATCCATGGCATTTGGTAAAATGATGAGATGGGGCTCAAGAAGTGATGAGTTTATCCGTCCTATCAGATGGCTGCAGGTAAGAATGGGTGATGAGTCTGTATCTGCAGAACTCTTTGGTGTGCAAAGCGATACGAAGACGTATGTTCACCGTATGGTCAACTATGATGCCGTTGAAGTTCCGACTATCGATGCCTATGAACAAGTATTGGCTGACGGTGCGGTCACACTCTACCCCAAAGAGAGGGAAGCGGCTATCCTTGAACAGTTCGATGCACTTGAATCAAATGAAGGGATCTTTATCGAAAGAGATGCTGATCTGCTCGCAGAAGTCGTTGCGATCACGGAAAACCCGAAAGCACTGGTAGGAAAGTTCGATGAGATGTTCCTTGAGCTTCCGCCCGAAGTGATCATCACCTCGATGAAAGAGCATCAGCGCTACTTCCCGGTATTTGAAAATGGCAAGATCACCAACAAGTTCGTAGTAGTAAGCAACGCCTATACTGAAGACTACAGCAAAGTGGTTGCCGGGAATGAGCGTGTATTGAAACCGAGACTCGCTGATGGTCTTTTCTTCTACCGAAACGATCTCAAAAATGGTTTGAGTACAGAGGGACTGGAAAAAGTTCAGTTCATCGACGGTCTTGGAACGCTTACAGACAAGATCAGAAGAGAAAAACGTATCGCAATGCGTCTCCTTGGTCTCTATATGGAGAGAGTGGAAGCCCAAAGCGGTAAAGAGAATGCCGCACTTGAAAAAGCGATGGACAGAGCTGTAGAGCTTGCAAAAGCGGACCTGATGAGCGAGATGGTGTATGAGTTTACTGAGCTTCAGGGACTCATGGGATACTACTATGCCAAAGCACTCGGTGAAGAGGAAGTCGTCTACAATGCGATCAAAGAGCAGTATATGCCTGTAGGTGAGGGTGCGGAGCTTCCAAGCAGCATCTTCTCGGGTATTGTAGCGATGGCGATCAAACTGGATACGCTGATCGGTCTCTTTAGTGTAGGGATGATCCCGACAGGTTCAAAAGATCCATTTGCACTTCGCCGTGCGGTCAACGGTATCGTACGTATCGTCACAGCGTATGACTTGGCATTTAATATCGAAGATATCATCACACTGCTCAAAGATGAGTATGCAGCGTTCGATACGCAGCTTCTAAGCGACTTCATCATCGAGCGTATCAACAAATCGCTTGATGCCAACCCGTCAGTGATCGCAGCCGTTTTCGCATCAGGTGAAAGAGATATCAATGAGATTTCCAAAAAGGTTGCAGCACTCAATGAGATCGTAAGCAGTGATGTCTTTAAAGAGCAGTTCTCTACCTTCAAGCGTGTGGCGAATATCTCCAAAGATGTCGATCTGGATGCAGCGATGAAAATCGATACGACGCTTTTTGCAGAAGATGCGGAAGTAAGTCTCTATACTGCCTATGAGAAAGTGATCAACTCTACCTATAAGGATTATAAAGAGGAGCTTGAAGCACTCTTCGGACTGAAGCGTGAACTGGATGCGTACTTTGATGATGTGATGGTCAATACCGAAGATGAAGCACTGAAAAATAACAGGCTCAACACGATCGGTTCTATCTATAAGACCTTCAGAGATATCGCGGATATCAAAGAGATCTCTATCTAAATGTCCTCTATCTACGATACCATCATTATCGGCGCAGGGATAGCCGGGGCAAGTAGTGCCTATTTCCTCTCCCAGAAAGGGCAGAAGGTTCTGGTCCTGGATAAAAACGGTATTGCGACCGGCGGGTCGGGAGCTGCGGGGGCGTTTGTCTCTCCGAAGATCGGTAAAGGTTCCCCTCTTCAGCAGCTGACCAATGAAGCGTTCGTCTTTGCCAGAGATTTCTACCTGGAGCACTTTCCCCACTGTTATCACCAAAGCGGTGTCGTACGTATCCCCAAAGATGAAGCGGATGCGAAGAAGTTTGCCGAGTATGAACCTCACAATGAAAACAGCTACAGCAGATGGGATCTGGAAAAGCTCAAAGCCCACCATATTAATGTACCTTTTGAGAGCTTCTTCTTTGATGAAGCGGGTGCCTGTGATGCACCGGAGACATGTGCTGCACTCCTGGAAGAGGTAGATGTTCAGATATCTGCTATCGAAAAAATTTCCTATCGTGACGGAGTGTGGGTATGCATTCCCACTCAGGAGAGTGGGAACGAGGGGTCATCTCTCTATCAGGCGAAAAATATCGTGTTGGCTACGGGATATAAGAACGATCTGTGTGATATGCGATATATGGGGGTGAAGGGTACATGGGGAACCCGTGGTGACTTCCGCTCCCAGCTGCCTATGAAGGTCAGTATGCACCAGTCGATGTCCGTCTCTGCCAATATTAACGGGATTATCCGCCTTGGTGCAACCCATGAAAAGGGCGTGAAGGAACCTATCCCATGTGAGGAGGCACAGGCACTCTCTCTGAAAGAAAAAGCTTCCAGTATGGTGGATACTTCGGATATGGAACTGGTAGAGACCTTCTGCGGAATGAGGGCGGGAAGCAAGGACTACTTCCCTTTGGTAGGGAGAGTGATCGATGTACCGACGATGCTGGAGGCTTACCCGACGATCGTACGTGGTGCCAAGCCTGAACCAAGGTATATAGACAACCTCTATATCTGCAATGGATTGGGTGGTAGAGGATTTGTTTTTGGCCCAATGATGGGCAAAATGTTGGCTGATCTTGTCGTCGATGAAAAAGAGCCGGATCCCCGGGTCAATTCAGACAGGCTCTTTTTGAAGTGGTGTCGGAAATCTCCGGAATTGGACGATATGAGATAAATAGGTTTTTCAAACATCCATTTATTTTAGTTGAGGCGGTGTTTCTCTCTTCATTTTTTTCTCAAAGAGAGTGATGACTTCGTCACCGCTACGCTTCACTAAGAGAAAAAACGAAGCGCCCTGACGTTATAGGTCATCCTTCGGCGGTGCACAAGTGCACATCACCTCTGGTTCCGTAGCTAAAATCGTGAAACTATTCACGATTTCTTAACGCTACTCATCGCGTTGCTTTTCTGGCACTAAATTCCGATACCCCTGTCGCTAAAGCGTAAGTGGGGTACAAGGTCGTTCGAGATGACAGAGGCACACTCCGTGTGATTAATTAGAGTTCCCATTTCTCCCATTGTGGGATTTCACTGATATGGGGGAAGCCGTCCAGGATCTCCTGGGGTTGGAATTTCGGCTTGTAGGCAAAGGCTTTGCACCCGTCTACCCAATAGCCGAGATAGATCCATGGAAGATCAAGGATCTTGGCAAGCTGGATCTGATAGAGCAGCGAGTAGGTACCGAGTGAAAGCCTTGGATAGTCAGGGTCATAGTAGAAGTAGATGGCACTGATCCCGTCATCAAGTACATCGATGAGGTCGACACCGATCAGTTTGTCTCCATCCATATAGAGTATCTCTTTACCAAAGTCATAGGCTCCGTCAACAAAGTTTTCATAGTATTCCCGTTGGGAGATATTTCTGTGGCTCCATCCGTCTTTTTGATGTTTGAACGCATGGTATTTGTCATAAAGATCAAGGTGGGCTCTGGTCATCGTAGGTTTTTGGACAATGATCTTGGTCTCTTTGTTGCGGTTGATCGCTTTGCGTTGTGATTTGCTAGGCTTGAAATCAGGCACGTTGATACGGATACTTTTACATTCGTTACAGCCGTTACAGATCGGATGAAAAAAATATTTTCCAAAACGTCGCCATCCCCGGTCGATCACAGCAGTCGTAAAGGTTTTGGAGGCATGGTTGACATACTTATAGTGCATACGTACAGTTCTGTCAGGCAGGTAGGCACACTCATAGTCCAACATGGAGAAGTCTGTTGATGGTGGGTTTAGTAGGTCTAGCTCTTCATTCATTACCGCGATTATACAGAAAATAGTGTAAAATTATTAAAAACTATGGAGTTTTATGTTTCTTTATCAACCGACTTCGGGATACTGTTACAATAGCGACTCGATCTTTCTTTATGATTTTATCTCCTCTTTTCAACCTAAAGGATCACTGCTTGATGTAGGATGCGGGGTTGGGATCATCTCACTGCTTTTAAGTCGTGACTTCCCGGTAACAACCACTGTGATCGATAAACAGCAGAAGATGCTTGACTATGCGGTACATAACTTTCATCTGAACCGTATGGAGGTTAAAAGTCATCTGGGGGATTTTACAGAACTTCAGACGGATGAGAGATATGACTATATCATCTCCAATCCCCCTTTTTATGATCCGCGCGTGACACAGAGCGAAGATACACATCTCAATATTGCACGCTATGCACACCATCTGCCTATTGAAAGGTTCATTCGAAGAGTGAAGACCTTTTTGAAGCCCAAAGGGTGGTTTATCTTCTGTTATGATGCCAAACAGATTGATCTGCTCTTGCATCATCTCACAATAAATGGTATAAAGGCAGAGAAGATACAGTTTGTACACTCCAAGATCGACAGAGAGTCCAAACTGGTCATGATCGCAGCGCGCAATAATTCAAAATCTATGGTACAGGTATTGCCGCCCTTTATCGTATTTGATGAAGATAGCATCTATAGGCCTGCGGCACAAAAAGCGTTTGAGAGAGCCGGAACGCATAGTATCAAAGGTGACTTTGATGTATGTGAAACAAGTAGTAGGTAGCAGGTTTGGTAAGCATTGCTCGGCAATGCTTTTATTGGATAGAGAAGATGTCGCGTAGGGTGGGTGATACCCACCACATGAGGCATATTGTATCGTGTTACATCGTATGCCGAAAGGCCGAAAGAGTATAGAAAGGATTGTTGTGGAACTGTTGTCAGAAGAAAACTATAATTACAAGTTTGACCCCTCTGCCTGTGAGGCATGTGGAGGGCACTGCTGTACGGGAGAGAGCGGATATATCTGGGCCAAATATGAAGAGATCGTCAAAATGGCGGACTTTGTTAACCTTAGCGTAGAAGATTTTGCTACAATGTATCTAAGAAAGGTGAAACACCGTTATTCGCTGATAGAAAAAAAGCTGAGTGAAGAGAACTATGCATGTATCTTTTTTGATGAAACAGTTAAGCGCTGCAGTATCTATCCTGTCCGTCCTAGACAGTGCCGTACATTTCCCTTCTGGGAACAATTTAAAAATGATGAAGATGAGGTAAGGAAAGAGTGCCCAGGTATCGTATAATCCTAGCTGCTATTGTTACTTTTGTTATGTTGAATGTATCTTTGCAGGCCAAAGAGCAGATCATGGTGAGCGAAGATTCCTTGATTATCAAAGCACTTTGGTTTGATGATCTGAAGGCGTATGAATACAGCAGACCTATCTATGGAGAGCTCTTTGACCGTACCGGCGAGGAGGAGTTCCTTTTCCGTGAGATGCGCTCCGCACTGCTTAGCCGTACGTTTATCAATGAAAGCATTGACAGGCTGGAACTATGGGATAAAAAACATCCGGATACCCTGGATGCAAAACGTCTGTTGATCCCTTTGTATCTTACGGCAAACCAGGGAGAGCGTGCCCAAGAGGAGTCCATGTATCTTCTTGAAAGGTCTCAGCAAGTAATGGATCTTGAGCTGGTCTCAAATGCACTGCTTTACAATGCAGAGTTTGAGAGGGCATTGCAGTTGCTTAAGCGGGTCTATGATGAGACACTGCATGAGGGCATCCTCTTGAGGGTTGCGACGATCATGGATGAGTATACCGGGCAACGTAAAGAAGCGATCGCACTGTTGGAAACCCACCGGCGTATGCATATCTCATCACAAAGTGTCTATTTTAAACTGCTCAAACTCTATATGAAAGAGAATGATATCAACGGCCTTATCAGTACCTATGAAGCGCTCTATGAACTCGAAGGTGATGAGAACTATATCCGAAAGATCATTGATGCCTATGTCTATAAGAGGGATCTTGAAGGCGCTATGGCATTCTTGGAGAAGCATCGTGAAGGGCATGAGGATATCCTCTATGATCTCTATAAAGTGACGAGATCTTATGAAAAAGCGATACTTCTGGTCGATTATTTTTACAGTCAGGACAATGATGCCAAGTGGCTTGCAGAAAAAGGGATACTCCTTTTTGAACAGGCAGAGGACAAAGATGACAAAACAATGCTCAAAGAGGTGATCTCTCATTTTGAAAAAGCGATAGAGGGTGGGGTAGATGACAGTATCTATCTTAACTACTACGGTTATACTCTGATCGATAAAGAGTTTGATATCAACAAGGGGATCAGTATCGTTGAAGATGCACTCAGACAACAACCCGATAATACCTTTTATCTGGATTCACTGGCTTGGGGATATTATAAACAGAAGAAGTGTAAAAAAGCCTACGAGTTGATGAAAAAAGTCATAGAGAGAGAAGGTCTTGAACAAGAAGAGATCAAAGATCATTGGGATGCGATTCAAAACTGCAAATAAGTGAGCGTTCAGCGTTTAGCGTTTAGCGTTTAGATATAATACGCGAAAACTTAGCCCAAGGCTGTATAGATGGCACAGATTTTAGATGAAATTATCAAAAGAACTAAAGCTGATCTTGAAAAGAGAAAAGTGGAGTATCCGGAAGAGTGGCTGGGACGTTCACTTGCATTCAACCCTTTCTTTCCTAAAGATGTAAAAACTGCACTTCGCTCTACAGAAGAGAATCCTTACCGTATCATTGCGGAGATCAAAAAAGCCAGTCCGAGCAAAGGGGTGATCCGTGAGGATTTCGACCCTATGCTGATCGCACAGCAGTATGAGAAAGGTGGGGCAGACTCACTCTCTATTTTGACCGAACCTCACTACTTTCAGGGGGATAAAGAGTATCTGGGAATGGTAAGACGCTATGTGAATCTGCCGCTGCTCCGTAAAGATTTTATCGTAGATAAGTACCAGGTTTTGGAAGCACTGGCTTTCGGTGCGGATTATATCCTTCTTATTGCTGCGGCATTGAGCCGTAAAGAGCTTAAAGAACTTTATGAGTATGCACTGCACCTGGGACTGGACGTACTGGTAGAGGTCCACAATAAAACAGACCTGATCAAGGCGACCTTTGCCGGGGCTCAGATCATCGGTATCAACCATCGTAATCTTGAGACCTTTGAGATGGATATGAGCTTGAGTGAAAAACTTATCCCGCTTATTCCAAAAGGCAAGATCATTGTTGCAGAATCCGGTATCAATGACCATGAGAGAGTAGTAGAACTTTCCAAGATCGGGGCTGATGCTTTCCTGGTCGGTGAGCACTTTATGCGCCAGGATGACATCACCGCTGCACTTAAATCACTTAAATATGGAGAGAACTAAGGAAGTCCCAATGACTTCAATCTCCTTCTCCCCCGCTTCTTTTAGCGGGTACGTTTTCTTGAAAAAAAGACTGTTTTCTCTCTTCATCATAACTATTTTATCTATCCCTGCGAAAGCAATTTTGATCGATTAATCTTTTTCAAAACCTATAGTTGTCACGTTCATATCACGTTGGTTCGATATGATGTAAGATACGGAACTTCGAAGATCAAGGGTGCTAAATCGATTTGATTAAAAACAGGAGGGGAAGATGAAGAAGAGGATTACTTTGTTCGTCGTGATCGGTGTGGGTATCTTAAATCTTGCGCCTACGACACCCGGTGATAATATCAGACCGGGAGTTCTGCTCTATAAAGTAAAAAAGAATGCAAGTGCAGAAGAGTTGAAAAATCTCAATGCAGTGATTCACAGTCATGTGCTGCATGAAGAGATCGTGGATGGTCTGAACCTCCATATCGCCCAGCTTAACAGCAAGGGAAGAGAAAAAGCTATCAGCAAGATGCTTAGGGAAACCGGTGCCGTAAAGTTTGCCGAACCGGATATGATCGTTGCTCCTTCCAATACCCCAAATGACCCGGACTTTTCAAATCAGTGGCATCATACAACGATCAATTCAACGTATGCATGGGATACGCTCACCTCACCGGAGGATATAGAAGCAGTGAAGGTCTGTGTTCTTGATACCGGGGTAGATCAGGACCATCCGGATCTGATCGATAACCTTCTGCCCGGATACAATGCCAATCATCTGCATTCAGTGGAGGATTTCCATGGTCATGGGACCGCTACAGCCGGAGTGATCGGTGCAGTAGGGAACAATGGATTAGGTATCAGCGGTGTATTATGGGATGTTAATATCATACCGGTACAAATCAACAGAAGTACGGATGATCCCAGTGCCTACCTCTCAACAATGGCAAAAGGGATCAAGTGGTGTGCAGACCAGGGTGTAAAAGTGGCAAGTCTTAGTTATGAGGGGGCTGCAGCCTCTTCGATAGATGATGCAGCAACATATCTAAGAGAACATGGCGGCCTGCTCTTTATGGCTGGAGGAAATTCAGGAAATTTTTACAGTACAGTATCCTATCCTGACTGGAACTCTTTTATCGTTGTCGGCTCCACCGGCAAATCCGATACAAAATCCAGCTTTTCCAACTATGGCCCTTTTGTCGACCTTGTTGCTCCCGGAGAGAGTATTTTAACAACCTCTTTGGGAGGGAAAAATGTCTATCACTCCGGGACCTCATTCTCCACTCCTATGGCTGCAGGAGTGGGGGCAATGATCTTTGGTCTTCATCCTGATTTCAGACCTGATGAGGTAGAAAGTATCTTATTGGGTTCAGTGGTGGATTTGGGAGAGGTAGGAGAGGATGACCTCTACGGAAGAGGTCGTTTGGATGCACAAAAAGCAGTGGATATGGCATTGGAGTATATCGATACTGCCTATCAGAGTCCGGTTCCTGTAGCATCGCTGAGCTATTTGACTGATTATGCCCCGAGAGTGGTAAGGTTTGATGGCTCATCATCGAGTGATGACGGTACGATTATAAGCTATCAATGGGATTTTGGTGACGGCAGCAGTGGTGAGGGGATGGTGGTAGAACATACCTATGAAAATCCGGGGCAATACTTGGCCACGCTTACGGTACGTGATGATCAGGAGCTGAGTGCAACCTCTCAAACACTTCGTGTGGAGGTTACAACAGACCCAAGTTTCCTTTATGCCCCTGGTGGATTATCGAGTAGTGTGAATGCCAATAGTATCACCCTATCATGGGTTGATAATTCTGAGAATGAAAAGGGCTTTGTGATAGAGCGGGCAAAGCGGGTGAAAGGGAAGTATCTCTTTACACCGGTTGGTCAGACAGCAGCAAATATAGTGACATTTACTGATACCGTTGGAGAGCAGGGGGCGTATAGGTATCGGGTGAAAGCGTTTAATGATCTAAAGAGCTCTACATACTCTAACGAGAGTCAGGTATCGGTACATAAAAAGGATATCAAGGGAGAGTAAATGTTGGCTTTCCAGGTGGATTTTGTGATCTACCAGACCTCCCTGTTGCAGGTCTGGTAAGGAGATAGTATTGTATTATGCGAGTAGTTTTTTGACCACCTGGTTGATACGTCCGCCGTCTGCACGGCTTCCAATAGCAGTTTTTGCGGCACCCATCACTTTTCCCATATCTTTCATACTCTCAGCACCGACTTGCGTAATGATCTCTTTTAGCGTACTCTCCAGTTCTTCATCACTCATAGGTTCAGGCAGATAGCTCTGTACAATAGCGATCTCTTCATCCTCTTTTGCAACGAGGTCATCACGTCCTGCTTCTGCAAACTGTGCTTTTGCATCCTCTCTCTGTTTGAGATACTTGGCAAGGATTGCCTCTACGTCAGCATCCGTTACCTCTTTGCGTTCGTCAACTTCTATCTGTTTGATGCCTGCCTGGATATTTCTCAGTGTATCTCTTCTGACGATCTCTTTTGCACGCATCGCCTCTTTGATATCATTTTTGATCTGTTCTTTTAAACTCATGTTGTGCTCCTATGAAAGATTTACGAGGATTATACTATAATCCTTGTATGATTATTACGATTCAAGAGAAACAGTTCGATACAAAAAAGATCACGCAGCTTTATCCCGCAGCTGTCATAAAAACCGGTTACGAGAATGAGACCACAAAGGTGAGCCTTGAGTGGCTTGATAGTGAGGCAAAAGGCAAGGTTGAGGTCGTGGGTTTCGGTATCTTCGTACACCTTGGCGAAGAGGAGAAACATGAATTTATCTTTGAGAGCAAAGAGGAGATGGATGCCCTGGCCGGTCAGATCGCTTCTCAGTTAAAGGCAACGAGTTAAAAGCGCGACTAGTAGCGCGGGCACTCTGCCGAAGAGATCCCAGTGATAGCGTAGTAAAATGGGCTTTGCTCATTTTGCGTCCTATAAAAGGAAAGAGATGGATGCCCTGGCCGGCCAGATCGCAGCGCAGTTGAAAAGATAGATTAATAGCGTGGGATTACGTCTGATAATAACTGCCAAAAATGAAATATTTCTTTAAGAATTTTCTTTAGATTTAAGTTAGATTACCCTATTATTCACCTACAAAAAACGGAGATCTTATGACACTATTTCAACTCTTTCTTTTCCTTGTAGCAGGGGTGATTTTTTACCTTTTTTTCAAACAGCTTTTTTCAGGTGAACACCCTAAAAGAGGTGTGGATTTTGAAGCGAAACTTCCTGATGAACAGATCGGTGGCATCAACCGTCCTGACAAGACATTCTCCAAACCCGAGGTAGAGCCGACACGTCTTGAACAGTTGATTCAAATGGCTGATGACGCTGTAGCGAAAGGTGATATGCTGGAAGCAAGTAAAGCGCTACAGAGTGCTTTGATAGTGGATGGGGAGAATATCGATGTGCTTCAAAGGCATGGTTATGTGATGATGCAGATCGATAATCTGGATGAAGCTAAAGAGAGTTTTGAAAAGATTATTTCACTAGACAGTGATGATGACTCCGCGCATGCTTCACTGGCAAATGTTTTACATAAGCTGGGAGAGGAAGAGGGAGCGGTAAAACACCATCTTCACTCTATTGAGCTTGATCCGGAGTATGCTCCCCACCATTTCAACTATGCGAATACACTGTATGATCTGGGACGAAAAGAGGAAGCACTTTCGTCATATACCAAAGCATATGAATTAGACTCCACGCTGGAAGAAGCGAAAAAAATGATTAACAAATTAAAGGGATTAGATGAGTAAAAGTGCATGTTTTGTAACCCAGGAAGCAACGGAAGAGATACTCTCACGCGTAACGCATATGTGTGCGGAGTGTTATGCCGAAATACATCTAGGAGATACCATACATTACGATATGCAGAACTATCGTTATCTTTGTGAACGATGTCAAGAAGAACTTTGTGAAAAGATGAATGATGAGTGTGAGATTATCGCGGAAGAGTCAGACGGACTCTTTGGATAAACAAGACTAGGCGTTCTCTGCCTTCTCTTCTTGTTTTACTTCATACGTAGACATGGTACCTACCATTCTGCTTCCTTCAGCTGTTTTAATGGTCTTGACCGATATTTCACCCTCTACCGAGCCTTCACTTCCAATATCAAGCAGTTCTGATGCAACGACATTTCCTTTGACTGATCCCTGAACAGTGATTTTTTTACTCTCAAGTTTTTCAACAGTCAGTTTACCGTGTGGCTGAACATCGATTGATTGTAGTCCGATAACATTCCCTGTAACGGTACCATCAAGTATCATGGTGTCTGCCTGAATTTTTTTGGATACTTCACCTGTCTCCATCACTTCGAGTGTTTCACAGACAATACTACCTTCCAGCTTACCGTTGATGATCGCATTTTTTGCTTTGACCTCTCCGTATACAACACCGGATTTTCCGATCACCAGTGTATTGCTGACAATAATATCTCCTGTTACTTTACCGTCAATATGTACGGTGTCGCTGCCATGCAGGTTTCCCGTCACCTCCATACAAGAGGTGATGATCGTTGCCGAAGTGATCTTATTGGGTGTTTGCTTGTTTTTTTTGCCTATGAGAAGGGCCATAGTACTCCTTTACTGTTCTGTAGAAAGCGTGATGATATCTTGGGTTTGCTGGAGAATACTCTTCCATCTAACTTGAGTTATTTTATCGCTTATGTCGTTAATGTTCTCTAAATCCCACTGGATAAAAGGTTTTGGATTAAGCCATTTATCCAGGTAGCGGATTTCATAATGGAGGTGGGGGCCGGTACTTCTACCGGTATTTCCTACATAGGCGATCAGGTCTCCTTTGCTGACAAAGTCGCCGCTTTTGACTGCAAAGCCGCTGAGATGCCCATATGCGGTTTTAAAACCGAAAGAGTGGGCAAGCAGTAGGAATTTTCCATAGGCTCCTTTACGTTTGGCCATGACCACAACACCGCTGGCCGGCGCATAGATAGGCGTACCTCTCTTTGCTCTAAGATCAATTGCAGGGTGAAAGGATTTCTTTTTGGTAACCGGGTGGATACGGTAGCCGTAGTCACTGGAGATACGGGTGTACTTGAGAGGTTTGCCATTTGGTATACTCTTGAGGACAAGGGCTTTTTGGATCGAGCTTATCTGCTCCTGCTGCACCTCTTCTTTAAGTGCTTGTACAACCTTGTCACGTGCATTTTCTACTCTATCCTGAAAAGAGGCATTGAGATCAGGTCCATACCCGATCATCTCTTCCACCTCCTGAAGCTTTTCATTGACCGAAGCCAGTTTATCATTATTCTCTTCTATCAACTGTGTAAGTTGTATATTTTCTTTTTGAAGCATGTCATGTTTATATTTATAGTCTGCACTTGTCTCTTCAAGTACTACTATCTCATTTTGAAATTCGATTTTCTGTCTGTTGAGCTTGGAGAGCTGGCTGTTAAGAAAATTGATATAAAAATAGGTGGAAAAAGCGATCGTAAGAAGAAGGAGAATGACTCCCGCTATCACCTTTTTGATGATCTCATGTACACTATACTGTTTTGATCCATGAATATCGCTGATCGTAATGATGAGCCTATTTTTCATCTCTCTCCTTAATGTATCGGATGGCATTGATATAACTTAAAGCATTGAGTGCCGCACCCTGATAGGCGATATCAAAGGCTGTACCGTGGTCAACGGAGGTTCTCAGTATCGGCAGGTTAAGCGAGACATTGATCCCTTCATCAAAGTAGAGTGCTTTGAGCGGTGCAAGTCCCTGATCATGGTACATTGCGATATAGTGGGTATAGTGCTCACGTACTCTGGGGGTAAAGGCGACATCTGGAACGAGAGGTGCGGTAAAGGCCTGCTTTCCCAACGCTCTATGGGCATCCTGGATCGCCTCTTTGATTATGTTCTCTTCATCTCCCAGTACCCCATCATCTCCCGCATGGGGGTTAAGCCCCAGTACTGCTACCGTGTTTTTTGGGTTGGCAGTATGGTAGAAGTCCAGTAAAAAACGGGTAAGCTCTTTTGTATTGATGCGCTCGGCAACTTCTTTGAGAGGAACATGTTCGGTATAGAGTGCGACATACATCTTCGGGCACCCCAGCATCATGATCGCTTCCGCATCAAAAAAGTCACGCAGTGCATCGGTGTGTCCTTTATACTTGACTCCTGCCATCTCCCACGCTTTTTTATGTATAGGAAGTGTACAGATCGCATCCACCGTATCTGTTCTGGCAAGTTCGACAGCTTTGCCAAAAGAGGCATAGGCATAGGCACCGCTCGCTTGGCTTACAACCCCCGGTTCTATCTCAAAGTAGGGTGCAATCTCTTCTATGGTTTGAAACCCTTCAGGGATAGAGAGGTTAAGTTTGGAGGCAGCTTGTTCCAGCATGACCCTGTCGATAGAGTAGATCGGTTTAACCAGTTCACAGATTGCATGGTGGTTTTCAAGGGCTAACTGTATACCGATGCCGTTAAGGTCACCGATACTGATGGCTATCTGTTTTCGGTTTGACATTGTGCGCCTCTTGTCTGCTTAACGTATAAGTTCTTGTTTCATATCGATGATCGCCTGCTCCAATCCGGTATAGACCGAACGTGCGATGATACTCTGACCGATATTCAACTCTTCGATATGCTCGATCTCTACAATGGCAGAGACATTCTGCATATTCAGCCCGTGGCCTGCTGCGACACGAAGCCCGATCTCTTTTGCCTCTTTGCTTAGTGTAGTGAGTATATGAAGCTCTTCATCCATCATTTTTTTCAGTTCACTGCGCGGGAGTTCCAGCTCCGGGATCGTATGGTGCGTCTTTGCCAGGTTGCTATAGAGCATGGCGTAGATATTGGCATATTTCCCGGTATGAAACTCTATCCACTCCACCTCTAAAGCTTTGGATGCCTTCAGCGCTTCAGGTGTCGGATCGATAAAGAGAGAGACTTCGATCTCATGTTCATGCAGTCTTCTGATCGCTTCGGCAAGTTTCGGCTGATCACCGGTAACTGCAAGGCCGCCCTCAGTTGTCACCTCTTCACGTTTCTCGGGTACGAGTGTGACCCGGTGCGGTTTGAGTCTACAGGCGATATCGATCATCTCCGGGGCAATGGCGCACTCAAGGTTCACGGGAAGCGCAGAGAGTTCAATGATATGCTCTGCATCCGCATCCTGCATATGACGTCTGTCCTCACGCAGATGGATCGTGATCTGGTCCGCACCGGCACGTTTGCATATCCCTAAAGCATCCAGTGGATCGGGATCCCCGACTCTTCTTGCTTCTCTCAGTACCGCAATATGATCGATATTGACACCCAGTAACATCATTTACCCCCGAAATAGTATGGTGTTGATTATATCCAAAAATATTTTTGCCCTTCGTAAAATCACCGGCTTTTCAAGTAAAAACATAACAATAACGTTATTTGAGACTTCGGGTACCGGTATGTCGGGGTGAGTAGGGTGGAGAAAATCCACCATCATGGTGGGATGCTCCCACCCTACGACTGATCTCTCGATGCCATGACATTATAATGTAGTATCTGCACCCCAAGGGCACTTCTTCCCTTACGGTCAGTGCGCATTCCCGGTCCGGAGATCGGGAACGAGCCAAAAATCAAACTTATAACAATTATAGTAGTCAAGATAAAAAACTTTTAGAATTGGGTAAAAATAGAATTACAAGATTTAAGACATAGAAAATATAGAGCAAAATAGAGAAGAGCAAAAAAGGGGACAGGCTATTTTCGCCTCGCTCCCATTCGTCCCCGATGGGAGTGCATAGGGAAGTCAGATAAACAGTAACGGTGAAATCCATCGCTAGATGGCAGAGAGGCAAAAGATGTCAGCAAATCCAAGACACATCTACGACAATAATGGAGTGTAAGCAGGCCATAACAATAGTTTTAAGATACGACTTGTATAATCGCCATAACAGAGAAATATGGAGCAATCATGGTAAAGAGAGATATCCTTCCCGTTCAGTCGTACAATGAGATCAAAGAGAAGATAGGCAACGGCAGGCCGACCATACTCTCTTTCGGTATGAGCCATTGCTACAGCTGCATCGCGATGTCCAAGGTCTTTTATGAGATACTGCGGGAGCATCCTGGGCTCCAGATCTACTCTATCGACTCCCAAAAGGACCGTATTATCAGCCGGGATATCTACCGGCTAAAAGAGATGCCGGCACAGCTCTTCTTTGATGAAAACGGGAAAGAGGTATTCCGGCATACCGGCGCGTATAAAAAGCCTGTAGCGGAAGTGATACTTAAAAAGTACGGATTTGCACTTTAAAGCTTCTTGCCGCAGTGTCACATGTTAATCTGAAGAAGTGTCGGCTATGTTCAGTATATTTCTGAGAGATTTTGAAAAACTTTTTACCAGGTGCATATCATTGATGGCGATGGTGGTCATCTCCGACTTGATACGGGGATTTTTTGCCATATCCTCGATGAGCACCATACTGTTCTTATAGGATGCGGCGATTTTTTTATAGATCTTTTCCAGTTCTACCATCGCATCCTCATCCCCCTCTCTTGCTTGATGAAATGCCAAAACGATTTTGAGTATCTGGTAACGCAGGTTTTTATAAAACGTGACCTCTTCACTGCTGGCAGCATCATAGAGCCTGTCAATATCGACCAGCATATCTTTGATCGATTTTGCCGCAGTGGCGAGATAAACATTTTGCCGTAAAAGTCTATCAAGCTGGGACTGGTAGGTTTCACTGCTGTTTTTTGCAGAGAGGATGGAGCTATAGCGGTAGATCTCCCCTTCGATCAGCCTGATCTTTTCATAGAGTTTGTCATAGGAGAGGTCAAAGTTCTGATCATATTTTTCAAGCAGTTTGTCCACAGAGTAGCTCTTCCCAAGGGCTTGCGGAGGGGGGATATTGATCACAAGGAGGGCATACTCCTCGACCTTGTCGGCAAGGTGTGCGATCTCCTTGGTGAGTGCTTCGAGTGCAAGGTCGGGTACATCCGTCGGAACATTATGTATGAAGTGGGTAGGGGGGCTTATCTTTACCACAAAGAAGCCTTTGACCCATGAAGCGAGCTTTTCGATAAAAGGGAACCAGAGGATCACGCCTACCACGTTGAAAAAAGTATGGAAAAGTGCGATCCTGACAACATCATCGACTCCCTGCAGATAGCTGTTAAAAGGGGTAAGCAGCCATGGGAGTGTCAGCAGCACTACCAGTGCGGTAGAGAGGTTGAAGACCAGGTGGGCTACAGCGGTACGTTTTTTATCTGCTATACCGCCCATTGCTCCAAGACCTGCTGTGACAGTGGTCCCGATATTGGCACCGACCACGAATGCAGCTGCCGCTTCAAAGGAGACCATATGGGTAAAGAGTGCACTCTGGATGATCGCTACGGAGGCAGAACTGGACTGGATCACGGCGGTAATAGCGAGGCCGATCAGTGCAAACCAGTAGGGAGAAGGGGCAAGATAATCAGAGAGGTCGAACTCTTTTGAAAAGACCTCAAAGCTCCCTTTCATCCCCTCCAGTCCTAAAAATATAAGTCCAAACCCCACCATCATCCCAAAATAGTTTCTCCATTTTCCAGACTCATTTGCCATTACACCGCCAAGTCCCCCCAGGCCGATCATGACATAGGAGAGGAGTTTGATGTCCATTTTGAAACCGATGAGCGCCACGATCCATGTGGTGACGGTGGTCCCGATATTGGAGCCGAAGATGACACCGATGGCACTGCCGAGATTCATCATCTGCGCGCCAACGAGAGAAAGGGTCATCAGTGTGACGACCGAAGAGCTTTGGAAGAGGGCAGTGGCACTCAGCCCGGTCAAAAGGCTTTTGAACTTTGTTGCCGTGGCATTCTGAACGATACGTTTAAAGGCACGACCCGCAGCGACCTTGATCTGGGCTTCAAGATAGAGCATACCGAACAAAAAGAGTCCAAGTCCCGAGAAAGCCTCTATCCAGACGGTGATACCCTGCATCCCTTACATCCTTTTGGTTCGTAATCCTTGATATCTATATTATATTTAATTTTCATGAAAATTAGCCCCTTCTTCATACTCATCCATAACCAAGATTATGATAAAATCTCGACAAATTATAATCTTGATTACAATATAAAGGCTGGCATATGGCAAAAAAAGAGATCAAAAAAGCAGTTTTGGCTTACAGTGGTGGGTTGGATACAAGTATTATCCTGAAGTGGTTGCAAGATGAGTATAACTGTGAGGTGGTAACATTCACTGCAGACTTGGGACAGGGTGAAGAGGTGGAACCGGCACGTCAGAAAGCACTTGACCTGGGGATCAAAGAAGAGAATATTTTCATTCTTGACCTTCGTGAAGAGTTTGTAAAAGATTTTGTATTCCCGATGTTCAGAGCCAATGCTATCTATGAAGGTGAGTATCTTCTTGGTACATCGATCGCTAGACCGCTTATCTCCAAAAAGCAGATCGAGATCGCAAAACAGACCGGTGCAGACGCAGTATCTCACGGTGCAACAGGAAAAGGAAACGACCAAGTACGTTTCGAGCTTGGTTACCTGAGCCTTGATCCGGATATCGCAGTGATCGCACCATGGAGAGAGTGGGACCTGAACTCACGTGAAAAGCTTCTTGCCTATGCAAAAGAGCATGGTATCGAAATCTCTAAAAAGCATGTAGATGAGCATGGTAACCCTAAAGCAAGTCCTTACTCTATGGATGCAAACCTCCTTCATATCTCTTATGAGGGGCTTCACCTTGAGAATCCTGCAGCGGAACCGGAAGATGATATGTGGCTATGGACAAACTCTCCTGAAGAGGCTCCGGATGAGGCAGAGTATATCACGATCTCTTATAAACACGGTGACCCAGTCGCAATCAACGGTGAAGAGATGAGCCCGGCAACGATCCTTAAGAGACTCAATGATTACGGTAACAAGCATGGTATCGGTCGTATCGATATCGTAGAGAACCGTTATGTGGGAATGAAAGCGCGTGGATGTTATGAGACTCCGGGTGGTACGATCATGCTCAAAGCACACAGAGCAATCGAATCTATCACATTGGATAGAGAAGAGGCACACCTGAAAGACGAGCTTATGCCAAAGTATGCAAAACTGATCTATAACGGATACTGGTGGTCTGCAGAGCGTAAGATGATGCAGGCAGCAATCGATGCAACACAAGAGACAGTTAACGGTGAAGTAAAACTTAAACTTTACAAAGGTAATGTCATCGTAGTGGGTAGAAGTTCTGATGAGTCACTTTACTCAGAAGCACACTCGACATTCGAAGAGGATGAAGTATATAACCAGGCTGATGCTGAAGGCTTTATCCGTCTGAATGCACTTCGTTTTATCATCGAAGGGAAAAAACAGCCGGAGCGTATCGCCGCTATGATCGGTGAAAAGACAGAGAACGAGTAGTTCTCTCTTTTCCCCCTCCTCTTTTCTTTTTATCCCTTTTTTACATTTTAACACTCTTCTGGCTTTACACTTCATACACACAAATGTAGTATAATCTAAAAAATACAACAAAGGAGTATCTCCATGAAAAAGCTTTTTGCGCCGATAGTAATCGGGTTAATGATGATCTTAAGCGGTTGTGCTACGCATGAGAACTTTGTGAAGAGGTATGACGGATGGGTAGGGAAAGATATCACAGCTTTGATTGCGAAGATCGGTTATCCCGACTCAACATTCAGCCTTCCCAATAAGAACAAAGTCTATGTCTATGAACGTTCAAGGGTAGATAGTGTACCGGTAGGTCCTGTGATGGGGTATGGGTATTACGGCTACAGCACGGTAGGGTATCACTACCAGACGGTGACTTCCACCTGTAAACTCTTTTTGGAAACAGATAAGAGAGGCATCATCGTCAAGTGGGGGTATCGTGGTAAATGTCTGAGTTATTAAGAAGGAGAGGGCGGGTCGTAAAGTGACCTGCCGTTTCGGTTCTATGCGGGTTTTAAAATATCCTTCATGACCTCCAGGACCCTGGAGGGTGAGAACTTGAGCAACCTTTCTCTGTAGAAGAAGTGGGGTACCCATTCCAGTAAGAGATAAAGCATCAACATCATCGGATAGAAAGCGTAGTATTCATTTTTAAAGCTCTTGAAGGTATATCGCTCTTCAAACCATTTTTGGGCACTGACCACGCCATTGTAAAAAAGCAGTACCTCCATCGCAAAGATCGATCCCCAGAAAAAGTAGGTCATCCCGACCACCAGCAGTGTACCTTCGATACCGAATACGACGAATACGATCGTTGCAAAGAGTGTCAAAAAGAGTGCAAACGATTTGAATCCGATGGCAGAGAAGATCACAAGTATTGAAAAGACAAAGAGGAGTGCCCCTGCAAGAAAAAAGAGTTCAAGAAAGGTTCTCTGCTCTTCAAAGGTGTTACTGAAGTAAGCTCCCGCAGCGAGTAAAAGAAAGATAGCGATAATGCTGAGAAAAAGAGAACCATACGCTTTCATAACTACTCCTTAGATGATCTCATAGAGTTTTATCAGACTTTTGACATCTGCTTTTCGTCCAAGCCACTCTTCATAGAGTTCAGACATCTCAACTGCCCCGCCGCTTGCGAGTATATACTCTTTATACCCTTTTGCACGTTCCTTGTCAAATCCTGATTCATTATCCAGACAGGAGAAAAAAGCATCGGCACTGAGTACTTCAGCCCATTTATAACTGTAGTAGCCCGCCGCATACCCTCCTGCAAAGATATGTGAAAACCCATGTTGAAATTTGTTATAACTCGGCGGTTTGAGCAGAGAGGTTTTTTCTCTGATGCCATCGAGTAAGCTCTGTACTTCCTCACCCTGGTAGAGGTCCTGGTGCAGTACAAAGTCAAAGAGAGAAAACTCCACCTGACGCAGGATACCGAGGGCTGCCTGGAAGTTTTTTGTCTCTTTGATTTTTGCCATCAGTTCATCTGAGATAGGCTCATCCGTTTCATAATGGAAACCGAAACGTTTGAGGATAGCCGCTTCATAAGCGAAGTTCTCCAAAAACTGTGAAGGGAACTCCACTACATCCCATGCCACACCGTTGATCCCTGAGACCGAACGCTCTTTACATTTGCCAAACAGGTGGTGGATAGCATGTCCCATCTCATGAAAGAGCGTTACCACATCATCATGTCTCAGCAGTGAGGGTGCCTTATCTGTTGTTGGCGAAAAGTTACATACGATGAAAGCCGATGGAAGGTGTAGCTCTCCTTTGCTGTCAACATAATGTGTCTCCCAGTCATGCATCCATGCCCCTCCGCGTTTCTCTTTACGCGCTTCAAGGTCAAAGTAGATACGTCCGGAGAGTTTGCCCTCTTCGAAGATGTCAAAAGGTTTTACACAGGTGTGCCAGGTCGGTACCTCTGCAGGTTTAAAGGTGACACCGAAAAGTTCCGAAACGATGTACAAGAGCCCCTCTAAAACTTTCTCCTGTTTGAAGTAGGGTTTGGTCATCGTATCATCAAAGTCAAACTTCTCTTTTTTCAGTTTTTCCGAATAGTAGCCTACATCATATCCTGCAAGATCTTCGATACCGTCTACACGTTTCGCATAGTCACGTAGTTCTTCAAGTTCTTTTTTGGCTTGAGGCAAGGCAGCATCTGCCAAATCATTTAAGAATGTGATGACATCATCTTCGTGACTTGCATCGCGTGTCTCCAGTGCATACTCAGCGTAAGAGCTAAAGCCCAGGAGTTGTGATTTTTCATATTTGAGGGCCAGTATCTGATCGATCACTTCTGCATTCTCAGGTGCTCTTGTCGCATAGGCTTTAGAGAGCTCTTTTCTGTATTCTCTGTTCGGTCCGTACGTCATGTAGGCAAGATAACTGGGAAATTGAAGTGTAAATTTATAGAGACTCTTTCCATCGATCTCCTCTCTGGCTGCATCGATATCAGACTGAGGCATGCCCATAACATCCTTTTCATCTTCGATGATAAGTTCATAGGCATTGGTCGCATCAAGAAGATTTTGTGAAAACTGGTTGGAGAGTTCAGAGAGCTTGAGACTGATCTCTTCCATGCGTTTTTTCTTCTCTTCGGGAAGATTGACCCCTGAGAGTACAAAGCCTCTCACTTCATGTTCCAGCACTTTTTTCGCCTCTTTTGAATCCGCTTTGATCGCTTCTATCTTTCTAAACAGGGCTTCATTTTGTGCCATTTCGGAACTGAACTTTGAAAGCAGAGGGAGAGAGGCTTCATAGGCTTTCTGTGTCTCTTCGGAGTTCATAACACTGTTGAGGTGTGAGAGGGGGGTAAAGAAAAGGCCGAGTTCTTCGTCAAGATCCTGCAAGGGTTTAAGTACCTCATTGTAGTTCACTGCATCAGAATCAGTGATAGATTTGATCTCTTGTCGTTGTCTATTTAAAAGTGCTTCCAGATCTTTTGGAAATTGTTCTAAATGATTGAGTTTGAATTCTTGAAACATAGGCTATCCTGCAATTGGCTTTTATGGCATTTTACTATGTGTTAGTAAAACTTTGATAAAATATATGCAATTTTAAGACTTAACAGGAATTTATAAAATGAAAGTATTATTGATAAAAGAGGTAAAATCACTCGGGAGCGCCGGTGAGATCAAAGAGGTAAAAGACGGATATGGTCAGAATTTTCTGATCGGGAAAGGTTTGGCAAAGCTTGCAACTCCGGAAGTGGTTGAGGAGTGGAAGGCTGAGCAGGCACGTATGGCTCAGGAACTGGCTGATGAAATCGCTAGACTTGAAGCAGAGAAGATCACACTGGAGGCTGCTACGATCAAGATCGAAAAAGAGGCTGCACCTGTAGGGATCAAAGGATCTGTGGGAAATGGTGATATCGCAAAAGCGGTGTTGGAGCAGATGAATATCGAACTTGATAAGAAAAATATCAACTTGAAAAAAGCGATCAAGTCTGCTGGTATTCACACTGTCGATACAAAGCTTGGTCACGGTATCCACGCTGCACTCAAAGTAGAGATAGTAGGGGTATAGATGTTTGAAGCAACTACGATACTGGGCTATAAAGGCGATGGCAAAGCGGTGATCGGCGGTGATGGCCAGGTGACATTCGGAGATACGGTACTCAAAGGGAATGCGACCAAGATACGTACGCTTTACAACGGAAGTATATTGGCAGGATTTGCAGGAAGCACGGCAGATGCATTTAATCTTTTTGATATGTTCGAAGCCAAGCTCTCTGAGTACAAAGGCGATCTCTTCAAGTCCGTGATAGGGTTTTCAAAGATGTGGCGTAAGGATAAACACCTGCGTCAGCTTGAAGCGATGATGATCGTACTCAACAAAGAGCATATCTTTATCCTCTCCGGAACAGGGGATGTGGTAGAACCGCAGGATGGAAAGATCGCAGCGATCGGTTCGGGCGGAAACTATGCGATCTCCGCAGCCAGAGCGTTGGATAAGCATGCCGAACTTGATCCAAGAACACTGGTAGAAGAGTCTCTGCAGATTGCGGGGGAACTCTGTATCTACACCAATACCAATATTAAAATCTTAGAACTATAAGGAAGAGATTAGTGGATAAGTTGACACCTAAAGAGATCGTAGCGTATCTGGATAAGTATGTAATCGGTCAAAAAGATGCGAAAAAAACCATAGCAGTTGCACTCAGAAACCGTTATAGACGCATGCAGCTGGATGAAGAGATGCAGCATGATGTTGTGCCGAAAAACATTTTGATGATAGGAAGTACCGGGGTAGGGAAGACGGAGATTGCTAGACGTATGGCAAAAATGATGAACCTGCCTTTTATCAAAGTGGAAGCGAGTAAATATACGGAAGTGGGGTTTGTGGGACGTGATGTAGAGTCAATGGTACGTGACCTTGCCACGACATCCCTCGCTTTGGTAAGAGAAGAAGAGAATGAGAAGAATCAAGAGAAGATTGCCAATTATGTAGAGAACAAGATCATCGAAAAGCTTCTTCCACCTCTTCCTTCCGGTGCCAGTGAAGAGAAAAAAGCGGATTATGAGAAAGCGTTTGCCAAGATGCAGGAGAAGTTTGAAAAAGGTGAACTGGATGATCTGCTGGTAAAAGTAGAGGTCCCGGACCATCCGACACTCTCGGATGACGGTCTCCCTCCTCAAATGATCCAGGTACAAGAGTCTATCGTCAAAGTGCTTGGTGCATACGGAAAGAAAGGGAGTGAAAAAGAACTTCCGGTGAAAGATGCGAAGAAGATCCTTGAGTCTGAAGCGAGCCAGGAGCTGCTGGACGAAGAACAGTTAAAAACGCTGGCTCTTGAGAAGGTGGAGAAAGGCGGTATCATCTTTCTGGACGAAATAGACAAAATTGCCGTCTCTGCTTCGGCACAGAGCAGACAAGATCCAAGCAAGGAGGGGGTACAGAGAGATCTCCTGCCTATCGTTGAAGGGTCTACTGTACAGACGAAACTGGGGATGGTCAAGACGGACCATATACTCTTTATCGCTGCGGGTGCTTTCCACCTGAGTAAACCGAGTGATCTGATCCCTGAACTGCAGGGGAGATTTCCATTGAGAGTCGAACTGAACAGTCTGGATGAAGAGACGCTCTATCGTATCCTGACAGAACCGAAACATTCATTGATCAAGCAATATCAGGCATTAATGGATGTAGAAGGCGTCTCTTTGAAATTTGAAGAAGAGGCACTGAGAGCGATCGCACACTACTCATTGACTGCCAATGAGAAAACAGAAGATATCGGTGCACGACGTCTACATACCGTATTGGAGAAGGTACTTGAAGAGATCAGCTTCAGTGCAGACGAGTATGCAGGAGAGGAAGTATCGATCGGGAAAACTTTGATCGAAGAGAAGATCGGCAGCGTCGTAGAGGATGAAGATGCTACACGTTACATACTATAAAAGAGAGTGTCAAGTGCGTACAGTTTATTTGACCGGACAGAGAGAAGTGAGAAGTCACCTTAAGGATAAAAATGATGTCTAAAGAAAAGACAAAAGCGGGTTTCGTAGCGGTAGTAGGGCGTCCCAATGCGGGAAAGAGTACATTATTGAATCACATTGTGGGAGAGAAACTTGCAATGGTCTCCAAAAAAGCCCAGGCGACACGCAAGCGTATGAACATTATAGAGATGCATAAAGGTGCACAGATCATTTTCGTGGATACTCCGGGTATCCATAAAAAAGAGAAACTGCTTAATGAGTTCATGCTTGATGAAGCCCTGAAGGCCATGGGAGATGCTGATCTCATTGTTTTTCTTGCACCTGTGACGGACAGACTGGATGAGTATGAGAAGTTCCTGAAGATGAGTGAGTCCAAAGGTATCAAACATATTGTCGTACTTACGAAGATAGATCATGCCAAACAGGGGGATATCCTGAAAAAACTCGGAGAGTACCAGAAGTATCAGGATAGATTTGAAGCCATTATCCCTTTTTCTGTCAATAAAAAAGTAGGAAGAGACCAACTGCTTGATGAGATCGTAAAGTATCTGCCGGAGTCCCCATACCTCTACGATCCGGAACTGCTTACGACAGACAATATACGTGATATCTACAAAGAGTTGATAAGAGAATCAATTTTTGAAAACCTGAGCGATGAAATCCCCTATGAGAGCGATGTAATCATCGACAAGATAGATGAAGCTGACAATATAGACCGGGTCTACGCAACGATCATTGTCGAAAAGGATACCCAAAAAGGGATGATTGTCGGCAAAAGAGGAGAGGGGATCAAGCGTGTAGGAAAGTTAGCTAGAGAGCACCTTGAAGAGTTCGCACAGAAGAAAATCTATCTGGATCTCCATGTAGCCGTGAAAAAAGGATGGAGCAAAAACAGAGACGACCTAGAATCGTTCGGTTATGTATTTTAAGCTTGTATTAAAAAATATACAATTTTTAGGAAACTTCCAAGGCTTTATAAGACAAGTTTAATATTAAGACATATATAATTGTTTAACATACAAGGAAGTTTAAAATGTTTTTGAAAAAAAGTTCGTCGCAGTCGACCATAAAAAATATTGTTACTTTAAATGCTTATGGCGGGAAGTATTATCAGTTTAAAGATAATACTTTCCAACCATTGAAAAAACTTGCCTATAATACTTCAAACTTTATTACCTCTTATATCAGTAACAAAGATTTGATTACAACAACTGTTTATATCAGTCGTAGTATCCCGGAGGAGGATATCCCGGATATCATTGACATCAAAGCATATGAAGAGTTGGGGCTTGATCAGGCTAAAGATTATCTTATCTCATATACTGAGACCCCGGAGTCCGGTGAAGAGAGAGAGTTTCATATCTTTGCAGTGGAACCTGAGACATTAGATAACAATTTTCTCCCTATTAAAGAAGAGACCAAATATATTGATCTTCTTACCCCTGCACCGTTACTCTATAAAGCGCTTTATAAAAAAGAGATATTGGATGATAACGGTACTCAATGTTTTGTCTACTTTACCAAGTTTGATGCCTTTGTGACACTCTACCATAACGGTGAGTTTCTCTATTCAAAATCTATAGATTTCTCTCTTGAGGTGATTTACAATAAATATTGTGAATTGATCGGTGAACAGATCGAAGAGAAAGAGTTCTATAATGTTTTGGAGCAGGAAGGGCTGAAAACGACCAGGGAAGGATATCAGGAAAATCTGATGAAGATCTTCGGTGAGGTCTTTATCACTATCAATGATATTATCATCTATGCGAAGAGAGCATTTGAGCTGGAACGTATAGACCAGATGTTCATAGGTACCGCCAGCGGACCGATTATAGGACTAGATGACTATAGTCAGAACTATCTTGGACTCCAATCTGCAGAGTTCAACTTTAACTATCAAATAGAGTGTGAAGAGTGGTACACTGATCAGCTTCAGTACCTCATGCTTTTAAATACGTTTGATTACTTGGAAGATGAATCATCGATTGTCAACCTGACAAGATACCCTCGTCCGCCATCATTTGTCAACAGGGCAAGTGGACAATTTATTATCAGTACATTTGCAGCCATTACAGTTGGTCTCGCTTGGCCTTTGACCTATCTGATAGGTTCTTATATCAATGATGCAAGTATCTATGCACTAAACCTTCAGAATGACAAAGTGTCGAAGGAAGCACAGAAGTATAAAAAAGTTCTGGCAGAAAAGAAAGCTGTGATTACTGAGCTGGATGATAAGATTGCCAAACTGTCAGCAACCTACCAGGCCAAAACTAAAACCCTCACTTCTATTTATGACAAGAAGGTGAATTACCGTTTGAAATCAGGTATTTTTCACACAATGGCTGAAGAGCTATACAAATACGGTGTACATGTAGAGCATATGAGAAGTGACAATGATACCGTATGGTTATCACTGGTAAGTTCAGAGGATAGAAAATTAACAGAGTTGATTAAGTATATCTCTGATAACCATTTTCAGGAAATAGATCAGATAGATATCGAATTGATTGAAAAAGACCCGGAGAGTAACTACTACAAAGGTATGCTGAAGGTGGATTTGAAATGAAATATATAGAAGATAAATTAGAAGCATTGGATGAGTATTTCGCTCCCAAGAAAGAGAGTGAAAAATGGATGGTTATTCTGGGGGTAGCGGGTATTATTGCTTATTTGGCATATGCTTTTTTACTTCCTGCAACAGAGTCGATGTATAAAAAAAGCGAAACAGCAAAAAAGAGCATTGAGAAAACGCTAAAAAATAATAATACGTATCTAGATTCAATTACAGTGAATGGTGATCGTGATTACTATGTAAAGAAATATGATAGGGATATTAAACAGAAAAACCTGGAGATCGTGAAGATCAGTTCCAATATTAAGTTTATCAATAACAGCCTTGATAAACTCTCGGATATGCTATTCAACCAAAGAAGCTGGTCCAGATTCCTGAATTCAATTACGGATCGGGCTGAAGTGCAAAATGTTGAGGTTGAATACATTACCAATAAATATGTTGATAACAAGGGTAGTTTTGGATATGTACTGGAGATTGGTGTAGGGTGTAAAGGTGATTATAAAAGTATTGTCAAGTTTATGAATGAAATTGAACAAAATAAACTTGTTACTGATATTTACGCTACGCAATTCTCTTTAGATAATAACTCATCTGATATTATGGCAGATATCAATATTTCTGTATGGGGGATTAATCACTAATGAAAAAGATAGCAATAGGTTTTACCGTATTAAGCTTAGCTGCTTTTGCTGACCTTTCAGTACAGCAAATTGAAAAGATGGTTGCCCAGATACATGAACAAAGAGAGGGTATACAACTCGAGACACTGCAAGAGACGAAAGAACCGTTTGTAAGGTTGGAAGAGAATGAAGATGAAGTGACTACCTTTGTCATCCCTGAAAAGTCAGAGGCTAAACTCACGTTACATGCCATAGTCAATGGTAAGGCCTACATCAATGATGGATGGGTAGGGTTAGAGGAGAAAGTTATGGGTTATACACTGAAATATATTGGAAAAAGAGGTGTAGTGTTACGTAATGGAAATAATATTAAAAAACTGTTTCTTACCGAAAGTGGAAATAGTTTTATCCAGATAGAAGAAAGGAAGTAAGATGAGAAGAATAGAGAAAGTAAGGACCAAACTTTTTTTAATTGTAGCATTCATAATAGGGTTTGGTATGAATAGTGCAATAGCGGAAGAGGGATGTTCTTCAAAACTGTTTTCTGTGACGATAGATAGTCAATTATCTATCAGTGATGTAATAGAAAATCTTGCTGATACATGTGGCTTAACTGTCATTGTGAATGATGATGCGGCTAAGATGCGAATGAATAAAAAGTTATATTATGTTAAACTGAAAAATAGTACATTGAGAGGTTTTCTCAATACAATTTTGAAGGATAATGATCTCTATTATACTTTGGTTGGTAACAAACTTAAAATTTCTTATCTTATTACGAAAACATTTAGAATCCACTACATTTCTGGAGCAAGAAAAGGGACAAGTACGGCAAATGTTACAATCGCCAATCCTAACAGTTCATCAGTAAGTTCGGGATCACAAGGTTCTGGCGGCAGTGCGGTAAGCGACTCGAGAACTGGGATCTCTATCGAGAGCAACGATGAGTTTATGTTCTGGCAGAATGTTGAGAAAGAGGTTCAGCGTATACTGATAGGTGCTTCTGATGGAAGTACACATTATACAAGAAACGGTGATACATGGGTTGGCCCTGACGGAAAAGTTTGGGAATATAACCCGGTAGCGCCAATTGTTAACCAAGATGCAGGTATGATCACTGTGACGGGTACGCAGAAACAGATTTCAAGAGTTGCACATTATGTGAAAGAATTGACGACTCAACTCAAGTCTCAAGTTCTAATTGATGTAAGAATCTTATCTGTTACCTTTGATGACAGTACGACTTCAGGGGTTGACTGGAGTCAGCTTTATACACTTCAGGATATGACGATCAATAAGTTGTTGTTTGCGCAAAAAAACATCAATTCCATTGAATATGATGTCGATGACGGTATCACTGAGTTTGGATATGCAAGTGGTGTTACCCCAAGAAATGCAAATGCACTGATTCTTACGGGGCAGACAGATGTCAGTGAAGTAGTAAAATTCCTGGGTACACAGGGGGATGTGAAGTCAATTTCAAGTCCAAGAGTAATGACATTGAACAATCAGCCGGCTTTGATCTCTGTAGGACAAGAAATTTTCTATAAGATCAAATCAAGCAGTACAGCAAGTTCCGGTGGAGGAGCAGTTGCAGCTGAAGGCGAGATCGTTGATTCCGTATTTGCGGGGATACTTCTTGATATCACACCTGAGATCTCTTCAAATGGGATGATCACACTCAAAATCAACCCATCGGTATCTGATACTGTTGAGCAGGTTGCATCAGATGCCGGTGTCCGTGCGATTCCACCGGATTTGGTAAGAAGACAGATCGCATCAGTCATTACGGTGAAGAATGGACAGCATGCCGTACTCGGTGGTCTGATCTCTTCAAAAACCGGTTACAATACCAATAAAGTTCCACTCCTGGGTGACCTTCCGCTTTTGGAACATGCATTTAAATATGAGGAAAAAATCAATAAAGTTGAAGAGCTTGTATTGATCATTACTCCGCATGTGGTGAACCAGGCAAAAGATGTGTCATTGAAAGATCTCGGATACACTAAACTGAATGAAAAGTAGATATGAAATTGCCAAAAATGTATTCATCGACTCAATTGATGTCGATGACTACATTGATTTGAGTACTTCAGTATCAGCATTTAAACAACTACAACACAGTATAGAAAAGCCATTGAAGATGATTCTACTCTTTGGCCGTCCCGGTACGGGGAAAAGTATTCTTCTTAATCGTATAGCAGAAAAGCTGAAGAATGAGAGAGAAATACACTACTTTGAGACCCCTTCCACTAATGAGAAGGAGTTCTTTCATAAGCTCTTTAAAGCACTTACAAAAGAAGCACTTCCAGCTAATACAGATATCAATTTTTCCTCACTGGTAAATTACTGTAAAGGGTTACGAGGTGAGAGAGAGATCGTCATTTTACTGGATGAGGCTCAGATGTACGGTGCTGAGATGATGGAAAAAATCAGATTGCTTTCTGATACAAGGTCTGTAAAGTTTATTGTTTCTCTACATAAAACAGAGGATGAGGATCTTATCGCAAAAGAGCATTTTCAGTCTCGAATTTGGGAAGTGATAGAGTTGAAGAATGCTACTCTGCAGGATCAGATAGCCTATGTACATAAGAAGCTTCTTAAGAAGAATTTGTTTGAAGTGGCAAACAGTATTAAAGAAAAAGAGATGAAAATGATACATACATTCACCAGGGGAAATTTTAGAGAGTGTAATAAGTTATTTTACACCATATTTGAGATTTGTGAATATTATGATACGCATGAGCCTTCAAAAGTACAGTATGACAGACTCTCTAAAAAAATTATTGAAATGGCTGCATTAAAACTAGGATATATAGATGTATGATATAGAGAAGCTGGAGAAAGAATGGGTTGCTTACAATAAAAAGAAGAAACGGCCATTTTATATTTTTTCTGTTTTTATCATTCTGTGTGTTGCATCGGTTTTGACGCTTTATTTTAATGATTTTTTGAATGGTAAAGTGAAAGATATCTTCAATAGCGTAACGAAAGAGAAAATGACGCATGCTCCTACCGAACATGTAGCTTCAATAGAGTCCAATCAATCGGTTACAGAGGAGAAATCTCAGACGGCAACACCGGAGAGAGTGAAACAAACGCTGAAGGTTTCCAAGGCTCCTCAAATCATCATAGAGGAGAAACCAAAGCCATATGATAGTGCGATGAAGGAGCCTGTTTTAGAAGAGGTAGAGTCTTTAGATAACGTAAAGAAAGCTGATCTATCTTCCCCTCAAGACGAAAGCTCAAGTAAAAAAATGCACCTGGATATTTTGGAGACATCCAGTGTCACTGCCTACAAAGATGTTGAGAGACGTTTTTATCAAACGCATGACGCGGATGATTCGCTGTTTCTGGCAAAAAGTTATTTTAATAGAGGTGAGTACAAAAAAGCTGAGTATTGGGCACTACAGACGAATAAAGTCGATAGTTCCATAGAAGAGAGTTGGCTCTTATTTGCACATGCAAAAGCAAAACTGGGACAGAAAAATGATGCGATCAAAGTCTTGAACTCCTATATCGGAAAATCAAATTCATTGGAAGCCAGAAGGTTATTGGAAAAGATAAAATGAGAAAGTGCATTTCTGGTTTTATCTCACGATTATGTTATACTAAAAAGTTCTGTCAGGAGGATGTGAATGGTTAAACTCATTGAGATGATGCTTGGTGAAAATCTCATTACAAAAGATGCTATATCTGCACTTGTGAAGAGTCGTCCGCCTAAGAAGATTTCATTTGCAAATCTTGTAAATGAAGGGATGATTGAGCTGAATGCTGTAGAAGAGTTCCTGGCCAAAAAGATTAGGCAGGGGACTATCAATCTGTCCCATTTGGAAAAAATCGAAGGGATAGATATTGTTCCTATCATTAAACAGGTTGCAAAAGCGTTAAATGTTGATTATGTCGACCTGGATGAATCTGAGATCGATATGAAACTGTTTTCCAAGCTTCCCTATAAACAGCTTATAAAATATAATATCATACCTTTAGAAGAGACAGACCTCAGTGTACATATTGTTTTTGATGATCCGTTGGATATGGCCGCACAGGATGCGATACAAAGATTATTTCCCAAAAAACCTATTAAGATAGCGATTACCAATCCGAAGCAGATTCGTGCCCATCTCCAACGACTGGAAATTAACGAGAGCGTAAAAGGGTTGGTCAATGATATTCGAAAGGATCTCGCACAGGAAAGTGATACAGAAGAGGGTGAGTCCCCGGCGGTCTTGAAGTTGATCGATGTTATTTTGAGAAATTCAATTTATGCCGGAGCAAGTGATATTCATATCGAAGCCCTTGAAAAGAGCTGTATTGTCAGAGACCGTATAGATGGTATGTTAAGACAGAGTTTTACTTTTGATAAAGATATTTTTAATCCGCTTTCTTCGCGTATGAAGCTCTTGTCCAACTTGGATATTGCAGAAAAGAGAAAACCACAGGATGGTAGATTTTCTGCAACAGTCTCTAATAAACCCTACGATTTCAGGGTTTCTACACTTCCGACGATTGATGGAGAATCTATTGTATTGAGGATCCTGGATAAATCAAAAGCGATGATCAAACTGGAAGATGCAGGTATGAGTAAACTCTGTTATGACAGGTTCTCCGAAGCGATTAAAGCACCGTACGGAATCGTACTTGTAACCGGACCGACAGGATCAGGTAAGACAACGACACTCTACGGTGCTTTGAATGCAATCAAGGATATTAAGGACAAGATCATCACCGTTGAAGATCCGGTTGAGTACCAGATGGCTGGTCTTCAACAAGTCCTTGTTAGACCGCATGTGGGATTGACATTTGCGACTGCCCTGAAATCCATACTGAGACAGGATCCCGATAAGATTATGATCGGGGAGATCAGGGACCAGGAGACGCTTCGTATTGCCATACAGGCAGCATTGACCGGTCACCTTGTGCTTTCGACCCTGCACACAAATGATGCAATATCAGCGGTGACAAGGATACTGGATATGGGGATTGAAGAGTATCTTGTAAGTGGTGCCTTGGTCGCCATTCAGGCGCAAAGGCTGGTACGTAAGATCTGTACGCACTGTAAAGTAGAAGCGACACTGCCGGCACATTTTGTGGAAGGTCTCAAAGAGTATTTACCTGAAAACCCCGTTTTTTATAAAGGAGAGGGGTGTAAAGAGTGTGGACAGAGTGGATACGCAGGACGTGAAATGATCGCTGAAGTATTGATCGTGAGTAATAAAATGCAAAGAATGATTGCATCGAACGCCTCAAAAGAGGAGTTGACCAAACAGGCAATTGAAGAAGGATTTGTAAATATGTTTGAGGACGGTGTAAGTAAAGCACTTCAAGGCATAACAACCATTGATGAAATCTATAGAGTAGCGAGGCTGTAATGAATTATTTTAATGTTACGATCATGGAAAAAGGTAAAAAGCGTAAAGAGCTTATCAAAAGCATGAATAAAATGGCAGCGATCCAGTCAGCAAAACAGAAGTATCCGCTTGCCGTAGTCATGAGGGCTGAACAGACTGCCGCACCTCTTGAGGATACGATAAGCGATTTGATGACAAATATCACGAAATCATTTAAGAAAAAGATTCCGCTTAATGATAAGATATCAACGATCAGACAGATCGCGGTTATGACGGATGCCGGGATACCGATCAATGATACGTTAAGAGATGTTGCCGAGAATACGGAAAATAAATCATTAAAAGAGATCTATACAACGATGAATAATGATATTAATGCCGGTAGCAGTATGACTGACTCTATTTCACGGTTTAAAAACGAGTTTGGTCATGTAGCGCTAGCAATGACGGAACTGGGTGAAAGAACCGGTAATATTTCGCAATCCTATCATAAGCTAGCCGATATTCTGGAAAATATCAGAGACAATACGGCAAAATTCAAAAAGGCCATCCGTACACCTTTGATCACACTTGCCGCTATGGCGATTGCGTTTACTATCTTGATTATGGTGGTGGTCCCAAAATTTAAAGATATTTTTGAAAGATTTAACACTGAACTTCCTGTACCTACACAGGTACTACTTTTTCTGGAATATGCTTTCTCAAACTATGGTCTCTATATACTGATGGGCTTATTCGGACTGATATATACAGGAATCTTCTTCTATAAAAATAACACTGATTTCAAATATCAGGTAGATAGGATTATGATTCATCCCAAGTTTTATCTGATCAATAAAGCGATATTCCTTGCTACAATGCATAAATACAACTTGGTTTTCGGTGAATTGGTGAAAGCCGGTATTCCTGTGAATGAAGCGTTGGAAACAGCAGTTGGAATGGTGGATAACCTAGCGATAAAGCAACAACTGCAAAGTGTAAATGTCAATATCGGTCGGGGGATGAACCTGGCAGAAGCGTTTGACTTGACCGGATTGTATGAAAACATGCTCTTACAGATGATTAAGGCGGGAGAAGCCGGTGGTCAGCTTGATGCAATGCTTGATAAGGTAACGGATTACTACGATATGCGTTTCCAGGATCTTATTGATAACCTTGCAGCGTATGTGGAACCGATTATGCTCTTCTTTATTGCGGGACTGGTACTCTTGATGGCTTTGGGTATCTTTATGCCGATGTGGGATCTCGGGAAAGCAGTGAAATAAAAAAGCAGTGAAATAATCACGCTAAACGAGACTACCTTTTCGCAAGGAAAAGGTAGTTTAGAGTCGGTGATGCTTAATCGCCCTTTCTAAATCTTCCGGTGTATCTATACCAAAACTTTCCGTCTCTACTTCTATCATTGCCACTTTATATCCATGATAAAGTGCTCTGAGCTGTTCAAGCTTTTCTATATGTTCCAGTGAAGAGTCTTTGAGGCTGCAGAATGTCTCCAGGGAGTGCATGGTAAACCCATAGATGCCTAGGTGACCTTTATAGTCGTCAAAGTGATGATCTCTGGGATAAGGGATCTTTGCACGGGAGAAATAAAGTGCAATATCATCGGTATCTGTTACGACTTTAACGATATTTGGATCATCTGCCTCCGGATTCGTGATAGACTTATAGCATGAGTTCATCATGATCTCTCTATTATCCCTGTTTTTTCTTGTAAGATTATAGATCGCTCTGACGACATCTGTTTCAATGAACGGCTCATCTCCCTGTACATTGATGATGATCTCTTTTTCATCCAGTCCAAGCTTTTGTGCTGCTTCATAGATACGATCTGTACCGCTTTGATGTTCCTGGGAAGTCAGAATCGCTTTGATACCATGCTCTTTTGCTATATCGATTACCTCTTGTGCGTCTGTAGCGATACATACTGTATCTATATCTTGTACAGCCATTGCTGTACGTACAACCATAGGAATACCGCCGATATCAGCTAAAACTTTATTGGGAAAACGGCTCGAACCAATGCGTGCAGGAATAATGATCATAGTTTACCTTTATCTGTTAGTCTTAAAGTAATTTTACACTCTCTATGTTAAAATACACCACATTTACAAGGACGGTAATATGAAACAGGCACTATTTCTTCTTAATATGGGTGGCCCTAACAACTTGAATGAAGTGAAGCTCTTTTTATACAATATGTTTAGTGATAAAAATATCATACCCAACCCGCTGGTACGTCCTCTCGTTCGCACTATTATCATTAAAAAAAGGTTGAACGAAGCCAAAGAAACCTATGAAGAGTTGGGAGGAAAGTCACCACTTTATGAGTTGACTATGCAACTTATCCGTAAGTTAAGCCCTAAGCTGGATATGCCTATCTATCCTGTAATGCGGTATGTCCCGCCTTTTGCACTGCCTGCACTTCAAGCATGTAAAGAAAAGGGTATAGAAGAGATACTGTTGTTCCCGCTCTATCCACAGTACTCGACAACGACTACACTCTCCTCCTATGAAGATGTACTCAAGGCATGTGAAGCGTTAGACTATCATCCTAAAATTACATTTGTCAAAGAGCACTATTATGATGATCTTGCCTATATCAAAGCGAGTGCTGAGAAGATCAAAGAGGCGCTTGGAGAAAAGGAGAGCAGGGAGTATGATCTTATACTCTCAGCACATGGTCTGCCTGTGAGTATCATTCAGGCAGGTGATCCTTACCAAAGAGAAGTAGAGGCCAATGTAAGTGCACTTAAGACCTATCTTGAGGTTGAGGGGATACACTTTAGGGATATCAAGCTTGCTTATCAGTCAAAAGTAGGGCCACAACAGTGGTTGGAGCCTGCACTGACAGATACCATACGTAACCCGCGTAACAGAAAAGTCCTTATCTATCCGCTGGCATTTACGATTGATAACTCAGAGACGCTTTTTGAACTGGATATAGAGGCACGTGAAATTGCAGAGAAGATCAAGTATGAGGATTTTATCGTAGCAGAGTGTATGAATGAGAGTGATGCATTTGTTGAGTTCATAGCCAAGAGTGTAGAGGAGTGTCATGCAGACACTGCAAAGTAGCAGAGAATCTCTCACCGAGGTGAACAAGTCCAAGTTTATTACCTATCTTGTTCCAATCGATGAATTTGAAGGGCTACAGGAGAGGTTGAAAGCGGAAAACCCCAAAGCCAATCATGTAGTGTATGCACTGCGTTATCTTAATGAATACGATCAGATCGTAGAGAACAGCAGCGATGACGGAGAACCCAAAGGGTGTGCAGGATTGCCTTCCCTCAATGTCCTGCGCGGTGAAGAGATGATCAACTGTGCTGTACTGATCGTACGTTACTTTGGCGGGATAAAGCTTGGGACCGGAGGGATGGCCAGGGCCTATGCTCAGGCTGTCAAGGATGTGTTGTCCATCGCACATCTATTGCCATATAAAAAGCAGCTCACCCATACTTTTGAGACCAGTTACAGTGATGTGGATAAAACACTTTATCGTTTGAAGCAGTTAGGTATCGTTCAGTACGATAGGGAGTTTGGTGTAGCGTGTGTGACCTGGAAGATCGAGAGTGATGCCGAAAAGCTTGAGGCATTTTTAAATTTTCTATAGTGATCAATTTCTGAAACTTTCCGGAGAGAGTGCGCCTATGACGTGACAGTCTGATTTAACTGTTTTCTTCCTGCAGTGCCTGTTGATAGGTCTTTACACAGTTTTTTCCTTCTGATTTGGCATGGTACATTGCGATGTCTGCCCGCTTGATCAGTTCCTGTTCCTCCGTGGCATGTTTAGGGTAGATAGCTAATCCTATGCTTGAGGAGATATGGAGATTCTCTTCTTCGATGACAAATGGCTGGTTCAATGTATGTCTGATCTTCTCCGCGATCTCCAATGCATTGTTTTCTGCTTTTACAGTGGGTAAAAGGATAATGAATTCATCACCGCCGATCCGTGCGACAGAATCACTTTTCCTCAGGCATCCGCTGATACGTTTGGCAACAGCTTTTAAGAGCAGGTCACCGGTCTGGTGGCCATACCGATCATTGACATACTTGAACTTGTCCAGGTCCAGAAACATCAGTGCCAGCATACTGTTTTCCCGCTCAGCACTGTAGAGTGCCTGTTTGAGATGATCGATGATCAGCGAGCGGTTCGGCAAACCGGTCAATGTATCGTGGTAGGCCATATGTTCGACTTTGTCTTCCATAAGCTTACGGTCTGTGATATCATATAACCAGCTCAGGAATGCCGGTCTGTTTTTATACGTCACGGGAAAATAGGAGGCCAGGACCCATTTGGTTGTCCAGTTTTGATTTTCAGGGGAGTGAAGTTCTATCAGTTTGTTGATCACATGTTCCCCGTTACGGAGTTTATGTACGATATCTCTATATACCTCCGGGTGGGCATAATAGCTGGAGGGAATAAGGCCGATGACCTCCTCAGGTGTAGCATCTATCATAGCGCTGTAACTCTTGTTGGCAAAGACTACCCGGTCGCTGAGGGCATCTGTAATACGTGCAGCGACCGGACTTCCCTCCAGCATCTGATGTAACTGGAGTTCATTTTCGATCGCCTTCTGTCGTAAAGCAAAATTCTCCCTCAGCTGAAGATGGAATTTATGTGCATTGGAGAGTAGAAACATGAGAAATAGTGCATCCATCATACTCATACTGAAAGAGATACGATCACCTTCATTGGCTAGAAATATAATTTGAGGTACCAGAACAGCAGATAAAAAACCTATGAAAGAGATACGGTCGAAAGCAAGTGAAGCCGCAGCTCCTGCACTCAGGCCGGCGAGTACGAACGAAACATAAACTTTATGGCCTAAATCCCCTGAAGGGGTCAACATGGTACCGCCAATGCCCCATGCAATAGCGGTGAGGAAAACCCCCACACGAAACCAGAACAACCACTGACTTGTATCCTCCCGCTCTCCATCAGAAGCAGAACGTTTCCAGGCAATATAGAGCACAGTGCGACTCAATAAAATTGAACTGATCAGCGTGAACCATCCAAATAACAGTTCATAGCGAATCACAGAGGATTGAATAATGATAAGTATCAAAGCAAGCATTGCACTGATAATAAGCGAAAGCGGTAGGTTGCCGTAAAGGAATCTGACCTGTGCATCCTGCAGTGTCTCAGCCTTCCTCTCTTTTTGATGGGATTGCTGCAATGCCTGCAACATCGTTAGGGAAGCATTGAAGGTATCTGTTTCATCCACTTTACTCTGTTCTGTTCTTTGGTTCATGAAAATGATTGCCTCCCCACATGATAGGTTCTCTTTCTATAAGACTGCAGATCAAATAGAATCTCTTTGCCTAACTAGTATTTAAGAATAGCTAGTACCGCTTCAATAGATAGATGAATAGATGTGAGTTTATAGGTTCAACATATCCTATCTGCTATATTGTATTTTATAAGTATGATTTATAGAGAGTTATAGGGGCCTTAATATGAGTCTATTTAGGAAAATAGTAGCGGCATTTGTATCATATATTTACTCAGTCAATATCTGTATAAAGAGAAAAATAGGCTTTGACATAGAGGAAAAATAAGAAATGGAGAGTAAATCAGAGTGCTATTGCGCCTCTCTCGTGAAGAGATCTAGTACTTAAAGCGCCCTTGCGTCCTTACTATAGAGACATCTAATCTCTACAGCGCGTTCTTGCGTCAGCATATAAAGAGATCTACTCTTTATAATGCGTCCTCATCGTTATTGTAAGTACATTTAGTACTTAAAGTGCCCTTGCGTCCTTACTATAGACACATCTAGTGTCTACAGCGCGTCCTCATCCTCTTCGTCCGTTCTGATACGGATGGTTTTTGTGATATCTGATACAAAGATCTTACCGTCACCGATCTTGCCTGTTTTGGCATTCTCTTTGATCGCATTGATCGCGAGGTTAAGATACTCGTCATTGCTTACAACAATCTCAAGCTTCACTTTCGGGATAAATTCTACAACATACTCTGCCCCTCTGTAGAGTTCAGAGTGTCCCTGTTGACGGCCGTAACCTTTGACTTCAGAGACAGTCATCCCTTCAATTCCTGCTTCTACCAAGGCATCTTTTACCTCTTCAAGTTTAAATGGTTTAATGATTGCTTCTATTTTTTTCATCGTTTCGCTCCTTTATTTGCATAATTATAAAACAAATAAGCTGTCAAACGAAGACAGCTCCGAATCTGTTGGGGTAAATATCTTAAATACTGCGTTTGAACTCAGGATATGCTTCAATCCCGCACTCTATTGCATCGATCCCTTCAAGTTGCTCTTCATCATCAGCCCGGAGGGTAAAGATCTTATTGATTAGGTAGATCGTTATAAACGATAGAGGAAATACGATAACACCTACAACTACGATCGCTTTGAGTTGACTCAAGATGCTTACTTCCTCTACAAAGATACCGACAGCCAAAGTTCCCCAGATACCATTGACGAGGTGTACTGAAAGTGCCCCCACAGGGTCATCCATCTTCAGTTTATCAAAGAACGGTACAGCCCATACCACCAGTGCTCCCCCGATAAAACCGATCAGGATAGGCATAAAGATATCATACTTGTCCGGCCCTGCTGTAATGGCTACAAGGCCTCCAAGTGCACCATTCAGTAAGACAGTAATATCATATTTTCTATATCTGAAGTATGTCAACAGCCAACCGGCAATTGCCCCGGAAAGCCCGGCAGTATTGGTATTCATAATGGTAAGGGCTACCGCATCTGCATTCTCTTTGCTGGCAATAGATCCAACACTGCCGCCGTTAAATCCGAACCAACCGATCCATAGCAGGAAGGCACCGAGTGTAACCAGTGGGATATTAGAAGCGGGGATGACCTTCACTTTACCGTTGATATAACGGCCGCGTCTAGGACCCATAATAAGGATAGCTGCAAGCAGTGCCCAACCGCCTGTCGAGTGGATCACTGTGGATCCGGCCAGGTCGGAAAGTCCGGAGATATCCAGGACCGTTCCTTCAAGTAAGTTTGCACCCCAGGTAAGGTTTACAATGACAGGATAGATCACTGCACCCACTGCAATGGTGAAGAGTCCCAACGGGAGGATACGTGACCGCTCGCTGACCCCGCCACTCATGATGTTGACGACTTTTCCGACAAACGCCATCTGGAAAAGGAAAAAAGCCCATTTACTCATTCCGTTTTGGTGGTCCCATGAACCGAAAGCGATCTCATATCCTATCAGAAGGAAGGATAAGGAAGCAACTGCATAGATCATTACATTTACTGTCAGTACCGAAGTGACGTTCTTTGTTCTGACCAATCCGGCTTCAAGCATCGCAAATCCAGGAACCATAAAGATGATCAATGTCATTGCAAAGAGTGCAAAAAAGGTGTCTATTATATAACTCATTTCCATCGTTAACCTTTAAATGAAGATTATTAGCGTAATTATAACTATAATGTATGGAATAAGTATGGAGAGAGTGGTGTTTTTTTATACAGGGAAGGTTTATGATTTAAGTGTTTTTGAAGAATATTGATTGTTTTTTCATCAGAAGGCCCACTTTGAGCCTTCTGATAAAGGTTACTATGCCCTTGTGTCCTTACTATAGAGACATCTAGTCTCTATAGAGCGTTCTTGCGTCAGCATATAAAGAGATCTACTCTTTATAGTGCCTCTCATCGTTACTTTAAGTACATCTAGTACTTAAAGTGCCCTTGCGTCCTTACTATAGACACATCTAGTGTCTACAGCGCGTCCTCATCCTCTTCGTCTGTTCTGATACGGATGGTTTTTGTGATATCCGATACAAATATCTTACCGTCACCGATCTTACCTGTCTTCGCGTTCTCTTTGATCGCGTTGAGTGCCAGTGCAAGGTATTCGTCGCTGCTTACAACGATCTCTATCTTGACTTTTGGAATGAACTCTACGACATACTCTGCCCCTCTGTAGAGTTCAGAGTGCCCCTGTTGACGACCGTAACCTTTGACTTCAGAGACGGTCATCCCCTCAATCCCTGCTTCTACCAAAGCATCTTTTACATCTTCAAGTTTAAATGGTTTGATGATTGCTTCTATTTTTTTCATAAATATATCCTTTGAATTTAATGCAAGGATGAACCCTTATAGGGTCAACCCTTTCTCTCCGTGTACGGCTTCATCCAGACCGATCTCTTCAGTCTCTTCATCTACTCTTGCTCCTCCGGTGATCGCTTTAGCAATGAAGAAGACAATCACAGTACCGATCAATGTCCATAGTCCAACAACGACTACTGACTCAAGTTGTACCATGAATTGTCCCATTCTGTCACCAGCAGCTTTAAGCGGACCATCCCATAGAAGGTCTTGATCGTTCAGTGCAAGCAGACCTGTCGCAAGTGCACCCCATAGACCAGCCAGGAAGTGGATACCGAATGCATCAAGAGAATCATCATAACCAAGCATCTTTTTAAGTGATACCACACCCCAGAAGGCGATAAGTGATCCAACGATACCTACGATGAGTGCTCCACCTACGCTTACAAATCCGGCAGCCGGTGTAATCGCAACAAGACCAGCGATGATACCTGATGCAATTCCAAGAAGTGTAGGCTTCTTGAAGACAAACCATTCAATAAGCATCCATGTTACAGCAGCTGCAGCAGTTGCAACAGTTGTAGTAAGCACTGCAAGACCAGCGATAGCATTTGCACCGAATGCAGATCCACCGTTAAATCCATACCATCCGAACCATAGAAGTGCAGCACCTACTGCTGTAAGGATAATACTGAATGGTTTCATCGCAACTTTTGGATATCCAGCTCTTTTACCAACCAGGATAGCAAGTACCAGACCAGCCAGACCACCATTCATGTGTACTACTGTACCACCGGCAAAGTCAAGTGCACCGGCATCAAAAAGAAGTGCTCCGTCTCCACCCCATACCATGTGTGTAATAGGTGCATAAACAAGTAGTCCCCAGAGTGCTACGATGACCATCCATGTTGAAAACTTCATACGCCCGATGACAGAACCTGAAGCAATGGCTACAGTAATCGCAGCAAACGTTCCCTGGAATGCGATAAATACATAGGTAGGGTATGTTCCGCTGAGGTCCGTCCAGTTGATACCGCTTAACATCACATTACCAAATCCACCGAAGAAGTTTTGTAACATGGCGCTTTCACTTGCACCGAATGCGATAGAGTAACCTGCAACCACCCATACTACGAAAGCAAGTACAAATGCACCCATCACCATAGAGAATGTATTGAGTGCATTTTTACTTCTTGTCATACCAGCATAGAAAAGTGCAAGACCTGCCGGTGTCATTAAAAGTACAAATGCTGTAGATACCATCATCCATGCGGTATCACCTGTGTCTAGCGTATCTTCTGCAAAAGCGAAGATCGGCATCAAAAATGCCATCAGAGCTGAAAATTTTTGTTTCATGCTTAATCCTTTACGTTTTTTACAGTACAAGTGTAGCACGCAATTAGATTAATTTATATCACACTACTGATTAATTTTTAATCAGTAGTGTGATTGAGAAAGGTTTTTATTGGATAAGTGGAATTTCAAGGAGTATAGAGTGCTCTTTGAGGATCGCTTTGATCTGGTTTTCTGTGGCAAGTTCTTTGATCTCATCATCACTCTCTACATATCGTCCGTTTGCACTGATCTTAAGACCGGCAAGTGACTCTTTTTTGTGATTGATCATAATATGCTGCCCAATCAACAGTTTAAGAGAGATATCGATGGAGTCAGAACTTCTAAATGAATGAAACACTTTTCTCAGAAGTTTTGAAAAGTGGTTTTGATCCATTTTGAAGAGCGGCAGGTCCTGGTCTGTGAGCAGGGATAAGGGGTTACTGTTCTCTGCCTGAAAGAGCGCGATATTCGCTTCGAGCAAAATGTTGATATCCGTGGTTATCAATGATTCGGTGTGAAGCTTTGCTTTCGGTTGTACAGCGGGTGCATGATAGAGCCTGAGGGATATCTGTTCTTCGTTTTCATACCCTACCGTAATGGCATGAAACATAAAGGCATCATAGGTTAAAGAGAGTGAAGTCGTTTTATATCCAAATCCGGCTGATGCATAGGCAAGGGTCAGATCATAGAGTTCCCTTGTACTGACCGAACCAAAAAGAATTTCGGCACTATGGTTCAGGTAAAGTATCTTCCCCTCATTGCTAAACAAAATAAAAGGACTGTTATCCCACTCTATAAAAGGTTCGAAGTTGATATCCATTACAGTTCCTGGTCAATGTTGTGTTCATGTATTTTTTTTCTTAAGGTATTTCTATTGATACCCAATACCTCTGAGAGTTTCAACTGTGATCCAAACTTTTCAAGTCCGGCCTTGATCAAGGGTTTTTCATACAGTCCCAAATATTTCCGGTAGTCATCGTTCCCCTCAAGCTTTTTAAGAAGATAGTAATAGAGTATCTCCTGGATATCTTCTGATTCCATCGTATGTTTGATAAGGTAGGTATAGACAGAACGTTTCAGACTTTTATTATTGAGTGAAAGATCGAGCGGTATATGCTCCGTATCGATACTGTTTGTCTCTATCATGAGTGTGGATTTGGCATCTTCTATATAGAGCTCTTTGAGATACGCTACATCCTTATCTCTCTGACTAAGCGGCGGCATTGTATAGATAAACGCAAAAAGATCATCGATGAGCGCGGCATTACCTATATAGTTCGCGGTTGCAATGATACGTTTATTGGTAAAATCCAGTTCACTCTGATTTTTGATCTTTTCAAAATTGGTAATGATCAACTCGTCTGAGTTGGCAAGTGCTGTTTTGATCTCTTCCTGGTTTTCGCCTGATACCAAAGGTGCGGTCGGGAAAACGGATTTTGCCAAAGATTTTTTACCGGTAAACTCCGGACCTATGATGATAGAAGAGACATAAAGGGTTTTGGTAAGATTTAACCCTTTGATAATCCCCTGTATCTGTTCTGATCGTGTATAAAAATGGGTCATGTTTATTTTTATCTCTCTGTATTGTTTAATAATTAATCATAGCAGAACAATCTGAATTTAGGGCATCTATGCTAGAATTATCCAAACAAGTTATAGAGGTTGCATATCAAAGCGTCATTTAAAAGGTTTCACCACTACTTTAATTATCTTACTCTAGAGCAGTCATTGGAATACTTTTCTATTCTCGGCGGGGTAGAAGAGAATATCGAGCTGGATTTCTTCGATGACCTCTTTACTATGGTAAAAACAAATTTCGTTGATCAGTTTAAAAAATTCCAAAATCTTGTCTCGCCTTCCTATCTTATTGAGTCGCCTTACCGTGAAGTTCTGATCGCTGTGGCCAGTGGTGACGGAAAGTTTTATAGTGTACTGCGTAAAGCAAGACTGAGTGAGAGTATAGGGGAAGAGGTGATCGGGGAACTTGTCGATCTCGGCATCCTTTTTATTGAGAAGTCAAGGGAGACACCGCTAAAAGCGTATCCCAAACAGAAGATCAAAAAACATCTGCGTAGCTACCGGATACAAGACAAACTGCGTTTTAATGAACCCTTTTTGCGTTTTTGGTTCGGCTTTGTGGAAATCTATCATAAAGAGCTCGAAGCAGGGAAGGGTGAGAGATTTCTGACAAATTTTGAAAAACATTATGAGCGGTTACGTACCCTGGTGTATGAACAGTTATGCAATGCACTGCTTATAGAGTATTTTGGGCAACAAGGTGTTGAGGTATTGGCATCAGGGAGTTACTGGAACCAGTATAGCGAGTTTGATATCCTGGCTGTTACTGACCAGAAAAAGATCATCCTGGGAGAGTGTAAGTACAAAGACCGTAAAGTATGTAAAAACGAACTGAGAAAACTTATGGCTAAAGCAGAGCAGTCGGGAATACCAGTTGATACCTATGCACTCTTTTCCAAAAGCGGTTTTTCCAATGAGTTACTGCAACATCAGGATGAGAAGCTGCTGCTTTTTGATCTGAATGACCTGAAGTTGCTGATCTAAATTATCTTGCCTTCTGTATATTCCTGCGGTGAGTACGATAGCTTTTGGTAAAATCGTGGGTTCCCTGTCTGTTTTTCATAAAATAGAGATAGTCCGTCTGTGCCGGTTTTATCGCCGCTATGATCGCATCAAAACTGACTGCGCCGATCGGGGAGGGAGGCAGACCTTTGTATCTGTAGGTGTTAAATCTGCTCTTATCGTTTCGGATGCGTTCCGGGGTCACTTTGATATGAGAATATTTTCCATAGTTGAGTGTCCCGTCCATCTGTAAGGGCATCCCTTTCTTTATACGGTTATAGATGACCGAAGAGACCAGCGGCATCTCTTCAGTATTGGCTGCCTCTTTTTGGATAATGGAGGCAATGGTAAGGATTCTAAGCCACTGCTTTTTATCATAGGTTCCATATATTTTTTGTGAGATTTTTTGAAACTGTCCGGTGGACTCTTTCAAGAGAAAAGCAATCAGCTGCTCCTCATTGATCCCAAAAGGTACGTAATAGGTATCGGCATAGATACCTGCTTCAGGGTAGTCGGCATGTTGATCGTAGTAGTGTTGCAGTCTGCTTGCATCAAGATCCAGGGTAGAGGCGATATCCTCAAAGAAGAGCAGAGCTGTCTCTCCCGGTATCAAAGTGATCTCCTCCATTTTTGCTTTAGCCGTGGCAAGTTTGTATAAAAAATCTACACGGTTGAGCTTCTCGGCACCGATATCAACCCATCCGCTTTGCGGCTGCCCCAAAAAGCTTAAAATATATCTGTCAATAGGACTGACTTCGTACCCCTTTTTATGCAGCTGTGATATAATGTTGGTGATAGATCCCTGGGGCACATAGATGGTTTTTTGTGTCTGCAGGGATTGTGATGTATAGAAGACGGAAGCGATAATGAAAAGAATGAGAATGTTCTCCATCAGGGACATTATAAAATTTTTACGAAACACTCTTATCCTTTTTGTGATGCTTTTGATAGTATTTGCAGTATGGCTGAAAGTAGGTATCAAAGCGGACTACCTGCATATAGGCCCGTATAAACTCTCTGGATTATACATTAAACTCGATAAAAAACTGACACTCAGTGCACATCATATTATTATCCCAAAAAGTAAAGCCAATCCATCGTTTGCCTCGATAGACAAAACATTTGACCGTATCAAGGGAATGCTTCAAATATTTGAGTATGTCGCACTGCAGGATGTCATTTATGAAAATAACAGAATTGACCTTGTCTATGCGGATAATGTGCTTCATATCAATACCAAAGATTATGAGATCGCAGGGAAAATAGAACGTATAGATAAGCGTTTTGAAGCAGAGGTACCGTTACTCTATATCAAAGAAAAAAATATCACACTTTCAGGTAACTTTACCTATAGCCATTATGAAGACAGGCTTCATACCTGGGGACGGTACGATATGTACGGGATCCAGGGAAAATTTACGGCAAGCAAGGTCAAAAAACGTATCAGTTTTGATCTTCAAAGCGACACCTTCCCTGACCTGAAACCATTGATGGAAGTTTTGCCATTGTCAAAAACGGTGAAACATTGGTCGGTTGAGAGAATTCAGGCGGAGCAGTACCAACTAAAATCACTCAAAGGGAAGGGGAGCGTAGCTGGTCAGGAGTTTAAGCTGGATATCGATAGCTTAACGGGTCTGGCTGAATTCAGCAACGCACAGATAAACTTTAAAGATGGCTTGGATAGTGTCTACACCCCTAAAATTGTTATGGCGTATAAAAAGGGCGGTTTATACTTTGATCTGGATAGACCGCTCTATCAGAATAAAGCACTGGATGGCAGCAGCGTCTCCATCGTAGATCTTACAGGCAACAAGCCTACCAGTTTAAAGCTCGATCTTAAGGTGGATTCACCATTTGATGAAGCGGTACAGAAGATACTCCAAGCCTATCATCTGAAGATACCTGTAGTGCAGAAAAGCGGTACAGGGCAGGCATCGATAGGTCTGGATATACGCTTGAAAACAGGTAAGACAACTGCTGTGATCGATGTCGATATGCAGGATGCCAGGGTGCAACTCTATAAGTTGGACCTGGGTATAGAGCGTGGACATGTACACTATGAGGATGGGGTTGTCTCTTTAAATCAGATACGCCTGAAAGATCAACTCTACAGCGGTACAGCAGAGGGAAGTGTGCAACTTCGGAAGAAACAAGCAGAGATCGCTGTAGATCTTGACTATCTTCATAGCGGTGGGAAAGCAAAAGAGAAGTATTTTGAGATAAAGGATAAGAAGCTCACTATTGCTTTGGATTATCACAAAGGGATAGATATCAAAATACCTGAACTGGCGTTTTCTATCAGTGAAGAGGAGAATAGGACGCAGTTCTCATTTGCAGATCTCAATCTGATCAAACCTTATATTAGAGATAAAACCTATATTCAGGAAGGCGGAAGCGCAGATATCTTTACCGGTGATTTTAAAACGTTTACGTTCCAAGGTGTGTTACACCGAAATACTTGCTTCTTTTATGAGGGGGATGGTGTCTGTCATACCCGGGTGCCATGTTCAGGGAAAATCACACCTAAAGGGGTAGATTTCTATGCATTTGACAAGCGTCTTCATTTTAATGAAACAAAATCAAGGGTAACACTGAAGGAACTCAATATCGATCTAAAAAGGTTTCTTCACTATCTCTCGACACAGCAGGAAGAGGGGAGTATCACTGATAAACAAGGTGATCCGTTGGTCATCCTGGGAGAGAAGAGTAACCTTCGCTATGAGAAGTATACTTTGGTCACGGATAGTTATGACGTTGAGGTGAAACCAAACGGTAATATCAAAGCGATCGGCAGTTCTGACGGTGATATCGTAAAATTTGAAAAGAGAGGAGAGATCTTCTCTATCAATGCACTGCGTATCAAAGATGAAGTGTTACATCCGTTGATTGATTTCAAAGGATTGAAAAAGGGACGTTACAGCCTTAAATTATCGGGAGATATAGATAAGGTGATGAAGGGAAGGATCATTATAGAGGGAGGGGTAATGAAAGACTTCAAAGCCTATAACAACACCATCGCGCTTATCAATACCTTACCGGCACTGGCTACCTTGCAAGATCCGGGTTTTTCACAAGAGGGGTTCAGGATCAGAAAAGGGGTGGCAGAATATCGTATGATCAAAGGGGAAAAAATTGTCTTTGACTCTATCTATATCAAAGGGAAATCCTCGACACTTGTAGGGAAAGGCTCCATCGATATCAAGAAAAACAGGATTGATATTCAGTTGGCGATCAGAACCGCTAAAACCTTAGGGAATGTGGTGGGGAAAATTCCATTGATCGGATATATCCTTATGGGAGAAGACAAGAGTATGACGATAGGACTCACGATCAAAGGAACGCTTGATAAGCCCCAAGTCAACACCTCTGCAGCCAAGGAGATCCTGCTGCTTCCTTTGGAGATTATCAAGCGTACGATCGAGTCTCCAAAACAGATGATAGATGGGACAAAACGTATAGAAAATGAGGCAGTGGATCCGTCAGTTCATCGGCAGTTAGGTTTGGAAGAGCCAAGCATGAAAAGGGAGATCCGGCAATCTGACACCGAAGAACCTGCATCAACAAAAGAAGAGATGGAACTTTTTTAAGGGTAATACCCCTCTATCGTTTGCAATTTTTACAGTTGCATCTACAGGTGGTCTATATACGGCCCCGAAAGGCTCTTCGGAGCGAGCAGCTATCATGAATGCACTAAGAGGGGGAGGTTCAAAGCGTACAAGAGAGGTTCTTTTTATTGTGCGTATGCTTACGCTCAAGGATGGGTGGATTTGGCTTTGAAGAGGAGCATTAAAGTCCTTTGCCCATACTATCCGAACTCTTTATAAATCTTCTTCCCCGATGAATCTTATTCATTTCTAAGTACGGTAAGCGGATCGGTTTGAGAAGCTTTCTTGGCAGGATAGAGTGATGAGAGAAGAATGATCACAGAGGTTCCAAGAAGGATCAGGCCAAAGTCACTCATCGTAAGATCTACAGGAAGTTTGCTTGTACCGTAGACATCTGCAGGCATGGAGATGATATCAAAGGTTTTCAGTATCCAAATCCCTAAAAAACCAAGCAGTGTACCGACCAAAATTCCTGTACTTCCTATCACGAGGCCCAGTTTAAAAAAGATCGAGCGTATCTCTGCCTTGGTCGCCCCTAGCGTACGCATAAGCGCGATCTCACTTCTACGGCTCATCACCGTCATCAGCAGAGAGGAGATGATATTGAGCGAAGCAACAAGGATAATGAGCAGAAGCACCAAAAAGAGTGCTTTTTTCTCCATCTCCATGGCTGCAAAGAAGTTACCGTTTTGCTGCCACCACCCTTCTATGATCACCGAATCAGGGAGCGCAGCTCTTATCTTATCGATCTCCTTGATGGGGTCTTCGGTGTAGATATGAAGACCGTCATAGTATCCCTCTTGACGTTTCAGCAGTTTATGGAACGCTTTATGGGTCGTATAGATGATCGCTTTGTCATAGGCTTTCAGTCCGGAGTCAAAAACACCATCGACAACAAAGCGTTTTTGCAAAGGCATCGTAGCAAAACCTATCGCTTCCTGTTCGGAAAAGTAGAGGGTGACTTTTTCTCCTTTGGGTGCGTCCATCTCAAAGGAGAGTGAATCTCCGATAATGATACGGAAGGTATCTTCCCTTTCCCCTTTTGCCTCTTTGAAAATATGGTTGATCCGGCTCTCTTTATCGAAGTCTATTCCGTAAAGGAGGGATCCCTGTACCGCACCGGCGTTTTTAGTGATCACCTGGGTCGTGTAGTAGGGGCTGAACTGGAGATGGGGAAACTTGTTTTGAAGATCATTGATAAGTGTATCATCCAGCGCATCTTGCGTGATGGGGAGTACGGTTAAAGGGTAGTTCATCACAAAGAGCCGTTTTGTGAACTCCTTTTGTGTCCCGTTCATGATACCCATCGCGATCATGAGTACCATCACACCTGCGGAGATACCCAAAAATGCCAGGAGTGCAGAGATAAAGATAAAAGGATTATCTCTATCGTATTTAAGGTAGTGACGGATGATATGATGCACAAACTCTCTATTAATCATTGATTTCATATCTTTTTCCTTCACCTGCCCGGTAGGGCATCAAGCATAACGTTTAGTTAGGCTAAAAGTCCCTTTTTAGGCCCGCTCTGTCCACAGCAGTTTTTGTATTTTTTACCTGATCCGCATGGGCAGGGCTCATTCCGTTTCGGCTTCTTTGTTCCGGTGATCGGTCTGTTTTTCTTCGGTTCTTTTTCTTCTTCATTGTTGAGTACGGCTTCAGCGACACTGCTGTCCAGCTCTTCTCTGATATGTTCAACGGCTGCCTGTTCCTCTTCGGGAGATTCGAACGTGAACTGTACAAGTTGAAGGGTTTTGACCGCTTCATATTTGATACGCTGTACAAGCTCCTGGAAGAGTCTGTAGCTGTCCTGTTTATACTCGGTCAACGGATCCTTTTGGTTGTACCCTCTCAGGCCGATACCTGTTTTGAGTACGTCCATTTCATAAAGGTGGTCTCTCCACTGCGGATCGAGCACCTGAAGATAAAGGACACGTTCGATCTCGCTGCGTTGTGCCGGATCGATCATAGACATCTTCTCTTCGTAGAGGTCTTCCATCATCTTTGTCATCTTCTCTGTGATCTCTTCGATCTCTGCATCTACGAACGGATCACCCTGAACGCTGATATTGAGTTCTTCTTTGATCAAAGCGGTCAGCTTTTCGATATTGAAGTCCTCTTTCGGTGCTCCCGGGAAGATCTCACAAAGTTCTAGAAGATGTGCGATATATTCGGCACGGTTCTCTTTGATCTTTGCATCGATATCAAATTCGGGATCAAGCAGCTGATTTCTAAATGCATAGATCGCTTTTCTTTGATGGTTTGCGACATCATCATACTCAAGGATATGTTTACGGGACTCATAGTGTTGGTTTTCCACTTTTTTCTGTGCCTTTTCAACAGAGCGTGTCACGATCTTCGAGTCGATATACTCTCCCTCTTCCACACCCAGTCTGTTCATGATGTTTCTGATCTTCTCACCGCCAAAAATACGAAGAAGGTTATCATCCAGGCTCAGGAAGAACTGGCTCTCTCCCGGGTCACCCTGACGCCCCGAACGTCCTCTTAGCTGGTTGTCGATACGTCTACTCTCATGTCTTTCCGTACCGATGATCGCAAGACCGCCAAGACTTCTTACTTCATCATCGATCTTGATATCTACACCACGACCTGCCATATTTGTAGCTACGGTGACAGCGCCTTTGACTCCCGCATCTATAATGATCTCAGCCTCTTTTTCATGGTTCTTCGCATTGAGTACGTTATGCGGGATCTTCTCTTTTTTCAGTCTTTCATGGACCATTTCAGACTTTTCGATCGACGCGGTACCGATCAGTACCGGTTGGCCTGTACTATGGAACTCTTTGACCCTTTTGACTACGGCATTGAGCTTCTCACGCTCAGTATTGTAGATAAGATCGTTTTTATCCATTCTGGCGATAGGAAGATGGGTAGGGATAGAGATAACCTCAAGATTATAGATCTGAGAAAACTCGGTTGCCTCTGTTTGTGCCGTACCTGTCATCCCTGCCAGTTTCTCATAGAGCCTGAAGTAGTTCTGATAGGTGATCTCCGCAAGTGTCTGGGACTCTTCCTGGATCTCTACACCCTCTTTGGCTTCAAGTGCCTGGTGAAGGCCTTCGGAGAATCTTCTCCCTTCGCTGAGACGTCCCGTAAATTCATCAACGATGATGATCTCGCTGTCTTTTACCACGTAGTGGACATCTTGTTCAAAAAGATAGTGTGCTTTGAGTGCCTGGTCAAGGTGGTGAGAGAGCGCCGCATTCTCAAGGTCATACATATTCTCTACACCAAAGAGCTCTTGGGCTTTCTCCAGCCCCTGTTCGGTCATAATGATCAGACGGTTCTTCTCATCGACGATGAAGTCGCCTGTCGTCTGTTCAGGTTCTCCCGGTCTTGTCTCTTTCTTTTCACCCTTTTCCAACTGCTGGGCTATCTCATTGGCACGTTGGTAATGGTTGTGGTCTCTCTGCGTCGGTCCGGAGATAATCAACGGTGTTCTTGCTTCATCGATAAGGATAGAGTCGACTTCATCGACGATGGCAAAGTTGTGTTCTCTTTGGACCTTCTCCTCGATACGTACTTTCATATTGTCACGCAGGTAGTCAAATCCGTACTCGTTGTTTGTCCCGTAGGTGATGTCTGCATCGTATTGTGCTTTTCTCTCCTCTTCACTGTAGATCTCAGAGGTGATACATCCTGTAGAGAATCCGAGGAAACGATAAAGTTCTCCCATCTCCCCGGCATCTCTTTTTGCCAGGTAGTCATTGACTGTGACGACATGCACCCCTTTACCGGTCATGGCATTAAGGACGACGGCCAATGTCGCAACGAGTGTTTTACCTTCACCCGTCTTCATCTCAGCGATATTACCGTCGTGCAGTACCATACCCCCGACCATCTGTACATCGTAGTGGCGCATATTCAATACACGTTTTGCTGCCTCTCTGGTAATGGCAAAGGAGTCAAAGAGTACATCATCCAGACTCTTTTCTCCGTTTTGAACGCTTTCTTTGAGTGCGTTAAATGCTGCCTTAAGTGCTTCGTCATCCAACTTTTCATATGCTGCTTCAAGTGCGTTTATCTTGTCGACTTTTTTGAGATAGTTTTTTACGATCTTGTCGTTTCTTGTACCAAAGACCTTATTGAGAACATTTTGTATCATTATTTGTATAGCCCCGCTTTAAAATGGGGTTATTCTATCTAAAAAGAGGTTAATTTGTCGTTATCCTTTTCAAACTGCCGAAGTTACAGGTTTTTCTCTAAAAAGAGGGGGGATAATTTCTCACTTATCAAGGCTATTTTGCTAAAATAAGAGAAGTATATTGAAGGATCTTAATGAAGAGAATATGGACGTTATTGATACTGTCGGGAGCGCTTATCGCCTCTCCGATCAGTCTACCGGATAACTTTAAAGCGGATTTTAAGCAGCGGATCACCAATCCGGATAAGAAGGAGATACATTATAGGGGAACTGTGCGTTTCTCGGATGAGAAGATGCTCAAGTGGGTCTACCGGGAGCCTACACAAAAAGAGGTCTGCAGTAATGGTGAGAATGTTACCGTGGTTGATCATGATCTTGAACAGGTCTCTTACTATCTGATCGAGAAAGGGTTTGATCTGGCAAAGATCTTAAAGTCGGCAAAACCTTATAAAAAGACGAAGACGGTGTTTATCGCCAAATATGAAGGGAAAAACTATACGATACAGCTTGATGGGAATCAACGTCTTTGGCGTGTTGCATATTATGATGACCTGGATAATGAAGTGCTGATCATTTTTGAACATATGCGTTATGGCAAGGGTAAACTGCCGATCAAAAGTTTACTCTGTGAGGCACCTGAATCCTATGATGTGATAGGAGAGTAATGATGGAAGCTTTATTGCAAAAGATACAGAGTGATTCTGCTTTGATGCTGCTTGTCGGTGTCGCAATCGTTGTGCTGCTTATCATCGTGCTTGTAGTCGTTGTCTTCTCAAGCAGATCAAAGACACTGGCTGACAAGCTCTATGACCTGAAACAGATAGACGGGGAAAAGGATGAAAAGATCACCTCTCTTGAACGGGAGCTGCAGCTCTATCAGGTGAGGGATGCCAGCCAGAAGCAGGAGCTTCAGCAGTTTCAGGAGACAAAAGAGGCACTCAAACAACTGCAAGAGACAAAAGATGAGCTGGAAACTAGACACAATAGACTTGAAAAGTCGATGAGCGAAACCACGGTAAAATTGGAAAACAGTGAAGAGAGATACAGCACACTTTTGGAAGAGCATAAAGCTGTGGTAGCACAGAATGAAAAACTGAGAGAAGAGAACAGCAAGTACCATACGAACAATGCAAGACTTCTTACCAAGCTTGAGAGTGAAACAAGACACGCGAACAATCAAATGGAGTTGATGAAAACGCATAAGCAGGAGCTTAAAAACGAGTTTGAAGCATTGGCCAGAAAAGTCTTTGAAGGCAATTCCCAGAAATTTGCCGAATTTTCCAAAGAGAATATGGACAATATGATCAGGCCTCTGCAGGCACAGATCGCAGAGTTTAAAAAACAGGTTTCCGATACCTATAATGCAGAGAGCCAGGATAGGGCGGTTTTGAAAAATGAGATCCACTCCCTCAAAGAGCTCAATCAGAAGATCAGTCAAGATGCGATCAACCTTACCAAAGCGCTCAAGGGGGAGAGTAAAAAACAGGGTATATGGGGAGAGATGGTACTGGAGCATGTTCTTGAAGCCTCTGGACTTAGAAAAGGACATGAGTTTGAACGTGAAGTGAGTCTTAGTACGGAAGAGGGGGATGTCCTGAGACCTGATGTTATCGTTCATCTTCCGGATGACCGTGACATCATTATCGATGCAAAGACCTCTTTGGTAGCCTATGAGCGTTATGTCAATGCACATGATGAAGTCAAAAAGGCAAGTTACCTGAAGTCCCATCTGGATTCGATAAAATCCCATGTCAATCTGCTTGCCGCAAAAAACTATGAGCGTTTGAAAGAGGTTCAGACCCTGGACTTTATCTTTATGTTTATGCCTATCGAAGGGGCATTGGCAGTGGCGCTGGAGCATGAGAGTTCCATATATGATGAGGCATTTAGAAAGAAGATACTGTTAGTCGGTCCGACGACGCTGCTTGTAGCGATGCGTGCAGTGGAGAATGTATGGAAACACGAGCGTCAAAATCAAAATGCGAAAGAGATCGCAAGACGTGCAGGGGCAATGTATGATAAGTTTGTCGGATTTTCAGAGGATTTGGTTAAGATATCCAAGCAGATCGATACCGTGCAAAACAGTTTCACTGCAGCAAGAAGTAAACTGAGTGACGGAAGAGGTAATCTTGTAAGACAGGTAGAACAGCTAAAAGAGCTTGGTGCACAAACCAGCAAAAAGATCCCTAGGGAGATTCACAAGGATGCGAAGTGAAAGCACAAATTGCCAAATTTTCAGACCACTTGACAGAACATACGAAAAAGCATTCCAAAGTCTTTAAAAAAAACGGTCAATTAAAAGAACGTTTTTATGACAAAGAGCTCTATAGACTGCAACATGAACTCGTAAAGCTGCAAGAGTGGATCATCAAAAACGATAAACGCCTCTTGGTGATCTTCGAAGGGATGGATATGGGAGGGAAAAGCTCTACGATCAAAGAGTTCTCTACCTATCTCAATCCAAGGGAAATACGTTCGGTTGCCCTGCCGAAACCAAACTCCGAAGAGTTGGGACAGTGGTACTTTCAGCGCCATATCAAACAGCTGCCAAATGCCGGTGAGATCGTATTTTTTGATAGGTCATGGTATAACAGGGCAGGGATTGAACAGGTATTCGGTTACTGCACACAGGAGCAGCATGATCACTTCTACCGGCAGGTGAATGAAGTGGAGAAGATGCTTGTAGATGATGAGGTGATGGTCTTTAAGTTTTATCTGAATATTACGAAAAAGACTCAGGCAAGACGTATCAAACAAAGAGAGAAAGATCCGCTCAAGAACTGGAAACTCTCTGAGCTTGACTATAAATCACATAATGCATACGGTACCTATGTCAAGTACCGCGATAAGATGTTTGATCTCTCCGGTACGCTTGTGGTGCCATGGATAGAACTCCAGGCCGATGACAAAAAACGTGCAAGGCTCAATGCGCTGCGTTTTTTGCTCTCAAATATATTTTATGAGAAGAGAGATATGGATGTGATCAAAGGTGTAGATGAGAAGATACTCACACTCCACTCATAATCAAATCAAATTAAATTAAATCAGTGTAAAAAGGCGTTAAAGCCTTGAGCCGTCTGCTGAGGACGACCACGTGGAAAGGGGCTTTGCTCCTTTCCAAATCAGTATAAAAAGGCGTTAAAGCCTTGAGCCGTCTGCTGAGGACGACCACGTGGAAAGGGGCTTTGCTCCTTTCCAAATCAGTATAAAAAGGATAACTATGGCAAACGTAACAATCTGGCACAACCCGAGATGCAGCAAATCAAGAGACTCATTTAAGCTGCTTGAAGAGAAAGGCATCGATGCAGAGGTGGTAAAATACCTTGATACGCCTCCGACAAAAGAGGAACTGAAAGAGGTTCTGAAGATGTTGGGAATCGCTCCAAGAGAGTTGATGCGTACCAAGGAGGAGATCTATAAAACGTTGCACCTTGCTGAAGAGACGGATGACGAGAAGCTGATAGAAGCGATGGTAGAGAATCCGAAATTGATCGAAAGACCCATCGTGATCAAGGATGGAAAAGCAGTGATCGGTCGTCCACTTGAAAAAGTGGTTGAATTGATTTCCTGATATTTTATGTTAAAATTCGGCCAATTATTATCGCAATGTAAGGAAAAGAGATGCTAAGTACAGTCAACTTAACACAACGCTACGGAAAACGTGTACTGTTTGATAAGATCAATATCACGTTGGATGTAGGTAAACGCTACGGGCTTATCGGTGCCAACGGTGCAGGTAAATCGACATTTTTAAAGATCCTCTCGGGAGAGATAGAACAGAGTGATGGTGAAGTACAGATCCAACCGGGACTCAGACTCGGGGTACTTGGGCAAAACCAGTATGCCTTTGAGAACTTTACGCTGAAAGATGCCGTACTCTATGGAAACAAAAAGCTCTATGATGCACAAAAAGAGAAAGAGAAGCTCTATATGGAGGGTGACTTCGAGAGTGATGAGGTCAATAACCGCCTGGCAGAACTTGAGATGATCTGTGCAGATGAAGACCCGACCTATGAGTCTGATGTACAGATCGAAAAGCTGCTTGAAGCACTCGGATTCCCGGCTAGCGAACATGATGAGCTTATGAGCTCGATCACCGGTGGGGACAAGTTCAAGATCCTGCTGGCACAGGTACTCTTCCTTAAGCCGGATATCCTACTCCTGGATGAGCCTACCAACAACCTTGATATCGAGACGATCGGATGGCTTGAAGAGGAGCTGAAGCGTCATGAAGGGACAATGGTGGTTATCTCTCACGATAGACACTTCCTTAACGGTGTCGTGACACACATCCTGGACCTTGACTTCCAGAATATCCGTGAGTTTACAGGGAACTACGATGACTGGTATATCGCTGCAAACCTACTCGCAAAACAGGCTGAGACGGACAGAAACAAAGCACTCAAAGAAAAAGATGAGCTCGAGAAGTTCATCGCCAGGTTCTCTGCCAATGCTTCAAAGGCAAAACAGGCGACCAGTAGACAGAAGCAGTTGGATAAACTTGATATCCAGGAGATCAAGCTCTCTTCAAGACGGGATCCTTCTATCATGTTCAAACCGCACCGTGATATAGGGAACGAGATACTTGAGGTCAAAGAGCTCTCAAAAAGTTACGATGATGAGAAGGTACTTGAAAATATCAGTTTCAAAGTCAATGAAGGTGACAAGATTGCTCTGATCGGTTCTAACGGTGTGGGTAAAACGACACTCTTAGAGATACTGATGGATAAACTGGAAGCGGACAGCGGAAGCTATAACTGGGGGCAGACGATCTCTACAAGCTACTTCCCTCAGAACACGACGGATATCGTCACAGGTGATATCGAGCTGCCCCAATGGATCCAGGGATTTGATCCGAAATGGCATATCGACGAGATCCGTAAAACGCTTGGCCGTATGCTTTTCAGCGGTGAAGAGCAGAAGAAGATGGTCGATGCATGTTCAGGGGGTGAAAAACACCGTGTCATGCTCTCAAAGATGATGATGGACAGTGCCAACTTCCTTGTCATGGATGAGCCGAACAACCACCTCGACCTTGAAGCGATCGTCGCGTTGGGTGAGGCACTGCACACCTATCAGGGCGGTGTGATCTGTGTGACACACGACCGTGAATTGATCGATGCCTTTGCAAACCGTATCATCAAACTCAATGAAGACGGCAGTGTGATCGATTTCGAAGGGGATTATGAATCCTTCGTAGAGCAATACGGTCACTAGGAACGGGCTTTGCCCGTTAGCGTTGTAGGTCGGGGTATCCCTACCCCGACGCTCTAACATAAACAATCACATAAAATGTTTACCTTCTCCCCAAGCTCCAGCTTGCGGGATGTTCTGTCTTAAAAACTCCTACAACAATACCTAAATGCTTCAGCATTTTTCATGCTCTATTTTTAATAAAACTTTTGATAAAGTTCTAATTCTATTTAACTTTTCATTAAAGCATACAAACTTTATAAAAAATAGTTAAGTATGAGATAGAGGGGAATAATAAAATGGGGAATCGACTTTACTATGTTTTTATATTGTTGTTGGCATTTATTGCTGTATATCTCTTTTATGCACTATGGCATACAGAAGAAGTAAATCCAAAACCTCAAAAACCTATACCGTCTAGTAAGATCAAGGAAGACCTTAGCGATAAAGAGCTAAGTCCAAAAAAAGATTTGAAACTTTCTCCTCTTCAGTCTACTGTTTCAGAAGATAATAAACTTAAACAAACAACTCAAACGAGTGAAGAGAAAAAACAAACTTCTGCTTTTCAAAATATGAAGGAAAAAACACAAAATACTTATGACGCGTTGGTACCAGCGCGTTATGAAGAGATTACAGAGGAAGCTGATATCGGGTTTGAAGAACTGGATGATGAAGTTATGGAAATAGAGGAGCAATTCAAAAAAGAGGAGTTGGAAAAATAGCTTTAGATGAATGATTAGACACATTACATAGATATTTTTGATCTGAGCATAACGTGTTTAGATTAAAGATAACTGTCATTAAATTAAGGGGAAGAGGAAGTGAAACCATACAAAATCATACTGTTTTTTATATTGCTTTGCAGTATACAAGTCAATGCAACAATCGTAGGAACAACCAAAGGGGAGTTTAGTGTAGATCGGGGTACGGCAAACTATGAACTCAAGATAGACGTGCCACCGGGTATAGCCGGTATGGAGCCCAAACTTTCTTTGAACTACTCATCCAGCAGTGGAAATGGATATATGGGGGTCGGTTGGAGCATTGGAGGGCTCTCTGCTATCACCAGATGTGCACAGACCAAAGCTGTAGACGGTCCTAATCGTAAGTTTGGTGTCAAGTATAATAGTGATGACCGCTTTTGTCTGGACGGACAAAGACTCATCAATATCTCAGGTGTCTATGGTGCATCAGGTACGGAGTACCGTACAGAGATAGATACCTATTCCAAAGTAACTTCTTATGACGATCTAAATGGCGGACCAAGTTACTTTGAAGTCAAAACAAAAAGCGGATTGACGTACATCTATGGTAGAGATAATGGTGCATCGATGCTCACCGAAGAAAACGGTGTAGCACGTTTCTGGAAGGTTTCGAAGATTATTGATACCTACGATAATGAGATCAACTTTCACTATATACAGGATAAGAGAGAAGGAATTCATTACATAGATCATATCTCCTACGCGGATAATCAGATTGAATTTGTGTATGAAGACAGGCCCGATGTTTCCAAAGGGTACCATGGAGGCTTTATTTCTCAAGTCAACCAACGCCTTAAGAATGTTATTGTAACCACCCAAAACGGTGCAAATGAGGTCAGAAGGTATAAAGTAGCCTATACTAATGAGGTACAAGAACCTAAACGCTCAATGATTACTTCTCTTACGGAAAGTGTGGATGATGAAAACCTGAAAAAACTTGATTTTACCTGGCAGAGTGGTAGACATAAAAACGGTGGAATGACACTTTGGTCAAATAATGCGAGCGACATCAAGCAATATAACCCAACCCACAATCACGAAGGAAATACCCATAGTCAATTCATTGATATCAATGGTGATGGACTTCCTGACAGGGTGCATCATTATAATTATATGACCAGACAATACGGTCTTTGGGTACAGCTCAATTCAGGACATGATTTCGGTGAAATGACGCTATGGTCGGATAATGCTACCAAGAACGAACAATACCGTCCTTCATGGGGCGGTGGAGAGTATTCTCAGTTTATTGATATTAACGGAGATGGTTTGCCTGACAGGGTGCATCATTATAATTATCTGACCAGACAATACGGTCTTTGGGTACAGCTCAATTCAGGACATGATTTCGGTGAAATGACGCTCTGGTCGGATAATGCTACCAAGAATGAACAATACCGTCCTTCATGGGGCGGTGGAGCATATTCTCAGTTTATCGATATTAACGGAGATGGTTTGCCGGACAGGGTGCATCATTATAATTATCTGACCAGACAATACGGTCTTTGGGTTCAGTTCAATTCAGGACATGATTTCGGTGAAATGACACTATGGTCGGATAATACCGGCAAGGTAGAACAATACCGTCCTTCATGGGGCGCTGGAGAGTATTCTCAGTTTATTGATATCAACGGAGATGGTTTGCCGGACAGGGTGCATCATAAAAATTATATTCATACTTCTGTGGGTTCCCTGGAAATACCGGGCCTTTGGATACAGCTCAATTCAGGACATGATTTCGGTAAAATGACGCGTTGGTCGTATAATACTACAAAGAATGAACAATGCCATCCTTCATGGGGCGGTGGAGAGTATTCTCAGTTTATTGATATCAACGGAGATGGTTTGCCGGACAGGGTGCATCATTATAATTATATGACCAGACAATACGGTCTTTGGGTACAGCTCAATTCAGGACATGATTTCGGTGAAATGACGCTATGGTCGGATAATGCTACCAAGAATGAACAATACCGTCCTTCATGGGGCGGTGGAGAGTATTCTCAGTTTATTGATATCAACGGAGATGGTTTGCCGGACAGGGTGCATCATTATAATTATCTGACCAGGCAATACGGTCTTTGGGTACAGCTCAATTCAGGACACGATTTTGGTGAAATGACGCTCTGGTCGGATAATGCTACCAGGAATAGCCAATATCGTCCTTCATGGGATGGACAGTATTCTCAGTTTATCGATATTAACGGAGATGGTTTGCCGGACAGGGTGCATCATTATAATTATATGACCAAACAACACGGTCTTTGGGTACAGCTCAATACGGTTAGTAGATCGCTTATAACAAAAATTACTAATAACACAGATCAGAATATCGAGATTAGTTATAAAAATATGACCGATAGTAAAATCTATCACAACTATAGTGTCTATGGTCAGCGTAATGCCTTTGCTTGGAATGATCTTGCCAATGACAACATAGAGGTCACCTCTGCAAAACCTTTGGTATATAGGGTAGAGAGTGCTAACGGTATTGGTGGAACTAACAGTATAAGATATAAGTACTACGGGTATATCATCAATAAGCTTAGAGGCTCGCAGGGGTTCCATGCTATCGATACGATCGATGAAACGACCCAAAGGTATACAACTACATATTATAAACAGATAAAGGCGCCTAACGGTGAAGGATTTCAGTATACGGGAATGCCGTTTGTCAGCTATACCGGACAGGATGATACGACTGGCACTATGCTCTCGAAAACCGTAATTACCTATGCAGACCGTACGGATCTACAAGGCATTGACGGAATGCAGGCAAAGGTACATCAGCCATATACCAGACTGAACCTGCAGACGGTTTATGCCCCTGGTACGACAACAGAGATCAAAAAGGTCTATCATTACAATACGTTGAGTGAGGATGGTTTGGGTAATATTGTCTCAACACTGGACAGAACGGTAGACCTTATCAACAACAAATCCTTTACAAAAACCACGACTAATGAATATACAGACGAGGATGAGAGCAGTTGGATCATCGGACGTTTGACCAAATCTACCGTAGTCCATGAGCAAACAGACGGGAACCGTGTTGTCAAATCCTCTAGTTTTGAGTATAACGATCACGGTATCCTGAGCAAAGAGGTTGCAAATGCAGGTACGGACGTTGCCCTGACCAAAGAGTATACTTATGACAGCTTTGGAAACAAAGCGAGTGAAACTGTCTCCGGTTTAGGTATTGTAACTGCTACGACCACTTTTGGGTACAGCGATGATGGAAAGTTCCAAACAACTATAACCAATGCCGCAGAACTTACAGAAACAAGAACGTATGATCCGCGATTTGGTACATTGAAGACCTTAACCGGTCCAAATATACTTACGACAAGATGGGAGTATGACGGACTGGGAAGAAAGACAGCCGAGTATAGAGCAGACGGTACTCAGACAACATGGAAACACAGCTGGGATGATGGCAGTCTGATAGGAGCAAACCATGCACTCTACAGCGTGAAGGTTGAAAGCAGCGGGCAACCGGAAAGTGTCACCTATTATGATATGTTGGGCCGTGAAGTGGGATCTTATAGCTACATCTTGGATAAACGTGTTCAAAAGCTTAAAACCTATAATAGCAGAGGAGAACTCATTGAAGAGACGCTTCCTCACTTCTCGGGGAACATAGAAGGTAAGATCATTACAACCTATGATGACTACGGTAGAGCAGTAGAGGTAAGTAAACCGGGACCGGAGAATACCCGGCAAACCTATACAACCACACACGAGAACTTTACACAGATAGTGACAGATCCCAAAGGCAATAAGAAGAAAACAGTCAAAAATGCGATCGACCAGACGGTCAGTATCACCGATGCATACGGATCAGGGATAGATTCAAGCATTCATTATACCTATGATGCATCAGGCAACCTTCTTACTACTACCGATAGTGCCGGCAATGTGGTGGTGATGGCCTATGATGCTGCGGGTAACAAATACTACATGAACGATCCTGACCTGGGCATATGGAACTACCGATACAATGCCGCAGGTAAAGTGATGCAACAATGGAGCGGTTCAACAGGCCCGGATAGCTCAAAGAACTATACTACTACCGACTACGATCTACTTGGTAGAGTCACAGAGACCAATACTTATGACAGGCAAGCCTACCTGGCAAACGGAAATGTACAGCAGAGCTATAACTATCAGCGGTTTACTTACGGGGACAGCAGTGCAGCAAAAGGTAGCAGAGGAAAGAAGATCGAATCTTATGCCGAGTCAAAACTCAACGGCAGTGACCTTCGCAGCCAAAGACAGACGATCACCTATGATGACAAAGGGCGTCCGGTTGAGACGAACATGCATATAGGCGGAAGGGGTGATTATATCTCTTCTACCACCTATGACCGCTTCTCTAGACCAGTGACAATGAGCTATCCAAACGGCTATCAGGTGACCAATACCTATGAACAGGGTATTCTTAAGTCAGTCACGGGGAGTGATGGCAAGGTACATTACACGATCAATGACCTGAACGCATTCGGAGATATCGCGCAGGCAACTTTCGGTAACGGTATCAAGACTAGTGTCGGGTATGACAGTGTAGGATTTACCGGTACGATCGTGAGTTACTCGGATGTAGCCGTCATCGCCAATGTACAGCGTCTGGACTATACGTATGACAAGCTGGGTAATGTCGTGACCCGTGAGGACAGCAGCCTGGAGAACGGACCGGTCATAGATAACTATACGTATGATGCGATGAACAGGCTGAGCTCACAGACAACTACATCCGATGTGATCGGCAACTATGCCAAGTTCAAAGAGTACCGTTATGACAAGATAGGTAATATCGTCTATCAAACGGGTATCGGTGAGTATACGTACCATACCAATGCACCTCATGCGGTTAAAACAGCTGGAAACAGAAACTATACGTATGATGCTGTAGGAAATATGATCAACCGTAACGGAGATACGATCACATACAGTCCGTTGAACAAACCTGCCGTTATGGAAAACCATACAAACGGTAAAGAGGTACGGTTCTACTACGGTATAGGTGATGCAAGGTATATGAAATTGACTTCAGAGACTGCAACCTACTATATCGGTAAGGGGTATGAAGAACAAGTAGAAGACTATGAAGAGAAGCAGATCGCTTATATCACCGTCGGTAACAAGGTAGTAGGGACGCATACCGAGGTGAAAAACCTCTACTATGCACCCACGCATGAGAACTACAACGAAGAGACATATAACCGCTATTTCCATACCGATGCACTGGGCTCCATCACAGCGATCACCGATGATACGGGAACAGTGGTAGAGAGAAGAAGCTACGATGCCTTTGGTAAGATAAGGGCGATGGACTACTGTACCAACAACAATACCTTTGCCAACAGGGTGATAGAGACGACAAGAGCCTATACCGGGCATGAGCAGATCGCAGAGCTGAGCGGGCTGGTCCATATGAATGCCAGAGTCTACGACTCTAATATCGGACGGTTCCTCAGTGCCGATACCATCATCCAGGCTCCGCATGACAGCCAGTCTTACAACCGTTACTCGTATGTAAGAAACAACCCGTTGATGTACACCGACCCCAGCGGACACTCATGGTTTAGTAAACTGTGGAAGAAGGTGAAGAAATATATCAAGACCATTGCCGCGATCGCGATAGCGGCGGTCATTGCTGTTTATGCTCCGGGGTTATTAGTTCAGTATGGTGGTGCAGTATTTGGTTCAACGGTTGCCGGGGTTACAACTTTAAGTGCGGTGGGGGTAATGACAGTCGGGGCAATGGCCGGCTTCGCCTCAGGAGCCATCATGACGGGGTCTTTGGAGGGCGCCCTGCAGGGTGCCCTGTGGGGTGCGATAAGTGCGGGTGTGGCGTTTGGTGTCGGACACTCTAGTATGTTTAAAGCTATCTATGAAGCTGCAGGAAATATGAAAGAGGTTGTCAGAGCATTAGCGCATGGGCTTAGCCGTGCAGCTATCAGTGCGGTACGTGGTGGTAAGGCGATGGGCGGATTCCTTAGCGGTTTTGCAGGTTCGCTTCTTGGCGGGTTTGTCAAAGGCTTAGACTATGCTAAGACGACAGCAGGTACAATTATGAAGGTGACCATGACAGCCATTGCCGGTGGTACGGCTTCAGTGCTTGGCGGTGGTAAGTTTGCCAATGGTGCGATGAGTGCGGCATTTGTATTTATGTTTAATCATTTGCAAGCAGAAGCTGAAGAGACAAAGGCTGAAATGGAAAAAAGTGGGAGAACAGATTTACGTATTGCTCATGGAAAAGGTGAAAATGGTTATTACGTTACAGATAGTAAAGGCTTTAAATATATGTCAGATACACCAGAAATGAGACAGCATTTGGAAAGTTTAAAAACAGGATTAGGTATACCTTTAACAATAGTTGAATATAGTGCGGGCGGGGTTCTTCCAAAACTTATTATGGTTCCATATGATTTTTACTCAGGAGCCAACTTTGTTTCGCAGCCTACTTCTTTGTCAGGTGTAGCTGGTAAAATATATGGGGATTATATTCGTGAATAGAAAGTTAGAGTTTTTTTTATGGCTTATTGCTTTAATGTATGTTCTTTGGGGATTTTTAAACCCTTTAGAATTTACTTTAGCAAAATGGGGTACAAGCAGTCCAAAAGATCAGTATGCAATACTTTTTATGTTCTTTGGTATAGTTTTATTAAGATTAATTCAAATATTTTTAGATATCAAAAAAAATAAAAAATAAATATAGTTCCTGTACGGTACCACTATGGGCGGTGACGGTGCAGGAGGCTTTTTTCGCTCCCATGATTTCGTGGGAGTGTATATTGGACTGATGCGTCACATACTCCGTATAGGCTTAGCCGTGGTATAATAAGCATGGCTCAAGGTGGAACCTTCAAATCGGGTTTTGCTTCAGGCTTTAGTGCAAGTTTCTTCAGTCCCGGTACCACGATGGGCGGTGACGGTGCAGGAGGCTTCGGTTTGAGAACAAGTATCGCTGCTATAGTAGGAGGTACAGCATCTGCTCTTGGCGGCGGTAAGTTTGCCAATGGGGCTATCAGCGGGGCGTTTGTACATATGTTTAATTCGGAGGGTAAAACTATAGGACAATCCTTTAAGCAATTATGGACGAAGTTAACAGATGGCACAATAACAGGTGATATAGCAAAGGGATTTGAAGGTGGTTTGAAAGGGTATAGGGAAGTACGAGATAATTCACCTTGGTATGCACAATTAATGTTGAAAAGTGGTATGACAGCTATTGAAATGGGATTGACGGGATGGATAAGTTTTGCTGAATATCCTATCGCCCATATTTGGTACAACACAACAAGTGGAGTATATATGGATACTTTTCCATATTTTAACAAGTTTGCACTACCTGCAAATATTATATCAGGAGAAAGTGGCATGAATACCACTTGGTTTGAATAAAATGCATGATAGTTTACTATCTACTGCGATAATGTTCGTATTAGTTGGATTAAACTATTTGCTTGAAATAATATCAATACCTAAAGGCTCTAAGCTATATTTGAGTGAACCAGGACCTACATACGTAGGTAGTGCACTATTGACCATAGGATTATTGATATTATTTTATAAATTGTACAATTGGCAAAAAAAAGGAAATAAAAAGTGAGAAATATCTTTATCAGTTTAAGTGTAATAGGATTTGTTATATTTGGTATTTTACTTTCACTTATCGCATTGTATTCTTCTCCAGATGAGCAGGTACACTTTACTGAAGCCAGTTATATTTGGATAGGGAATGCCATAGCTATTTTCGGGTTATTGATGTATTTTAAAAAGAATTGAGATCCTGGCTCACTCGGTGGTGCAGCCTTGATTACAAGAGTACCAAAAGTTATTGATTCAGTGATATTTGGTAAAATGGTTGGGTATCCAATGAGTTATCAAACAACGTCAAAGGCTCAACTTGCAGCTGAAGGTATGGTACACCTTGGTACCATCAATGTAATAGCAGAAGGTAATTAATGATTACAATTTTACCATTTTTAGTAATATCTTTTGTACTTTTTTCTGTGGTTACATATTTGATGTATAAAATATGTAGAATTAAACTTATTAAGAATAAACGATATATAGAAGTAATATTTATTCTACTAATTAAGGTACCTATAGGAACAACATATTTACATATGTTAGACAAAGAGAATATTGTTGCAGAGTTTTTGCATATTGAGATGAGTACATCAATTCAAATATGGTCTTTATTTTTTTTAATAGCCTACCTTGTAAGTGCGTCTTTACAAAGTTGTAAAGATGAAAACGAAACATGACATTTCCCTGGTCTTAACTGGTTCGACCTGTCCCCAGGTGTAACCCATACCCCAAATCCAAGCAACAAAACAATCCAAATAGATAAAAGTATATAAGTGACTATGTGTTCCACCTCGGGAGAGGTGGAACAAGAGGGAGTGCAGTATAATAAAACTGTAAGAGTCGGTTGATATAGATTGATCATTTCGTTGAAGCCGTTGTAAAAAATGAGCTTGTGTGGGAGCTAAAGAACTGAACCGATAACTTGAGTGGAAACAGAGTCGGAGATAATCTAGACTGCATTTAACTGGTTACACCTGTCCCCAGGTGTAACCCATACCCCAAACCCAAGCAACAAAACAATCCAAATAGATAAAAGTATATAAGTGACTATGTGTTCCACCTCGGGAGAGGTGGAACAAGAGGGAGTGCAAGCACAAGGTATCGGCTTCTTCACATTGTTTGATCTCCCTCGTCTTACCTCTCCGAAGGTGTAGCGAGAAACAACTGCGGGAACGAGTGAAATAGAGCACTTCTTTTTTACTGTTTATTTCTCTTCACACTTATTTCATACTTATCCTTTACAATGTGACTATCAAAACAAAAGGAACAACATTATGAAAAAATTTGCATTAACACTTTTAATTACTTTAGGTTTGGCTTCAACACTGTCAGCACATCATATGTCACCGTCAGATACTGCAGGTGGAAACATGTCATCAACTTCAGGGCACCTGGATCTTGATTTTGACTTTTTGTTAGGTATGTAAGGAGATAGAATGAAAAAAATTATTATGGCACTATTTTTGACACTCGGTTTGGCTTCATCACTCTCGGCACATCATATGTCACCGTCAGATACTGCAGGTGGGAACATGTCATCAAACTCAGGGCATCTTGATCATGATTTTGACTTTTTGCTTGGTATGTAAGGAGATAGAATGAAAACATTATTTATGACACTACTTTTTGTAGCAGGTTTGGCTTCAACACTCTCAGCACATCATATGGCACAATATGAGGATGCAGGTGTTAATATCCCTGAAGATTCTCCACATCTTTTGATGACATTTTATTAATCACTTATTCCCCTCCCTCTTTATTTTTCTGATCAATGTATGCCCACTTGGGCATACTAAGATACAACGTATTTTTGTTTCACTGTTGAATGAGGTGAAGTGAGGTAGCATGATGTACCTCTACTAGGGAGGTACTTAGTTAGTTGATGTTTGTATAGACGTTTTGTACGTCATCATCCTCTTCCAGTTTGTCGATGAGTGACTCTACATCTTCCATCTGCTCATCACTGAGGTCAATCGGTGCATTGGCAATGTATTCAAGTGACGCTTTCGTGACCTCGATACCTCTCTCCTCAAGGGCTTTACTCAACTCTCCGAATGAGGTAAACTCACCGTAGATTCTTACGATCTCTTTATCTTCAGCATTTTCTTGCGGCTCAACATCCTCTTCGATGCTCTCCAAACCGTAATCGATCAGATCAAGTTCAAGTTCTTCGAGGTCCATATCCGCTGTCTTGTCAAAAGTAAAGAGAGATTTTCTGGTGAACATAAAGCTGAGTGAACCAGAAGTAAGCATCTCCCCGCCGTTCTTGTTGACGATGGCTTTGACATTGGCTACTGTTCTTGTGTTATTGTCGGTTGCACACTCTACGATCATCTGTACACCATGTGCTGCTTTTACATCATAGGTGATCTCTTTGAAATCCGCTGCATTTTTTTCAAAGGCTCTTTTGATCGCCGCATCGATATTGTCTTTCGGCATATTTTGCGCTTTGGCATTGAGGATCGCTGTACGAAGCTTGGAGTTCATATCCGGATCCGGAGATCCTCCCTCTTTTGCTGCCATCGTGATACTTTTACCCAGTTTAGGGAAGATACGGGACATTGCTCCCCATCTTTTCATTTTTGCTGCTTTACGGTACTCAAACGCTCTACCCATAAGTGTTTCCTTGTGAGACTCCTTACTTCAACTGAGTAAAATAATAGATTTCATATAGCCTATTATCTTTCATTAAAAACCCTTTTGAATTAGCTATGACTAGTCCTGCAAGGTTTTTTAACAAAATCTAATACACTCTAAAAAATCTCTTTTTTTTACTAAGTTTTGCAATAAGTCAAGATTTTATTGTCGTGATTATATCCCGATTTGGCTTAAGTCATTTCAAAGTAACCATAGGTAAGAATAGCCGCATGAAATTAAAAGAGATAGAACTGACCAATCCCTACCTTGAACTTCCGCCGCTCTGCTTTGACAGGGTAAAGCCCTCACCGCTGCAGGGTGCGTATCTGATCCATGCCAATCCTGAGATGGCTGAGGAGCTTCAGATCGACCGTGATGAGCTGGACACGGAACATTTTACAGCGTTTGTCAACGGTGCACTGGAACTGGAGGGAAGTGATCCTTTTGCCATGTGTTATGCCGGGCATCAATTCGGCTTCTTTGTAGAACGTTTGGGTGACGGTCGGGCGGTGAATATCGGAACGATTGTTACGCCGATGGGTAACCAACATCTTCAGCTCAAGGGTGCAGGGCTTACGAAGTATTCACGTGACGGGGATGGAAGAGCCGTACTGCGCTCTTCGATCCGTGAGTATCTGATGAGTGAAGCGATGCACGGATTGGGTATCCCCACTACCAGGGCTTTGGCACTTATAGGTTCAGGCCACTCTGTCTATAGAGGGGAGTGGGAGAAGGGGGCGATCGTACTGCGTGTCTCTCCATCATGGGTACGTTTTGGTACCTTTGAGTATTTTGCACATCATAAAAAGTATGAAGAGCTGAAAGCGTTGGCTGATTATGCGATCGCTGAGTCTTACCCGCATCTGATCGGCGAAGAAAATCTCTATGAACTCTTTTTTGCAGAAGTGGTGGGTAAGACAGCAATGCTGATGGCACAGTGGCAGGCAGTCGGATTCAACCACGGGGTGATGAATACGGACAATATGTCTATCCATGGTCTTACGATCGACTATGGCCCCTATGCATTTTTGGATGATTACGACTTTCGAAATATCTGCAACCATACCGATACCTACGGACGTTACAGCTTTGGCAGCCAGCCAAATATCGGAGAGTGGAACCTCAGGGCATTAATGGTGGCACTCACCCCGCTGGCAGATGAGATAAAAATGGTCAAAATACTTGAGAAGCACTACTCTAAACTCTATACCGAACACTATTTGGATCGCATGGGGAAAAAGCTCGGACTGGATAAGCGGGAAGAAGATGATATAGATCTGGTCAGCCATCTGCTTAGAATGATGCAGGGGCTAAGCGTGGATTATACGCTCTTTTTCAGAACACTCAGCCGTTATGACGGTGATAGAACGGAGATACTCAAAGTGGGACTTTACCATCAACCGTTGCATGACTGGCTGGATGTTTATGATGAGAGATTGACACGCAACAGCTCTACGACCCCAGAGCGTCACCAAATGATGCAGCGTACCAATCCGAAGTATATACTCAAAAATTATATGCTCCAGGAGGCGATCGATGCAGCTGATGTAGGGGATTACACTCTGGTCGATCAGCTCTTCAAGCTTGCCCAGTCACCTTATGATGAACATCCCGAGTGTGAGAGATGGGCCGGGGCGACACCGGATGAGTTTAAGAACAAGAAGCTCAGTTGTAGCTCCTAAAAGCTATAATTTCAAAAAATCGAGGAGAGAGAAATGACTCTGGAAGAAGTAGAGAATTTGATCAAAGAGGAGGTAGGGGTACTCCTTTACTTTTCAGGTGAGCAGTGCAGTGTCTGTCATGCACTCAGACCGAAGTTCAAAGCGCTTTTTGATGCGGAGTTCCCGCAGATCAAGCAGGTATACCTCGATGCACATGAGAACCCTGAGATCTCTGCACACTATCGGGTCTTCTCTGTACCTACGATGCTTGTTTTTCTGGATGGACGTGAGTTTGTCAGAGAGGGCAGGGCAGTGAGTATGCATAAACTGACAGAGCAGTTGATGCGTCCGTATAAGATGATGACGGAGTAGGTAGTAAGTAGCAGGGAGCAGGGAGCAACGTGAAGTGTAGGTCGGGGTGTCCTCACCCCGACACTAGTGAATAGTAATACGTGATTCGTGTAGGGGGTGGTACCGTTGTGTCTGCCCGTGGAAGGATGCACAAAGGGCTGTCGCTAGCAAAAACCGCCATGTGCTTTTGAGTTGAATCTCTTTCGCTTCGTTCCCGCGATTTTCGTGGGAATGCATAGGTGAGTGTAGTGGTGCGGTAAACTTTAGTCTATTCTATTGGTGTATGGATTACCACGTGCAACGTGGGAACCAAATAAGTGATTCGAGAGGGAGTGATGCTTTCGATTTACCCTAAGGGTATTTCCTCTGGGCGCTTTTCTAAAAAGTAGCATACAACTTAGTTGTAAATTCAATGATTTTATCTCTACTTTTTTTAGAAAAAAGTAGGCAAAAAAGCGTCACTTCGCAAGTGAGCGGACGTTACTACAGCGTGTTTGCTTCGCAAAATATGCACGCTTTCGTAACTGCTCACCCAATGCTACGTGACAAAGAGATCAAGTTGTTTTTTTATTTTCGTTCCCACGATTTTCGTGGGAATGTCTATGAGAGTGTAATATTCAGTAAACTTTACTCTATTCTATTGGCGTATGGAGTACCACGTGCAACACGAGAAGGAAATAAGATAGGTAGGTTGGGGTGTCCTCACCCCGACACCATTTCTCCATTAATCACACGAAGTGTGTCTTGTTGTGGCGAACGACCTTGAAAGCGAAGCGATTCGAGAGCCACAACGCTTTTTTGCTTCGTTTTTTTAAAAAAATGAAGAGAGAAACACCGCCTCATATAGATAAAAAGGGAAATTAATTAAACTTATCCAACTCCCTTATTTTTTACGTTCCTGCGTGCAACACGGGAACCAAAAAAATGATACTCTATTTTTTGGTGACGATAGAGATATTCTCAAACCCTTTTTCTTTGAGGATATCGATCACATTGACAAAGTTTTGAAACTCGGACTTCTGGTCTGTATGAAGTGAAACGATATCTTTTTTCGGATCGAGTTTATGCAGTCTCTCTTTGATCTCTTCGAAAGGAAGCGCTTCTTTGTTGTAGAAGTACTCTCCCTCTTTGTTGATCGCAATGGTAATGCTCTTTTTCTCTTCATTTTTTTCACTGCTTGCAGTGGGGAGATCTACTTTGATCGTCTGGTTGGTGACAAAGGTGGCTGTCGCAAGCACGATGACCAGAAGTACAAGTACGATATCGATGAAGGGAACAACGTTCATCTTGTCAAATGGTTCTCTTCTCATTTGATTCTCCCTTTTGAACAAGTCCAAAAGCAAGAGATATCGTCAGCAGATGGCTCTTGCGAAACTGGTTTCGCTTTTGTGATGAGTATCAGCATACTAAACGAGCCTTCCTTCATCTCTGGCGATCTCCCATGCAGCCAGTTTTCTGTCTACAACGGTGATCAGTGCATTATAGAGTACGGTTGCAGGAATGGCTACTACAAGACCTGCCGCTGTAGCTTTGAGGGCCAAGGCAAGGTGTTTCATGATCTCACCGGGATTGACGGTATCTTGATTTGAACCGATGATATAGAAAGTCAGGATGATCGCAAGTACGGTTCCCAGCAGACCGATATAGGGAGCATTGGAACCGATAGAGGCGATCGTAGGAAGACGTTTGGTCAAATCCAGTTCAAGTGCATTTTTATGGGTGTAGTTTTCAACTTTGATCGAACGGTAAAAGAGTGCACGTTCGATGGCGAACATAAACGTGATAAAACTGAGAAATAAAAGCAGGCCGATCACTCCATAATCGACAATATCTTTGATCTGATCTACAGGCATATATTTTCCTTAAAACAATTGGGATATAGCTGTGAATTATAGGCTAAATATGTTAAGAGAGTGTTAATATTTCAAAAATGCGAAATAAGCCGTTTTTATAAAAATATTATGTTAATCAAAAAAAGTGAAAAATTGTAAAAATCGATATAAAAGGCCTTAAATGGCTATTTAAAGCATTTTTGTGCCTTTTTATTACCTCTACTTAGATAAAATATACGGATTTTAATGAAAGGAAGAAGATGTCTGATCTATTTGAAGAAAATCAAAATGTTGAAGAGGTTTTGATTGAAGATAGTATGAAGGGGTCATACCTCGACTACTCAATGTCCGTCATTATCGGTAGGGCACTGCCGGATGCCAGAGATGGACTGAAACCGGTACACAGACGTATCCTTTATGCGATGAATGATCTTAGTCTTTCACATAGAAGCCCATACAAAAAATCAGCACGTGTGGTCGGGGATGTGATCGGTAAGTATCACCCGCACGGAGATACGGCAGTCTATGATGCCCTTGTACGTATGGCGCAAGACTTCTCGATGAAAGAGACCTTGGTTGACGGTCAGGGTAACTTCGGTTCCATTGACGGTGATAATGCTGCGGCGATGAGGTATACGGAATCACGTATGACCAAGATGGCAGAAGAGCTGCTTGAGGACCTTGAGAAAGATACGGTTGATTTCGTACCAAACTATGATGACTCTATGAGTGAGCCGGATGTACTGCCTAGCCGTGTACCAAACCTGCTGATGAACGGATCAAGCGGTATTGCGGTCGGTATGGCGACGAATATCCCTCCTCACCGTCTGGATGAACTTGTCGATGCACTGACACTCCGTATCGGAAACCCGTCTGCGACGATCGAGGATGTCATGGCAAAAATCCAGGGTCCTGACTTCCCGACCGGCGGTATTATTTTCGGACGTAAAGGGATTACAGATGCTTATCAGACGGGGCGCGGACGTATCAAAGTACGTGCAAAGACGCATATCGAAGAGAAGCGTAACAAAGAGGTGATCGTTGTTGATGAGATCCCTTACCAGGTAAACAAGTCCCGTCTTATCGAAAATATCGCACAGCTCGTGCGTGATAAACAGATCGAGGGAATCTCTGAAATCAGAGATGAGTCTGACCGTGAAGGAATGCGTATCGTGATCGAGCTGAAGCGTGATGCGATGAGCGAGATCGTACTGAACAACCTGTTCAAAAGTACACAGATGCAAGTGACCTTCGGGATCATTATGCTTGCGATCAATAATAAAGAACCGAAAGTATTTAACCTGCTTGAGCTTCTGGATATTTTCCTTAACCACCGTAAAACGGTCGTGATCAGAAGAACGATCTTTGATCTGGAAAAAGCGAGAGCGAGAGCACACATTCTTGAAGGTCTCAAGATCGCGGTAGATAATATCGATGAAGTGATCAGGATCATTCGTGCCAGTGCTGATGACAATGAGGCAAAAGAGAATCTGATGAGTCGTTTTGAACTCTCCGAGATTCAGGCAAAAGCCATTCTGGAGATGAGACTCAGACGTCTGACAGGTCTTGAGATCGAAAAGATCGAAAATGAGTTGGCAGAGCTCCGTAAACTTATCGCAGAGCTTGAAGCGATCCTGAAGTCCGAAGAGAAGATCAACGAGATCATCAGGGATGAACTTATCGAGGTGAAAGAGAAGTACTCTGGACCGCGTCTGACCGAGATCGTTGATGATTATGATGATATCGATATCGAAGATCTTATCCCGAACGAGCCGATGGTCGTGACGATCACGCATAGAGGGTACATCAAGCGTGTCCCTGTAGCGCAATATGAGAAACAGCATAGAGGCGGGAAAGGCAAGACTGCCGTAACAACGTATGATGATGACTTCATCGAGCGGTTCTTTATCTCCAATACCCATGATACGCTGATGTTTGTGACGGACCGCGGTCAGCTCTACTGGCTGAAGGTCTATAAGATCCCTGAAGGTTCACGTGCAGCCAAAGGTAAAGCGGTGGTCAACCTGATCAACCTGCAGGCGGATGAGATGATCAAAGCGATCATCCCGACGACCGACTTTAACGAAGACAAGAGTTTGGTATTTTTCACACAAAACGGTATCGTGAAGCGTACGAACCTTTCTGAGTACTCGAACATCAGAAGCAACGGGGTAAGAGCGATCAACCTGGATGAGGATGATGAACTGGTAGAGGCGAAGATCGTAACACCGGAAACGCAATGGCTCTTTGTGGCAACCAAAAAAGGGATGTGTATCAGATTTAAAACCGAAGATGCACGTGAGATCGGACGTGTGGCACGTGGTGTAACGGCGATCAAGTTCAAGATCAAAGATGACTATGTATGTGGTGCAACAACGATCGAGAATGAAGAGGATGAACTCCTGATGCTCAGCGAAAAAGGTCTGGGCAAACGTACGACTGCCAGCGAGTACCGTGAGCAGAACCGTGCAGGTAAAGGGGTGATCTCTATGAAGCTTACGCCGAAAACAGGAGATGTCGTCGGTGTAGTATTTGTAGAAGAGGATAAAGACTTGATGTGTCTGACAAGTGCAGGAAAGATGATCCGTGTAGATATGGATCAGATCAGAAAAGCCGGACGTAATACTTCCGGAGTAAAAATTGTCAGCGTTGAGTCTAAAGATAAAGTAGTCAGTCTTGCAAAATGTCCGAAAGGCGACGAACCCAAAGACCTGGATGTGGTTGCAGATGAAAATATAGAACAGATAGATAGTACATTAGGATTGGAGTAGAATGAAAACATATAATGTAGCAGTCGTCGGTGCTTCCGGTGCTGTGGGAGAAGAGCTTTTTAGAGTACTTGAAGAGGTAAAGTTTCCTGTAGGAAATTTACTTCCTTTGGCAAGTGCCAGAAGTGTAGGTCAAGAGATAGAGTTCAAAGGTAAAGCATATAAGATAGAAGAGCTGACAGAGACTGTGTTTGAGGGGCGTGATATCGATATCGCTTTCTTCTCGGCAGGCGGAAGTATCTCGGCACAGTACGCAAAATTTGCTGTAGAAGCCGGTGCAGTAGTGATCGATAACACTTCCCACTTCAGAATGGACCCTAAGGTGCCGTTGGTCGTACCTGAAGTAAACCCTGAAGATATCGAACTATGGGAAGACACGGGGATCATCGCAAACCCTAACTGTTCAACGATCCAGATGGTACAACTCCTTAAACCGCTTTATGACCTTTATGGAGGATTCAAAAGAGTGGATGTCAGTACCTACCAGGCAACATCCGGAGCAGGGAAACAGGGGATGGAAGAGCTTGTACGCCAGATGCAGGACTTCTTTGCCTTTAAACTGGGTGAGAGTGAGTGTAAAGCCTTTGCTCACCAGATCGCACTCAATGTTATCCCTCAGATCGATGTGCCTCAGCCGAACGGGTATACCAAAGAAGAGATGAAGATGGTCAATGAGACCAACAAGATCATGCATTCCGACTTTGCAGTCTCGGCTACATGTGTACGCGTACCGGTCCTTAGAAGCCACTCGGAGGCTATTACCATTACCTTTGCCGAAGGGACAGATGTAAGTGTTGAAGCGTCAAGAGAGGCATTGGCAAACTTTGAGAATGTCAAAGTGATCGATGACCTTGAAAAGAGCGAATATCCGATGCCTGTTACGGCAACAGATACGGATTATACCTATGTAGGACGTATCAGAAAAGATAACTTTGCATCAAATATTCTTCACATCTGGGGTGTTGCGGACCAGGTAAGAGTGGGTGCTGCAACCAATGCTGTAAGAATCGCGCAAAAGTGGATCAAGCTTGAGGAGAATGCGTAAGATGTTGGAAGCGTTATTTGAAGGTGCGATATGGCGAAGTAGATTTATTGTGCTCCTAGCTGTTATTTTTGGGTTATTGGGTGCTATTATTCTCTTTATCGTTGCATCTATGGATATCTGGAATGTTACGGTCACGTCCTTTCAGGTTGTGACACATGCGATACCGCACCCTGAGCATTTTCATGAGGATGTGGTTGCGGGTATTATCGGTGCAGTGGATCTTTATCTGATCGCTGTGGTGATGTTTATTTTTGCCTTCGGTCTGTATGAACTTTTCATCTCAGATATCGATGAAGCATCGGGGAAAAATGGAAGTCAGCTTTTGGCGATTCACTCGCTAGATCAACTAAAAGACAAGATTGCCAAAGTGATCGTGATGGTTCTTGTGGTGAACTTTTTTCAAAGAGTTCTCCATACGGAGTTTAAGACGCCACAGGAGATGATGTATTTTGCATTGTCCATTGCTGCATTGGCTGTAGGATTATATTTTTTAGGTAAAGTAGGGAAACACTAGAGAGGAGGTAAAAGGAAGTCACTCCTTTTACTACGCTTTGACCGCTGTGGTCACTAAAGCACTTCTTTTGATAAAGAAGAAATGATTTTCAAGGAAAACAATTGAGTAAAATATTTGTCGATGCGTGTTTTGGTAAGGAGACACCTTATACACCGGTTTGGATGATGAGACAGGCGGGGCGATACCTGCCGGAATATATGGCAGTACGTGGTGAAGCAGGCAGCTTTCTCAACCTTTGTCATGATCCGAAAAAAGCAGCAGAAGTAACGATCCAACCTCTGGATATCGTAGGTGTGGATGCAGCCATCCTTTTCAGTGATATTCTGGTCATCCCGGATGAGATGGGGATGGACCTTGAGTTTATCAAAGGGAGAGGACCGGTATTTCATGACCCGATCAGTACGCAAGAAGATCTTGACAGATTGATCGGCGGGGATGAAGCGGCAAGTAAACTTACCTATGTCTATGAGACGATCAAACTGCTTAGAGAGCAGCTGGATTCAAGAGATGATGAGAAGGCACTGATCGGATTTACCGGGGCGCCTTGGACACTTGCAACCTATATGATCGAAGGTCAGGGAACCAAGACATATAATGTATGTAAGAAGATGATGTACTCTAACCCTGAACTGCTTCACAATATCCTTAGAAAAGTGACTGATGTCGTCAAGCTTTATATGGAGAAACAGATCGAAGCGGGTATCGATGTGGTTCAGATCTTTGATAGCTGGGCAGCAGCGATCGAGCCTAGTAAGTATGATGAGTTCTCTTGGAAGTATATGGTTGAGATCTCTGAGTACCTTAAAGAGAAGTATCCGCATATCCCTGTGATCATGTTCCCTAAGGGAGTGGCATCATTTATCGAGCGAGGATTGGTCTATGGAAACTTCGATGTATTCGGTGTAGACTGGGGGACTCCGATGGCACTGGCAAAAGAGAAGCTGGGTGAGAAGTATGTCCTTCAGGGAAATATGGAGCCATGCCGTCTCTACTCGCAGGAAGCGACCACTGCATGCGTGGAGGCGATCCAGGAGATCATGGGCGGTAAGAGACATATCTTCAACCTTGGTCACGGTATCCTGCCTGACGTACCGGTAGAGAATGCAAAGCACTTTGTAAGAGAGTGCCACAGGGTTTCGGGAAAACAGTAGTTTTCCCGAAACAGTATTCAGTGTTTAGCGGTAGGAGCAGCTGTAATAGTGATTCGTTATTTTGTAGGGGCGGATCGTCGTGTCCGTCCGGGGATGGGTTGGAAGGGTTCTCCTCGTTCCCAAACTGAGTTATATGGAACTGATGTGTCACAATCTCACAATTTGGGAACCAGAAGAAAACGCTTTTAAATCGTAGCACAATAAGGAATGCAATGGCATCTCATCTTCAGCACGCATCATCCAGCACTCAGCACTTTCATGGTCTCGTCGAAGAGTGTGAAATGGGAATCGTCGGACACAAAGTCTTTGTCCGGCTTAAAGATATTCCCATGTATCTTTCCAATAAAACCAGAGATAGTATCCGTAACCGCTACAGCCACTCTGTCGAGGTAGGGCTGAGTACAGAGTATATAATGCGTCATCTCAGCCGCCAACTGGGCCAAGATATCAACCTGAACTTTTTTAATGTCGCCAAGATCGTAGGGATGCTGCACGATATCGGACATACAGCCTATAGTCATGACGGTGAAGTGATTCTTGATCAGATGATTCAAGAGGCTTCCTCGCATTTTAAAGAGCCGCTTCGTTTCAATGCCAACCTCAATAACTTTCGGCGTATCGAAAAGTATGAACTTTATGAAGTCCTCCCTGAGGATATCAGGGAGTATGCGCTTGCTTCACTCCTCAAGCGTGCCAAAGAGCTCGAAGAGTATCCTGAGTATAGTTATCTCAAAGACTATCATGAACGTGCGATCAAGCTGGAAGAGGAGTATCTCTCATCCCAAGGTATCAAGATAGAAAACCGGGTAGGTAAAACGATTCTCTGTCAGGCGATGGACCTGGCGGATGAAAACCGCTACAGGGTGACAGATATCATTGATGCACTCAATATCTATTCCAAGGGGAAACTCAAAGAGATACTCAAAAGCATGGTAAAAAGTGAAGTACGTGTCAAGGAGCTGAGAAAGCTGGTACATATCAAACCTATTGTACTTGAAAATGCCGATGATAAACATTTTGACACACTGAAGATAAAAGAGCTTCTTATCGCACTCTTAGAGCGTTCAAGTAATGCGAAAACAGAGTTCCAAAATGTGATGAATACGATCTCCATGGCATTTAACCGTAATTTTCAGCTCCGGGAGAACGGCAAACTCGTGCCTATAGATGAAGAGATAGAAGCACTGCGTAGTGATTTTCAACGTATCGCAGCCAAATATATCTGGGGGTCAAAGAGGGTAGAGAAGATCAAAAAGCCCTATAAGCACTACTTTACTACCGTAGCAGACTACTTTCTCAACCAGGAGTTTGAAGCGGAGTTAATAGATAGTAATACCTATAAAGAGGCATTACTTGCATTGCGTGCCCAAAAGAGTGATGATATCGATGCGAGGCGGGAAGAGTTGATCCTGATACGTAATTTCCTCGGCGGACTGACCAATGCAAAGATCATAGAACTCTATAAAAAGATTATGGTATTGAAGTTTGAAGCGAAGTTAGGGTATAAACTCGAAAAACGTGAGACGTTGATCGAGAAGAATACGGTCAAAAGTTTGAAAAAGAAACTTGAGAAGTATCGTCAACGGCTTAGTATCAAGGAGTAGTCATGGCATCTATCATTTTTGGACCGGTACACTCGCGCCGCTTTGGAAAATCACTGGGGATTGATCTCAGCCCTTCCAGGAAACAGTGTAACTTTGACTGTCTCTACTGTGAGCTTGATCCTGCAAAGACGATGGATCACTATGAAGATGTGGTGAGTGTGGAGGAGGTGATGCAAGCACTGAAAAAGGCACTGAATGAACATCCTGATATCGACTTCATTACCCTGACGGCAAACGGTGAACCTACCCTCTATCCGCATCTTTCGCAACTGATCGATGAGATTGACAAGATCAAGGGAGGGATCAAAACACTGATTCTCTCTAACGGGGCTACCATTGATGATAAAAGTGTCCAGGAGGCACTGTTGAAGCTGGATGAAGTAAAGCTCTCACTGGACTGTGCAACACAAAACTGTCTTAGAAAGCTGGACCGTGCAGATAGCAGTATCGATATAGAGCGGATCAAAGAGGGAATGCTGGCCTTTAAGTCAAAATATCAAGGACCCTTGATCATCGAGATACTTGTGGTTAAAACGCTCAATGATAAACCCGAAGAGATCGCCAAGCTTAATGCGTATCTTTTGAAGCTTCGGCCTACCCGTATCGATCTGGGAACCATCGACAGACCTCCTGCATATCATGTCAAGCCTGTGAGTTATGAGGAGCTGTTGGAAATTTCAAAACTTTTTGATGCTTCACTGCCTCTCTATATCGCTTCACGTAAAAAGTCAGAGGTAAGAGCATCAAATTACAGTAATGAAGAGATCGTTGAAACACTTGCAATGCGTCCGTTGAGTCCTGAAGATATTGAGGTTTTGTTTGATAAAGAGAGCCAAAAGAGGGTAGAAATGCTCTTAAAAGAGGGGAAACTTCAAGTAATTGAGGGAAATGGTGTAAAATTTTACAAAAAAACTTAAAATATTCTTGACAATAAAGTGAAAAATCACTATAATCTCACCCACTAAAAAAGGTAACTCTTTTTAACCATTCCGGATTAGCTCAGTGGTAGAGTAGATGACTGTTAATCATTTGGTCGCTGGTTCGAATCCAGCATCCGGAGCCACATTAAAAAAACTTTTTTAGATCTTTATAATTGTTCCGGATTAGCTCAGTGGTAGAGTAGATGACTGTTAATCATTTGGTCGCTGGTTCGAATCCAGCATCCGGAGCCACTTTTCAAAACACTCCATATCATATTCATTATTTTATAAAATAGATTTACTTTTTTTTATATGTAAATTACTACAGTTCGTATTTGCATTTTATCTAGCCTATGGTAAGATAAAAGCAAAGTATAGAGTATTATGCTCTTTACCATTTGCTTTGTGTGACAGTTTGGAGGGGAAGCCAATGTTAGAAAATCACTTAATACCATCTATGGATGATTTTTTTCATATGTTTCAAAACAGTTCAAAAAAGATTCTTTTATTGGTCGGTGAAGAGAGCGATTTTGATCATAAGCGTCTTGCACAATATAGCGGCGAGGTCTACGGTGCAATTTTTCCCCAGGTGATTTATGGAAAAGAACACTTTCCCCATGCAATGGTTGCTATAGAGCTTAAGGAGAGTGCCAATGTCATGCTCACGGATTTTGAGAGTTTTCGCGGGTGTGATATGACATTGGACGGCAGTGATATGCTTGTATTTGTTGACGGGCTATCTTCCGGTATCACCGGTTTCCTGGAAGCACTCTATGAGTCAACAGGGAAAAAGGATAATATCCTGGGAGGAGGAGCCGGGAAACTGACATTCAAGCAGGAACCCGTACTCTTCTCCAAACAAGAGATGATACAAGACGGTGCATTGATCCTTACCGACTCCTGGCATTTCTCCGTAGCCGTATCAAATTGTTGGGAAAAGATCTCAGGTCCGCATATCGTAACAGAAGCAGAAAAGCGTGAATTGCATGCATTGGATTTTAGAGATGCGTTTGATGTCTATCGGGAAGTTGTGGAAAAAGAGTCGGGGAAAGGTTTTTCCGATAGAGAATTTTTTCAGCTTTCAAAATATTATCCATTGGGGATATCCAATATCAGCGGCAAGCTTGTGATACGTGATCCAGTCTCCCGTAAAGACGGTACATTACACCTGGTCGGGGATATCGATAAGAGTTCCATTATCTATATCCTCAAAGGAGAGAATGAGGCGCTGGTAAAAGCTGCAGGGGATGCTGCTGAAAAAGCGCTTTCGAAACAGAACACACTCGACAATATTTTGGTCATAGATTGTATCTCCCGAACACTTGTACTGGAGAATGATTTTGAAAAGGAGCTTGCGTTCATAGTTGAGCGTATACCGGATGATGATATGACCCTGATTGGGGTACTCAGCGTAGGGGAGATTGCCAATGTGAACGAAGGGTACATCGATTTTTATAATAAAACTTGTGTCATAGGAGCCTTTTAATGCATAGCTTGGAGTTATTAACGCTTGCCTATGAATGTGAGTCATCCCTTGGAAAGTCTTTGGATCTTCATGAAATGGCAAGAGAATTTTTAAAAGTATTCCTTAAAAAAACAACTGCACTCTATGGTGTACTTTTAAGCTACTCCAATCAAGAGAACATCGGTGTCGTTGAAGAGAAAGGGAAAGAGAGCTTCTATGCCCTGGTTACTGATCACCTGCCCAAGCATGCAGGGAAATTCGAGATTGTATCTGTAGCGGAGGATAGCCTCACTTATCATATGCTCTATCTTCCGTTGGATAATCATATCCTGATACTTGTTTACAATGAACATTTGCATATGGATATCCGTACCATTGCCAATATCTTTTATTCACTTCGTCCCAAGATTGATCTGGGTATCAATGCCTGTCTGGAGCATCAACGAATGATGGAGCTCAATCAATATTTGTTAAAACAGAAGAAGGTATTTAAAACGCAGGCAGAACGTTTTCAGGCGATCCTGGATCAGACACCTTCGATTGCGGTTCAGGGGTATAACAGTGAAGGAGAGTTGATCTATTGGAACAAAGCAAGTGAAACACTTTATGGGTATACCCGTGAAGAGGCACTTGGTACACAATGCGGTGATCTTCTTATCCCTGAAATGATGCAGGAGCAGATGCGGGTATCTTTTCATAAGTGGGTGAAGGATGGCATTAAGATCATGCCTGAGGAGTTCGTACTGAAAGACAAGTACGGAGAGGATGTTTATGTATACGCCCAGCGTGTGCTTATTGAGACGGGGGATGGAAAGCAGGAGATCTACTGTTTACAGATAGATCTGAAATATATTAAAACGACAGAAGCGAAACTGAAAAAAAGTGAAGCGAAACTTCTTGCCGCACAGCAGATCGCAAAGTTGGGTAACTGGGAGTGGAACCTGAAAACCAATGAGATGCTTTGGTCTGATGAGGTATTTCGTATCTATGGAGAGAAACCGCAGTCATTTGTGCCGGACTACAAGAAGTTCTCAACCTATATTACACCCGAAGATCGTACGAAGATCCTGAAAGCAACGGTACAAGCCAAAAAAACAGGCAAAATACAAAGAATAGAGCATAAGATAAAGAGGAAAGATGGGAGTATACGGTATCTGCTCTCCTCTGGTAAAGGGATCTTTGACAATGAAGGAAGTTTCACTTCGATCATCGGAACTGTACAGGATATGACTGATCAGAAGAGGGTGGAAAATATGCTCGAGCAGAGAGCACAGATCATAGAGCAGATCCATGATTCTGTGATCATTATGGACCTTAAAGGGTATATCCTTGAATGGAACAATACTTCAGCTTTCAATCTGGGGTATAGTGCTGAAGAGATGATCGATAAACATATCTCCATTCTTTTCACGAAAAACAACAAACGATTTTTATTCAAAGTCTTTAAGAGACTCAAGCAACAGGGGGTATTGCGTACTGAAATTGAGTTGCAGGATAAAAACGGAAAGCATTTTTATGGGAACCTTCTCCTTTCGTTTTTGAAAAATGACAAAGGCGAGAGAAATTCTATTATCGCCTATGTTGAGAATATCACACAACGTAAAAATGCCGAAGGTGAACTCCGAAAACAAAAAAACCTGATGGAGTACCGTGCCTATCATGATGAGTTGACCGGATTGCCGAATCGTTCCTATTTTCTGGAAGAGTTGGAGCGTACCCTCAACAGAGTCCGGCATTCTAAGGGCTTGGGGGCACTGCTGTTTATCGATATGGATCACTTCAAAGAGATCAATGACTCCCTTGGGCACAGTCATGGGGACAGAGTGCTCAAAGTGATCTCCAAGAGACTGATAGAAGCCTTTAGGAAAAGTGATTTTGTTGCAAGATTCGGGGGAGATGAATTTACTACTATTCTGGAAAATGTCAAAGATATCAATAGTGTCATCAGCAAAGTGCAGCAACTGATGGAGATACTTAATGCCCCGATTACGATCAATGAACAGAGACATTACATCACTTTCAGTATCGGGATCGCACTCTTTCCAAATGATGGAGAGACTGCTGAAGAGTTGCTGAAAAACTCTGATGCATCGATGTACAAGGCAAAAGAGATGGGAAGGAATACCTATGTGTTTTACAAACAGGACCTCACAAGAAAAGCCTTTGAGCGTGTCCTCCTGGCGACAGATCTCCGACAGGCACTGAAGGATCACTCTTTTGAAATCTATTACCAGCCGCAGGTCAATGCCGTCACAGGCAGACTGATCGGTATGGAAGGATTGATCCGCTGGAAGCATGAGACCAAAGGGATACTCTATCCTTCCCAGTTTATCCTGGCTGCAGAGGAGAACGGGATGATCATAGAGATAGACCGCTGGATGATGCATGAGGGGATAGCGCAGGTAAGCCGGTGGTATAAACAGGGATTGAATCCGGGGGTGCTAAGCCTGAACCTTTCGATCAAACAGCTTCAAACAAAAGATTTTATCGGTATACTCAAACAGACGCTGCTGGAAAATGGGTGTAACCCTGAATGGCTTGAACTGGAGATCACGGAAAGCCAGATCATGGAGAACCCGGAATACACTATCGGGATACTTCAACAGATCAGTGACCTTGGTATCAAACTGGCTATCGATGACTTTGGGACAGGTTACTCTTCCCTCTCCTACCTGAAGCGTCTGCCTATCGATAAACTAAAGATAGATCAATCTTTTGTCAGGGATATCCCTACTGATAAAGATGATATGGCGATCGTAGAGACGATCATCGCACTCTCCAAGAGTTTGAAGCTTGAGATCATTGCCGAAGGTGTTGAAAATGAAGCACAAAGGGATTTTCTGATTGAGCATGACTGTTTAAATATTCAGGGGTTTTATTATAGTCAACCGGTGAGCGGAAAGGAGATGCGGAGACTATTGAAACATCCCAAAACCTTTATCTAGTATTTGTGCGATGGGGATCTTCAAATGTGTTATACTATCCCTAAGCAGATAAAGGGAGTGCATATGAAAAAGTGGATAGTGCTGTTATCGGTTTGTACCTCTTTCCTGATCGCCGATGAAGCCCGGATGATCATTGAAAAACTTGAAGAGAACCTGCGTGGCAAAGATGTCTACGCCAAGATGGAGATCATCGTCAAAACAAAGAGACATACACGTAATATGAGGATAGAGAGCTGGGGAAAAGGTAAAAAGAAGAATTTTACCAAGATACTTTCCCCTTCACGAGACAGAGGGATCACCTTCTTGAACCTTGATAAACAGATGTGGCAGTATGTCCCAAAGATCGAGCGTATCATCAAGATCCCCGCTTCCATGATGCTACAGAGCTGGATGGGGACGGATATCACCAATGATGATATGGTGAAGCAGAGTTCACTGGTGGATGACTATCAAGTCTCTATCCTGAAAAAAGAGGGGCCCCTTGTGACACTGAAACTGATTCCCAAAAGCGGTGCAGCGGTAGTTTGGGGGAAGATCATCTCCAAAGTAGATACGCGTTACTTCGTACAGGTGGAAGATCATTTTTATGATGATGAAGGTGCCGAAGTACGTACCATGAGATACAGTAAAGTGAAAAAGTTCGGTGTACATTACGTAACGACCGATATGCGTATCATTCCTCTTGATCCTGATAAAAAGGGTAATGAAACGACGATCAGGATACTTAACGCGACATTTGATCAGGGGATCAGTGAAGCCTACTTCAGCAAAAGTGCGCTTAAAAGATTCTCCCGGTAGGTAGCGTGATGTATTCTCTTGCCTGGAAAAATATCTTCTACTATAAGGGACGGTCGCTCACAACGTTCCTCTTAAGCATGCTTGGTACCTTACTTTTCGTGGTTTATGTGGCTTTTATGGACGGTTCCCATGAGAGTATGCTCAGAAACTCGTTAACTATCTATACCGGGGCGATACAGGTGATGCAGGAAGGAAACCGGGAGAATCCCACCTATGATACCCTGCTGGAAAACGAGTCTCAGGTACGCTCTGAACTTGAGAAGATCAAGGGGATCAAAGCGTATGCTCCGAGGTTAGAGACCTTTGCACTGCTTTCAAGCAGAGAGGATTCTGTGGGGGCCATGGTGACGGGGATTGATCCCCCGGCCGAAGTAAAGATATCCAAACTCAAAGAGGCACTGGTGGAGGGACGGTATCTGAATGATGAAGATACCAGGGCACTCTATGTCGGTGCCGAACTTGCCAAGCGGCTGGATCTCAAGGTAGGTGATGAGGTCGCGCTCGTCGGTTCGGCCATCGACTACTCTTTTGCTGCGGATACCTTCAAGATCGTCGGGGTGTTTAAAACCGGACTCTTTGAGTTTGATGCCTCCTCGGCATTTGTCAACAAATCCTACTTTGATACATTGATGCTCAGCCGAAATATCGCTTCGTATATTGTCATCGCTGTAAATGATCTGGGAAAAGTGGATCATGTCGTAGATGAGATCAAGCAGAAGCTGGCACCCGATATCGAGGTAGATTCCTGGAAAATTTTGATGGCATCGATGGTCCAGGCGATGGAGGTGGACAGTCTTTTCGGATATATCTCGATGGGGCTGTTTTTTGTGGTGATCTTTTTTGTCATCATGATCTTTGGGTTTATCAATATCAGTGGAAGGATCAGGGAGCTTGGATTGTTGCGTGCCCTGGGATTGAGGGCATCGGATATTGTGCAGCTGATGTTATACGAGACTGCAATACTGGCGCTCTCCAGTGTGGCAGTCGGTATTGTGACAGGAGGCTGTCTGGCATACTATTATGAAATAAACCCCATTATCATCGAAGGGATTGCAGAGACCTATAAGCAGTACGGTATTGTCACGGATGCCGTGCCGACACGCTTTGATCTTTTTACGATCGTTTGGAACAGTGCCGTGGTATTGGTACTGAACTTTTTGGCGCTTTTTTATCCGGTCTATTATCTACGACAGTTTACCCCAACCGAGGCGATGCGTCATGTCTAGCGTCTATTATTTGATAGGACACTTTCAAAGCAAAGCTTCTCAAGCTGCGTTAACACTGGGTTCGCCTCGGCGGCGAGCCCCCGCACTTGTGCTTTGGACTTCTTATTTAGTAAGAAGTCTTTTAATATGGAGTTATATGATAAACTACTTAGTTCGCCTCAAATTTTTTCTGCATTTTCTAAGTACAAGCATAGACACTAGTACACTCAAGTATATGAGATCCCGTCATTCCCGACTCCGGTCGGGAATCCAGATGGTATATTCACAGAGAATGATAGCGTGTCACCGTATCCCATCTATTGGATCCCCGGGTCGGAGCCCGAGGATGACGGTTGCTGCCAGGTATGGCTCTGTTCTGCGTGAATCAGAACATGATGAGGTGTTGCTATGAATCTCACTCTCAAAATGGCATGGCTCAATCTATGGCGAAGGAAAACCCGCTCTCTGCTTGTGATCTTGATGATCGGTGTGAGTATGTGCGTGATGTTGAGTATTCAGGGGCTTTATGACGGGATGACCAAGCATCTTATCGAGAGTACGATACGAAGCGAAAGTGGAGAGGTGACGCTCTATGCGTCCTCTTACCGTCTGCAACAGAAGCTGAAGTATCATATCTCCAATACGAAAGAGATAGTGGATAGTTTGGGGAAAATGCCGGAAGTAAGAGCTGTCACAGAGCGTATCAGGGTGATGGGGTTGCTCTCCACCGCTCACAAATCCACCATGGCAAAACTGATTGGTGTGGATAGAGACAAAGAGAACGCCTTTGGAAACTTCAAGGAGTTTATCGTAGAGGGGGAGTTTGGGTTCGGAGAGGATAAACGCGGTGCAGTGATCGGAAAGAAACTGGCAAAGACTCTGGGTGTGACAGTGGGAAGCAGAGTGATCTTCTCCTCGCAGGATATAGACGGGGAGTTGAGCTCGGTTTCACTGCGTATCAAAGGAGTCGTGCAGACGACAAACCTTGCGATCGATGATATGGCACTCTTTGTTGATCCGGACAGGGCAGAGTCTATCACAGGCTTAAGAGGAGGGGAGAGGATAGAGATCGCTTTGCGTGTAGGTAAAGATGTGAACCTTATGGCGTTTAAATCAAAGCTCAAAGCAGAGTGGAACACTCTGGAGATCTACACCTGGAATGAGCTCTATCCGGCACTCGAGCAGATGCAGGTGATGATGACGATCTTTAACGGTATTACATTTGGGATCGTGATGGTGATGGTATTTATCGGCATCCTTGGGGTAATGTTTGTCTCTGTCCTTGAGCGGATACGGGAGTTTGGTATACTGTTAGCGATAGGAGAACCCTACCGCTGTCTTCGGATGCAAGTGCTCTTTGAAGCACTCTTACTTGGTGCAGGGGGATATATCATCGGCAGTATATCCGGCGCGGCAGCCCTCTATTATTTTCAGATATATGGGCTTGACCTGAGTGCATTTTCAGCAGGATTGGAGGAGTTTGGAATGAACAGTATCCTTTATGCGACAATAGAGTTTTACTACTTTACCTTTACCCTGGCCGCGATTATTCTGGCTGCACTGCTTTCGGTTATTTTGCCTTTAAAAAAGATCAAAAGGCTTCATCCCATCGATGTAATACAAGGAGAGTAAGATGGTCAAACTTGAAAATGTCCATAAATACTTCTATCAAGGCACAGAGCGTGAAATCCATGCACTTGATGATATTTCGCTAACTGTGGATAATGGTGAATTCAGTGTGATCACTGGACCATCCGGTTGCGGGAAGACCACACTGCTAAATGCCATCGGTGCACTTGACAGTGTGGACAGCGGTTCGATCATGATAGAGGGAGAGGAGATCACGAAACTGGACCGGGATCAAAGTGCCGCACTGAGACTGCATCAGATCGGTTTTGTCTTTCAGGCATACAATCTCGTGCCGGTATTGAGTGTAGAAGAGAATATCGGTTTTGTGATGAAACTGCAGGGGTACGAGGAAGAGCTGATCAAAAGCCGCATCAAAGAGGTAGCACAGATACTTGAGATCGATCATAAACTTACAGCAATGCCCAATCAGCTCAGCGGCGGACAGCAGCAGCGTGTGGCAGTAGCACGTGCTGTGGCAGCCAAGCCCAAGCTTGTGTTGGCAGATGAACCTACTGCAAACCTGGACTCAAAAAACTCCCAACGTCTGATGGAGATGATGCTAAACCTCAATCAGATAGAAAACACTACGATACTCTTTGCTTCCCATGATGAGTATGTCGTAGAGATGAGCAGAAGACAGATCATACTGAGTGACGGTCATGTGGAAAAGATGTAGCCTGGTGGTCTGTCTGACATTTTCACTGCAGGCCTATGAGCATGAGTTCCGTGTCGAAAACAGCAACTTTACCTTAAGTCAGGCGAGTATCCCTACGACAACGTTAGATGACTCGGATGAACGCTATCTTTATAACTATAACCGTTTGAGACTCTATGATACATTTACCTATGCGTCATTTTATACTACCGCTATCGTTGATCTGGTGAACTATGTCGGTGAATCATACATAGCGAGTCCGGAGTTTGGTTATATAGAACAGCTAAAAGCGGATATGCCTTTTGATACCCGTAGCGGTTTTCACTACTACGGAAATGATAAAGGTGCAGTCTACGGCAAGATACATAGACTCTATGGCGGATATGCGGATGAGACACATCAGGTTGCCGTGGGTATTCAGAAGATATCGATGGGGGTAGGGCATATCTGGACCCCCACCGATCTCTATAATCCCAAAAACTCTTTCGCCCTTGAACCCGATGAGGTATTTGGGGTATTGGCATTGAGCTACAGTTATGCCCCTTCTGCGCTCAGTACGATGCAGACGATCGTATCGCTCAGAGAGGATAAGCGTCTGAAGTACGGATTTCGTTATAAAGCATTCCTGGATTTTGCCGATGTGGGGGTGAGTTTGATCTACAGTGATGAGATACGGATGTACGGGTACGAGATAGAGGGAGATTTCTTTGATACCGGAGCACAGTGGCGGAGTGAAGGTGGCTACTATCAGAGCAAAACCCTGGATGAATCCTTCTATCAGGCGATCCTTGGATTTGATTATGCCTTTCAGAACGGTGTCAACTGGACAGTGGAGGGGTACTATAGCTCGGATACCTTTACCTATGCCCAGCAGTTACTTTATCTAAAGAATGAGCTGGCAGCCAACATGGTTCAGTCACATGCCTATCTTGGTTCATCTCTCTCTTATGATTTTGATCTGGCATGGAGCGGTTCGCTGCTGATGATTGCAAGTTTGGAAGAGGAACCGGGGAGTTTTCTCACTCCTTCACTTACCTATACGGTTGATGACCACCATAAGATCACTGTGGGCAGTATGCTTTATCTCGGTGAAGAGGAGAGTGAGTTCGGAGCATTCGGGCATACCTGCTATCTGAACTGGAAGTGGAGTTTATAAGAGTATTACACTCCTATAACCAACCATTAGATATAATTAGAGCCTTATTTACGAGGAGTCTAGATGAAGATAGCGATAGCAGGTACAGGTTATGTAGGCCTTTCCAACGGTATTTTATTGGCACAGCACCACGAAGTTGTAGCCCTGGATATTATCCCTGAAAAAGTAGAGATGCTCAACAGGAAAGAGTCTCCTATAGAAGACAGAGAGATCGAAGCGTATCTATCCGAGAAACCATTGCACTTTAAAGCAACGCTTGATAAAGAAGAGGCCTATCAGGGTGCTGACTTTGTGATCATCGCCACACCTACAGATTATGACCCTGAAACCAACTACTTCAATACAAAAAGTGTAGAGGCTGTGATCTCTGATGTCTTGGCGATCAACCCTGAAGCGATCATGGTGATCAAGTCCACGATACCTGTAGGATATACAAAGAGTCTGAAAGAAAAATTCGGCACAGAGAATATCCTCTTCTCCCCGGAATTCCTGAGAGAAGGAAAAGCGCTTTATGACAACCTCTATCCTTCACGTATCATCGTAGGCGAACGTTCCAAACGTGCGGAGGTATTTGCAAACCTCTTAAAAGAGGGGGCGATCAAAGAGGAGATCTCTGTACTTTTTACCGACTCTACAGAAGCTGAAGCGATCAAGCTCTTTTCCAACACTTACTTGGCGATGAGAGTAGCCTACTTCAATGAACTTGACTCTTATGCACAGGCACATGGGCTGGATACAAAACAGATCATCGAAGGGGTAGGGCTTGATCCAAGGATAGGAAGTCACTACAACAACCCCTCATTCGGATACGGAGGATACTGTCTGCCTAAAGATACGAAGCAGCTGCTTGCCAACTACCGGGATGTACCAAACAATCTTATTCAGGCGATCGTTGATGCCAACGCGACACGTAAAGACTTTATCGCCGATTCGATCATCGCGAAGCTGAAGGAACGTACGGGAAATACCGATGGTGTGGTAGGCGTATACAGACTGGTGATGAAATCAGGGAGTGACAACTTCCGTGCTTCAGCGATTCAGGGGATTATGAAACGTATCAAAGCCAAAGGGATTGATGTGGTTGTCTACGAGCCGGTGCTGGAAGAGGATGAGTTCTTCCACTCCAAAGTCTATAAAGAGATTGAAAGCTTCAAAAAAGAGGTGGATGTGATCGTTGCCAACAGACTCTCGGATGAGTTGATGGATGTCAAAGAGAAAGTCTATACCAGAGATATATTCAGAGAAAACTAAGGGATTAAAGCAATGAAAATTTTAGTTACAGGAACAGCAGGGTTTATCGGTGCTGCTTTGGCTGAGAAACTGGCAGAGAGGGGAGATGAGGTTGTCGGTGTGGACAATATCAATGACTACTATGATCAGAGTGTCAAATACGGCAGACTGAAAAAGGCAGGCTTTATCGAAAATCTGGAAGAGGGGAAAGATATCCCTTACGGAGAGTTCCTGACCTCTTCAACAAACCCTAATCATAGATTTATCAAACTCAAGCTGGAAGATAAAGATGATATTATGAAGCTTTTTGAAGAGGAGGCGTTTGATGCGGTCTGTAACCTCGCGGCACAGGCAGGAGTACGTTACTCTCTGACAAATCCTGATGCCTATATCGAGAGTAATATCGTAGGTTTCATGAACCTTCTTGAAGCCTGTCGCCATAATGATGTCAAAAACCTCTCTTATGCTTCAAGCTCCTCAGTCTATGGACTCAATGAAAAGATCCCTTTCAGTACCGATGACAATGTGGATCATCCGATCTCGCTTTATGCAGCCAGCAAAAAGTCCAATGAACTGATGGCACATACCTACAGCCATCTTTTCGGTATCCAAACGACGGGACTGAGATTCTTTACAGTGTATGGTCCGTGGGGTAGACCGGATATGGCGCTCTTTTTGTTTGTGAAAGCGGCACTTGAAGGGAAAAGCATCGATGTATTCAATTATGGTGAGATGCTGAGAGACTTTACCTATATCGATGATATCGTAGAAGGGGTGATCCGCGTGATAGACAACCCGGCACAACCGGATGCATCATGGAACGGCAAAACCGGCCGGGCTTCCACCTCTTCCGCCCCATATAAGATCTACAATATCGGTAATCAAAATCCTGTAAAGTTAATGGACTTTATCACGGCGATTGAAAAGAAGCTGGGAAAAACGATAGAGAAGAATATGCTTCCGATACAGCCGGGAGATGTCCCTGCGACATTTGCCGATGTGGATGATCTGGTCGAGGACCTCGGGTATAAGCCTGAGACACCTATACAGGAGGGGATCGATAAGTTTGTGGACTGGTATCTGGATTTTTTTGAGGTATCGATTCAAAATTCATAAAGAAACAATATAAGTTTGGTTAAACTTATAGGGAAAAATTAAAAAGGGAGAAAAATAAAATGAAAAAGCTTTTATTACCTATTGCATTGGTTGCTACAAATGGTCTATTATTGGCAGGTGGAGACTTGCATAAAGCTGTGGAACCGGTAGTGAATATTCCTACGGTTACAGAGGAAGTAAGTGAAAATAACTTCTATGTTGGAGTTGGACTTGCAGCTGTAAGTGTGAGGGATTCAGATGTTAGTGCAAACATATTTGAGGCTAAAGCAGGACAAGATAGACTTGGAAATATTGACCTGATCGCCGGTTATGAGTTCCATCGCCACTTTGCAGTTGAAGGAAGATATACTACAACCATTGCAGAATCAGACTCGATTGATACGATGGACAGTTGGAGTATCTTTGCCAAGCCAAAATATCCTGTAACGGAAAATATCGAACTCTATGGATTATTGGGATACGGCAATGTGCAAGTCGAAGGGACAGATGAGTATATGGCAGATATAGATGAAAGTGGTTTCCAGTGGGGACTGGGGCTATCATATATGATCAATGAAAATTTGGATTTTTTTGTAGACTATAAGTTTCTTGCAAATGACATAGATGTTCTTGTTTACAAGGATGTGGTTGAAATGAGTGTAGATTCATTGACTGCCGGATTGATCTATAAGTTTTAAAACGTAAAAGAGGGGGATCCCTCTTTTGTTCGTTACTCTTTTATGAGTTTTTGTGTATAGATCTATAGATAGTTTTATGCAGAGAATACTCTATGAAAATAGAATTTATATTTAGATTGATAGCTTGAGATGAAGTTAAACTTTTAGGTGAGGGGAAATAATGACAGAAACAATGCATAGAGTAGAAGAGGATGAGATAGATATCAGGGAGATATTTTCTACTATCTACCGCTATAAAGCGATGATTACCTTATTTGTACTCGTAGCAGTGATTGTGAGCAGCACTATTGCTTATTTTAAACCGAATGTATATAAAGCATCAGCTAGTGTTGAGGTTGGTATACAAAAGTATGGGTATATGGCAGGACAGGATATGCTCAGTATGGCAATGTCCGGTGATGCAGCCAATGCAGAGACAGAGATAGAGATCATCAAGTCGAGGTTTTTATCACAAAAAGCTGCAGAAGAGGTAGATGTAACGCACCGTTACTATACAACTCGCAGATTCAAAGAAGTGGAACTCTATAAAGCAAGCCCGTTTCAGGTAGGTATGCTGAGGGGGTACGGTATCTCTTTTGACTTCTATCCTGTAGATGAAAAAAGTTATCGATTGGTTGTTGAAGAGGCCTTTGATAAAAATGGCGGCACGTGGAGTTATGATGAAGTGCATGAGTACGGCAAAGAGGTAAGTACAGAGTATTTTCACCTCAATATCGTACGTATGAAGGAAGCGGCTGACAGTAAGTACCGTTTTGTTGTCTATGATCCGAAGGAGAGCGGACTGATTGCTCAAGGCGGTGTCAGCGTGCAGCAACTCTCCAAATACTCTAACATTCTGCTGGTTTCCTATGAAGACAGTGTTGCGTTGCGGGCAAAAGAGTTTGCAGATGCCCTTGCTAGAGCCTATATCCAGCAGAATATTGAAAATAAAACGCAAGAGGCAGAGAGAAAGCTGGAATTCATAGAAGAACAGCTGAAGTACATTACCGAAAACCTCAAAAGTTCAGCAATGAAACTGGAAGAGTTTAAACGAAGTTCTCAAACCGTGGAGTTGAGTGCGAAGGCTCAGAAGACGATTGAGCAGATCAGTGACTATGAAAGTCAGCTCTCCATGGTCTCGATCCAGGAAGAGTTGCTGAATACCTTGTATGAACAGATCAAGTCCGGGAAAGGGCTTGAGACCATTTCGATAGCCAATCTAAGTTTGAGTGATCCGAGCCTCTCTGCTATGATCAAAAAACTGCAAGATACAACCATAGAGAAGAAGATTTTACGTGAAGATTATACGGAAATGTATCCTGGGGTAGTCAAACTCACCAAAATGATCAATGAACTTAAAAAAGGGATCAGATCTACGGTAAAGAACCTCAAGCAGAGTACGAAGGAGAAAAGAGAACTACTTGAACACTCTATCGCAAAATACAGAGCAACGCTCGAAAAACTTCCGGCAGATGAGAGAATGTTCGGACAGTTGCAGCGTAAGTTCGTGGTCAATGAGAAGATCTACTCCTATCTGCTCGAGAAACGTTCAGAAACGGCTATGGTAAAAGCAGCAACAGTGAGCAATAACCGGGTGATAGACCACGCGCTCTACCCAGAGCTACCGATCAAGCCGAAAAGAAAGCTGATCGTACTGGTAGGACTGATACTTGGACTGATCGTTGGTGTAGCTGTAGCCTTTCTGCGGGAGTTCCTGGACAATCGTATCAAGGATGAAGAGGAGGTTACGAAAAGATCTTCGCTACCGCTGCTTGGAAGCATTCCCCATTTCACAGAGGGTGAAAAGGGTAAAGATAGTGAGATCAAAGTATTCAATTCTCCAAAGTCAGGTGTCTCTGAAGCATTTAGAAACCTCAGAACAAATCTACAGTTTATGTCTTTTGAAAAAGAGAGTCTGATGATCGCTACGACTTCAACCATCAGTGGAGAGGGAAAGACCACAGTGAGTACGAACCTCGGTGCGATTATGAGTATGGCAGGCAAAAAGACAATTATCCTGAACCTTGATATGCGAAAACCTACACTGCATGAGAGATTTGGGATCGAGATAGGAAAAGGACTCAGTTCACTCTTGGCAGGTAAAACGATGTTAAAAGAGGTGATTCAGCATACAGAGTATGAAAATCTTGATGTGATTACATCCGGTCCGATACCGCCTAACCCGAGTGAACTGATCCAGGGACCGATGATGGAGAAAGTCCTGGAGAAGCTCAGAGAGGTCTATGATGTGGTCATTTTGGATACCCCTCCTATCGGACTGGTAACAGATGCAAGGACATTGATGAGTTATGCAGATATCAGTCTCTATATCTTTAGAGCGAATCTCTCCAAAAAAGAGTATATCAAGAACCTGGAAAGGATCACTGAGCTTAATGAGATCCCGGGTCTCGGTGTGGTACTTAATGATGTGCAAAAAGGGACAGGTAGTTATGGCTACGGTTATGGCTACGGCTATGGCTACTATGAGGAAGATAAAAAGTGATATTTTCTTTTTTCAAGAAAAAAAGAGAAAAGAGAGAAGGGGATACCCCTGAAATTTTGACAGATATCCACTCTCACCTCATTCCCGGTATCGATGATGGTGCAAGGGATATAAATGAGAGCCTCATGCTTCTCAGAGGGATGAAAGAGCTGGGATATAAAAAGGTGATCACCACGCCTCATATCATGTTTGACGGATATAAAAATACACCGCAAAATATCCACGAAGGCCTCAAAGCATTGCGTCTGGCAGCAAAAGAGGAGAATATTGATATTGAGATCGATGCAGCAGCAGAGTATTACCTCGATGACGGCTTTTATGATAAGTTAAGTGATGAAAATCTTCTTACTATCGGAGAGTATCTTCTTGTAGAGACCTCCTATGTTTCAAAACCGCTGCAGTTTGATGAAATGATCTTTGAGATCCAGGCTGCGGGATTCAAGCCTATCTTGGCACATCCGGAGAGATACCGATATATCAAAGATCCTCAAAGAGAATATCAAGCGATGAAAGAGAAAGGGATCTATTTTCAAGTGAATTTAAACTCATTTTCCGGACATTACGGGAAAGAAGCAAAGAAAAAAATCGATTTCCTGAATAATGCCGGGATGATTGATTTTTTGGGGTCAGACGTACATCGGATGAAGCAGGTAGAGATACTGGGTGAAGTGTTAAAAAGTGATACATTGCGTTCAGTTTTTAAGCATAACACCATTCTCAATGCTGACTTATAGTCAAGTATAAGCTTTTACAAAGAGAGATAGATGTACCATTTAAGCAATGAAAACAGGGGGAAATAAATGTCAAAGAAAATCATTTTTACCATAACGGCGCTGCTGTTATTTCTAAACGGATGTTCTGAGAGCTCAGACTATAAGCTCATGCAGACAAAAGATGCAGAGAGCAAAAGACCGACCAAAGTCACAAGCCAGAGTATTGAGTATCGTATCCTTCCTCAGGATCGGTTGAATATTATTCTCTATAAGAACCCGGAGCAGAGTGCGACTGTATCTATGCAGGATCTGGGGCAAAATATGAACTCGGAAGGGGTCTTGGTCAATGCTGCCGGTGATATCACGATGCCTCTGATCGGTAAGATCAAAGTAGCCGGTCTTAGTCAGACTCAAGCGGCTGACCGTATCACTACTGCCTATAAAATGTATCTGCGTACCCCTTCAGTCTACCTTGAAGTGATGAACAAGAGGATCTATGTGCTTGGAGAGGTCAAAAACCCTGGTGTCGTGAAACTGGACAAAGAGAAGATGACGCTTTTTGAAGCACTCGCCTTTGCCGGAGACCTGGAGGATTCGGCAGTAAGAGACAATATTATTATCGTCTCCAATGATCCGGAACGCGGTATGGTAATGAGGAGTGTAGATCTTACGAATTTTGATACGATGAACTATGCAGCGTTGATGCTCAGACCCAATGATATCGTCTATGTACAGCCTGACGGATGGAAAGAGTTCAGGGTTGCGTCTACGAACCTGACCGCACCGTTTGAAACGATTTCTAAGATTGCATCACCATTTGTAACGATCAAATATCTTAAAGACTAAGAACAAATGTACTATGCATTAATAGGGGTGTTTTTACTCTCCCTTGTGTTGGTAAAAATAGTCGTTTCTAACGCCCCGAAATGGGGATTGATGGATGTTCCCAATGGGCGTAGTGCACATAGAAACCATACCCCGAGAGGTGCGGGGATAGGGTTTTACTTCGCTGTGGCGATCATACTTCCACTCTTTTATTCTGAGCTACTGTCGGAGCACTGGCTGGTATTGTTGGCAATTTTTCTGGTTTTACTTGTGGGAATACTGGATGATCACCGGGATACTGCGCCAAAGACAAAGTTTGTAGTGCTGGCTCTCTCTACAGTGATTATCTATCTGGATGGTATCTATATTGATCATGTGGGGATCTATTTTGGTATGAATGTCTCACTGGGATGGTTCGCACTGCCGTTTACGGTCTTTGCAGTGATGGGATTTACCAATGCCCTGAACCTGATCGACGGATTGGATGGTCTGGCCGGTTCACTCAGTATCGTGATACTGAGTGCATTTTTTTATATCGGTGTGGTACACCATGATCTTTTTCTGTTGATATTTGCAGGGGCATTTATTGCCGCACTTTTCGCTTTTTTGGTCTACAACTGGAATCCGGCATCGATCTTTATGGGGGACAGCGGTTCCCTGACATTGGGCTTTCTTATCTCAGTACTGGCGATAAAATCATTGGACTATATTCCCGCAGTCGCAGTGCTGTTTATTGCTGCAGTACCTCTCCTTGATACCTTTATTGTAATGATACGGAGGAAGAGAAACGGAAGGTCTATGTTCAGTGCAGACAAGTGCCATATGCACCATCTTCTACAGAGTTTTTTTGGAAATTCTACGAAAGTAACTGTAGTGTTCCTGGTAGTTCTGCAAGTAATTTATACGATGATAGGACTGCAGTTCTCTATAGATATGGAAGAGAGTGTTCCTATGGTGATTTTTGGTCTCAATGTGGTACTTCTGTATCTGCTGCTGAACCGAATGGCACAAAGACAGGAGAGAAACTGCTAAACTCCTGATGCTTTAAGCCTATATCGCTAAAATTCGCCTATGAAATATTTACGAGGCTATAATACCAAACGGTACTTTTCCTTTGCCATTATCGCGATGTATTCAACGCTGCATAAGCTTTCGCAGTGTGACAGTAACTCTCAGTACCACAAGTATGCCTTTAAAAATCTTGAACGAAAGACCTCACCGCCTTATCTTATCCTAACTCAACATATTTTTTAACACATAACATACATTTTATATTAGGATAAATAATGAATAACACAATCAAACTCTCTATGGCAGCATCCATGCTGTTGACTATCGCTGTGAATGCAGTGGAACTTGAACCTATCACGGTTACCTCAATTAACAAAACAGAAAACTCACTTGAGGACAGTACCTCTGCCGTAACGGTGATCACAGCTGAAGATCTGGAAGAAAACGGATATAAGAGCGTAGCTGAGGCGATTAACACGATTGCCGGTATCTCTGTGACAAACTCAGGCGGTTTGGGGCAACAGACTTCATTTTTTGTAAGAGGTGCAGACTCGGGCAAAGTGTTGGTACTTCTGGACGGTATGCGTCTCAATGATCCAAGTACTACCAACGGTACGGCACTGCTTGACAGTCTTACGACAGAGAATATCCAGCAGATAGAGATCATTAAGGGTGGTATGAGCAGTATCTGGGGTACAAATGCCAGTGCGGGTGTGATCAATATCATCACCAAAACACCAGAGAAAGGAACTCATGGTTCTTTGAGTCTGCTTTATGGTTCATATAGGACCCAGGGTATTGATGCAGACATCGGATATAAAGATGAGAAATTGAGTGCTCAGCTGCTTGCTTCTTATCTTGATACGGAAGGTATCTCTGCTTTGGCACCAAGAGAAGCAGAGAAAGACGGTTATACAAATAAAAGTCTTAACTTCAAACTGGGTTACCTGTTTGATGAAAATAATAAGATACAACTAAGCTATAACCGTATTAAGACAGAAACTGACTATGATGATGCCTGGTCGGCAGCACAGGCAGAAGATGACTACTCCCATGCCGACTCAGATCAAGAGAATATAGCACTTCAGTATGACTACAGGTCAGGAGACTATCATACTAACTTTTACGCTAGCCAGGGGAAGTATGAGCGTACTTACTATACAACCAGTGAATTTTATGGTGATGCTGTAAATGTTTACGAAGCGAAACTCAAAGAGTTTGGGTTGATCAACAGTTATGAGTATGCAAAAGGGAAAGCAGTACTTGGATTGGAGTACAAAGATATAGATGGTGTCAATACATACAATGGTTGGCCGACACAGGCAGACTATACCAATAAAGCAGTCTACCTATCGAACCTATACCGAGTGACTCCGGAGACGCAGATCGAGACCAATATAAGATATGACAAGTTTGACCAGTTTGAGAACAAAGTCACCTTTAAGGCCGGAGTCAAGCATGACTCTCAAAATCTTCCCGGATTTGGTGTAGGGGCGAACTATTATACTTCTTACGATGCACCAAGTGCTTATCAGCTTGCTACGCAATCAGTTCCGGAAACTCTTTTAAAGCCAAGTTACACAAAAGGGTATGAGATCTCAGTACACTTCAAAGAGCTACTCGCTGTGACCTATTTTGATAATAAAGTAGAAGATAGTATTGATTGGGTAAGTCAATATGATTCAAACGGAACCTACATTGGGGGCGGTTATACGAATATTGACGGGACTTCACATTTCAGAGGAGTGGAGGTAGAGAGTCACTATAGGTTGGAGACGATAAACCTTTACCTTACGGCAAACTATACGCATCTTTTTGAGGCAACCAAAGAGGATGACAGCGACCTGCCAAGACGTCCGAAAGATACACTCAATCTCTCTGTAAACTACTATACTGACTCCAGCAGTTATGGTGTTACGGCACAATATATTGGAGACAGAACAGATTTGGGCAATATCTCTACAGGTAACTACACGTTGTGGAATCTAAATTACACAAGAGATCTTACAGAAGAGATCAAACTGACACTCAATGCGAAAAATATCTTTGATAAAGCGTATCAGTCCGTCTACGGCTATGCAACAGAAGGCAGAGCTGTGTACGCTAAAATCAGATACAGCTTTTAGGTGAATTCCCCCTTGGGGATTCATCTCTTCGAACAAATAGGTTATAATCACTTATGTTAAAACTTATCCCGCAATGGTTTATCAGATATAAGTTTTTCAACTCCCTGCTTTTGGGATTGAGTGTAGGGGCGATCTTTACGATCTATACGCCTCTTGAACCCTCGGTATACTCCCTGGGAGGCGTGGTGCTTGCGACAGGGATGCTGCTTGTTGCCCGGCTCTATACGCATATCCTGAATGCAGAGTGGTTTTTTCGTATCTCTCTATTTGTGGAGATCGTTCTGCTGCTCATTATGTGCTATTTTTTACTTGAACCCTATACCTACCAGACTGCATTGATCGTCTATATCGGATATCAGGCGACGTTTGTTTTCGGAAATTACCTGGTAAGGGTGGAGACACTTCTCTTGGGTGAAGACAGGCTTTTGACCCGTCTGGATACGGCAAAACAGATGGGGTATCTGCTGGGGATGGCCGGTGCGTACCTCTTTTATCGTCTACTTGATTATTTCGGTATTGCAGAGAATCAACCGCAGGTCTACACTCTGCACTTTCTACTGATCGCAGTCGAAGTGGTTGTCATCCTTCTGATCATAAAGAGCTTTAAAAGGTCTTTATGATGCCAAAGCAGTTCACGATACACTATGCGTGTGAGAGCCTGATCCCCAAACGAAGTTCTCACGTCACCGCCATCGGTCTCTGTGATATCGCGACGAAGAAACGGATCACTTTTTCTCTGGAGGATGCAGAAAAAACGCTTGGTAACCAGAGTGATCCTTCAACACTCGAGGCCTATCTTCTAAAAGAATTTTTTGCGTTCGTTTCCGATCATTTGGATGCGGTGTGGATACACTGGCATATGGATAGCGTGGAGTATGGGTTTGGGGTATTGAAGGAACGATTTGAAATGATTTGGGGAGAAGCATCTCCGGATATCACCTCCACACTGAACCTTCCTGATAAGATCTTTGAAAAGATGCAATATCATTGTTCTGACTATCCAAAGATGTATCAGTTGTTTCAAGCGAACGGTTTGAAGGATGACTCGATATGCTCAGGCAAAGAGGAGGCTGCATACTTCAGAAGCGGAGAGTACGCAGCAATCACTCATTCTACCAGTGCAAAATCCAAAGCATTAGCAGTGATATATGATAAACTAGAGGATCAAAGTTTGGTAACTTCATGCGACAGACCAGAGTTAAAATGGTGGGTAGCGGGAGTTCTGATCTTTTTTGCAGCGATAGTCTATATCGCACTTAAGGGGGTATAGTATGGAGATAGGAGTTGCGTTTTTGATCAAAAAGCTCATTGCCTGGCTGTTGATGCCGATGCCGGTAGGTATGATGGTGATTTTAGCCGCCTTGTGGCTGCTGCATCGCGGCAACAGTAGACTGGCGACACAGCTTCTGCTGGGAACGCTTCTTTGGTTCGGAGTGGTCACACATGCACAGATAAGCAGCCTGTTTTTACTACCCTTGGAAGCACAGTATGAAAAGATAGAACAGATCCCGGAAGAGGTAGAGTATATTTTGCTATTGGGCGGTGATAAAGAGAGACGCGCCTGGGAAGCGATACGGCTGTATCATCGGGTGAAAAATGCTAAAATCATCACATCGGGGTACTCGATGCATGACAGGCTTTCAGATGCCTATAAAGCCTCCAAGCTACTGATAGAAGCAGGCGTACGAGCTGAAGATATCATGATGCAGGAAGATGTCAAAGATACCAAAGAGGAAGCAGCAAAGATGAAAGAGAGAGTAGGGGACAGACCGTTCCTGCTTGTCACGTCAGCCTACCATATGCCAAGAAGCATGATCCTGTTCAAACAAGAGGGACTTACACCCATCGCAGCACCTGCAGATTTTAACGATAGGGGCGAAGACAGTATATGGTCACTCTTTGGGGCAAGACATTTACAAAAAACAGAGAGAGCGTTTCATGAGTATATCGGATTGCTCTGGATCTACGTGAGAGGAGCGGTATAGCGTATGACATACAGTGAATGGTTTGAATCTCATGCCAAGAAGCACCGTGCAGTGGTAGAAAAACTGGAGCATCTCAGCGATGAGGAGCTGATACGTTATTTCAGGTTTGAAAACATGGTGAAGAGGGAGCCTGGCTTCTGTCCGCTCTATCAAACAGGGAAAAAGTGTCATGAGATGGAGATCCTCAACTGTTATCTCTGTGCCTGTCCAAACTTCAGGTTTGATGATGCAGGGCTGCAAGAAGTAGAAGGGAAAACCCTCTTTTCTACCTGCGCAATCGATGCAAAAGAGGGGAAACAGTTTATCTCCGATCAATCAATACACCAGGATTGCACCGGGTGTACGATACCGCACAGGGAAGCCTATATCCGGAAATACTTCTCAAGGGATTGGCGTGCGATGATGAAACACTCGGATCAATCCTCCTCAAGCGGGGAATACGCTGAATGAGCCATGGCTGCCATCAGGTGTCTGATTTTCAAGAACTCACCTCTTTTTTAGGCGTTTGTACGGGCATAGTTTGTCAAGCTCAGGTTAACAAAGTATAATACAAAAACTAATTTATTTTGTATATTTAGGAGAGCTATATGGCTATCAATACAGTAGCAGATATGAACGAATTTAAAGCGCTTGTAGCGGATATCGAAGCACAAGAAGGGTATAGAAAACCGATCGCATTCGGTATTGCAAGAGTAGATAGAGGACAGAAGAATGCCGAGAAGATTCTACAGGCAAACTTCGGTTTGATCAACTGGGAAGAGAACTTCGGTTCAGCGGCTGTTTTCATCAAATCACTGCAGGAAGCAAAGTGTGAAGTAGACTTCAGCGGGAGTGAGTTTGTTGCCACCATTAATGAAAACTTCGTAAACAATGCCATGGCAGCGTTTGCACCGCTTGTGGCTGAGGCAACAGGTGATGCACACAAAAATATCCAGGTGATCAAAACACTCAATAAAATGGGTGATATCGGTAAAGATTTCAGAATCGTATTTTTGTTTGAAGATGCAGCACCGGAGTCAGTAGAAGCAGTCTACCTTAAACTCTATGCACTCTCACTCAGTAAAGCAGCACTTAGAGGGATCAACCTTAACGGTGCATTCGGTATTCTCAGCAATGTTGCATGGGTCGGAAACAGACCGTATGAGCTTGACTACCTGAGAGACAACGAGATCGAAATGAAGCTTAACGGTACCTACCCTGCAGTGGACAGTGTAGATAAGTTCCCAAGATACCTTCAACATGTGATCCCTGCGGATAACACGCGTATCCTTGAGGCTTCGAAGGTACGTATGGGTGCACAGCTTGCAGCGGGTACGACAGTCATGCCGGGTGCTTCATACATCAACTTCAATGCAGGTACACTCGGTCCGGTGATGGTAGAAGGACGTATCTCCAGTTCTGCGGTTGTCGGTTCAGGTTCAGATGTAGGTGGTGGAGCAAGTATCCTTGGTGTACTTTCCGGAACAGACGGAAACCCTATCAGCATCGGTGAGAACACACTTCTTGGTGCGAACTCTACCTGTGGTATCCCTCTCGGTGATGCATGTATCATCGATGGCGGACTTGCGATCTTTGCAGGTACAAAAGTGAAGATTGCTCCGGCTGAGCTGGAGAAGATCAATGCAGCCAACCCGAATGCAAACCTTGAATCAAAAACAACATTCAGAGCGGATGAGCTTCAGGGGCTGAATGGTCTTCACTTCAGACAAGACTCTACAACCGGTGAGATGATCGTCAGAAGAAGTACAAGAGAAGTCAAGCTTAACGAAGACCTTCACTAAGCCTTTTCTACCCCATCGGGGTAGAGATATAGCAGAGTTCAAAGCGTTGGGTTCTTCTATGTACTGTCACCAATTCGGGTAAATACCTGAATGGGTGAGAATAAGAGGATAAAATGATGGATGAAGATAAAATCGTAGAAAAAGTGTGTCTTCTAGCACTCTTCAAGAAGCGTCCGAATGAGACACTGAAAGATATCCAGGCGATGCTTGTAGATACGGGAATGTTTGATATGAAAGAGTGTAAGAGAGTCTTTAAAACGTTGAAGTCTGAAAAGTATATTTCAGAAAACAATGAACTTACACTCAAAGGTATTACAGAAGCCAAAGATGCCGAGGAGATGTTTAAACAACCATGAGAGTAGATAAGTGGTTAAGTGCCGTAAACGTCGTCAAACGTCGTACGATTGCAACAGATATGCTAAAATCAGGTGTGGTTTATGTCAATGAGATGCAGGCCAAAGCTTCAAAAAATGTTGCTATCGGTGATAAGATCACGATAGAGTACCTTAAAGGTCCAAAATCTTACGAGGTACTGCAGATACCTACGACAAAGACGATACCGAAATCCCAGAAAGACGAGTATGTGAGAGAGGTTGAATGAAAGCAAACTGCTTTGCTTTCATCCGATCGAAACCAACGTGGTCGGAACGAAGTGTAGCCACGAAGGCTGGAAAGGAGCTGAATTGAGTAACAGAGAAGCGTTTGAAAAACTATTTAACAATGAGCTGAGTGAAGCTGATGCACGCCAGTTTCTGGTTGATCTCTATACCAAAGGAGAGAGTGCCGAGGATATTGCTGATGCGGCAGCAGTGATGCGTGCACACTCTATCAAGGTACCGTTAAGTGAAGCCCTAAGAGAGCGGGCGATCGATATCGTCGGTACAGGGGGAGATCAGAGCGGAAGTTTCAATATCTCTACCACGACGTCACTGCTTTTGGCTGCGATGGGGCATGTCGTTGCCAAGCACGGAAATAGAAGTGTTACTTCCAAGTCCGGTTCAACAGATGTACTGGAAGCACTCGGTTTGAAGTTGGAGATGACCCCGGAAAACAAGATCAAGATGCTTGAAGAGACAGGCTTCTGTTTTTTCCCGGCAACCGATCATCACCCGGCGATGAAGTATATCATGCCGATCAGAAAATCGATCCCTCACCGTACGATATTCAATATCCTTGGCCCGCTTACGAACCCGGCAGGTGCCCAGAAGTACCTTCTGGGTGTTTTTGATCCGAGTTTTGTGCGCAGGATCGCTGAAGCCTTGGTACAGCTTGATGCCAAAAGGGCCTTTGTCGTGAGCTCTCAGGACGGCATGGATGAGATAGGGCTTGCGACCAATACAAATTTTGCTTATGTTGAGTCCGGACGGATCATCGAAGGGGAGATCAACCCTGAAATATATGGCATTAAAAAAGCACCAAAAGAGGCGATACTCGGCGGAGATGCACTCCATAATGCGCAGATCACCAGAGATATTTTTGCCGGTGTAGAAAAAGGTGCGAAGAGAGATATCGTAGTGCTGAATGCTGCTTTTGCTCTCTTTGTGGAGGGTAAGGTACGTGATGTACGTGAGGCAATCCAACAGGTAGAAGCGATACTTGACAGCGGTACGGCACAAGAGCATCTTGTACGTATGGCAAAGATCAGTGAACAGCTGAGTGGCAAGTAGCAGTGAGCAAGGAGCAGGGAGCAGTGAAAGAGATTGTCGCTTCACTTGAAGAGTTGGATAATATTGTTGAGTTTCTGAATGAAGTATTACCCTCTCATGTTGTGGTATTTCTGCGTGGAGATCTTGCTGCAGGGAAGACGACACTCACCCAGGCAATTGCCAAAGAGAGAGGGATCGAAGGGGATGTGACCTCTCCCACCTTCTCTTTGCAGCACTGTTACGGCGATGATCTTTACCATTATGATCTCTATCGCCTGGACCATGAGGAGTTTATGCAGATGGGGCTTTTTGAAGAGTTTGATAAACCGGGATGGCATATGGTAGAGTGGGGAAGTGACAGCCTTAAATCCTTTTTAGAGTCTGCTGGGTATAATGTGGCCATGATTGAGATAGAGCCGGCAGGGGATGCCAGAAAATACAGGATCAGATACTAATGCATACACTTGAAGCCAAAAATCTTGCAAAGACGATCAAAAAAACCAAGATCGTTCATGACATATCACTCACAGTTAAGAGTAAAGAGGTCGTCGGCCTTTTAGGGCCTAACGGAGCGGGGAAAACCACATCGTTTTATATGGTATGCGGATTGACAGGGACCACAGAAGGCGAAGTATTTCTGGATGGAGAGAATATCACCAAACTCCCTCTCAGCGCAAGAGCAAAGCTCGGTATCGGATATCTGCCTCAGGAGTCCAGTATCTTCAAAGACCTGACTGTCGAAGAGAATCTGCTCATTGCCGCAGAAGTGTTAGGAATGGAGCAGGAGAAGATACAGCCCCGCATTGAAAAACTGCTTGAGATCTTCAATATCGAACCGATTAGAAACCGTCAGGGTATCCGTCTGAGCGGGGGTGAGAGAAGACGTGTGGAGATCGCCAGGGCTTTGGTCGGCGAACCGAAGTTCTTACTGCTTGATGAGCCTTTTGCCGGGGTTGACCCTATCGCAGTGCTTGATATCCAAAATATCATCAAACAGCTTGTAGAGCTTGATATGGGGATATTGATCACCGATCACAATGTCCGTGAGACGCTGGGGATCTGTGACAGGGCTTATGTCATGCGAAGCGGTGAGATGCTTGCCAGTGGTACAAGTGATGAGATTGCGCATGATAAGAATGTAAGAAAATACTATCTGGGTGAACACTTTACATTTTAGCATGTAGGGTGCGTAATCATGCAGCTTTATTAGAAAGATTTTTGGTGCGTGATTACGCACCCTACGCGAAGGTCAAAGGGTTTTTAGTTTGAAATTATCTGAAATAAAACAGCTATTAGATAATGAATTTAAAGCTAGAAACTCTATTTTAGAGCTTTGCTATGAAAAGCCTGACCCTCTCTTTATCGCACAACGATACCAGGATGAATCCATTGCACTGATTTGTGCACTTTTTGCTTACGGCAATGCCCATCAGATCATCAGGTTTCTGGAGAGTCTGGAGTTTGATCTGCTTGACGAGAGTGAAGAGAGGATACGAAAACGTCTCGCTTCTCATTACTACCGCTTTCAAAAAAGTGAAGATGTTATTGCCATTTTTATTGCACTGAAACGACTGCGTGATAGAGAGAGCCTGGAAAATATCTTCTATCAGGGGTATCAAAAAGAGAACAATCTTCTGGATGGTCTCTGGGCTCTGATCCAAGCGATAAGGGCCTCTTATCCCCATGAGAGTTACGGGTACAACTTTCTGGTAGGTAAGACGCCTGAAAAACGCTCGGCTGCAGGAACCTATAAACGTTACCTGATGTATCTCAGGTGGATGGTACGCAAAGACAGTTTGGATATGGGACTCTGGTCAAAGGTAGCTAAAAAAGATCTTTTGATGCCACTGGATACCCACAGTTTTACCGTATCACGTAAAATAGGACTTTTGCAAAGAAAAAGTTGTGATATGAAGGCGTCTATCGAACTCACTGAGAGACTGCGAACATTTGATCCGAACGATCCGATCAAATATGATTTTGCACTCTATAGACTCGGGCAGGAAAAACTGTTATAGGGCAGAAAGCCTATTTTCATTGTCCGTATCTATATGGCTTGATAATTTCAAATATAATGAGTGTGAATGATTTACCCATCACTTGAAAAAGTCTAATTAGCAGGGGCGATAGGCCTGAATGCGGGGCAAATTTAAGTTCAAAAAAGGTATAATCCACGCAATAATTTACGTAAGAGGATGTTTTATGGAAGGTATTTTTACTTACCTGGGTGCGATATTCGGGCACGGGCAGATGCTGTTTGTTTCTCACATGATCTTGGTGACAGGGATTGTCCTGTTTGTTGCAAAAATGGCTACAAAGAGTCTTAGAGCTGTACCAGGCGGTACGCAAAACGTGATGGAGTCATACCTTGGCGGTGTCATCTCTATGGGTACAGATGTACTGGGTGAAGAGAATGCGAGAAAGTACCTTCCATTGATTGCTACATTGGGACTCTTTATCTTTACTTCAAACATGATCGGTGTTATCCCTGGATTTGAATCACCGACATCAAACATCAACATTACATTGACACTTGCAATGATCGTTTTCTTCTACTATAACTTTGAAGGTATCAGAAAGAACGGTGTGATCCACTATTTTGCACACTTTGCAGGTCCTGTAAAACTTCTTGCACCGTTGATGTTCCCGATCGAGATCATCTCACACCTTTCACGTATCGTTTCTCTCAGCTTCCGTTTGTTCGGTAGTATCAGAGGGGATGATATGTTCCTATGGGTAATTTTGATGCTAACACCTTGGATCGTGCCTTTGGCTCCATTCTTCCTTCTTACGGTAATGGGTGTACTTCAGACATTTGTATTTATGATCCTTACTTTCGTCTACCTTGCAGGTGCAGTAGCGATCGAAGAAGACCACTAAGAATCCTCTCACAATGAGACTAAAAGAGAAACCGCTCGGTTTCGTTATTAATTTCTTTTTAGGCATTGCATGGGCATCGGTGCTCATCGGTGTCGTCACTCCATTTTTTTCTTTTGTTCATTTCAGTTTGCTTAATACGTTTATCTCTGCAGTGATCGGTGCATTACCGGGACTGGTAGCTATCTTGCTGCTTGAGCATATCATTACGATCAAAGAGAAACATTATGAGCTCAAAAAGCAGACCAGACTTTTGGAACAACTCCTGGAAAAAATAGATACTCAGACGGCAAAAGAGTAGCGATGCTCTCTTATGCCATTACTGATCCCTCAATACTCTCTTTTGCTTATCTGGATAGCTACCTCTCCCATATCAATGGAAAAGCCGATTTCGTCCTCTACCGTGACAAAAAAAACAGTGACTATCGTAAAAATGCCAAACTATTTATAGAGGCTGCTACGGCCTGCTCTTTTGATAAGATACTGTTACACAACGATATCGTCTTGGCAGAAGCCTTAAAGGCCGACGGGGTACATCTGAGCAGTGACCGTATCGAACAGATACCTCTTGCCAAAGAGAAGGGGCTGTTTGTGATCATGAGTACGCACAGGCTGGATGAAGTAGAAAGAGCTGAAAAGTTGGGGGCGGATATGGTAACATTCAGTCCGATTTTTGATACGCCCAACAAAGGCAGGCCGGTTGGACTGGAAAAATTACGCCAGATAAGTGAAGCTGTTAGTATTCCTGTGATAGCATTAGGGGGCATTTTGACCCAGGAGCAGATCAGGGCATGCATGAAGGCGGGAGCAGAAGGATTTGCTTCAATACGCTATTTCAAATAAAAAAGTAGGATGATTCATGGAAGAGGTAAAAGACTATCAGATCAAAGAGTTAAAAAAACGTATCTTTATTTCCAATCTTAAGGCTTGGATTATCGGTATTATACTGATTGCAGAGATTGCATTTTTTGCGATGTATTTTTCCAAGTCAGGTATGTTTGGCAAACCGGTTATCGGGGATAACAAGGTAGCGGTGATACATTTTGATGAGCTTATTACCGAGAAGTATACGACAAAAGTCATGGAAAAGATGGATGAGATCCGCAAAAACAAGAACTATAAAGAGGTACTCTTTGTGATGGGATCTCCGGGAGGTTCTCCGACAGCCAGTGAGGAGCTCAGCGAGTACCTTAAAGCGTATCAAAAAGATAAGAATGTGACGATGTATATAGGAAGTATCGCTGCGAGCGGCGGCTACTATATCGCCTCTGCCATCAAGCCGCTTTATGCCAACAAAAATGCCATTGTAGGTTCTATCGGGGTGATCATGCCTCACTATAATATAGGAGAGTTGGCAGAAAAGATAGGGATAGAGGAAGACAACCTGGCAGCAGGGAAATATAAACAGCCTATCTCTCTTTTCAAAAAAGTCGAGGGGGATGAGAAAAAGTATATAGAGGAGCACCTTCTGGTACCAACGTATGAAAACTTCATCAATGCCGTTGTGGGTAACAGGGGAATTACCAAAGCGCAGCTTTTGCCTTTTACAGAAGGTAAAATCTATATCGCTAACGCACCTGAGATACAAGGGGTGTTGGTAGACAAGATCACATCACTCTATCAGATCAAACAGGAGATGCGTCAGAGACTCGGAGCGAAAACAGTCAAGTTCGAGACGATAAATCTTAAAGACCAACCATCCTTTTTCCCAAAAGTTCAGGTTGATATGGGCGTTGAAAAACTCCTCAATCAACTGAGCTACAGACAATAATCCTCTTGAGAGAGAGCCTTTTGGCTCTCTCGTAAACTCCCTCAAATAAGCAAATAGGTATAATAATTACAATTATAAATATGAACTACCTTTATAAGGAATTTTCTGATGTTTGAAACCGTTATCGGTCTTGAAGTCCACGTACAACTCAATACAAAAACCAAACTTTTCTGTTCTTGTGCTACCAGTTTTGCCGAACACCAAAACTCAAATACCTGTCCGACATGTCTAGCGCTTCCGGGTGCACTGCCGGTTGTAAACAAAGAAGCCGCAATGAAGGCAATGCGTTTTGGTTATGCGGTCAATGCAGATGTGCAGCACAGCTCGAATTTTGATAGAAAATCATACTTCTATCCGGATAGCCCGATGGCGTATCAGATCACACAGTTGCATAATGCCATTGTCCAAAACGGTGAGCTTTTTATCGATCTTGAGGACGGCACGCAAAAGAGAGTAAGCATTACTCAGGCGCACCTTGAGGCTGATGCCGGGAAAAACATGCATGAGGGTGACCAGTCCAAGGTGGATCTCAACCGTGCCGGTACCCCACTTTTGGAGATCGTATCCGGACCGGACATGAGAAGTTCTGATGAAGCAGTGGCCTACCTCAAAAAGCTGCATGCGACAGTACGTTATCTTGATATCTCGGATGCGAACATGCAGGAGGGATCATTCAGATGTGATGTGAATGTCTCTATCCGTCCAAAAGGCCAGGAAGCTTACGGAACAAGAGTAGAGATCAAGAACATCAACTCATTCAAGTTCGTTGCGGCAGCGATCGCGTATGAGGTACAGAGACAGACTGAAGCCTATGAGGATGGTGTCTATGATCAGGAGGTATTCCAGGAGACAAGACTCTATAACGTTGATGAGGGTGTGACCAAATCAATGAGAGGGAAAGAGGAAGCGGCAGACTACCGTTACTTCCCGGATCCGGATCTTCGTCCGCTTGTTGTGACAGATGAGATGGTGGAAGAGGCAAAGCAGATTCCTGAGATGCCGGATGCAAAGGCGACACGTTACATAGAAGAACTTGGCATCAAGAAATATGATGCACTTGTGATCACTGCACAAAAAGAGATGGCATACTACTTTGAAGAGATGCTGGCAAGCGGTGCAGATGCGAAGATGGCAGTCACATGGCTTACATCTGAACTGTTGGGACGTTTGAACAAAGGAGGTTTCTCTATAGAGAACTCTCCGGTAGATGCAAAAACATTGGGGAATCTGGTTTCAAAGATTTCTGATGATACGGTTTCAGGAAAGGGTGCAAAAGAGGTACTGGACTTCATGATGGAGAATGAGAGCCGTGATGTAGATGCGATCATTGATCAACTCGGATTGGCACAGGTAAGTGACGACGGCGCGATCTTGGCGATCATCGATGAGATACTTGCTGCCAATCCAGAGAAGATCGCTGAATACAAGTCAGGAAAAGAGAAGCTCTTTGGATTCTTTGTAGGTCAGACCATGAAAGCAAGTAAAGGTTCGGCAAATCCGGCAAAAGTGAACGAACTCCTTAAAGAGAGGCTGAGCTAGTAAAGTTCGGTACCGCCTTACGGTACCAAAAAAAGGGATGGTAATGCATGATTTGATATTAAAACTCTCCCGTATGATCGATCGTTCGATCCGCTATCAAACGACAAAATCCTTTTTCAGATCACTCCTTACAGATACAAATTATCCTTATAAAAAGTACTTTGATTGGTTTATGATCGGTCTGATCATTACCTCGATCATGATACTGATCTTTAGTAAATCAGGCAGGCTTCCTGGGTGGTTGATAGAGATCGATCTCTACTTTATCACTGCAATTTTTGCAGTGGAGTATCTCTTGCGGGTCTGGGTGAGTCAGGATATACATAAGCATATCCTAGCTACCAGTAAAATGACAAATCCGAGCAAAAAGGATTATTACCTTATACCGTTGAAAAAAAGGCTGGAGTATCTTTTATCTTTGCCGGCACTGATCGACCTGATTGCAATCTTTCCGAAATTCCGTATTATCAGACTTTTGAAGCTCTATCACTATATGCACGGAACCTCAAGTCTTTTCAAAGCACTCACACGAAAACGTTTTGAGTTTATCTTTTTGGGCTATATGCTCTTGGGCGTTACCTTCTCTTTCGGTACGGTTTTTTATATCCTTGAGTATGGAGTCAATGAAAATTTGGGAAGTTATCTGGATGCCATCTACTGGGCATTCGTGACCATTTCAACCGTGGGATACGGGGATATCTCTCCGGTGACCGATACCGGTAAGATCATCTCAATGTTTGGGATCATTATCGGTATTGCGATGATCTCATTTGTCACCTCTGTGATGGTCACAGCATTTTCTGAACGCTTTGACGAACTGCGCAACGCAGATAATCTCAACCTGGTTTCCAAAATCAACAGAGCAGTGATCATCAACGGTTATGGGCATTTAGGTATGACAATTGCCAGAAAGTTGCAGTTGCGCGGTCTCTATGAACCGGTAATCATTGAAGATGATGAGGATAAGGTAACCCGTGCCAGAGAAGACGGATATAAGGTCATACGTGCCGACGGTTCAAGTGCCAAGCTTATCACAGATCTTTATAAGGGCAACAATATCGAAGCGATGCTGACACTGACAAGTTCTGACATTGATAACATCTATTTTATACTGAATGCAAAGTCGGTAAACGCTGATGTCGTCATCTATGCACGGATGAATCAGCACAATCTTAGAAGACAATATTACGCTACCGGGGTGAATACGATACTGGAGCCTTATGATGTGGTTGACTCCAAAGCATTATCCTATCTCACGCGTCATCATGAAGAGGATAAAAAAGGTATTATCTTTTTTGGATATACCCATAAGAGTAAACACCTTTGTCAAATGCTTCACAAAAAGAGTATTGAAGTGACGATCTATGAGACGGATAGTGAACGGTATGAGAGTGCAAAACGTGACGGGTTTGTCAATGTCGTACAGGTGGATGAGGAGCAGCAGGAGTACCTGGAGCATATCAAGATGCTTAAAGGGTATATCGTGGTATGTGCGATGAAAGAGGATGCATTCAACGTCTACTATGCTATTTCACTCAGATCCGGCGGTTTTGAAGATGAAATCGTTGCTCTCTCTGACAGTAAAGAGGATAACCGCAAGTTGATCCTGGCAGGAGTGAGCAAGATATTTGATATGTATGAAGAGAGTGCAGAACGTTTTATAGAGTTAATTGAGAAGAAGGAGAGTAGTTAGATGAAATTGGCAGTAATCGGTGCAGGGAAATGGGGACTTGTTATTACTAAACGCTATTTGAACAAAGTCCAAATAGCTACGTTACCACTGGGTGGCTTACGATGTGGCATTTAGTGCCTTACTTGCACTGCGATTTAGTCGCTTGTCAGCAGCCGGCTCATGCAACTAGTTGCATTTTATTTAAAGTACTCGAAAAAGGATACAAGATATGAAACTTGCTGTTATCGGTGCAGGGAAATGGGGGCAAGCCCTCTATCATGCATTTTCGGAGAAGAATGAGGTGGTGATCACTTCGCGTACTCCCAAAGATATCCCTCACTTTGTTTCGACCGACGAGGCACTGAAGTACGAGTATCTGGTGATCGCTATACCTGCACAGGCCGTACGCGGATGGATGGAAGAGAACTTTGTGGATCATGGGCAGAAGATTCTTGTGGCGGCCAAAGGGATTGAGACGGCAACGGGATCATTTTTGAATGAGATCTACGGAGAGTTTGTCGACAGTGACAGGCTTGCATTTATCTCGGGTCCCTCTTTTGCAGCAGAAGTAAAAGAGTCACTGCCCACTGCACTGGTGATCAGTTCTACCAATGCAGGGTTGGCCCAGATATATGCAGATGCATTGCCGGAGTATATCAAAGGGTATGTCAATGATGATGTCATAGGCGAAGAGGTGGCGGGAGCGTACAAAAACGTGATTGCCATTGCCGGTGGTGTATCTGACGGTCTGGAGCTGGGTAATAATGCCAGAGCAGCACTGATATCACGGGGACTGGTAGAGATGACACGCTTTGGCGAGGCTTTTGGTGCGAAAACAGAGACCTTTTTATCGCTGGGGGGTGCAGGAGATCTTTTTTTAACCGCAAGTTCCACGCTCTCCCGTAACTACCGTGTAGGGGTCGGGTTGGCCCAGGGCAAAAAGATCGAAGCTATCCTTGAGGAGCTTGGAGAGGTTGCTGAGGGGGTACCGACCGCCAAGGCACTCTACCTTTTGGCAAAGCAAAAGGATATCTATCTTCCGATTGCGACAGAAGTATATGCTATGGTCGAAGAGGGTAAAGATCCACGTCAAAGTGTCAAGGACCTATTGGGATAGCCTGTTTTTTTGGTAAACTTTAAAGAGAGGTTTTTGTCTTGAGTCCATAAATGTGAAGAAAGGGTGTATCGTATGTTATACAGAGTGACCATGATTTTGTTTGCTATCTCTATGCTGCTCAGTGCTGAAGAGATCACCCTTCCTGTACACGATATCAAGATCACGGGAAATAAGACTCATGAGACCTCCAAACTCTATAAAGTGCTTAATGTAGAAACAAAAAGTTTCTGGCAGTTTTGGAAAAAAGAGGATCCAAAGATCTATGACAAACTGATACCGACCCTGGATCAGTCTCTGCAAAGCTTCTACGATTCAGAGGGATTTTATGATGCCAAGTTCGAAATCAAAGAGACAAACACTACACTCTATCTGAATATCAAAGAGAACAACCCGGTTCGTATCAATGAGATCAATGTAACGAGTGATTATGATCTCTCCCCCTATATAACCTTCAAAAAACAGGAACGTTTCAGGGCAGAGAAGTTTATCGAGATCAAAAACAGTATCATAGAGGCATTGCTGGCGGCAGGATATTGCAGTTACGATCTTGATACAAAAGCCTATGTAAACCTTGAAAAACAAAAAGCCGATCTAAAGTACTCTGTAAGAAAAGGGGAGCTCTGCCACTTTGACAAGACCTATATCAAAGGATTGGAAAGTATTGATGAGGAGGTTGTGCTCTCGCGCATAGTCGCCACAGAGGGGAGTAGGTTTGATCCCAAGCGTATTAAAGAGAGTTATGCCAATCTCTACCAGCTGGATGTCTTTGACAGTGTGATGATCAACTATGATCGTAAGTTTTACAACAAGATCCCCGTGGATATTACCCTCAAGGAGACTGAGAAGCCTTACCATACAGAACTCGGATTGGGGTTTGATACCTATCTCGGACTACGTACACACGGTACTCTCGTTAAAAAGAACTTTATGGGGAATGCACAAAAGTTGACACTCAAGGCACAATGGTCACAAAAAGAGTACCTTGGCAGTCTCGATTTTTTTAAACCGGCACTCTTTGATATCCGGGGCTATTCGATCGATTTTATGTCAAAAACAGGATATTCAAATCTTGAGTATCCGGGATTTACGGAAGAGAAGAGTTATCTGAGAGTCTGTGTAGGTCATGAACGCGGCAGGTTGAGACTAAAAAGCGGACTTGTGCTTGAAAATATTGATATTGCACTTCTGGACAACCAGGATGGGAGCGTGACACTGGAACAAGCTGTCAATGAAGGTAATTTTTTACTCTTTTATCCCTATATTGACCTGATCTATGATGCGAGAGATGACAGGTTAAACCCTACGGAGGGATACTATCTGTCATCTTATCTGGAGTATGGGCTTCCCTACAGTGCGGATGCAAGTACTTATCTGAAGGTGCAGTTGGAAGGGAGATATATCTACAGTATTGATAAACTGACCCTTGCTGCCGTGGCAAAGACAGGTGTTGTGGACCAGTTCGATCGTGAAGTACCCGAATCCAAACTCTTTTTTGCAGGAGGAGCCTACTTTAACCGTGCGTATGGATTCAGGGAGATCGGGGTGATACTCTCTCCTACCAAAGACTCTATAGAGGGGGCTTCTACGATGCTCAATCTCTCATTGGAAGCAGACTATCCGGTCTGGGGTGACATTTATGGTGCGATCTTTACCGATAATACGATGCTTAATGATGAGAGCTATGATTATACGGGTGATATCATCACATCAGCAGGTGTCGGTATACGTTATATGACACCGATAGGACCGTTTAAACTGGATGTAGGGGTTAATGTGAATGATCCCTCACAGTACGGTATCTCATTTCAGGTAGGGCAGTCGTTTTGAGAAAAGTATTCATAGCAATTTCGATTATATTTATCGTACTGTCTCTCGCACTTTGGATCGCTGTCAATACACCTGTCGTGGTCAAAGAAGTTGCGAAACGCTATGCACCGAAGTATGCTATCAGCTATAAAGAGATCACAGGGAATGTCCTTGACGGGATCACGATACACGCTCCCAGGTATGAGGAAATGCCACTTGCTGAAGAACTCACGCTAAGATGGAATCCTGTTGCTCTGTTGCAAAAAAAGATCTCTTTGACGAAGGTGGGGATAGACGAGGGGAATATTACAACCATAGAAACATTGGTCAAAAGTTTTGAGAATAATGATACAAAAGAATCTTCGGACTCCTCATTTTCATTTGAAGTAGGGATGGAAGAGGTGGATATCTCTCTGCTGCCTTTTGTGCGCAACGATATCTCTGTCTCAAAGCTCACGCTCTCTGCCGGTATGCTCTCCTATGCTACGGATGAACTGGAGATAGAAGAACTGGCACTCTTTCTGGATTCGAATGTAACGGATATCACGCTTAACGGAAGTTATGAGGAGAGGGAACTGGAGATCAGCTCACTGGATATCAAAAGAGTCGATCTTCCGACGCTTCAAAGATATCTATCAGGTGTTGAAGAGAGAGATCAGCGTGCCGAAACCGCTGAAAAATCCAGCAGTCAACCCTTCTATCTGCCAAAATACATCCGTCTGGACAAGCTTTATCTGAATGCAAAACCTACGATATTTGATCCCCTTCAACTCCAGAAATTCAACCTTCAAGGCAGTAATATCGTAGTGGATCTTGAAGAAATGTTGGTAGAAGATGGGAGTATGCTCCTTGATGCCCGCAGCAACCTCAGTAATATTATCTATAAAGGCACGGTTGATGAGAATGCACTGGTAGGTAAAGTGGCCTTTACCCCACATAAAAGACTGTTTGAACTTTCGGGACTGCCTTTGAGAAAAGAGGCGTTTGGTGATATAGAGATAGACCTGCTTGCAACCAAATCCTATCTGCAAGCCGGTGTGGAAGCAAGTATTACACAGATATTGACCGGAAGAAAGGGCGATTTTAATGTTGATATAGATACCTTCGTATCCAAACTACAATACCATATAGAAGAAGGGAGACTCACTGCTGATACCAATCTGATGATCTCTACCCCTTATGCAAAAAATATTTCGTTGATCAACCACTTAACCATGGATCAAAATATCACCTATCATGGAGAGATATATACCAAGGAGCTTTACGGTCTGGAAGAGAACCTGACAGGCGTGCTGCATGACCTCAATGTAACCTATCTGGGAGATAATCATCACCTGGATGCCAAACTGGATTCTGATGCCCTGGCAGGGAGCTTTGCAATGCAGGACTATCTAAGAGGCACGCTGCAGCTCAAGACAAAAAAGGCCATTAAAGTAGCAAATATTACGAAGCTGCCCGAAACGTTGGAAGAGACAGAGGCAGAGATAGAGGTGAAACTGCCTTTTGATCTGATTGACAATAGAATGCTTCGAGGGAGTGTAGAAGTGAGATCAAACCTGGTCAATATGGATACAGATATCATTTTGACCAAAACCATACAAGTCAAGAACAGGGTGACGATACCGGATGACTCACTCGTCCGATCCCTAGATCCGAAAATACAATGGGAGAAACTTGCTTCTGTAGATCTGGATCTGACAGTGGAAGGGAATGACTCTACGATAGAGGTGAAAACAGAAGAGTTGAACCTTCAGGCACGCTATAAAATGAGAGATCAGACCATTCATGGGAGTTTCATGAGTCCGCCTCTGCGTGCATCATTTGATGCCAATCTCACAAAAGAGATGAGACTGAACGCTGAGATAGGTTCGCTAAGTGCCTTGAACAGCTTTATCCCATCCTATTATACGTTGGGTGAGATGCCAGAGATGGAAGGAAGTGCGGCGATTCATGCTGTGATGACTCAGGAAAAAAGGGTGGATCTTTCCCTGCGCTCTCCTTTGATCGTCTATAATGCAGAGAGAGAAAGTGCCCATAACCTGAGTGATATCGATATCGATATCACGCTGCAAGATAGGCAGATGACACTTCAGCGTTATCAACTGACATACAATAAACAAAAACTCCATGCGAGCAAACCTTCCGTGATCAAACTGAAAGAGAATGAACTGCAACTCTCTCCGTTATGGGTGAATGATGCGCTGCAAATAGCAGGAGCGTATGAGCTGAAAAGCAGAGAAGGAAAGATCGATGCGGATGCGAAGAGCTTAACGCTGGAGCATGAATGGGCCGATATCATTTCAGATATTGACCTGGAAGCAACGGCAGAAGGCAATGATACTGAGATAAAGGGGGAGATCGTTTTACAGGGGGGAGATATCCATTATGATATGAAACAGCAAACATTTGCTTCTGACAGTGATATTATCGTGCTTCAAAATAACCATAAAAAAACAGATAATGCTTTTATGGATCATTTGAGTGTCGCCGTCAACATTGAGAGTAAAAAGCCCCTTATTTTCAAACAAGCAGAGATAAATATTCAGGCCAAACCGGCTTTTACCCTCTATAAAGGGCCGAATGAACCTTTAATGGTATTGGGATCTATAGAGTTGCTTGAGGGCGGTACCTATCTTTTCCAAAATAAGAAGTTTACTCTGGAGAAGAGTTTTATCTACTTTACGGGTACGCTAAATACACCGCTCTTAGAGATCAAGGCAAAACACCAGGCGCGTAACCACTTGATTACCATTACGGTGACAGGTACGCCGGAGGCACCGAATATCAACTTCTCATCAAGTCCGAGTCTTACACGGGAACAGATACTCTCCGTTTTACTCTTTGACTCCGAAGCGGGTGGTGATACCTACAGCGGTGACGAGATGATGAAGATGATGGGGGGTGCCATGGCCAAATCTGTTTTGGTCAATGCCGGAGTGAAGATCGATCACCTGGTACTTGGTGCGGGTAACAGCGTTGAGGTAGGTAAAAATCTTACACGGGACATTATGATTATCTATATCAATGACGAGATCCCGCGAGTTGAGTTGAAATATAGACACACTCCGAGTTTTGAGAGTGTCGTAGGAGCCAGCGGGGAGTCGAGCTCCTATGATATTATCTATACCAAAGATTTTTAGCCGCTTGTTACAGATATTTGGAAGTTGGTGCTTATTTAAGTCGATACGTTGTAAAATTCATTATAGGTATTAATGTTGAAAAAGCTAAACCTGTCGTGAGGCAGGGACAGAAAATCATGGGTCTTTCTTGTGAGGAAGATCGCCAGATTGCCAATAGAATCTACCTCTTTTAGGGACTATTCTGCTTTTAACTTTTTACCCAAAGATGTGAGTATCTGCATGGGAATGTATGTTACATTATCCAAGTGGGGATAGAGATCACTCAGATCACTAAAGTAGAACACTAAAGGAGTGATATGAAAATATCAAAAAACAGAAGTCTGCTGGGACTGCTGCTTATCGTAGTCATGGTAGCTTTTTTTATACTCTCTTATACGGCTTACACTACATATACAAAGTATGAAAGTGAACGAAAGAGTGCGAACCTCCCTTCATTCGTGGAACAGATAGAGTTGCTTATGGATACGATGGAGTTTGAAAGACTCAACAGTGCGATCTATCTGGTGACACGGGATGGAAGTGATGCGAAGAAACTTTCAAAGAGCAGAAGTGATGTCGATCTTGCATTGAAAAATCTCCAGCGTTATATTCAAGAGAGTCAATTTAGCGTATACAGCAGGCAAATTCAAAATATCAATCGTGAGTTACAGCAGACAAGGCGGGCAGTCGATGATGCCAGAGCGAACTATCAAGCGATTCTTATTGAAGCGTACCATGAGAATGTATTTGGATATATACGTGAGATGCTTGAAGGTCTGCAGGATATGCTTACCTCCGCTACAACAGCAGAGTATTTTACGGTGTACCTGGAGATTACAGCGCTTAAAGAGAATACCATACTTGAAAATACTTTGATCTCTTACGTACTGCTCACCTCACAAAGAATGCAACGTGAAGATGTCAGATTATGGGAAACGTTAATCGCAGAGGATAAGCTGCCTGAGTATCGTTTATTGGAAGACCAAATCGTCACCTCCAAGCTTCTTGCATTACTCTCCGCTGATGCGTATAAAGAGATTTTGGAAAAAGAGCGTGAGATGATCATGATTGAAGCCAACCGAGGCGGTTATGCCGTTGCTCTGTTGGGATGGCTGAATCAAATCGGTATCAAGATGGACTACTTGACCCAGGTGCAGTCAGAGTTACGTACACAGATAGATAAGCCGGATGAGACGGGGAAATGGTATGCTGCGGGATATGCACTGGGTGCCTTGGTAGTTCTGTTTCTGATGGTTTTGCTTTTGGTCAAGTTTTTCAAACTTCTACAGGACAGAGAGCTTTTTGAAGAGACGGTGAAAGATATCGAACTTGTACTGAATGACAATCAGCAAAAAGAGCTTCGCCGTCTGATTGAGAGCGGAAAGATGGACCACATCTATAAGTTTCTGATCAAAACGATCAAGGATGCCAACCAGACGAAAGATCTGTTTCTGGCAAGTATGTCTCATGAGATACGTACACCGCTTAACGGTATCCTGGGATTTACACAGTTACTCAAAGAGACAGAAGCAACAGATGAGCAAAGAGAGTTTATCACGACGATTGAGAGAAGCTCGGCACATCTTCTGTCGATAGTGAATGATATTCTGGATCTCTCCAAGATCAAAGCACAAAAAATAGAGTTTGAAAATATAGTGTTTGACCCTGTAGAAAATTTTGAGTCCGCAGTTGAGTCTTATGCGGCAAAAGCTTCTTCTGAACATATTGACTTTAATATCTTTCTGGATCCCACACTTCCAACGAAACTTATCGGAGATCCGACCAAAATATCACAAATCATTGTGAATCTGGTCAGTAATGCAATGAAATTTACTTCTCAAAACGGGGAAGTAAATGTCGTGATCCAGAAAGTCTCAGAAAAGGGTGAGGAGGTAAACGTAAAGTTTGCTGTCAGTGATACAGGTATCGGTATCTCCAAAGAGCAGCAAAAGAGGATCTTCCAGGCATTCGGTCAGGCAGATGTAAGTACCAGCAGAAAGTATGGCGGAACAGGTCTGGGGCTTTCTATCTCAGGAAGACTGGTAGAACTCATGGGAGGGAAATTAGAGATAAAAAGTGTTGTAGATGAGGGATCAACTTTCTATTTTACACTGCCGTTGAAAAAACCGGCAGATGCGACAAGAAGAGTCGTCGAAAATATGCGTGGAAAGACGGTGGGTATACTCAATCCGCATATCGATGAAAAATATTTTAGAAATAAAAACCTGGAAGCCTATATCGCCTATACGGGTGCGCATATAGTCAACTATACAGACGAGAGTTTATTAGATATCAAAAAAAGCCGTTCAGAGCTGCCTGACATTCTCTTTGTCGATCATAAATATCGACAGAGAGAGGATGAGATAAAACAGTTCCTTGGGATCGATACCAAAGTCGTTGTCATCTCAACAGGCGATCAGAAAAGAGCGCTTAAGCGTTATGGTCCGCTGATAGATAAGGTCCTCTATAAGCCTGTCAATTTTACCAAGACGCTTAAAGCCTTGAGTGATAAAGAGGAGATAGCGGATACAAAGAGAAATATCGTATTTAAGAACCTGCACATTATGGTTGCAGAAGACAATGCGATCAACCAGAAGTTGATTACTAATGTACTGAACAGGCTCGGTATTGAAGTGAGTATCGTAAATAACGGGCAGGAGGCCCTTCAAAGCCGTAAAGAAAACAGCTATGATATGATCTTTATGGATATTGAAATGCCTGTGATGGGTGGAATGGAAGCAACAGCGAATATCTTGAATTATGAGAAAAATACGCATAAACAACATATCCCGATCATTGCATTAACTGCAAATGCGCTTTCCGGGGATCGGGCGAAATATCTGGGGGCCGGAATGGATGGTTATCTGGCCAAGCCGATCGAACTTAACATACTTAAAAAGCTTTTGATAGAGTATTTTGAAGAGAAGGTAGTGGATGCAGCAGTGTAGTGGAGAGCTTTTCAGAAAAGCTCTCTTGAATTTTAAGAGAGCCTGCCTTTAAACTCCTCATATCCAAATTCTCTGACGATGTCTATATCTCCATTGAGCCTCTCTATAGCGATGCTGGGAAGTTTGATACCGTTGAAGGTTGTGGCTTTCACCATCGTATAGTGCATCTGGTCCTCGAAAATAATCTTCTCACCTATCTGCAGCGGTCTATCGAAACTGTAGTCTCCCATGATATCTCCTGCAAGACAGGTATTGCCTCCTAGACGATAGGTATAGGTTTTTTCACCGGCTTCACCTGCACCTCTGACATCAGCACGGTAAGGCATGATGATCGTATCAGGCATATGTGCCTCAGCAGAGCTGTCCAGTATCGCGATATCAATACCGTTATGAACTATATCAAGTACAGTAGAGATCAACGGTCCTGTTTGCCATCCGACAGCTTCACCGGGTTCCAGATAGACCTCTACATGGTAACGTGATTTAAATGTTTTGATAAGTCTGATCAGCCTCTCTACATCATATCCCTTGCGTGTGATATGGTGTCCTCCGCCGAAGTTGATCCATTTCATCCGGGGAATAAATTTGCCGAACTTCTCTTCAAAAGCCTTCAGTACCTCTTCGAGTGCCTCGCTGTCCTCTTCACAAAGGGCATGAAAGTGCAGACCGTCACACTGCTCCAGTATTGTTTCATCCAGGTTATCCAGCGTTGTTCCCAGTCTGGAGTAAAGACCGCAGGGGTTATAGATCTCTTTTGGTGCCTGTGAACATTCAGGGTTGACACGGATGCCTAAGGAGAGAGAGGGGTTGATCTCTTTGGCTCTTGTTGCAAAGCGTTTGAACTGTGCAGGCGAATTAAAGACCAGATGATGTGAAATAGAAGCGATCTCTTCAAGTTCATCTTCTTTGAAGGCCGGAGAGTAGGTATGTACCTCTTTTCTGAACTCTTCCTCTGCCAACTTGGCTTCATGCAGTCCCGAAGCGCAACATCCGTCAAGGTATCTTCGCACAGTATCAAAGCTCTTCCAGAGTGCATATCCCTTTAGGGCAAGCAATACTTTTGCACCGCTTTGATCTTTTACTCTCTGTAAAAGTTCCAGATTTTTTACAAGTTTCTCCTCTTCAAGCAACCAGCAGGGTGAAGGAAGGGATTGGTATTTTGTCTCTATTTTTTCCATGAGAAATTATATCAAATAAATTTGTTATAATGACGTATACTAAAACAAATAAAAAGGATCCAAATGGCGGAGAGTGGGGTAAAGGCTAGGAGAGCTGATTTGGCTTTTAACGAGAATGCGCTTAAACTGGCAGTAGGTATGATTGATAAATTAACGACGTCTATAGAGGTCTTATACTATCTATTGGATCATAGACGGCTCAATTCATTTGTTTTGATACTGGTTTCGGCAGAGGATATTGATACGCATGCAGTGATAGAGAAAGAGAAGCGGGATACGGATCTGCTGTTTTGTCTTGGTGAAGAACATAATGTACATGCATTGCTGTGTCAGGAGACCAAAGTGGATGGCGGATATATGTTTGCCGACCGTATTGTGAGAAGACTTTCAGAGGAAAAAGGGAGTGCTGTTTACTGTACGGTATTGGAAGTGAGAACAACAAACTATAGCAGTAAAGATATTATTTTTAGAGCATTGGAGACCTATCTGAAAGCAAAACAGGAAGGAAGTGAAGCTGAAATAGTAGTGAAGAGCCTCAATTAAACGCCTAAAAACCTCTATCTTAGCCTTATTTAAGAGAGTTTAAGGTAAAATCGCGTCCATCATATACCGCATGTAGGTAAATTTAACTAAGGATAGTCCGAATGAAAAGAACATATCAACCACACAACACACCAAGAAAAAGAACACACGGTTTTAGAACAAGAATGAAAACTAAGAACGGTAGAAAAGTGATCAATGCCAGAAGAGCAAAAGGTAGAAAAAGACTAGCTGTATAAGTTAACAGGATAGTCACATCAGTTCGATCAAACATTTTACTAGGATAAAGACTAGTAAAGAGTTTTCTGGAGTGTACCATCGCTCCAGTTGCAGTTGGCACACACCTTACTTTGTACTTTTTTTTAAAAAAGGGAGTACCTATAAAGCAGGTTTCGTTGCCAGCAAAAAAATAGGAAATGCAGTTCAACGTAATAGAGCGAAACGTCTACTAAGGGCACATTTCATAGAAAATATTGACCTTCTATCAGCTGGAAGCTATGTTTTGGTAGCAAAACCGGCGATTTTGGAGGCTGACTTTAAAAAGACTGACAAAGCGTATCTACATGCACTGAAAAAGTGCGCTGCATTAAAATAATTACATTATAATAGCTATTCAATTTTTTTAACACAAGGGTATCACTTTGGAACAGCCAGATCTTCAAAAAAGACTTCTATTAGCACTAGCACTTTCATTTATCGTATTTATCGGTTATAGTTATTTCTTCCCTGTGCAGGCACCTATAAAAACTGAACAGGCGCAAACAGCACAGACATCGCCGCAAACTCCGGCAGTAGAGAAGAGTACAACAAGTGCCGCACCTGCAGGAGAGACAACAAAGGTTGCAATGAATGCACCGCAGAGCACTACCGCGACAATCGCCACAATCAAATCCGATGAGTTTATCATTACAGTAGACGAGTTCGGGCGTTTGGCTCAAATGGAACTTCTCAAAGCAAAGTACCGTACAGAAGATGGCGAAAACCTGAAGATATTGGCGAGTGATAAAGTGAAACCGTTGGAGGTGAGATTCTCCGATACGAAGATCAATGAAGAGGCATTTGCTACACCATACGTCAATGAAGGTGTATCAGAAGTGGACGTAACAACAGGGGCGAAGACGATTACGTTGGTTCAAAGACTCTCATCGATGACTCTTACTAAGAAAATCACCTTTAAACCGAGCGGTGAATACAAAGTGGATATCTCTACCTCTGTTGCAACACCGTACTTTATCACTCCGGGGTATAGACCTGTAGCTGACCAATCAATGTATATGCTTGTAAGAGGTACATTGATCAAGGGTGCAGATGATATTATCACAACGATCGAGGATGGTGATGCAGAAGGACATGAAACATTTAAAAATGCCAAGATAGCTTCTGCATTTGATAGATACTACGCATCGCTCTTTTATGATTTTGATAAAGGGATGAGTGTCTCTGTCCTGCAGGTAGGTGAAGGTGATCCTTTGACTTTTGTAAAAGCTGACGGTGATGCATCATTCACAGGATATATCGGGCCAAAAGAGTATAAGGTGCTTCATGCGATCAATCCTGAATTGACCGATGCGATCGAATTCGGTTGGTTTACTTTCCTTGCATCACCGTTCTTCAAAGTACTGCTTTGGATCAATGATTATGTAGGAAACTGGGGTTGGGCGATCATTATCTTTACGATCCTTATCAAGCTTATCCTCTTCCCGCTTTCATACAAGGGTATGATGTCTATGCAAAAGCTGAAAGACCTTGCTCCAAGAATGAAAGAGCTTAAAGAGAAGTATGGTAAAGATCCTGCCAAGATGAATGCACAGATGATGGAACTTTACAAGAAGCATGGTGCGAACCCGATGGGCGGATGTCTCCCGCTGCTTCTTCAGATCCCTGTATTCTTTGCACTCTACCGTGTATTACTGAATGCGGATGAACTGCAGGGTGCAGAGTGGATCTTCTGGATCAATGACCTTGCCGTGATGGACCCGTACTTTGTACTTCCTGTATTGATGGGTGTTTCTATGTGGTACCAGCAGAGAATCACTCCGGCTAACTTTACCGATCCGATGCAAGAGAAGATCTTTAAATGGTTCCCTGTTATCATGACGGTATTCTTTGTATACTTCCCGGCAGGACTCGTACTCTACTGGTTGGTAAACAATATCTTTACGATCGGTCAACAATACTATATCAACAATGCTTACGCTAAGCAAAAAGAGATGGCAAAAGAAGCACATAGCAAAAAATAGGAGTGCTGATGAAAAAGATCAAAGCACCTACATTAGAAGAAGCTTACGCAAAGGCTGCAAAAGAATTAGGGTGCTCTATCACTGATATCAAATATGAAGTGATACAGCATCCCTCTTCAGGAATTTTTGGACTTTTTAAAAAAGAGGCGATGATCGTCGCTTCTTGCAAATATCCTCAAAGTGTATCGGAACCAAAATCCCCTGTAACTTCAGAAAAGAAACATCCTGCTAAAGAGTCAAAAGAGCGTTTTGAAGAATCGGTCACTGAAGAAGAAGCTGAAGAGAAACAACCTAATGTAGAAGAAGATGAAATCGTTGAGAGTTTCTTCAGTTCTGAATATCTGGATGAAGACGACACCTATGAGATAGAAGAAGAGGTCATTGTATACGATGAACTTGCACGACTTATCGAGTCGCAACTCAAAGAGCTGATGGAGCTTTCATGTTTTGATATCGATGTTGTAGAAGTTGATGTAAGAGACAATACGGCATTGATATTTATTGACGGCGAAGATGCTGCTCTCCTGATCGGCAAAGAAGGATATCGCTATAACGCACTCTCCTATATGCTTTTCAACTGGCTGCATGCAAAGTATGAACTCTTTATCAAACTTGAGATCGCTGCATTTGTAACGACGCAGGAAGAGATGATCCGTAATATGCTGAAACCTGTGATTGAAAATGTACAAAAACAGGGAAAAGGTAAAACACGTTTCCTTGACGGTATTTTGGTTCAAATTGCTCTGGAACAGTTACGTGAAGCTTTCCCTGAAAAGTATGTTGCTGTAAAAACGAGCCGTGACGGCAAAAAATTTGTCGTTATCAATGACTTCAATAAAAAATAGCATGCCATGAACGAGACTATTTCTGCTATCGCTACAGCACATGGTGTTTCATCGATATCCATCATCCGTGTCAGTGGGACAGAGGCCCTCTCTATAGCCAAGAGGGTTTCCAAACAAGAAAAGATTATACCCAGACATGCACACCTCACTTCTCTGTACAATGCGGAGGATGCACTGATCGATCAGGCGATTATGATCTATTTTGCCTCACCGAACAGCTTTACGGGCGAGGACATCGTTGAGTTTCAGTGTCATGGAGGGATGATCGTTGCTGAAGAGATACTCAGCACTGTTCTGGCATATGGCGCAAGGCTGGCCGAACCGGGCGAGTTTTCCAAACGTGCTTTCCTCAACGGAAAAATAGACCTGACCGAAGCAGAGGCGATCTCCAAACTGATCGAAGCCAAGAGTGTAGATGCGGCAAAAGTACTTGCCAAGCAGATGAAAGGGGAGCTCAAAGCGTTCGTTGATGAGAGTAGGGATGCACTATTGAGGTCTTTGGCCTACTCAGAGGTCATGATAGACTACGCCGAAGAGGATATCCCCGAGGATATTTTTGAGAATATCACCAGGCAGCTTGATAGTCTCAGCGAACAGATTACGCGTATCGTTGATGCGAGTCATCGCAGAAGAGGGCTGATCGAGGGGTTCAGGGTAGCTATCATCGGTAAGCCTAATGTCGGTAAAAGTTCTCTACTCAACGCTTTGCTCAGTTATGACAGGGCGATTGTAAGTGATATTGCAGGAACGACACGTGATACGATCGAAGAGCAGGTACGTATCGGTTCGCACATTATACGTTTGGTAGATACTGCAGGTATCCGAGAGTCGGAAGATACGATAGAGAAGATCGGGATTGAGCGTTCACTCTCTTCCGTGAAGGATGCCGATGTCATTATCGCACTTTTTGACAGTGCCAGAGTCTTTGATCATGAAGACGAGAAGATTCTTTCGATGCTGGAGAGTCTTGAAGATAAGCACCTGATCCTGGCACTCAATAAGTGTGATCTGGAGAGAAAACTTGACACTGCGCTTTTGGATTGTTATGATCCTATAGAAGTGAGTGCCAAAAAAGGGTTTATCCGCCTTACCGAGAAGCTTGAAGCGCTCTTTGATTCGATAGGAGAGGGTGAGGAGATCATGCTGGTCTCAGCCCGCCAGATCGAAGCAGTGAAATTTGCAAAAGCAGCGATCGAGGAGGCAAAAACACCTCTTCAAACAGGAGAGTTGGAGTTTTTCTCTTATCATCTGCAAGAGGCGGTCAAGGCGATCTCATCCATCTCGAAACCTTATGACAGTGAAGAGATACTTGATAAAATGTTTGGGGAATTCTGTTTAGGAAAGTGATGTGGAGAAGTTAGAGGGGATTATCGCGTATATTACGAAGATAGAGAATCTGGAACTCTATCTTTTTCTTTTCTTACTGCTCTTTACCCTCTGGTTTATCCGCAATACCGTTAAATATTATAAGGGTGAGAAAAAGAAGGTCAAGACGCTCCACCGTTTTGCCAAAGCGGGAGAGTCAGATTCACAGTACCAGCTGGCCAAGAGATATCAAAAGGGGAAAGCGGTTAAAAAGTCCTGCAATAAGGCAGCTTTTTGGTATCGACAGGCAGCTTATTCGGGAGATAAGGCGGCCAAAAAACAGTGGAGGCTGTTTTTAAAAAAACGCAAAAGCACCCGAAATAATAACAAGTGTTGAGTCACACGTTGTAACTCCTAATCTAAATTGAGTATAATCACAAAACAACATTATCAAAGGGTATAATGCATGAAAAAACATTTATCAGTTGTCACAGCAGTTTTATTTTCTCTATGGCTGGCAGGGTGTGTGCCTACAGACGTCCGTAAACCGTACTACAAAGCGGGTACTAAGGATAATGTGTGGGGTACCTATGATCCTGAAAACGTAGATATGTCGGATATCGATGAAAATATGACAGAGACAGAGACACTTATCACAGAAAATATGCCGGATGACAGGGTAGCGCGTATCGAATTCCCTGTAGATGAGTACCGTGCGCTTGCACGTTCAGGAAAAGGTACGATCAAAGGTAAAATATACCTAAGCAACAGTTTCAACGGTTCGAAGGTATTCGGTGCAGGAACAAGACTCTATCTCAATCCGATGACCTCCTACTCCAACCAGTGGTATGAAGTGAGTTATATCGGTGGACAGAAGATGCAAAAAGCAGATTCGAGACTCTTTAACTATCTTAGATTTACCGCAGCAGACAGTAACGGCAACTTTGCCTTTTACGGAGTGCCGTCAGGCAGGTACTTTCTGATCGGAACAGTGAAGTGTGGTGAAGAGTGCGGTTATGCGAGTACAAAAAGTATACGCCTGGCAACGAAAGTCGAAGTCTACGGAAATCAGATAGAAGTAAAAGATCTTACTAGAAGATTAGACTGATCTTTCTAAAACAGCCTACCCTTTTGGGTAAGCTGCTTGAAGTGGCCGATACGGCAAACGCACTCAGTCAAAAGAAGGGTAAGCTTCTTTGAGCCTCTGATAGAGTTCATTCGGACTGATCGTATTATCCTTATCCAGGATTCCCTGCATAATGACATTATCTTCTTTTCCGTTCCATAGCTTGATATAGGTTCCCTCTTTGTATCCATGATCCTGTCTGAACTGATTGAGGATATTTTTACCCACATAAAGTTCGTAGAGCGCATCAAGGTTCAGTCCTGACTGTATCGCAACATCGATGAAGGACTCCATCATTTTTGTCGTACTCTCATTAGAGAAGATCACTCTCATAAGCTCCTCGACTGTTTCGATCTGTTCATAGTGGTTTTTTTCAGTCGGTACGATCGGGGCATCAAAAGAGGCAAAGTTCGGCAGGGCATTGATATCTTTTGCAAGTGTTTCAATCTCTCCCAGACCTTTGATCTTATAATCCTCCAGTCCCTGGGACATGATAAAGTGCCAGATATCGACTGCTTCGATCTTGATGTTCGCATAGTCCGGTTCAGCATCGATATTCTTCCAATGTTTCCAGGGATAGGATTCGATCAACTCTGCACACTCCAGGTAGGTACAGCGCTTCCAGTCGATCAGTTTACCGTTTTTTGTGATGCCTTGCTCCCATCCTTCACCGTTAGTAGCATCATTGAGCTGCTGTTGAAGTTTAAGCATTTGAAGTATTTTGTCCATTTACAACCTTTTCGATTCGTTGCCGTTATTTTATCTATTAACCCCTTATTTAGCACTTTTAGAGTAAAATAATAGCCTTATTTCAACGCCTTAAGGACACTAAAAAATGTCACAACCTATTGAAAATCTAGATGAAGTTTTAAAAGCGCATAAGCTTAGCCAGCCAGAGTACGAAGAGATCGTTCGTATCCTTGAGGGTCGTCACCCGAATATCGTAGAGATCGGTATCTTCTCTGCAATGTGGTCTGAGCACTGTTCATACAAATCCAGTACAAAATACCTCAGAGGTTTCCCTACGGAGGCACCGTGGGTAATCCAGGGACCGGGTGAAAATGCCGGTGTTATCGATATCGGTGAGGGGATGGCAGCGGTATTTAAGATGGAGAGCCATAACCACCCGTCATTTATTGAACCGTTCCAGGGAGCTGCAACCGGTGTAGGAGGGATCCTGCGTGATGTCTTTACCATGGGTGCAAGACCGGTAGCAAACCTTAATGCTTTGCGTTTCGGTAATGTTAACGGCGACAGTGAAAATGCGAAGTATCAAAGACACCTTGTACGCGGTGTTGTAGATGGTATCGGAAGTTACGGTAACTGTATGGGTGTACCGACGATCGGTGGTGAAGTGAGCTTTGATGAGAGCTACAACGGAAACATCCTTGTCAATGCATTCTCTCTTGGTCTGGTAAAGTCTGACGAGATCTTCCTGGGGGTTGCATCCGGTGTAGGCAACTCTGTCATGTATGTCGGGTCAAAAACAGGTCGTGACGGTCTTGGCGGAGCGGTGATGAGTAGTGACAGCTTTACTGAAGAGTCAAAATCACTTCGTCCGACAGTGCAGGTTGGTGACCCGTTTACCGAAAAACTTCTGCTTGAGGCATGTTTGGAGCTGTTTAAGACAGATCACGTCGTCGGTATCCAGGATATGGGTGCAGCGGGTCTGACTTCATCTGCATTTGAGATGGCAGGTAAGACGGGTGCGGGATTGATCATGAATCTTGATCAGGTTCCTGCACGTGAAGAGGGTATGATGCCATATGACTTTATGCTTTCCGAGTCTCAAGAGCGTATGCTGATCTGTGCAAAAAAAGGGAGTGAGCAGGCGATCATCGATATCTTTGAGAAGTGGGATCTTGACGTTGCCGTAATCGGTGAAGTGACGGATACCGGAAGAATGGAGCTCTTTTGGCATGGTGAAAAGTGTGCTGATATGCCTATCGCACCGGTAAGTGAAGAGGCACCGGTACTTGACAGACCGACGGCAAGACCTGCGTATCTTGATGAAGTCAATGCCAAGTCTGTTGAGAGTTTCCCTGCTGTAGATGACCAGGAAGCTTATGAGAAGATCTTCAGTTCACTGGAAGTAGTGGATAAAGCATGGGTATACAACCAGTATGACTCTATGGTACAGACCAATACGACGAAACACCCGGGAAGCCTTGATGCTTCTTCCATTCGTATCAAAGAGAACGGAAAAGCATTGGCAATGAGCAGTGACTGTAACCCAAGATACTGTTATGTTGACCCAAAGAGAGGTGCAGCATTGGCAGTCGTAGAGTCTGGTCGTAACGTAGCGATGAGCGGGGCAAGACCACTCTCTATTACAGACTGTCTGAACTACGGTAACCCTGAAAACCCGGAAGTGATGTGGCAGTTTGCAGAAGGGTGTGAAGGGATCAAAGAGGCATGTGCAGCACTCAGCACTCCGGTAGTAAGCGGTAACGTATCACTTTACAACGAAACAAACGGAGTATCGGTATTCCCTACGCCATCGATCGCTATGGTAGGGCTGAACGAAGATCAAGACAGAGTACTTTCTTCAGCATTCAAAGAAGAGGGAAGCGAGATCCTTCTGGTAGGTGAGACAAAAGGCGAGTTCGGCGGATCACTCTATATCAAAGCACTTCACGGAGAGACAGTAGGTACGATCCCTGAATTGGACTATGAGTCAGAGTTGGCACTTTGGGAGCTTGTGATCGAAGCGAACAAAAAAGGTCTGCTCAAGTCAGCAAAAGATGTCAACGTAGGTGGTATCGCTACAGCACTTACCAAGATGGCAGCAGTCTCGGGTCTGGGTGTAGAAGCGGATATCAATGTAGAGAAGAGCAGAGATATCTTTGATGAGTCACAAAGCAGAGCGATCCTGGAAGTGGCGTCAGCTGACCTGGAGGCAATTGTAAGAATGGCAACCGAACTCGGTGTGAAGGTAACCCATATCGGTAAAACCGGTGGAGAGAAGGTACGTGTAAACAATGTAGAACTTTCTATGGATAGCGTAAAAGATATCTACTTCAATACATTTGCTAGAACAATTGAACAGGATCTGTAAGTAAGTCTATGAAGATGAACAAATTTTTAACCTTCTTTTTGGTTGCAGTGAGCTTCGGAAACATTTCTTATGCAGAGTCGCAGGGAGAGCTGCTTTTCGATCAAAAGTGTGCAGCATGTCACAGTAAGACTTTTCCTAAAGATATGAATACAGTCGTAGCTCCCGCAGTGATGGGAGTCATGAGACATGTCAAGATGGACTATCCGAAGAAAGCCGATGCCGTAGCCTTTATCAAAGACTATGCATTAAACCCGAGCCGGGATAAGGCGATCTGTATGGCTCAAAAGATAAAAAGATTCGGGCTTATGCCGTCTCAAAAGGGCAATGTAACGGAAGAAGAATTGGAAGTGATCGCTTCCTGGATGTTCGATAACTTCCCTCCAAAAGATTTTAGAGGGATGGGGATGGGAAATAGATTTAAATAGATCATTTTCTTCCCTGATTACAGATTAAATCTCGTTCCCAACGTCCCCGTTGGGAATGCGCTGTGAGTGAAACGAGGAAGTGCCCTTGGGGTGCATACTTCAGTTTTAACATTTAAATTAATCTCGTTCCCAACGTCCCCGTTGGGAATGCATACTTCAGTTTTGTAGGATGTAAAAGTTTTTCCTGTTTTTAAAATTGATGTATGCATTTCTGACTTTTTGCCGGGAATGAGAGGTTCTATTCTGCTTTTTTGCTGAAGAGAGTGATGACTGTGTTACCATTACATTTCACCAGGATAAAAAGCAGGAAGAAAACCATAGAAGATCAGTTTGTGTATAGATCAAAAAGAGAAAAAGAGAGAAGGTTGTAATATGAGAGCACTATTAAGCGTAAGTGATAAAGCTGGGATCGTAGAGTTTGCACAGGGATTGGAAAAGCTTGGTTGGGAGATCATCTCAACAGGCGGAACCTACAAGAAGTTGAGTGAAGCGGGAGTAAAGGTCATCGAGATCGATGAAGTCACGAAATTTCCTGAGTGTTTTGAAGGGCGTGTGAAGACACTGAACCCGTATGTACATGGCGGTATCCTTCACAAAAGAGGGGATGAGGCACATGTAGCACAGGCAAAAGAGCTTGGTGTTGAAGGGATCGATCTTGTATGTGTAAACCTCTATCCGTTCAAGGCTACGATCGAGAGAACAGAAGATTTTGACGAAATTATAGAAAATATCGATATCGGCGGACCTACAATGGTACGTTCAGCGGCTAAGAACTTCAACGACGTCTATATCGTAACAGATGCAGCTGATTATGAGACGGTACTAACTGCACTTGCAAGCGGTGAAGATACATACGAGTTCAGACGTGATTTGATGATCAAAGCGTACGAGCATACTGCAGCCTATGACGGGATGATCGCAAACTACATGAACAAACGTTTCAATAACGGTATGGGAGCGCACCAGTTTATCACAGGTAAAAAAGTATTTGATACACGTTACGGGGAAAACCCGCACCAAAAAGGTGCACTTTACGAATTTGATAACCACTTCACTGAGAACTTCAAACAGGTAAAAGGTGAGGCAAGCTTCAACAATATCAACGATGTGAACGGTGCGCTCAAGATCGCTTCAAGCTTCGGTGACGAGCCGGCAGTATGTATCGTAAAACACGGTAACCCGTGTGGTTTTGCGATCAAAGGTGACCTTCTTGAGTCATACACTGAAGCACTGAAGTGTGACCCTGTCTCTGCATTCGGCGGAGTAGTAGCGGTAAACGGTGTAGTGACAAAAGAGTTGGCTGAAAAGATGAACGAGATCTTCCTTGAGGTTGTGATGGCTCCGGATTTTACACCTGAAGCGCTTGAAGTATTTGCAGTGAAAAAACGTTTGAAACTCTTCAGCCAGGGTGGTGGGACGACACTGAAAATGTCTAAGGATGCACAAGACTTCAAACACGTTGATGGCGGGTTTGTCTTCCAGGACAGCGACATCGTAAATACAGACGAAGTACACAACGCAGAGCTCAAAAGCAGCAGCACGGCATCTGCACAGGAGATGAAAGACCTTGAGATCGCGTGGAAAGTTGCAGCGCTTACAAAGTCAAACTGTGTTGTCTATGTCAAAAACTCTGCGATGGTAGCCGTAGGTATGGGGATGACATCACGTGTTGATGCAGCGCAGTGTGCATTGAAGAAGGCTAAAGAGATGGATCTTGATGTAAGCGGTGCAGCGATGGCATCTGAAGCATTCTTCCCGTTCAGAGACTCTGTAGATGCAGCGGCAGCAGCAGGTGTCAAAGCGATCCTGGAGCCGGGCGGTTCAGTACGTGACGACGAAGTGATCGAAGCAGCGAACGAGCACGGTATCGCACTCTACTTCTCAGGTGTAAGACACTTCCTACACTAAAAAGCATTCGCTTTTTAGTGAGATAGTAGATAGGAAGTAGGAGGTAGGTAGGAAGTAGCAGGGAGCAGGTGGAATATCTTGCCGGTACGTCTCCTATGGCTTCCATCATTCCTGAACTGCATCCTAAGGGTATTCCCTATGGGCATCGAGAATCCGGAAGTTATGCAGTTGTAATGTGTGGATGCTATTCCGTTCGCCCTGAGACTGTCGAAGGGTGAGAAGTGCCAATCAAACACCAATAGAAAACGGCATCTAACGTTTATGTCGGGGTAGGGGTACCCCGATCTACTTTAAGGGGAAAATCATGGATAAATTATTGATCGTATGGAGTTCAGGTGACGCTGAAGTAGCCAAAAAGATGGTACTGCTCTACAGCTCTGTGATCCTTCCGCGCGGATACTGGGAGAGGGCCCACTTGATGATATGGGGACCTTCTATCAAACTGCTGGCTGAGAATCAAGAGTTGCAAACGATGCTTGCCAAAGTAAAAGAGACAGGTGTAGAGCTCTCCTGCTGCGTGGTATGCAGCGATGAGTACGGTGTGACTGAGCAGCTTGAAGCGATGGGTGTGGAAGCGATCCATACAGGTGAGCTGATGACCGAAGCGCTTAAAACGGACTGGAAGGTAGTTACATTTTAATTTATCTTGTTTTCATCTTCTCGTGAGGTGGAGCACTTTATATAATTTTATAACATTCATTCTCCACTTGGGAAGAGAGTGTAAACTAGGGGAAATGATATGTCTAATAGAATAGAATATTTTGATATCTTACGAGCGTTTGCAATATTTGGCGTAGTTGCTATACATTCATCAGGTACAGGACTTCATTTCAGTGATGATAGTATTAATTTCAATTTCACTGTTATATGGCGTAACTTGTTAAACTTTTCTGTTCCTATGTTTCTTGCCATCTCAGGATTTTTTTTAGCAAAGAAAAGAATTGAATGTTATAGAGATTACTTTGTCTTTCTAAAAAAACAGATTCCAAGAGTTTATATTCCATTGTTGACTTGGTCATTAGTTTGGTTTGCTTTAGCAGTTTTAGTTCAACATAAATCGGTTGTTCATGAGCTTATTAAGGTAGTAGTCTTTCAATCTTCTGGACCATACTATTTTATAGCTTTGATTATTCAGTATTATTTGCTACTTCCTATACTAAAAAGCTTTGCAAATAAAAAGGGGGTGGTTCTTAGTCTCATTATAAGTATAGCTATGACCAGTACGATATTTTACCTGAGATATTATACTGATATCAATTTACCACTTATTGTTTATGCTGGTAATTTTGCAACTTGGTTAATGTTCTTTGTTCTTGGTTTATATCTTGGCTCATCAACCAAAATAGAAATATCAAATAGACTTCTCATAGTTCTCATAGTGTCATGTTATATTTTATCTTGTTTTGAATCATATGTATTAATCTCTATGTTTCACCAAGTCGGAGATGCAGTTACCGCTGTTAAACCATCTTCATTTCTTTATTCGTTTGTTCTCATTATTTTTCTTTTCAAGAATCAAAATTGGATTAGATCAAAGCCACTTAAAAATATAGGTGAAATGTCATTTGGAATATATCTTATTCATATGTTTATCCTTACGGGTATAACTATACTAATATCTCGGATTTATCCATCTCTTACAGAAATTTCTCCTGTATATCAATTTGTATTAATTAGCGTAGTTATGTTGTTCTGCTCTTTATTTATTTCTGCATTTAATAATATTTTTACTGCGAAACAAAGTAAATTGGTAGGATTTAAATAATTACAAAAAAATGTTATATATGAGGAGAAGACTTTTATTATATTTCATTCTTTCCTTGTCTATACAACCTCTCCGTAGATGAGATACAGATACTACGACTTTGTTTCTTGGGTATTGCTTTCAGCTATTGGTGGTGTTGGTCTCTCGCGATCGTTTTACTTTGAATATGCGCTACACCTTCGGAGAGATAGAGCGAGAAGGGTTCTTAATATCCTAGAATGTGTAGATCCTGAATCAAGTTCAGGATGACGAGGAGAATTATTCGGAGGGTTTAATTAGAACGAATGGTTAAAGCGGTACATCATTATCGAAGCAGCCACACTCACATTGAAACTCTTGATCCCTTCCTCCATCTCGATGGTGACCACTTCATCACAGACATCCAAAATCTCTTTAGAGATCCCTTTTCCCTCATGTCCCATCAGCAGTACCCATCTATCGGCTACTTTGACCTGTGAGAGAGGGGTGGAGTCTTCTGTCACCTCTGCGGCGTAGATTCTGTATCCCAGTGCTTTAAGTTCCCTGATCGTCTCAAAGATATCGTCGTAGAGGTTATATCTCATCAGGCCTATATGTCCCATCGAGACCCTTACGGCACGTCTGGCATAGGGGTGCGGCCCCTGGTGGGGCAGGAGGTAGGATTTTACACCCAGGGCTGCGGCACTTCTGGCAATGGCACCGATATTCTGGGTGGAGCTGATCTCATCGAGCATAAGGATCTGATCTCCCAAAGCGTTTAGAGGGGTTGGCGTAGGGCGGATGGCGTGCATCATGACGTTGTGGTGTATCGTATGCCCTACGATCTTCTCCATCACCTCTTTGGAAGCGACATAGAGCGTCGGTATCTCTTTTTGTTGTATCAGATCGGCATATTTCTCATAATACTCCTGCGTAGCAAAGATACTTTTGACCTGGATATCCTCTTCGAGAAGGAGGTTTACCACTTTTGGGCTGTCTGCAATGAAGCTGCCGTCTTCTCTGAAGGCATTCTCTCTCATCTGGTGGTAGATCTGCAGTTCCGGGATATCGGTATCGGTCACTTGGATAAAATTCATATGCTATTATAGCTACTGTTTACTTCTATAGGCTACAATAGCGCAAAAAATAATAAGGAAATATTATGAGAATGATTATGCTGCTTCTTATCGCATTCAACTTCTCTTTTGCAGAACTCAAACATGTCTGGGCAACCAAAGATTTTTTGAAAAATGATATCAAGATCATTGATGTGAGAACACCGGGGGAGTGGAGAGAGACAGGTATAGTGGAGGGCTCATATACGATTATGTTTTTTGACGAGCAGGGGAGATTCAATGTACCGCTTTTTCTTGAAGAGTTAAACAAAGTGGTAAAAAAAGATGAGCAGTTCGCACTCATCTGCCGTACAGGCAGCCGGACGACGGAGATATCCAAATTTTTGTCCCAACAGTTAGGGTATAACGTGATCAACCTCGCAGGCGGCATACAGAAGCTGATGAGAGAGGGGTATAAGCCGGTGATGTATATTCCCCATAATCGCTAGGGGGTCACAAGGTTGATTGACATAGACTAAACTATTCTGATATAATATATTAATATTAAGAAGAAATTAAATTTTAGGAACGTCTATGTCAAAAAGTTTATATGAAACTCTTGGTGTAAGTGAAGGTGCAACACCCGAAGAGATCAAAAAAGCTTATAGAAAACTCGCACGTCAGTATCACCCTGATATCAACAAAGAAGAGTCTGCACAGGATAAATTCAAAGAGATCAATGCTGCCTATGAGGTACTGAGCGATCCTGAGAAAAAAGCACAGTATGACCAGTTCGGTGACCAGATGTTCGGCGGTCAGAACTTCCATGACTTTGCACGCGGTCAGGGTGCAGGTGTGGATCTGGATGAGATCCTTCGTCAGATGTTCGGCGGCGGTGCCGGCGGCTTTGGCGGGGGCGGCTTCGGCGGCTTTAGCGGAGGCGGTTTCGGCGGCTTCGGCGGAGTGGATCTTGATATCCAGGCACGTATCACCGTACCTTTCATGACAGCAATCCTCGGTGGTAAACATAACGTCTCAGCGAATGGTCAGACATTTGATATCAAGATCCCTGCAGGTATCAAGTCCGGTGAGACGATGCGTGTAAGAGGTAAGGGTAAACAGTACCAGGGACAGGCCGGTGACCTTCTGCTTCAAGTAGAGGTAGCGGAGTCAAACGAGTATGAAAGAAAAGGCGATAACCTCTATAAGACATTTGATGTACCGTTAAAAGAGGCACTCTTTGGCGGTAAGATCGCAGTCAACACGCCGGAAAAAGAGGTCTCCCTGAAAGTACCGCAGAACACGAAAAACGGACAGAAGTTCAGACTCAAAGGGAAAGGCGTGCCGAACAGGAAAACAGCCCTTACGGGTGACCTCTATCTGGTAGCCAATGTGATCCTCCCTGATGTAGAGAGTATGGACGGTGAACTAAAAACGCTTCTAGAAGAGAAGCTTTAAAACAGCACAAGTGCTGTGAGCTGTCCGCTGAGGACGGTATGCGTACCTGGAAGCTTTGCTTTTAGGTAAATTAGCAAGGAAAGGAAAGTAGTATGCACAGTTACGATGAACCGGTATATCTGATCTCCGTAGTAGCAACAATGCTCGATATTCACCCGCAGACACTGCGTCAGTATGAACGGGAAGGTCTGGTTGAACCGTCACGTACAAGCGGCCGTATGAGACTCTATTCGCAGCGTGATATAGATAGGATGAAACTGATCCTTCGTCTGACCAGACAGATGGGGGTCAATCTGGCAGGTGTGGATGTGGCCCTGAAGCTCAAAGAACAGATCGATGAGATGCAAGATGAGATCGATCAGCTGAGAGAAGAGTTACGCAAAGCGAACCGTCACGGTTCAGTACATTCAAGTAAAGCACTGGTGGCAAAAAGCAGTTACGATATCATTATTTTTGAAGACTGATATACTTCCTTCTCGATAGAGGACTTTACAGAGAAACTGCTAATAGGTTTCAAACAGCTCCTGTATCTTTCTGTGGTCATGTTCACTCTCATAGAGCGGACGTCTGTCCTCCCCCCTCATATGTGTTTCAAAGGTAGCAGGAGTCTCCCTGTTCTGATAGAGTATCCCCAGCGGCATCGGCATACTCTCCTGGGCTTTTTTGAGGGCCTCTTCAAAGTTGCTACTCTCATAGCTCTCCTCCAGTATATAGGTGTGTTCTTTGAACCATTGAAAGGTATTTACTTTGTTGAAGACTACACAGGGTTGAAAGATATCGACCAGGGCATACCCTTTGTGCAAAAATGCAGCCTTCAGTACCTCTTTGGCATGGCTATAGTTCCCGATATTGACGCGTGAGACGAAGCCTGCCTTCAAAGCGAGTGCGACACTGAGCGGGTTGAAGGGTTCATTCTCCACCCCTTCCACCTGCACATTGGTGACAAACCCTTTCTGTGAGGTAGGGGAGGCCTGTCCTTTTGTGAGTCCGTAGACCATATTGTTATGGACGATATGGACGATATCGGGATTGCGTCTGAGCGTATGCAGAAAGTGGTTTCCCCCTTCACCGTACATATCGCCGTCACCTCCTTCTGCAATGACCGTCAGGCCCGGGTTGGCTGCTTTGATCGCCGTGGCAGCAGGAAGCGCTCTTCCATGGAGTACGCCATACATATGGGTATCGATATAGTAGGGTGTTTTGGCCGCCTGTCCGATACCGGAGACGATCACGGTATGCTGTTTCTCCAGCTCCAGCTCCTCCAGTACCTCTTTCACCAGTTTCAGGATACCGAAATTCCCGCATCCCGGACACCATGCAATATCTACGTTTTCTCTATCAAATGAGGTATGCATCATCACTCCTTTATCTGCTCTTTGATCCTCTCTGCCAGCTGGTCTGCAAAGAATGCAAAACCGTTGTACTGGAGTATCCTCTTGTCAACCGTGATATCATGAAGTTTGAGCTGGTCGGCAAATATCCCCGTGGCATTGTTCTCTACGACGATCCTCCGTCTATAGCCTTTAAGCAGCGCCAGCTGTTTCTCTGAAAGCGGGTGTACCCACTCAAAGTGTACATGGCAAAGCCTCGGATCATCCACTCTGGACAAAGCCTCTCTGATCGCACCGTAGCTTGACCCCCAGCCGATGACGGCGATCTCACCTTCACTCTCTACCGTTGGCATGAGAGCACTCTCCAGGAGGGTCTCGGCTTTACGCGCACGCTTGTGTACCATCTCTATACGCGTCTGGTAGCTCTCCGTGATCTGCCCGGTCTCATCATGTTCATCACTTGTAGCACAGACCAGCCCGTCGCCAAAGCCGGGGACACTTCTCGGGCTGATACCGTTTGGCGTATCCGCATAGCGGTGGTACCCCTCTTCGCTTTTCGTGATGTATCTCCCCGGTCTATACTGTGAGAAGTCGACACTCTCTATCGTACTCATTGAGTCGGCCAGGTACTGGTCACTCAGCAGGATCACAGGCACCTGGTAACGGTCGGCTAACTCAAAAGCGAGGTAGCCGCACTCGACAGCTGATTCAAGTGATCCCGGGGCAAGTACGATACGCTCGAACGGTCCGTGTCCTGCATAGATCGCCATATTGAGGTCACCCTGTTCACTCCGGGTAGGCAGGCCTGTTGCCGGCCCCGGTCTCTGTGCCAGGTAGATCACCGCAGGGGTTTCAGTCATCCCGCTCAGGCTCAGCGCTTCGGTCATCAGTGCAAACCCTCCGCCGGAAGTGGTTGTCATCGCCCGGGCACCGGCATACCACCCTCCCAGTACCATGTTCAGTGAGGCGATCTCATCTTCACTCTGTTCGACCACGATGGTAAAGTCCCTGGAGCGTGCTGCCATAAAGTTGAGCACTCCGGTGGAGGGAGACATGGGATAGGCAGTCACCATAGTACAGCCTCCTGCCAGAAAACCAAATCCGCAGGCGGTCGTACCGTTCATCAGATGAAGCTTCTCTACGCTTTTCCTGTCTCTGGAGGGGAGTTCAGGGACCGTGGAGTGTTCTATCTCTTTCCCCTCTTTATACCCCTCTTCAGAGACTTTTATGTTCTCACTCTCCTCTTTGAAGTACTTCTCGATACTCTGCAGTAGCGTATCGAGCTCCAACTCCAACAGTCCGAAGATCACCCCTGCCATATAGGTATTGGCATACTGACGGCTGCCCAGGGCTTTGGCACGTTCATAGATAGGAAGAGTGATGAGGTGTGCGATATCCTTATCTTCGGAGACATCGGCCACTACCAACGTCTGATCAGTGTATCTTGCCTGCATATGCTCCAGGGACGGCTCATCCAGCGCGATGGAGAGGTCCACTTCCCAGCAGGGGGCCTGAATGGGCATATCTCCGATACGGATCAATGTGGAGTTGCTCCCACCGCGTACACGCGACATATACTCTTTGGTAGAGTAGACATAGTAGCCACCGGCCTTGAAGGCATCTGTGAGTATCTTCTCGATCGTATCTATCCCCGAACCTGCGGGACCGCCTATCAGGATAGAGAGGTTTGTGTCATTCATGAGTCTCTCCTTGGTAGATTTTTGAGTGTTGTGAAGCGGCTGTAGTGAAGCGCTCTCTTGATTTTTCTCTTCTGTTTCTCTACGCATGAAAGTATCTCCCCAACTGATCTTGCCTCCATAGTATCCCAGCACGATAACCGATAGCCCGGTAAAGAGGATGATGGTATGGTAGGTAATCCCTGCCGGAGAATCATGATAGACGATCATGGGATCATTTAGGTAGAGTATGATATTGATGAGACCCAGCAGCAGCACCAGGGTGGAGAGGTAGAGTTTGATGAGAAAGGGTTGCGCTTTTGAAAAGTCATAGTTGACCCACCAGCTTAGGATACCGGGCACCATCGCCACGAAGCCCATCACCGTGGAGCCAAAAAAGAGATAGAAGACACTAAGTGCATAGGACTCCTTGGGATCAAAAAGAAAGAGAAGGTCCATGAAGGCCGCAAAGAGGTGCAGGGCGATCGGAAAATGGACCGTCATCGGGTGCGGGTGGTAGCGTCGGTACCAGACTTTGAGCTTCTCTTTCGTATCCGTTGCCGAATCGTCAGTTTCTTGGGTTTGTGATTCAGGCATTTCAAGCCTGCCCACGACGGGAAAGCCCTTAAAAACCTCTTCTCCGTGGGGTGCACCTGAGAGCTGATCGGTCAGGTCTTCTCCGGCAAAGTGCATACCCTCATGCTCCCCCTCTTGCCATAACGGACTCTCTGTCACATCATAAATGTTGTTCTTATAGGCAACATAGGCTTTTGCCCCATTGCGACCGTCATACGCTTTAAGCTCATCAATCGTCATTCCTGATCCCTCTGATTTAACCGTTTATCTCTTCTCTGTTTTTATCCTGTCATAGCTAGTGTATTGCTCTATTTTAGTGAAATGAGTGTGTAGTATGAATGTAGGGAAGATATAGTAGTTGGATAATCTCTCTTCTCGCTCCACCTCTCCGAAGGTGTAGCGTATATCCAAGGTAAAACAATCGTAAGAGACCAACACCACCGATAGGTGGAAGCAATACCCAAGAAACAAAGTCGTAGTCTCTGCATCTCACCTTCGGAGAGGTGAGACGAGGAAAAGTTGCCATATATACTCTCACAAAATCGTGAGAGTGAAAGAAAATTATGACCTATAATTTCAATGAGATTACATCTTTAACTTCTAAAACTTAATTTTTTCAAACAACTCTTCAAAATATGTTTGGTAATCATTTTCTTCGGTTGAAGGATTTTTAAGTTCAGACAATATGAATAACATTTTTTCTTTTAACTTTTCAAAAGTTATTTGAGTCAAGCTCCTTTCATTATATCTTTGTAATATTTGAAATAAAATATAAAAATCTACAAAATATCTTTTTCTATTATTAGAATCTTTTCCCAAAATTTCATTTAGTGATTTTTTTAAGTCATTAGAGTTTAAAATAGTTTTTAAATATTCAATGCGTTTTTCTATTTCTTCTATACTTTTAAGAAAGTTTCTTTTTAAAAGAACATCTGTTGAGATCTTTTCTAATAAAGTTGAAACAGCCTTTTTTTCTCTAATCCTACAATTTACTTTAGAATCTCTTCCATAAAAACCAAGGCTATTAGAATGTAAATAGTGTTGAGTATAATAAATATAAACAAGTAAAGTAATTAACTCTTCATTTTCCATTCTATCTGAGGTACGATTACTACGTTGTTTAATAAAAAACCATTCAATATTATCATTAGTTAATACTTTAATTCTCTCAATAATATCATTATCAATAAATGAATTCCACATTTCGAAAGAGTTTTCTTTGATTGGATATGGCTTATTATTAAGTCTAATAAATAAGTCAACAGGATCAAAATTAGTATTTAGGTTATAATCAATTTCGATAATACTTAATTTAAAATCTAAAATCTTATCTTGAATCGAAATATCTAAATCATAAAAACTTTTTTTATTTAACTCTTTTAAAATTCTTAGTCCCTTAAGTTTATAATTATTATTTTTCGGGAAAGTTAATTGATCATTTTCATTTCTATATTTTTTTCCTGTAAAACCAAGAATCGATAATAAACGTTGTTGTCCATCAATAACTTCTTTTACTCCATTTTTATTTTTAAATATAAATATTGGAGGCAAGTTAATACCTAAAATTATACTTTCAATAATTGCGGATGCTTTAGTAGTATTTATTTTTTCATGCCTTTGGTAGCTGGGCCGGATTAAATATCTTTTTCCACTTAAGTCATCAATTATTTCATAAACTGGTACTAATGAAGGTTCAGGTTTTTGTACTCGTAATGATGATAATTCAGCTAGTTTTAGTTTAGCATCTTTTTCGCTTTGTCTCATTTCTTTAATATTGTCTTTAAAGTTATCATCCTTAAAATATATTTTAAATGATATGTCATACAAGTTTTCAAAAAAATCCGCAATAGTTCTATGTCTAGTAATTATTTCTTTATAATAATGACTATTTTTTGCTTCAAAGACATCGTAATTTTTTTCTATATATTTTTCAAATTGTTTGAATATTTCTTGAGTTAATAAATTATCTATATTTATTTGTTCCTCTAATAATATATTTATTGCCCATAATAAAGTAAGATTTAACTGCTTATTTGTTTTCCATGATTCATTCTTAAATAAATTAATTAACTTTAGGGTAGTTTTTAAATTAGAAATAAGAGTATTACATAGTTCTTGTGTATCATCAACATTACCACTTGTTACATTATATAGTAAATCAATAAGTTCGCTTCGACTATTCCCTGTTGCGTATGTATTTATTGGGAAAGATGATAGTATTAAATATTTTCTTAGAAACTGTAAAATATCAGCACTTTTATTTTGAAAGTCTATTTCATTTCTATTTAGAAATTTTTTACCAATTTCTGTTACTAATTCATGATCTTTAGATAAAAGTTCTTTTAATTTTATTGTAATACTATCATCATCATATGTTGCATTATCTATTTCAGCATTATTTAACGGCGTAATACCAGAATTATATCGACGAAAAATTTCTTTTTTAATTTTATCTTCTAGTATTGATTCAAGTTTTGGTTCGTTTATTATTTCAAATTCAAATATTCTAATTTTAGCATCATCAAAAATCTCTTGAATATCATTATCTAATTTAGAAAAGTTTTGATTTTTCAATTGTGGTAATTTTGTTAAACCTTTTAATGAAAGCTTTAAATCATCAGTTTTAAATTTCTTTATTGTTTCAAAACGTTGACGTCCATCAATGACTTCGTATGTTGAACCATTATTAAAAAAAATCATAGGAGGAATATCTGTGCCTAAAAGAATACTTTCTATAAAAAAAGAAGCTTTCTCTGAATCCCAAACATAATTTCTTTGATAATAAGGATCATACTTAATTTTACGTAGCATTCTGTCACTAAACAATGATTTAATCGATAAAGAGTATACACTTGTTTTTATATGTTTTTTAAAAATATTTTCGAATTGATCTTTATTTAAATATAAATTACTTTTAGATTCCATTTTAGTCCTTATCATTGTTTAACATTAGTTTATTTTTAGATTTTATCTCAAAGGTTATTGAATCTCCTTGATCAATGGTAGTAAGCTTAAAGTCGTCTTGGGGATTTAGCATATATCTAGAAAAAACAAGATAATCATATAATAATGCTGAAAAATAGTCTATGAAATTTTGTTTTAAATTTTTTAAATATTCTCCTGCTTCTGAAGAATTAATGATTTCTATTTTTAGTTCATTGTATGCCGCAGACTGAACTAAAATTATTATATTTTTATCAGAAGTTAATTCGATGGAGATCCTTTCTTCATCAAAATCATCTTGTTGAATATTTTCACTTAATAAATAAAAAAACTGAATCAATAATTGATAGATTTCATTATTGAAATCAAGTAAAATTGGAATATCCTTATATATCATTACAAATGACTTAAATTCAATTTTTGAAGTACTGGGCAAATGCTTTAGTAAATTATAATTAAGGATATGTGTATAAAATGATTTTGCATCATATATAAAGGCATTGTAAAAAAGGATAAGTAATTCATTTTCAGAAAGTAAGGAACGAAAAATTTGGACATATTGATGTTTTTCTTTTTCGCTTATATCAGCTAGATCAATTATTTTTAATATTCTATAGATTGTTTTAAAATACTGTGCTAAATCCTCTCTTTTATTATAATAAAGGCCTTTATACTTATTGACTGCATTAATATGATTATTTCTAGGATCTTTTCTATCTGTTTTAAAGTTTTTAATAAGATCTTGACGAAAATCTTTGAAATAGTTGTTATTTTCACTCAACTTATTTAAGTCATCTATTGTTTTATTATATAATTCAATCATGGAAAAAAAAGTTGTTTCAAACCTTTGTTGTTTTAAGGTTTTCGATTGTTCTATAAAAACTTTTCGTGATTGTTCTAACTCCTGACGTTGTAGTTTAAATTCGTCAGTTTGTACTTTTAAGGCGTTAATTTGTTCTTCAAGTGCACGTCTATTAGTTTTATAATCCTCTCTTTGTTCTTTTAATGCAAGATAAAATAATATTACCCCACCTAACGCCCAAATAGAACCAAACACACCACCAAAGAAATCACCAAAAGTTCCAAATTTACTATGGTCAATTTTTAAATTATAATTTATATTTTCTTGCCAAAAATATAATATGAGTAAAGGTACAGTAAGTATAAATATTGACAATAATAATTTAAATATTCTATCAGCGTTAAAGAACTCTTTCTTCATCAACTTCTCCCTTTTTCTTAAAATTAATTTTACACAATATAACTTTGAAACTAGTAATAAGGATTTTTAAAGTAAATAAATCAAGGAAAGTAAAGGTGTCAGATGATGTTAATGACATAATTGTAAAGGCAGTAAGGTGGTAATCAGGGGGGGGAAGGGAGATCCCCGGGTGCCCGTAGGAAATACTCTTGGGGTGCAAGCCCGAGGATGACGGAAGAGGGGCAAGCTGAGAATGAGGAAGAGCAGAGCAGGAGCTTGGACTACAGCCCTTTCTCATCGAGCTGCTTCTCTGCCGCTTTTCTTCCCTGCTCAATGACTTCAAGGGATTTGTGGAAGTCATAGGTGTTGCAGACATCTTTCGATATCTCTATCAGGATATCGGGAGGGTAGCCTCCCAGCCTGTACCTGGTCAGACCGTTCTGCATCGTATCAAGGGTTTTGTCGAGGATATCAAACATCGTCAGTTCCTCTTTTTTGGGATTGAACTTCTCAAGGAGTTCAAGAAAGACCCGGCTGAAGCTATTGGTCTGTTTCTTCTCTTCATCGCTGATCTCTATCTCCGGTTTGGGGGTGTCCGCATAGAGGTTGACGGCTATGGTGAGATCACTGATATCAGACATTGTGGGTGCAACAGGCAGAGGGTTGAGGATACCGCCGTCGGTCAGGATCATCTCGTCTACTTTTACCGGTGTAAAGATCGTAGGGATGGCGATAGAGGCACGAAGCGCCTGCAGGAGATTTCCCGACTGGAACCAGACCTCTTTTTTGCGTACTACATCCGTGGCAACGGCAGTAAACTTGATCGGCAGCGTTTCGAAGGTCTCTTCCTCACCTATCATTTCAGCGATCTTGTCAAAGACCTTGTCACCTTTGATCAGGCCGCTTGAGTCGAAAGAAAAGTCCACCAGTGAAGCGACATCAAGAGGGTCCAGACCCAAGACCCACTCTTTGTACGCATCCAGTTTCCCGCATGCATAGAGTCCGCCTATGAGCGCACCCATCGAGGCACCGCTGATGGAGACGATCTCATAGCCCCGCTTTTCAAGCGTTTCGATCACTCCGATATGGGCGTAGCCTCTGGCTCCGCCGCTTCCGAGAACGAGAGAAACTTTGCCTTTTGTTTTCATCTTACACCTTTCCTACCTCATACCACTTTCTCAGCCATCTGTCGATAGGATTGATCATCTTGTAGATCACCGGGACAACCAGCAGGGTGAGTACCATCGAACTGATCAGACCTCCTATCACCGCAATGGACATCGGCGCTTTGCTTTCGCTTCCCAGTCCGGTTGCGATCGCAAGAGGAAGCATCGCAAAGATCATAGCAAAAGTTGTCATAAGGATTGGTCTCAGCCTTTTCTCTCCGGCCTCCAGGAGTGCTTCATCGGTGCTTTTCCCCGACTTGAGCGCTTCATTGGCAAAGTCAACCAATAGAACGGCATTTTTACCCACCATTCCCATCAAGAGCATAAATCCGATCATTACAAAGAGACTGAACTGCAGTCCGCTCAGATAGAGTGCGATCAATACCCCGATAATACTCAAAGGGAGTGCAACCATGATAATGATCGGCTGTATAAGAGACTCATAGAGTATCGCCAGGATAATGAACATCAGGATCATAGTGAGTCCGATCGCTGTACCGAATGCCTGTCCTGTTTTTTCCATCTCTTCTGCAAACCCTGTAAACTTATAGTCAACCTCTTTTGGGAGGAGTTCATTGATCTTGTCAGTGGTGTACTGTACGGCTCCTCCGAGATCCAGTCCGAAAAGATCCGCATAGACACTCACCTGTCTCTGTCTGTCATAATGGTAGATACTTGCCAGCGATTCACTCTCTTTGAACGCTACCAGACCATCGAGGTAGACAAGCTCCCCATTCTGGGCACGCAGTTGTATCTTCTTGATATCCCGGATACTTTTTCGGGAATCATCTTCTACCCTCAGTGATATATTGTACTGTTTTCCGCTCTCTTCGAAGTGTGAGATCTCAAGGTCACTGGAGAAGGCTGTTGAGATCGCTAAAGCGATCTGTGAAGCACTGATACCCAGTCTGGCGGCATTTTCACGCAGGATCTGTATCTCTATCTGTGGTTTTCCCTCTTCGAGATTGGTATCGATGTCCACAAAACCTTTTTTCTTGGAAAGATACGCAGTGAGGTTCTCTGTAGCCGTTTTGAGTGATTCAAAAGAGTCAGACTTCAGTACGATCTGATACGGTACAGTGACACCGGTTCCTTTGATGTTCGGTATCGCTGCTGCGGTGATAAAGAGTGATTTTTGGTAGGGTTGGAGTCTCTCTCTGATGTTTTGGATGATCTCCTCCTGGTTCAGCTCTCTCTCCAGTTTCTCTTTCAGTTTTACATAGATCACTGCTTTGTTGATCTCCTGGGCACTGTTATAGCCGATACTGAGCGTCGTATAGATGACATGCTTATCCTCTTTTACGACCGCTTCTATCTTTTTGGATTCCTGGATCATTTTATCCAGGGAGATCCCCGCATCGGCTTTTAGCTTGACTTCAAATTCACCCTTATCCTCTTTTGGAACAAAGTCCATACCGATCTTCGGAAAAAGGCTTAAGGAACCGACGAAGATCACAAGCACGCCGATCAGTGTGGTTTTTCTGAAACGCAGTACAAAACGTAACGCACGGTCATAGAGCCCTTCCAAAGATTTGAAAAAAGGTTCGGTCCGGTCATAGAAACGGCTCTCTTTTTTCTCCAACGTTCTTGCACCGAGACTCGGGATGAAGCTCAGAGCGATCGTATAGGAGATGATGACGGCAAATCCTACGGTCATCGCAAATGATTCAAAGAATTTCCCTACGATACCGCTCATGTTGGAGACAGGGATAAATACGGCCAAAAGCATTGCCGAGATCGCGAGGATGGCAAATGCGATCTCCCTGACCCCCTCGAATGCGGCCTCGAACCTTCCTTTCCCCTCTTCAAGTTTCTTATAGATATTCTCAACGACGACGACGGCATCATCGATGATGATCCCGATCGCCAATGTCAGTCCGATCAGGGTCATTCTGTTGAGATCATACCCCATAAAGTGCATCAGTGCGATCGTACCGAAGATCGAAGTAGGGATAGAGAGTGCCGAGACAAAGGTAATGGTCGTGTTGCGCAGGAAGAAAAAGATGATAATGACTGCAAGCAGCGAACCGTAGATCAGGTCGAACTCTACATCTGCCAGTGAGTGGATGATAAACGGAGTGGTGTCGTTGATCAGTTTTACGCCGAACCTCTCTCCCGCCATCTTCTCCAAAGCAGGGATCTCTTCTTTGACTTTGGAGACGATATCAAGTGTGTTGGTGCCTGAGATCTTCTGTACCTCAAGCATAACACCTTCTATCCCTTCATAGGAAGCGTAACTCTTCGGATCACTCATGCCGTCTTCTACTCTGGCTACATCTCTGAGTCTGACACCCTCTTTGATCTTGATATTACGAAGCTCTTCGATACTCATCGCATCGGCTTTTGTTTTGAGGATGAACTCTCTCTCCTCGCTTATCAGCTTACCGCCGCCGATCTTGTTATTTTCTCTTTTGATGATCTCGTTGAGCTCCCTGATCGTCATATTATTCTGGTTCAGTTTGTTGATATCCGGGTAGACCCTGATCTCCCTGTCTTTGTAACCGATGATATTGATCCCACCCACGCCGTTGATCTTTTGAATGGCAGGTTTGACCTTTTCATCCGCAAAAACCATCAGGTTCTGCAGGGTGTCCTTTTCGGCGGTTAAAAAGAGGTTGATGACTGAAGCCCCGCCGATATCCAGCTTACTGACCAGCGGTGTCTCGGCATCGGTAGGGAGGGAGACGGCAGAGACTTTGTCTCTGACATCATTCGTTGCTTCATCGATATCACGTTCAAGCAGAAACTTGATCGTCACAACGCTCACACTGTCACTGCTTGTTGAGATGACAGAATCTATCCCACCGATCCTTGAGATCGCTTCTTCGATCTTATCCGTGATCTCTGACTCCATGGTAGTCGGTTCTGCACCGGGGTAGACAGTCTTGACCGTAACGATCGGGAAATCAACGTTTGGAAAGAGTGCCGCAGGCATCGCCTTGAAACTCATCCACCCGAAGATGATGAGTGACAGCACATACATGAGGGTTGTAATGGGTCGGTTTATGGCTAATTTATACATACTCTCTATCCGCCTACTTTTGATCTGTAACGATCATTCCTTCACCAAAGAGACCTACCATAAGGTCTTTGGCCTCTACTTCTGCGATGACTTTTCTCTTATCGGTGTTGAGGGCAGGGTAGATCTTGGTAATCTTGCCTTCATAGGAGTTCTCCTCCCCATCGATCTTATATTGAAAGAGATCACCTACTTTTACCTCTGCATGGTATTTTTGATCAAATGCGAGGATGAGCTTTCTCTCATGAAGACTTTGGATCTTCAGTATCGTACGGATCAGCCCGCCGCTGACCGCATCTCCCTCCTCGACGATCTTTTCAAAGATCACGCCGTCAAAAGGTGCTGTAAGGATCGTTTTTTCATAAAGCGCTTTTTGATAGTCTGCCTGTGCCTTGGCATTCTCATATTTGAAGGCATACTGATCATATTGGGCCTGGTTGATCACCTGTTTCACTTTGCGTTGCCTCTCAAAATCTTTTTGTGCATACTTCTTTGCAACTTCGGCACTCTCAAGCATCGCTTTGAGGTCACTGTTCTCGAGTGTTGCGAGTACCTCCCCCTTCTTTACGACACTTCCTACATCGATATGGACCTTCTCTACGACACCGCTGCTGATGAAAGCCAGTTCCGCACTTTTTTCTGCTTTTACCTGGAAGGTAGCATAGACCTCTTCAGCATAGATGGCCGTAGCCATCATGATCATTGTCATAAATATTTTTTTCATTGTATAAACTCCTTAGGGGCTTTTCCTGCATAATAGTAATAGATTGATTTAGCTATCTCATAGTCATAGCGTGTTTCGTCATAGCGTGCCTTGGCAAGTGTCTGATTGTTGAGTGCATCGAGATAGGCGATGTTGTCGACCAGACCGCTTTCAAACTTTTTGACAATCGCACGGTAGGTACTTTTTGCGGCATTCAGCTCACTGTGTGCACTGTTGAGTTTTGCCTGTATCGTCTCCAGATTTGTTTCCGAAAGCCTGAAGTGCATCTTCTGCTCTTCTATACGGTATTGGCGTTCTGATTCCAGGGCCATTTTCTGATACTGCAGTGCTTCCTTCTCTTTTCTCATTTTACCATGATCAAAAAGGCGCATATTTATGGAGATACTTGCCTGGTTTTGATGATCAAGCAGTATGTCACCAGGAAAGGTGGATGGAGCAAGGTCATCATAGTGGGATTTGCTATAGGTATCCTGTATCGTAATTTGAGGCATATATCCGGCATTGATTGCATTTGCATTTTCATCGATCGCATTGGCCCTGGATTTCAGGATCTTGCTCTGCTCGTAAGGTTCAAAGGCAATGTCGTACGGTTCCATGAAGCTCTCCTCCTGGAGTTCTTCAACCGGGAGTCCACTCTCCAGGCGTAGATTTTCCAGACTTGTCTCAAGTGCCAGCTTGGTATTCTCTATCGTATAACGGTTATTTTCGTAAACAGCTACGAGTTTGTCTATATCCTCTTTGGTCGCAAGTCCTGCGGCATTGAACTTCCTGATACGGTCAAGCTGTGCGCTCAGTTCTTTTGACTGCCCGTAGAGTGCGGAGAGCATCGCTTGGAGTTTTTGGACCGTATAGTAATGCTCTATGATCTTCAATGAAAGGTTTTTGGAAAATGCTTCCTGTTCAAAGCGTGATGCACGGTGTTCGAACCCTTTGGCACGCTCCAGGGCACTTTTCCTGCCTCCGTCATAGAGTTCCATGCTTACTGTGGCGTAGCCGCTTGTTGTTTCGCCCGGGCTTACCAGTGAAGTAGGGGTCACCATGCTGTAGTTTCCGCCGATATCAAGTGTCGGCCAGAACGCACTGCCTGCTGCCTCCCTCTCTTTGGATTTCGCCTCGACAGTTAGCATTGTCGCTTGGATCATCGGGTTGTTTTGTTGTGTATGCGTTATCAGCTCTTTTAACCCATACTCACGGGCCGTTACCAAAAGAGGTAGCAGCGCTATCCATATAAGTCTCATTTCTCCTCCTTCATTTCTATCAATTTAAACAGTGTCTCTACAAAGCGTGATATTTCGCTTTGTGCATTCTTATGCAGCAATTGCGTATCGATCACCAGGCCCTTTGAAAAGAGGTGCAGTGCAGGGATCAGATCACGTGCTTCGGGAACGATCTCTCTTTTTTCTATGGCCTCATCAATGATCATAGTTAACTTCTCTGTCGAATTTTTGTGACATAATTGAGTGAACTGTTCCATCTCCTCTGTCCCGTCCATCAAAGAGATCGCAATGAATTCACGATAGAGAGAAAGGTGTTTTTTTGTCTCTTCATTGAGATAAAGCAGGCTTAGAAAATGGTAGATTTTCTCTTTTGTCGAGTCAGATTGTGAAATTTTTTTAAAAAACTCCTCTTCATATTCAGAGATAAAGAGTGTGATGATCTCAAAAACGATATCTTCTTTATTTTGGAAATACTCATAGACCGTACCTTTGCCGATCCCTGCAGTTTTGGCTATCTGTGCTATGGTAAGATCATTAATCCCATGTTCAAGCAACAAGGACCTGCATGAGAGCGCAATGTTCTTTCTTTTTTCCTCTTTATTGACGATAATTGCCATAGGTCTCCTTTTGACTGACCGTCGGTCAATTAAAATAGTAGCATCTTAATATTAAGGTAAATTGAGAAAATGTTATGAGGGAGAAAAAGGTGCTTGAAGCGTGTAGAAGATCTGTATGTATAGAGAAGAGTGTTGGTTCCAAGTTGTAGGTTTGGCACTGTCAAACGTCTCTTGAGAGAATATGAAGTGGTATTGATATTAGTATGCACCCCAAGGGCACTTCCTCCCTTTGGTTAGAGTGCATTCCCGATCAGGAGATCATGTATAGTCAAGAGAAGGATGGGTAGGGTGGATGAAATCCACCATCATGGTGGGATGCTCCCACCCTACGACAAACCGTTCGTACTGTATTGCATAGTTTTTTACTGGTTCCCAAATTGTATTTGGGAATTCATACGGAGCATGTGACATATCAGTTTCATCTACACTTCGAAACTCAGTTTGGGAGCGAGAGGAAAGTCGTAGGTTTGGCACTGCCAAACGCATACCGGGAATATTGACTTTATTATTTGGTAGTGTCAAATCTATAGATGGTGAAGGAATGAAGTTTTGGTATAAAAGTTGGTTGAGAACGTTTGGCAGTGCCAAACCTACAGACTGCGTGGTTATGCATCCTACGCGAAAGACACCCATTCCCACTTAATATGGTCTCAGGAAACGATCTGTTCCAGTGCCTCTTCTATATCTGTATGGAGAAACCTGTACCCTTCATCCAGGATCTTTTTGGGATAGACCTCTTTGGATTCTGTGAGTACGGAAGCCGCTTCCCCGTACATGATCTGCAAGGCAAACTCCGGGATAGGTAGAATAGTTGGACGGTGGAGTGCCTTTCCCAGTGCCTTGGTGAAGGTATAGTTGCTGACGGGATGAGGTGCGGTGGCATTGAAGATACCTGTCAGCTGCTTCTCCATAAGATGTTTATAGATTCCTATCAGATCATCCATATGTATCCAGCTTGTCATCATTTTTCCGTTCCCGATGATCCCTCCTACACCGAGTTTGAACGGCGTGATCATCTGCTTAAGGGCGCCTCCGTCTTTTCCCAGAATCACACCAAATCTCAGGATAGCAGTGGGTTTGTTGCACTTATGCGCTTCATCTTCCCACTCCTTCGCCAGTCTTCCCAGGAAGTCATCGGCATAGGTGTCGCATGACTCGTCGCAGGGAACATCACTGGGATAGATACCGATAGCCGAGGTTGAGATAAAGTGTTTAATGTTACTTTGGTTGATCGCTGAGACAAGACGGTCCGTGGTATGGATACGGCTCTCTCTGAGAATTTTTTTATAGGGGTCGCTCCAGCGCTTGATGATGGGTGCACCTGCAAGGTTGATAACCACGTCGACACCTTTGAGTTTCTCTATGATCGCTGCTTCATCATCCTCTCTCTGGATACTGATCGCATCCCTGAAACTCTTTTGCAACGCTGTTCCGACAAAACCGCTTGCACCTGTAATGGCTATTTTCATCCTCTGCCTCCTCTCTATTGGTTAAGCAGTGTTTCGATCTCCTCTTCGATCTCTTTGGGTTTGGTGGAAGAACCGAAACGTGCCACCACTTTCCCTTTTTTGTCCACAAGAAACTTGGTAAAGTTCCATTTGATCGCTTCTGTTCCCAGTATACCGGACTGTTCGGACTTGAGGTAGGCATAGAGAGGGTGTGCATTCTCTCCATTTACCTCTATCTTTGAAAACATCGGAAAAGTCACACCGAAGTTGACACGGCAGAAGTTCTGTATCTCTTCTTCTGTGCCGGGTTCCTGGTTGGCAAACTGGTTACAGGGAAAGCCCAGTACAACAAACCCTTTCTCACGGTATTTTTCGTAGAGTGTTTCAAGCCCATCATACTGTGGAGTGTAACCGCACTTGCTTGCGACATTGACAATCAGCATGACTTTACCCTTGTAGGGTTCGAGTGTTGTCTCTGCCCCTTGAATGGTTTTTACTTTGAACGCATAGATCGATTGCATTGTCATATCCTTTCCAACTACGGTTAATGTCATCATCAACAGCAGTATAAAAATTTTTTTCAACATTCATTTGCCTTTCTGCCATCTCTCCCTCTATCCGTAGGGTATAGTCTAGCATAACTCTTCTTCCAAGGCAACTCAGCTGCTTCTATGCGCCATTATCTTCTTTTTGATCCATCGTATGAGTGTGCCAAGGAGAGGAAGGGTTTCATAGATATGTTCTCCGGCATCCCAGTAGTCAGTATGTTCCAGGATCTTTCCTCTCTCATCAAAGTGCATACGGCTCAGGCCATCGATGCTGAATGTCTCCTGTTTCTCATGAAAAGCGAAGCGGAATGTCCAATTGAGATAGAGGATATTCTGATCGCTGACAGACTCGGTGATCAGAAGTGTCGGATCATCTACTTGTTGATAGAGCTGCCGAAAAAAATGATAGAGTGCCGCCAGATCATCAAGTTCATAAAACGGATTTTTAAAGTGTACCTCTTCTGTATAGATACTTTTAAGGTCATCAAGAGTGACCCCCTCATCCAGTGTCTCAAAAAAAGTTTTCACTCGTACATGATTCATCTTGTCTCCTTCCCCTTGTCAATGATGATTTTATAGCATAAAGTGGCTGTTTGCTAGTCAGATAATGTCAGCTGGCGGATTTAATATTCCAAAATTATCTATTATGTTATTCTTTGCCTTGTTGTCTTTGTCGTTTCCTGTTATGCTAAGTGAAGTGCGTTCTCCTCTATTCATCACAGTGAGATTGCTCTTCAGTTTCAAACCGACCAACTGTTGTCCGGACGAAAGCAGCTCTTCCATAAGAAGCGTCAAAAAAAGGATGGTTTTTTTCATATTTTTCCCTCACTATAATTTTTTAGTCTCTACACCTCACACAGACATCCCGTCATCTATGGGATTTGGGAGGATCGATCAATTAACAATAATAAAATAAGACTATGGAGATATATGAAAAAGCGGTAAACAGCTTTTGATCCCTCTCTTCCCCTTACAGAAGTATCGTCTCAAAAAAACCATTATAGTATAGATGTGTTAAAAGAAAACATATGAGAGTAGATGGCAACGATATATAATGAATAAGAATTGGATAAAAGCATGAGAGATAGCTGTTTATCTCTCTACGCTTCCGCAGTGAGTTTATTGATGGCTGACATAGATCAGCTTGTCAGTCTCAAAGCCTGCTTCTTTGGCCTTTCTGATCAGACGGGACTGGATCTCAGGTGCCAGCTCCGGGGTGCGTGAGAGTATCCAGAAGTAGGAGTGGTCCGGTCCGCTGATCATCGTATAGCTCTCATAGTCGGTATCCATAACGACATACGCCCCGTAGAACGGCCCGAAGAAAGAGACCTTCAAAAATCCGGTGTTGGGATTTTCGACAAAGTAGGCTTTGCCTTCCGCCTCTTTCCAGCGTCTCTTTTGTGTTTCAAATCCCCGGTTGATCACTTTGACTCCGCCGTCCTCACGCAGGGAGTAGGTGGCAGTGATCTTCTCCAGTCCCCGTTCGAAAGAGTGGTCAAGCCGTGCGATCTCATACCAGGTACCGAGGTAACGGTCGAGTTGAAAGTGCTCTACCGGTGTTACATGTTTCGGTCTTTCGACACAGCCTGTGAGCAGGGCGATAAGAATCAACCACAAATGTTTCATGATGCACTCCTTTCATGGGCAGGATCATTTTTTCTATTATAGCATCACTGGGTAACGGTTCATAGGATTTATTTAAATGTTCATCTTTTTGAAAGGTTTTTATAGATGTCTTGACAATAATTGTTAAAACAACTATAATTGTCTCTATCAGGAGTCAGTCATGAAATTTAATATGGATCAATCCCTGGGATTTGTCTTGAATAGAACAGCTATCGCTTCCAAAAACAGCTTTAACCACTTGATCAGATCGTATGGGATCTCACCTGAGCAGTGGTCGGTGATCTTTCGTATCGTTGAGTCTGACGGGATCAGCCAGAAGGCATTGGCAGAGGGGACCTACAGAGACCAGGGAAATCTGACCAGGATGCTCGACAGGCTGATAGAGAAAGGGTATGTCAGAAGAGAAGCGGATAGCGACGACAGGCGGGCGATCAGGCTTTTTGCTACAGAGAAGTCTGTCGCGGTGGCAGAGGAGATCATTCCTTTGTCCAGTACACATAATGCAAATATGACCGACGGTTTCAGTCACGAGGAGCAAGCGATGCTGATCGCGCTTCTCGACAGAGTCTATCACAATATTCAAAAGGATGAAAATGAAAAATAAAACAGTATTGATCACCGGTGCGAACGGCGGGCTTGGACAAGCGTTTGTTCAAGGCGTATTGGCACAAAAACCCAAAAAGGTTTATTGTGCTGCAAGAGATATAAAAAGTCTGGAAGAGATCAAGAAACTCAGTTCTGATATCGAGACCATTGCGTTGGATATCACGGATAAGGATTCTATCAGTCATGCAGCTGAAACGATCGATTCCCTTGACATATTGATCAACAATGCAGGGGTCAATACAAACAGCAGACTGTTCGATAACAGCTTTCTGGACCTGGATGTCAATTTCAAAGGGACAGTCAATCTCACAGAAGCATTTTTCGATCACCTAAAGGCCTCTAAGGGAAAAGTAGTCACTATTACCTCTGTCCTCGCTTTGGTAAATTTGCCTCTGATGGCGAATTATGCGATATCAAAAAGCGCTTTACATTCGTTTACCCAGGCTTTAAGAGCGGAGTTTGGTCTTTTTGGCGGTGAGGTCTATGAGGTACTCCCCGGTCCGATCGAAACGAGAATGACAGAAGGGTTCCCTATGCCAAAGGCAAAACCTGAGGAGATTGTGAGCTGTGTGATTGAAGCGATCAAAAATAAAGAGTTTGAGGTCTATCCGGACGGTTTCTCTCAAATGGTAAAGCAGAGACTGCAGAGCGAACCGGAGAAACTCATTGAAGAGTTTGCCATGGCTATTGCAGCTCAGTAAGTTTGATATCCTTCATGATGCAGAAGGATTCTTTCCCCTTCTGCCGGGATCTTTTCTCCGATTGATCTCTGAAACACTTTGATCTTTGTTAGACTTCGATTAATGATACTAAGCTACAATCTAGTAGATGATGGATGGAACAGTCCTGGTTGTCTATATCCCGGGGAAAGAGAGAGGAAAAATGTCTACTAAGACTTTATTGCAAGATGTGTCAAAAATTTTCAAGAAACTCAATTTGCTTTACTATGAATATGATAAATACCAAAACAAGTTTATCGTAGACAGAAGGTATAGTAAAGAGACTACCTATGATGAGCTGATCAAACTTACTTATGAACTCTCCAAGCATGATATTGAGTTTTTCAAAGATGAAAAATCCAACATCGTTATCTCGCCTAAGTGTGATCTTCTCTCCCCTTTGAAACAGAGGTTCAAGAATATCTCTTATGAGTTTAAAAGTTACCGTAAAAATATCTACATACTCAGTGACAAACAGGTGGAACATGCGAAAAACCTGCAGCTTATCCAAACAAAGGTGATAGAGCAAAAGCTGGATCTCAGTGGATACGATGCATTGATATTTACCTCTAAAAACGGTGTAAAATATGCAGACAAACTCACCTCTGAATGGAAGAAGATCCCCTCTTATGCTATTTCCGCTCAGACGGCCAAAGAGATCAAAGACTTGAAGGGCAAAGTCGCTCTTGTAGGAAAAGAAAATCACGGTGATGAGTTTGCATATGAGCTTTTGGAGCACCTGAAAGGGAAAAAAATAGCCTATTTGGGAGCACGAAAAATTGTTTCGAACATGATCGGAATTTTTAAAGAGCATAAGATCGAGTGTGATTATATCCCTGTTTATGAAACAGTCTGCAGTGAGTATAAAAGGAAAATAAAATTGCCTTCTGATTCTATCATTATCTTCTCTTCCCCTTCCACCATCGAGTGTTTTTTTAAGAAGGTGACATGGGATAAAAGTTTTACCGCTATCAGTATAGGAAGAACGACGGCAAAATATTTCCCGGACTACATCAAACCGATGATAGCGGACAACACCTCATTGAAGAGTTGTGTCTGTAAAGCACTGAGTTTATAACTATCCCAATAGAACAATCAAGAAAGATGCCGTACTACTTCTTGATAAGAAATAGACGCAGCAGGCCAACACCAAAGAGTAGAAGGGCAAAATTTTCATAGTGTCTATCATAGGCGACTAAAAAGATCGCAGCGAGCATCATACCCAGGGTGACCGTTACAGAAGAGACCTTATGACTGAGTTTTTGCTCGATCACCTCCAGCTGCTGTTTGGAGAGTTCTACGCTGAGATTCTCCTCGCTTATCTTATAGATACTGCTTCGAAATGCTCTGATATCGAGAGGAAATTGGCTGAACTCATCAATGAGCGTCTCAAGGATACTCTCTTTTGCACCCAGTGCCCTGGGGATGTTTTTCTGCAGAATGGGGAGGATATCCTTGATACCGTTGAAGTTCTCGATATAGGTGGTTCCCAGACCCTCGATGATCGCACTTACCCTCAGGATATAGATCGCTTCCTGCGGCAACTTGAAGGGAAGGTTACGGGTCTTCTCCAGTACCTCAAATGCCAGTAACTGCATACTGGCACTGTCAAGGGCATCATTGTTGAAGATCTCGAACATACTTTCGGTAAATTCGGCCAGCTCGCTTGTGGGTGCATCATAGGCGATCGTTCCCAGACGTTTACTGGCATTGACATAGCGTTCATAGTCCTGTTCATTGGCTGCTTTGATGAGTTCGATGATCGCTATACGCGTTTCATTCGGTACCCGTTTTACCATTCCGAAATCCAGCAGGATCAGCTGCCCCTCTTTAGAGATGAGGAGGTTCCCCGGGTGCGGATCGGCATGGAAAAAACCCTTGACCAGCATCTGCTCGGTATAAAAAGTGACAAGAGTATCGATAATGGGTCGGATATCGATCTCGGCATTTTCAATGGAAGCCTTGTCATCAAACCGGAACCCCTCTTCAAAACTCATCACCAGTGCATCATCGCTGCTCAGTGACTCATAGGCAACAGGAAACCGCACGCCCATATCCGCATAGGTCTCAGAAAACCGGATCAGATTGGCCCTCTCCTGGTTGAGGCTTACCTCTTTGAGTATCATCGAGGAGAACTCCGTGATCACCGCTTCAATGGAGTGTTTTGTATAGTGCGAAAAGAGCGGGCGGAAGAGGCGGTTAAACATTGTGAGGATACGGATATCTGCACGTACCTGTCTCTCTATCCCTTCACGACGCAGCTTTACAGCCACTTTGGTTGTGTCGTCCAGCCAGGCTTCATGTACCTGACCGATGGAAGCTGAAGCGATAGGTTCCTTTTTAAACTCTCTGAAGGGGGTTTTCTCAAAGGCACGCTCAAAGACCTCCTGCATGGTTGTCTCATCCATCGGTGGAAGTTCATCATGCAGTGTTTTGAGTGCATTCAGATAGTGCGGTGGGAAGAAGTCGTTACGCGTGGCAAGGACTTGCGCAAGTTTGATGAAACTTGCTCCCAGAGAAGTGATGACCTCTGTGAGTTTTTCTGCACTCAGGGGAGAGAAGAGCAGAAAACGCTCACGCTTGCGTATCAACAGGTAGAGTGTCAGCAGTACCTGAAAGACGTGCCATATCCTTAGAGGGGAGTAGAGTTTGTACTGCACTACTTCTCTTTCAACGCCTCAATGTCTGCCTTCGTGGCAAGGCCCATCTCATCGATCACCTCTTTGAGTGCTTCTTTGATCTTCTCTTTGAGTTTTTCTTCTTCCTCTTCACCGCGTGTCTGAAGTTTCTCCAAAAACTTGTCGGCATCCTCTTTGCTGAGTTTGCCTCTCTCTTCAAGCTTTTTAACCTCTTCATCGATACGCTCTTTGAGCAGTACTGCACCGCCCAGCCCGGTATAAAGAATATCTTTGATCATGGTATCTCCTTTTTTCCTATTATAGCATGCTATCTAAGCAGATGATAGGCTCTCTGTGACCATTCATTACTTTTTGTCTGGAGATCAATCAATTTTGCTATTTTTCCCAAGAAGAAAAAGAACGATTTTACGAAATCTCTTGATGAGGTTGTATGTTCTATGTGTCACACAAGTTTTGAATCTCTGTTTGTAGGTCGGGGTGCCTCACCCCGACACCATACATATTGTCTCTATAAGAGGTGGGTGTCGGGATAAGGGTATCCCGACCTACAGATACCGGAGAGATGATCATTGCCTTTTTTTATATGATTGGAAGTGCTGAAGTGAGGATATCCTTCCGCGTAGGGTACGTAACCACGCACCAAAATAGAGTCTGTAGCTCTCTGCTTACTCTATCCTGTGCTTTTTCCCCATGAAGAAGAGTGCGATTTTCCGAAAGCGTTTGATGGCTCTATAGAGCGGAAGGGTAAGCCATGGGGCAAATCCCCATATGCGATGCAGCTTTCCCAGAAAAGCGTTACGGACGATCAGTGTGTCTAGATAGGCAAGTGCCTCGGTACCCTGCAGACAGCGCCCCTCTGTTTCTATGATCATCCCGTCGTTGATATCGAGGTGCGGACATTTGCTACGGATCTCCTGAAGTGATTCCCTCGCATTGATAAGATGAAGTTCATGGCTCTCTTTGAGTTTAAGGAAATCGGCATAATGGTTACAGAAGGGGCACGCCTTGTCATAATAGAGTATCAGCTTCTGTTTCATCCGTCTGACTCCTTCCTCTCTGAGTGTGCATTTTTTGCTTCTTGATAGATCGAGCGGATCATGTTTCTAAAAACAAGGTAATGAAGAGGGGTCAGTAGATACCAGTAGAATCTGCCCCAAAGACCGCGAGGATAGAAGTAGGCGGTCTGAATAAACACATCATCCTGCAGCTTGAACTCCAGCCAGGCTTTACCGGGCAGTTTCATCTGTGCACGCAAGAGTAGACGCTCGTTGGGAATGAGCTCTTCAACTCTCCAAAAATCAACACTCTCTCCGACTCTGAGCTTCTGTGCATCGCGTCTGCCCCGGTTCAGTCCTGCACCTCCGATCAGCTTATCCATCCCGCCCCGTATCTTCCAGAGCCAGTCATATCCAAACCATCCCTCTTTACCGCCTATGGAGCAGAAGGTATGGAAAAGCGCTTCTTTGGATACATCTTCAAGCGGTACTCTTTGACGGTCTGTCAGGATCGCAGTAGAAGGGTCATGGGTGTGTTGCTCTTCCCAAAGGTCCACGCCTCCTCCGGCATCACTCCACCGGCTGTAGACCTGGTTGTTCTCCATTTCTCGGATCGCTTTTTGGACCGCTTCCTGAAAGGATGAAGGGTGAATATGGGGAAAATACGCTTTTGCATTGTCGTTCTGGATCACCACCTCCGAGGAGAGTCCCTCGATGAGAGACTTGGCGATATTGTAAGGCACGGGGGTAAAGAGGTTCAGCCAATAGGAGGAGAGTTTGATCGTCAGTATCGGAAGCGGTAGGATGATACGGCGCAGCCCCAATGCTCTGGCACAGGAGAGCATCATCTCTTTGTAGGTCATCTTCTCGCTGCCGATATCCACCATAAGGTTTTGGTCATACTCCAGATCCTTCGCACTCTCAAGATAGGCGATCACATCATCTACTCCGATAGGCTGTGCCAGGGTATTGACCCATTTTGGAGTGACCATGATGGGCAGTTTTTCTGTGAGGTGGCGTATGATCTCAAAACTGGCACTGCCCGAACCGATGATGACCCCTGCGCGTATCCAGATAGTCTCTATCCTGTCGGGCCGGCTGGAGAGGATCTCTCCTGTCTCTATGCGGCTGAGAAGGTGTTCGCTGGCATGCTCTTTGATCCCCAGACCGCCCAGGTAGATGATGCGTTTCACTCCGCACTTGATGGCGGCATCCAGGAAGTTTTGTGCGCTTTGTCTGTCCAGCTCCCGGTAGTTGGGTGCCTGCAGGGAGTGTATCAGGTAGTAGGCTGCATCAACCCCCTCAAGCGCGCTTTCCAGAGAGGCAGTGTCAAAGGTATTTCCCTGAAACACTTCGGCTTTCTGATGTATCTCTCTGTCAAGACTTTTGGGGTTGCGTACCAGAAGACGCAGTGAGATATCCTGCTCAAGCAGTTTCTGCTTCAGCCGCCGCCCGATATATCCGTTTGCACCTGTTAAGAGTACTTTCATCTCTACTCCTTTTCTCTGCTCTATTATCGTTCTATTATCGTTCTATTATAGAGTATTTTTTGAGGTTTGTATAGGTGAATGGGAGAGTGACATTATGGATAAATATCAGCGAAACAGCTTCCTCTCATACCCATAGAGATCATTTCTGAACTGCACGACTCCCTCTTCATCCACCCAGACAGTATGGTACTCCACATAGACGGGTATAGGCTCGGGCAGTGTGATCCTTTCATTTTGATCCGTATCATATTCATAGCCTAACTGGTTCAGAAGTTCCATCGGTTTCTCCAGCCGTATACACCCGTGAGAAAATGCTCTGACCCTTCTCTGAAACAACGGTTTTGTCGGCGTATCATGCATATAGACATTGTATCCGTTGGGAAATAAAAACTTCACCAGCCCCAACGCGTTGTTAGGACCTTCCTTTTGATAGAGTTTCCCCTGACTGTCAAAAGCAAAGCCGTTTCTTCTCAGATAACTTCCTGACTTGTGTGCATACTCCTTGGCATAGATCGACGGAGGAACATTCCATCTTGGATTTTTAACGATATACTGCATTTTGCGGTTGAGTACCGGAGTTCTCATCCTGGGCTTCCCTACGATCACTTTCATATCCAGTACGGGTCTGTGATGGAGATAGTAGTAGAGTTTGAATTCGGGGATATTGACCAAAATGTACTTTGATCCTTTCGGGCTTGCGATCCTTTCGAGCTCCAGATTCTTTTTGACTTTTGTGATGATACTGTGGAGAGAGCGTCTGAGCTCTCTTTTTGTCTGCGGACCGATGACACCATCCGCTTCCAGACCGTGCCTTCTCTGAAATTCAAGGATCTCTTCTGCAAACTCTACGGTGATTTGACTATCCTCCCTCAGCTTAGCATCCTGCAGAAGGTTCAGTACCCTTTTGGTCCGGATGACATCTTCTTCCTCATTGCCTTTAAAGCGAGGGGGCGTATAGATCTCAGGGAGCGTGTAGAGGTAGTTAAGATACTCTTTCAGACCCTGATACCTTTTTGTATGCGGCATAAGCCTCATGACATAACGATAGATACTGCCTCTGCGCTCCGCTTCCCTGAATGCCTCTTTGTTGACTCTTCTATACTTGTTCCTGTCTCCCCTGAGCCTGTGGTAGTTGATGGAACCGTTCAATAGACACTGGGTGATCTGATAGTTCGTTTTGCCGTGGCACAGACTGTATCTTGTCTGGTAGCGTTGCAGGTCCGGATCAGGTACGGAAGCAAATATAAATACGGGTAGAAGTAAAAAGATTATCTTTTTCATATCACATCATAACATAGAGATGATTTGTTCATTGGTATTTGTAACTTTTTTTGTCTCCCTGCTATCTCTCGGGTACGAATAGGAGCAGTACCACCGATTGGCTTACCCATAACATTTTCTATTCTCCAGAGCCTATCATTTCTAAACTGTCTATAGGGATGATGAGATATAGTACAAATATTGCATATCAATTCACTTCATAAAAAAGGAGAAATGAATGGAAAATGAAATTCGGGATAGGTATGTTACTTTTCAAAATATAGACTGTTATGAGAATGCGTCAATGGTCCTTGATGCAATGAAAGAACTATTTACATTGGAGCCTAAATCAAAGAACGGGTTTTGGGTAAACTTTATGGAGAAAATTCCGGAAAACTATAAAGAAGTGTATGCAAAGGATAAACACAGAGATACTTTGTATCAGGTGTGTTCCAACGTTTTTTATATCTTTGATCTGTTTGAAGCATATGACTTTGAAAAAGGGATCGAACTCATGGATCAATGTGAATATGAATGTTGTTAAAACCTTGAAGCAGCTTATCGTAACTTAGATCATATCTCATCTTAAGGTGCCAAACGCTCGATCCTCCATCCCTTGCTTTGGTTTCTTTTGTATATAAGCTGTTCAATAGATATTTGAAAAGGGGCAGCTTTTGATGAAACTGGTTGAATAGATCATTGAAAATCATAAGGAAAAACCGGAGATCACTCTTGTATATGAGGTGCTTTGCATTGCAATTAATATGTATATGATTTCATTAACAATTTATATAAGACTTTAACATGATTTCAAACTCTTCTTGCAAATGATACGGTTCAATCACTTTGATCTGAGGCAACCACTTTTTTAAAATCTCAAACAATTCCCTTTTGTCAGTAATAGATATGGTCAGTTCATAGGTACCGTCACTATTCTTTTTGAGATACTGACCTTTAATAGGCTTTCTTATAAAATATATCGCTGCATTTTGTTGTAGCAGCAGTATAACTTCAAATGGTTTTTCTTTTGGATTGAACCAGATATTGACCGCTTTTTCCATACGTTCAAGTAAACTATGATCCTGTGAAAATTGTTTATCGGATATGTTCAAGTCTGTAATCTCTTTGAGATAGAACTTGATAAAGTGCTCTTTGTATTTGCACAAAAGATACCAAAATCCATCAAATATAACGATTTTATAAGGATGTACATCTTTATAGGTTTTTATTTGATCAGGCACATGCCACCGTTTATATTTGAATGTAACTGTATACTTGTCTGAGATCGCCTTTTCAAGGGCCTCAATCAAATCCATTTTTTCAGAGATGTCCTCTACATCTATACGAGTATAAAATGGTGATTGGATATATTTTTGCAGACGACGGAGTGATACCTGTGCTTTGGTATAGAACTCCCCGCCTATATCTTTAGAGAGACTATCCAGCATTGAAATAGTTGAATTGGCATCTTTTGAAGTATTATATTGTGTAGAGAGCGTATATTTTTTACCATCATATGCCCGTATGATTCCATAGTTTCCTTCTTTGAGTTTATCAAAGTCTCTTTGCACTGTTTTTGTCGTGGTTTGCCACTCTTTAGCGAGTTCTGAAATTGAAAGTGTTTCTCCATTCTTTAGTCGTTCTAAGATAATGTTGTGTCTTTGATGTTGTTTTAGTGATGGCATAGATACTCTTTTAATATGAAACTTTTATATGGACATTTATTGTCTACATTGTATCATATAATTAGACTATCAAAGTTAAGGAGTAATCATATGCTGATAGATAAGAATGAAGAGGAAGATTATGCAGATTACACTTTTATGATGCGTCGAGAGGGGTATTATATCGGTTATTACGGAAGAACAACTCCTAATCAGTTTGAAAATGAAATTAGAAAAAAACTGGGGAATATTTTAAATAATGCTCAGGCTTTTTCGATAGATTTTTATGTAAATGAAAACTTTGACCTATCTCTGATTACAACCCTTTATGATAGAATTGATCCTCTTTTTCCAAGAGGAATAAGCGGTTTTTACAATACTCATTTTGATATGAGTATTGTAGATGATTTTTTTGAATATGAGATACTTTTGTCTGGAATTGAAAAAAATAATCTTCAGTAAGGATGCATTAATGGTACAACACAAGTTAGATGAGTTATATACAAAGGTTCTAGATAAGAAAGAAATACAAAATATATTTCCTTCTGATATCTTGGGAAAAATATCTGCTCCGCATCTTCTAAATATTGATCAGAATTATTTAGAAGTTGATATTAGAATCCTTTTTGTAGGGAAAGAGACCAATAAGTGGTGGGGTAAATTAAAGCATTTTTTGGAAGTTGAGGATGCAATAGATATATTAAAACAACGTTATCGTGTTAAGTTTTTTGGTGGTGAAGTTCCAAAATCAGGTGATATTAGTGTATCTAAGCCCTATAAAGCAGAAAAATATAGCACACCCTTTTTTACCGAATACAAAAAAGTAAGCGAAGCGTTATGTGATGGAAAGCCTGGTGCTTTAGTTTGGTCAAACTTATTAAAAATGGATTTAGAGAGAGGGAAAAAGTACTCTCGAAATGCAAAATCAAATGAACAGATAGTATCACTATCTAAAGAGATATTTCTTAAAGAGATTGAGATATTAAAGCCTGATTACATTATCTTTGCTACCAGCTATACCTATGATGATATCATCATAGAGTTTTTATCTGATCTCATAACTGAAAGTGAAGGTAATAAGGAAAAACGTTCATTGTGGAAATTTAAAATTGGTGATACTACTTGTTTTAGAACTTGGCACCCATCTACGATTCGTTATAAAGCAGAAAAATCAAAATATGAATATTATCAAGATATTATCAATCATATTTCAACTGAAAGACTTAATAAGGTACAACAAAAGAAGAGTGAAATCAATGAATTAAGAGAAATATGAAAACAATAGAATAAAAATATATCTACAAAGGGAAATAGTCATGAGGAGACTGAAAAGAATAAAAATACGTAACAGGATCTATACCATACTCCAATCTATGTCTAAAGAAGAAATAGAAGAAGCGGCAAAGAACATAGGATATGACTCTACTAAAAAAGGATTGAAAACTTTAGAGATATTTTTAATGCATAAAGATATATGTACATGGGTTGAAAGTGGTTATCGTGATTCTAAATATACTGCTTTGGAATTTTTGTTAAAACTTTGTGAGCTTTTAAAGATACATCCTGGAATGTGCTCAGATGAACTCGAAACGGAGAGAAAATTTTTACACGATGCAGAAAAATTCAGGTCGACATATATCAATGTGAACACTATTGATAATCCAAATCCAATGACTAAGGTTTTGGATCCTTTTGAGAGTTTAAGAGTATTAGAACGTCCGTATATTGATGAATTGATTGGTAGAACAGATCAGGAAATATTCATTCTAATATCAAATATAATAAAAGAACATTATGCAGATAATGGTGGCAGGATATTATGGGGTGACATAGTAAATTATACCTATTATCATCATGATAAAAAATCTTATATATTTGATAATGATGGTAATCAAATAGAAAATATATAAGTCATAGAGAGTAGAGCAATATTTAGATACAAAGAAAAAATCATGGATGTGGGATTATACGAAATGATGATGTTTAATATAAAAAAGGTTGAAAATGGTTACAAGAGAAAAATATGAAATAATTAAAGAAAAATATGGTGTTCATTCAAGTTGGGCTATATGGGCAGATGAAGATAGCTCATCAATAAACAAGATGTCTGATTTAAATATTTTTGACATTGAAAGTAATAAAGATCTATTAAACTTACTAAATCCAAATATAGTTTTTGTAGGATTAAATATATCAGGGAAAACTCCAACTACATTTAGCAATTTTCATAATAGTTATAATGATTCAAAAATTAGAGATGCCTTTAAAAATACTCGTTTTTACGGTGGGTATATGACTGACATTATTAAACGTTATGCAGAGTCAGATTCAATGAAAATGATAAGTCATTTAAAGAATCAGGAAGCATTGGAAGAAGAAAATATAAAAACTTTTCAAAATGAACTGAATGAATTAGGTGGCGAAAATATTGAAATAGTGGCTTTTGGAAACAGTACTTATGAGATATTACATAGAAATGGTTTTACAGAAAAATATAAAGTAATGAGAGTACCTCATTATAGTGCGAGAGCATTTAATAATAAAGAGATGTATATTAATGTTGTTAAAAAAATATTAAATATTGAAATATAAGGATGTCGAACATGGAAGAAAATAAAATAATATTGAACTCAAAATTCTTAAAAGTTTTTAGCGAAGATGAACTTAAAGACATTATAGATAATGCAACTTCCATTAGTGCTGATTGTATTGTTATAGCAATAGAAAACAATTACTTTGAACTTAGTGCTGATGTAGATGATGAATTAGATATTCATTGTGATGAACATAATAATTCGTCAGCTAGAAAGTTATCAAAAGATGAGTTTATGAGGTTGTATAAAAGTAGTCCTTTAATGGGTACAGTAAAACTTAGTCTCAATGAATAAAAGGCAAAAAAGTGGAGCAACAATTTAAGGATTATGGTAAAGGTGAATACCTGGGTTCCAGTAAAGATATGGCACATCACAAATATGATGCTTACAAAGTGGAAGATGAGATACATTTAGTATATGAGAATGGGCAGGTTGCTACTAAAAATATTCAGATAGTAAAAGATAATATGGATGCTTATCTCTGGACACCATTTGTAGAGTGGGTTTAATATTTGTGAGTATATAACCCAATAAAACAATCAAGTAAATTATTATGTATCTTTTATGATATGAATGTGATAAACAATTAGCTATTATTTATAAATATTAAAAGGGAAATAAAATTGAACTTATCAAAATCGCTCTATACAAGAGGACTGCAATGCTCGAAATCTCTATGGCTTAAAAAATATAAGGCAGATGTACTTACTCCACCAGATGCATCAGCTAAAGCTATCTTTGAAACGGGAGAGAAAGTGGGAGCATTGGCCTGGCAACTTTTTCCTGAGGGTAAAGAGATACCATTTGAGGGTACAACATATGATGAGAAGATGGCCCTTACCAAACAATGGATGGATGAAGGTATTAAAAATATTTACGAGGCTACATTCAAATACGATGATATTCTGGTAATGGTAGATATACTTCATATCAATGAAGATGGCAGCGTAGAAATAAATGAAGTGAAGAGTTCTACTGAGGTAAAAGATGTTTATTTGCATGATGCTTCTATACAATATTATGTACTCAATGGTCTAGGTTATGATGTTAAAAAAACAAATATAGTGCATATCAATAATAAGTACGTAAGAGATGAAGAACTTGAAGTAGATAAACTTTTTTCAATTGTAGATGTATCCGACGAGGTACTAGATTTACAGGCTGATATTCCTACATATTTACAATACTTTCGAAAGCAGTTAGCCAATAAAGATGTAGAACCAGATATAGGGATAGGTAAACATTGTACTAACCCATATGATTGTGATGCAATAGAGTACTGTTGGAATAATATCCCTGAATATAGTATTTTTAATATATCAAGATTGAAAATTGATAAAAAGTTTCAGATGTATCATGATGGTATTATAGAGTTTCAAGATATTACAGATATATCAAGCTTTTCTACCTCTCAACAAGTACAAATAAAGTCTGAACAGACGAATAGTTCTATTATCAATAAAGAGGCTATAAAGGAGTTCATAGACGGACTAACGTATCCTATTTATCATTTAGATTTTGAAACATTTCAACAAGCAATACCTGAATGGAAAGGCATAAGTCCATTTATGAAAATACCATTTCAGTACTCGCTTCATGTCGAGCATAAAGATAAACCTTTAGAACACTATGAGTTTTTGGCTCAAGAAGGAGTAGATCCACGATATGAGTTGGCAAAAAGATTGGTGGAAGACATACCAACTGATGTAACTGTGCTTGCATACAATATGGGATTTGAAAAAGGTGTGATTCGGGAATTAGCAGCTATGTTTGATGAATTTGCACCAAAACTTCTAGCGATACATGACAATATACAAGACTTAATGACGCCATTTCAAAAGAAAGACTACTATGTGCCTTCAATGAGAGGAAGCTATTCAATAAAGTATGTTTTACCTGCTCTTGTTCCTGAAATGGAAAAAGCATATAAAGAGCTTGATGGTGTTCAAAATGGTGGTGATGCCATGCAGACTTATGCAAAATTGGCTCATATGGATGATAAAGAAGAAGTAGCGAGATTTCGTGAAGCACTATTGAGATATTGTGAGCTTGATACATTGGCGATGGTTAAGGTTTTAGAGAAATTAAAGGAGAATGTGAGATGAGTGAAAATAAATGTAACTATGATGATATCAAAGATTATAAAAGTGCTTTTAAATGTTTTGAACAAAGATTTTTAATTGATAACAAGTCTATTTTTAGGTTAGCAGATACTGATAAAATTTTAATACAAAAAAGTATTAATTACTTAATGGAAAATTTTGTAAATAATGGTTACTCTGGCGATGCTAGTTTTATTGATAAAATTGAACATCAATTAGTTAAAGAACCTATACATAAATCAAATGATGATTCTGTTGTTAAAAATGCAATAGAAGTTTTGGCTACAATTGTTTGGCTTTGGAGAGTTCCACCTGCAAATGCAAAAGATAGAAGTGCAAGTGTAATAGAAATTTTAAACCTACATGATGACTTAAAAGATATTAATATTAAGGATAACCCATTTTTCAAAGAATTTTCAGGATTTGCTTCAACGGGTACATATTATAATACTAATAAACCAACTGAACTAGCTTATATTATTAAGTTTCTACAAAAATATTTAGAAGTAGATAATAAAGATGCGATAGAAATTTTAAAAGACAAAGCTTTTGATGGAAAAATGGAGATAAAAACCACGAAAGATTATTCAAAATACAAAGATGGTAAAAAAGATAAAACAGGGACAGAACTAAAGATAGACACAAAACCGGATACTTCACATGATAAACCCAGAACAGTATCCATTCATAATGCACTCCTTCATCTATTCGAAAGTGAAAATTATCAACCAATTCTTAGTAATGACCATAAAGAGAAAATATCCAAAACATTCTCTAAAATATTTAATATTCAAGAAGATGATATTGATGAGTCTTTGAAGAAAATAAAAGAAAAATTGGAAGAGCTTAAGATTGTAGATACTACAAAATTACACCTTTTTTATGATCAGAATATAAACAATATATGGCAAGGTGGAATTGATTTTGAATCTAAGAATATGATTTTACATGGTGCACCTGGTACAGGTAAAACATATATGACAGAAGAGACTATTAAGTCAAGAAAGATAATTGAAAAAAATAGTGAATATGAACTTGTACAGTTTCATCCAAGTTATGGGTATGAAGATTTTATTGAAGGTATTAAACCTGTTGGGCTAGAAAATGGTCATATGAAGTTTGAACTTAAAAATGGTGTATTTAAGAAGATGTGTATAGATGCATTCAAAGATCTTAAAAGAGCTAAACAAAATGGAGAAAATCCAAAGACTTTTTATTTTATAGCCGATGAAATCAATAGAGCCGAACTTTCAAGAGTGTTTGGTGAACTTTTATTATGTTTAGAAGATGATAAAAGACTACGCTTTGATGAAAATGGAAAATTATTAGGAACTAAGGTTAAAACACCAAATAGTGCCTTATGGAATGAAAATCATGCTGTTGTGATTGAAGCTAATGAAATGTACTTTGGTGTGCCGGAGAATCTCTATTTTATTGGGACGATGAATGATATTGATAGAAGTGTAGATAGCTTTGATATGGCTCTTAGAAGAAGATTTGTTTGGAAACATTATAGATGTGATTACGATGTGATTGAAAATCAATATGAAAAAGATGATAAAGTCAGTAATTATATACAATGTTGTAAAAATTTGAATGAACATATTACATCAACCAATGGCTTTAATTTAAGTGATTCGTATGAGTTAGGACAATCATATTTTATGAAACCAACTAAAATAATTAAAAAAGAGTTAGAAAGGGTTTGGGTAGAACATATTGCACCAATTTTAAAAGAATATTTGCGGGCTGAATATAGTGAACAAGAGATACAAGCGCATTTAGATAGTGCAAAAAAAGTTTATACTGAAAACTAAATAATGATAAAAACAGTTGATAATTTTAATGGTTTAGCAAATATTGATAAAACATTAAAACAGTTAGAAAATTATAACCTTGATTCATATTCTTGTGAGATAGTTAAAAAATATAAAAATCAAGAACTAGTAGTTAGTCTAAAGGACTATAAAAATGAAAAATATCCAAACAACACATTTTTTTCATTTTTCAAAGATGAAGAAAAAAAAGATGATAAAAATGAAGATGATTTAATTATCTCTGTTAAAAAAAGTAAAAATCATGATGATGAAGATATTTATCTTGTTCAAACGGGCAACTATGTAGGAAAGTTTGTTTGGCAAGGTCATGTGATAGATATAGAATCAAGATTTTCAAATATATTTCTAGAGCGTATGCTTAATTTTGCCAATGATATTTTTCTTGATGATGTATCTGTAAGTGGTAAGGAGACTAAAAACGATTTAAACATTTCAAAATATATCATCTACTATATGTTTGTACAAAACCTTGAAAAAGCTTTTTTGCTTGGTCTTCCAAAAGCGTATAGAAGTATTAATCACCATGAGATGAAACTCAAAGGTAAAATTGACATAAACAGATTTATCAAGCATGATATACCTTTTCAAGGAAAAGTCTCAAGTGTAAGTCGTGAACAAAAAGAGATACAAGAGGTTATCGATGTACTTTATAAGGCTGTAAAGATAATAGATAAAAACAATGAAGCCTTTACAAAAAACATATCTAATATTAAAACACATATCAAACAATACAGAAGCAACAACTATGTGTCAACTGAAACTATACGCAAAGCACTCCAAAGCAAAGCACTTCAAAATCCTATCTTTACGCCCTATAAAAAAGTACTTGAATATGCCAAGTTTATAATACATGACAATAATATTCAAGAGAAAGAAAAGGGAACAAATGAAACCTATGGTTTCTTGGTAAATATGGCTGAATTATTTGAGATTTATATAACAAAATTGCTACGAAATAAATTTCCAGATTGGGATATAGATTCTCTACCGTTACGGTTAGATAAGGAATTTGGCGATAGTTATCTATATAGTAGAAAAATCATACCTGATATAACTATGATTCATAGGAATGGTAAAGATGTGATGGTATTTGATACCAAGTATAAAAGAATGAAATTTAATGAAATCGCTGGTAACGGTGTAGATATAGATAGATGTGATTTCTTTCAAATAAATACTTACATGAATTATTATAACAATCAGGAAAAATATAATTTACTTGTGGGTGGCCTTTTGTATCCTATTGAAGAAGATTTTGATAATAGATTTGATGATGATGGAAATGAATTAGACCATACGAAAAAAAAAGCCCATACAAATAGTTGGTTCGGGTCAGATATTAAATTTGTTATTGATGGTATTGATCTATCAAACCTAAATGAGAATTCAAATATATTAGACTTTGAAAATAAATTTATTAAAAGGATTAAACGACTAATAAATCAGACATAAGACTATCAAAGAATGAAATTGTATTTACGGAGCCAAACGCTCGATCCTCCACTCTTCTGCCTCTTTGGTGTAGAGGATACGGTCATGCAGACGGCTGGGTCTTCCCTGCCAGAACTCTATCTGCTCGGGTATGACCCTGTATCCTCCCCAGAAGTCCGGCAGCGGGACATCCCCTTTGGCGAACTTCTCTTTCATCTTTACGATCTGCATCTGCAGTGCTTTACGTGAAGTGATCACGCTGCTCTGGTCGCTCACCCATGCACCGATCTGGCTGTCACGTGATCGCTTCATAAAGTAGGAAAGTGACTCTCTTGTCGTTACTTTTTCGCAGGTTCCAAGGATGCGTACCTGACGTTCCAGCTCCAGCCATAGGAACTCGACGGCTACTTTTGGATTATGTGCGATCTCTTCGGCCTTGACGCTGTTGTAGTTGGTAAAGAAGACAAAGCCTTTTTCATCAAAAAGCTTCAGGAGTACGGCTCTGATATTCGGTTGTCCATGCTCTCCTGTTGTTGCAAGCAGCATGGTATTGGGGTCTTTAATCTCTGAATTGACCGCTTCAGAGAACCACTGTTCAAAGAGAAGATAGGGATCTGAGGGAACGGTACTCTCATCGAGTTTCCCTCTCATATAGTCTGTACGCATATCCTGCAGATCAAGCATGGTTCACTCCTTTTCCCACTCTCTTTTTGAAGTACTCCAGTGCTTCTTGTGAAGCCTCTTTGTGGACGACCATCGGTTTGGGGTAGTTCTCTATATGATATGATAGCATGAATGTCTCATCATGGATCTGTTTGGCACTTAAATTCGCAACTTCAGGTACCCACTCCTTGATATAGATCGCCTCTCTGTCAAATTTTTTGGATTGAAGCCAGGGGTTGAAGATACGGAAGTAGGGCTGAGGATCGATGCCGGTTCCTGCACTCCACTGCCATGAGAGGATATTGGATGCGGCATCGTAGTCCAGGAGATGTTCGGCAAAGAACTGCTCGCCCCATTGCCATGGCAGCAGCAGGTCCTTGGTGAAAAATGAAGCGCAGATCATCCGTACACGGTTGTGCATCTGGCCTGTCTGCAGCAGTTGCCGTACTCCGGCATCGATGATCGGCACTCCTGTTTTCCCCTGACAGAATGCCTCAAACTTCTCCTGATCCTCTATGCCGTTAAAAGAGTACCTGTGGTTCTTCCACGAGAGGTCCGGAAAATGGTAGAGGAGAGAAGCATAGAAGTCACGAAAGATCAGTTGTCTTAAAAAAGGTTCGGTATCGACGCCCCGTTTTTTCTGCTCGACCAGAAAATGCAGCAGTTCTCTTATGCCTAACACTCCAAAACGAAGCTCCAGTGAGAGGTTGGAGGTTGCATTCAGGGCAGGGTAGTCTCTCTTTTTTGCATAGGTTTTAAGTTTCTCTCCCAGCAGTTCCAGCTTCTCTTCAAGGCTTGGGATATCGGGCTTATTTTCAACAAATCCCAGTGATCGCAGTCTCAGCGGTAGTGATCTTTCAGCACTACCTTTGATCTCGGTGATCTCATCATATCGTGCAGATAAGAGCGTTTGCTCATCAGGTCTGTAGTGATGGAGGTGTGTTTTTCTGAAGAGTGATCTGGCTCTGTTGTAAAAGGGGGTGAAGACGAGGTAGGGTGTCCCGTCATCCTTGAGGATCTCATCAGCTTTGAAGATATACGTATCATGCAGGGCGTTGAAAGGGAGAAGCATCGAAACCTGTCTGTCCCGCTCTCTGGCATAGCTGTCGTAATCCCCGCTGGCAGCCACTTCATCAAAACCCTCTCTCTCCAATACTTTAAAGACATCCACAGGATCACCGCAGAAGATCTTGAGGTCAAGTCCGAGTCCCTGCAGTGACTCTTTGAGATGCTTGAGCCGGTTGAAGATATAGGTGACACGTCGATCCTCTTTTGCAAGCGGCTCCAAGATGTTGGTATCGAAGATAAAGATCGGCAGTACTTCTCCGCCTAAAGAGAGCAGCGGATTGTCCGTCACTCTCAGATCCCGCCTGAACCAGAGTATCCGTCTCATTTCCCGCTTCTTATATCGGATCGGAGGGCCAATGCTTTGGGGTAGGGGTGAAGGAACTTCTGTCCTGTCAGGTAGGTGACGCCATATCCCTTTGCAAGCATATCAAGCGTGCTTAGCGGTGTAATAAGCGGAACAATTTTTTTCGCATAATCCTCTATCTGTTCATGGAGGGTCTTTTTCTCTACCTCACTGATCGATTTTTTGAGAAAGCCTGCCATATGTTCCAGTACATTACGTGTCTTTCCTATAGAGCTTTTGTGTGCAATGGTCTCTTTGAAGCGCGTTTCATACTCAGCCAGAAGCTCTTCAAACGCCTCTCCGTAACGGTTTGCCACAATGTTCCCCAGCTCTCTGTAGCTTTGATCATCTTTTGACTGGAGCATGAATTTATAGCTTTGATGGAATGCTACCAGCTCTTTCATTGCAGGTTTAGAGGCTTTAAAGGTCTCAAAATCATGGTAGGCAAAGAGCTGCATGATAAAGTTCTCCCTGAGCCACGGGTCCTGAAGTCTGCCTTCCTCTTCTATAGGCAGGAGCGGAAACTCTTTCTGACACATCTGTGCAAAAACACCGCTCCCTTTCTTCTCGGCATATCCGTTGGGCCGGTAGAGTATGGTACTCCCCAGACCGCAGCTGGGTGATTTGGACTTGAGTATGATCCCGCAGAGAGGCTGCTTCGCGATTCTCTCCAGTTCCTCTTTTGAGGTTTGGGTGAGTTCTGCTGTCATATCTTTGGAGGTTTTATTGTTTTGCACGATAATGCCGTCGGGATCATTGACCAGTTTGATAGAGTCCCTGGGGGTTCCAAAGGCAAGATGTTCAGGGCAGAATGAAATAAACTCGGCATAGTGACCCAGTGCATCGGTAATGAAACCATCACGTTTATGTCCTCCGTTGTGACGTATATTCTCTCCTAAGAGGCATCCTGATACAGCGATATACATTACGGCTCCTTTTCCTATATTATAGTGAAAATATCAGAGGGTTCGTAGGGATGAGATAGAGAAAGATGAAAATAGCATGAGAACTTTTTTGCTCTTATAATATCTTCCACCAAGGCAGCTTCTGAAGTCCTACCAACGGGATTTTTCGGGGATCAATCGGTGAAGAGTCGCTATCGCCTTCTATCCGGTAGCCCAGATATTCATTGAGTGCGGCATTCCCGAGATCCAAAGGGTCAAAGTTGAAAGGAGAGTAGTTCTCCTTCTCCGGATCACTGAAGAGGGGATGTCCTTCTGACCAGTAGAATTTTTCAAAGGGCTGTTTGGGACCGATATCCTCGAGGAGTTCCCGGTCAGGACCGGATATACTTAGCGATCTTACAAGTCTGCCGTTTTCCCATATCGCATAGGCAAACCACTCAGCGACACTGTGCATGGCAAAGAGATAGAGTGTGTTTCCCAGATCGGTGTTGATCAGAGAGTGGGGAAGCTGTGAAGGATAGTCCAGTGCGACAGCATCAGAAGAGATGATCGACATGCCGGGGAAAGATCCGATATAGAGTCTGTTTTTGGGTGGACTTGTAAAGAGCAGATTTCCGTCTTCAACGGGGATGAATTTTTTAGAAGGGAAAAGGGTGTTAGCCAGTTCTACAGAGATCTCACGGTTCAGTTTGGGTTGTGACTGTAAGATCTCTTTTGCATTGCCGTCAGAATATACCAGCATCCACGTTTTTGTATCCATCTCTTCCCACCTCTTTATATCCGTATAGTTTATCTCAAGAACCCTTTAATAGTGAAATGTTGTACGATAAAAATAATAAATTATTTCATCAAAAAGGACTTGGATAAACAAACAGCTAACACTCAATGCAAAAAGATGGCAGGAATCCTACTTTATTCTCCCAAATTGTCGGTAAAAATGCCGTTGACACCCCAGCTGAAGAGCTCTTGTTGTCGCGAAGGGGCATTGACCGTATAGACATTGACAAAGAACCCTGCTTCCCTTAAATTTTCTACCAACTCCCTGGTCGCGATCTTCTCCGCAGGATGATAGGCATCCACTTCCAGCGTGTGGAGGTAAGTGATGAGCTCCTTTTGATGTTTGTCTGCCTCTAATGCTGCAGTGGGGATGGAGGGAGCATATCTTTTGCAGAGGGGAAGATAGTGATGGTAAAAAGAGGATAGCAGTATCAACTGTGCACTCTGTGTCTTCTTGATGGGTGCGATGATCTTCTCAATGACGACCGAATCGGCGAACGTCTCTGACATATCCTTGATCTCCACATTTAAAAAGAGTGGTGCCTCTTTGGCAAAAGTGAGTGCCTTTTCCAAAGTAAGGAGCGGTTCATAGTTGCCGTCAAACCAACTTCCAAAGTCCAGTTGTTGGAGTTCCTGAAATGTAAAATCTGAGACTCTCCATGGGGCACGCGCTTCAAACGTTTTGATCTCTGAGATATTGCTGGTCCTGGCGAGTGTCTCATCATGGAGGATGACCGGTACCAGATCCTTCGTCAGCTCTACATCGATCTCTGCAAAGTCGCATTTTCCTACAGAAGAGACAAGGGCAGACAAGGTGTTTTCCGGTTTTTTCGAGCGGTCGCCTCTGTGGGCTGCGATCAGGTTTGGTTTTTTGAAGAGTTCCAGAAAGTTCATAATCTCTATTTTATCCAAAATAGGTCATGATGTAACTATGAAAAAGAGAAGCATCTATGCATGGGCATTGTATGATTGGGCCAACTCCGCCTACGTTACTACGGTCATCGCAGGGTTTTTCCCCGTTTTTTTCAAAGAGTACTTCAGCGCCAATGTCGATGCTACCGTCAGTACGGCACAGCTGGGGTTTGCCAACTCGATATCAAGTTTTCTGATTGTACTGATGGCCCCTTTTCTTGGCGCTATCGCAGACATCGGCGGGTTGAAAAAACGGTTCTTGTTCCTCTTCTCCTATCTGGGGATCTTGATGAGTGCTGCACTCTCGTTCGTCGGTGAGGGTGCATGGGAAGCAGCCGTATTTGTCTATATCATTGGCAATATAGGGTTTATGGGCTCCAACATCTTCTATGACTCGCTTTTACCTACCGTAGCCGGAGAAAAAGAACTTGATCGTGTCTCAGGGCTCGGTTTTGCACTGGGGTATCTGGGAGGAGGGATCCTGTTTGCTCTGGATGTATGGATGGTTCAGAACCCGGCACTCTTTGGTCTGGAGAGTATGGAGGAGGGAGTAAAGGTCTCCTTTCTCTCTGTTGCTTTATGGTGGATGGTCTTTTCCCTGCCGCTCTTTCTTTTTGTCAAGGAGGAGAAACCGGACAATGATTTCAACGCAGGCCGACTTGTTACAGAGGGGTACCAGAGACTGAAAGGGACGATCAGAAAAGTCGTACAGTTTAAGGGACTGGTCTATTTTTTGGTGGCTTATTGGTTCTACATCGACGGGGTGGATACGATCATACGTATGGCCGTTGATTACGGCATGGCGATCGGGTTTGAACCAAAGCACCTGATCCTGTCACTTCTGATCGTTCAGTTCGTCGGTTTTCCTGCCACACTTCTTTTTGCCAAACTGGGCGAAAAGTGGGGGACGAAAAAAGCGATCCTCTTAGGGATAGGTATCTATCTCATTATCACACTTTGGGCAGCTGTCATGGAGGAGGTACATGAGTTTTACCTCCTGGCGGTGATGATCGCACTGGCACAGGGAGGGATACAGGCACTGAGCCGCTCCTACTATGCACGGATGATCCCGGATGCCTATGCTGCGGAGTTTTTCGGGTTTTACAACTTTTTGGGAAAGACCGCTGCGATCCTTGGACCGTTGTTGATCGGTACGGTTGCACTCTTCACAGAGAGTTCGAGGGCAGGAATCATTTCGGTTGTGCTCTTTTTTATCGTCGGTGGGATCATGCTGCTGCGGGTAGATGAGAAAAAAGTAGCAAAAGAGGTAAGGTCCGCACTTGGCTGATCATCTTTGCAGAGGATCTCTTTTCATCTCTTTCTCTATCGCTCCTTTGACCTTCTCTGTCAGCGCTTCATAGCTCAACCCCTCCGGATAGATCGGATCCAGGTACTTGACGACCACAGGGGAAGGTCTTGGGAAAAGTCTTCCTGCGGGCAGGGACTCGAAAGTACCGTCAAGGACGGTAGGAACGACAGGTATATCAAGTTCTATAGCGAGTATCGCAAAGAACTTTTTGAACTCCAGAAGCTCCCTGTCGCGTGATCTGGCTCCTTCCGGAAAGACCACAAGGTTCTGTCCCTGTCTGAGCGGGACGGCACTTTTCTGCACGGAGGCTTTCAGGTCTTTGTTGACATTGATCAGAACGGTTTGGGAGTTCCGTATGATCGGCCGCATTATCTTTGTACCGAAGACCATCTCGAAAGCCAGGAAGAATGTTCTCTTCAACACACTGTAGGGCAGGGCCGCGGCGAGGATAAAGCCATCAAGCATGCTCTGGTGGCTGGGTGCGATGATACACGGTCTTTCGGGAATCTTCTCCACGCCTGATATCTTCAATGAAAAGTAGAGTCTGTAGAGCGGTAAAAAGAGTGTTTTATAGACCAGGATAGGCAAGGGTGAAGTGTGAAGATCAAAGTCGATCTTTTCATCAAGGATTGTTCTCCAGCTGATAGAGGCAAAGCGGAGTTTCTCTTTTTTCTCTCTGACATAGCGGCTCAGTTCAAGCATCACCATCATCTGGGAAAAACGGGCTTCATCGACGGTGACCCCGAAGCTTTTATCGATGAAACTGAAAAGCTCTATATAGTTGAGTGAGTCAAGATGCAGGTCAAGTTCCAGGTGCGAGGAGGGGAGGATAGGCTCTGCAGTGAGTGTCGAGAGAAATCTTTTGATCGTCTGGTAGACTTCATCTTCGGGTTCCTTTTCGCTCTCCCGCTCCTGTGACCTCTGTTCCCTCAAAAAGCTTTCAAGTTCGGATCTGTTGATCTCGCCGTTGTTCTTTTTGGGAAGCGGGGATCGGACGATCTGATACCCTTTGATCTTCCGGCCGCTTTCGGCCTTGATATTATAAAGCTCTACGGCATACCATCTGATCTCATTTTCAATACGTATCAGATTACGCCTCTTTGCCTCTTCAAGATCGGGGTAGATCGCTGCAAAGAGCTGACCCTTATGGATAAAGACCGCTACCTCTTTCACGAATTTTGAGATCTTCATTATGGTCTGTTCTATCCTGGAAAGATCGATCTTCTCTTGACTCTTCATACCCTTATGATATCTTTTTTTGGCTGATTTCACTTGACATTTGATCTACTCTATAAGGGATAAGATAATACGAATTCCATTCTTTTTCTCCCCAAAAAGCTGTTCTTCCGACACCGGATATTGCAGTGGTTTAACGGTCATTGTCGGGGTAGGGATGCTGTGCACCTCTTTTGTCTCTGATAGAGCGATTAATGATCTGATAAAATGAAATTGATTATAATAAAAACATAGCGTATGCAGAAGAGGGAATATTCCAAGGAGGGGCCCGGATGAAAAGAGAAGAAAAATCACCATGTACCAGAAACCATAAAACCGGAAGCAAAACGGTTCCTTCCAATGCGGTCAAACTTAATGAGGTAGAAGTAGACCCGCACGATCCAAACTTCCCTACAGGTATCGATGTCGAAGCGGGTGTTGCCTATCTCTTCCTGGCCGAAGGTTGCTGGAAAGATTGGTTCAAAGTGTGCGGTCCAAACGGCTGGGGACCGCGATGGAACCCTTTGACCTGTTGCAACCGTATCAGATGGCAGCCGTTTTTCCTTTTATGCGGGAACATCGGCAAGGATGACACTACGGCATTTGGTATCGGGGATAGACATATCTGGAGAGCAACACCGGAGGTCAACGAATTAGAGGACCGGCAGCTCTATCTGTTTGCCAATGACTGGAAAAAGATGTATTGGAACAATCACGCCTTAAAACCTGAACAAGGCGGCCCCTTGAAGGTAACGATATTCCGCCTTCAACAAGAGGAGGGATAGGCAGATAAAATAGGAGGTTTCCCATACCCACTACTTTATCCAACGGATGATGCGTGCTATTGTCCAACAAGGTGAAGTGAGTACAAATCTCCTTTATCCGGAGAGTTTTCGTAAACACTTCCTGATCGCTCCCATGAACTCATCAAGGTCTTCCGGGGTTCGGGAGGTGATGAGGTTCCTGTCTATCACTACTTTTTCATCCTTATAGATGGCACCGGCCTCTATAAGTTCCTCTTTGATGCTTTGATACCCCGTGACTTCCCGTCCCTTTAAGAGCCCGGCCGAGATGAGTATCTGCGGTCCGTGACAGATCGCTGCCACAGGTTTACCCTGTTCAAAAAAGTATCGGGCTATCTCCAGGGCTTTGGGTTCTTTACGCAAGGCGGAAGGTGCTTTGCCTCCGGGCAGGATCAGGATATCATAGTATTTGGGCTCCACTTCCTCCAGGCTCAGGCGTGCCTCCAGTCGCAATCCGTGTTTTCCTGTGATACATCCCTTTTCAAAAGAAGCGATATCTATGTCCAAACCGGCTTTGAGAAGTGCGTGAAAAGGTACAGTCAGCTCAGAGTCTTCAAAAAGATCTGCACTGATGATCAGAGCTTTCATTTTTTCTCCTTTACCTCTTTTATAGATCTTGTTTCCAGTATAGCATGATTCTATTTCAAAATGGTATTTTCAGAGTGATGGTGAAGAGGCGGAGTGCTATAGAGCTCTTCAAGCAGGTTTAAAAGCGGTAGAAAGAGCATCTCCACCTCGGAAAAATCTATGCGTGCCTGGTTGGGAAAGAAGAAATGGCTGTTACGGTTTCTTCTGGTACGGATAATAATATAAAACATTTTCGAGATCAGCGCTGTACGCTCGGGATCGATCGGGATCTTCGGAAAGAGCTCACTCTCTGCACTTCTCAGGGCGGTACTGATCGTACCCGTATTGATCTCTGCAATATAGATGATCTGCATCTCTTCGAGTGTTTTTTGAAGCCAGGGATTTGTATCTGCAGTGACCCTTTCTCCATATTCTCCATGGGCCCTTCTTCTGAAAAAAGGGATATGATGCTTGAGCAGAGAGGCTTTGAGCAGTATTTCCGTTGCAAGCGAGAGGTTGCGCCAGAAATCGACCACTTCAAAAGGTTTCTCTCCAAAGGAGGCATCAAGAAGCACAAAAGAGCCGTTTTTATAGCCAATGACATTTTGAACTGTAGCCAGGTGTATCGCATAGTGGTGGTTCTCCTGTGCGATATTGCTGATATCGATGCTCATTCTACGCTCTCCTTTGTCACCATACCAGATCTTTATCAGGTGCGGTGATAGTTATGATAATGAGATTCTGCTAATGTTTAGATAAAGTCGGGCGGCTCTTTGTAGGGAAAAGTATGGCAACTCCAATAGGAGTTGCACGGTGAAGTTCGGATGGTGATTGTAAAGCTTTTTTAACTTAAAAGCGTATGCTCTATAAGGATTTTTGCACCAATACCGATCAATACAATACCACCTAAAAGTTCTGCTTTGCTTTCCAAAAATGCCCCGCCGCGTGCACCCATGAAAACACCGACATAACTGAAAACAAAGGTAGTGAGTGTGATAACGATAATGGAGGTTGCGATGGAACTCTCCATCAGTGTCAGGGTAAAGCCTGCTGCCATAGCATCGATGCTTGTAGCAATAGCAAGGATAAGTAGGACTTTGTTGGTAATGACCGAGACCTCTTCTTCAACCGGTTCACCAAAACTCTCATAGACCATTTTTGATCCGATCAGTGCAAGCAGTACAAAGGCAACCCAGTGGTCTATCGACTCGATAAAACTTGAAAGGCCGACTCCGGCAAGGTAACCGATAAGCGGCATGAAGCCCTGAAAAAAACCAAAGAAGAGTCCGACTTTGACAGCCAGTTTTTTGGTATCCGATGTAAGCTGTTTGGCTCCCAGTCCAAGGGATACAGCAAATGCATCCATACTGAGTGCCACTGCCAAAATGAAAAGTTCAAGCATACTCTAGAGCCTTTTTTAGATCGAATCATACAGCAGATTCGCTTTCAGAAAAGGGTTGAAACCAATGCCTGGTGGATATTAATCGTGTTTCAGGAAGATGTTAAATCTATTTTATCCATTACTCTGCCGTATTCACTTTGCGTCCGGCATAGTAGTCGATCTTCCATGCGTCATCCTCTTTTGAGAAGTACAACACTTTATCTTTCCCATCTTCTTTGAAATGGACCGTTTGTCTCTCCTCTCCATTCTCGAGGTTTGAGGTGATCTCTATCTGGGGATTTTTCTGCCGTGAGAGCAATTCTTTGGAAAGCTTGGTTTCTACTTCCTGAAGAATCTCCGGCGTTTCCAGCTCTTTGAGTTGAGATTTGAAGAGCGGATCCTTCAGTGCCAACTTCAGTCCGAAGCTCTCCAGCGTCATACAGTATGATCTCCACTCCATGAGTGTTTTCACTTCCGAAAGGTCACCTCTGTAGAGTGCCTGATAGTAAGCGATCACGATATCTTTTGGCTCTTTGGTTGGCATGAAAAACGATCCTTTTTGGTATTAGGCTCTTGCAATGGCTGTTTGGAATGCATCGAGGTGATTATAACTTCCCTCTTTCAGATTGTCAAATACATTTACCACATCACTCGGCATCCCTTTTGCAGCCTCTTCCAGATCATCGATATCTGTAAGTTCGATCAGCTCACCGATTTTAAGTGCATCCAGTTTTGACTCTTCCCCAGTGCTGACACACGTATCGTAGAGCTCCTGAAGTACAGGCAGTACAAATTCGCCTACATGACTCTCATCGACACCTGAGATATCCACACCGTACTTCTCACAGAGTCCTCTTGCTGCATCCATATGTCTCTGCTCTGAAAGCTGAATCGAAGCGAAGGTGTTCTCATCTGTATAGATATTGCCAAGTGTGATATAGACATCTCTTGCTACCTTCTCTTCCTGATAGATAAAAAAGAGTTTGTCTTTTTGTGCTTCAGTCAATGTTTCTGTTGTAGAATTTCTTCTCGGACCTTTCGCATATGCTGAAGTTGAGAGCAGTGCAGCACCGCTGATACCTGTTAACATTACCTTGGATAAAAAGTTTCTTCTGTTTTTTACTTCCATTCTTCTTCCTTTTGTTATTTTTATAAGGATGATAAGTATAGATTATTTTTGTTAAGGAAGTGTTAAATTTGTGTTAGATTTGTGTTAGATTTTTGAACAGAGCCGAATGTATGTTTTTACGACTATTGTAGTACAATGACTATATTGGCATTGAAGAGCTAGGTTTGGAGAGAACAGGCTTTGCTTTGAAACCGGCAGAAAGCAACGATAACGAAGAAAGCAAGGATCACAAAGTCTGTAGGGGTGGCGTTTCAAAAACTCAGACTGCAGAATGCAAAAGTGGGAAAATCGAAAGGTTTTATAGATGAACAGATTGTTTAACCCGAGGACGGTTGCCCTTATCGGGGCTTCCGAGAAAGAAGGTTCGGTTGGAAAGGCTATCATGGAGAATCTGCTGGATTCGAAAACTATCCAGTTGTTTCCTGTGAATATAAAAAAAGAGAAGGTATTGGGGTATACCTGTTATGATGATATCTCCAGTGTTCCCGAAACCGTCGATCTGGCGGTTATCGCCATCCCTGCCAAGAGAGTACCCGGGGTCGTGGAAGCATGCGGGAAAGCCGGTGTATATGGAGCAGTGATCATCTCTGCCGGATTCAAAGAGACCGGAGAGACAGGGGAGGAGCTTGAAGCCCAGATCAGGGATCTTAGAGAAAAATACGGCATGCGTATCATGGGACCGAATTGTTTGGGCATGATCCGTCCCGGTATTGGGCTGAATGCATCTTTTCTTCAGTGCAGTCCGAAAAAAGGAGAGATCGCCTTTATCTCCCAAAGCGGTGCCCTGGGAAGTGCGGTGCTTGACTGGGCAGTTGATACGCATGTCGGCTTTAGTATGTTTGCCTCTCTGGGATCCATGCTGGATATTGATTTCGGCGATCTGATCGATTTTTTGGGTGAAGATCCTCATACCCGAAGCATCATGATCTATATGGAAGGTGTGGGGAATGCCAAAAAGTTTATGAGTGCTGCGAGGGGGTTTGCCCGTAATAAACCTATTATTATCATTAAACCGGGCAGGTTCAATGAAAGTGCCAAGGCAGCATTGTCCCATACCGGCAGTATGGCCGGAGATGATGTCGTCTATGACGCAGCATTCAAAAGAGCAGGTGTCGTAAGGGTCAAAGAGATCGGTGATCTATTCAATGCTGCGGAGGTACTTGACTCGAAACGTCTTCCCGAAGGACCGGGGCTGGTGATCATCACCAACGCCGGCGGTCCTGCCGTTATGGCAACGGATACCCTGATAGAGCTGGGCGGAAAACTGGTGGATCTCTCTGATGACTCCTTTATGAAGCTTGATGCGTGTCGGCCCCCGTCCTGGAGCAAAAACAACCCGGTTGACGTTCTGGGTGATGCCGATACTGAACGATACCTCAATGCCGTGGAGATTTGCCTGAAAGACCCGGAAGTAAGCGGCATTATGGTGATCTATACACCTCAGGGCGCCTCCTCGCCCATCGCGCTTGCCAATGCGCTTTCTGAGATAGCCGTGAAAGCTTCAGTTCCGATCGTCACTGTCATGATGGGCGGCCGTGAGGCAGATAAAGGACGGGAGGTTTTTTTGCAACATGATGTTCCCTCCTATGAAACACCGGAAGAGGCGATCAAAACCTATATGCATATGTATCATTATGGTAAGAACCTTGAACTGCTCTATGAGACCCCTGCAGAGTTTTCCATCGATCATACACCGCCCAAGCACCACTTGAAAGCGTTGATCAAGCGTGCGATCAGAGAAGGGCGGATGATCCTCTCGGAAGCAGAGTCAAAGAGTTTTCTCAAAGATTACGGGATACCGATAGCAGAGACATATGTTGCAAAAGATATTGAAGAGGCTGTAAGTCAAGCAGCAACCATCGGATATCCTGTGGTTTTGAAGATCTCTTCTTCCCGAATCACACACAAAAGCGATATGGGCGGTGTGATCACAGGCATCGATTCAGTGATGCAGTTGAGAGAAGCGTACCGCACAATGATAAGCAGGGTAAAAGAGGCCTATCCTGCTGAGGAAAACATCTCTGTATCCGTTGAGAAGATGGTAGAGAAGGTGGATTACGAGATCATGCTGGGTGCCAAAAGGGATAAGGATTTCGGTATGGCGATTCTTTTCGGTATGGGCGGAACTTTGACAGAGGTATTCAAAGACTTTTCCATTGCACTTCCGCCGCTCAACCAGACACTTGCCAGAAGAGTGATGGAGACTACCCGGGCATACCAGATGATTCAAGGGTTCAGGGGGAAAGCTCCTGTCGATATGGATCAGCTGGAGCAACTCATTGTCAATTTCTCAAATCTGATCATTGATTTTCCGGAGATCAGCGAGGTTGATATTAATCCTGTAGCAATTTCTGAGGGGAGATGCTGTGCACTGGATGCGCGGATCATTATTGATACACAGTATACCGACACTGCATCGACATATCCACACCTTGTCATTACCCCCTACCCGACGAAGTATATCATGCCCTGGAAGATGGCAGGGGGAGGAGAAATCTTGTTGAGACCGATCCGGCCTGAAGATGAACCGTTGGAGCGGGAGATGTTGAGAACGTTATCAGATGAATCGTTAAGGTATCGTTTTTTCAGGGTGATCAAGAACATCAGTCATGAGATGCTGACACGCTTCTGCAACATAGATTATGATCGGGAGATGGCTATCGTCGCTGAAGTGAAGGAGAATGGAGAAAGAAAGATCATAGGAATCGGAAGACTGATCATCGAGCCTGATTTTAAACAGGGGGAGTATGCGGTTGTTGTGCATGACACTTATCAGAGAAAGGGCATAGGGTATAAACTGGTCGATATGCTCATCGGTATCGGGCAGGAGAAGGGATTGGAGAAAATATACGGCATGGTTCTGTTGGATAATAGGGGTATGCTGAAAATATGTGAGAGGCTGGGTTTTACAGTGAAGCAGATGCCGGATAGAATGACCGAAGTAGAATTGAGATTGAAATAGCAAGAGAAGAGGCATAATCGGCCCCTATACGACAGTACTATCTTCCTGGAGCGGAGAGGGCAAAGAACTTTTCTATACCGTACTCTTTGTTCTAAAGTTTTAAGTCGTGTAGATATGTTATTATTTTGACCGATGGTCAGTCAAGTGGCTTCAACCCTGAAAAGATCCTGTGAAGATCGAGGAGAGCGTATGTTAAAAAAGAGCATAAGAAATGGTATCTATATTGTATTGGTGATAGTCTTAGCCGCTGTTCTGTTTGCGGCACAACAGTATCTTAACCCATCTGATGAGTTGGAAGGCATTGCTTCCGGAAATGGAAGGATCGAAACGACACAGGTCAATATCACTGCGAAATATGGCGGAAGAATCACACATATCTATGTGCAGGAGGGTGATATGGTGAAAAAAGGTGCGTTGCTGGCTCAACTTGACACCAAAGAGCTTGAAGCACAGCTTATGGTCGCACATGCAAAAGTAGAGCAGGCGAAACAGAGTAAAAAGTATGCCGAAGCCGTTGTGTTGCAAAAAGAGAGTGATCATAGACAGAAAGAGAAAAACTACCGCAGAAGCAAGTCGCTTTTTGAGAGTAAAAGTATTTCACTCTTCAAGTTTGAGCAGGACGAGACGGCATTTCAGGCGTCTTCTGCGGCACTACAGGCTGCCAGGGCACAGGTAACCAGCTACGATGCTGCGATCCAGGCGGCAGAGGCACAGGTGGAGACCATCAAGGTCCAGATAGAAGAGAAAAGTCTCTATGCACCGGTATCCGGGAGGGTACTCTACCGGCTTGTCGAGGAGGGGGAGATGATCGGAAGCGGAGGACATGCCCTTGTGGTACTCAATCTTGTCGATACCTATATGACGATTTTTCTCCCTACCTCCCAGGTGGGGCTGATCGATATCGGTTCAGAGGCTAGGATCGTTCTGGATGCCCTGCCGGATATCGCCATCCCATCGAGAGTGAGTTTTATCTCTCCGGAGGCACAGTTTACCCCCAAAGAGATAGAGACCGCCAGTGAAAGGGAGAAGCTGATGTTCCGCGTGAAAGTGAAGATCGATGCCCCGCTTCTGAAAAAACATATAGAGAAGATCAAAACGGGGCTTCCCGGGATGGCATATATCCGTCTTGATCGTGCAATGCCCTGGCCGGCAGCATTGAGCAGGGTACCAAAGACAGAAGATAAAGTGCGTCAGTAATGTCTGCGGTAGCCAAACTTTCATCGGTGACACACTGTTACGGTGAGGTGCGTGCCGTTGATCAGGTAACACTGGAGATCCCTGCAGGGTGTATGGTAGGCCTGATCGGGCCTGACGGTGTAGGAAAATCGACACTTCTGGCACTCCTCTCCGGTGTAAGAAAACTGCAAAGCGGGAGTGTAGAGGTGCTGGGGGTTGATATGGAGCATGCAGATAACCGCAGCTCGGTCTGTCCCCGTATCGCCTATATGCCGCAGGGCCTGGGAAAAAATCTCTATATGTCACTCTCTGTCTATGAGAATATAGAGTTTTTTGCCCGTCTTTTTGAGCAGAACAGGGAAGAGCGTACACGCCGTATCACTATGTTGCTGCAGAGTACGGGGCTTTTAAAATTCAAAGACCGCCCGGCGGGCAAACTTTCGGGAGGGATGAAGCAGAAACTGGGACTATGCTGTGCACTGATCCATGATCCCTCCCTTCTGATACTTGATGAACCGACTACCGGGGTGGATCCGCTCTCCCGCCGTCAGTTCTGGGCACTGATAGAGAGTATCCGTGCCAACAGAAAAGAGATGAGTGTGCTCGTGGCTACGGCATATATGGAGGAAGCGGAACGTTTTGACCATCTTATCGCAATGGATGAGGGGAAAGTGCTCTCTACCGGTACACCCCACGAGCTGCGTACAAGGACAGGGACAGAGAATCTTGACGATGCCTTTATCTCTCTGCTTCCCGAAGAGAAGCGCAGTGACCATAGGACTCTGACCGTCCCGCCTTTTGAAGAGCATGCGGATGCATTTGCCATTGTCGCCAAATCCCTGACAATGCGTTTCGGGGATTTTACTGCCGTCGATCATGTCGATTTCAGGATCAGGGAGGGGGAAATTTTCGGTTTTCTCGGCTCCAACGGCTGCGGCAAGACAACGACGATGAAGATGCTTACGGGGTTGCTGCCACCAAGCGAAGGAGAGGCATGGCTCTTTGGCAAGCGTGCCGATAGCCGTGACCTGGAGATACGCAACAATGTCGGATTTATGACACAATCCTTCTCTCTCTATACCGAACTGACCGTTTATCAGAACCTGCATCTCCATGCAGCGCTTTTTCATCTTCCTGCAGAGGAGATAGAACCGCGTATCGAAGAGATGCTTGTACGTTTCGACCTGAAAGCGTATGCCGAGGTTTATGCTGCCGGCCTTCCTCTCGGGATCAGGCAGCGTCTCTCTCTGGCCGTGGCGGTGATCCACAAGCCGAAGATGCTGATACTCGATGAACCGACTTCCGGTGTCGACCCTGTCTCTCGTGACAGGTTTTGGGGATTTTTGATCGATCTGGCGAGAAATGACGGTGTCACGATCTTTATCTCTACACACTTTATGAACGAGGGTGAGCGCTGTGACCGTATCTCTCTGATGCATCAGGGAGCAGTTCTTGACAGTGATACACCGGAAGCACTGACCCGAAAAAGGGGGAAGGAGACCTTGGAGGAGGCCTTTATCGATTATCTTGAGGAGGCAACACAGGAGAAGGTCAATGATGTAGAGATCCCCGTAGTTCACTCTCAGGAGAACAGCAGAAAGCGATCCTTCAGCCTACGGAGGCTTTTCGGCTACAGCTACCGTGAAAGCCTGGAGCTTATACGCGACCCGATACGTCTTGCTTTTGCCCTGGCAGGTATGGTTTTTCTTCTCTTTGTGATGGGATTCGGTATTACGATGGATGTGGAAGATCTCCATTTCTCTGTACTTGATTATGATCAGAGCCCCCAAAGCAGGGACTATATACGAAATATCTCAGGATCACGCTATTTCCTCGAACAGCCGCCTCTCCACTCACAGGAGGAACTGGACAGAAGGATGCAGGAGGGTGAACTGACCGTGGCCATCGTGATACCTCCCGGTTTTGAGAAGAAGATTCTGCGGGGAGAAGCAGTGGAGGTGGCTGCATGGGTGGATGGCGCCATGCCGTTTCGTTCGAAAACGATACGGGGCTATCTGACAGGGGTGCATTATGATTATCTTCTGCAGCGCATCAAAGAGACATTGGGGTATCTCCCCGCACTCTCCAATGTCGATGTCCAGGTGCGGTACCGCTACAACCCCGACTTTAAAAGTCTCAATGCCATGGTTCCTGCTGTGATCCCTATGCTGCTGATCTTTATCCCGGCTATCTTGATGGCACTGAGTGTCGTACGGGAGAAAGAGATGGGCTCTATCACCAACTTTTATGCTACGCCTGTGACGCGGCTGGAGTTCCTGATAGGGAAACAGATTCCCTATATCATCGTCGGTATGATCGGCTTTTTCGGACTGGTCGCGCTCTCTGTATGGCTCTTTGACGTGCCGCTCAAAGGGGATCTGTGGCTCTTTGCTTTTGCTTCGCTGCTCTATGTGACGGTCACTACCGGGATCGGGTTCCTTATGTCGGCATTTGCCAAAACACAGGTCGCTGCACTTGCCGGTACGGCGATACTGACGCTGCTTCCGACGATCAACTTCTCGGGACTGAAAGATCCTGTCAACTCTCTCGAGGGTGTGGGTGCCGTGATCGGTACTCTCTTCCCCGTGACCTACTATATCAATATCAGCCGTGGGGTCTTCAGTAAAGCTGTGGATATGGCCGGACTCTCTCACGACCTGATGGCACTTGCGATCGCGATCGTCGTGATCACAGCGGGGAGCCTGCTGCTACTCAAAAAGCAGGAGCGTTAGGATGAGAAAATCACTGCTCAATATCTTTCGTTTCGGTATCAAGGAACTTCGGATACTTTCACGCGACAAGGTGATGATGATCCTCATTGCGTGGTCTTTCTCTTTTGCCATCTATGTAGGAGCCACTTCCGCATCGGTAGAGCTGCACAAAGCCCCTGTTGCCTTTGTCGACCATGACAGGTCGACACTTTCTCAGCGTCTCGTCGATGCATTCACTCCTCCCTATTTCAAGATGGAAGGTGTGATCACGGCGGAGCAGATGGATGCGGGAATGGATGCGGGGGCCTACACCTTCGTCGTGGTACTTCCCCCAGGCTTCGAAAGGGATGTTTTGCGTGGCAAGGTACCGGATATCCAGCTCAATATCGATGCGACGCGTATGACGCAGGCGGGTATCGGTGCAGGCTATATATCGCAGATCCTTACAAATGAGGTTGCAGCATTTTTGCAACAGCAGGATATTGCCCTGCCTGTAGAGCTTATTACGCGTATGAAGTATAATCCTACACTGGAGAGTACCTGGTTCGGAAGTATTATGGAGATCATCAACAATATTGCACTGCTTTCTATCATGCTTGCCGGTGCTGCACTGATCCGAGAGCGGGAACACGGCACCCTTGAGCACCTTCTGGTGCTGCCTGTCAGTGCGACAGAGATCATGCTGGGCAAGGTTTGGTCCATGACATTGGTGGTTCTGGCAGCTGTGAGCTTCTCACTTCTCTTTGTCGTAGAGGGGGTACTCCATGTCCCGCTATCAGGTTCGCTTCCGCTCTTTTTGGGCGGCGTACTGATCACACTCTTTTCGACGACATCACTGGGGATACTGATGGGTACCATCGCACGTACCATGCCGCAGTTCGGTTTGATATTTATTATGACCATACTCCCTATTATGATACTTTCGGGTACCATCACCCCGTATGAGAGTATGCCTGAAGCGCTGCAGTACCTGATGCATCTGGTTCCTACCAGCCACTTTGTAAGCTTCGCGCAGGCAGTACTCTACCGGGGTGCGGGATTTGATATCGTCTGGGATGAGATGTTGAGGGTTTTTGCGATAGGTATGGTCTACTTCCTCTTCTCACTCTCTATCTTCAAAAGGAGTTTGCGTTAAATGCGTGTAGGTGCTGAAACAGTGAAAGGGTTTGTAATGTACTTCTCCGTTATGAAGCACATAGGAACAGTGATGATCGTGTCCGTTTCACTTCTGCTTACAGGATGTGCGCTCAAATCACGCAATTATGCTGCACCATCACTCAGTGAGTATGAAAAGGCAAATGTTGTAGGGTATAAAAAAAATATACGCTACTGGGGTGATGAAACAGCCTCTTTTGCCTACCTGAACCTCAAAAAATTTAAAAAGAACAAAAGTAATCATAAGAGGGTGGATGTACTGGCACTCTCCGGGGGAGGAGAGAACGGTGCCTATGGTGCAGGCGTCTTGAACGGATGGAGCCAAAGGGGTGACAGACCTGAGTTTGCAGTAGTGACAGGTATCTCTGCCGGTGCGATCATCGCTCCGTTTGCATTCCTCGGTCCAAAATATGACAGGGTCATCAAAAAACTTTTTACCGAAAATTCCAAAGAGAACGTTTTCTCTCCTACACCGATCAGCGCACTGCTAGGCGGTCCGGCCATGGGGGATACGTCACCGCTTAGAAGCGCACTTGAAGCGGAGATCGATGATGATTTTGTTGCGGAACTGGCCAAAGAAGCTGACAGAGGCCGTATACTGCAGATCGGCACTACCAATCTTGATGCCCAGCGTCCGGTGGTCTGGGATATCACAGAGATTGCAAAATCCGGTCATCCTGATGCAAAAAAGCTGATACTGGATATCATACTTGCTTCATCCTCGATCCCGGGGATTTTCCCTCCGGTACTGATCGATGTGATGATCGATGGAAAAAGGTATCAGGAGGTCCATGTCGACGGGGGAGTGACCAGACAGATATTTGTCTACTCTTCGGATCTGGATATTCGCGGAATTGAACGAAAACTACATATCTCTCCCCAAAAGAATATCTGGTTGATACGTAATCATAAAATAGATCCGGATTATTCTTCTGTGGTACTCACCCTTCATGATATTACAGAACGTTCCTTCAGTACCTTGATCAAATATCACGGCCTGAGTGATATGGCAAATATCATCTCCTTGGCAAAGCGTGACGGATTTAATGTCTATATCACTCACGTACCCAAAAGTTTCAATGTACCCCTGAACGACAGGTTCGACCAAACGTATATGAATGCCCTTTACAGAGTAGGGTATGAAAAGGGGGGTTTGAGATCTACCTGGCATACGACACTGAAATATTAATGAGGCGAAATACATTTGAAAAGGGTACGAGGAGACAAAAGTACCGCCATAAAAGATCGTAATGAAAGAGTGGCTTGGTATCTGAAAAGGAGGAGTCGCTGGACTCCTACTCTAAGAGTGCAGGAAGTCTCTCCGGGGAGACAAACTCTACCGCCGTGACCGTATGGTTTTTTATCTTATAGACGGTGATCTTCCCCTCTTTTCTGCTGAAATTCTTTCCAAAATCATCCTTGATCAGCATCACGGAGAAGGGGAGTTTTTTCATTTTGGGCAGTGCGAACATCGTGGTGATCAGCGAGGGCATGCCACTGATATCCCCGATATACCAGGCATGATGCTCCTGAAGGTAGTTCGCCGGTTTTGTTTTGAGGTAGTCGTTGATCGCAGAAGAGGTCTCCTTCTCAAAGGAGATGATCAGCACTCTGTCCGTGCTTTTCACCTGCAGCTTATTGTCAAACTGGTCAGGGAGTGAGAGAGGAGGGAGCTTCTCTCCGGCTTTAAATTCCGCAAAGAGCGCCGTTGTCATCAGGAGTGAGAGCATCAGTCGTTTCAGTTTCATTATAGTCCTTTGGTGAGAGTTAAGGTGTGCAGCAACAGAGGGTGCTCCCTCTGTTTTAAAGCGTCTTTTGCCGTATCAGCCCAGTGTATGGATCACATAAGTGAAGGCCGCATAGGCCAAAAGGGTAGCGAGAAATGCTACGCTGATCGTCTCGATCTTGGTGTGAGAGAGCGGCTTTTGGTAGTCGTCCATATCATTTAGCGTCGGTTCCATGGTATCTCCTTTCGAATGTTCTGAAGGAGGTATATCACAGGAAGGTTAACCGTCATTATATAACGGTGCTGTGAACTCCCGCCATATCTATGGGAAATTGTCATTAGAGATCATCAATGCAGCTTCATTTTTGGATGTTTTAACACCTTATAAATGATGAGGTGGTATCTATATTTACATACCGTTAGTGTAGGTAATGTAAAATCCTTTTATAGCAACCAAGCACATGTATAACCAATTTCATGTTGACTCCTTTTTTTCACCATCCCCCAACGTTGGTTGCTATCCCGGAAGTATTTCATCTACTTTTTCTCGCTAACTCCATTTAGATCGAGATACTTCTATTTCAAACTATATTCGATCATCTCATAGAGATATTTTTCCAGATCGCAAATCTCTCTTCCCGGTCTGTTACAGAACCTTTCCGGTAGCCGATTTTCTCATACTTCCGGCGGGATAACTGAAAATCGGCCATATCAATCTTATGGTCGGAGAGAAAAACCTTCACCCCTTCCAACATTGATGAGCTCATTGGAATGCGCTTGTCACTGCTGGTTCACTGGTCGGAATGATCTTTATCCTGGGTTATCTTTTTATGTTGACCGATAGGGTATCCACTGGATCTGATCAAAAACCATTGATTAAAATATATGCAAAGCGGGGATTCTATTAGGTTCCTATTACGTTATACTTGATACAGATGCTAAAAGAAAAAACGATAATTTTTACGGATCTTGACGGTACACTGCTTGATCATGACAGCTATAGTTTTGAGGATGCAGTGCCGATGCTGGATCTCATAAAGAGAGATAAAATCCCATTGATCATTGTTACAAGCAAGACAAAAGAGGAGGTGCTTCGTATCCAAAAACTTTTGGATCTGAGGGAACCTTTTATTGTTGAGAATGGTGCAGGGATCTTTATCCCTTCCAAAGCAGGTTACAAGAGGATAGCAATGGGGTTTGAGTATGCGTATATACGGTCCTGTTTTGTGAAATATGCCAGATCTGTGCCGATACTCGGTTTTTCTGATATGAGTGATGAAGAAGTAGCCAACTATACCGGTTTAAGTATAGAAAACGCTTCTGATGCAAAAAAGAGAGACTTTACAGAACCCTTTATACTGGAAGATAAAAGCAGCCTGGATGCACTTCGGGAAATGGCATATGCGGACAAACTCGATATCGTAGAGGGAGGACGTTTTTATCATTTGATCACAAGGGGGCAGGATAAGGCAAATGCCATCAGGTTTCTCATCGATCACTATGAAAAAAGCAGTGATGCGCATTTTAAAACGATTGCACTTGGTGACAGTGCCAATGACCTGAGTATGCTTCAAAGTGCAGATACTCCGGTATTGATCCCGCACAGTGACGGTACTTTTATGGCGTGTGCTATTGACGGTCTGATCAGGGCGCCATTTCCCGGCCCCAAAGGGTGGAACAGTGTTCTGAAGGAGTATTTTGATGCCAAATAAAATGTTATTGAATAGAGTCTTTCATCAACTTTTGGATGAGATCACACCACAGAAACTTATAGCAGACGCATGCAAACTAGAGGGGAAAAAGCTTACCGTTTTGGGCAAAACCTATGATCTGGATGCATATCGGAATATCTATCTTCTCGGTTCGGGGAAAGCCGTTGTCCCTATGGCCATGGAAATAGAAAAACTGTTAAAACCCTTTTTAAAGCGGACTCTATTGATCGGCCCTTATGACTCCGGGGAAATATTTGAGGAGGGGAATTACATTCAGAGTACGCATCCTTTACCCTCTCAAAAGAGTCTCTTGGCGGCAAAAGCACTGCAGGAGATACTGCAGAGTATGGATAAAGAGGATCTTTTTATCTACCTGTTATCCGGCGGGAACTCTGCTTTGGTGGAACTGCCTGAAGGAGAGATCACGTTAAACGAATTTCAAGAAGTGACCAAACTTATGTTGCACAGCGGTATGCCCATTGCGAAGATCAACAGTGTGAGAAAGCACCTCTCCCGGGTTAAAGGGGGTAAACTGGCGCAAGAGACGAAGGCGAGGGGGATCGTACTGGTTCTCTCGGATGTCATAGGTGATGATCTGCATGCTATAGGTTCTGCCCCCTTGTATTGCGATCAGACAAGTTTCCAGGATGCTGAAGAGGCACTTCATGCCTATGGGATCTTTGAAAAACTCCCTGAGAGCATTCGGACTTTTTTTGAAGAGGTTAAAGCCGGCAAACATACGGAAACCCCAGCAACACCTCTTGAGCATATCGACCATCATATCGTCGGTTCAAACAGTATCGTGCTCAAAAAAGCGCAACAGTTACTTCAAAATGAGGGTATTGATAGCAAAATCATCCATGAACCGCTTCAGGGAGACACCAACCAGCTCGCCAAAGAACTTGTAACCTTCACCGCTTGCAAACAGGAGGCGCCTCAGGCTTATATCTTTGGTGGTGAACCTACTGTTGTGGTCAAAGGCGAGGGGAAAGGCGGACGAAATCAGCATTTGTGTTTAACGATGCTAACACGCTTTGACGGGGCATGTGATATTACTTTTCTGAGCGGGGCCACAGATGGTGTGGACGGAAACTCAAATGCGGCAGGTGCCCTGATCAATACGCACAGCCTTGTCGATGCAAAAGCACATCATATCGACCCTCAGCACTATCTTGAGAGTTTTGATTCGAACAGTTTTTTTATGCAAACGGGTGAACTCTTGATCACCGGTCCTACCCATAATAATTTACTTGATATCGTGATAATGCTTATTGAACCAAATCCAACCGAAGGAGGAAGAGATGGCTGATTTTTTTCAAAATGGAGTGATTACAACGCTTCAAAAGTTAGGTGGACGCACACTGGAAGATATGGAAACGGAGCTTGAATCTTACGCAGAACGCCATAATATGGTCTTGATGCTGCCTGCACTCTATTCTGAGTTTCAAACACCCGCGATGCATAAGATCATTGAGGAGCTTAAGCATGTACATTACCTGCATAAGATCATATTGGGGCTTGACCGTGCTACAGAAGAGCAGTTTGAAGAGGTGAAAGCATTGATGTCTGTTTTACCGTGTCAAGTGGATGTGCTCTGGAATGACGGTCCGCGTATCAAAGAGTTGTATGCAGAGCTTACCGCGGAAGGATTTCCCGGTCTAAACACTCCGGGAAAGGGCCGTAATGTCTGGACGATGATAGGTTATGGCTTAACCGATAAAAACTCTTATGCGTTTGCTTTACATGACTGTGACATCGTGAACTACTCGAGGGAAATTCCCGCACGGCTCTTTTTCCCGATAGTACACCCTGCCTTGGATTTTGAGTTCAACAAGGGCTTTTACTCACGCGTGACGCATAAGCTTCACGGACGTGCAACACGTCTGCTCTATTCCCCGCTTCTACATGCGTTAGGAAAAGTTGTCGGCAGAAGTCGTTATCTTGATTATATGGAGAGCTTCAGGTACGCACTTTCGGGTGAATTTGCCTTTATCCGCTCATTGGGAAGGGGTATCGCTATCTCTCCCACCTGGGGACTTGAAGTTTCAACGCTCAGTGAAGTCTATAAGAACACCTCAAACCGTCGTATCTGTCAGACGGAGATCATGGAAACCTATGAACACAAACATCAGGACCTGGGTTCAGATAACTCCGGCGGTATCTACAAGATGGCCAATGATATCTCCAAGACACTCTTCAGGGTGATGGCACAACAGGGTATTGTCTTTTCTGAAGCATCATTTAAAACCCTTTTGGCAACCTATTATCAGGAAGCACGGTTCGAGATATCAAAATATAATGCGTTGAGTAAGTTGAATGACTTGGAGTACAATCGTGAGAAAGAGATCATCGCTGCAGAGACCTTTCAGGATGCGATTCAGGAAGCGACAGCAGAGTTCTATGAAGATCCGATGGGGATACCGTCATTGTCTCCCTGGATCACTGTACGTTCGGTGATGCCGCATTTCTCAGACAAGTTTGAAAAATATGTAAAAGAGGACAACCGATGAAACATATTTCAGACCCGGAACATACCATCAATCAGCGTCTTCACAAACTCTATCCCGAAGAGATAGCCCAAAAGGCAGTGAATGATATGATCGATCTTGTCTTTAAATACAAACAGCGTATCAAGTCACACCTCTATCATCTCAGTGAAAAAGATATCGTGTTGATATCTTACGGTGACCAGGTACATCGTGATCATGAGCCTTCGCTGAAGACATTGGATGAATTTATGAATCGCCATCTTCATGGCGTGATCAATTCGATCCATATCCTCCCTTTTTATCCCTCCTCTTCGGATAGCGGGTTTTCAGTCGTAAATTATAGTGCGGTAGATCCACAAATGGGTTCATGGCGTGAGATCGAAAGTATCAGCTCAGGTTACAGGTTGATGGTAGATGGCGTGATCAACCATACCTCACAATTCTCAGACTGGTTTCAGGCATATCTTGACGGTGATCAGTATTTCAAGGATTTTTTTATTGAGGTCGATCCGATGACAGACCTCAGTAAGGTTGTGCGTCCCCGTGCGACACCGCTTCTTAGTGAGTTTGTAGACAGTGAAGGAAAGATCCACCATATCTGGACGACATTCAGCAAGGATCAGGTGGATCTTAATTATAAGAACCACAGAGTATTGCGAAATGTACTTGATGCGCTTTTTTACTATATTGAGAAAGGGGCGACGCTTATCCGTCTGGACGCGATAGCCTTTATCTGGAAGGAGATAGGCACGGAGTGTGTCCATTTGTCTCAAACGCATGAATTGGTTCAACTGATGAGAGAGGTACTGCATGAGGTAGCACCTGAAGTGATCATTATCACCGAAACCAATGTGCCTCATCATGAGAATGTCTCTTACTTCGGAAGCGGAGACGATGAGGCACAGATGGTGTACAACTTCGCACTGCCGCCATTGCTGATACACTCTATCCTTCATGAAGATACGAAGAGATTGACAGAGTGGGCAAAGACACTGACTTTGCCGAGCAACAAAGTATGTTTCTTTAACTTTACTGCTAGCCATGACGGTGTGGGGTTGCGGCCCGTAAAGGGGATACTCAGTGATGATGAGATCGATTATCTTGTTTCTCATGTACAGGACCATGGCGGTCTGGTCTCTTTCCGTTCGGAAGAAGATGGTTCAGAAAGTCCCTATGAGCTCAATTGCAGTTATATAGACATACTGAGTCATCCCGAAGAAGAGGATCTGCTGCGTATCAAACGTATGCTGCTTTCCCAGGGTACGGTGTTGGCCATGCCCGGTGTTCCCGGCATCTATTTTCATTCGCTGGTAGGGGCACGGAATTACCATGACGGTGTGAAGCATACCGGTATAAACCGCTCGATAAACCGTGAGAAATTCAATATAGATTGGCTGGAAAATGAGCTTTCGGAGGAGAACAGTTTAGCTAAAACCATATTTGACAGCTATCGTCGCCTGATATCGATTCGCATCAATGAAAAAGCGTTTAATCCGTTTGGGAATTTTTCTTTTTTTGATCTTGATCCCCGGCTTTTTGTGATCAATCAGTCATGCAGTGACAATAAAGAGCATGTTCTGGCCATACATAATTTCTCCAATGAGCAGGTGAAATGCACGATACCGGAGGAGATCGCACTGCCTCTGAAAGACCTGCTCTCACCCTATGAGGTGGGTCAATCACGTGAAGTGACGGTTGAACCTTATCAGATGGTCTGGCTTAAAGGTTACCTTTAAGGGTTAAAAAGAGTGATCTATAACATTCAATGAAGATAAAAAGGAGAGAGAAAATGATTACTACCTGTTTATTCCCTGCGGCAGGATATGGGACACGGTTTTTACCGGCTACAAAAGCAATGCCCAAAGAGATGCTGCCTGTGATGACAAAACCGTTGATCCAATACGGTGTAGAAGAGGCGATAGAGGCCGGTTGTGATGTGATGGCTGTGATCACAGGACGGGGGAAACGTGCCATTACAGACCATTTTGATATCTCCTATGAGTTGGAGCATCAGATCAAAGGTTCATCCAAAGAGGGACTTCTCAAAGATATTCGCAGTATCATTGAACAATGTACCTTTACCTATACACGACAAAATGAGATGAAAGGTCTGGGGGATGCTATCTACAAAGGTAAAGTGCTTGTAGGGGATGACAAACCTTTTGCAGTGATTCTGGCTGATGACCTCTGTGTCAACCCCGAGGGTGACGGTGTCTTGAAGCAGATGGTTGAGCTGTATGAAAAATACAGATGCTGTATCGTCGCTACGATGGAGGTACCGATGGAAGAGGTACACAAGTATGGTGTCATAGAGGGGAACAAGATAGAGGATAATATCTATATGGTCTCCAATATGGTGGAAAAACCTGAGGTTGACAAAGCCCCTACAAACCTGGCGGTGATCGGCCGTTATATCCTTACACCGGAGATATTCAATGTGATAAAAGAGACGAAACCGGGTAAAAACGGTGAACTCCAGATCACAGATGCCTTGTGTGCACAGGCAAAAAAAGGGATGGTGATCGCATACAGGTTCAAAGGGAAACGTTTTGACTGCGGGAGTGTGGACGGTTTTGTCGAAGCAACGAACTATTTCTATAAAGAGAGCCAAGGCTGATAAAGAGAAAGGATGCAAAAAGCACTTTCTTTTTGCATCAGGCCAGCAGGGTTTAAAAGAGTTTACTCACCATTGACTGCGCTTCTTCCTGGATCTGCTTCAGGTGTGTCTCATCTTTAAAACTCTCTGCATAGATCTTGTAGATCGCTTCCGTTCCTGAGGGGCGGAGCGCGAACCATCCGTTTTTTGCCACGACCTTCAGACCGCCGATCGCTGCACCGTTACCGGGAGCATGGGTCAAGATCGCTTCGATAGGCTCACCGGCAAGCTCTGACTCTTTCACATCTTCAACTGAGAGGTTTTTGAGAACAGTGCGCTGCTTGGCATCCGCAGGCGCATCGATACGCGCATAGATAGGAGAACCGAACTTCTCTGTAAGTGCTTTGTAGTGTTCACCGGGGTCACGTCCCGTCGTTGCAAGGATCTCTGCGGCTAGAAGCGTTAGTATGATCCCATCCTTATCCGTACTCCATACGGAGCCGTCTCTGCGAAGGAAGCTTGCCCCGGCACTCTCTTCCCCGCCGAAAAATATCCTGCCTTCCATCAGACCATCGACAAACCATTTAAAACCGACAGGCACTTCGATCACTTTTTTGTCCAGTGAATCTGCGATACGGTCGATCATAGAACTGCTTACCAGTGTTTTCCCTATGCCCAGGTCCTGTTTCCAGAGGGGGCGGTTTTGTGCCAGATAGTGGATGGCAACACTGAGGTAATGGTTGGGATTCATCAACCCTGCACTTTTTGTCACGATACCGTGACGGTCAAAGTCGGTGTCATTTCCAAAAGCGATGTCATAGTTCTCTTTCATAGCGACAAGTCCTGCCATAGCATAAGGGGAGGAACAGTCCATACGGATCTTCCCGTCTTTGTCGCAATGCATAAAAGAGAAGGTCGAATCAAGCGTATCATTAAAGATCTCCATGTTGAGACCATAACGTTCTTTGATCGCAGCATAATAGGCCATGCCCGAACCGCCCATCGCATCAGCCCCGATGCGGATACCGGATTTGGCGATCGCTTCCATATCGATCACATTTTCCAGATCATTGACATAAGGGGAGAGATAGTCATAGGCTACGACATACTCTGAGCTTAGTGCTTCGTCCCTGCCCAGTCGTTTCACATCCCTGAGTTCATTTTCTATCAGCATATTGGCACGTGCCTCTATCCAGTCCGTCACATCGGTATCTGCCGGTCCGCCATGGGGAGGGTTGTACTTGAATCCTCCGTCTGTGGGCGGATTATGAGAGGGGGTGACGACGATGCCGTCACAGAGTGCATCGCTGCCACTATTATGCGTCAAAATCGCATGCGAGATGACCGGAGTGGGGGTATAGCCGAAATCTTCGGCGATGTATACGGTCACCGCATTGGCTGTAAGTACCTGAAGCGCAGAGAGTTGTGCGGGGTAGGAGAGTGCATGGGTATCCATACCCATAAACAATATCCCCGAGATACCCGCTTCCTTGCGGTAATCACACACCGCCTGTGTCACAGCAAGGATGTGCGTCTCATTGAAACTTGTAAGCAGAGAAGAACCACGGTGTCCCGATGTTCCGAAGCTGACACCCTGTGCACTGTTTTGTATATCGGGAACTTTCGTGTAGTAGTCGCTGATCAGTTCGGGTATATTGGCAAGTATGGACTTGGGGGCTAATTTTCCGGCATAGGTATGTAAACTCATTTTCCACCTTTTTATTCTATTTTCGTAGGTGACAGTTTATCATGTCATGCATGTGATTCTTTAGATATCAGTGATGAAAATTGAAACATTGGTGTTATCCCTTCAATGAGTGATGCATAGGGTTCCTTTGCGGGCAGTAGCGTTTTTATCATTCATACCGTTGACTAATAAATAATCATAAAATTTTTTATTTAGTTGTCATATTGCGTTATACTGATAAGAGTAATGATCAGAAAGAAGATGATGAATGAGATAAAAAATGAATGCGATATTATTATTTTCGGCGGACACGGTGACCTTTCTTTTCGAAAACTGATGCCGGCACTCTATCATCTCAGCAATGAGGGGTATCTGCATGAGCAGAGCCGTATTGTTACAGCTACAAGAGATCCGATGAGTCTGGAAGAGCATCGCACGCTTGTCAGGTCCAAACTCAAAGAATTTTTACCCGACAGTGTGTTTGATGAAGAGCAAGTGAAACATTTTGAAAAACAACTTCATGTCGTGATCATAGATTTTAAGAGTGATGAGAGTTACCGCAGTCTTAAAGCGCTTCTTGATCTCTTCCCTCAGCGGGAGCGGGTAAACTATCTCTCAACTGCACCTGATTTTTTCGGCCCGATATGTAAATCTTTGAGTCAATTCGGCCTTATCACGCCCCAAAGCCGCGTGGTACTTGAAAAACCTATCGGTCATGATCTCCACTCTTCCCGTGTTATCAATCTCGAAGTATTGAACTATTTTGACGAATCACAAATTTACCGTATTGACCACTATCTGGGTAAAGATACCGTTCAGAATATTATGGCACTCCGTTTCTCCAACCGGTTTTTTATGCCGCTTTGGAATGCAAACCACATCGACCATATTCAGATCACTGTGGCTGAGAGTGTGGGCGTCGAAGGACGGTGGGGATATTATGATCACTACGGTGCCATGCGAGATATGGTCCAAAACCATCTGATGCAGCTGCTTTGTCTTGTAGCGATGGAGCCGCCCTGTTCACTTGATGCCGACAGTGTGCGTGATGAGAAGGTAAAGGTCTTGCGCTCCCTTCGTATGATGACCCCTGCGGATATCGCAGAGAAGAGCGTGCGTGCACAATATACGAAGGGTGCAAGCAACGGGGAACCTGTACCGGGTTACCGTGAGGGGGAGGGAATGGCAGAGAGCAACACAGAAACGTTTGCCGCGCTACGTGTGGATATAGACAACTGGCGTTGGAACGGTGTGCCTTTTTATCTGAGAAGCGGGAAGCGTATGCGAAAGCGCAACTCGGAAATCGTGATCTACTTTAAAAAGATTCCGCACTCTATTTTTGCGAACCTGGGTAAGCGTATCTCTGAGAATAAACTTGTTATTTCACTGCAGCCAAAAGAGAGTATCCAACTGCAGTTGATGAATAAAGTTCCAGGCCTAAGCGAACAGATGCGCCTGCAACCGGTGGAGCTTGAGCTTAACACACCGCTTACCAAAGAACATAAACCGGATGCCTATGAGCGTCTGCTTTTGGATGTGATCCGTGCCAACCCTACACTTTTTATGCGTCTGGATGAGGTAGAAGCCGCGTGGAAATGGGTAGATGTTATACTAAAGGGGTGGGCAGAGGATATCGTACCTATGAAGAGCTACAGTGCAGGAACCGATGGACCGAGTGCGGCCGTGCAGCTTATCGCACGTGACGGAAGGAGCTGGCACGATGAGTAGAACGGAACATCGATTTAAAACAGAGGAGGAACTTGTAGAGATGTTGAGTAGACGTATCGCATCGGATCTTGAAAATGCGATTCGCACCAATGGCAAAGCTTCATTGATCGTCTCAGGAGGAAAGACTCCTATCCCGCTCTTTAAGAAACTGAGTAAAGCGCCTCTTGAGTGGGAAGCGGTCACTGTGGGGTTGTGTGATGAACGATGGATACCACCGACTCATAAAGAGAGCAATGAACATCTGGTGAAGAGCTATTTGCTTCAGGGCAGGGCAGGCGAAGCGACCTTTGTAGGGATGTACACCGAAGGTGTAGAGACAGAAGCGGCAGAGGGTCTATGTGCAGAGAAGATCAAAGTGGCACTTTACCCTTTTGATGTACTTCTCTTAGGTATGGGGAGTGACGGACATACGGCATCCCTTTTCCCCGGGAACCTCAAGCTGGAGAAAGCGTTTGATCTTGAGAATGATGCCCTCTGTATTTCCATCGAACCCCAAAATGCACCCTATAGGCGCATGAGTCTGACGCTACACGCCATGTTGAGTGCCAAGCATCTTTACCTGCATTTTGAGGGTGAGGAAAAAGTTGCCGTATACAATGAGGCACTAAACGGAGATGACAGCTACAAGATGCCGATCAGGTCTCTTTTAAACCAGGATATCAAAGATGTGGAGGTATATTACGTATGAATGAAATCATCCAAAAAGTGACTGATACCATCATCAAACGTTCATCCAAAAGTAGAGCGGTCTACCTTGACCGCATGGCAAAGGCCAAAGTGCATGGTGTCAACCGAGAGAGACTGGGCTGCAGTAACCTGGCACATGCTATGGCCTCAATGGATGAGCGTGAAAAAAACGCTCTTTCTGCCAAGCAGAGCCCCAACATCGCTATAGTGACCGCATACAATGACATGCTCTCTGCACATGAGCCGTATAAACTCTATCCCTCCCTGATCAAACGTACTTTGATGGAGGAGGGAGCAACCGCACAAGTCGCAGGCGGTGTGCCTGCCATGTGTGACGGGGTGACACAGTCACAGCCGGGAATGGAGTTAAGCCTTTTCAGCCGGGATAACATTGCGATGGGAACGGCAATCGGACTCTCCCACAATGTCTATGACGGTGCACTCTACCTCGGGGTATGCGACAAGATCGTTCCGGGACTACTGATCGGTGCTTTGTCATTCGGTCATCTTCCCGGTATCTTTGTACCGGCAGGGCCTATGCCTTCAGGCATCAGTAATGCCCAAAAGGCGAAGGTGCGTCAAGAGTTTGCACAGGGAAAGATCAGCGAGGATGCGTTACTGCAGGTAGAGTCCGAGTCCTACCACAGCAGCGGTACCTGTACCTTTTACGGTACGGCAAACTCAAACCAGATGCTGCTCGAGATGATGGGACTGCAGCTTCCAAACAGCTCTTTTGTCAATACCAATACCCCGCTAAGAGAAGCGTTGACTGCATATGCGGCAAAAACAATTTTAACCATGACGGATCTGTCGGGCAGGTATAAACCCATTGCAGAGATCATTGATGAAAAAAGTTTTGTCAATGCCATCGTCGGATTGATGGCAACCGGAGGTTCAACCAACCATACAATCCACCTTATTGCCATGGCAAGAGCTGCGGGGATAGTGTTGAATTGGGATGACTTTGATGCGATCTCAAAGGTTACCCCATTGTTATGTAAAATGTACCCCAACGGTCAAGCCGATGTGAACCACTTCAGGGATGCCGGCGGTATGAGTGTCGTGATCTCCCAGCTTTTAGATGCCGGGCTTGTACATAATGATGTGGAGACGGTCGTAGGAAAAGGGTTAGAGAGCTATATCGTAGAACCGGGTCTCAGCGATGAAAAGGTGATCTTTGCCGAGGGGCCAAAAGTATCGAGAGATGAATCTGTGGTTTCTACTGCCAAAACCCCTTTTAGTGAAGAGGGCGGACTTAAACTGCTCCATGGTAATTTGGGACGAAGTGTGGTAAAAACCTCTGCATTGAAACCCGAACAGTTTTTCATTGAAGCCGAAGCGATCGTGTTTGAATCCCAGGAGGCTTTACAGGCTGCATTTAAGGCAGGGGAGCTGGAAAAAGACTTTATCGCTGTTGTCCGATATCAGGGGCCTAAAGCAAACGGCATGCCCGAACTTCACGGGCTTATGCCGCCTTTAGGTGTGCTGCAGGAGAAAGGCTTTAAAGTAGGGATCATCACTGACGGGCGTATGTCCGGAGCTTCAGGCAAGGTACCGTCTGCCATCCATTGTTCCCCAGAAGCACTTGACGGCGGGATGCTTGCCAAAGTAAAAACGGGAGATAGGATCCGTTTTGATATACCTAAAGGTGAGATCATGCTTCTGGTAGAGGAAAAGGAGTTGGCATCACGCCGGGCAGAAGTGCCTGAGCTTAGTGCAAACAGATACGGTTTCGGCAGAGAGCTTTTTGTAGCTGTACGTCAGAGTGTAGGTACGGCAGAAGAGGGTGCAAGTCTCTTTGATATCAGCGGAGAGGAGCGGGCATGAGAGCAAAAGAGGTCATGGAGCTATCCCCGATTGTGCCTGTGGTAGCACTGGAAAATGCAGAAGATGCGTTGCCCCTGGCAGAGGCTCTCCTGGAAGGGGGTATCTCTATCATGGAGATCACACTGCGTACAGAGGCCGGGCTGAAAGCGATCGAAGCTATCTCTCACTCCATCCCGCAAATGCATGTCGGTGCAGGCACGGTGCTAAACAGAGATGATTTCAGAGAGGCTGTTGCACACGGTGCAGAGTTTATTTTCAGTCCGGGTATCAGCGAAGAGCTGATGGAGGCTTCAAAAGAGACGGGCGTTGCTCTTATCCCCGGTGTGGCCACTGCCTCTGAAGTGATGTTGGCCAAAAATAACGGTTTTGAGTATTGTAAACTTTTCCCGGCAAATTTGGCAGGCGGTGTCGAGGTCTTAAAGGCTTTCAGCGGACCTTTCCCTTCTATCTCTTTTTGTCCTACCGGAGGAGTGAATCTAAACAATGTAAATGAATTTTTATCCCTTCCTAATGTGCTGTGCGTGGGTGGAAGCTGGATCGTCCCCAAAGCGCTCATAGAGAAAAAAGATTTTCATGGGATCACAAGACTCTGCAAAGAAGTGATACATCTCATATCATGAAAAGGCAGTCGGATTAAAAATAGCGTCTATTTTTATTTCAAGTGCTCTCTTTTATGTTGGATTTTGGGCCACGATCAACTTTGTGTAGCTCTCCTCCTGTTTTACCGCTACCTGATGAAACCCGTGTCTCGTAGATAGAGTGAAAATTGCATATCGTATAGAGAAGGCTTTGTATATCGCCAAACGGAGGCATATATCAGATGAAAGCCGATACTATTAACCACTTTTGAAAGTCAGAGTTATAAAGGAGAAGTGATGGGTAGCTATCTATTGGGTAAAACGTCGTTGGTGACTTTGCGTAAGATCCGTATCAACAATAATGGTGATACGTTTTTAACTCTTGCAGTTAAGCGTTGCAAGTCTTTGAGTATCAAAAATGTATTTCAAGTTTCAAAATGTTTATCGGCGAATAAATATCTTCTTCTCTTAAAGAAACACTCAAAAGTCCGCTCTATTGCATGGTTGGGAAGAGATTGTTAGGAAAAGTGTGACACTACGATCGATTGAACGGTTTTGGAGTATTTTATGTAACATACTCCTCTCTTTAGTCAATATCAGAAGATATTGACCCTGCAGTAAATTACTGAGCTGTTGGATAAAAGTTTTTTACGATGAAACTACTTTAACGTGCGACTTATCATATACGGCCAATCCCTCATCTATCTGGGAGAGGGCCAGTAGTTTCGCATTTTCTTCCTCTTTTGCACTCCACCAATACTCGATAATCTGCTGTTCTATGCTTCCCAAGAGATTGACCGGAAGGTTGGCAAAGACTTCATAGGAGCTGATCTGCTCTTTTTTGATCTGTTTGTTTTTTGCCAGTTCCTCTATCATCTCCCTGATCGACTTTTCGATATCGGTCGGCTCCGGCAGTGGTGTCTCATCGGTAGGCTGAGGGATGATACGGGCATAGTCGATCCATGTCTTGATCTCATCTTCGAGGTAAGGGTACCCATAGACCTGATAGCAGAGGATACGGTTTGGTCCGTACAGGATCGTATCGCTCTCTTGAAGGATATCTGATACGGTAGGGACTCCATCGAGCAGATAGACTTCGATACGCTGATCCTCTTTTATCGTGGAGGCTCTCTCAAAAGCATCTCTTGCCAGTTTCAGTAGTTCTTCTTTGCGTTCTTGTGTGTTCATAGGGTTCCTTTGTCTGTTGGTGTATTAGTTCATATAGGGAATATCAAGTACGGCATCCCGGTCTTCCGCCTCATAGTCATAGGTTTTTTGGCGCGCTATTTTTTTGATAGGTGCCATGAGTGCAATGACCTGCAGGGGATGCAGTCTCTGCTGTTGGCTATAGGTATGCAAGGCATCACAATAGTAGTTGACAACGATAGGGTGCCACGCCTGATGATTTTCAAAAACCTGATGGCTGAACGCTTTGATCTCCTCGAGTGACCATTCGCTTATAGCGGGGAGTTTACGCACGACATTGCGTACAAACTGTTTGGAAAAGTAGGGCTCTCCCATAAAAAGCAGCTGTGATGCGGCATAGATATCGGCACTCTGTTCACTGTAGCTATAGGCATAACGAAAATGTTCACAGACCCACTCTCTATATCTTGGATAGTGCTCAAGAACCAGGATCAGGTCAGTGAGGTCCCGGTCTATAAGCACTTGAAAGAGCGTGATCGTATTTTTACTGATACGACGCCAGTGCGGTTCATCGCTTTGAAACAGATCTTTTTCAAGTATCGTACGGTATTGCTCTATCTCCCCGATCCCTTTTGTCAGCCGACCCTTGTTTTGATACGCTTCCATAAGGTACTTTAAGAGCTTTTTGCTTTTCTGTTATGAAAATCCCATAGGCGTTTATAGTTGCTGTCCAGTTCAGATAGCATACTGTCGATCACTATGAGGTTGTCAAGCTTTGCAAATCTTTCGTTTGGAAATCTGTTATACCACTCTGTCATTTCGTCTTTTAACATCTCTCTTTTTGAGATGGTCTGCATAATGATCTGTTTGAGCTGATGCATCTCTTCTGTAATAATTTCTGTCATACCCATACCTCCTTTCATAATCTCAGTCATGGCTGCATCCGCATTGGCAGTCACCTGAAGGTGTCCCCGGGTCAAGATACTTTGAAGCATTTGAGGAGTCAACCCTGGTAAAGAGTTTCTCTTTAAGCCCTTCGACTATTTCCCCCAAAGGCAAACGCTCTTTTCCTACATGATAGACATCGATACCGTCTTGAATCATCTGTTCAAAAGGTCCATCTCCCAAAAAAGAGTAGACCACCCTTTTGACATCCCAAGCCTTCAGTGCTTCAGCAGTTTTGATGCCGTTACCGCATCCCGGATTTTTTCTAAAATCAAACGAATCGTCTTTTTCATTATAGAGTGCGAATACTGATGCATTTCCAAACAGAAGTGAGGATTGTGCACTAAGATATTCTATATCTACAGGTATAGCTAGCATATTGTCTCCTTTTTACGCCATTTTATGGATGAAATGCAAAAAGCGTTCCAAAAAAGTTTCTGGAATGAAACTTGTATATCTTTGTGCAAATATATGACCCATAAAAAGGAGAGAGTATGACCACACTGTTTGATAAAGGGGTAAGTGCCTATGAACAGAAGGCTTACCCGGTTGCCTATAAACATTTTGAAGAAGCGGCCTCTGAAGAGAACAGGGATGCGATGGTAAATCTTGCCATTATGCATATGAAGGGTGTCGGATGCGAAAGAGACCTGGAGGAGGCTAAAAACTGGTTTGAAAAGGCTGCATCACTCGGACATTCGCATGCGATGATGAGCCTTGCCCATTTCTATGAGAAGGGGATGGATGGCAGTGCCGACGGTGATAAAGCACTGGAGTACTATGTTCAGGCAGCCAATAACGGGATCGTCGATGCACAGCTCAAAGCGGGGATGCTCTTCCGGGAGAGAGGCAAGATATCCAAAGCAATGCAGTATCTTATCACCGCGGCGCACAACAATAATGCACAGGCCCAGGAGATCATCACCTATGTCAGTAATGCCGGGGTGGATGATCACATGAATGAGATGTTCAGATCTTTAGAGGAAGCGAAACAGAAAGAGCTGGTGGAAAATATGATTCAGACCAAGATACGTCCGACACTTGAAGCAGATAGCGGTGGGATAGAACTGATCAACTATATCGCAGGTGAGACACCTCAGGTGTGGCTCAACTATCTTGGAGCCTGTTCAGGATGTCACCTGGGTTCTACTTCGACAGCAGATATGCTTCTTGACCAGTTTGAAGCATTGATCGACAAAAATGTCGTACTTTATCTGATGTGACATTTCTGTTCTAGTGGAACGGAAGTTGCATACTTTAAAAAGGAGTTCGGAGCACAAGTATGAGAACCGTTAAGTAAACGCAAACAGCTTTGCTTTGAAAGCGTACATATTTAATGAAAAAGGAGTGAATAATGGCAGTAATGATTACTGAAGAGTGTATAAGTTGTGATGCGTGTGCATCTGAGTGTCCGGTAGCGGCAATTTTAGGTGATGACAATGTAAAGAATCCATATGAGGGTGAGTACTTCTATGTAAAACCTGAAACGTGTGTAGAGTGTGTGGGGCATGCAGATACGCCAAGATGTGCAGATGTATGTCCAACAGAGGGAGCGATCGTATGGGATATGCCGTATACGACTGACTTTGAAGCGTACTACGCTGCAGGGAATGAAGAAGGAAAATATATGATCAGAGATCATAAGAAAAAAGGGTTGATGTTGCCTTCTGTAAAATCTCAAGCATTTATGGAAGAGATCGGTATGGATGTACGTGAAGCACATGCTGATGTGGCAGCATCGTTCTAGGAATACAGGATGATAGTTGCCTTCGCGTCGTCAACCGGGGAAAAGATCGATCAGCATTTTGGCTGGTCCAAGGAGTTCTACCTTTACCGTATCACGAAAGAGGGTGCAGTACTTCTCAAGACTATCAATGCCGAGACAGATTTTGAGGACGAGCATCAAAAGCTCAGCTACAAGATCGAGGCGATCGGGGAAGCGGATATCATGTACTGTACTCAGATCGGGCCGAAAGCTTCGCAGATGGTGCAGGCAGCCGGTATCCACCCGGTTCGTGTGGCCGAAGGTGAGGAGCTCAAAGGTTCCATCGACAATATTATTGAAATGCTCAATACTCAGCCGCCGATGTGGCTGCTGAGAGCATTTCACAAAGCAAACGAAAGGGGTGCCTAATGGCTGTTTTGATCACTGATAGCTGTATCAATTGTGATGCATGTATCGAAGAGTGTCCTGCCACGGCTATCGTCAGTGCGGATGAGTCACCATTGGATGGTGGTGAGTATACCTACGTAAAACCTGAAAAGTGTATCGAATGTGTAGATTCTGCTGTACCGAAATGTGCCGATGTCTGTCCGACTGAGGGATGTATCGTTTGGGATATGCCTTATACCGAAGCGTATAATGATCACTTTGTTGATAGTGATGATTATGTGATTCGCGTCCATAAGAAAAAAGGGCTTCTCTCTCCGGAGGTTTCTCCCAGACCATTTAGGGAAAATATCCCCATAGATGACAGAGTCAACCATGTGAGCGTAGGTGAAACGCTCAAACTTTATAACTAATGATTTTATCCAAAGGAGTTAATAATGTCAGTAATTATCGATGATACCTGTATCACATGTGATGCATGTCTGCAAAACTGTCCGGTCAATGCGATCGTAGATGATATGCATAACCCGACAGGGGAGAGCCGCTACTATGTACAGCCTGAAAAGTGTATCGAGTGTGTAGGTGTATTTGATGATCCTCAGTGTGCAGCGATCTGTCCAAGTATCGGATGTATCACCTGGGATATGCCTTATACAAAAGAGTATGAAGAACACTATATGGGTAGTGACCTTTATGCGATCGGGACGAGTAAGAGCGGAAAACTGCTTTCTCCTTCACATAGAGAGAAAAAGTATCGAGAAGATATCCCGCTTGAGCAGCGTGGGGTAGGCAAAGAGGTTCAGGAAGAGCCAGAAGAGCTTGAAGCAGGTTAAATCATGGTCTACCAGATCGATAAGCTTTTCGAAGTTGCCAAACTGCTTGACCCGTTTGAGCGCACCTGTGCCATTACCGTAGCACTCAAGATCGTGGACCAAAGCTGTAAAATGGATGAGTATGAGAAGAGCATTTTTATGATGCTCTATGAAAACCTCGAAAATCCGCTCAGTGATTTTTTTGATGAAGAGATCCATGAACTTATCAAAAAGGTCGAACTCTTTCCATCAGATGAACTTTTTTCAAGGATCGATGAAGAGAAGCAAAAAGCGATGGCGTATATCACACGCCCCCGAATGAAAGCATTTAAGGCAAGTGTGCGGGAGAGGATCTTGTAGTACTTATACCACTGAGAGCGGTATAGGCATATTCTATCGTCCAGGCAGGGACGATAAAAAAGAGATGAAAGTTACACTTTCTGTCTTTACGTGTAATTTACCTACTGATAAAAACTTCTTTTGGATGGGCGGAAGACCAGCTTTTACTTTTCAAAGGCTTTAACGGTTTAAGTGCTTTTAGCCCTTTGAGCGGTTTACGCGTCTTGAGACTTTTTAACGGTTTGAGAAATTTTTTAGGCTTTAGAGGCCCGCGTCCAAACCTAGAGCTGCGACTGAACAGAAGCATCTCTCCGTTATGATCCCAGATACTTCCCTCCTCAAAATAGCCCAGATGATCACCTTTAAATGTAAAGATATCCTCAACATCTATATAGGCGACCGGCTTACCGTCAAAGGTATAGATCGTTGTTGCATCTTCACTGTAGGCATAAGGTGTTCCATCACAATCATAGAAATTTAGTTTCATACGTTACTCCTCTGTGTTGAATTGTTTCATTATCTATTATGGCTTAAAAAAGAGGGAAAAGGGAACAAAGAGTGATGAATTTATCAGCATTTTCCACTACACAGATAGGGTGTTTTGGTGTATAATACACCAAAAAGGGTATGGTATGATCCCTGATACCAATATGATCACACATATTATTCAATCTGCAGTGGCTCCTGTTTTTCTACTTGTCGGGGTAGCCGGTCTTTTGAATGTGTTTACAGGCAGGCTTGCACGGATCACGGACAAGCTTGAAAAGATGGATGCCTATCTGCAGGCCAGGCGGAAGAAGGATGGAGAGTATCAGGAGGACAAAAAGCGTTCAGAGAGAAGGAGTCTGCTGCTCAAACGTATGGGCAATACCAATTTGACGATTTTTTTCTGTACGGCTACGGGGCTGATGGTAGCCATTATTATTCTTACCATTTTTGCGAGTGCACTGTTTGCTTTTCATACAAATACCCTGGTCTCCCTCTTTTTTATTGTTGCGATGATCTCACTGATCATCTCGTTGCTCCTTTTTCTAAGAGAGATCTATTTCTCCACAGCGATGATCCGGATAGAGTATTATGCCCGCTGAGTCTTCGTGCAGAGCACCAAATAAGGAGTGCTGATGCTGCTCTCATTGACCGAAGGGTTTTTGCTGGGAATGGGTGCAGCTATACCCCTGGGGCCAATCAATCTACTGTTGATGAACCGCGCATTGAGAAGTTATCCCCAGGCGGTCCTGACCGGTTTGGGTGCGATGAGTGCGGATGCACTTTACCTTGGCCTGATCCTTTTCGGGATGATACAGCTGTTGCAAAACGGCATCGTATCGGAGCTGCTGTCTCTCTGCAGTATGCTCTTTCTTTTTTATCTGGCGTATCGTATTTACCAGGATCGGAATCGTCATATAGGCGCTGAGATAACCGAAGAGAGAAAAGGTGTCTTGACGGTTTATCTGCAGGGCTTGATTCTGACACTCATCAATCCCTACACTATCGTATTTTGGTTGAGCGTCTCAAGTTATACGAAAAACAGAGCGCTCGATCCGCTTATGGTTTTTGCTGGACTTTTTAGTGCCATAGTGTTGTGGATCACGCTGATGCCCTATCTGGTCCATCGATCGAAACATCGTATCTCTCCGCCTGTCAGGTACGGACTCAATCTCTTCTCGGCACTGTTGTTGGCAGGGTTCGGAATCTCTTTGATGATGGAGATGATAGGAGGCTAAAGGTAAAGGAACGGAGCGGGGGATGCTCCGGGTGCATCAGACAGCACCGAAAAGTACTTTCCCCTCACTGCTTTGCAGTGCTTTGATCTCTTCGTAGCTCTTCTCGCTGATATAGAGCGTACTGCTTTTGATCTCGCTGTAAACTTCATCGATCTTCTCAGCCGGACTGAGTCTTTTAAGGTCACCTTTGGAGAGGTCTGCATGGTCAAGCAGTTCATTCCATACCGAACTTTCATCCAGTGCAAAGGCATAGAAGGTAAACCCTTCATACTCGAACTTACCGTCTGCATCCAGGTCTGTGACAAAAAGCAGGTAAAGTCCATCCGGTGAAAGCACCTCTTTGTATCTCTCAACAAACGGTTCAAAGAAATCCAGTGTTTCAAGCTCACACGCGATAAAGTCTATCTTATCTGAATTTGATGTGAGGATCACTTGTGTTGCCGTAGCTTTTGGCGGCAGCTGTTTATCTGCAGAGAGTACTTTTCCGGGCGTGATCACAAGTGACCCTCTGTATCCGTAAGCACAGTTATCTGTTTTGTCGTTAAATGATGCCTGCCACTGCAGGTTGTTATCATAGATGAAATTTTGTACGTTTGACATGGTATTTACTCCTAATTATGTGGTACTTCTATAGATGCAAAAAATATTCTATAGTTGTTTTTGTAGGGTGGGTTTGCCAACCCGCCGATCAATCATTATCAAGCAGAAAAGTACCATAAGGTTCTTCTATACCGACTGTTGTAGGGTCTATCTGGATCGAGTCGATAAGGAGGGTATCTCTTTGGTGCGGAGGAAGTCGGAGCTTAAGACGCTCTTTGGCTTCTGTTTCATCTTTTGCTTCGATTTTGTAGGTACGTTTCTGCTCTCCATCTATACGGATATCGATGATAAAGATCATAGGACTCTCCTTTTAGCATGTGATATTTTTATACGTTATATAGGTTTTTGGGAAGATAGAGACGCCCGTAACAGTCACAGGGACGTATACTTTTATAGGTACTGTGGAGACTTCTACCTGTTTGTAGCGAGTATTTTCCAAAATTTGTGATGATATCATACTCACTGATATTGATGATCTCAACACTGCGGATGAAACATTTATTATCGTTATGTTTTTGAGTGTATTGTTTTCGGTGATAATGTATCCAAAGGAGCTTGGCTCCCGGTCTTAAACGGCTTGCGATAGACTCATCCCACTCACGGACTACACCAAGTTTGGTGAGTTCGCTGTTTGTGATATTACGGTATTTTCTCATTACCCCACTTCGTTTGTATAGGCATAGGTGGAAGAGATAGAACGTAGACGCTCTGCAGCTTTGGTAAATGCCTCAATGACATAATCGATCTCCTCTTCAGTAGTGAACCTTGAGAGAGAAAGGCGCATCGCCGTATGGGCAAGCTCAGGGTCTTCACCGATAGCGGTCATCACAGGGTTGGCCTCAAGCGATTCAGAGGCACAGGCACTACCTGTAGAGGCTGCGATCCCTTTTTTGTTGAGATCCCAGAGCATCGCTTCACCCTCTATCCCCTTAAGAGAGATCAGCAGGGTGTTCGGCGTACGGTTATCTCTTGGTCCCACGATGATCGTATCCGGGATTTTTGCAAGTGCATCTTCCAGTTTGTCGCGCAGCCTTCTTACTTCGGTATTCATCTTCTCCACATGCCCTGCAGCCTGTTTCATCGCAAGTCCCATACCTACGATAGAAGCGACATTGAGTGTACCTGCACGTTTACCTCCCATCTGTTCACCGCCATGGAGGAGGTTCGGAAGGCTCTTTCCTTTTTTGACATAGAGACCTCCGATCCCTTTGGGACCATGGAACTTATGCGCTGAGAAGGTCAGGTAGTCCACATCGACGCTGCTCAGATCTACAGGGATCTTACCGATCGCCTGTACCGCATCGGTGTGAAAGAGTATCCCTTTCTCTTTGGCAAATCTGCTGACCTCTGCAACCGGGAAGATCATACCGGTTTCGTTGTTTGCCCACATCATGCTGATAAGTACGGTTTTGTCCGTCACGGCAGCTTTGATATCTTCCGCTTTGATGCCCCCGTTCTCATCCACATCCACATAGGTCACATCAACCAGACCGTTGTCACTTAGAAAATGAAGTGTATCAAGGATACAGGGGTGTTCGACGGATGTAGTGACGATATGGTTCTTCTCGGGATTTTTCAGGATATGTTTGAAGTAAACCCCTTTCATGACAGTATTGTTACTCTCTGTCGCACAGGAAGTGACAAGAATGTCATCCTCATCAGGTACATTCAGTGCATCATACATATAACCCAGTGCTTCATTCAGGTGAGGGCGAACTTCCATACCGTACTGGTGTAGAGAGTTGGGGTTGCCGTAGTACTCGCCCAAAAACGGCTGCATCTTCATTGTAACCATCGGATCGATCTTTGTGGTTGCATTATTATCAAGGTAGACTCTCATGTTTGTATCCTTTTTTATTTTAGACTATATTTGTCTGATTGCAAATTTTGTTCGAGAAGGGGGTTTTTCTGCAAAAAGGTTCAAAATTTATGGAAAAAATATTCTTTTTTATCGTCCACATGCTTTGCGAGGGAGTATATAGTTGTGTGGAGTATTTGAGTGTATGAAAGAATGTATACGACTTTTCAATCTTCTGTTTTGGTGCGTGGCTACGCACCCTACGCGAAAGACTACCCCTCGTCCTATCTCTAGGGTATCTGTAGGTCGGGATACCCTTATCCCGACATCCACCCTATATGGAGAAAACGTCAATGGTGTCGGGGTGAGGGCACCCCGACCTACACTTCTTCTCTCGCTCCGTATCTTCTGATGCGGAGTGTATACCAACCGTTAAATGATCAATTATGTTCAAGTCCAGCGTTAGCTGGTATCTATATGCCATTACGTTACAATGTAGCATATGCATTCCCGATCAGGAGATCGGGAACGAGAGAAAGTTGAATGATAATTATCAGTCATATATATACACTTCCATCGGGGACGATGGGAGCGAGGAGAACTTTTATTATAGTTTAGTGAGTGAAAAGGGGTTGGATAATGAAAAAGTTTATCTTTAGTATTTTTAGCTTTATTATAATGATAGGATGTGGAGCAGGTGTTTCAGATATAGTGGAAGATTTACCTAACAATTATACCTATATGTCTGAATCCCTACAACAAAAGTTGATTATGAAAAATCCTTTATCAATCGATAGTGATGTATATATCCCTTGCCAAGTGATTGATTATAAATACAATGAACAATATATTATTGCAAAAATAAAATTCCACTATGATATGAACTGTGTAGTAGGGTTTAAAGAACGTAATATCTTAAAAGAGGGAAAAATTTATTATTATATTATTGATACAAAAAAAGATATACGATATGGTGCATATAAAGATTTAGATGAACTTACTAAGAAAAAAGAACTACTGAATATAGAATTAATATTTTGATAAATAAAAGTAGGTCGGGATACCCTTATCCCGACACCCACTCTATGTGGAGAAAACGTCAATGGTGTCGAAGTGAGGATACCCCGACCTACACTTCTATCTCCGTGAGTTCTTTCACAGTTTCTCAGTTTGGGAGCGAGAGGAGGAGGTGAAGTTGAAGATCACGCCTCGGCGCTCTCTTCTTTTTTGAAGGTATAGATCGGTTCCTGGGTCGGGTCTTTGATCACTGATTCTGTGATGATACACTTCTCCAGTCCCTCTTTGGAAGGGCAGCTGTACTGAAGCGGAAGCATCGACTCTTCTATGATCCCTCTGAGACCACGAGCCCCGACCCCTTTGTCTATCGCTTTTTGTGCGATAGCTTCAAGTGCTGCATCTTCAAACTCCAGTGCGATACCGTCCATCTCAAAGAGCGCCTGGAACTGTTTGATCAGGGCATTGTCCGGTTCTCTGAGGATCTGCACCATCTGATCTTTTGTCAGCTCTCTGAGCTGTGCGATGATCGGTATACGTCCGATGAACTCCGGGATCATCCCGTAATGCACCAGGGCTTTTTGGTCGACTTTAAACTCTTTCACTTCTGTTTTCTGTACGGAACTGAACCCGACCTTGTTGGTCTTTTTGGTATGTGTATCCGGTACCAGTCCGACAAAGGCCCCGCCACAGACAAAGAGTACATGTGTCGTATCAAAGAGTACCGTCTCAGTCGTGGAGTTCTTACGGCTTCCTTTGACCGGTACATAGACCTCCGCACCTTCCAGGATCTTAAGCAGTCCCTGCTGTACCCCTTCTCCTGAGACGTCTCTGCCCATCGTGGAGCTTTCGCTCTTTCTGGCTACCTTGTCGATCTCATCGATATAGATGATACCTCTCTGTGCCAGTTCGACATCGTAGTTCGCTGCTGCAAGCAGACGGGAGAGGATACTCTCCACATCCTCTCCCACATAACCCGCCTCAGTGAGCGCTGTCGCATCAGCCACGGCAAAAGGAACCTTCATCACCTTGGCAAGCGATTTTGCAAGCAGTGTCTTACCGCTTCCTGTCGGACCAAGCAGCAGGATATTACTCTTTTCCAGTTCTACATTGTTGTAGATCGGGTTTTCGATACGTTTGTAGTGGTTATAGAGCGCCACGGCAAGGACTTTTTTTGCCTCTTCCTGACCGATAATATACTTATCCAGGAATGTTACGATCTTTTCAGGTTTGGGAAGTTCTGCATGCATTGATTGCTGCTCTTCATAACGTACCTCTTTTTGCAGGATTGCTGCACAGGTGGTGACACATTCATTACAGATATTGGTCTTCTCTGATGAGAACATTTTTTTTACTTCACTCTGCTTTCTTCCGCAGAATGCACAGGTTTTTTCTTTGCTCATGAGTTATCCTTTTGCGTCAGGTTTGAGAGTATCTGGTCAGCAAGGCCGAACTTGATCGCTTCGGTTGCGATGAAGTAGTTATCCCTGTCACTCTCTTTTTCTATCGTTTTGATATGTTTTCCCGTTGCTGTAGAGATGATCTTGTAGAGGCGTTTTTTCAGGCTGATGATATGGTTGGCCTGTATCTCTATATCACTGGCCTGACCTGAAGCCCCGCCCAAAGGCTGGTGGATCATCACTTCGGCATTTGGGAGGATATATCTATGCCCCGGTTCACCGCAGGTAAAGAGTACGGCCGCCATAGAGGCTACAAGTCCCATGCCGTACGTATATACGGGCGCCGAGATAAACTGCATCGTATCGAGTATCGCCAGTCCTGCCATCACCGATCCTCCCGGAGAACTGATATACATATGGATAGGCTCGCTGGAGTCTTCTGCCTCAAGGTAAAGCAGCTGTGAGACGATAATACCCATCATATGGTCATCGATGGGCTCTGTGATCATAATGACCCTGTCTCCCATGAGTTTGGAGAAGAGGTCGAAGTATCGCTCTCCTCTTGGTGATCGGTCTTTTACCGTTGGTATATATGGCATCGTTTATCCTTTCTATGCTGATTTGTCCAGAAGCAAAGCTCCTGGACACGCTATTGTCTTTAGCAGACGGCTCTTGCGAAACTGGTTTCGCTTTTAAAACAATATTTCATTGCAACAGAGAGTATTCCGAGGGTACTTCCTGCTTGCAAGAACTCTTTTTGTTTTTTTATACTCTTCATCATTACTATACAAACGCTTTCGTAAACTCTTCCAGCGACATCTCCAGCAGTTCAAGGTTGTGTTTTTCGATAAATTTTTCCTCTTTTTTGGTCAGCGGTTGGTCATTGATAAAGTACCCGCCCTCCAGGTCAAGTGTAAGTTCATTGGCGACCATTCTGTCCGTATCACGGTCAAAGGCTGTACCTAAAAAGAGATATTTTTTTGTCTTTCTATAGGTTTTCAGTACGGAAGGTACGGCAAATCCGCCCATCGCTTCAGTCAGCCAATCCACATAGTCTGCATCCGATATCACAAAACTCGGTTCCGGCAGTGGGGTTCCCATCGGTTTAAAGAGAATTTTTTTTGCATCATCGAGTGCCTCCTCTTCTACCTGAAAATATTTTTGATCCTCCATATCCCACTCGAAGATCTCATACCTGTAGTCATTGTTCAGTATCCTGGACTTTCCGATGATGAGGGTATGGGGCTCATAAGCGAGCAGTTCTTGGATCTTGCTGTCACGGTTTGTATCGATAATATAGCGCGGCTGCATATTGAGAATGGTTTTTTGCAGTTGTGTAGGGTCGAACTCTTTGGTATAGATCCAGTTCATCATCTGCTGGATATAGTCAACCCCTCTTCTCTGCTCAAGGTGCATCGCTGCCCTGGAGTATTCGAACATCAGCCTGTCACTCATTGCCCTGCCGTTATTCATCATCAGGATCATAGAGTCTGAGTCATAGGGCATCTGTTCACCCTCTTTTGTTTTCGTACCTTCGAAAATACCCATACCGAAGTAGGGCACAGTGGTTTGGTTTCTTAGTTCTTTTTTGATCGTTTCGATGGTGTCATCGATTGTAAGTGCTGTCATTAGTGACATCCTTTCCCTGTATAACAGGTTTGTGCTGCTGTTAGCTTTCTGAGCAGCGTATCGTGATTGAAAGCACTGCTGACATCGTGTGGATACTCATCGTAAAAGAGCGCACCGTCTTTTGAGATGAGCATCAGCGACTTGGTGAACTCCCCCTCCAGTAGGTCCCCATGCAGTCTGATACCGTACCAGTCTCCAAACTCACCCTCTTTATCAATGAGAAAGTCCATATGTTCCAGGTGTGGATCTGCGTGCTTCTCATTGGCGACGACCAGGTGGCACTCTACCCCATTCTCTTCTTCTGATGAGAGGAGTGTATCGATCTCTTTTAGCTCATCTTTTACTGTTTTGTTGATAAAAGGCAGAGAGATGATCAATTGTGTTTTCCCGTTGTGCCCGCCAACACTGTGTTTCGTATTCTTTTCATCGTACAATGTAATTTTTTCTGATGCGTAACCTATATCCATGGGAATATCCTCAAGTTCTAAAGTGTATGTGTTGTAATTTACTTGCAAGTGAGACTCCTAAAATAAAATTTTTGATTGCGATATCCGGTGAATGTAAAAAAGGAGAGATCTTATAGATAGCAACTCCCTTTTCCTGTAATGCCTTTGTCATATTTGCACAGAAATGATCTGCAAGGACATAATCACAGCTCTTCATTCTATGGCTTAAAATATAGTGTTCTGTGATATGTTCCATCGTACAGCTTTCCGGATCGCAGATACCATGGTTTTCAAAGTGTTCCGGACTGATATCATCAGGGCTGCTATATGGATTGTTGATAATATCTATACATGTGCAATAGACATTGGGTTCAATATGATCAATCGTATAGACTGCAAAAAGCGGTGCTTTAAACATATTGTCATGAAAAACATCTGTTCTGTTTTTGACAGGGATCACTACACGCATACTCTTCACCTTTTACAATTTCTTAAGTAACTCTAATGCAAATAGTATTCCACTATGAAAGAGATAAAGAAGCGTACAAAAATACAAGTCATTCCATTTTCATTCAAAAAACTACAAAATTGTCATGATAGGTGTAAGAAGTGGATGGTGACCATAGGAGTTGGGTTGGAACACATCTTGCATTTATTGCTGTAGAGATGATACATAGCTACATGATGCGAGGTCATTCTGAATATATATAATGAAAAGGAGAAACAATGAGTTGTTGTTCTAGTAATCCGGCAGAAAATTTTATGCCTGAGGATATTCAGGAGAAGATTCATAACCATCCATGTTATTCTGAGGGGGCGCACCATCACTATGCACGTATACATGTTGCGGTAGCTCCTGCATGTAATATACAATGTAATTACTGTAACCGTAAATATGACTGTTCCAATGAGAGCCGTCCTGGAGTTACAAGTGAAAGACTTACTCCGGAAGAATCTGCAAAAAAAGTGATGTATGTTGGTGGAGAGGTACAACGTCTGAGCGTACTTGGGATCGCAGGTCCCGGTGATGCTCTTGCAAACCCCGAAAAGACATTTAAGACCTTTGAACTGGTCAGAGAGAAAGCACCTGATTTGAAACTTTGTCTCTCTACAAACGGTTTGGAGCTTCCAAAATTTGTGGATGAGATGGTCAAGTATAATATCGACCATGTCACAGTGACGGTCAACAGTGTGGATACTACCGGAGAGATCGGTTCTCAGATCTACCCTTGGATCTTCTATAACAATAAGCGTTACTACGGGAAAGAGGCGGCACAGATCCTTTTGGAACGTCAGCTTGAGGGGATGAAGAAGTGTGTTGAAAACGGTATCTTGATCAAGGCAAACTCGGTATTGATCCCGGGTATCAATGACAAGCACCTTCCGGAAGTGGCTAAAAAGCTAAAAGAGATCGGTGTATTCCTCCATAATATTATGCCGATCATCTCCGAACCTGAACACGGTACGAAGTTTGGTCTTGACGGTGTCCCAAGTGCTACTGACCAGCAGCAGATGGAGGTACAGGAAGCGTGCGGTATGGATATGAAGCTGATGCAGCACTGTCGTCAGTGTCGTGCCGATGCCGTAGGACTTATCGGTGAGGACAGAGGCCAGGAGTTTACAAAAGATACGTTTGCGACTATGAGTTTTGATGACCTTGAGGTCAAGTATGATCTTGAAGGACGTAAGGAGACGCAGGAGAAGATCGAAGAGTTCAGGTTCTTCCTTGATAAAGCCAATGAGCGTGTACGCAAAGAGAAAGAAGATCTAAGCAGTGACGGTCAGACGATCCTTGTTGCGGTCACGACGGCAGGTGAAGGGATGATCAACCAGCACTTCGGTTCGGTCAAAGAGTTCCTGATCTATGAGGCCGGAGATAGGGGTATCAGATTTATCCATCACAGAAAAGTGGAATATGAGTACTGTGCCGGACCGGATGGAGCCAATCCGATCGATGGCATTATCGAAAAACTCAAAGACTGTAAACTGATCCTCACTGCCAAGATCGGGGGATGTCCTCAGGATGATCTGGCAAACGCAGGATTGATCGCAGATCAGAGTTACGCATTTGAGCCGATCGAAGCTTCAGTACTGAAAGCAACACGCAAGTACTTCAACCTGCCAGAGGAGCTGGAGGCGAATTAAATATCCTTTGCGTAGGGTGGGTTTGCCAACCCACCGTTTTGACAATTTGCTTAGATATTAATTTTGGTGGGTTAGCAAACCCACCCTACGGATGTGATGGAAACAATAAGGAAGAAAAGATGGCATGGATCAATGATACAACGTTAAGAGACGGGGAACAGGCACCGTATGTCGCCTTCAATACCCGGGAAAAGCTTGAGATCGCACAGGGGCTCGTCGCATGCGGTGCGGATGAACTTGAGATCGGTATCCCGGCGATGGGAGTCTGTGAGCAGGAAGATATCAAAGAGCTTTTGGCGTTGGGTCTTGATGCCCAGATGATGACATGGAACCGTGCCACGATGCATGATCTGGAAGCCTCTATCGCCTGTGGCGTGAAGGCGGTTGATCTCTCTATACCGGTTTCGGATATTCTGATCGATGTGAAGTTCGGCGGTAACAAAGAGAGAATGTTGAGACAGCTTGAAGAGGTGGTAACCGCGGCAAAACAGGAAGGGGTCTATGTCTGCATCGGGGCAGAGGACTCATCACGTGCTTCACTTGAATTTATAGAAGAGGTGATGAGACTGGGGAATGCAGTAGGTGCAGACCGGTTTCGCTACTGTGATACGGTCGGTATCATGACACCGTCGAGAACGTTTGATACGATCAGCAGGCTAAGCCGTCTGGACCTTCTGCCCATCGAGATGCACACGCACAATGACTATGGTCTTGCCAATGCCAATGCCATAAGCGGACTGGATGCCGGAGCAATATCTGTCAACACTACAGTAATCGGGTTAGGAGAGAGAGCAGGGAATGCTTCTTTTGAACAGATCAGTATGGCACTTAAACACCTATACTGTGAGAACAGAAAGATCGATGCGGTTGCAATACGGACTTTGATAGATACGGTAGCAAAAGCAGCCAATATACATCTGGCTCCCAATGCACCGATCATCGGTGAAAGACTTTTTGCCCATGAAAGCGGTATCCATGCAGACGGTATGATGAAACATGGCAGTGCCTATGAGCCGTTCGATGCCATCGAAGTAGGGGGACACAGAGAGTTTCCTATCGGAAAGCACTCCGGAACTTCTACGATCATGTATCATCTAAAGTCACTTGGAATCGATGCAGACAAATCATCGCTTAAAAACCTGCTGCCGGCAATCAGAGAGATCGTGACTTCCCGTAAAAGAGTACTGGATGATACCGAACTGCTTCATCTCTACAGGGATAGCGTATGTTTATAGGTTGGTTGAAATTTACCGATGTCAATGATCTTGTGACGATCGCCAATGATGTGGGTTGGCTGGTTGACGGTTATCACATCAAACTGATGATCATGCATTCTCCTCATTTGTGTTATGGCGCATATGATAACGGTCAGCTGATCGGAGCTATCCTGGCCATAGAGTTTGAACATAGTGCACAGATGAAGTACTTTATGGTAAAACCGGAGTACCAAAAACAGGGTATCGGAAAAAGGCTGGCTGATACATTGATAGGTGTACTTAAAAATGATTTTCAACGTATCTATGTACATTCAAATCCTGCTTTGGTTCCATTTTTTGAATCCTACGGTTTTGAGGCACAGATGGAGATAGGACGTTTTCTCAATGTAGGGAAAGTCCCACCGTTCAATTTTACCAATGCTCATGCCAAAGAGCTTGATAGCAGTGACTTCGAAAGCATTATGAAAAAGATTGATCAAGAGACATTCAATGAAAATAGGCTGGAGTTTCTTACAGACGAGATGGAGCGTCACAGTTCTTTGAAGTTTGCTCTCCCTAACGGTTTTCAGCACTCAAGCGTAGTCAATGCCAGACAGGTCTATCTGGGGCCGTGGCAGGTCAGGGCAGGGCATGAAGAGGAAGCGGAAAAGATGATGAAAGGTGTTCTCTATTTCAGAGGACTTAAAAAGGTCGTGGCAGATGTTCCATTAGGGAACAAACATGTGGTTGACCTGTATGAGCGTTTTCATTTTCAAAACAAACAGCGTTTTGTCCATATGAGTTATGGCGGCAGTGATGTTCGTTTTGAAAATATTTATGCATTTTCATTGTGAAGATTCGTAGGGTTGCCAAACCCACCCTGCAACAAAAAGAGGAGTCAGAGATGTTGTTACATGAATTGGATGTGGGAGAAACAGCGATGATCGATGCGATCCATATAGGTGGTTCACTTAAAAACCGTCTCTGTTCACTGGGACTTGCAGAGAATGAATCTATCTGTGTAAAGCACTACGGCTTGTTCAAAAGTACGGTACAGGTGATGACGGAGAGTTCTTTTATTGCACTTCGAAAAGCCGAAGCAGAGTGTATAGAGGTACATAAGATCGCGTAGGGTGGGTTGTCGTTGTATCCCGACCTACGGGTTCATTATCGATATTAAAAGTATATTTGTCAGTTCAAGAATGAAATATGCATTTTTTACGGTATTGATGATCGTGAAACTATTAAATTTTAAAAGGAGTAAAACATGTCAGAAGAAACAAAAACATTGAAAAAAGAGTTGGCAAAACGTAAACGTATGGCGGTGGAGATCGCATCAGAGATCCATGATATCGTAGAGGATACACTCTGGACCGATTTCGACAAAATGCCTGAACTGAGCGAGAAGCTTGTTGCTGCAGTTACAGAAGCGAACACGTTTAAAGCAGAGAACGGACTGTAATATCTCCGCTCTGCGGAGAAGTGAATAACGAGTAGTGAATAGTGAAAAGTGTCGGTAAGCATTGTAAAACAATGCTTTGTTCTTAGAAAAAGGGGAATATTGATGGATATATTTTGCAATAACTTGATCATTTGTTTTTCCAAGAAAAACAAACTTTCACTCTTCACTTGCTTAAAGGCGTCATGGTGAGCAGTAAAGAAGAGATCCTCCGGATGCAGATCTGTGAGTGCGGAGAGAAGAGCGTAGCAGAGGCAATCGATATCTTTCAAAACACCTCACTGCCGTTCAAAAAAGCCAAAAAGCTGGTTACCGAATGCAACAAAACCTGTTGTCGTACCGCCTTGATGAGACTTTATGATATGCAGCAGTTTGGTAAGTATGATTATGACGAGATCGAGATGCTGATCGAAAATCGATTAGAACGTACCCGACGTTTGATAGAAGGAGACTAAAGTGAGTCAAAAGAGTTGGATGGATCTAAAAGTATGGCTTTTAGAGCATAAGGTTATCGATGACTCTATCGCTGTACCGCATGAGATTAAACGATTGGATTTGAGTGGACTTTCTATAAGTGAACTGCCTGAGAGCTTTGGCATATTGAGTGAGCTGATTACGCTGAATCTCTCAAACAATCAGCTGCAGTCTCTTCCCGACTCTCTCTCCTCTATGACCAAGCTGAGTAATATCGATCTAAGAAGAAACCACTTCAGCAAACTGCCGAAGGTGCTTACCTCTATGCCGATTCGTTCGCTCAATCTTAGTGGGAATATGCTTGATGATGTCAGTGAACTCAAAGCGTATAGTGAGCTTCGTGTCCTTGATCTTAGTGTCAATGCCATCACAACGGTGGATGGGGTGTTGAACCGTGACAATCAACTAAGAAGTTTAAACCTCTCAAATAACTATCTTAAAGATGTAACCAACTTGTTCTCTCATTTACCCGATGCACAACGTTTAGACCTCTCCGGGAATATGATCAGTCAAATTCCTGAGACGATAGGAGAGATGAAAAGTCTGGTAGAACTGAAACTCTCGGACAATCTTATAGAGCATATTGATGATAAGCTCTTTACCCTTGGTCTTGATGTGCTTGACCTCTCCTCTAACAGACTGTATTGGATAGGGCTGAAGGGGCTTGAAGAGCTTGGAAGTATCGTACTGGACTTTAACCCTATCAAGCATATTGAAGTGAGTGATGATTTTGCTCCGTTTCTCCAGGAGTTTTCCTGTGATGGATGTGGACTGAAAAGTTGGGTTCCGTTGAATTATGAGCATCTGAGTACATTATGTTACTCATCCAATGAACTGAGGAAAATACCTGATGAGATTGGTCATTATATAAAACTAAAAGAGCTGGATATTGATGGCAATGAGATCGTGGATCTTCCGGACAGTATGGCTAACCTAACAGAATTGAACACGCTTTATATCGATGATAATCCTTTGAGTAATGGAGCTAGAAAAGTAGTCGATATCTTGCAGCCGGAGATCTGTGATATACATATGAAAAGAGGGATCACGATAGAGAATGCCAAAGCAGAGGACCTTGAAGAGATGGCACATCTGCTCAGTATCCTTTTTGCTATCGAACAGGATTTTAAAATAGATTTTGATAAACAATTGGCAGGGATTACCAAGCTTTTTCACAGCAAGGGAAAAGAGCTTTTGGTTGCCAGGCATGAAGGCGCAGTGGTTGGTATGGTGACGATGCAGCGTCTCATCTCCAGTGCTGAGGGTGACTATATCGGTCAGATCGAAGACCTTGTGGTCAAAGAGGAGTACAGAAAGATGGGTGTGGGAAGCCGTCTCATCAACAAGATCAGAGCCGTCGCACAGGAGTATGGATACAAGCGTATACAGCTTGCCGCTGATGAAGACAATGCCAATGCTTTGCGTTTCTATACCAGACGCGGGTTCCATCAGACACATCTGAAGATGTATCACTATAAAGCGTAACAGGTCTCAAATTGTATAAATAATAGACAATAAATTGAGATAAACGCTCTAAAAACTGATTATAATCCCGGCATGGAAACTTTACTCTTAGCGATCTTTGCCACTATCTTTCTAGCCACTCTGCTGAACATTCTATTTAGAAAATACAATGTCTCACATATCGTCGGATATATTTTTACCGGTACGATCATCAGTTATCTCTTTGATTTCAACACGATAAAGATCGATGCACTGGATCTGGTCGGTGAATTCGGTATCGTATTTTTGATGTTCACCATCGGGCTGGAGCTGAGCTTTGAGAAGATCAAAAAGATGAAAGATACACTCCTCGTTACAGGCGCACTACAGATGGTGCTGAGTTCACTGCTCTTTTATATTCTGGGCTCCTATCTGTTTGAACTGGACTTTCTGACAGCACTTATCGTTGCACTGGCGTTTTCCCTCTCATCGACTGCGATCATTATGCCTTATCTTCAGGAGTCCAAGGATATCGTGACCCCTTACGGTAAAAAAGTCGTGGGTGTATTGATCTTCCAGGATCTGGCGGTCATTCCTATCTTGCTGCTCTTGACCTTTCTCTCCAGCGATTCTGATGTTACGGTGACGGAGCTAGCGCTTAAGACGCTTTTGGCGACGCTCTTTATCGCTGCATTTATCTACTTTATCGGAGACAAGGTCGTAGAAGCGACACTGCGCTTTGCTGCACATACCCAGCTTGAAGAGATTTTTCTGGGAGCGATATTTGCGATCGTGATAGGGATGTCGATACTGACGCATGAGATAGGGTTTACCTATTCGCTCGGTGCATTTATCGCAGGTGTACTCATCGCGGATACGAAGTACCACATGAAGGTCGAATCGGATATCATGAGTTATAAAAATCTGCTTTTGAGTATCTTCTTCTTCAGTGTGGGTACGAAGATAGATATGCTCTATCTGTTTTCAAACCTTGGTACGGTAGTGTTCCTTTTCATACTGGCTATGCTGACAAAAACAGCGGTGACTTATCTGATCGTGAAGAGGAATAACGATACCAACACTTCTATCAAGACTGCCCTGGCACTCTCTCAGATCAGTGGTTTTGGTTTTGTGGTGTTGGATATGGCCTCTTCCCATGATCTCATCGGAAAAGATCTGGCAAATCTGCTGCTCATTACGATCTTTTTGACGATGATCGTGAGCCCGTTTATCCTTAACAACATCTATAAGATCTCTTCTTATTTCCAAAAGGAGTTTTATGAATCGGATGTGATCAGCCCGATCAACAAGAAAAACCATATCATCATTGCCGGTTTCGGTACATTGGGTAGGGCAGTAGCCAAAGACCTTCGTGAAAAGTGCATCGATTTTGTCATTATCTCAGATAACCTGCATCATGTACAGCTGGCAAGAAGGATAGGCTTTATGGCATACTTCGGACACCTCAATAAACGTCCTGTTATGGAGTCCTTGAAAGTAGAAGAGAGTTCGAGTATCATCATCACGGTACTGGGTGAAGTCAGAAAAAGCCTGATCTCGCAAGCAGTGCTCGAGTATTATCATGATGCCAAGATCGTTGTCAAGGTCGATACCGATGAGGAACGGCACCACCTTGAGGAGATGAAACATATCGAGTTTGTCGATTCGAACCATGAGCTCTCCTCACGTCTTGTAGAGCTCTCAATGAAATATTTGGAACGGTAGGAATCTAAATCTCCTACTACTTGCTTCCATATCACCTCAATCTAATTGTCATAAAACTCTAAATCCATCGTTAGATGGCGAGTATATTTAATCAAACTTCCTCGTAGTATGATATGAGGCGGTGTTTTCCTCTTCATTTTTTTCTCAAAGAGAGTGATGACTTCGTCACCGCTACGCTTCACTAAGAGAAAAAACTTGCGCCCGAAGGAAGTACCCTTGGGGTGCAAAACTAGCAGATGCGGTTTGCGTAAGCAAAAGTTTCTTCAGAAAAAAGCATTGTGGCTAATCCTCCGGCGGTGCAGAAGCACATCGCCTTTGGTTCCGAAGCTACAAACGACACGCAGGTGTCATTTGCTTAACGCTTCTCATCGCTTCGCTTATCTGGCACTTGCCCTGAACGAAGAGAGGAAATGCCCTTGGGGTGAAATGCCGATACCCCTGTCGCTAAAGCGTAAGTGGGGTACAAGGTCGTTCGGGATGACAGTTGTTTACTGAATAGGGGTTGTAGTAGTGTAGGTCGGGGTGTCCTCACCCCGACACCATGGTTGATTTCTTCATATGAGGGTGGATGTCAGGATATTATACAGGTAATCATTTGCCTCCTATTATATTCTCTGGAGTGATGAAATGAGAGTGAATATTTGCGTAGGGTGGGTTTGCCAACCCACCTTACAACTTCTATGTTCAAAGTATGATATAGTCTAATCATACCAAGCAGCAAGGAGAGTTCATGACGATTACACCGTTTGAAATGATGCTTATTACCTCCACGATCCTGGAGTTCAATCCGATTTTACAGACGATAAAGATCATAAGACTCAAAGAGGCAAAAGATGTCTCGATCTGGACCTATGTGATCATTTTTGCTATTGGTGTCATGTGGCTTGTCTACTCCATACAGATTGAGAGCCTGCCGCTTATCATAGGAAATGCCATTAAGATTTTTGCGAGTTCGACGGTCATAGTTGTCTATCTGAGATATCGGAGAGGGAAGAGAGGTTTTGAATAGCTTACTCGCTCCCAAGCTTCACCAGCTTGAGAGTCTATGAACGAAATGAAGTCACCCATAGATAGGCTAGAGGTTTGTTTGATTAAGTAAAGTATTTGTTTTTAACAATGATAAAAATAAATTTATCTTATTTTAAGTTCATATAGGTATACTTTCCTTCTTACTATATCTTTCTAATATCTGAATTAAATCAATTTATTTATTTTTTGTTATAGCGTAATGAACGCGGGATAGAGCAGTTTGGTAGCTCGTCGGGCTCATAACCCGAAGGTCGGTGGTTCAAATCCGCCTCCCGCAACCAAATTTATGAAAAAAGGAGAAAATATGTCAATCAAAAATATATCATATGAACGAAGATTGGAAGTTCTAATCAGACTTTTAAATAATCATGAATCACTTGAAACTGCATGTTCAAAGTCGGCAGTCAAAATAGAAGATGCTAAAAAATTTTTAGCCGAAAATTAAAATGATGCTACATTAAGAAAGGTTATTCCACGAGCCTTTTTCTTCAAAATCTATTACTTTTTATTTTTATATTAAAAATTTAATCCATTGTTTTATATTATATAGGGTTAGTAGATGGATTTTCTCTTTATCTATGGGAACTTCAAATGTAATAACAAAAATCTTTAATGATATATACTCATGAAGTTTTACTATCAAAACACTATTTTTAAATATGAGATTAGAATATTATAATCTAAATCAGTAGAGTTGAGACTTTGTTCATTTATCAGTGCGTTTATTTTTTTCTATAATTTGTAGGTTTAACCAAGATGGTGGATTATTGAATGTAAGTTCACTTTGCTTCCAGTTACTGCTTTCTTGATGGCGTGTATGCAATACACCTTTAATCATAGTATATTCCAACCCTGTGACACTACTGATGAGAGTTTTACCTTCATGTAACGCTTCTAAAACAGTTTCTCTACTTTTCATACGTTTCCTTTAAGCAATTTACGAAAAAGGCCTATCGTCACTTTCGTAAATTGTTGAAGCTATGGACAGATTTCTCTGCCCATGAATTAATACGCTTAAAGAGCAGTAACGTTTTCAGCCTGCGGGCCTTTTTGTCCTTCGCCGATCTCAAAAGTAACTTTTTGCCCTTCATTAAGAGAAACACGACCATAACCTTCGTTATTGATATTGCGATAATGTACAAATACATCCTTGCCACCATTTTCTTGTTCGATAAAACCGAAACCTTTTTCACTGTCGAACCATTTTACTGTTCCATTTACTTGAGTTGCCATTGCAATTCCTTTAGTTGTTAATACATATCATTACTGAAATGTTCAAAATATAATACGGAGTGTTCTTTTGGGAGGATAATACTGTAAACTGTAAGTAAGCAATAAAAATCTTGCCTAAGATGAAACTCTAAATCATCTTTGATAGAGTCATTATAGCTGAATCAGTTAATAATAGCAAACTATAGAAGAGACTCCTCTCGCTCCCAAGCTTTAGACTTGGGAGCGTATATGGTTATTTTTGGTTCACAGTCAAGGTCTGCATCCCCAAGCTGGAGCTTGGGGGACGAGGGATATATCTTACTTTTAGGTGGAGCTATCCACAGGATACACTAGGATAAAGTCTCCACTTCCAAATCCATTACAAATAGATAGCAGCAGGTTTGGCAGTGCTGGACCTTCAAATACTTTTTTCTCTATACGCTCACATCTTATTCTTGAAATAACCGGACCAATTCGAGGGGTGTATAAAATTTGATCTTTTTTATCTCTTCTCTCCTATACCTAATAATGTAAGCTTTTTATCTTTATGTTGTATGGATACTACAAATTTGACGCAGGGGAGTGAGAGAAGGGGTAAATACCTACATTTTTACACAAATCCCGATCTTGCATATCCTATTCCTACAAAATTGTGTCCTTTTTGTCGTTTGTCGGAGTTTGGTCATTGTTGTTGTCCTTATGCCTTGAAAAAACCGGGAACGGATTCTGCACTAGTGTTTGGTGAAGTAAGATTACAACATAAGGAGAAACTATGTCAGAACTTCGTCAAATAGCTTTTTACGGAAAAGGTGGGATTGGTAAATCTACTACATCTCAAAACACACTTGCATCAATGGCTCACTTCTTTGATCAAAACATTATGATCGTTGGTTGTGACCCTAAGGCAGACTCAACAAGACTTATCCTTCACGAGAAAGCGCAGTCAACTATTCTTCAGCTTGCTGCTGAAATGGGTACAGTTGAGGATCTAGAACTGGAAGATGCGTGTAAACCGGGTGCTGGAATCTTTGCTCCTGAAGCTCCAGGTGGTTGGATCAACTGTACTGAGTCAGGTGGACCGGAGCCAGGTGTTGGTTGTGCAGGTCGTGGGGTAATTACTGCGATTAACTTCCTGGAGGAAGAGGGTGCATATGAAGAAGAAGGTCTAAACTTCGTATCTTATGACGTACTTGGAGACGTTGTATGTGGTGGATTTGCAATGCCGATCCGTGAAGGTAAAGCGCAAGAGATCTACATCGTTATGTCTGGTGAGATGATGGCAATGTACGCTGCGAACAACATTTCAAAAGGTATTTTGAAGTATGCGAACACTGGTGGTGTTAGACTTGCAGGTCTTATCTGTAACGCTCGTATGACAGATAGAGAGTACGATCTTGCAACTGCATTGGCAAAAGATCTTGGAACTCAAATGATTCACTTTGTACCAAGAAACAACATCGTACAACACGCTGAGCTTAGAAGAATGACAGTTGTTGAGTATAGCCCGACATCTGACCAGGCACTCGAGTATAAAGAGCTTGCTAGAAAGATCATTAAAAATGATATGAAAGTGATCCCTACACCGCTTGAGATGGATGATCTTGAAGACCTTCTTATGGAATTCGGTCTTGAAGAAGAGTGTCTTGAAGATGAAGTAGGTAAATCAGCTGAAGCTTAATCCTATCAAGCTTATCACATTATGCGACCTCTTAGAGGTTCAGAACTCCTCTTTTGAGGAGTCCCTAAAAACACTTTCAATAATGAAAAGAAAATAACAGACAAAGGAGAAAAGATGTTTATTTTAGGTTTCCACTTCCCGGCAGATATGGGGAATTCGATTGAAGATACAGCAGTAGTAGAAAAACTTGACGCACAGGTGGCTGAGGTTGGTATCGATGATATCACAGCAATCGAGCTTGAGATGGGTCTTAGAGGTAAAGAGGTTCAGAAGATCACCTATACAAACAAAGACACTTTCATGTTCAAAGCACTGGCTGCTTACCTTAAAGATGAAACATATATAGCTAAAGATGGTGAGAAGTATCTCGTATATACAAACAGATATCAAATGGCTGAGCTTTCTAAAAGACTTGATTCTGATGACGAAACAATGGATCTTTGTAAGAAATTCGACTCTATGGAACAGTTCAGAGTTAAAGCGGCGTAATAGTCAAAAGCAAAGAGGAGAATACAATGGGTCCAGAAACATTAGAATCAAAACAGAAAGCTGCGGTAGAAGAGGTACTTAAAGCCTATCCTGCCAAAGCTGCGAAAAACCGTGCTAAACACCTCGGTGTGGGTGGTCCGGAAGATGAGAGTCAAAAGACTTGTGGTAACGTAAGATCGAACAAAAAGACCGTACCGGGCGTAATGAGTCAACGTGGATGTGCATATGCAGGTTCCAAAGGGGTTGTATGGGGTCCTGTAAAAGATATGATCCATATCTCTCACGGTCCTATCGGTTGTGGTCAGTACTCAAGAGCAGGTCGTCGTAATTACTATATCGGTACTACCGGTGTCGATACATTTGTTACGATGAACTTCTCTTCAGACTTCCAAGAGAAAGATATCGTATTTGGTGGGGATAAGAAACTCGCAGTGTGTTTCGAAGAGATCGATTCTCTTTTCCCGCTTAACAATGGTATCACAGTTCAGTCTGAGTGTCCAATCGGTCTGATCGGTGATGATATCAATGCAACTTCAAAAGTATATGCAAAGAAAACCGGAAAGACTATCGTACCGGTAAACTGTGAAGGGTTTAGAGGGGTTTCTCAGTCACTTGGTCACCATATCGCGAACGATACGATAAGAGACTACGTTTTTGACGGTCAAATAGATACACTTGGTGATGCGATCGAGCAAACGGATTACGATGTGGCGATCATCGGGGATTACAACATCGGTGGTGATGCCTGGTCAAGCCGTATCCTTCTTGAAGAGATGGGTCTTAGAGTTGTTGCTCAATGGTCAGGAGATGCTACACTTAAAGAGATGGCAGCTACTCCAAAAGTGAAACTTAACTTGCTTCACTGTTATAGATCAATGAACTATATCTCCCGTCATATGGAGAAAGAGTACGGTATACCTTGGATGGAGTATAACTTCTTCGGTCCTACACAGACGATCAAGTCACTCAGAAGGATCGCTTCATTCTTTGATGAGAGTATCCAGCAAAAATGTGAAGAGGTGATCGCGAAGTACCAACCGATGGTTGACGGTGTGATCAACAAATATAAGCCGAGACTCGAAGGTAAGCAGGTCATGCTGTTTGTCGGTGGTCTTAGACCGAGACACGTGATCGGTGCCTATGAAGATCTTGGTATGGAAGTGATCGGTACTGGGTACGAGTTTGCGCACGATGATGACTACAAGAGAACAAAAGACGAGATCATGAGATCTACAGTGATCTATGATGACGTGAACGAATATGAGCTTGAAGCATTTGTTAAGAAACTTCAGCCGGATCTCGTAGCATCAGGTATCAAAGAGAAATACGTGTTCCAAAAAATGGGTCTGCCGTACAGACAGATGCACTCTTGGGACTATAGTGGTCCGTACCATGGGTATGACGGATTTGCAATCTTTGCACAAGACATGGATCTTGCAATGAACTCTCCTGTATGGGCACACAGTACTGCACCATGGGATAAAGCGGAGGAAGCATAATGCAAGAAGTAGAAAATATCGTAAACGGACAGAAACTGTTTCAGAAACCGGAGTACAAAAAAGTACTCGCGGACAAAAAAGAGTTTGAAGGTGGTATGGGTGCGGTTGACCCTGCCAAAGTTGAAGAGATCGCTGAGTGGACGAAGACTTGGGACTACCGTGAGAAGAACCTTGCCAGAGAGGCGATCACGGTGAATCCTGCGAAAGCATGTCAACCGCTTGGTGCCGTGATGGTAGCACTTGGTTTTGAGAACACAATGCCATATGTACACGGTTCACACGGATGTGTGGCATACTTCAGATCATACTTTACAAGACACTTCAAAGAGCCGACACCATGTGTATCTGACTCTATGACAGAAGATGCAGCGGTATTCGGTGGTCTTGTGAACATGAAAGACGGTTTGAAAAACTGTGCGGCGCTTTATAAACCGGATATGATCATGGTATCAACGACCTGTATGGCGGAAGTTATCGGTGATGACCTGAATGCCTTCATCACCTCTGCAAAAGAAGAAGACGGTGGAGAGTTCCTTCCGGAAGACTTCCCTGTGACGTATGCACACACACCATCATTCGTAGGTAGCCACATCACTGGTTACGATAACATGATGCAGGGTACGCTTCAACAGCTTGCTGCAAAAGGTGAGCAAACTGATACGATCAACATCATTCCTGGTTTTGAAACGTATATCGGTTCACTTAGATCAGTAAAACATATCGCCGAAGAATTCGGCGCAAACTATGTCATGTTGGGTGACCACTCTGACCAGTGGGATATGCCTGCTGGTGAGTATAGTATGTTCGCCGGTGGTACGAAGATAGCTGATGCAGCAAATGCGATCAATGCTAAAGCGACGATCTCACTGCAAAAGTACACTACGCCGAAAACAATGAAGATGATCTCTAAGCGTTGGAAGCAAGAGAATACTACATGTAACCCAATCGGTCTTAAAGGGACAGATGAGTTTGTCATGAAGCTTGCTGAGCTTACAGGCAAAGAGATCCCTGAGTCTCTCAAAGTAGAGCGTGGTAGACTTGTAGATGCTATGCAGGATTCTTATCCATATATGCATGGTAAAAAATTCGCTATCTGGGGTGACCCTGACTTCCTTATCGGAGCAGTTTCATTCCTACTGGAGATGGGTGCTGAGCCGACTCACGTGCTTTGTCACAATGCCCCAAGAGGTTGGGAAGATGAGATGAGAGCATTGCTTGATACTTCTCCGGCTGCAGCAGACTGCCATGTATGGGCTGGTAAAGACTTGTGGCATATGAGATCTCTTCTCTTTACAGAGCCGGTTGACTTTATGATCGGTAACTCTTATGGTAAAGAGTTGATGAGAGATACTGGTACACCGCTTATCTATATCGGGTTCCCTATCTTTGACAGACACCACCTCCACAGATACTCTATCAGTGGATATGACGGAGCACTGAACCTGTTGACTTGGATCACAAACAAAGTGCTTGACCAACTGGATGAAGAGACGAAAGGTATCGCAAGTACCGACTACTTCTTCGACCTAGTGAGATAAACATGTAATCTTCCTTTTTCCCTCACCTATTCAGCGGGTGGGGGGGAGATATAAACATTATCTGTTTTATTATGTAGTATAAGTATACATATGTTTTAAACATTAAAGTATAAAATATATGCATTCTTGTCATTAGTAATATCTAAATTTTAATCATATTTATTTTATATAAAGAGCCTATCCTCTGGATACCATATTCGATAATTTTTTTAACTCAAGGAGAGACAATGTCAATGCTCAAATCCCATCCAACCAAAATGGAAATAAAGTCGATGCTTAAACCATATCCGACAAATAAGGAAATCAAGCTCAATCCTAAAGAGATGCTTGTAAGTAAAACAGACCAAAGAGGTGTAATCACTTACGGGAACAAGAAGTTTGTAGAAGTTTCCGGATATAAGGAGAATGAACTGATAGGTTCTCCCCATAGTATCCTCAGACATCCGGATATGCCAAAAGCGATTTTTTATCTTATGTGGGAGAGTATAAAAAAAGGTAAAAATATCATGGCTGTTGTCAAAAATCTTGCGAGAAACGGTGACCACTACTGGGTAACAACGGACTTTGATATCCAGCGGGACAGAGAGGGGAAGATACGTAACTATATTGCCTATAGACAGGCAGCACCGAAGAGTGTCCTCAAAGAGATTGAACCGCTCTATCAAAAAATGCTGGAGATTGAAAACGAGCATGGGATGGATGCATCGCTCAAATACCTGGAAGGATTTCTGGAAGAAAAAGATATGAGCTACAATCAATACATTGAGAACCTGGCAAAACCAAAAGGTATTACCGGTGCATTGTTTGAAAAAATGAAGCAGATGTTTGCGTAAATACGCAATTTGACTAATCGCACTGGAAAGGTTTTATCATGGGCATACAGGATCAGATAAAAGAGAATCTCCTCAAAGAGATCTATACGGATATAGATAAGATGTATGATTTTATGGATCAGCATTTTATTCTAAGCGGTGAACATGAGAAAGTAGTGATCAAACAGCTCAACAAGCTTAAAGACCAGTTTTATCTGATCGCAAAGGAGAGCAGCCTCTCCTGACCCTTTCCTTTGAGACAACCTGTTGCCGTCTTCAGCATTTCAGCAGTATTTAGAGTGAGATGACTCTAGAAGAACCCTTTTCACTTTCCATCTTCTCCAGCAGATCATGCGCAGTCGGTTTGGATCTCCTTATTATCTTTTTATTCTACGGTTTGATAGTAAAAATGAAAATATCGGACAAAAATACTCTTACTAGAATAGAATATGCAAATTGATCACTGTAAGAAAAGTGATGGTTTCTACATCGTGTAGCGGTAGAAACGTGTTGCTTGGGAATTTCATCTAAAAAGGAGTGAATAATGGAACACCATATTGTTGTAGAGAAGATGTGCAGATGTGCACAAAGAAAGCAGATGCCGCAGATCAAAACATTTGATGATAAAGAGAATGCAAGGATGGTAGCCAGAGCATGGGCGCAGGAGCTGAATGAAACATTCTGCGGTATGCATGAGTTTGATGTGGTGGAGGTCGATGAGAACTATGTGATCTCTGTGGGTGAAGGAAGCTACTGATGGGGTGTTTGATAGGAATGTTTTGTATAATGAAAGAGAATGGTAAGTGAGGTTCAATTATTTTCTACGGAATGTAAATGTCATTTCCTGAGAGGAGGGAAAGATGATCATAGGCGTACCCAAAGAGATCAAAACAGATGAGTTTCGCGTAGCTATCACCCCTGCGGGTGTACGTGAACTGGTGCAGGCGGGAAACCGTCTTATCGTAGAGAGCGGTACAGGTGAGGGGAGCGGTTTTCATGATGCGGACTATAGGGATGCCGGAGCGGTGATCACTCCGGATGCTGCAGAGGTATTTGCTAAGGCGGAGATGATCGTCAAGGTCAAGGAGCCGATCGCTCCCGAGTATGATCTGCTGCGTAACGGTCAGACACTCTTTACCTATCTGCACCTTGCAGCAGATAAGGTATTGACAGAGGTGTTGATGCAGAAAGAGGTCGCTGCCTTTTCCTATGAAACACTATCGGTGGAGGAGCGTCTCCCCTTACTGGAGCCGATGAGCGAAGTGGCAGGCAAAATCGCGTCATTGATGGGGAGTGTACATCTTGGACGTTATCACGGCGGCCTTGGCCTGCTTGCAGGCGGTGCCGTAGGAACTGAACGTGCCAGAGTCATGATACTCGGCGGCGGTGTTGCAGGTAAAGCGGCAGCTGAAGTCGCTGCCGGACTTGGGGCTGAAGTGACGATATTGGATATCAATATAGAGCGTTTACATTATCTCAAAGATGTACTGCCGCCTCATGTCACGACCATGTACAGTACGCTGGAGACGATCTCCCAGATACTGCCGCAGTGTGACATAGTGGTAGGTACGGTACTGATACCGGGAGCCAAAGCGCCTAAACTGATCACACGAGAAATGCTGGGTATCATGAAACCGGGCAGTGTGTTGGTAGATGTATCGATCGACCAGGGCGGGTGTTTTGAGAGTTCAAGGCCTACTACGCACAGTGAGCCGACATTTATAGAAGAGGGGATTGTACACTATTGTGTTGCCAATATGCCGGGTGCGTATCCCCGTACCTCCACGTTTGCACTCTCCAATGCGACATTGCCTTATGTCAAACTGCTTGCAAAAGAGGGGTCAAAAGAGGTATGGGAACACTATCCGGTCTTTAAAAGTGCGCTCAATACCTATGAGGGAAAACTCTATAATGCTGCTGTCGGTGCAGCCCACGGTATTGAGGTTTCAATATTAAGCTGAGAGTCCATAGGAGCGTTTGACTTTTCTGGTAAGGCGTTTGGGATCATAGAATACTTTTTGCAGATATCTTTTGAAAGGAATCATCATGGGTATACAAGAACGTATCAAAGAGAATCTCCTGGAAGAGATCTATAGCGATATAGACAGGATGTATGAGTTTATGGATCAGAACTTTGATCTCTACAGGGAACGTCATGATCAGGTGGTCAAGCAGTGCGATAGAGTCAAAGAGCAGTTCTATCTGATAGTATCTAACAGCAGGTTGTCATAATGAAGTACCATGTAGTGATAGAAAAACTGTGTGCATGTGCCAAAAAACGCAACCTGGAGCAGATCAGAAGCTTCGATAGCAAAGAAGAGGCGGAAGAACACGCTTATGAGTGGGCAGAGTCACTCAACAACACTTTTTGCGGCAGACACGGTTTTGATAGTGTAGAGGTGGATGACAACTTTGTTATCTCAGTGGAGAACGGCTGTTTTGTCGAAGCGTGTGAGATCTAGTCCATTTTCCCTCTATTGCTTTTCAATTTTTTTATTCCCCCATCATCTAAGAACGATACGACCCTGCAACCAGTTAAAAACCCAATATTTTGGTGCGTGGTTACGCACCCTACGCGAAAAATCCCTCTTATTTCACTACACTCTTGAGCTTGGAGACGAGGGGAAATATACAAAATCACCTCCAATTAGGGTACGAATATAACAAATACGACATTTTTGTCGTCTTTTGTTTTTTTTAGTATGAAAATTGCATATTTCTGCCGATTTTTCGGGAATGAAAAGTGTAATAGGATAAGTGTAAGCATACTAAATATAAAAGGAGACAACATGTATGACTGTGACATTATCGAGGTAGAAGATTTTGAGTTTAACCACTATATCCACCATTTGGATGAGTTGGAAGGTGACGGGTTCGGGTACAAAAATGAATTGGATTTTGTTTATGATCTAACGGACTATACGAATGAAACGGAATGGGAATAATAAAGAGTTTGACAGGGAGTAGATTTGGGATTAAAACAAGTACAAAAGAGAGACTATAAAGCGCTTTATTGCTAAATACGTAATGATATATCGTAAAATGTGCTAAAGAGGCTTTATAGTGTTACGAAACTCATTTTCTCAAAGAGGGTGGAAACACTTTTTGAAAAGATGATTTTTCATATCTGACTGGTTTTTAAATTGTATTTGGGAATCCATACGGGGCATGTGACACATCGGTTCCATATGCGACTTTACGCTTTATCGTCCAGTTTTTCTTCTTCAATCAACATGAGTTCATCGTATAGATAACTCTCTGCAAGTTTCTTCTTATCCTCTTTATATTGTGCTTTCTGCAGATCATCAAGTTCTTCTACATTGCCTTTGACCTTTGAGATAATACTGTTAAAGTATTTCCCGGCCAATTCTTCGGGCTCAGAATCTTTTATCATTTTGTCTATTTTATCGATCCCACCTTCCGGCAGCGGTAGATCACAGTAGTAGTCTCCCTGGGTGTTAATGCCCCAATAGACGAAACCAAATGTGAGATAAAAGCTCAATGACTGTGGTACACATGTGATACGAAAACGACTGACATGGTTCTTTTCGGCTATCTTGAAAACAAGCTTGAAGAGTTTACTGGCATAACCATGTCTTCTGAATTTCAGCGGAGTGAAGATGTTATGAATAGTGATATATTCATGGTAACGGTCTATTTTGTAGAAGATATAACTAAGATGTTCTTCTTTTTCATTTGTGAGTACAATACATCCGTGTGCGTTCCAGCTGAAGTGCCGATCCCACCACTTTAGTGCCATGTTTGCAAACCCAAGACTTTTTTTGTCATTGATCTGTGAGATAGAGTCGATATATGCATTTCTGTTAAGATGTTCAAGGTGAAGTGTCTGCATCGTTTTTCCTTTTTGCTATCAATGAAAAAGGGAGGTGTCAAGTACCAGATGCATAAATAGAGTGATAACTACAGTATAACAATTCATGGTAGGGGATAAATAAATATTGTGATCCATTTTTAGGCAAACGGTAGAAGGGGATGGAAATCGATTTGTTAGTGTTTCTATTATTTCATCACTGTTGAGAATATAAAAAAGAGGCATTTGATCACCTCTACGGCATCTGTAGGTCGGGATACCCTTATCCCGACATCCACTTCTATTTCCATGAGTTCTTTCAGCATCTCTTGAGCTTGGAGATGAGGGAAAACATACAAAATCATCTTCTATTAGGATACAAAGATGATAAATACGACATTTTTGTCATTCTTTGTTTTTTTTAGTATCAAAATTGCATATCTTGAGTCATTTTTTTAGGAACAGTAGTTGTAATAGTATCAGTGTAAGCATACTAAATATAAAAGGAGACAACATGTATGACTGTGACATTATCGAGGTAGAAGACTTTGGATTTAACCACTATATCCACCATTTGGATGAGTATGAAGGTGACGGGTTAGGGTATAAAGATGAATTGGACTTTATCTTTGATCTGGCGGACTATACCAGTGAAACGGATTGGGAGTAGTCGTGGTTTTGACAGAAGCTGAACCGGGGATCAAAAAGATGAATAAGGAGAGACTCTAAAGTACGCTATGCATCATTAACAGAGAATAGTCTAAAGAGGCTTTAGAGTTTTATCAAAAATCATCTTCTCAAAGAGGGTTTGAACACTTTTTGAAAAGATGATATTGTGACAAATAACTACAAAATGATATCTGCTAGCGAGTCGAATACTGCATCAGGGACAATCGAGCCATCAAGATCAGCAGGTGAAAACTTTCCGGTACGTACCAATATGGCTTGAAGGCCTGCTTCCTGTGCACCTAAAATATCACTTTGGATATCATCACCGATCATGACTGTCTGACTCGGATCCACACCAATAGATGCACATGCAAGACGGTAAAAATCACTGCTTGGTTTGCCAATGATATGCGCTTTTTTACCGGAAGAGTATTCGAGTGCAGAGACAAAAGCACCTGCATCCATGCTGAGTTCACCGTCATAGTCTTTAAAGTAACGGTTATTGGCTGCAGCAAGAAGTTCACCTTCATCCATTAGTATACGAAATGCTTCATTGAGCCGTCGGTAGGTGAAGTTTTCCTGTGCATCTCCTACTACTACATAATGATAAGGAGCTTCAGGTAGATCTTCGAAAAATTCCGTTGCGGCATCTGTAAGGAGTAGTATTGTCCTGCTATGATGCTGCTGCAGATAGGATTTGGTGACATCCAGTGCAGTGATGACTTCGGAAGCATTAATGTCAAAGCCCATTTTTTGAAGTTTGGCTACAACCTCTGCACCTGTTTTTTGTGTAGTATTGGTCAAAAAACGTATGGGGAGGGAGGCTTTAAGTCTATTTATCGCTTCAGCAGCACCCGGGTAAGGCGTATCGCCGACATAAAGTACCCCACCGATATCACATAAAATACCTTTGATTGAAGAACTATCCATCGTTTGTCCCTTGGATCAAGATAGATACAGTATAACACAGCTAAATGGAAGCTGTGTGCAAAGAGAAGATTGATTTTTAGGCAGCTAAAAGTGAGTGTGGAATTTATAAGATCATTAACGGTCGTCCAAATGGTGTTTTATGCGGTCTGGAGAGCGCCCACAGTACCTCATAGGCTGGAGGAATTTTAGGATACCACCCGTCTCCATCGGTAAAGTAGAGCAGCATCGTCGTCATAGGCAGCTGTGAATCGATATAGTCAAATACGGGACGGTAATCCGTTCCGCCTCCACCTTTGATCGGAAAGTTCAGTTTTTCGCCTCCCTGGAAGGTATAGTGTCCATGTACTTTTGCATCGGCGATGATCAGCTCTATCTGTACCGCCGGGAAGTTTTGCATGATGGTTTTAAACTCCTCCATGAAAACACCTAGCAGTTCATCATTGATAGACCCGGATGTATCGATGGCGACACAGAGGCTTAGGGTATCACTGGTGAGTGAGGGGAGGATAAATCCTCTGTGGATATGTTTTTTATTTGGCGGCATGAAGGCATAGTTGTTGCGCATATGGCGGTTGATCGCATTGTAGAGTTCAAAACGCCAGTCTATGTTGTTGGCTTTAACTTTTTTTGCCAGGCGGTCAAGGCCCGAGGGCATCGCACTTTTACGCTGTGCCAGCTCTTGTGAGATAGATGCGGCATATTGCCACTCAGATTCTGTCTGGGCATCCAGATCATCCTCTATATTTTCCAGGTTTGAGAAGGAGTGGTCCTCTTCAGACGCTTGATCCTCTGTTGTACCTGGTAGAAGGTTTTCATTTGGTCTGCTGCTTTCATCATAGGCATCATCTATATCTCCAAAGTACTCTTCTTTGATCAGATCATAGATCTCTTCGGCATACATCCCTTCATACGCTTCATTGAAGTTGGCACCCGGAGGTATATGCAGACCATTGTTGTGGAGCATGTTGTTGATCGCATAGTCAGTAGCAAGCTGCCATAAGGAGCCCCTGCGATTTAGACGGCGCTGCTGGTGTGCAAGTATATGGTGCATCACACAGTTTGTCAGTATGAACATCACTTCTTCGACAGTGCGCTTGGAGAGAAACTCCGGGTTATATAAGAAACGTACCCCATTACTGGCATATCCCCTGATCATCTCACTGCTTTCATGTTTGAGTCTGGAAGCAAGCATACCGAAGTAGGGATGCTTCAGTGTCAGCCGGCTTTTGGCTTTGAGTAGTAGTTTTTCTGTGCTCATCAGTGTAACAGTGTATTGAATTTACGCATCCAGAGCATCCAGCTATCCACATGGTCCAGGTCGATCTTCCGCTCTCTGAGGTCCTGCACGATCATCACTGCGAACTCTCCGGGAAGATTCAAAGAGTATCTGAGGAGGTTATCGAGTTTTTTCGTACTGGTATAGTCATCTATGCGCATCGAAAGTGCGGTACAGAGTACATGGAGCGCAGACGCTTCTTCAGGTACTTCTGTAGACTCTCCGGCCAGGATCGCATCGATATCCGGCAGTTTCCCCGCAACTGTCCTGAATCCAAGGAATGAAGCAGCCAACTCTTCCCCGATCGCACCTGAGACCAGCGGCATGATGAGATCTTCATCGGGATCGGAAGAGAGCACTTCATTGACATACTCCCAGGTACGCGGTGTGGCAAAGGAGCGGCTCTCATCTTGTGTATTGAATGCAAAGAGGGCATCCGGACGGTGTGAGATAAAAGAGATGATCGTGACATCAATCCCGGCATCGATAGCCCACTTGCGCCACTCTTCCACATCCGCTTCCATCTCCAGGTGGACAAAACGGTTGGCCAGCGGTGATGCCATACGAAACACCACCCCACGGTCACTCTCACGGTTCCCGGCAGCCACGATCGACCAGCCTTCCGGCAGGTGGTACTCACCGATCTTCCTGTCAAGTATCAACTGGTAGGCAGAGGCTTGTACCATCGGGGCAGCGGTATTGAGTTCATCCAGGAAGAGAATCCCTTTCTCTTCACTCCCGTCAGGTAAAAATGAGGGAGGTGCCCATACTGCGGTGTCTTGTTTGGTATCAAAAAACGGAATACCGCGAAGATCTGTCGGGTCAAGCAGTGAGAGACGAAGGTCGATATATCCGACTCCCTGTTCTTTGGCAATCTGTGAGACGATAGAGGACTTCCCGATACCGGGAGGCCCCCACAGAAATACAGGGACTTTTCTCTCACAGAGATGGGTTAACGATCTTTTGGCATCATGGGGATTCATGGTACTCCTTTCTCATTTGCGTTATGACTCGATATGCAATTATGGTGCGAGTTAGACTCAGCGTGCATTTTTGAGTATGCGGAGTATCTTGGGGGTCACGGCAAGGTCAAGTGCCGTAAAGTCATCGGGATTTTTGATACCGACATCCGCACCGGCATTTACCAGGAGCGAGACCATAGCTTCTTTCCCGCTGGATGCAGCATACATCAAAGGGGTGACACCGTTGACATTGAGGGTATCTACTTCGATCCCCTTATCCAAAAGCACTTTGATGATGTCGGCATTCTCTCCGAAACATCCTAGCCAAAGTGCGGTATTGCCATCGACATTTTTGAGATGGATATCGGCACCTGCTTCCAGAAGATCACTGACGATTTCGGCATTGCCTTCGCGTGCAGCTTTCATCAATGCGGTATTGCCGTAGCTTCCCTGTTTGTCTATCTCTTCGACAGTGTAGTCATTGTTCTCTAACCAGGTTAATGTTGATTGTTCCATAAAAAGACCCTTATCCTATTTTAGTTTTGATACTGCAATTTGTATTCTTTATGGAGAATGAAAGTTGCATTGAGTATTTAAGTAAATAAAAGGAGTCATTATGGAGACCTATTTTTATTGTCAACACTGTGATCACAAGATCACGATAGAGCAGCTTGCACTATTGAGTGAGGGGAAATGCCCAGAATGTCATACCATTGAAGGGTTTTCTACCGTTCCAAAAGATGAAAATGATTCGTTTGAAAATGTAACCGTGTTGAATGATACAGAGTTTTTAGAGTAATAGCATAGAGTGTGAGTTCCGATAAAAATGGATAAAAACCTCTCTCGTTCCCGATCTCCTGATCGGGAATGCTCCCTGACCGAAGGGAGCATTACGCCTCATAGAAACGTGACGAGGGAAAACCTTATAAAGTTATATATTTTATAAGGTTTTGTAAATAAGACATTCTTGCTATACTATTAATATTAGAATATCGAATTAAAGGAATCAAATGCCTATCGATCTATCAGAATCTCTTGTAATTGGGATATCTGCAACTGCATTATTTGATCTTTCAAAAGCAGATAGTAATTTTCGTAAAAAAATAAAAAAAGATCCCGATACAGCTATTGAAAAGTATAGAAATTATATGCTCAAGCATGAAAATGATCCACTTGATGATGGTACTGGTATGCCTCTTGTCAAAGCATTATTAAATTTGAATAAATATCAAAAAGAAGGTGAACCTCCTATAGTAGAGGTTGTGGTTATGTCAAGAAATAGTCCAGAAACAGGGTATAGAGTTCTGAATGAAATACGAAGAAGAAAATTGAAGATATCCAGATCGGCTTTTACTGCAGGGGAATCAAATGTAGATTACCTGGATGCCTTTTATGTAGATTTGTTTTTAACAACAAGTGAAAAGGATGCACAAAGGGTTATTGATAGTAATGTGTGTGCCTCTGCAATTGTAAAAGCTCCACCAAAAACAAACAAGCATCTAGCAGAGGATCAAGTTCGTTTTGCATTTGATGCTGATGCAGTAATTTTTAGTGAAGATAGTGAAATAGTAAATCAGACTAAAGGGCTACGTACTTTCCATAAGAATGAGGATAAGTCACAAGATATACCTCTGGGGGAAGGACCACATGCCAAGCTTTTAATGAAATTGGCAAAAGTTCAAGAACGATTACCTGGAAGAATAGAATTTTCTCCTATTAAAATCGCTATCATGACAGCACGGAATAGTCCTGCCGAAATGAGAGTTATTAAAACACTTAGAAGTTGGAATGTATATGTTGATGAAGCATTTTTTCTAGGAGGTTTGCAAAAAAGCCGTTTTTTAAAAGCATTTAAACCTCACATATTTTTCGATGACCAAGACTCTCATCTAGATCCTGCAGCAGGAGATGTACCATCTGCTAAAGTCCTATATCCAAGTGGTTCACTACTTACTAAAATAATTAAGAAAAAGAAAAACAAAAAACACTAACAATTTTTTGAACTGAACCCTGAATTCATAATAGTTTAGTTACGGCATTAAATTGGTAGCTAGGCTAGACCTTCCAGCCAATCTATAACATCTTCTGCATTGTCAAAAATTTTATCTAATGACATACTAATCATTGGATTGTTTCCTGACGGAAGCTGTCTTCTTGTATCGGTTTGTAGTCCTATGCATTTTTTATCTAAAGCATACATGTATCCAATTTCAAATGCAACACCCTCATCAATATGGGCACCATCTAAAATGGATAGCAAAATATCACAATTTTTCATAGCTGCAATATCCGCAGAAAAAATCTTTCTTTCTGCAATATTTAATTCTATACCTTCATCGAGTAAGTTTTTTAGTAATAGTCCATCCTCTTGAGGCAAATAGACTTCATATCTAGAGATCAATAAATTTTTTATAGATTTATTGTACATTCTTTCTTGCTTATTAAATAATGGCGCTGCTAAATATATTTTCTTTTTCATAAAGTTATTCCCTGTTTTGCTAATACTTCTAAGTTGGTATGAAGATTTATTTCACTGTAACCATCACAGAAAAGTACTTTAGCTGTATTTTTAATTGTATCATGTAGGGTACTGCGGCTGTTTATTATATATGTTGAGTAATTATCTCCGTAAAGTTTTTTAGTTTTCATATTCAAATCTATTAAAAATTCTTCCGTCCATGAAACTTTTCTTTTTGTAAGCAGTCTGCCTTTTTGTTCTTTTTCGTCACTTTCTAAAAAAATAATATGACCAGGAACTACTATTAGTCCTTCTCCATTGGCAATTCCTTGTAACATACTTTCTGCTCGTTTCTTTTCTTCATGATTATTGTTGGTAAAACTAATGGGGTCTAAAGGACTTCTGTCTATCAGGAAAAAACCTTCCCTTTGTTCATCCAACCATTTATTTTTCTTGTAAAATTGTCCATTTATCCATTTTTCAACCTGTTCTTCTTCTTCTGGAGTTAAATCATTAAATGGTTTTACAAGCTCCGCCGGTCTCTTATCTATCCATTCCTCTAAAATATGAAAATTACCAAAATGTGAGAGTATGGAAGACTTGCCAACAGCAACAGATCCAACAAAATAATTTACAAACTTAATAGGTATGTCTAATTCTCTAGCATATATCTGAAATTCTTCTGCTTCTTGTGTAATTAGTCTAGTAAATGTACTGATTTCTTCATCGTTAAAAAATAATGTAACTAAGTTATATGTAGTGAAATTGGAATTGAATATTGCTTCCTTTTCATCTCTACTTAATTCTGTATTTGTATATCGTATGTAATAATGATAGTTTCCAGGTGATAAAACAGCACTTTGTCTCAATAAGTGTTTGAGTGTTGCATCCTCTAGTGATAAACCAACTAATATACAAGTTTTCTTAGTAAATTGATTTAAAATCATATTAGATTTCCCTGACATACTCTCTAATAATTGGTCAGAAAATGATTCGTCTGAAAATATTAACTCTTCGCTTTGTTGACTATTTTCATCTTCTGGTAAAAAACCATTAGGATGATATATAACAGGAGATCCTGTCTTGTAGTGGCTATGTGACTCCCATAAAACTTGATATGGTTTCTGTATGTCATCTTGATGATGCTCAGACAGTATAAACTCTAATGTGTCATCAAAATTATAATTTATTGTTATTTCTGAGTTTTGAATCAAGGGGATAAAGTCATTAAGGTAAGGATGTGATAATAATTTACCTTTTCGGTCTTTAAGCGCCTCACGATATAGTGAGGAATAAATTATACCTCTCCAATCAGACAGTAATCTTTTTTTTATAAAATATTCATCTTCTCCTTCTAGCTCCTTTATTCTCTTTGTTTTAAAATGCTGAAATAGTATATCTGTTATACTTGATTGGGGAACAGAGTTTTTTACAGATTCATATAGTGAAATACCATCAACCATGGAATGTTCAGCAATATCTTTAATAAGATTTTCCCATGATGGGAAACCTAAATTCATTGAAGCTCCTGCTCCAAACACAAGCCCAAGATTTTTATTCTTGAACTGTTGTCTTAAATGGACAATAGCTTTATTATTTTCTTTTAATATATGCTCCATAATTCCCCAATCGTTTTATCTTTAGGGAAAAATTATACTAAGTATTCTCTTTTAATCACTTATTATGTAGATTGTCTATGTTAGTAAAAAAATGAAAACCTTATAATCTAACATATTGTATAAGGTTATCCGTTGTAGCGACGTTCGCAAGGCATAAATCTATACCCCTCAATAGAAAACCTTATAAAACGTTCTCTATAGAACGTTTTATCATGAAAACTGTCAATGATGAAGAAGACTGCTGATCTGTTCGATCTCGTCACTCTCAAGCACTATCCGGTCAGTTTCCAGATCGTCTCTCATATGTTCTTTGGAGGTGGTACCGCTTAGCGGGGTGATGCCCTGTGAGATAAGGTAGGCAAAAAATATCTGTGCCTCGCTTTTTCGGTATTTCAGTGCCAGCTTCATAATGGTTCTGCTGCCAAGTAGATGCGGGTTGGCTGTCAGGCTCCAAAAGCTTTGATAGGTGATATGCTGTGCGTTACACCACGCTCGTAAATGCACATCATAGTCACTCTCTTCATAAAACCGGTTCTGCACGATAGCGGGTTTGATCTCTGCTTCACTGTAGAGACGTTTTAGAACATTGAGATCATAGCAGTTGCTGATCCCCAGTGCCTTTGCTTCACCTCTTTCATAGATCTTCTCCATCGCTCTCCATACTGCTATCAGGTGTGCAAACGGAAAGAGAGGCGTGTGGAGGATCAGTGCATCGACGTAGTCACTTTTTAGATTGTTTTTTGAAACCTCGAATGACTGTGCCACCTGTTCGGATAAGGGGGCATCTTTATCATAGGGAATGGCGCTCGGGTCATGTCCTGTAACCGGAGTGAATTTCGTTTGGATGAAGAGTTCGCTTCGGTCAATACCGCTGAGCTTCAGGGCATCTCCTACAAGCGCTTCATTGTAGTGTTTGGGTTGGCAGGCGGTGTCGATTCCCTTAAATCCGGATTTCAATGCCTCCAGGACCAGCCTGGCCGTTTGATCTTTTTTCCATGCCGTCCCGTAGATGAGAGAAGGCATAGGAGTCGTGTTCTGATTTTCGTGCATGAGAGGTCTCTTTAGGATGATAGATTGTGTTCTTTCAAAAACATGGCAAGCTGAGAGTCTATACTGATAACGTGTCTTTTGAACTTCTCATAGGCATAGTCATTGATATAGGATCTTCCAAACGCAGGAATCCTTTGTGCTTTTTCATAAAAGTATTGCATCTCGTTTAAAAGATTTGTATGCTCATCGCAATGCTCCTGCTTTCCATAGAAGTCATGTTCGGTCATGATACGCTCTTCGTAGGCAAAATGCTCTTTGGTATGTGTGATCATCTCTTCAAAAAGCGGAAGGAAATCTCTCTTGTTGCATGATTTTATTTTGGAAAGAAGATCCAAAAACTCATCATGTATTTTGTCCATATCGGGGATATTGAGTTGTAAATTATCTTGCATCGTATCTCATTTGCCTCTCTGCCAATTTTGTAAGGTTTTGTTGTGATTTAGTGTTTCTCATGTGAACCGCAACCACATCCGCCGAGCATACCTATCACATAGTGGTCATCCACCTCGGTGATGTCAAAAGTGTGCTTTCCGCAGAAACTGTTTTCCATAAAAGAGAGTTGTGTTTCAGCAGCATTTTTAGCACGCTCTTTCGTCTCAAAGGTAACGATCTGACTTAAACCGTCTCTTTTTGCGCAGCTGCAGAGTTTTTCGATAATGACGTGATGTTCCATGATTTTTCCTTTTTATGTTTTTAGATACAGATGCATTCTTTGTTCTTAAGCGGGCTGTTGCGTCCCCGAATCAGGTGATCATTTTCTGTTCCCGTTTGAGTATGGCAAGTAGTTTGAAAAAGCATCCTCCTTTAAATATGTATCTTCCATTTTCATAAAGGATAGCATGATGATAGAGTGGTACCATCAGGCCCAAATCCTCTTTTTTTACGGTGTAGTTTTTCCGGCACCCTGCGCAGTAAAGTTCAATTTTATTCTCTTTCATAACAACATAGTTGCAAAAAACGTTCGATATTTCCTTCTCTGGCACATTAATTGCACAAGGTATCCATATAGCTTGATAAAGGAGTCATTTATGGTCAACAGAGCCAAGATAAAAGAGTTACTGAATGAGAGTGCTTGTTCTCACAGTAAGGATAAAAAACCCGGAGAGGGGTGTGACAAACCCAAGCCTGGACTTTCCGCGGGAGGGTGTGCTTTTGACGGTGCACAGATCTCGCTCTTTCCCTATGCCGATGCCGTGCATCTGGTCCATGGACCGCAAACCTGCCTTGGGGCGTCCTGGGAGACAAGAGAGACATTGAGCTCTTATGAAGGCCGTGATCATACGGTCATGGGGTTTACTACGGGTATCAGAACCAATGATGTGATCTTCGGTGGCGATAAGAGACTGGAAGAGTCGATAGACTTTATTATGAAAGAGTATGCCCCTGAAGCGATCTTTGTCTACTCGACCTGTGTGACGGCAATGGTCGGGGATGATATCGACATGACCTGTAAGCTGGGGAGTGAGAAACACGGTGTACCCGTAGTCCCTGTCCATGCTCCCGGATTTGTCGGGGGGAAAAACCTCGGGTCCCGCATCGCCGGAGAAGCAGTGCTCGAACATCTGATCGGGACCAAAGAGCCCGAATATACCACCCCTTATGATATCAACCTTATCGGGGACTATAACGTCACCGGAGATATGTGGCAGTATCTGCCTCTGTTTGAAAAGATCGGTATCCGTGTACTCAGTTCACTCAGCGGTGACGGAAGAGTAGGGAGTATCCGTACGGCACACCGTGCCAAGCTCAATGTGATCGTCTGTGCAAAGTCTCTGATCACCTTGTGTAGAAAGCTGAATGAGCAGTATGACATTCCGTGGATCTCTGTCTCCTTTTACGGGAAGCGGGATACCGCTTTTGCGATCCGTGAGATCGTGAAGGCTTTGGGGGACGAGAAGCTGATCGCCAGAGCCGAAGAGGTGTTGAGAGAAGAAGAGGAGAAACTTGAAGCACGCCTGAAACCCTATAAAGCGCTCTTTGCAGGGAAAAAAGCCGTACTCAATACCGGAGGGAACAAGTCATGGTCTATCGCATCGGGGCTTCAGGATCTCGGTATCGAGGTCGTCGCAACATCGATCAGAAAATCCACAGAGGATGATATAGAAAAGGCAAAAAACTATCTCGGACCGGATGCGGTACTGATGAAGACGCCGGCTTCCCAACAGTCTAAGGTGATCGATGAGAAAGGTGCGGATATCCTGCTTGCAGGAGGGAGAAGTCTCTATACGGCGATCAAAAAGAAGATCTCATTTATCGATGTCAACCAGGAGAAGAAGGTAAGTTACGGAGGGTTCGAGGGGCTGCTCAATCTGGCCGAAGACCTCAGACATGCCTTTAACAACCCGGTTTTTGCCAATGTCAGTAAAAAAGCCCCTTGGGATACAGCATCAACGGAGGTAGAGTAATGGAAGTCAATTACGCCATAGAACTTAGCAAACATGAGCATAAACCCCTACAGGTCAATCCTATCAAGCACTCCCAGCCTATGGGTGCGGCATTGGCATTTTACGGTATCCGCAACTGTCTGCCTCTGATGCATTCCGCACAGGGGTGTGCCTCGTACACGAAGGTATTTTTTACCCGGCATTTCAATGAGCCTATCCCGATGTATAACACTTCAGTCACCGATATCACGGCTGTACTGGATGGCGGGGATTATTCTATCCTGATGTCTATTGAAAACATTACGAAGAAAAACAAGTTCACCCCGGAACTGATAGGACTGCACACGACAGGCCTGACCGAGACAAAAGGGGATGATGTAAGGGGCGTCGGACAACATATAGAGATACCCTACTGTTATGTCAATACCCCCGACTATGAGGGGGGAATGGAGAGCGGATGGGCACTGACTGCCAAAGCATTGATCGAACAGCATACCAGACCATACACACAGGTGAGACCCAATAAGCTGTTGCTGCTTCCGCATGTGAGTATGCAGCCTGTCGAGGTGGAGAAGATCAAAGCGCTGTGCGAAAGCTTCGGATTTGAAACCTATGCCTTGCCTGATCTCTCTACCTCTATGGACGGGTTTTTCGGTGAGCAGCAGGGGAAACTGGCACAAGGCGGTATAGGGATCGATGAGATAGAAACACTTGGAAACTGTGCCACAGTGATCTCTATCGGAGATTCTATGCGTATTGCCGCCGAAGCACTGCTGGAGAAAAATCCCCATATCAGACATCTGCATTTTGATCACCTGATGGGACAGGATATGACCGACAATTTTGTAGGTGCATTAATGGAGATCAGAGAGATAGCGCCTACACCGTCGATAAAAAGATGGAGGGGACGTCTGCAGGATGCGATGCTGGATACGCATTTTCTGATAGGGTCATCACGTTTTGTGATCACCGGTGAGCCTGACATGTGTGTGGGGATCGCTGAACTGCTTCAGAGTGTCGGAGGAACGATAGATGCCGTGGTAGCGACGGTCTATAGTCCGGCTCTTGAAAAAATAGAGGCAAAAAAGGTCTTTGTCGGAGACCTGGAAGATGCAAGAGCAGACTTTCAAGATGCAGATCTTGTCATCAGTAATTTCCATGCGGAACGAATCTTGCATATGGATGCGCAGAGCCATACAGGGCTGATACTCAGAGGCTTCCCAAATTACGAAGAACTGGGGAATCAACTTAAAAGTGATCAGCTTTATGAAGGAGGTGCCTACTTCCTTTTCGAGGTTGCCAATAAACTACGGGAGATGAAACATCATGGGTGAATCAATGAAAATAACAGTAGAAAACACAGAAGAACTGGAGAATAGTATCAAGGTGGCATTTGCAACCAAAGATCTTGAGAGCATCAATGCACACTTTGGCGGTGCCAAGGAGTTCATTGTCTATAACGTTTCCAAAGACGGCTTTGTACTCGATGGTGTCATCAAAACGGATACCTCTGAAATGACCGGTGATGATAAGACCGATTTTAAGGTCAAGGCACTTAAAGGTATCAATATCATGTACTGTGAATCGATCGGAGGGACAGCTGCAGCCAAGGTGATCCGTGCCGGAATGAACCCGATGAAAGTACAGGAGCCCAGAGCGATCGAAGAGGTACTGAAAGAGCTCATAGAGATGATCAATACCAACCCGCCGCCGTGGATCAAAAGAATTATGAATATTGAAACGGTTGAAGATCCGAGACTGGAACGCTGGACAGATGAATAACAAAATGTGCAGGGTGGATGTAGTCCACCTTTAAAGAGTGCTTTGGTGGGACTTTCCCACCCTTACAGTATAAAAAACAACAGGAAAGAAGATGATAGATACAACACTGGAACACAATGCATTTACCGAGGAGCTGATCCGTCAGCTCAGAGCTACCGACCAGTTCGGAAACTGGGCAAAGATGAGTGATGAAGAACTCTTGACCAAGAAATATGTCAAGACAAAAGAGGATCTCAAAAATATACCTATTATTGCCGATATCGACGAGATGCTGATCGGAGAGATCAAAATGATCTTCAAGGCCATCGCCCTTCAGTTTGAAAGAAAGACCGGTGTGATGTGCAATGTCGTCATGGAGATGAGTCATGAAGGATTCGGAAGGTGTATCGTGATCGCAGACAAGATCGTACTGGTAGACAAATACTTCAAAGATGCACACCGTTTTGGGTATAGAACCATTGATAAACTTTATGAAGATGGACAAAAACATCTGGACAAGGCATTCAGTATCTATGAACAGTACAAACCGTGTATCAATAAGTAGTAGATAGCAGGGAGTAAGTAGCAGGGAGCAGGGAGCAGGTTTTTCTTGTTCCCGACGTCCTCGTTGGGAATGCATACCTGAATAGGAAGCAGAGTTGACGTTTGCATTCCCAAGCTGGAGCTTGGGAACGAGGCTTATAGTAGATAGTGAGTAGTAGGTAGCAGGGAGTAAGTAGCAGGTAGCAACAGATTTTTGTAAACAAAAATCCAGAGCACAAGTGCGTGGGCGCCCAGTAGGAAGTACTCTTGGGGTGCTCACCGCCGAGGTTATCGCAGTGTATACCTTTAGGTGGAACTCAGCGTTAGCAATCTTGTGAAAAAAAGTTGCCTAAATGGCAAGTTTTTTGCAAAAGAGACTTTAGAAGCTTAGCTTTGAAAGCGTTATTAAAAAGGAGAAAAAATGGCAAATGTAGGAATTTTCGTTGGAAGCAGCAGCGGTGTGACACAGGCAGCAGGAGAACAGCTAGAGGAGTTGTTTGACGGGGCTGAGCTGATCAATATGGAAGAGGATTATGACGATCTTGATCAGTTCGATGAGTTTGATGTACTCTTGATCGGTTCATCTACATGGGGGCAGGGGGACCCACAGCGTGACTGGGTAGACCCTCTTTATGAAATGGAAAATGATGAACCTGACTTTAATGGTAAAAAGGTTGCTTTTTTCGGAGCGGGTGATCAGGATACTCATGGTGAAGAGTTTATCAGTGCGTTGGGGAAAATGAAAGATACTTTCACCAAATTGGGTGCCGATACCGAGTATGGATATTGGCCGACAGAAGGTTACACCTATAAATACTCTGCAGCTGAGAAAGATGGAAAATTCTGTGGTTTGGCTATCGATGATGTAAATCAAGCGGAGTTGACTTCAGAGAGAATCACTACTTGGGCTGAACAGCTCAAGAATGAAATGGGTATCTAACGACAAATTTGTCGGAATTTGTAATAAATATCATAAGTTTAATCTATCTGATTAGACTAAAAATTGCAAAGTGTATTAAAAGGATTTAAGATGAGTGCATTACAGGAATTTAAAACAATAACAGATGCTGAAGACTATTTTGATTTTTTTGATCTTGAGTATGATGAGAGATTGGTGTATGTCAAACGTTTTCACATTATGAAAAAATACGGAGAGATGATACAGAAAGCAGATGGTCATGATCTCGGTAGTGATGAGAAGTTGTTGGATTATTATAAATTTGCCCTGATCTCGGTTTACAAAAACTTTGAGAACGGATATTCTCCTTCAGCTGCGGAGATTTGGGATACATTTGGAAAACCGAGTGCTTGTAGTACCTGTTCAACTTCTTCAAGCTGTAATGATATAGAGGAGGTAAGCAATGGAGTTCACTCATGCACAAGCCAAACAAATCTCAGCTTCAACTAAAGATGAGATCCTGCCGGTATTTCACCTGGGACAGAGAGTACGTATCACCAAGCCTATACGGAATGACGGCTCCAACCCTTTTCATTCGCCTGATGCGATCCTGGTTCAGCCCGGGGCAGAAGGGTATGTGACCCATATCGGTGACTGGCTGCAAGTGATACGTATCTATGAAGTACATTTTATCGAAGAGGGATCTACCTACGGTTGCCGTGAGGCAGAGCTGGTGGCTATCGATGATGTAGACGGCTATGATGAAGTCGAAGAAGAACTTAGATGGTTAAAAGAACACCGTGAAAAAAAAGCTGCCGAGAAGGCAGCGAAGCAATCTCAAAACAAAGGAAGCGATGACTGAGTTTTGAGTATTCGCACAGATCTCATATCTATGATAGATATGAAGATCAAAAATATAAAAGGAGGAACTATGGTAAATATTATCTTCTGCGGTTTCGGTGAAGGTATGGATAAGCGGGTTGTTGCAAAGCAAGGGGACGTACTTTTACGTGTAGCGACCAACAATGGCATCACCATTCCTACAGAATGTACTGACGGTATGTGTGGTAGTTGTGCTGTAAGAGTCGAAGAGCTTGAGACTATTCCTAATGAGGCTGCTGAGTTTGAGAGCAAGGTAGACCCTGATTCCTGGGATAAAGACAAATACACAACTTACATGGAAGACAAGGAACTTAATACACTTGTTGAGATGGGTGCTATTACAAAAAAAGAGGCTGAGGTAGCACAACAGTATGCTCAACAGACACCGATAAGATTGGCTTGTCAGTGTATTATCAAGGGCTCAATGCTCGTTAAGCCATTTGAATAAAAAGGAGACAAACAATGACAACTAGAGTAGAGATCATTAATGATTTTTTGGCAATCAATGTAACACCGGGTAAAACAATTCAGGATATCGTAGAAGCATCAGGTTCTGCACTGCCGTTTGGGTGCCGTGACGGTGAATGTGGTACCTGTGTAGTACTTGTTGAATCAGGGATGGAGTTTTTGAGCGACATGACTGATAAAGAAAAGGCTGTAATGAAAACAATCGGTGAAACAAGCCCTAAAGCTCGTCTTGCTTGCCAAATGAAGATCACAAGTCCAAATGGTCTTGTTCGTCTAAAATACTAATTGTTATAGACTCTTTCTCCGGATTTTCCGGAGAGTGGAAGTAATCCTTATTAAAGTGATCTCATGATCTTTTTAATGATGATTATCCTTTTTTTTGAATAAAGATTCATTTTTGTGCATACTGGAACAAAATATGCATAGAATAAAGAGTAAAATGAAATTATATACTACAAGAGGATATCTATGGCAATCAAGCAAGTCTTTAATCTCAAACAAAAACAGATACCGCGTCTCTCAATGCAGACATGGTTGCCCTTGCTGCAGTGTTCACTCTCGGATCTGGAAAAACATATACAGAATATCGCCAATGAAAACCCGTGTCTTGAAGTAAATTCCGGGTTTGAAGTAGCGGAAAGTTCATCAAGCAGTGCACACGAGGCCTACCTCTCCTACCAAAACCGTGTCTCCAATGCATCAAGTGATGAGATAGAGTGGATGAGTATATCGACGCAGTCGCTTTATGAAAAACTGGATGAACAGATCGCTGCACCGCTTTTCCCTACACCGATCTCTCAGAAGATCGCAAAACAGATCATATTTTATATCAGTGATGAGGGGTATTTTGAAGGGGATATCGAGGAGATCGCCGCACAGTGTGGTGTCTCTGCTGCACAGGTAGAGTCGGTACGACAGCGTTTTGCCTATCTACAGCCGTACGGGGTAGGGGCAAGGGACTATAAAGAGTCCTTTCTGTTTCAGCTCAATGAGTTTGACCTGGATGATGATATGAGTCTGCTGCTCAGTGCAATGATCATACAGTTCGAGTCTTTGGAGAAGTTTCTGAACCATCCAAGGGCTTCGGAAGCAAAAGAGATACTCAAACATCTTAAAAATCCGCCGGCGATCAAGTATATGGAGAGTGAACCGCCTATCCTGCCTGATCTTTTTGTCTATTTTGATCAAGAAGGGTTGACGATCAAGATGAATCATTCGTTTTATCCCGATCTCAAAGTGACACAGATCGACAAATATGAGAATTTCGCAAAACAGAAATTTAAAGAAGCCAGAGAACTTGTCAAGCTCCTGGATCTGAGAAAGAGCACACTCTACAATATTACACTGGTACTGATAGAGAAGCAGTACCAGTTTTTTATGGGCGGTACGTTAAACCCCCTGAAACTTCAGGATGTTGCAGAAGAGCTTGGATTTAACGAATCGACGATATCCCGGGCGATCAACGGAAAGTATCTGGAGACAGAACAGGGCATCTTCTCCTTCAAAGAGTTCTTCTCCAATGCGATAGGCAATGTCTCTACCGCAGAGCTTAAAGAGTTTATCCAAAGGTTGATCCACTCTGAAGATAAAAGCAAACCCTATAGTGATAAGGTGATCCATGAGATGCTCGAAGGACGTTTCGGTATCCAGATGGTACGAAGGTCCATTGCCAAGTACCGCCAGGAGCTGGATATCCCTTCCTTTAAAGAGAGAAAGTTTCTTTATCAGCTTGAGATGCTCTAAGGGGACAGCGCTCTATCCGTCCGTTAAAAGATCAAACATTGTAATGAGAGTGATACCACTGACAAGAAGTGTAGCGAAAGTCAATTTGGAAGCCAGTTTTGCATCACAGCCGTATGTTCTGGAAAAGACTACAGTTAAGAGGGCAGAGGGCATGGCCGCTTCCAGTATCATCACCTGTATCTGCCAACTTTGAAGATCCATGGCTAAGGTAGGTACCCATAGCATCAGAGGTTTGAGGATGAGTTTGATCAGGACGGTAAAGAGTATGATACCTATCACCTCAAGCATACCTGAGAAATGCAGCAGTACCCCGACTGTCATTGCTATCAAAAATGTATTGGCAGAGGACAACACGTTTAAAAAGTCAAATATCGGAGTGAGCAACAGACCTTCGACGGGAAGATTCATTATGGACCAGAGGATACCTGCAAGGAGTGAGAAAAAAAGCGGGGACTTGAAAAAGCCAAGCGCCGCAACGACCTTTTCTTTAGGATCGAGATTTCTTTTTCCGTAATAGATAGCGACCATTGTACCAACAGTAAAAAGGACCGGAGCAAGTCCGACTTCAGAGATGATGACAGCCTCGGCCAATGTATCACTATTGCCGGGGAAAACCTCTGAAATCAATGCATATCCCAAAAACGATGAACTTCCAAAGGCTGATGTCAACATAAACGCACCCATCTGGGGATTTTCCAGATGCAGTCTTTTCCCTACCTGCCATGCCAAAACCAGGGAGAGTAGTTCAGCAACTACCATGAAAAGAGCCAGTAGAGCATACCTGGGATATAGCGTTGCGTGTGAGAGCGAAGAGAAGACAAGTGCAGGCAACGTCAGGTGTGTCACCAAGTCAGCAAAAAGCTTTCCCTGTTCTTCTTTGAGTAATCCTACTCTTCTCAATAAAATTGCACTCAGTATCACACCCGTTAAAATGACGATTGATGTTATTATTTTCTCATGCATCTCTATCCCCGGTTCGTTTTAGTGCATTGTTCCGTTTATTTTGAAAGATGTTGTAGTTTACATTATCCTTCATCACCTCTAAGTAGAAGCTTAATGTTCAGAAATGCGCATGGGAGCGGTGAAACAGGGGATTGTCTTTCGCACAGGATGCGTAACCACGCACCAAAATAGAGGGTTAATTACCTTATAAAAGAGAAAAATGGGTTATGGACTTATGACGGTAGTAGGTATTCCACCTCAGGTGAGGCGGAACACGGAGTGGAAGTCACGCGTTAACTCGCAGGCGTATCTTCCGGAGTGAAGCTCTCAGTTACACTCGGAGCGGTTTTCTCGACTACAGAGTGGGAGAGTGCATCTTCGTTGGTCTCTCCGGTACGGATACGTTCTACTTCCATGACAGGCGTGACCCACATTTTCCCTGAACCTTTTTCAGAGTTTCTCGCATTGTCACGTATCGCCTCTTTTGCAAGCTCCTTGTAGGTGACATTGGAGACGACAATATCCACTCTGATGTGTTCATCGACATCTTTCATGGTATCGATGAATTTACCTTTACCTTTTACCTTACTTAATGTTATACCCTCTATCTCTGAAGATTTGAGATCTTCCAGGACACCTTTGATACATTCTTTGTTGATGATGGCAGTGATTAAATACATTTTATCTTCCTTTTTATTTAATGTATCTATCCGTATGCATATAGTGTTCCAGAAGTGACAGATAGTATAGATCATAGGACAATTTTGTAGTTTTTTTATAAATTAAACAATTTTGTATCGTCAATGACCTATGAAGGATGATCACTTTAGAACACTATTTGCATAGCTTTATTAAAAGAGTATAAAGGAATACAAAATGGCTAGAAATGATCTTATCGGCGGTGCGCTTTGGGAAGAGTATTCACAAGAGGTACAAAAAAGAATGGATAACCCTGTAAATATGGGAGAGATCACCAATGCAGAGGCAGGGAAAAACACTTTGGTGATCGCAGATTTCGGTGCGGAGAGCTGTGGCGATGCGGTGAGACTCTACTGGTTGGTTGATCCAAAAGATGACAGGATCATCAATAGCAAGTTCAAAAGTTTCGGCTGCGGTACTGCTATCGCCAGTTCGGATATGATGGCGGAACTCTGTATGGGGAAAACCGTTGATGAGGCAGTAAAGATCACGAACATTGATGTGGAAAAAGCATTGAGAGATACGCCCGATGTTCCTGCCGTACCGGGGCAGAAGATGCACTGTTCGGTGATGGCCTACGATGTGATCAAAAAAGCCGCTTCCCTCTATAAAAATGTGGATATGGAGAGTTTTGAAGATGAGTTTATCCTCTGTGAATGTGCAAGGGTTACACAGGAGACGATCCAGGAGATCATCCGTTTGAACAAACTTACTACGATAGAAGAGATCGTTGACTATACCAAAGCCGGTGCATTCTGTAAGTCCTGTGTCAAACCGGGAGGACATGAGGCTAAAGATGTCTACCTGGTCGATCTCCTTGCAACGGCACTTGAAGAGAAAGAGGCACAGGAGAAGTCACGTAAGATCATTGAGGCGAAGGGTGACGGTTCATTTGAGTCGATGGGACTGGTACAGAAGATCAAGTCGGTCGAATCTATTTTGGAGGAGTATATCAGACCTACGCTCAAAGCGGACGGCGGGGATGTGGAACTCGTAGATATCAAAGAGGTGGATGAGGTCTTTGAAGTGTTGATCAAGTACCAAGGGGAGTGTATGAGCTGTTCGATGAATACGACGACGACACTTGCAGGGATCGAAGATATGCTCAAGTTTAAGCTCAAAGCACCTCTGAAAGTGATCGTAGTCTAATGGAGTATGCGACCAAAGAGGGGACCTTCGCCTATCTAAAGAAGTTCTCCAAATATAACAAAGATTTTTTCAGATATAACGGGGAGTATTTCGTCTCATCATTGGGGCTTGGTACTTTCCGTAAAGAGCCCTATAGAGAAGAGAACTATGTGATTAACTATAAGGATTCTGTAAAAACCGCTGTTGAAAACGGGATCAATGTGATAGACACAGCGATCAACTACCGCTATCAGGTAAGCGAACAGGAGATCGGTGAAGCACTGCAGGAGATGTTTGCCGAGGGTAAAGTCGATAGAGAAGCCTTGGTGGTTACCTCCAAAGCAGGGTTTATCCCCCTTGAGTTCCCTTTTCCTGAAGATCCTTATGCGTGGATCAAGGAGAATATCGTGGATAAGGGGTTGGCTGCAAAAGAGGAGATCGTGATCGATCAGCACTGTATGAGTCCGGAGTATCTGAGATGGAGTGTGGAGAGATCACTGGATAACCTGGGGCTAGATACGCTGGATATCCTCTATCTACACAACCCCGAAACGCAACTGGGGTATGTAGAGAGAGAAGTGGTACTTGAACGTATCAAGGCGGCTTTCACGCTTTTTGAGTCTTTGGTCGAAGAGGGCAAGATACGTGCTTACGGGATCGCGTCATGGAATACGTTTTTATATGAAGAGGGGCATACGGAGTACCTGAGTCTCTCCGAGATCGTAAAGATAGCAGAGGCGGCAGGCGGAAAGTCTCACCACTTCAAGTATCTGCAGGCACCTTTCAATCTTGCAAAACCGCATGCGTACAGCTATAGCAACCAAAAAGGACCTGACGGCAAGTACTACACATTGATGCAGGCTGCACAGGGGTATGGGCTCGGTTTGTTCGCTTCATCCTCACTGCTTCAGATGAACCTTTTTAAAGGGAAATTCAGTGAGAAGATACGTGAAACGTTGGAGACGGAGCATGTTACCGATGTTGCTACTGCTTTGCAGTTCGCCAGATCGGGCAATGTACTCAGTGCACTTTTTGGTTCTATCGAGCCGCAACATATCAAAGAGAACCTTGCTCTGGCCTATCTCAGTGAGGCCAAGCCTGCTCAGGTAGCGCGTCTTTTCGGAGTCAGAGATGCTGTATGATGTCGTCGTGGTCGGTAGTGGTATATCCGGTCTCTATGCCGCACTCTATGCACAAAGAAGCGGTGCAAAAGTGGCCGTGCTTACCAAAGGGAACCCTATGCGTTCCAACTCCGCTGTGGCATCCGGCGGTATCAATGCGGTGATCAACCTGGGGGAGTATGACTCCTACTTGCAACATGCAGATGATACGATTGCAGGTGCAGACGGTCTGGTCCATGAAGAGAATATCAAAAATATGTGCCAGGAAGCGCCCAATATCATCCAAGAGCTCTCAAAAATGGGGGTGAGATTTGATACCAATGAGGATGAGAGTATCGCACAGCGGCCGTTTGGCGGAGGGAGTGCCGTAAGAACCTGCTATATCGCAGACAGAACAGGCTCTGCTATCGTCATGTCTCTGCTGCAGGAGTGCCGCAAAGCAGGGATCAAGCTACTGACAAACTATAAACTCTTAAATATCATCAAGTATGAGGAGAAGCTGGCGGGTATCAGTGTGCTTCGCAGGGCTGATTCGCAGGTGATCGCTTTGGCCTGTAAGTCGCTTGTCCTGGCAGGGGGAGGATATGCGGGAGTCTACAGGGGGCACTCTACCAATGCCCAGGAGAGTTCAGGGGATGTGATCGCTGCCGCATTTCGTGCAAATATCCTGCTTTCCAATCTGGAGTTCGTGCAGTTTCATCCTACGACCTTGAAAACAAACGGCGCATTGATCAGTGAAGCGGCGAGAGGCGAGGGGGCATACCTTGTAGATGAGACCGGTGAGCGGTTTACCGATGAGCTTCAAACCAGGGACAAACTCTCCAGGGAGATTCTGGAACATATGAACCGGGGACACAAAGTCTATCTTGACTTCAGGCATCTGGGAGAGGATCTGATCGATAAAAAACTCCCTTCATCAAGGAAGATGGCGCTCAATGCCGCCGGTGTGGATATCACAAAAGAGCTTTTGGAGATCACACCCTCCGCCCATTATACGATAGGCGGGATATGGACCAGGTCCGATACTTCGACCACCATGCAGGGCATATTCGCCTGTGGGGAGTGTGCGGTGACAGGGGTACACGGTGCTAACCGACTGGGAGGAAATTCTCTTTTGGAGGGAGCATACTTCGGAAGGATCGCAGGGTATGAGGCAGCAAAGTCAGCCTATAAAAAAGATTATCTTCCTATAGATTACTCTGAAGTGGAAAAAGATATGAACCGCGTCGAGCATATCATGAATGGAGAAAACAGGTTCAACATCAATGCGATGAGAGTAAGTCTCGGAGAGATGTTGTTTAAACATGTCGGACCTTTCAGATCTGAAGAAGGATTGGGAGATGCGATCTCCTATGTCACCTATCTTAGAGGGAAGCGTTATGGACTCAACTGTATCAATAAAGAGAAAGAGAACAATGTGGAACTCTCTTCCATTTTGGAGTTTCATAATGCACTCTTTATTGCTGAAGCGATGGCCAATGTTGCTTACCGGAGAAAAGAGAGCAGAGGAGTACACTTCCGAAGCGACTATCCGAATCAGGATAACAAACACTTCAATGTTGCCTCTTATTTAAGAAGAATCGGAAAGGAGTTTATGGAGATAACATTTGAAAACGCGGTAAAGAAAGATATGTGGCATACAGTCAAAAAATTGTTAATCATACTGAAAGGATAGAGAATGGCAAAAGTAATGTTGAGAGAAAATGATGAAGGGAAGGTACTCTTCTATGTGGCAAAAAAAGATATGGAGGAGATCATAGAATCACTGGAGTTTGATAGCGATGAGAAGTGGGGCGGAAATGTGAATCTCACCAATGGTGATATATGGTTTATCCCACCAGGACCGAAAAACTTACCCGATGAGGTGAATGCAAAGATTATTAGCAGAGGGGATGACTGATCCTCTCTGCTCCCCTCTTCGTACAATATATTTATCTCTATTACAGTATCTTGGATTAGATACCGTAATAGAGTGCAGAAGGTAAATAATAGTAGCTCAGACATGAAGCAAGTGTTGTTTTGCATAATTTGAGGTGTGACTTACTATCAAAACACGACATGTATATTTCTCCTTTCATGATGATTTCTACAACTAATGCAATTCGTATTCTAGAGATCTATGCCGTATTTTTTGATCTTGTAACCAATTTGTCTTGCCGTCATACCAAGTTGTTTGGCTGCTTTTGTCTGAATTCCCCGGTTTTCTACCAATGCCTGGATAATCGCCTCTTTTTCCATCTCCTGCAGGCTGCTTTTTGTCAGAGATGCCTGTTCTTCAATCTTTGTGTAGGTTTCTGTCTCATTACTGTCCTCTTTTGTCGTTTCTTGTTGTTTTGCCGGTGGGGTTACCGTCTCCTGGGGCATATGCATTTTTTGGAAGTTAAACGGCATCACGTGGTTGAGCATCTCCGGTTGCAGCTCTCCCTGAGGACAGATCAGTACGATACGCTCCATCGTATTTTGAAGCTCCCTGATGTTTCCGGGCCACGGGTATTCGAGGAGGATTTCCAGTGCCGGTTTTGAAAAAAACATCTCTTTGTGGTGCTCACGCATATATTTTTTCAGATAGTGTTCGATCAGCAACTGGATATCCTCATAACGTTCTCGAAGCGGCGGAAGATTGACCGGTATGACATTGAGACGGTAGAAAAGATCTTCACGGAATTCACCGTTTTTGACCATCTTCTCAAGATTTCTGTTGGTTGCTGCAACCAGGCGTACATTGGTCTTGATCGTTTTTGTACCGCCTACACGTTCAAACTCCTGCTCTTGAAGGATACGCAGCAGCTTGACCTGCAGTGCCGGTGTGATATCCCCGATCTCATCAAGGAAAAGTGTTCCGCCGTCTGCCAGTTCAAAACGCCCTTTACGCATCTCTTTTGCATCGGTAAAGGCCCCTTTTTCATGACCGAACAGCTCTGATTCGAGCAGTGTTTCACTGATCGCTGCACAGTTGAGTTTGATAAACGGTCCGTTTTTTCTGGGGCTGATATTATGCACCGCCGCTGCAATCAGCTCTTTCCCCGTACCGGTCTCTCCTCTCACCAGGATCGTCGCATCTGAAGGTGCCACCGTTTCAAGAATGCTGAATACCTGCTGCATTACCGTACTTCTCCCGATAATGTTTTCAAACTTATATTCACTCAGCATCTCATCTCTATAGTAGGTTTTGAGATCCTGGATATCCTCTTTCTCTTTTGAAAAGCGTCTATGTACATTGAGCGCACCGATAGAGATCGATCCGAGTATCGTCAACATCCTTACGATTTCATCAAAGTCCAACGGGGCCTCTTTTCTGAGGTTTGCAGAGATCACGCCTACGACACCGTCTTTTTGGATGATCGGTACAGCCACATACGAGATGAGCGAAGTATGCAGTGCTCCCATTTTATTGAGATAGTTGATATTGTTATGAATGTTTTCGATCACGATGGGTTCTGCACTCTGTGCCGCAAGCCCCGTTGCACCCTCTCCGATTTTATACACAGCCATACTCGTTTGTTGCGGGGTGAGATCGATGGAAGCATAAGGCTCAAGAAGCGTCTTGTCTTCATTCAGCAAAAAGAGTGCACAACGGTCAAGGTAACCGTGGTGTTTAAGCATGCGCATCCCTTTTTCTACACTCTCTTTTATATTTTCAGAACTGCTAAGGAGTACAGCAATATCATAGAGCAGCTCTATCTCTTTATAGGCAAACATTAGGGAACAGGCTCTACACTCTTCCGGAAAATCTACTGGTAACATTCTTTTCCCTTTTTTAAGACTCTTATGTGAGATGGTATCATAAAGATTGATTATTTTATTCATAATTCTGATTAAAAAATAATCACTTTGATCTCTAAAATTAGAATAATTTTTGCATATATTCTTTATAAAAAATGAGGAATAATGATGCATATTACAGTACACGGAACGCAAACAGAACTAATTGGCAAAGAACAATCTGTCGGTAAAGAGGCTCCTGCAGCCCGTATTACCAAGCTTGACGGCTCACAAAACGTGATAGGGATGATCGCACCGACCGTGCAACTGCTTATAGCCATCCCGTCACTCAAGACCGAAGTCTGTTCATTGGGGGCAAAAAAGTTTAATGACCTGATCAAGGAGTTCCCGAAACTCACTACCTATATGATCACGACAGATGATCCGGAGTTTGTCGAAGCGTATGCAGAGAAAGAGTCTATCGACGGGGCAGAGCTTGTGATCGACACTGACAGAAACTTTGCAAAAAAATACGGCTTGTTGATCTCAGAAGGTAAACTCAAAGAGAGGTTGGCAAGGGCCGTCTATGTGATCGATAGGGACGGGGTGATCGTCTATAAAGAGTTGGTGCCTGAGATCGTTGATGAAGTAGATTACGATGCCTGTATAGCGGCGGTAAGGGATGCCGTGAACGTGAAGAAAAAAGGGCATACACACGAAGACTGGATGTCTGCGTAGTCCGTATCATGCAGGCAATCTATACTGAGACGATGCTTACACCGCTTCGTGTCGCGAAAACAACGCGTTTCCTTGACTGGGATACACAGCCCTCGCAGTTTAAAAGCTATCCGGGGTTTTTGTACCGCTACCATTATCATGAAATTGAAGCACTGAGGCTGGTTGAACGCTCCCGTTGTGTGACAGACTATCAGACGCTCAACGGAAAACCCTACTATCGTCTCAATACACCCTCGGCCGGGAATCTGCATCCGGTTGAACTCTATGTTCAGATACGCGGTATCAAGGGGCTGATCAGCGGGATCTATCATATCAATCCCAAAGAGGAGAGCCTGGTATTGGTAGGTGAGATTTATGAGGATGGTTTGGAGGGGGCATTGGGTATCAATGCGCGTTTCAAGGGGATGATCTTTCTTGTTTCCCTTGTCCCTTACAGGTCTGAGTGGAAATATGGAGATCGTGCGATACGCTACTGTTACCTGGATGCAGGACACCAGCTCGGTGCGATCATGGCCTCTGCACAGACATTTGGACAAAATTGTAGGGTTTTGTCTGAGATTGACAGAGCGTGTCTGGATCGCTGGATGGGGTTTGCTCCCGAAGAGTTCAGTTGTATCGCTGTGGCTGTAGGGGAAGAGACAGATAAGAGCGTCAAAGATCTTAAACAGCCTTTGATGCAGGTACCTGCGGTAGATTACCTTGAAGGGGAGTTGAAGCTACACTCTTATCTCTCCAAGCAGGCGTATGATGAAACCTTTAGAGTAAAGGAGTGGCCGCCTGTCACTCAAAGCAGTTCTCTCTATAGCCGCAGGTCGGCACGCTACTTTCTGCCAAAAGCGCTTTCAGCAAAAGATTCTGATGATTTGATGGGACTACTCTCGCATGCGCCTGAAGGGCTAGAGGTATATTGTGTCGTACAGAGAGCGGAAGGGCCGGAGGCAGGTATCTATCATTCAGAAGGGTGTGTCAGCAGAGGCTCTTATCACGATACGGTTTCGCACCTGATGGTTGATCAGCGTTTTATCGCCAATGCAGCCATGGTGATGATAGTGACAGCCCAAGCCTGCTCCCCTGAAGCACTGATGCAGGCAGGTGCTTTTGTACATCAGGTTTATCTTGCTGCAGAGAGCAAGGGCGTCGGAGCTACCGGAATCGGTGCCTTTTATGACAACAAAGTCCAAACATTTTTAAAAACCGATAATGCCATATTATATGCCTGTGCGATAGGAGAGGTAAAATGATCACAGAAAAAGAAGAAGCAAAAGAACTACTTTCAATCTACCGTATGATGCAGATGAACGGGACCCTCTACCTCAAGGAGGATGAGCAGAGTCTCGATACACTCTTTGATGCCGTTATACAGGCGATCACCACCGCTACCGTGTTAAAACCCAAGTTGCCCTACAATGAATTTGTGCTCCCGAGCAGAAAGGTGCTTGAGGGCGATCAGGGGTGGATAGGGCACTTTGAAGAGCGGGACAACCGTAGGTTCTTCCTGAGCGATATCTATGACTATCTCTACTTGCTTTACGGTCGAAGTTAGAACGGTTTTTGCATACCTTAAGTAAAGATCGCAAAAGGATACGTATGACTACAGTCTATCTGAAAGATGACAATATCAGGGTCAAAGTGCCATCCGGTATGAGCCTGAGGGAAGTTGCGGAGAGAACCGGTGCATCTATGGAGTTTGGATGCAGGGCAGGTGACTGTGGTGTGTGTAATGCAATAGTAGAGCAAGGTATGAAATTTTTAAACCCTTTGACTCAAAAAGAGGAAACAGTGTTTGAGTTATTTTATAAGAAGAATGAAAAACAGCGTCTTATGTGTCAATGTAGTGTTGAGGGTGAAGAGGGTGAGATCGTTATCTCATATATAAAACTATGGTAGGGCCAATCATTGCTCTTAGCGAAAATGTTCATTTTATCGGTGCATTTGATCCGATGATCCGTACATTTGACATCATTATGAAAACGGCGAACGGAAGTTCATACAACAGTTATCTGGTACGGGGAAGCAAAGGGGTCTGTGTGATGGACACAGTTAAAAAAGAGTTCTCTGATCAGTTTTTTAAACGTCTTGAGCTTCTATGTGCGTACGAAGAGATACGCTACATCGTACTTCATCACCTGGAACCTGACCACTCAGGGGCACTCGATGAACTTATGCAGCGTGCTCCTCAAGCTAAACTGATCATCTCCGGCAGGGCTGTGATGATGCTCAAAGCACTGTTGAAAAAAGATATCGAGTTTGAGATAGCCAATACAGGAAAAACGATCTCTTTGGGCGATAAAACGATTGAGTTCTTGAGTACTCCTTTTCTACACTGGCCTGATACGATGAGCAGTTACCTGCATGAGGATAAGATCTTATTTAGCGGTGATGTGTTTGGAAGCCACTATTATGATGAGAGACTTTTTGATGATGAAGTAGGGGATTTCGGTTATGCCTTCAAGTACTACTACCAGCATATTATGCGTCCATTCAAGCAGTATGTACGTGAAGCACTGAAACTTTACCAACGATTTGATATCTCTCTTATCGCCCCGCTTCATGGTCCGGTCTTACGTACAAATCCGCAGAACTATATCGAGAAGTATGCACTGTGGAGTGAGGATGCCAAAGCGCATAAAAATATAGAGGGCAAGAAGATATTGTCGGTTTTTTATATGTCAAGCTATGACAATACACTGGCGATGGCCGAAAAGATCACCAAGGGCGCTGACCTGGTTGAGGGAATGATTGCCAGTATGTATGATCTGGCATCTTTGGAGGAGCAAAATATGATTGATCTGCTTGAGGAGTCAGATGCCGTGATCGTGGGTTCACCTACGATCAATGGTGATGCGGTCAAACCTGCATGGGATCTGCTGGCATGTATGCCCTACCTTGAAAGTGCAGGTAAGACCGGGGCAACTTTCGGCTCATACGGATGGACAGGTGAAGCACCGGATATGCTGCATGACCGTATGCAGTGGCTGAAGTTCAGGCTTCCAGTAAGTCCACTGAAGATCAAGTTGATCCCGACTGAAGAAGAGTTGGTTAGTTGTGAGGCATTCGGCCGTGAGGTCGCTGAGATAGCTATGGGAAAAATGATGGAGCTGGAATTATGATAGAAGAACATCACACAATGTATGAAGAGGTAAAAGCATTACTCATCTCACATGCTGCAGACAGTTATGCATCAGATACGATCGCACCGATGGTCGCCTTAAAGTCACTGGAGATGAACCATCTCTATGAAGATCTCGGTATGAAAAGCAGAACAGAGATGGGCAAGTTCATGACTCAGCATTTCCCGACACTGGCAGCCAATAAACCCAAAGATAAACTATGGAAAAAATATCTCTATGATCTGATCGGAAGGGTTGCGCCTGCGTGTGCCACATGTGATGATCAAGTGACCTGTTTTGCCTGTATTCTCAAGGAACTTAATGCATGATTACGCCTAGCATCTCAACTACAGAACTCTACACGCATATCGAGACCCTGATAGAGACGGATACGCCTCTGTTCATTCACGGAAGTCCGGGTATCGGGAAGTCCTATATCGTTGCAGATATTGCCAAAAGCAAAGATCTGGAACTTGTGGATATCAGGCTGTCACAGTTAGACCCGGTGGATCTCCGAGGGATCCCCTCTATCAAAGAGGATCAGACCGTCTGGATGCCGCCGGTTTTTTTCCCGAAAGATCCTGACTCTGAAGGGATACTCTTTTTAGACGAACTCAACTCGGCACCCCCTTCGGTACAGGCAGCGATCTATCAGCTGGTACTTAACCGCCAGATCGGCGAGTATATCCTTCCCGAAAAATGGCGGATCATCTGTGCGGGGAACAGGGTAAGTGACAGAGGGGTGGTCTTCAGGCTGCCTACCCCGCTGGCAAACCGTATGGTGCATCTGCATCTTGAAGCCAAATTTGAAGACTTCAAGCGCTTCGCACTCAAGGAGAATCTGCATCACTTTATCATCGGGTTTTTGGGATTCCGTCCTGATCTGCTTTCAAGTGAACCGGTGGTGGAAGATGATGCCAATCCGGCATTTGCGACACCGAGAAGCTATCATATGCTCTCAAATATTCTCAAAGCAACTCAGGATATACAAAAGATCTACTCCATCATCTACGGAACGATCGGTTACAGTGCCGGTATAGAGTTTGTATCCTATATCAAAGTTTATGAGACTCTTCCCGATATCGCTGCTATCTATGAGGGACACTATCCTGAGGTTGAGATGCAGCCGGCTCTTTTGTATGCGCTGGTCTCTGCTTTGGTTGAGTATTATGACGGCAGCGAGGGGCATAAAGAACACCTTTTTGCTTTCTCGGAGAAGCTGCCTACCGAGTTTGGCGTGATGCTGATCAAAGATATTATTGTCAAAGATGAGAGTTTGGCACTGCATGAAGCGTTTGAAAAGTGGTTAGAGAAGTATGGTGACTACATCCTCTAACGAAGCACTGAAAAAACGGCTGGAGAAGATACGTGTTCAGTTTCTTTTCGATCATCCGTTCTTGAGTGTATTGGCACTCTCTCTGCCGATGCATTTTCAGGAAAATCCACATGAGCTATTTGAGACGAACGGTACGGCTATTTTTGTCGATGAGACAAAAATCGGAGTAATGGATGACCCTGCTTTGAAATATATGTACGCACACATCCTTCTACATATTTTGCTCAAACACCCTTTTAGGATGGGTGAGCGTGAAAGCGGAACGTGGAACAGAAGCAGTGATATTGTCATCAATCTGCTTTTGGATGACTTTGAAAGAATAGGAGAACGACCCCATGATGAAGTCTTTTTGGAAAAATTTAGAGAGAAAAGTGTCGAAGAGGTCTACCACGCTTTATATGATGAAAAAGAAGGAGATGAGGGCACTCCTGATGACGAAGATCCCAAAGAGCAGAAGCATGATCTGATAGAAAATGAGGGAGATACCGAGGCTGCGATGGAAGAGATCGACGCCCTGATCGTCCAGGCAATGGGTGCGGCACAAAAACAGGGCAATATCCCGGCCTCTTTCTTGGAGAGTATCCATGAGGTGATCCGGCCCAAGATCGATCTGGCAACGCTGCTTCACACCTATCTCACAGAGAGTTTTTTTGACAAGAAAAGTGACTTTATGCGTCCCAACAGAAGGTTTATCCACCAGGGGCTCTATCTGCCGGGGTATGTGCAGGAAGAGAGCAGGCTCCTGCTCTCTATCGCACTTGACCGCTCTATGAGTATCGACCATCAGACCTTTTCGAAGTTTTTGGGGATCATCGATGCGATACTGCGCGTGAGTACGGATTTTGAGGTGAGGGTGATACCTTTTGACGAGCAGGTGGACAGGGAGAAGATCGTCACCTACGATACACTGGATATCAGGCCGGAGATCTGCTTTGAGAAAGGAAACGGGGGTACCGAATTCAAGCCTCTGCTAACGTATCTTACCGATACCCTGGAGCTTCATCGGACACTGATCGTACTGAGTGACGGTTTTTTCAAGATCGATCAGCCACCGCCGCTCAATACCCTCTTTTTGATCAGTCAGAAAAAAAATATGAAACGTCTAGAGCCATACGGCGATGTCTTCTATTTTGATCTTTGAAAGGGGCGGTGATGGAAGAGCTAAATTATAAAGAGGAGATCGAAGCACTCAGGGATGATCCGGAGTTCGAGTCCAAAGGGGATAGGCTTTATCTCTCTCATGAGGATGATTATGCCAGGCTTGAATGGTCGTTCTACAGGCCTTCTGGCTCCCACCCGGACCAGGTAAGCGACAGGAACCCCATGGTCTCTATCATGGCATTTAACCACTCCAGGCTCGGTGCCTTTGAGCGTTTTTCCCGGGTACATCCTGATGTGATCGCAAAAGAGCATCTGCGTGTCAAGATACGCAACAGAAGCCGTATGCTTTTCAGGGCGATGGTGGATGATGATCTCAAAGAGCTGATAAGCGTGTTGGAGTTTGCCCCGGTATTTTTGGACCTGGCCTGTGACCAGATGATCAACGGGCGTATATGGAATGAGCGTTATGCAGACCCTGAAGCTGCCTCTGCATTCGTCTCTTTTGTCGAAGAGCGGATGGATCAGCGGCTTGCCCAAGGTATCAAAAGACGCCTGCAGCCGATCAAAAAACTGAATTATGATGAAGCCAAAGCCTATCTCGAGTCCCTTGTTGAGCTGGTACAGAATTTGCATAGTTTTATCAAAAGGCATTATCTCGAAGCGTATACGGATTGGCTGGAGAGGATCTCTCTTCATCCGCTTCAACGTATTGCCTTGGAAAAGAAGATAGCACTTTTAAAGGAGTAAGGGATGTTGGATCCACATAACAAAACACAAGTGATACGCAGTGTGATGAAAGCGGTTTACAATCTCAGCGATGAAGAGAACTACAGTGTCTATGACAGTGAGGATATCGCAGCCTATCTCGGCTTGAGAAAAAAGCTCGTAGATGACGCGATAGCCGTTCTGTGGGATGCAGGATGTCTGGCCGAGTGTATGACTCTGGAAGATGACGGTGCAACGACCTATTGTCTGACGGACAAAGCGATCGATCTGGTAGAGATGGGATGAATCTTATTCTTTTTTACGAAAAACCGGGATGTGTGACGAATCAAAAACAGAAAAGAAGTTTGCGTCATGCAGGGTGTATGGTGATAGAACGAAGTCTGCTTGATCATCAGATGACGCCGGAGGAACTCTATAGCTATCTGGAAAAGAGGCCCGTAAACGAGTGGTTCAACCCCAATGCCCCGGCTGTAAAAAAAGGAGAGATAGATCCGGAGAGTTATACCGAAGAGGAGGCCCTGGATCTGCTCTTTCATCAGCCTCTACTGATACGCCGTCCCCTGATCAGTGTAGACGGTCACAGGATGTGCGGATTTGATAAAGCGGTGATCGAAGGGATATTGGGGGTGCGCCTTGACTTGGAGAGAGCCGAAACATGCTCATCCGACACTGCATGCCCTGCGCCAGTACCCCCGGCCGCCTCGAAGTGAGATACACTTTTTCCCCGGAAAGCGTTTTTGATACTCCGGCAGTCTCTCCATCGTTGTTTTTCCTGTATCACAGTAAAAGACGAAGACCGTACCCTCCGGGTAGGATTGCAGTTCGTAAGGGTTATAGAGCAGACTCTCCACCCCTTCGATCGGCAGATTGATCGTATCTACCAGTAGTGTTTGGATACCGTTTGCTTCATTGCGCTTTTTCTCTCTCAGATACTCTTCCTGCGTCCACTCTTTTTTGTTCATTTCAGACTCTGTTTTACGCTATCAGATGCAAATAGTGTTCTCGACAGGATAGGGTATTGTGACAGCGCTTCAAGTCCCCGAAGAAAAATCAACACTATTATATTACCGTTAAACGGGTGTTTCATAGGAGGTTGAACCTTCAGTGGCAACGGATCATAGACATTTCATATTGTCCGTATGTGTGAAGCATAGTTGTTTAGGTCTATCGTGACTTCATGACGATACTCAAATATGAAAAGTGTAACCTAGAGATGGAATAGTTTTAATGAATCTATGTTTAAGCTTAGGTCTTAGGCGCCGCACCAATGTTCTAATGGTATTGGAGTTTGCTTCTTTAGTCGGCCAAAGTGTATTTTCTATCGTATAGTGATCGACGATTTTATTTTTATGATGGATGAAGAGAGAAAGAAGGTCCGTCTCTTTTTTTGTCAGGTTCACGATTGTATCAAAATAATAAAGGGTATGGTGCTCCTCATCATAACTGAATTCTTCATCAAGTTTTATCGAAGTGATATCTACCGGTGAGTAGATTACCTCTTTATTGTTAATCTTGTATTGTGCAATCTTGATCGATGCTTTCAGTTCCTCGCGATTATAGGGCTTAGACAAGTAAGCAATAGGATCAATCTTTACTGCCCGGTCAATATTGTAATTGTCTGTATAGGCTGTGAGAAAAATGATCTTGATCAATGGATTCGATTCTGTGATCATCGAAGCGGTTTCTATGCCATCATTTTCTCCTTTGATAGAGATATCCATCAGCACAAGTTCCGGTTTTTCTTTTTTTACAAGATCCTGTGCGCTTTTGGCATTTGAAGCGATACCCGCAGAATGGTAACCTAGCGAAGTGATATAGTGTTCAAGTTCCATCGCACTGATATTTTCATCTTCTACGATCAGAATTTTCATAGTGTAAACCTTATAAGATAGTGTGTATGGGCGTTGGAAGTGAGGATCAGCTTTCCATCGAGTTGATTGCTTATCAAACTTTTGATCAATTTTAAACCCAGTGAGTTATGGGAAAGAGATGCATCAAATCCTTTTCCGTTATCCAGGTAGTCTAGCTGATAATATTCATGATGTTGTTTCAATATGATCGTTATTTCTCCCGAATCCTCTTTGGAAAATGCATGTTTGTAGCTGTTGGTAATCAATTCATTGATAATAATACCTATATATACTGCCTGGCGCAACGGAAGTATCACGTCGATATCCGTATCGATCCGGATATTGGAAGTGTTATAGTGTAAAGCGTGCAGCAACGAGTATTGTAAGTCCGTGACCAGGATACTGATATACTCCTCCATATCGACATTTTCAAGATCGTCATTCTCAATGAGCATGCTATACGTTTTGGCTATAGCATTGATACGGTTTTCCAGTTCCTCAAATGTTCTTTTGGTATATGGATCCTCTATATCGTTGTTCTGGAGTCTTATCATGGCAAGAATGATTTGTAGATTGTTCTTGACACGATGGTGAACTTCCTGTAGAAGTGTGTCTTTGTTTTGGAGTGCTTTGTTGAGCGCTTCAGTTTTATTTTTTACTTCCAGCCTTATGATCTCTTCTCTTTTTTTTGATTCTTCAAACAGTTTTGTATCACTCTGCAGTTTGGCATGTTGCAAGATAAGGTAACGGTCGGCAAATGCCAGTGAGAGGATCAGCGCTTCGGCAGCGGTCCCCCACATCAGGATATTTTGAAAGTCCTGCATGATAGAGCTGAAGCCCAGTGCATCGAAGATGATCATCGCATAAGAGACAAAGACGATACCAAAGCCCAAAACAAAGAGCCTTGCTTCTTTGAACCCGTGCAGGTAGGTCTGTATCGCTGCAAAAAGGTTAAAGAGGATGAAGAGTGTCCCCGTCAAAATGATGAGATACATCACCGGGCCTGAGGAGAGACCCCAGACGATCATCTCAAAGAGTGAAACAAAGATGAAGAGACGGTAGATACGATGAAGCCTTGTGTTCCATTCGATCTTGAGAAAGTGCATTGCAAAGAGTGCCGAGGTGATGATCAGGAAAGTGACCTTGATGATGGAGATCTGCATATCCAGTGTCACGAACCAGGGCGGGAAAAAGATCTGGGTGAGTCCTACATAGGTGATCTGCTGATAGATCAGGGCAAACAGGTAGAGACTATAGTAGAGATAACTCTTCTCTTTGATAAAGAGAGAGAGAATAAAACTGTAAAACATCAGGGTAAGTATCACTCCCAGAAGGAGTATAGTGACAAGCTGCTGCTGCCTGTCTGACCGGAAGAACATTTCTTGGTCCTGAAGCGCAATGGAAAAATCGAGCGGGGTGTAGTCCGATCGTACTTTCAGGTAGTAGGTCAGCCGGCTGTTCGGCGGGAGGTGAAGATGAAAATAGGGAAAGATCGTCTGATGTGTCTCCGTGATATGTGCGTGTCCCTTGGTGATCTCTTCTCCATCTTCCTTGTAGAGTGTGATATGCTCCAACAGCGGGGAGGTGAGGACTAAAACCTTCTCGATCGCTGAAGGAGTATCGTTTTGCAGGGTAAAGCAGACCCAGATCGTATCCTGGGAGATACTGGTATTGATATAGCGTTTGGTATAGGGGGTAAATCGTATCTTTGGAATGGCCGCTTGGTGATCAAGGTGCTTTTGGTCGAAGTAAATGCTGCTGTGTTCCAGAACCGAGATTGAGGGATCGTTGTTGAGCTTGATCACCCCTGCCTCTATCGTCTTAGAGAGCAAAACCAACAGTATCACCAGAATGATAGAAGATCCCCATATGCGCTGCATTTTTCGATTGTATCGTAAAAGTGTTGTAATTTTGGCACTTTTTTGACACATGGTAGCACTATAATTAAATGAATTAATTACGCTAGAAGGAGGACGAAGATGAAAAAAGTTGTCGTTATGCTGCTGTTGTGGAGTACACTGCTTGTGGCTGAACAAGCGAAAGCGATGATCATTTTTGATGCATCGGGAAGTATGTGGGGGCAGATCGCAGGTAAAACAAAGATAGAGATCGCAAGAGAAGCACTCAACCGCGTAGTGAGAAACTGGAACCCTGAGGTAGAGATGGGGTTGATCGTTTACGGGCACCGAAGCAAGGGGGATTGTAATGATATTGAGACGGTGATCCCCGTAGGGAAGGTGCGCAGTGACCGTGTGATCTCTACGGTAAATGCGATCTCCCCTAAAGGAAAGACGCCGATCAGCCGTGCGATCCGTAAAGCGGCTGAAGCGTTGAAGTATACCGAAGAGAAAGCGACGGTGATTTTGATCTCTGACGGGAAAGAGACCTGCGATCCGGACCCTTGCGGTACGGCTAAAGCGTTGAAACAAGAGGGGATCGACTTTGTAGCGCATGTGATCGGGTTCAATGTCGATAGAAAAACAGATGAAGAGTTACAGTGTATCGCAGAGGCAACAGGGGGTGAGTATTTTTCTGCCAAGAATGCGACGGCATTGAATAAGGCGATGAATACGATCGTGAAGAAAGTGGAAGTCCCCAAGTCTATACCGAAACCTGTAGCCAAAAAACTTGACCATACGGTAGAGATCTCTGCATCAGAGAGAGAGGGTGGCAAATGGATAAGCACTTACCATACCATCTATAATGCTGAGACCAATGCGCGTATGTTTTCCTGTAACTCCACTCAAAAGGACCCCTGTTCAAAACAGCTTTCGGTAGGAAAGTATGTGGTGAAGAGTTCCTATAACGACTTCAAGCAGGAACAGACTTTTGAGATCAACCCGGGCGAGGTGACCAAAGTACATCTTGTGATGGGGCAGACAGGAGAGGTCGAGATCAGCGCGTCTGAAACCGAAGGCGGAAAATGGATAAACGCTTATCACACGGTCTACAATGAAGAAACCGGTCAACGTGTCGGCGGGTCATGCCACTCCGGCAAGACAAAAGGGTGCGTCAAGCAGATACCTGTAGGGAAATATATCGTCAAATCCTCTTACAATAACTTCAAACAGGAACAAGCGTTTGAGATCAAACCGGGCGAGGTGACCAAAGTACATCTTGTGATGGGAGAGACAGGAGAGGTCGAGATCACCGCGTCCGAAACCGAAGGCGGAAAATGGATAAACGCTTATCACACGGTCTACAATGAAGAAACCGGTCAACGTGTCGGCGGGTCATGCCACTCCGGCAAGACAAAAGGGTGCGTCAAGCAGATACCTGTAGGGAAATATATCGTTAAATCCTCTTACAATAACTTCAAACAGGAACAAGCGTTTGAGATCAAACCGGGTGAGGTGACCAAAGTACACGTCACCTTCCCACCTTTTGAGATCAGTACTAAATGTGCCAGTCCCAATGATACCGTAGCGTATGAAGTCTACTCTTCCAACGGCAGGATAGTCTTTCACAAAAAAGTGCAGTGCATAGAGCCTGTAAAGATGGTGCTGGAAGATGGCAGCTATACGGTAGAGACCAAAGTAGGCAACCTCAAAAAAGAGACTGCCTTTACCGCAGGCTCAGGAACGAATGCGCTGCAGGTCGATATGACGCAGCTTCCTGTAAAAGAACCTCTTGACAGCAAGTAGCTAAATGTTAGAAATAAAACTCTTAGAAGGGGGGAAGCGTGCTATGAAATGTAAAAAATTATTGGGGATTGCCGGTTGTTGTATCCTGATGCTTCTTGCGACCTCCTCCGTGGAGGCAGCATCGGGGGAGAGTAGCAGCATATCCGGTGAGATGGCAATCGGCTATAATCCTGCTGATTTTACTATTACCGGCAAAGATATGCCGGGGAGCGCCCTGATGGATATGGTCGTTACCGGTCTGCATAATTTGCGTTGTCCCAATGATAGCAGCAGAGCATATACGGTAGTCGGATCAGAGGACCCCGGGACAATGGAAGCTATTCAGAGGGAGATCGAACTCTCGTCCGGCCCTTATGCTGATCCTGCCGGCAGGTTGAAACCTCATATTATAGTGGCAACCCATTTGGCGAAAGGAAAAATAGTTTTCGAGCAGGGGCGTATGTCAATAGATCTCAGGATTGAAGACCGTCAGGGCCATGTGACGGCTCAGGCAAAGGTCTCAGGAGCTGAAAATAGTTTTTATGAATTGATAGATGAGGCCACGGGATCACTGGGGTACCAGATGTGTACGCCTGCACCGAAAGAGAACCAAGAGAACAATGAGACCAAAGAGGAGCAGCAGGAAGAGGATGCCTGTATACGGCTCTGGAAAGCTTACTATGACTGTATAGGCGACGGGGGAAAAGATGCACAGGGCTATGCGAGAGGTATCGCCTGCGGACAGCAGTATATGCCGCAGCTGCAACACTGTAACCCTACAGAGGTGACAATGAAAGCGATGGAGTCGGAGTTTGATGATATGCCGGATATGGCAGAGGTCGAAGCCAAACTGGAGACGTTGGGCAAAATGTTAAACGGAGAGAGTACACAGGACTCCGATAACGCTCAATCAGACGCGGAGTTTGAACAGATGGCAAATGATCTGGATATGTATACCAAATAACAAGGAGAATAGATGAAAACATGGATCAAAGCAGGAGTGATAGGTATCTTGGGCGTTACACTTGTACACGCAGAGCAGACAAAACTCTATGATGTTGAAAGCGGTAAAGTCAGTTACGAGATCAAAGGCTCAGGCAATACAATGGGTGTCACGACAAAAAGCCTGGGTAAAAAGCATCTTCTCTTCGATGCCTACGGCTCGCAAAGCCTTACCGAAGAGAACAAGGTGGAAAAGACCGTTGTGATGGGACAGACACAGACAAACAAAGCCCATACGATGGTCTATTTTAAAGAGGGAATCATGTACATCGTTGACTTTGACGAGAAAAACATTGTGCGTCAGGAAAACCCTATGGCGATGATGGGCGGAAATATGGCTGCCAAAGGAAAAGCGATGATGAAACAGATGGGCGGTAAGCAGATAGGTTATGATAAAGTGCTGGGCTACCGTTGTGAAGTGTGGGAAGTGATGGGTACGAAACAGTGTATCTACAAAGGGGTGCCGCTTAAAGTTGAATCGAACATGATGGGTATCAAGCATACCGAGACAGCTACCAAAGCGGAGTTTGATATCTCTGTTGATAAAGAGGATTTCAAGCTTCCTGATTTTCCGATCAGCGACGATATGGGTATGGCGATCGATCGGAACAGATTGGGTAAAATGGATGCATCAACCCAGAAAGAGGCGCAGCAGATGCAAATGATGATGGGTATGATGGCTGCGGCGGCGCAGGATGCCGGTGTGCAGCCGGGTCAAAGAGCCGATGCGGGACAAGAGCAGGCGATGCTCTCATCGATGAAAAATGCGATGTTCCCGATGATGAAGGAAGAGATCTTGTCAGAGGAGCAAAGCATGCGTTTTGCACAAGAGTGTCTCACCGATGCAGATACACTAAGCGAAGCGAACCGATGTAATCAAAAGCTCAACGAGATGACAGGAGAGGATGAACCGCCTTTGAGCTCCTGGAATTCCCAGATGAAAGAGGAGTCTTTACAGGAGATCAACCACTATCTCAATGTCATCATTCCTTGTGTCAAAAAGGCACAAACAGTCAATACGCTTGAACAATGCATGAGGTAAATAGGGTGATTGGTATGTTACGTATCAAGTCAATACTATGGGGTTGGTGTTTTCTCTTTTTGTTCACGCAGCTGCATGCAGTGGAGGGTGATCATCCCAAGGGTCCGGGGGATAGGAGAGGAAGTTACTCGAAAACTGACTACGATCCTACGGATCATGGTCTGGGGTGGTTTATGTATCAGTGCACAAAGAAATGCAAAGATGATCCGTGCTGTACTGAGGAGTGCAGACATCGATACTGTATCAAAACGCATAAAATAAGTTCACAGGTTTTCCCTCCCGAATGCAGACCCACCGTCAACAGTTTAAATGATTGCCGAAAGGAGAACCCTCTACCGGGAGGAGCTCCTGTACCTGAGGCCAAAGAGGATGAGCAAAACGTACAAAGCTGTCCCTACCTGTGGGAAGTGACCTTCAAACAGACAGGCACGCACAATTCAAACAGGTGTTGGGGTGAGGGACTTGAAGCGTGGCAGGTGTCTGAGGTGGATGGCTATGCAAGATTTACCAATGTATTGATCTATACGCCTGATCCAACAGAGATGCCAAATATGTCCAGTGAACAGTGGCGGGCATGCCGTTTTCGGCATAAGGATTTCATGGAGAGTGAGCAACGCTCTGTTGACAAGACCTATTACCTGATGTATGGAGGAGATGAAGTCATTGATGCCGATACTACCACTTTACAGGCAAATGAGACTACTGGAAAGATCAGTGTTTTGGAATATGACGGAGATGGCGTCTCTCTGAAGGAATTCAGGGAGATCATGGCACAGTTCAGGAGCCCCCACAGTAGAAGAAGCTTTTCGCTATCCGGCAAATGCGGTAAAGTATACTTTTTCAAACCGATAGCAGTTGATAACAAGTAGATCAATCATGAAAAAACATCTTTTATTATGGCAGTGGTTCCCCTGTCTTTGGTGCAAATCAGTGAAAAGAAGTAGTCTGTGATGAAGTTCAGGTATATGATCCTTCTCTCCTGCTTTGTTACCTTGCTGAACGCCGGACACAAAGAAGAGATTCCCTTGCTGGAGAAAGGTGAGAAACGTTTTAACGGGAGTATGGCATATCGGATGGAGGCGTTTCACTTTGCGTGGGATATCCGCTATTTTGAAGTGCTTCAGTATGACGCAGAGTATGACAAAACCAAGGGAAGTTACCTGCCTGATGAAAAGAGGAAACTTGAGCCTGTATTTCAAAGTGCTCCACGTGCGTTTAGCTCCAGGGAGAGAGAAGTACGAAGGTGGCTGGCTGAAGCGGTAGTGAAGCGGTCATATTTCTGGAAACAGACCTTACACCCTTTTCCTGTGGAGCGTTTCAGGGTATTGAACTTTATCGATCAAAGCGGTCGATTCAAAGCGATAGAAAACCGCAGTGAACTGCTGCAAATGCTCGGGGAGATCGATACGGAAGCCGAACTCTATCTGTGGCTAGAGACTACTATGTCGGACTTCAGCCATCCCTATAGTTATAAAAGGATCGGTGATCTCTACCGGGTGAGGTTCCAAAGCTTTTTCTCTTTCAGTTGTGACTATCAGGAGACGTTTCTCTACTATGATATGCAGGGCAGCCGTCTCAAAGAGGAAGTGGTCAAAAGGAGGCATGATGAGACGTGTATACCGATCTCTCTTTAGAAGGAGCAGCGTATGAAGAGGTGTCTTTTTTTACTCTTCTCTCTTACCGTGTTCCTGTCTGCAGGGAAGATAGAGGTTGCCTCTCCACCGCTTTTTGGAGTGGTAACATATGTTTCGGAAAATGATGTGCTGCATGTACGGGAAAATCCGGACCTGCATTCAAAAAGTATAGGATCACTTCCTCCTGAGGCTGAAGTAGGTGTAGACCACTGTCTTATGGTTGGAAGATCAGTCTGGTGTCATGTGCACCCTCTGGTACAATACAACTATGAGGGGTATGACGACGGTTCTCCTTACGGTTGGGTGAATGCAAGATATTTAGTAGGAAAAAACAGGGGGTATGTACTGATCAACGGAGTCGGGCATTGCGATTATGTCATTGCATGTAATGAGGGGGTATGTCAGGTTGTGACTGCTTTGCAACTGGATGAAGCGTCGAATGTTGCGGGTGTGACGATACGGGAGTATCCCCGCACTGTTCTTTATGCCGAGAGTCACTTTGGTGCAGTTGCCGAGGAGATGGATGGTTACTGTGCGAACGGCAGAATGATAGAGGATTATCTGCATAGAGAGGATAAACAATTGCATAAAAAGGAAGGAGAATAGATGAGTATAGAGTGGTTTTTAGAGTCATATAGTGGAGAGAAGGTCGGTCCGGTAGGCAATGATGAGGCAAAAGCATTCATCGAACGTTACCCGGAAAGTTATGCATGGAGAGCGGGATTCAGTGACTGGAAACCGGTTGCACAGGTGACGGAACTCACCGGTTCGCAAGATAGCCTCGGAGCTGTCACTTCTGCACCTCCTTCACGCCTGACCGAGGGGAGGACGAACAAGGCTGATGAGATCGATTACGAGATATTTGGTGAAGATATCCAGTATGTGGAGATCGAACTGGACCCTGAGGAGAGTGCCATCTCCGAAGCGGGTGCAATGATGTACAAGGATGTCTCTATCGTGATGGATACGGTATTTGGTGACAGTTCGGGCTCCAAAGAGGATACGGGAGGCTTTTTTGACAAGCTTGTCGGTGCAGGGAAAAGACTGGTAACGGGTGAGAGCCTTTTTACGACCGTTTTCACCCACAAGGGAGAGGATAAAGCCAGGGTGGCATTCGCCGCACCGTACCCAGGACGTATCATCCCGGTAGATCTTTCCCAAATGGGTGGCACCTTGATCTGCCAGAAAGACTGTTTTCTCTGTGCAGCAAAAGGGGTTTCGATCGGGATCTATTTTCAAAAGAAGATATTGACCGGTCTTTTCGGCGGTGAGGGGTTCATCATGCAGAAACTTGAAGGTGACGGGATGGCCTTTATCCATGCAGGAGGAATGCTTAAAGAGATCTCGCTGGAAGAGGGGGAAAAACTGCATCTGGATACAGGGTGTCTGGTTGCGATGGAACCCCGTGTGAAGTTTGACATTGAACAGGCAGGAGGGATCAAGACCGCCTTCTTTGGCGGTGAAGGGTTCTTCTTTGCCAACTTGCAGGGGCCGGGGAAAGTATGGGTGCAGTCCCTGCCTTTCTCAAGACTTGCAGGCAGAATGCTCTCAGCAGCTCCGCAATACGGCGGATCGGACAAAGGCGAAGGTTCGGCGCTCGGTATGATCGGTGATATGGTGATGGGCGACAGATTTAACTAAGGAGGGAATAGATGGATACTTTTACAAAACGGACAACGGTCAGTTACGGACAGAATATAGGAAATTCATTTTTCGGGATCATTATGGGGCTGCTGCTTCTGGTAGGTTCTGTGGTGCTGTTATGGTGGAACGAGGGAAGAAGTCTGAAACAGGCAGATGCATTGACTGAGATGAAAGAGAAGACCGTAGTGCTTTCCAACATGGCATACAATCCGGAGTACAACGGCAGGCCTGTGTGGCTGTACGGGGAGATCAAACCGACGAAAATACTTCATGATACACTCTTTATGATCGATGCGAATGCCCTGGTACTTTCCAGAAAAGTGGAGATGTATCAGTGGAGCGAGCGTAAGGAGACCCGTGAAGAGAATAAACTTGGAGGGGGTACGGAGAGGGTCACGACCTATACCTATGAAAAGAGATGGAGAGAAGGACGGATCGCATCAGAGAGTTTTGAGAAACAGGAGGAACATATCAATCCGCAACTCCCTTACCACAGTGACAGATTCATCAGTGATGCGCATGTGGGAGATTTCTATCTTGCGACCAATGTCATCTCAGGGATCAATGCATCAGAACAGTTAAACCTGGGCAAGTTCCCCTCAACGATCGGCGAGGTAAAGAACTACCAGACATTCCTCTACAGGGGAGAGAACCCGCAGGAGCCAAAGGTAGGGGATGTTAAGATCACTTACAGCCAGGCACCGGGCGGGGTCTACTCTCTCTATGCCAAACAGGAGATGAAATCCCTGGCCTCTTTTCATGCCGAGAACGGAAACCAGTTGCTCTTTATTGAAAGGGGTAAGGTGTCTGCCCAAGAGATGCTGGAGGGTGCACAAAGTATCAATACGCTGATCACATGGGGCGTTAGAGTAGGCGGGCTCTTCTTGATGTTCATAGGCTTTATGCTGATCATGGGACCGTTGACAGCATTGGCCAATGTAGTCCCGATGTTCGGTTCATTGGTCGGCGGTGTGAGTGCGATCATCGCTTCGGTCCTTACTCTTGTGATCGGTTCTGTGGTGATCGCGGTCGCATGGTTCAGTGTCAGACCCTTTACTTCGCTTGCGATACTTGCCGTCGGCATCGGGTTGGCTTACGGTATCGCCAAACTCAAAAAGAGCAAAAACGGTCCAACAGAGGCACCGGCCGCTGCGACACCCCCTCCAAGAAAGTAAATCTGAAAAGTTCCCCGATGTTCGGTCCGGGAGCTTTACTGCTTCTTCCCTCTACGATGGACATAACGGGAGTTTCCTTTATACTGTTTTATGAATTTCATATCAGGAGGAGAGAGGTTTGATTGAGATGCGCATTCCCGGTATGGGTTACGTTCACGGTTGAGTGTCTTTTGGTTGACTGCCATGGAACGATGGCATGTGATGGAACCAGCAAGCGGGATGTGCAGGAACAACTTGAACGGTTATCTGATCACGGCCGATACCTTTGCCCGATAGCGCAACAGTGTGATCTGCCTTTCATTACGATACATCTCATTGGTAAAATGCAGTAGAGGTGGAAAACGAGACTACCTGTAAACAACATTCAGGGTAACGTTCCGCCCCAAAAGAGGGGAAGAGTCCTGTCTGGACTATGAGAGTGCTACGGATGCTGTCCAGATACCATGCAGGTTACATCCTGCTTTTGATGTGAGTGTTTTCACTCCGTCAAGTTTGACCGCAAATGCTGTTGCACCTCTTGAGATATCCGCTTCAAGCATATTTTTACCTACAAGTTTATCATCCGCATAGAGTTCGATAAAATCTATCCAATGATCGGGTGTACTTGGGTGAATGATACCGTTTTGCCCGATGGTGATCTCAACCATTGTATAGCCTTTGCTATCTTTCTCTTTCACTGTGATCTGCGGCATATGTTTGAGTTCGAAATCAGTCGGTTTTGCAGGATCCTGTGGTTTCATATCGATGCGGTTCATCGGCGGTGTCGTAGAAGCCGCTTCAGTCGCGTTCGCTGAAACTGCAGCCGTCGCTATCGCAATACCTGCTGCTTTAAGTGCATCTCTTCTATTCATAGTATATTCCTTTAATCGTATAGTTTAAGTACCGGTTGAGTATATCGACCAAAAGGTAATAGTTCTCTTAAGATATAATTTATCCGGAGCAATAAGAGTAAGTAACGGGAGTGACCCCGGTTTACCGAAGCCTTTCCCGGACTCTTCCTGGTATAAAAGATATCCCGATATACTGAATAATCTTACTGCTCTTCGTTCTATTTTTGGTTTACTGCATGAGGATAAACGTCATGAGACAAGCTGTAACGCTATAGTTTACTGCAGTCGACCTGATGATGTCTCAGTGTGTCTTTCCTGGTATCAATCTCAAGATCATTGGTGTAGTAAAAGCACTTCTTGAACTGTTTGGCATCGTTATAGATCATCTTCCAGAATCCGTCGGGAACAGATATCCGGTTTTTCCCGATCCTTTTTGCATTTTTGGCATATCTCACGCCATTGATGACGGTAACCTTGCCCAGCTTGGAAGCAATATACCTTTCATATTTTTCCGCCTTGCTCCAAAGTCTTCTGTTGACCAGGGGAGATTGGGGAATGATATTCGCCATCGAGTAGGTTTTTCTCATCGCTTTCTGATCATGGTCAAAGGAGGCATCGCTTGCCAGATGACCTCTGTCATAGCCGCTGTTTCTGTAGTCTTTGGGGTAACTTCTGTATCGTTTAGGGATATTTTTTTCGGTATAAAAGCTGCCTCTTTTTTTGATATTGGCCCTGTTGACCAGCTCCCCGTCGAGGAGATAAGCGACATAGGTTGCACCTTTATGGTGATAGTCATAACAGACGGAGTAGACCGCTTTATTGACCACCTGGTCACAGTTGTCTCTGTTGATAAAATCAGATATTTCGGTAGAAAAGAGAGAGGTAACGGATACGAGAAGGGATAATAGGATTTTCATGAGCGGGATTTTATCTTCAACTTTATTAGATTTAAGACAGGTTTCAGTGTTTATGGATGAGAAGCGTTAAGCAAATGACAATAGTTTCTCACAGAGAGTGCAAGCACAAGGTCGTTTATAGGGTCGGAACCGAGCGTGTCGAACGCAGTGAGCCGCGAAGGCAAACTTGATGTGCAGAATGCACCACTGCAGGCAGAAGGAGTGGAACGAAGACTCCCTTCGGTCAGGGCGCTTCGTTTTTTCTCTTAGTGAAGCGTAGCGGTGACGAAGTCATCACTCTCTTTGAGAAAAAAATGAAGAGAGAAACACCGCCTCATATAGATAAAAAGGGAAATCAATTAAAGGCATCCAACCCTCTGTTTTGGTACATGGTTACGCATGGAATCGACGCGAAAGATCCCTCTCTTTTCAGCTCAATAGTTAAGGATCTCTTTGGTGAACTCCACCTCCGGTTTTTTGCCCAAAATGGTTTTCAGTATACTGTTCATGGTGACCGGATCGTTGTCAAACCCTCCGTGGGAAGTAGACTGGGTCTCTCTGCCTGCCTGTCCGTTGGAGTAGTAGATGACAGGTTTGTTGTTTGCCGTCTCTATCTGCTTGGAGTACTTCTCCATCCCCAGGATCTCAGCGCTCTCTACCCTCGGCTTCTTACCTGATTCAAAGGCATTGGATACAAGATAGAGCAGGGATTTTCTGTAGATACCCGCGACATTGTCATCACGTTCAAGCTTTTCGTTGAGGTTGTAGATGAACATCTTCTTGACCTTGAGACTCTTTTTGTTTTGCAGTATCGGGAGGTAGGACTTGTTGTAAAGGGAGAGGTTACATGCAGGTGCCATCAGCGAGACGCTCTCGATCGTGATCTTATGGTCGCTGAATGCCCTCAAAAAGTGGGCAAAGAGAACGGCCCCCGTACTGTGCCCTACGATGTGTATCTTCTTCTTTTTGTTGGTCGAGAGTTGTTTCAGTGCCTCCAGAAAACAGAGGACGGACTCTTTCCCCGCTCCCCGTGCTTTGAAAGCGACTTTGGCATCTTTTTTCATCTCATCCCAGAGCAGTGTACCCGGTACAGAGAGGAGGTGCTCCAGTATCGTGTCCGTCCAGTCGGTAAAGCCGCCTGCGATCTCATCGGACCGCTTCCCTTTATGAAAGAGCAGGTCCTTGAGCTCTTCGATGATGCCGGTGTCATACATGATATGGTAGGGGTATATGCCGTTTTTCTTAAAGGTCTCTTTCATCGCCAGGATTCTTCTGGCCGAATCTTTCGGACTGTTGAGTCCCCCGTGACCGTAAAAGAGGATATGTTCATAGTCGCTCTCTGCCACATGCTCTGCAGAGATCTTCACATCATTGCTGTCGCTCCAGTACTTGTCGGGTTTGGCAAATCTACCGTCATCGATATGGACAAAATGCCCGGCGATCTCATCCCTGTTTACCGCCGGTTTGGCGACAATCTCCTTATGGTCGCTTCTTACCAGTTTCGATGAGAGCGGAAGTTTTCCGAAAACCTGGGGTGTAGGAAGCGCCAGCCGGAATCCCCAGGCATCCATGACATTTTCTATCCAGTCCTCATAGAGCCAGAGTGCGAGACCGTTACGCCCCCATTTGGTTCCCCAGGAGTTCTGTACCCAGAATCCCTTATCATTGTACCCCACGATGGCAAAGGCATGACCGCCGCTCTTCTCCATCCCGCTTTCATACGCGATCACACCGTCAGTGGGGTTGTCCCAGTTTTTATGGACCTTGGCAGAGACCACAATGACGCCTATCTCACAGATAGCAGAGTGGAAGTCAGAGAGTACCGGACGTATGCGGTAGTAGGCACCGATGGTATTTTGGCGTGCCTCTTTCGCTTTCTCTACGGTAAGCTCCCCTTTCTTACCGGGGCTGGTGTCGTAGGGCCATGACGCTTCGCTACAGACACCGTTGTTCTTCCAACCCTGTATGGCACCCCGCAGTGAAGAACCTTCATAGTCCTCTTTGGGCCACTCATCGTGACGTTTTGCCATCTCATACAGCATACGGGCACTCGCCTTGAATTTCGGTTTGCCGGAAGATCTTTTGATATAGTCAATCGCTGCTGCCAAAGCAAACCCCGTACATGCCCCTTCACGCCCCTGGTTGCGTATCTTGAGAATCGCAGGCGGATCAACATAGGGTTTGAGCTGCTGTAGGTTCGGCCGGTAAAGCCAATCCCTGTTATCCGGAAAGTCCGCTTCGACATTTTTGATATAGTCTGTGTTAGCCATCATATCCCCTTTTATATCTGACTCATGAGTAAAACCGCTTATGGAAAACTTATAACTTATACTTATTCTATCACTTAAAGAGGAAAATTTCAATAGGGCGGAGTGATCTCAATATTTTAAGACAAGAATTACACTATAACTTCATTGATTTTATTTTCTGAATGTTTATTATTAAGTAAGAATTTTAGGGTGGTAGGTCCTCGGGGACTCGAATGAAAGAATAAAATAGCAAAATCACCTAAAATAGGGGCTTTATGGCGATTTAAAAATTAAGTGTCAGTAGATAATGGGCGTTTTTTACTGACAATTCTACTGACAGTTTGATAATACTTTTTGCATAAGTTAATTTTTCTAATAGACTTATAAAATAGATTGGGCTAATGCAGTGTGTCTTCACTCAGGATAACTACTACAACCATAAAATTCTTTTCCTTTATTTATACCCCGTTTATCGACTTTCAAAATAAGTTCACTTCCACATTTTGGACAGGTGTTTCTATTTTGTCATTTACAAGAATAAATGGAACAGAAAAGCCATATATGCCGAGCAAAAGCAAAAGAAAGGAACAAAATTAAATAGAACTAAATACATTAATTGAATTATTAGATTCTATATGTTGGTTAACATAATTTATGTTCTAGTAAGGTTGTAAGCTATAATTAAGTTGCTGCTTGACTTGTATACAATATAATAAAAGATCATTATATTTCATAAGATATATAATTTTATATGCGGGAGAGGGTAGTGGGAACACAAGATCCAATAAATTTATTATATTATATACCAGATGTAATAAATGAACTAAATTCGACAGGGCGCGTAGCACTTTCTTCTCTAAGGGGACTTTTACAGTCTGAAAAAGATGATCACAAATGGGTTGAAGGACAAATTGATAGAATCAGACGTGAAGTACAAGCAGTTTTAAAATTTCATTATAAAAATAATTCTCCTATAAAAAAAGGTTTTCAAAGTAATACCGGGTTTTTGAGCAAAAGTAGTGATCCAAAATCTATGTATCTAGAATATCTTGTTTATGGAGAGTTAAGACAATTAGGTAACAAAGGTAAACATATTTTAGAAAAGCTAGAATATATCGTAGCTAAACAGATAAAAGATAAAGAAAGATATGCATCTATACAAGCCATGTTAAAAATGGATCAGGATGAACAACTATTAGAAAGATTTACTACGTTAAAAAATGCCATACATGACAAAAATGAGATAACCTTTTTATATGCTAAAGACAACTATTATGAGGTCTTTCCTATTCAGTTGATAAATTTAGAGTATTTTTGGTATTTACAATGTGAGGACAAGGAGAATGGCAAAATATGGAATGCAAAACTATCTAGAATTGGTGAAATTTGGATTGGAGAGAGTTTTAAAGATCTAAATAAGGATTATTCAAACTTATTAAATACTTCTAAATATGCAATTAATGCCTTTCATGCACCTAACACTCATCTGAGTCAAGAAGTAATACTACATCTTCATTCGAATATAAAACCATCTTTTTTTGAATTACCTTTTTTTGAAGAGGGTAAGAATATTAAGCTTATTAAATCTAGTAACACAAAACCAGGGTATACTACTATTAAGCTCTTTGTCTCTAATGCAGCTGAAGTCCTACTAATAATTCAAGCATATCAACCAAATATTATTGTTGAATCACCTAAATGTTTAAAAAACTATGTAAAGATAGCTTCATTTATGACATTAAATGAAGATCATAATATAGAGTTCGCTGACATTGGTAAACTAAAAGAAAACTGTGAAGAAGCTTATGGTGATAACTCAGATATTGTCAAAAAATATTTAAAATAAAACTAATATATACATCTAAATATAATGGTATTTGCAAACCGTTTTTTGAAACCCGATAGTATTTGATAGAATTTTATTTAGCATAGAGAACATGCTAATAAACTCTCTATGCTAATGGTCTTAAGTCGAGCTTAAATAAAAAGCTTTCTAATAATAGCATAATTAATTTAAGGAGTTAATATGCAAAATGTAAAAAAGAGCTATATAGCATTATATGTTGCTGAAGGTAACGATACTCCATATAGTTGGAATTTAGAAGTCAATGGAACTACAATCTTTAGTTCTACAGCCTATGTTACCGAAGAAGGTGTACGCAATAGTATTGAGCAGGTCAAACAAATTTCTCACGACCATTCTAAATATATTATTGTAGACAATACGTTTGAATTACATGATGATGGATTTTTGTTAGGAAAAAGTATCTCTTATAATTCAGGAGAGGCATTAGATAATGCAATTCATGAGTTCAACGCGCTAATGAAAAGTTCTTCAATTATTGCTGGTAGCGATAACGGTGAAGAAGAACACCGTTCTTTTAGTATTTTTATAAGCGGTGAAGAATATGAATGGAATAAGAAAACAATTTCATTTGAAGAAGCAATTATAACGTTTTTTGGAACTTATGATAATAGACCTGCAGTTTCATATACAGTAGGTTACAAGTATAAGAAAACAGACGGTCAATATACTAGTATGACAGAAGGGGAAGTCATAGATGTTAAAAACAAAATGAGATTTGAAATTGATAAAACTGATCGCTCATAACGATGATATAGAACGATTGATAAAAGATGGTTATGATGTAAGACACATCAATGGCCATATTGTCATTGTTGATATACCATACGTTGATTCAAATAAAACTGTACAATTTGGAGCCCTTATGTCCCCTTATACACTACAAGGGCAAAAGATTATACAGCGTGATCATACAGTTTTTTTCACAGGTTCACATCCTTGTGATGCAAATGGAAAAACATATGTAGGAAGTTTTGTAAATGGTAAAAATAAAAATGTAAGATGTGGTGAATACACTTCACAATTTATGTTTTCAACTAAACCATTACCGGCGCAGAAATATAGAGACTTTCATCATAAGTTTTCACAGTACATAAAGTTGCTTGTTGCTCCAGCGCAAAATATAGATCCATCTGTTTCGGCTCAGCATTTCCGACCTTTACATGACTCCTATGAAGAAAGTGTATTTCACTATGTGGACACAAATTCAACAAGGGCAGGAATCACTTCCATATCGGAAAGATTGAAGAGGCATAAGATCGGTATCATAGGACTTGGTGGCACGGGTTCTTATATACTTGATTTTGTAGCTAAGACACCCGTACAGGAGATAAATCTTTACGACGGGGATATCTTCGATTTTCATAATGCCTTTAGAGCACCTGGGGCTGCAGAACATACCAGGCTCAATGCACGAGAAAGTAAAGTGGATTACCACAAAAAAAACTACTCGAATATGCATAAGAATATCATAGCGCATAATGTTATGCTGGACAAAAACAATCTTAGTTTGCTGGATAGTTTAAGTTTTGTGTTCCTATCCATGGATACTTCGGAAGATAAAAAGACCATACTCGATTATCTGATCGCCAAGAAAATCCCATTTGTAGACACAGGCATTGGTGTGACAGCCACTGAAAGCTCAAATCAGCTTCGTGGGCAGATTAGAGCCACAATGGGCATAGAAGAGAATTATGGTCACATTTATAAGCATGTCTCTACTGCAAAAAGAGAGGATGAAGATGAATACCAGCAAAATATACAAGTTTCCGAGCTCAATGCTTTGGCAGCGATCATGGCCGTTATGAAATGGAAAAAACACATAGGTTTTTATCACGACTTTGACAAGTCTCTAAACCAGGTATTTGCCATCTCTGATGAGACTCTATCAAATGAGGATTATACAAATGAAGAAGGATAACCAACATATTAGTTTTGAATTTGTAGAGACGATTCCTCGGCAGATTGAGGAGAATGTGCTCTATATCTCAATAGAGTTTGAAACTGCAACGCATCTTTGTGCTTGTGGCTGCAAGGAGAAAGTGGTTACTCCACTTGCTCCAAGTGGATGGAGTTTAATCTACAACGGTACAACTGTTTCTTTGAATCCATCGATAGGAAATTGGAGTTTAAAATGTCAATCTCACTATTTTATTAAAAAAAATAAGATTATTTGGGCTTCTCAATGGAACGATGAACAAATCAAAGCAACAAGAAAAAGCAGAAATATAGAGCGTGATACAACAATAGATAAAACGGGTATACAAAAAATCAAACCAAAAGAAAAACATCAAAAAAATAATTGGTTTGTGAATATAATCATGTCATTGTTTAAGAGGGATTAATCCCTCTTATATTGTAATACCTTTATATAAAGATTTATTTACTTTAGATTCATTAAGGAATGTTTATCTTATTTGACTTATATCACTAACTTTTATTTGAGGTTTTCCTTTATATTTTGTAATTAAACCAGTTACACAGATATTCTCACCATTATAGCTTCTCTTTGGAGATCCAAAGTTATGCCTATATTTCCCCAATATGAATATTGTAAATTTTTGGTTAGGATATTCCCCATCCAAATTTATAAATGTAGGTTGTCCATTTGACTGACAGTTTTTTTATCAGAAAGTGATTGTAAAACACGGTAGAAATCCTTATAAATTTATAATCATCCTCCATTTTATAATATTTTTAACCAATATATTGATAATTTATTGAAAAATTTGTTATAATATCCAATATATTAATAATTTGGATAAATAATGAGTCTACATCAACTGAGCGAAACTATTATTAAATATCGTAAAAAAAAGAAATGGAGCCAAGCAGAAACAGCCAAGTATGCAGGCTTGAGTCTTAACACATATCGACGAATTGAAGATGGCTTTATTGAAGAAATTGGAATTACAAAAGTTAATGAGGTACTTGATCTGTTTGGACTTGAAATGGTCGCGAGAGAAAAAAACCGCCCATTAACATTGGAGGAACTACAAAGTGGACAGACATATTAATATCTATACCAACACCGATGAGGCAGGTATATTGGCCAAAGAAGGAGAAAAATATATCTACTCTTATAACCCTGATGCAATTACACCAGTTTCTGTAACCATGCCAATACGTCTTGAAAGTTGGACTTCTAAAGATCTTCATCCAATATTTCAAATGAACCTTCCGGAAGGTAGTCTTAAAGAGATAATAAAAGAGCGGTTCGCAAAGATACGACATATGGATGATCTTGGCTTTCTTGAACTAATAGGACCATATGTAATTGGGCGTGTAAAATATGGATTGCCAAGTAATAATGAAGAGCCTATTACACTTGACAATATACTTAAAAATGATACACATGAACTGTTTGAAAAATTAATGAATCGCTTTGCAATACGGTCAGGAATATCCGGTATTCAACCGAAAATGTTGATGCAAATTGAAGATAAAAATACGCTTACTACTGAAGAGTATATTGTCAAATCATGGGGTGAAGAATATCCTGAACTTGCTTTTAATGAGTTCTTCTGTATGGAAGCAGTTCGTTTTGCTGATCTTCCAGTTCCTGATTACAAACTTTCCGAAAACAGATCAATGTTTATTATGAAGCGATTTGACTTGAAAAGTGATGGTAGTTATCTTGGATTTGAAGATGGGTGTGTGCTGCTAGCAAAAGGGACTAATGATAAATACTATGCGAGTTACGAAGATCTAGCAAAAGCTCTCAAAGCTAACACTGCACCACATAAACGTCATGAAAGTCTCAAAAGATTGTTTAAAGCGTTGGTGTTGAATCATTTCCTACGAAATGGCGATGGTCACCTTAAAAACTATGCCATTCTATATGATGAAGACTATACTGATGCTGAAATTGCACCTATCTATGACGTGGTATGTACAACGGTTTATATCAATGAAGACTTACCTGCACTTGATATGAGTGGTGGCAAGGTATGGTGGAAGAAAAAAACGTATTTAGGATTCGGAAAGAATACATGCAAACTAGCTCCATCAGACATTGAAAATATATTCGATCAATGCGCTCAAGCTGTAAAAGATGCAGCGAGAGCAATGCACTCTTATATGGAAAAACATCCAGAGATTATTCCTTTTGCTAATCGTCTATTAGATGAATGGGATAAAGGTCTAGAATCATTCGGATACGGACCCATCAAAAGAGACTAATAAATACTAATTATTGTGGACTCGAACGAAAACATGATGAATAGGGGTCAGGTGACAATAACAACATTTTAATTTTATGTTATACTGAACCTAGAAAGAAGGGGGAAGGGAAGCATATGCCTAGAAAACCACGTATAGAGATAGCAGGTTACTACCATGTCATTAACAGAGGCGTAGAACAAAGAGAGGTTTTTAAAGATATAAAAGATTATGAGTATTTTGAAGAGCTGATGTGCTTCTAGAGAGAGAATAGGGGTCAGGTGATAATGATAATATAGATAATAGACCTGATGAAGAGACATTAAGAAAGATACTTTCAAAAGTAAAAGACAAGAAAGAGAGAAACACTCTTATTCTCAAAGCGTACCGGGAAGGATATTCTCAGCATATGATCGCTAAAGTATTGAATATATCACAACCAGCTGTATATGTCGTCATCAAAAGAGGAAGTAGACAATGAGTTATCATTGTCACCTGACCCCTTTCTTCCCTTTCTTCGATAGTTATTTATTGCCTTGAATAAGTTAACCCCTTAATTATCCAGTTAAATATTACAATTTGACATGTTTTTACAATATTATTCAATATTTGAATATACTTTTCTCAAAAAGGGGGGGGAGTTCTATGGATAAAAAAGAAAACATCTCTTATTATAAGAGAAAAAATAAAGATAACACAAAAAATGGGGCTGTAAGGTTATTAGAAGAGAATAAGGAACTATTCTCTTCTATAAAAGAGATTATTGCAATAGCTACTGCAATTGGTCTTATTGTCGGTAGTTTCATACTTTATAGGTATTTTAGTATGAATAGTATATCTCAACAGCCTTTGGATACTCTTACTATTTTGACTACATCATTAAATTTTTTGGTGGTGATTGGAGGGTTAAGTGCTGTCTCAATTATATCTTCAGTCTATATTTATATAGTTTTAAAAAAATTAAAAGATAAAAAAGAAGTGCCAAAACTGTTGGTGTCAGGAGTATTAAGGAGTATTGCTTTTTGGATCATTTTCATATTAGTAGCCATATCAAAAGAGATTATAACATTTATTAGTTTTTTCATTATTATATTTTTATTTATATACAAAGGAGAAATAGATACTTACGCAAAAGATAAGTTTTTCAAAGATGGTTCACATAGTGTAATGTCTTTTGATTTTATTTTCCCTTATTTCGCATTGGTAGTTTTAACAATGTTGTCACTGATTACAAATAGATTTGATTATGAAATGATTGTTGCAATTTTTCTTATCCCTTTTATACTTTTTGCTTTACCTTATTTCTATCATATGTTATTTCCCCAAAAAAAATCAAATATAACTTTTACTATATACATTTTTAGTATAGCTGTATTTCTACTATTTTTTTTAGCATCTGCATTTTTTACAGAAAGAGCTGTAATGCTACTAAATGTTGGAGTGAAAACTTATGATGAGCTAGTTTTAGATAAAGATGAATGCAATAGATTAAAAACTTACAAAAGATTGGGGTATGAGTGTGATGAGAACTTTACTTTAAAAAGTATGTATGGTGTTTGGATTATTGGAAAAAGACCTATATTTCAAAAAGCAAAGATTATTGAATCAAAAGAAAGTAGTTTTATACGTCCTCAAATGGATAAAAATTCTACACAAATTTGGTTGCATAGAGATAAAATTTATACGGTACTATAAAGTATCCCACATTTAAATTCATAGTGCAATTTCGCCTCTAAAAATTCTATCTAAAACCTCCTATGAAACTTTCAAATTTTCATGAAATACCTCATAAGGAGTTCTCCAACCTAGAGATTTTCTAGGTCTATGATTGAGTCTATTTTCAATTCTTCTGATCTCTTTTTGGGTCAGATGTTCAAAGCTGCTACCTTTAGGGATATATTGCCTGATCAATCCATTGATATTTTCATTCAATCCTCTCTCCCAAGAACTGTAAGGATGACAGAAGTAGTAGTCACACTTTAGTTTTTTAGAGATGGTTCTATGCCCGGCAAACTCCAATCCATTATCCGTAGTGATCGTATGCACCTTTTTCTTGAAAGGAGCAAGTAATCGAACCATCTCATTAGCCACAACATGTGACCTTTTGTTTACGGGCAAAGAGAGTTTTAGATACATTGATTTTCTATCTACAATAGTGACAATAGCTCCTTGTCTTCCTTTACCTATAATGGTATCTGCTTCAAAGTCTCCTACCCTTACTTTATCATCAACAAGGGAGGGTCTCTCTTCTATGGAAACCCTCTCTTTGATACGGTTCTTCCGTGATTGTCCATACTTCTTCCGTCTTCTGCCTTGTTGTCTCAGGTGGGTATGCAGTGTACCATTACCTAGCTTATCTACATGAATATATGTGTAGATAGTTACATAGCTGACAGAGATACTATGCTTCATCTCCAATGTGGCTGCAATCTGCTCTGGGGAGAACTCTTTTTTGAGGTATTTTTTGATCAGTTCTTTTGTCTCTTTTGTTAGCTTTAGATTCGCTTTTTTTGACTTCTCTATCTGTACTTCTGTTGCTCTGTTATGTGAAGCTATCACCCAGTACTCTTTCCCTATTTTCCCTCTACCTCTTTTTAACTCTCTTGATATGGTTGAGGGATGTACTCCAACAATTTTAGCAATCTCTTTTTGTGTCTTTGTATTTCTATAAGCATTAATCAGGTATCTTTCCTTCAGGGTTAGATGTTTATACGACATTTTACTTCCTTTATCTTTGGTCGGATTTGGAAGTTTGATTTTAGCATCTAACCTCTTCAAATCTCAAAATTACAAAAAATTGCACTTTGGATTTAAATTCGGGATTAAGTTTTTTTAAGAACATAGGGGTCAGGTGATAGTGATAGTATAAATATTCCAAAGATACAATAGGGAATTAGGCATATAGAAAAAAGGGAAATGTATGCCAAGAAAAGCACGCATAGAGACACCTCAGTATTACACTATGATAATTTAAAGTGAGTTGTCCGGAAATTCCGGACTATTGAAGTGACATCGTCACCTATCCTCCTTCTTTAAGCATTTGACAAAACATATGCTAAAATAACTTAGTTTGTAGTATATCTGGAATGAGGAAGAGTTTTTGCAAAAGACGTATAACAATGTCATTTTTTTGGATCTTGAGGTAGATACGAAAACCAGAAAGATCAATGAACTTGGTATGGTCTATAAAAACCATACACATAATACCCCGGGTATCAAAGAGACAAGCAACTTTATCAAACTTTGTCATAACGCAAAGTACATTTGCGGACATAACTTTGTAGAGTTTGATCTAGAGGTACTCAAAAACACGACATTATACTCCGAGTTAAAAGACTTTGAGGTGATCGATACGCTTGCACTTTCTCTACTGCTTTTTAATGAAAAAAGTGTCCATGCACTCCCCAAAAACTATAAGGGAGAAGACGACTTTAAAAATGATCCTGTAGAGGACTCTAAGATTACCGCTTCTTTGCTTGAAAAACTTGAAGAGAGGTTTCTCTCACTAGATCGAGCGTTGCAAAATATCTTTTTTACCTTATTAAAAGAAGACAGTTACTTCAAGGGGTTTTTCCTCTTTATGCAAGAGTCTTACTCTTTTGATCTTATCCCCCATACTACGATTTACCGTATCATTACGGATCACTATAGTACCGTCATTGCAAACCCAAAGTACTTGCATGAAATGATAGAGAATCATCCCGTAGAGCTGGCCTATATCTTGGCACTGCTTACTCCCCATATCGAAATAAAATCGCATCCACCGAGGATTTTATATGCCTACCCGAATATCGTTGAACTACAGAAGAATCTCTGTTTTAACGTAAAGCAAAGCAATAAGAGTTTGAGTGCATTCGCTAAAGAGGTTTTTGGATTTGGAACATTTAGGTTTTTCCCCAAGCTTAACCCCACAATATTTGGTTCACAGGAGATTTCTCAGCGTGAGATTGTTGAAGCGGCACTGCGTGATGACTCTTTTCTGACAGTTTTACCGACGGGAGGAGGAAAGACGTTTACCTTCTGGCTGCCCGCAATCATCAAGGCAAAGTCCTATAAAGGATTAACTATTGTGATCTCCCCGCTTCAGGCACTGATCGAAGACCATATCAACAGTTTTAATGCAGCAGCAGCCAACTATAATGCAGTAGCCATCAGTGGTTATATGAGCCCGTTGGAGAGAGCTGAAGCTATTGAGCAGGTTGTCAATGGTGAAGCAGATGTGTTGTACCTGGCTCCTGAGTCCTTACGCTCAAACATGATATTTAACATACTCAAAAACAGGTTGATTGAACGGTTTGTCGTGGATGAAGCGCACTGCCTTTCAACATGGGGTAACGACTTCAGACAGGACTACTACTATATATGTGAGTATGTCAAAGAATTGATAGCAGCCAAAAACTTTCAAGACCATATCCCTATCTCTTGCTTTACCGCTACGGCAAAGCCAAGCGTGATCAATGACATCAAAACCTATTTTAAAGAGGGGATGGATATAGAACTAGATGAGTATATCGCTATCCCACAGCGTAAGAATCTCCGCTATAAATCTATCCCTTCAGGTAAGAAGGACAAATATACCGAGCTTGTAAAACTGATCAGTGAGCATCCCGGCTCTACGCTTGTTTATATCCCATCCTCCACCAAAGAGTGTGATAGTGTTGCGGAGAAGTTGGGCATGGATACGGATAAGATTGTCCGATCCTTCCACTCCAAGCTCGAATCCGAAGTGAAGATGAAGATATTAAAGGACTACATCCTAGATGAAATCGATGTGATCGTGGCGACTACGGCATTTGGTATGGGTGTGGATAAGGCCAATATTACCAATGTCATTCATTATGAGATGTCAGACTCCTTGGAAAACTATGCCCAGGAAGCGGGTAGGGGAGCCAGGGATCAAAACCTTGAGGCCTTTTGTCCAATTCTTTATGATGAAAATGACTTAGATAAACATTTTGATACATTGAACCGCTCAAAGATCACTGCCAGTGAGATCAATTCTATTTTCAGGGTACTTAAAAGATCAAAAGGTGATGTGATCAGCAAAACGGCATTTGAGATTGCGGCCGAAGCAGGATGGGATGTGGAGGATGAATCCAATGATTATGCGACTAAGATCAAAACTGCACTCTTGGAACTGGAAAGAGAGGGATATATCAGTAGAAAACGGAATAAAACCCGTTATTTCGCTGACTCTGTAGCTGCTGGAAGTATGCAAAAGCTTCATGAGATTCTGGATCGCTCCTCTTACAGCGAAGAGGTGAAGCAGAGGTTTACACTCGTCATGCAGACTATTTTGGGTCGGGGTAAGACGGGTGTGGTTCAGGTGGATGAGCTGGCCTACCTGTTGGGATACCCCAAAAATGAAATCGGTTACACCATTCAAAAGCTCAAAGAGATGGAACTTTTAGGTGATAGTAAAGACTTGAGTCTCAAGATCAACAAAGGAGCTTTGAAACTATTTGCTGAAGTACAGGAAATTGAAGAGAAACTGTTTGCATATTTACGTTCATTACCCGGTAATCAAGTGACGATCAAAGAGCTCAGTGAATACCTCTATCAAGAGAAGATCATCCATAAGAATGGGGCAACTCTGATTAAGGATCTATTACGAAACTGGAGAGATAAATCGACGTTTCTGTTCAAGCGTATTAGTAGACAGAATGACCTGTGGTATTTCGAGTTTCACGATGAACAAAAACTTCTAAAGAAGATTGAGAACAGACATAGTATTGCACAAAAGATATTAACGACCTTTACCAATGAGATAGAGGGGAACCAAAAAGAGAAAACGATAGACTTTTCTTTGCTTTCTTTACGTAAAGAGGTTGGTGAGGAGTTTACACTTAAAGAGATAGATAAAACACTACTTTACCTCCATTACCTGCATATCGTTGAACTACTCAACGGCCGTTTTATCAGCTACTCCCCAATGCAGATACATAAAGAAGAAAAAACACGTATAAAACGGAAATATACCCCTAAAGAGTATGAGATACGACTTGCCAAACATTATATTACGAAGACAGAGTCGATCCATATTATGGGGGAGTATGCAAAAAGGTTGCAGCAAGACAATTATCAAGCCGGTATGTTTCTCAAAGACTATTTTATTCTTTCCTATGAGAAGTTCAAGAAAAAATATAACCTGCTCAAAGAGAAGATCACGCGCCCTATCTCCGAGCATAGGTATGAGAAGATATTTAAAAAGATGTCTGAAGAACAAAAAAAGATTATGGAGGATAGAAGTAGTAAAGCGATGATGATCCTTGCCGGTCCGGGGAGTGGAAAGACGAAGACCCTTTTGCATAAGATTGCCTCTTTGATCCTCACTGAAGATATCAAGCCCGAGCAGTTTATGATGCTGACCTTTTCGCGTACTGCGGCCGGTGAATTCAGAAGCAGGCTTAATCAACTTATTGGCGCACTCTCCTATGATATTGAGATTAGTACGTTTCATGCCTATGCACTCAAACTCATAGGTAGGGTTATCAAAGATAACGATGATCTGCTTAAACAGTCTATAGTAGAGGCAACAAAGCAGATACAAAGCGGTGATATCTCTTTACCCTATAAAAGCGTATTGGTGCTTGATGAGTTTCAGGATATTAACAGTGAGAGTTTTGAACTTGTTAAAGCGATCTATCATGCCAATGATAAGGATATGAGGATCATCGCTGTGGGTGATGACGATCAGTGTATTATGGGCCATGCGGGAGCAGATGTCCATTATATCGAAGAGTTTGAAAAAGAGTTTGGTAACGATGAAGAGGGAAATCACCTATATACTCAGTATGAACTTCTTACCAATTTTAGAAGTACGCAATCCATTGTAAATTATTCCAACGACTTTATCTCAAAGGTCAAAAGCAGATACAAGCAGCACCCTCTTCAAGCATATTCGAACGAAAACGGTATCGTAAAGGTTCAAACGTGTCGCTCTCCAAATCTGATCTCTCCTGCCGTTAAACTGGTTCAAAGGTATGAGCATAAACAGAATATCGCACTACTGGCCTATACCAACGATGAGGTGATGCAGCTCTATTCACTTTTGGAAGAAGCTGGGATAGGTGCACGGTTTATCATTGATCGTGAGAAGTTCCTTTTAAACAGTATGGTTGAAGTTGTTGAATTTGATAAAACGATTAATGCCATGCTCGAACATGAAACATTCTATACTGAGGAGATCTTTGCTGAAGCATTGAAGGTGGTCGAATCAAAGTTTCAAGGCTCTAAAAACCTGATACTTTTACGAAAGATTATTGATCGGTTTTTACTGGAAAGCAACGAATACTATGTCTCTCAATGGCTTGCTTACCTGGATGAAATGAAACTAGAAGAGTTTGAAGAGTATGGAAGGTCCATCACGGTATCTACTATCCATAAATCAAAAGGGATGGAGTTTGACAAAGTAATTGTCTTGGTCAATGCTACGCCGAGGACAGATGAGGATATGCGTCTCTACTACGTAGGTATGACGCGTGCGAAGAATGAACTGACTATTTTACGCCATGGGAGTGAAAACTTTGAGAAAAAAGCATTCGCTGTATACCACTATGATACCAATGAGTATCCTCAAGAACAGAAAGTGATTACGCTGGTGATGGGTTTAAGTGATATAAACTTGGGCTATATGGGGTATCACCACTTTAATGACTTTACTCTGATTGCGGGTTCAAATGTGAAGTTGGAAAATAGAGAAAAACATACTACGCTGTGTATCACTTCTAGGAATAAAAGTATCGGGTGTTTGTCACAAGGTTTTCATCAGAAGGTAATGGGCTATTTTACTCAAGGGTATAAGATAGATAGTGCGATTATCGATTTTGTAGTGGTATGGAAGAGTAAAGAGAAACTCACTACTCAACCCTTGTGTAAGATTGTTTTGAAGAGATAAGGCGATCTTAAAGTCTAAGAGTTCTAAACTAGATTCCCGATGCCCGTAGGAAATGCCCTTGGGGTGCGGGTTGAGAATGACGTAGAGGATAGTGTGTCAGGTGATAATGATAATATAAATATTTAGAGATACAAAGAAAGGATATAGTTAATGGCACAGAAAGATTGGGAGGAAGTTCAAAAGATCATTGAGTTTGAATCACCGGGATTCTTTGAGGATTTTCTGGTATCGGGTCAGACTTTTTTACCTAATGATACTTTGCATAATCCCTTCAATACAAACCGTTCAAATTTCAGTGCTGCTGATCTTGGCAAGGGGAAACCCGGGCAATGGATACCTGTCTATTATCTCAAAGATATTCCTGAATATTTCCGAGAAAATAACATGGTGCCTGTGAGAGCAGGGCAGGCAGAATTCTTTTTTTATAAAGGCGATGTTTTTTTTGATCTGGATCGTACCGATTTTGACAAGATCGATACTGGCAAGATTGATCCTATAGAGAGTTATGTTCCTGCTACACTTAAGGCAAAGTTTCAGAGAAATGAAAATGCATACTTGAATAAAGCCATCGCACTTGGCTATATCAACCATTTTCTTGACGATAGCGGACTTTCTGTATTTGAGCATGAGATTCAAACGAGAAGCCATAAACGATTGCTTTATGGTCAGTTTGGGAAAATAAAAATAACCAATCCCTTACAGTTCAATACAAGTAAAGGAAGCAAATCTATCAATTCCGGATTTCAGTTTGAGATCGATCTTGTGCTTGAAAACCAAGATGAGATCATTATATTTGAAGCAAAAACAGGGGACAAACCTTTCAAAAACTTTTCTCTTCTACAACTCTACTACCCATTGATATATTTGCGCTCCATTATTGAAGAGGATAAACCAATAAGAACGGTTTTTATAGATATTACAACTACCGAAAACAAGGAAACGTATCGTCTACTTGAAATCTCTTTTAAGGATGATCTGTTTGATACTGTTGAAGTGGTTTCTGCAAGTGAATATAGAAAAATTTTTTAAAAAAGAGATGTATTGATTTGGCAAACTCTGTCTGCCTTTTGGGATAACCCAAGACTTGAGTAGTCGCAGCATGCTTCTGGATAGTAAAAATAGGTTTCATGATACTTCTTTATTGTATGTATAGACCTCTGTAACCCATGTGATATCTCTCTCATTGAGTCCATCACTGTTTGTATGGGATGCGGTGAGATGGCAGTTGTGTTTTTTGAAAAGATTTTGAAGTAGCTCTCTATCTATATCTTCAAAATACCGTTCACTCTTTTCGTCTCTTTGTGTGATGCTGTAGCTGAGTATAAGGGTACCACCGGGTTTTAAAAAACTGCAGAGAGATCTGATCGCATCTTCATAGGTGCTTTGGGGTAGGTGCATCCATACTGCGATGAGGAGAATCTCATCAAACGACCGTTTGAGATCACTTGGTAGTTCAAGGTTTGGTAATGCTGTAGTGAAGAAGTGGTTGGAGATATCCGGAAAACGTCTTTGTGCATGAGCGACAAACTTCTCTGACGGATCTGCTCCCCAGATATCAAAGCCGTTTTCTCTTAGAAAAGCCAGGTCTCTCCCGGAACCGAAACCGATGTCTAAGAGCTTTGAGCTTTTATCAAGATGATCAACGATAGTCCGATGCAGCGTAGACATATCTGCAGACTCATATGAAGCGATAAATCCATCTGCATTATTTTCATAGTGGTGAATCGTGGATGCAAGTTTCTCTTGTATGGCTTTCATAAATTTATTTTAGCATTAAAAACAATGATAGACCCCTTCCCCTTCCTTATCCTTACAATAGGATAAATTGTTAGAATGAATGGGGTGTGGGACTCACTCGTGCCAGCTCTCTTGAGATTGTGAAAGAACTACTGTTTTTATCACTGTCATCCTGAACTTGATTCAGGGTTTCATCGAGTAACATCAAAATTTAGGGGATTCTGAATCAAGTTCGGAATGACGAACACCTATTTTTGATGTTCTTTCACAATCTCTCTTTTGAGGTGGAATGCGAGGAATCAATATCAATTTTATTAAATAAAACTGATATCTTCTGCTTTGATAAGGTTCAAATCCTCTTCTTCCAATTTTTCATAGCTGTACAGAAAGCAGCAGGGTTTCTCTTTGATCTCTTTATGGACGTCCCAAAACCTCTCCATATCCTTTACGATATACACCCTCTGGGCGCGCAGAGATTTGAGGGGTAAACCGATCAGGCCGTGTGAGAGGGTAATGGTAATGAGCTCCATCATTTCACTGTTGACCGTGATGGGACCGTTTCCTTTTAGCAAGACGACTTTTGGGTGCTTTTTGGTTTGCATGGTACTCCTTTTAGGTGTGATCTTTACTTTTTAAATCCGGTCAGCTGCAACGTATGTTTGGTTGCACGTGCTACGATACTCTCTTCGGGGCGGAAAAGTGCAGCGGAGATCTTTTTGGCTGTGGTATAGAGTCCGTCAAAATCATGTGTCGGAAAACCGCTTTGAAAGACTATCTTATCCATAGAGAGAGAAGCCAAAGCCTCTGTATCGAAACGGTCGATGTTTCCAGCCCCCAGTGCGACAAAAAAGTTTTCAAGCGAATCGTAGGTATCTGTTGCATTCAGGATAATGCCTTCTTCTTTACGCTCTTTCAGGAGTGCAACTGTTTCATCATAGATGATCGATTCATCTATAAAGAGCGGTTTATCAAGCTGTGGAAGATCTTGCAGCTGTGAAGCTGACTGGATACGGTAACCGATACAGTTTGCATCGGTCTCATCTTTGAGGCTTAACGGTGCTGCATAAAAGAGCGCACTGTACTCTTCTGCATCCTCTTTTGCTTTTTCCAGTTCCTCTTCGTTTTTGGGCTGGAGAAAAAACATCTGGATCATCGTATCTTCAATGATCTCATCCAACTCCTCTAAAAAATCTTCTGTCGTATTTTCCACATTGACGTCTATCGTCATTCTTTTCCCTTGAAGCTAATTTACTGGTGATATGCAACTATTGTTCTGTGGAGGTGAATAACTGAGTCATCAACAATTGGATTCCCAATCGGGTCGGGAATGACGTGAGAGGAGAGGTATTGTTCGTTTTCTGGTTAATTTTGCCGGTTGATCATGCAGAAGCCAAAGAAGTATGGATATGGTTTGTGATGCTGTCTATGAGTTTATCTGAAAGTTTGCCTTTGTGTTTTATGAGTACAGCCAGTACATTCTTTTCTCCAAAAAATTCGATGAACTTGTCGATGATAAAGTCATTATACGCCCGTCTGAGCGTAGAGACAATGAAAATATCGCTTGGTACTGCTTTGGAAAGGTCATTGTTCCAGAAGATCGCTCTTGATACACCGGCATCGATAAGCTGCTTGGCTGTAACCGTTTTGGTGAAAGGCATATTTTTAAGCAGTACAAGTGCGTAGGCAGGAACTTTTCCCGATTTTTTCCATCCGGTTACGGTGTAGTAGGGGGGATTTTGGCATAGTCTGAAAAAGCTCTTTTGCTGATAACCCCTGGTATCGAGCATCAACTCAAAGAGTTCATGTTCTACCTTCATAGACGCCCCTATTTCTATATAGTTGTCATTTTAAGCAATTTTTGGATATTTCTCAAAATGACAAACATGTAACTTCTATCGTGATAAATAAATTATATCGAATAGTTTGATGGTGGGTCATCGGGTGACTCGAACGAAAATGTGAAATAGAAAAAGCCCTTAACATAAGGGCTTTGAAGCGATTTAAAAATTATTGTCAGTTTGTATGATTGACTTTATGATTTAACATTAGGATATTTATATATTTAGGATGTTTCCTCGGAACTCCTGGATACACTTATCAGATTTTTTTTGAAGCTCTTTTTTTAGCACTTTTGCTTGATCTGCTACTAATTGATCATATGATGGAGAATTCTCAGTTTGCTCTTCCGGTTCATTTTGACAGAATCCTTCAGCGATCATTCTCTTGTTTTTTACATCAATTAAACGTAATTTGGATGCATACATAACCTGATAATTATCCCAGTCTGTAGGAAAATATATAAAACTCCAATTGATAGTTCTAACATCTAAAATATAATCATTTTTATTATATTTATTTGCCAATTCATTGATATCATCTGATTCTTCTATGTTTGCAACAGAAGCAACTTTTATTGATCTTTTATTCTTTAGATCATTTGCAAGTTTTTCCCCGATATATCGTGCCGGATCCTCCACATCATTTTCTTTAACGATTCTGTTTCCGTCACCGATCATAGCAGCTGCACCAATTATACCAAATACTGCTTTTTCCGCTGTCATCGCTGAAAAGTCAGGCTTTTCACTCACAGTCGCAACAAGTGTCTTTCCTTTCATTTGCATAGCGGTGCTGTCTTTCATTTTCACATTTTTTTTACTTACACAACCAGTAAATAATACAGATAAAATGATCAAAAAATAGATCTTAAATTTCATGATTCTCCCCTTTTATTAATAAATCATTAGGTTGTTATTCTATTATGAATTGACTTTGTTTTATATAATGAAAATCATGAAATTTAGCACATAATAAATAGCAGGCAATATCTGTTCAATCTATTAAATGTAGTTTTTTATGAAAGTATGTATTAAGAGGATTTGTGGGTGGCGGGGTCCTCGGGGACTCGAACCCCGGACCACTTGGTTATGAGCCGAGTGCTCTAACCAGCTGAGCTAAAGACCCTTAGCTGATATATTTTGCAGTACAGTACTACGCTTTTTGGCATCCTAAAGGGCCTCCAGCCATCTCTAGTAGTGATAGCTCCTCTAATACTCCAAGCTTTTTAAGTGAAATGATTTTTTGATCATAAAGGTTCATCAGCCGTTTTGTTATCGATATGCAGCCCTTTCGTGTCTTTTGCATCTGTAGATTATATTGTTCCTCCAATTCTTGAATTCGTTCTATATACTCCGGCATCTTTTTTATATAGATCTCAGTCATATCTCTACTCTTTTTTTTGATATCTGCTTTTGTGAGCCCCAGGTATTTCCCCAACGTATAGAAGTCATCCATTTTCCAGTTAACAGGTTTCTTGGGTGGGTCTATAAAAGGAAGCCCAAGGTCATCACAATCACCTTTGTAAAAACCAACTGATATAACATCATACAGAGGTGTAAGAATAAACTTATTCTGACCAATATTAAGCGCACCTATATTTTTTAAATGTAGATCTGCATGTTTGATAAGATAACTATAATAATAGAATCTCAATGCTTCCATTTTTTCTTCTTTATTGGTTAATACTTCATTGATCTTCTTGAAGAGTATATCGCTCCCACTTTTATATTTATCCTTGCTGGTAACTCCTATTAGCTGAGCAAAGTCCATTTGGTCATACTTATACGTATCATACCTGTCGTAGCGTTTAGCAACATAATGAAAATCTTTGTCCGCTTTAATAATCCCTGTATAGGGGACATTAAAGGCAAGTTCATTCTTCGCAAAGCTCATAAAGAGATGCTCGTTGAGCGCAATATATGGATAGTATTGTTTTTCGGTACCATCCTTATTTCCAAAGTAGTCTGTGAGGTGTTTGTTTCTTGGCTTTAGCAAATAATGCGCATCTTTTGACTCTCTAAGAATATGGTTCTTCCAATCTATATCAATATCAATTTTTGTTTGATAACCACTAAGATTGGAATGCTCTGTATTTCCAACTGAGTCGAGAATCGCATCCTCGATATCTACCGTCAGTTCCAATACATTAGGAAAGCCATTTTCCCCAAGGATAGCTTGTTTCACTACCATCCAATTAGGCCTGTTGCCATAATCACTTTTATATTTATAGAGTTCCTCTTTAGATATAAAGTCGAAAGCACCATGTGCATTGTTCAATTCCGGAAGTATTTCCGCAATATCATTTTTACCAAAGAGCAGCTTCTCCCTTCTTTCATTTTCGGGGATGAGATTCTCGAAAACAGTAAAGAGTGAAAACCAAGTACTGATTTCATCTTTTTTTAATCCAGGAAGCTCTGGACCAGTGTATTTTTTATTGTATATAAAACGGTACTCCCCATTCCCGTATTCTAACTCTCCCGTAAGCTTTCCATTATAGAAGACAACCAAAACATTCTGTGGTAGATCTATGCCATACACCCTTGTATAATAACGGTCTCTTGTAGATCCATGTGCCTGTAACATCCCTTTTTTAACCAGATTTGGAAGTATACGCTGAATCGTTCTTTTAGGAATGCCGGTGATCTCTTCTACCTCTCTTACCTTCAGTTCTATGTGCTTTTCAAAGGCGTGTAATATAGATTCTTCATTCTGTGTCAACTTTGCGTCCATTTACAATCCCTTCTATTTGTGCCATTCATGCCAAATAGTTTATATTTATTTTTATTTAATTTTAGCATAAATTACGCCATTCACGCCAATTTGTATAATTTAATATTTTTTTAAGATTTATTTTATGTGAAGAGTACTGAAATATATAACAGGTAAAACGACGGATAAAAAATATATGGAATCTCTATGGTTTTAGGGGAAATAAATAGGTGGTGGGTCCTCGGGGACTCGAACCCCGGACCACTCGGTTATGAGCCGAGTGCTCTAACCAGCTGAGCTAAAGACCCTTGGTTAGTGAAAATCTTTGCGTTGCATTGTGATTTTCGAGTCAGAATTATAGCGACTGTAGTCTTTAAATGCAATTAAGTTTTGAAGGATTCCGAAAATTACTGCAAAAATGATAAATGAGGTCCCTCCATGGCTGAACATCGGGAGCGGAAGTCCCACGACAGGGGCGAGTCCGATGATCATATAGATGTTTACTCCCATATAGACAAAAAAGAGAAATGCCAGTCCGGATGCAAAGGTCCTGATGAGGTAATCCTTGGCGTATTTGGCCGAGATATAGAGCAGGTTGAAGATGAGGAGGATATAGAGACCGATCACAGCCATCATCCCTTTGAAGCCGAATCTCTCTCCCAGATAGGCAAAGATAAAGTCCGTAGAGGCTACAGGCAGAAAGTCAAGCTGGGTCTGGGTCGCTTCATCTTTGGATTTCCCTTCGATCCCGCCTGAACCGATCGCAATAAGTGCCTGTCTTACCTGGTAGCTGGGTTTGTTGAGTGCATCCTGGATACGCTTCTTCTGATAGTCTTTTAGTCCATATTCATAGGCGACAGGTGCACTGAAACCGGCGATGATAAAGATCGTGAACCAGATCTTCCAGTTGATCCCCACGACAAAGAGTACACCATAACCGGTGATCAGCAGTACCAGTGCCGTCCCCAGATCAGGTTCTTTGGCGATGAGGAGGAAGGGGATAATGATCACGATAGAGAGCAGGATAAACTTCAACAGTCCGTACCCCTTCTCCGGCGGAGGGGTTTTGTGGATAAGGTAGGCCAGTGTCATGATCACCGATACTTTCATAAACTCTGAGGGCTGTATGGTGATACCGATCCCCGGGATCTCTATCCAGCGTGTAGCACCCAGGATGGACTTCCCGACAAACTCGACTGCCAGAAGCAATCCGAGGTTCCCGACATAGAAGAGGGGGACAAACCACCATAGTATCTGGCGCCATGGGAAAAATAGCGATACAAAAAATGCTATCCCACCAATGGCATAGTAGACCATCTGTTTGGTGAAGAGGTAGGGGTTGATCTCATTGACCAGGTAAGAGGAGATCACAAGAAGGGGAATCAGCTGGAGGATTAAAAGATAGTTAAAGTGTTTAAAGATACGTTTGTCAAAGTCAAACCAATGCTCCATCCTGCGCCTTCATTTTTTGGGTATTATATCAAAAAAAGTGTGAGGCGCACGATGGCTGAATTTTACCGCTCGAAGTTATTGGGGAAATTTGAAGGATGTATACATGCAGTAACAACCAAAGATAGCAGACTGAGCTGTCACGGATCCTTGGCACTGCATACCGGAGAGCCCGAAAAAGAGATCATCTCAAACAGGAAAGCGGTGGCAGAAAGTCTGGGAATAGATCAGGATTTCCATTTTATCGTGGCCCAGCAGACCCACAGTGACCATATTAAGATCATAGAGAAGCAAGGAAGCAGAGGGTGGCACGCGATCGAAGATGCGGTAGAGAACTGCGATGCGTTGATCACAGCCCAAAAGGGGGTCGTGCTTACGATCCTGACCGCTGATTGTGTCCCGGTGCTGCTTTTTGACACTCAAAAAGAGGTCGTGGCTGCAGTACATGCAGGGTGGAGAGGTACCGAGGCAAACATCACTGGAAAAACGGTAGAGAAGATGATCGAGAGTTTCGGCTCGGACCCCAAAGATATCGTCGCTTTCGTTGCACCCTCTATCGGAAGATGCTGCTATGAGGTAGGGGAGGATGTGGCTCAGCACTTCAGGGATCAAGAGAGCTTTGATAAGGCAGGGGAGAAGTACATGCTTGATCTGCCGCTGATCAACCAAAAGCAGCTTCTGAAAGCAGGCCTAACTCTTGAAAATATAGATTTAAGCGGCGTCTGTACCTCATGTGAGGTGGAGAGGTACTTCTCCTATAGAAAAGAGCAGGGGTGCAGCGGCAGGTTTATGAGTATGATCGCACTTACGCGTTAGATGCATAGAGCGTCAGTTCATAGACCCACTGCTGCAGCGGAAGCAGATCTTCATAGACCTTGAAGTTTCTCTCGATGATCTTCTCGGAGTGGAAGGTCTTGTCCGGTTTGAAGCGCTTCAAGGCAACCATCGAACGGTATCTTGTCAGGTAGCCAAAAGAGGGTTCCGTGTCAAACTCTGCAGGCAGCCGTTTGTATTCGGGCTCCGGGACCTCGTAGCCTTTGGTCTTCAGCGCTTCGAGGATCGTGTGCAGGGATTCGCGGTTGGCATCACGCTTGATATATTCGCGGTAGGCATGAAGCAGCGGCGGTTTGAAGTTGCGTATCCCTGCGGCTACCAGCACCTCATAGGGGTCGTAGTGCATATAGAAGCTGCTGCTCTGCATACGGTGACCGCCGCCCTGCCACATAATGATACCGATACGCTCCTTGATCGGATCATCCAGGTGAAAACGTGCATCGCGGTAGATGCGGAAAAGTGATTTGTTTACTTTGGGGATGGCATGGATAGAGGGGACAAGTATCTGCAGATGCTCGCCCATCTCCTCTACGTAGGCTTTGTTCGGCTCGACGATGTAGCGTTCATACTCTGACTTGTGTGCGTCCAGCCACTCTTTGGAGTTGTTGAGAATGATCTTCTCAAGAAATGTGATACCCTCTTTGGGAAATCCCGAAAAGGCAGGAGAGTCGGACATCAGCCGTCAACCCTGCAGTCTTCGTGTGCTTCGAGCTCCAGGACCTGCCACGGAAGCCCCTGCATCATCATCTCTTGCATAAACGGATCCGGGTCCATCTCTTCCATGTTGAAGACACCCGTTCCCTGCCATACGCCTTCCAGCATCAGTTTCGCACCGATCATTGCCGGAACACCTGTCGTGTAGCTTACACCCTGGCTCATTACTTCGGCATAACACTCCTCATGATCTTTGACCTGGTAGATATAGATCGTCTGGGGTTTCCCGTCTTTGATCCCTTTGGCAAAGATACCGATATTGGTCTTCCCTTTGGTACGCGGACCAAGGCTTGCCGGATCGGGAAGGAGTGTCTTGAGGAACTCGATAGGGATGATCTTCTCTCCTTTGTGCTCCACAGGTTCGATACCGAGCATACCGACATTTTCAAGTACTTCCATATGTTTGAGGTAGCTCTCGCCGAATGTCATAAAGAACCGGATACGCTTCAATCCCTTGATGTGCTTCACCAAAGACTCCATCTCTTCATGGTAAAGGAGGTAGCTGTCTTTCGGTCCGACTTCAGGATAGTCCCATACCTGCTTGATCTCCATCGGATCGGTCTCGATCCATTTCCCTTCTTCCCAGTATCTCCCCTTCGCACTCACTTCACGGAGATTGATCTCAGGGTTGAAGTTTGTCGCGAACGGGTAACCATGATCTCCCGCGTTACAGTCAAGGATATCGATCGTATGGATCTCGTCAAAGTAGTGCTTTTGCGCATAGGCACAGAAGACATTGGTCGCACCCGGGTCAAATCCGCTTCCAAGCAGCCCCATGATATCCGCTTTTTTAAACTGCTCATCTCTTGCCCACTGCTCTTTGTACTCGAACTTCGCCTCATCAGGGTGCTCGTAGTTTGCCGTATCAAGATAGTCGACCCCACACTGTGAACATGCATCCATGATCGTTAGGTCCTGGTACGGCAGCGCCACGTTGATCACGATATCCGCATCTGTTTTCATGATCAGCTCAACCAGTTCAGGTACGCTGTCCGCATCGACTTTTGCTGTTGCGATCTCTACGCCTGTTTTTGCCTTGACATTGGCTGCGATCTCATCGCATTTACTGAGTGTACGGCTGGCAAGTGTGATATTGCCGAAAGTATCGGCATTCATCGCACATTTGAATGCAACAACATTTCCGACACCGCCAGCACCGATAATAAGGGTATTTGTAGACATGGAAAACTCCTAAGATTAAGTATGTAATTTTATCACAAATAGAAGCGATTTAGGATGTAACTTAGTACAAAAAGCACAGGAATAAAGAGCAGGGTGCTAAGGAGGATCAGTGAAGTGATATCTTTGGGACGGCAGTCATAAAGCGAGGAGAGGTTGAGATTGGCGACGGCCAGGGGTACCATCATCTCCATAAAGAGTACGCCTTGAACAAAAAGCGGCAGGTCGGTCAGGCTCAGTATCAGTGCGGTAGCTGCCGGTATGATGAGGAATTTGAGGCTGAGTACACTGCTCATCAGATAGGGATGAAGCTCTCTGATACGTACGGTTTCAAGAAATGTACCCAGCAGAAAGAGTTGAAGCACGATCCCTGCATAGGCGCCCATTTTCAAAAATTCAAGCATGGAGTCAGTCATGGTGATATCCGAGAGGTTCAGTATGATCGCAACAGCTGCGGCAGGGATGATAGGGATCTTCACGATATTAAAAAGCGATGCTTTGATACTGAATGAACCGCGGGAATAGACATATACCCCCAGGGTATAGACGACAAGTACATTGGCGATGTTGATCAACGTGGTGTAGATCACACTCTCCTGGCCCATCAGTGCGATACCCAGAGGGATACCTATATTCCCCGTATTGCCCACAAAACCGGCTATCGAAAAGATCGCACGCTCTTTGGGATCACGAAATAGTATCCTGCCAACCCACAGCATCGGTACCAGCAGCAGGAGGATGATGCCCAGGTAGACCAGTGAGACATAGAAGTGTTCAACCTCCAGCTTTGCAGTACTGAATCCCCATACCGTGACGAAAGGCTGCAGGAAATAGACCGACATGATGGTGAGTGTTCTCGTGTCGACCTGCTCTTTATAGATGGCTTTGGCCAGATAGCCAAGGACGATAAACAGATAGATAAAAAGGAAGCTAAGGAGTGTTTCAATCATGGGTGAGATTATAACATTAACAAATTTTAGGTATGATTTTACTATAAAAAACTTAGCTGATTTTCATTATTTGAAGATGATATAGAAGAAGTTTAAAATTTAACATAGTCATTCCATACTTTTAAGATAGAAATTATGTAGGCTTTTCTACTACTTTTTTTCTCAAAGAGAGTGGTGACTTTGTCACCGTGATACTTCACTAAGAGAAAAAGTAGGCGCCCGAAGGAAGTACCCTTGGGGTGCAAAAAATCGTCACTTCACAAGTGTGCGGACGATGCTTTGTGACAAAAGAAATAATATTAAGGTTATTGAATGGATTTTTCTTCTTTGGAGACGTGGGGTTACCTCGCAGTGGCATTTTTTGCATTCGGGGGATCATTGTTTATCGTGGCAGCTGCCGGGGTTTTCTCCTTTATGGGGCATATGGATATAACGATAGCGTTGATGATCGCTGCAACTTCCAACTTCCTGGGAGATAATTTTCTTTTTTATCTCGGTAAATATCAGAAAAAACAGATACAGCCCTATCTTGCCAAGCACAAACGTAAAATTGCACTTGCTACGCTCATTATGCGGAAGTACGGAGTATTGGCTATCTTCATACAAAAGTTCATCTATGGCGTAAAAACACTGGTTCCTATCTCCATGGCACTTACAAAATATGACTTCAAAAAGTTTATCTTTTTTAACATATTTGCTTCGATCGTATTCGTATTGACGATAGGTCTGAGTGCCTACTATGCGAGTGAATCGATCATCTCACTTTTCGGATATATACAGGAAAATCCATGGATTGCTCCGATCATACTCTTTACGATCGTTGGTCTTATCTGGTTCACTTTGGAGAATATGACAAAGAAAAAATAGCGTTTAGTGCTGAGCATTCAGCGTTCAGAGATTGCGTTGATCGGGTCCGAAACTTTGTTTTGAAAATCCATAACGTATTTTGTCCGTTATTCATAACTATGATTTTGAAGGTAAGTCGTTGAGTGCTGAGGGTTCAGTGTTCAGGATGAATAATATTTTATTTAAAGTGCGGAAACTGTTTGAAGTAGATGGAATTGTGTCGGGGTGAGGGCACCCCGACCTACGGCAAGATATATCTTTAAGCGTTGGTTAAGGGGAAAAGCGTCAGCGTTTTAAACGCTAAACGCTAAACGCTAAACGCTAAACGCTAAACGCTAAACGCTAAACGCTAAACGCTAAACGCTCTATTGGCGTTTGTTCTCTACGAACTTTTTGATACGGCTGATACCTTCACGGATCGTTTCGATATCTGTAGCAAATGAGAATCTGAAGTATCCCTCTGCACCAAACCCGATACCCGGTACTACCGCTACACCCGTCTCCTGAAGCAGCTCTTTACAGAACGCGATAGAGTCGTTTGAGATCTCTTTTGTGTTGACAAAGAGATAGAAAGCACCGTCAGGCTTGAGTACGCTCAGCCCATCGATCTCGTTGAAGAGTTTCACCGCTTCAATGGCTCTTGCATCAAATGCCTGTCTCATCTCTTCGATATCTGTATCTACTTCGCCGTCAAGTGCAACGATAGCGGCTTTTTGTGTGATAGAGTTGATATTTGATGTACTTTGGCTCTGGAGCTTGTTCATTGCAGAGATAAGCGCTTTGTTGGGTGTCGCAAGGTATCCAAAACGCCATCCTGTCATGGCAACAGATTTGCTTAGACCGTTGATCGTTACTGTTCTTTGGAACATATCCTCTGAGATACTTGCCGTGGCTACAAAGTCGATACCGTAAACAAGCTTCTCATACATCTCATCGCTTGCGACGATGATCTCTGTCCCTTTGAGTACCTCTGCAAGAGACTCAAGCTCGGCTTTTGAGTATACCGAACCGGTAGGGTTTGACGGCGTGGTCAGGATAATCATCTTTGTCTTTGGCGTGATCGCTGCGTTGAGCTGCTCGGCAGTGATCTTGAATCCGCCTTTTTCATCTGTCTCGATAAATACCGGTGTCCCCTCTGAATATTTTACAAGTTCAGGATAGGTTACCCAGTAAGGTGCAGGAATGATCACTTCATCACCGGCGTTAAGTGTCGCCTGGAAGAGGTTGAAAAGTGACTGTTTTGCTCCATTGCTTACGATAATATCTGATGGTGCATAATCGAGGTTGTTCTCTCTTTTGAGCTTATTGGCTACTGCCTGTAGTACTTCAGGGATACCCGGCACTGCGGTGTACTGTGTAAAACCTTCATTGATAGCTTTGATAGCTTCATCTTTGATCTTTTGCGGTGTACCGAAATCCGGTTCACCTGCTGAAAATGAGAGGATGTCTTTCCCCTCTGCTTTAAGATCTCTTGCAAGTGAAGAGATAGCGATGGTCAATGACGGTGATAGTGTCTGTATGCGATCTGATAGCATTATAACCCTTGTAAATGATAAAAATTAAAAATCCAACAATTATATCAAAAAGGAGAGCAAAAATATTTTAAGAAGAGGTGAGGATACAGGATATATGAGTTTTATTTATCCTGTATGTGTAGGATCAATCCATACTATGGATAAAATTGTCGTAATTTATTTCAAGATCATGGTCTTTTTTCTTGATATCTTTGCTTTCACCGCTTTCAACTGCATCTTCAAGGATCTCAATACGTTTGAGAAGGTACTCAAAGATCTCTTTATTGACATCGGGGATCGCACTATGGTTCAGTTTGGTTGTAGTCTTATCACACTGTAGTACACGTGCCGGGATACCTACAGCAGTGGCTCCTGCGGGAACATTTTTAATGACAACGGAGTTTGCACCGATCTTTGCCTCCTCCCCTATGTTGATATTTCCCAAGACTTTTGCCCCGGCACCGATCACTACATTATTTCCGATCGTCGGGTGACGTTTCCCTTTATCAAGGCTGACTCCCCCCAGCGTGACCTGCTGATAGATCACCACGTCATCTCCGATGATCGCAGTCTCTCCGATCACGACACCTACGCCATGATCGATAAAGACCCTGCGGCCTACCTGTGCGGCCGGATGGATATCCACAGTAGTAAGAAACTGTCCGATGGCTGAGATGAATCGCGGCAGAAAACGCAGTCCCATTTTATAGAGCGAATGTGCAAAACGGTGAAAAAAGAGTGCCCAGAGCCCGGGGTAGTTAAAAAAGAGTTCAAAGGTTGAGTGCAGGGCAGGGTCATTCTCTTTGACATTTTTAAAATCTTCTTTGATCAAGCTAAATGGGTTCACAGTCTCTCCTATATCATCTTATAAAGATTCTCAAATGCTCTTTTATGCTTTATCCAGCGCTCTTCAGCGCGTAGTATTCAAGTAAGTTAATAGCATAATTCAAGATGCAATTTTGATTCTATTGTCTCTATAAAATCATTCTATGTATCATCAGCGATATCAGATCAACTCCTCAATCGCTTGTATCGTCTTAAGATAGCTATTTTCACTTAAATGTAGGTAAAGTTTTCCCAAAAGTTCACGCTTTTCTTCAAGAGTGAGTGTTTCTGAAAGCTCAATGTGCTGTTTGAGGGTTCTGTCGATCAGATTGGTATCATAGTCCATATCATCAAGTACGTCGAGCAGGTTTTGCGCTTCTATCAGACCGTCTATCGTATAGTGTCCTGTTTCGTCAAACTCTATCACACACTCTGTCGGATGGGTAAAGAGGTTGTGTTTCATTCCCAGCACCTCCTGGTAGGCACCGGTAAGAAAGAAGCCCAAAAAGTACTCTTCTTCATCCAGGTCGATGTCATGAAGATAGAGCGGATAGTCACGGTTGAACTCTATTTCACCGTCACTGTCACAGGTGATATCCCAGATACTTGCAGGGTTGGTCGGTTTTTTACTCAGGTGTGTGAGCGGCATCACCGGAAACTCCTGTTCCAAGCCCCAGAAGTCAGGAAGCGACTGAAACATGGAGAAGTTTACCAGGTACTTCTCCTGGATACGGTCCTGGAGCTGCTTGAGTTCATCGGTATCTTCGCTTTTGAGCAGGGCAATTGCTTTTTTTACGATCAGGTTTACCAGTGTCTCTGTGTTGGAGCGGTCTTCCAGGTCGATATATCCAAGATCAAAGAGTGTCAGCAGACTCTCCATATGGTCAAGGGCATCATGAAGATACTCTCTTGCGTTGGTACGGGAAAGGGCATTATAAAGGTCATGCAGCTCCTGGATCAACGGCGGGTTGACGGGTTTGAGTCTCAGGCACTTCTCGTGATACTCCTGGCTGAAAAGTTCGAGCACAGGTGCGACCAGAACAGAGTGTGATGCAGCGACATAACGTCCGGATTCGGTAAAGATATCCGGTTGGGGTACCTCTTTGTTCTTGGCAATCTCCTGCATCAGGTAGATGACATCGTTTGCAAACTCACTCAGTGAGTAGTTACGCTCTTTATCATGGGCATGCTGGGAGTACTCTACCGCAAGCCCGCCACCGATATTGATCGCACTGAGGTTATCTGCACCGCGCTTTTTCAGTTCCGCATAGATATTCCCTGCTTCACGTAAGGCCTTTTTGAGCGGAGCGATATCTCCCATCTGTGAGCCGATATGAAAATGGATCATCCAGAGGTGCTCAAGCAGGTTGTGCTTTTTGAGCAGTTCATAGGCCTCGATCAATTCAGTCGAGGTCAGTCCGAACTTTGAGTTGTACCCGCCGCTCTTTGCCCAGATACCGATCCCTGAACTGTGCAGACGGATACGTACACCGATATTTGGAAGTACCGGTGTTTCGCACTCTGCATTGAACTCTCTGTTCACCTGGATAATGCTCTCAAGTTCATCAAGCCCTTCTATCGTAATGGTGATATTGTGCCCCATCTTGGCTGCAATAAAACACATAGAGATCATCTCTTTATCTTTAAAGCCGTTGATCGTGATCGGCGCACCCAGAGGGGTTTTGCTCATCGCGATGACCAGTTCCGCTTTACTCCCGGCTTCCAGGCCGTAGTTGTACTCTTTGGAGACATCCATCAATGCATTGACGAAGTTGGGAAACTGATTGACCTTGAGCGGGAAAACCGCATTGAAACTTCCCTGGTAATCAAAGGTCTTTCTTGCCGAGTTGAAGGTCTCAAAAAGTGTAGAGATCTGTTTCTTTATAAGGTGAGGGAAACGCAGAAGCAGAGGTCCTTTGTACCCTTTATTGCGTATCTCGTTCGTGATCTCATAGAGTGAGGGTTCAACCCCGTAGTTGATGTTGATCGTATCATCTTTAATGATAAAATTGTGATCACCCCAAATATCCAAACCAAAGTTTTTCATAATCTACTCGCTTAAATATAATGTTTATTATATCTAAACTTAATCGAATCTTACCTATAATTGAAGTATGGTGAATCAATATATTAGCGTTGAAAAAGATCAGAATCGACTTATGCTTAAGGCAAAAGGAGAATGGACACTGGCAAGTGTACCTGAGATAGAACGTCAACTGGAAGAGATCGGTTATGAACTGCCGGTAACCTGGGATGTCTCTGAAGTAAGTGAGTTTGACTCAGCCGGTATACTGCTCTTTACAGAATATTACAAAACGTTTTTGGCACATACCTCTGTAGAGGTAGTCGGTTATACGGAAAACCAGAAAGAGATGTATGATCTCCTCAAAGAGGACCATGTTGTCATCGAACTTCCCAAAGAAGATAATCTCTTTGAGGCATTGGGAAAAAGTACTGTAAAGTTTTTCCAGGATGTCAAAGAGTTCATCGAATTCTTCGGACATGTGTTTTATACACTTTTCCTCACACTGAAAAATCCCAAAGATCTGCGTATCAAGGAGATCGTCTATCATATACATAAATCGGGGTTCAATGCATTGGTGATCATCGCCTTGACCTCTTTCCTGGTAGGTATGGTCATTGCCTATCAGGGGGCCGTGCAGTTAGCAAAATTCGGGGCGGATATCTTCATCGTAGATACGGTAGCGATCTCCATTACCCGTGAACTCGGGCCTATGATCACGGCGATCGTGATTGCCGGGAGGAGCGGCTCCTCCTATACTGCCGAGATCGGTGCGATGAAGATCACCGAAGAGATTGCCGCGATGAGAACAATGGGGTTTGATCCTTATGCATTTTTGGTATTGCCCCGTATTATTGCCATGATGATCGCATTGCCTCTCCTGATCTTTTTTTCCGATATCGTTGGTATCTTCGGAGGGATGGTCGCTTCGGAGATGCAGCTTGGTATTTCAATGACGCTGTTTATTGACCGTCTTTATGAAGTGCTGGAGGTAAAACATTATATCCTGGGAATGATCAAGGGACCTGTATTTGCCTTTCTTATCGCTTCTGTCGGGGCTTTCAGAGGATTTCAGGTATCGCACAATACGGAAAGTATCGGACTGCATACCACATCGTCGGTAGTTAACGGGATTTTTCTTGTGATCGCCTTTGATGCACTCTTTTCAGTCATCTATACGGAGCTTGGCCTATGAGAAAAGTGATAAGCGTTAAAATACAATGCAATCAATCACTTAATGAAAGGATATGAAATGCCGAATCATAAAACAGTGATAGACGTAGACGGTATTGTGACGCGCTTTGGTGAGAGGACGATCCATGACGGTGTGAATTTACATATCGAAGAGAATGAGATCTACGGGATACTCGGGGAGAGTGGGTCCGGCAAGTCGGTACTGATGAAAGAGATCATTATGCTGCTTGAACCGACAGCAGGGGAGATCAGTGTACTGGGCACAAACCTTAAGGGTATAGGGTTTAAAGAGGCACAGGCACTCCGGAGGGAGTGGGGAGTGCTCTTTCAGTTCGGTGCCCTTTTTTCCTCTTTGAGTATCGCCGAAAATATCGAGGTACAGCTCAAAGAGTATACGACGATCTCAAAAAAACTGCGTGACAGTCTTGTCGCATCCAAGCTTAAGATGGTGGGACTGGACCCTCATGTAGGGAGCCTCTATCCCTCACAACTGAGCGGAGGGATGATCAAACGTGCAGCACTGGCGAGAGCACTGGCGATGGAGCCGAAACTTCTCTTTCTGGATGAGCCTACCTCAGGGCTTGATCCTATAGGTGCACGCAACTTTGACAGGTTGATCGTTGATCTGCGTGACCTGTTGGGGATTACTGTCGTGATGATCACCCATGATCTGGAGAGTATATTCGGTATTGTTGATAGAATGGCAATTTTGGCAGACAAGAGGGTAGTTGCAGAAGGAAATATCGAAAATGTGTTACAATCAGACCATCCGTTTGTTGAAGATTTTTTTAAGAATGAATATACCAAAGAGAGATTTGAAAAGGTGAAGAATGTATAGTAGAGTCAATTATCTGATGGTTGGTATCTTTGTGATCATCTTCGGTATAGGGCTTATCTGGTTTGCTTTCTGGCTGGGTAGATATGATATAGATGATAAGTACTATACTTATAAACTTGAGATCAGGGAATCGGTTTCAGGGCTTTCGGTAGACTCCGATGTGATGCTGCGGGGTGTTGATGTCGGTCATGTGACTGCTATCCGTATCAATCCCCACAATATCGAACTTACAGAAATCTATGTTGATATCAGTCAGAATGTACCTATCAAAGAGGATATGGTGGCAACCACCAAAATGTTCGGTATCACGGGACTGCTCTCTATCGAGATAGTAGGGGGGACCAATGCGGCAAAAACACTCCAACCGACCGATGAGTATATCCCGACGATACAAACCAAACCCTCTCTGGTCACTAACCTGAGTCAAAGTTTCGAATCTCTTTCCCAAAAGCTTGACTATTTACTTAAACAGGGGAATAAGGTAGTCTCAGATAAGAATATCGATACCGTGGGAAAGATACTTGATAATGTAGAAGTGATCACAAAAAACGGTCAGGAGATAGAAGAGAAAGTGATGAAATCCCTTGAAGAGTTGGATGTTTCGGTCAAGCAATTCAGACGAACGATGCATAGGATCTCCCATAACTTTGAAGGTGCTACAAAAGATATCAACGATGTAAAGCAAGTGCTTATTCCTACAATTAATAATTTCAACCGTGTTACACTGAAAGTGGAGCAGAGTGTGGATCGCGGTGATTATGATATGAAGAAGATACTTGAACCTCTGATCGTAGATATGCAGATACTCTCTACACAGATGAGTGAATTGGCAGGTGAACTGGAAGAGAGTCCAAGTGACCTGATCTTTAAATCAAGAACGCCGTTAAAAGGACCGGGAGAATAATGATGAGAGTTGTTGCAGGTACACTATTGATGATCTTGTTGGCTGGATGCAGTACGAAGCTGACACCATTGAGGAGCTATACGCTTCAGACCCCTGAGGTAAGCAGTATCTATAAAGACGGATATCAAAACAAAACCATTAAGGTGATGCAGCCTCAAAGTCTGAAAGAGGTAATGAGCCGGAGGATGCATTTTTCCTACTCTCCTACAGAGCAGGGGACTTACCTGAACTCCAAGTGGTCCAATGACCTTGGAAAACTTGTTCAGGGGATATTGATAGATACCCTGCAAAGCAGCGGAATGTTCAAAGGTGTCGTTTCCTATGCCTCAACGGCAAAGGCTGATTACCGGCTGGAGAGTACAGTGTATGACTTCTCTCACCACGTAAGAGGCAATGCCTCCTACGCGATCGTCTCTATCCAGTTTACACTGGTTTCGACCCATACAGGGAATCTGATCAAAAGCAGACGTTTCAGCTATCGTGAAGCGACAAAGAGTACCGATGCTGAAGGGTATGTCGAAGCAACAAACAGAGCAGTTGAAAGCTTAAGCAGCGATCTGCTTCTTTGGTTGAAGTAAATATTGCTCTCTATTCCCTTCTTAACAGCGGGGTGTAGATCGGTTAGCTCTTATTACTCCTTTTTGAGCTCTCTCCTTCCTGTTCCATTTCAACTGGAAACTACTATCCGATCAGTTGCTCTTTTTAACAGTATAAATGAAAAAGAAACATTGATCTTTTTCATCGATTATATTGAATCAGATGGCTTCATTTTTTATCATAGGAGGTAAAATAGTACAAATTTGTAGGTGAAATATCTCTTCATGCAAATATTTAAGTAAGATTGATCTACCATGAAAACTTCATAAATGAAATGAATTATGGAAAAGTACCCTAAAAGATTCCAGGAGGAAAAATGAAAAAATTTGTTTTGATGACATCCGTTGCATCATTGATGGCACTGCAACTACATGCAGGTGGAGATATCGTTCCGGTTGAACCGGTCGTCGAACTGCCGGAAGTTCATGAGCATACGGAGAGTGACTTTTATGTGATTGTAAAGGGGTTGAGAATCGCAGGAGACAAAGTACATCATGAGGAAGCAACACTTGACGGTGACAGCGGCTATGGATTCGGTATCGATCTAGGTTACAGACTGGGACACGGGTTTGCAGTAGAGTATGACTTCTCTTATGCGACGAACACCGTAACAGAAACGGTAGAGGGACATGAACCTGAAGAGGCTGATGCAACCTATTATACCCATGCGATAGATCTTGTCTATACGTATGAATTGACAGAGACGCTTGGTGTCTTTGCAAAAGCGGGTTACGAGTATGAGATCGAAGAGATCGAAGATTACCATATCGATGCCGATGATAACGGATTTAACTACGGTGTAGGTGTGGAAGTTGCTGTGGATCATACCTATAAAGTGGTTGCTGAGTATGAACACTCAACGATCGATGGACCTAGAGGAAACTCAATCTTCCTAGGTGTAATGTATAACTTCTAAAATGCAATAAACCGATACGAAACCGTTTGGGTTTCGTATCACCTCTTAGAACGCATTGATATCAATGACCTGCTCTTCTTTACTCTCAAGATCTTTCAACCATACGGTACCGTTCTTCAGTTCATCTTCACCGATAAGAACCGCATATTTAGGGTTGGCTCTATCCACCCCTTTCATATGGCTTTTAAATCCTTTGGAGTTGTACTCAACCGTTACTTTATCCGTCAGACGTTTTTTGGTTGCAAGTTTGAGGAGTGCCGGGATGGCATCCGGAGTCATCGCACCCATATAGTACCCTTCAGGCGCTTTTTCCGGCATCTTCACCAGCTCCATGATACGCTCAATTCCCAGAGCGAATCCTACTGCCGGAGTCGGTTTCCCGTCAAGGAACTCTACCAGCCTGTCATAGCGTCCACCGCCGGCGATAGCACTCTGTGCACCGATCTCGCTGCTGACAAACTCAAATGCTGTTTTGGAGTAGTAGTCCAAACCTCTTACCAGGTTGTCATTTACCGTGTATTTGATACCTTCCTGGTCCAGTAGCGCTTTCAGTTGTCTGAAGTCCGGATCACACTCTTCACAGAGGTAATCTTTAAGCTTTGGAGACTCTGCAAGGAGTGTTTGACACTTTTCGTTCTTACAGTCAAGTACACGGATAGGGTTGGTGCCTATTCTTCTGTTACAGTCTTCACAAAGCTCCTCTTTTATCTCATTGAGCGAGTTGACAAGTGTCTCTTTGTATTTCGGCATACATACTTTACATCCAAGCGAGTTGATCTGCAGTTCATACCCGATACCCAGTGCATCAAAGATCTGTGCGATCATTGTGATGATCGTAAAATCCTCATAGACGGACGCTTCACCGAAGCTCTCACACCCAAACTGGTGAAACTCTCTGAGTCTTCCTTTTTGCGGTTTCTCATAACGGAACATCGGTCCGTAGTAGTAGAACTTCTGTTTGACCGGTTGGCGGTCAAGTTTTGCAGAGATGAATGCACGCACGATACCTGCTGTACCTTCCGGGCGCATACAGACATCATTTTCACCCTTGTCGGTAAACTGATACATCTCTTTTCCCACGATATCAGAGCTTTCGCCTACTGAACGCTTGAAGAGTGCAGTCTCTTCGAGAATAGGGGTTTCTATATAGCCGTAACCGTAACGTTTTGCAATGGTTGCAGCAGTATTTACGATATACTCAAAACGTTCACTCTCTTCAAAAGTGAGGTCTTTCATACCACGTAGTGGATTGATCATAGGGTTTCCTTCTATCCAGAAAGGTGGGCTGGCAAGCCCACCCTACGGTGTGTTTTATGTAGGGTGGGCTTGCCAGCCCACCAATATTATGGATGTAATTATACCTTCAAGTAGGTTAGTATCGTTTGATGGATGTTCTCTATCGTGTCTGTAGCATCGATAAAAAGGTGCGGGAGCCCCAGCTTGAGAACCGTTTCCTTCATATGCTCCTGTACAGAGAGCAGGTACTCCAGACCGCGTTGTTCTATCCCATCCAGGCTTTTACCACCGAGTCTCTCCCGGAGGGTGTCTATATCAGTCAGAAAAAGAATGACCTTATCCGGTAAATTTCCCTGCAGGGCAAACCGATTAAGCATGACCAGCTCGTCAAGTTCAAAATCACCGTTGGCCAAAGCATAGCCGATCCCGGAGATAAACCCTCTGTCCGAGATGACAAGTTTATCCTGGTTGGGTTGGATCACCTCTTCATAGTGTTCTGCACGGTCAGCCAGAAACAGCAGAAGTTCGGCACGCTTTGAGATGATAGAGCTCTCCAAGAGGATCTCTCTTGCTTTGATGCCAAAAGCGGTGCCTCCGGGCTCTTTTGTGGTAATGATCTCCGGGTGTTTTTGCTGCAGCAGCTCCAGCTGCGTACTTTTCCCGCAGGTATCTATCCCCTCAAACAGTACTACCATCAGCGTTCACACTTGATAAATTCTAAGGCTTTGGCCGGTACGAGATGCTCCACCTTCCCGTCAAAGTTGAGAATCGTGCGTACAACGGAGGAGCTGACAAAAGCATGCTCCAGGCTTGGCATCAGGTAGATCGTCTCAAGCTCCTTTTTGAGTGAAGCATTGGCATACCCCATCTGTAGTTCATACTCGAAGTCACTGACGGCTCTGAGTCCACGGATAATGATATTGGCGTCAAGCTCATCTGAAAGGTTGACCAGGAGGTTATTGAACCCTATGACTTTGATATTGGGCATATCAGAGGTGGCCGCTTTGACCATGTGTACCCGCTGTGCAAAGTTAAACATCGGTTTCTTGGCCTCTGATTCAGCGATAGCGATAATGATCTCATCAAACATTCTATAGGCGCGCTTGATGATATCCAAGTGTCCGTTGGTGATCGGGTCAAAGGTTCCCGGATAGATTGCTCGTTTGTATGTACTCATCTTATTTCCATCTTTCAAATAAATTGTTTTCTATACCCAGTGCATCGTACCACTTTCCGATGATAAAACGCTCCATCTCATCCAAAGAGTCGGATTCTGAGTAGTACCCCAAAACTGGCGGGGCAATAATGACGCCAAGTGTAGCGAGTTTTTGCATATTTTCAAGCGCAATCGCCGAAAAAGGAAGTTCCCTTGGTGCAAGCAGTAACTTTTTCTGCTCTTTGAGTGCGACTGCTGCGACCCTGGTAGCCAGATTGTCACTGATACCGCAGGCAATCTTGGCAAGGGTATTCATACTGCAGGGGATAATAGCAGTTGCATCCACGCGAAACGATCCGCTGGAGACAGAGGCTGCGATATTTTCATTTTGGTACAGGGTAACCTGCTTGTTCTCAAAGGATTCTACGGTCAGTGCGTTGTCTGATATGACGACATGGGCTTTGATACCTTCAGGGAGATAATCGACAAACTTCTTCCCAAGCTCGACACCGCTGGCACCTGTAATGACTACGACGATTTTCAAAACAACCCTTTTATTTAATTATGGAGATTATAACAAAAGTATGTATAGCTTTAGGTTTTAGTGCTCTGCCGTGGAGTATTCTTTGATAAAAGGTAGAGCTAAGATAAGAGTAGAGTATTCTATTTAAACCCCTGATCTTATCAGGGGTTTTGCTTTAGCTATTCAGCGATGATTTGAAGAGTATCGACATAACACTTTTCACCTTTCCCACTGGTCTCACACATAAACCTTATTTTGGTTGCCGTGGTCGGGATGCTATGGGTTTTTGCAACGTAGTCACCGTTTTCGTTATTACTTCCCAGGTGTTCAAGGTAGTGCCAGCTTCCGTCATAGTACTCTGCTGAGAAATCATCGGCACTGTCAAGCCCTTTGAGCCTTCTATGGTAAGTCATAGTCGCATCACTGTAACCTGAAAGGTCGATAGCTCTCTCCATATAGGTCGGTCTGTCAGCTCTTGTGCGGTTGACATAGGCACTGTAGACGCCTTCATAAGGGTCGTTGGTATGCGTCGTCCACAGAGTGCCGTTTCCTGTGACTATCCAGTTACCCAGACCGTTTTCAAATCCTTCTGAGAGAACCACTGTCGGGGTAGCAGGGTTTGATTCGTCGTCATCATCGGTATCGCTGCATCCGGTATCGTCCATATCGATCAAGCCGTCATTGTCATTATCGATTCCGTCACTACACGCTTTGGCTGCCGGAGGCGCATTGTATTCATCATTGTCGTTAAGGTCACTACACCCTGCATCCTCCATATCGACAAGACCGTCACCGTCATTATCCAGTCCGTCACTGCATTCCGGTAGTGTAGGCGTTGTTCCGCTGCCGCTTACCGTTGTGTGTGCCGATGCGATCTGCGAGGTTTTCATTGTCGATGATTCAAACATACCTTTAAAGGCAGCTACTTCCGATGAATCATCACTGAACAGGTCTTGTGCCCATGAGTAGGCAAGTGTCTGGTAGAGCAGTTCTGTATCGATGGCGTATTGCGTATCTGTGAGACCGCTGATACGGTAAGTGATCGTATCACTTCCCCCTACAAAGTTACTGTCACTGTTTGCATTTCCATGTACTTTGATGTCACTGTGTGCCGTTGCCTTATTGAAACCGGCAGGCAGGATACGGTTATCTTTGAGGTAGTTCATCCCTCTTAGCAGGGTATAGGTAACCTCTCCAAGGTTGTTTTGCATGATTGACTCATAGACCTGAACCTGATCTGCTGAAGTGATCAGGTCGTAGTGCGGTTCATAGCTGCTTCTGTCACTATCCGCATCGACACCGACGATACTTCCGTTGCTGTTGATTTTACCGGATTCAAACACAGTATTGCCCGACTGATCAGTGACTTTCAGATGGATAAATGCTCTTCTTGAAGGGAAACTGGTAGGAAGTTTGTGCCCTGTGGTACTGTTGATCTTGAGTGTGATCTCAAGTGTACCGTTCTGAAGTGAATGGTTGAGCAGTTCGATAGAGGCTGCACCTTTGAGCATCTCATCACTTTTTGCAATGGTTGCAGTAAAATTATTGGATGTCACATCCAGTGCCGCTTTGTTTTTATCCAGGATATCGAGCAGAAGTTTATTGCCCCCTACAAATATATGTTGAGCAAAACCGTTTTTGGGTTCGATCCACCGTGGTCTTGTAGAGATAGGTACACCGTCAACCTTTTTCATATGGCACTCCTGACAGCTTTGTTTATCTTTGTAGTCACTGTGTTCCCATTCACTATAAGGCATCTGCTCGGGGAACTCACTCTCAGGTGTGGTGCTCAGTACATTACCCTCTTCATCCACATACGGTGTCTTGAGGTTATGACAGCTGGCACACATCTTTGACTGGTCCATATGCGCACCGTGCTGGATGGTATAGTCAACATTGTTGATCATAGGGTTGGCGAAGACATCACTGTACTGACCGTAAATCGTTCTGCTTCCATCAATCTCATAATTACCTGACATACCTTCGAGTGTCCCTAGCGTGCCATTGTCTTTGATCTGGTGGCATGCCGTACAGCTGACACCGTTGAGTGCCGCATCATGATAGGTGTTATGGGAGTTCAGGAATCCGTCATCAAAGACCTTGACCGTATGTCCGGAAAATTTTGCTTCTGTGTTGGCCATAGGCGCATGACACTTCGTACATTTGTCGTTGAGCACCTCTTCGAGATGAGCGTTACGGTTGATCTCTGTTCTGACTTTTGCTCTCCAGAACGGGTCCTTCGTAGAGTTGGCCATCATCGTTGACGACCAGGCCTTCTCGATCGACATATCATTACCGGCTTGATCGCTCATTCCATTATGACACATGGTACAGTTTCCTGAACCCGAAAAGTGGGCTGTGGTAAATGCGGTCTCTTCTGCTGTAACTATAGAGCTTAATGCACCTAATATAAGTGCTGTTTTAAGTAGTTGTCCCTTCATCTATTTTTCTCCCTTTTTTAAATGAACAGCACATGCTACTTGTTGAGTGTTAAATTTATGTTAAATAGAACTTGAAATATTAATAAATTATATATTGATTAAAAGAATAAGTAATATTTTGTCTTAAATATTTTTGTGAATAGAAGTAAAGTAGGATCTATATGGGATGAGTATTAGAGCTAATAATAATTTCGAAGATTAGGTATTATGGAGCGGGCGAACGGATTCGAACCGTCGACCCTAACCTTGGCAAGGTTATGCTCTACCCCTGAGCTACGCCCGCATCTATAATAAAATGGGTAAGTGGAGCGGGAAACGGGACTCGAACCCGCGACCCTCAGCTTGGAAGGCTGACGCTCTAGCCAACTGAGCTATTCCCGCGTCATAAAAGTTTGTGAGATAAAACATTTTTGATCCTAAACGAAACTAGTTTCGTGAGCCGACTGCTGAAGTCAACACAGCGTTAGCGTAGTTTTGTTGGACTTTGTTCAAAAAGCGTCCTATCAAATGGTACCTCGGGTCGGAGTCGAACCGACACGGGCAAAGCCCACCAGATTTTGAGTCTAGCGTGTCTACCAATTCCACCACCGAGGCATCGCTACATCGCAATGTAGGCTGGAATTTTACGCAGAGTAACCTTAAGGCTTGCTTAACAAAGATTCTATTTTTTCTTAGTTCTATCTTTTAGAGAGCAGATGCATAAAATACGTAGATAGTTCAATAGATTTCTAGACAAGAAAAAGCTCAATTTGGGATATTTCATAAGCACCTTTATCTTATTGTGCTATAATTTACTTCATTAATTAATATCAAACGTGAATCAGGGAATAGACGTGAAGATTGCACTCATTGTTACCTCCATACTCTTTATTTATGCAGCTTTTTCAACCCTCTTTTTAGAGACGGGACTCGTAGGAAATATCGGTGAAAAGATCGGGCAGACAAATATTTTTCTTTTTGGTTATCTTGCCTATATCAATATTTTTATTCTTTTTTATCCTCTTTATAAACTCTTTAAAGAGAGGTCTAAGGCAAAAGACATTGATTTTTATTTAGGTTGGATACTTCTCTTTATCGGTTTGATTTTTTTTGAGTCTTTGGTATTTGATCTTGAAAAGGCCGGGTTTATCGGTACTCAGATTGTCGAATTCCTTGAACCCTATATCGGAAAAGCAGGACTTTGGCTCTCTTGGCTTTTGATCACCTTACTCTCACTGGTTTTTATACTTGATGATGATTTCAGCCCCAAGGATATCAATTATCCGGGTATTTCTCTGGCATCCTGCTCCTCTATATATGAAAAATTGATGGGTGGATTGAAGCGTGTGTTTAAAAAGATATTTACCAATCCATTTGCCTCACCGAAGCTTGAAGATGAGATGATGCCGGTCATGGAGATATCTGAGAAGAACGCTTATAAAGAGAAAAAAATAGCTAGAAAGCCGGTGAAGAGAGTTAAAAAGAGAGAGCCTGAAGCGGCTTTACCGGAGAATGAATTATTACCGTGGGAAGAGCCAAATGATGATCCTGTGCTTGAGGAGATCACTGAACTTGAAAAAGAGATGGAGGAGGTGCAACACTATGAGCGTAAAGCAGAAGAAGCTCTTCCTCAAACTACTAAAAGCAGTTCCAGTGTAAAAATTGTTGATGAACTCGAAGAGAATTCCAAGCTGCTTGAGCAGATCGAAAAAGGAAAAGTAGAGAAGCCTAAAAACTTTAGATTGCCGAAGCTGGATTTCTTGCAAAAAGCACCGAAGACAACCAAAAAGATGAACGAAGCAGAGATAGACCGTAAAATAGGCGAACTTCTGGCAAAACTGGAGCAGTTCAAAGTGGAAGGGGATGTAGTACGTACGTATACCGGTCCTTTGGTGACAACATTTGAGTTTAAACCCGCTCCGCATGTAAAGGTCTCCAAGATACTCAACCTACAGGACGACCTGGCTATGGCGCTTCAGGCAGAGACGATCCGTATCCAGGCACCGATCCCCGGTCGGGATGTGGTAGGGATAGAGATACCAAACGATACCGTGGATACGATCTATCTAAGGGAGATACTTGAATCTGAGATCTTCAGATCTTCCGGCTCTCCTTTGACCGTTGCACTGGGTAAGGATATCGTAGGGAAACCTTTTGTGACGGATATCAAGAAACTTCCGCATATCCTTATAGCGGGTACGACCGGGTCAGGTAAATCGGTAGGGATCAATGCGATGATCCTCTCTCTGCTCTATAGAAATGATCCTGACCACCTTAAACTGATGCTGATCGATCCGAAGATGCTGGAGTTCTCTATCTATAATGATATCCCGCATCTCTTGACCCCTGTGATCATTGATGCGAAAAAGGCGATCGCAGCGTTGGCTAATATGGTAGGTGAGATGGAACGCCGTTATAAGCTGATGGCTGAGAACCGTACCAAGAATATAGAAAACTACAACGAAAAGGTCAAAAAGGACGGTTCGGCAGAACCATTCCCCTATATTGTTGTTGTGATTGACGAGTTGGCAGACCTGATGATGACCGGAGGGAAAGAGGTTGAGTTCTCTATCGCCCGTCTTGCACAGATGGCCAGGGCGTCGGGGATCCACCTGATCGTTGCGACACAGAGACCGAGTGTCGATGTCGTAACAGGTTTGATCAAAGCGAACCTTCCGTCCAGACTCAGCTACAGGGTGGGGCAGAAAATCGACTCAAAAGTGATCCTGGACAGTATGGGTGCAGAGAGTCTGTTGGGACGCGGTGACGGTCTCTTTACACCTCCCGGTGCGACGGGACTTGTACGTCTGCATGCGCCATGGAGTACGGAAGAGGAGATCGAGAAGATCGTAGAGTTCATCAAAGCACAAAGAGAACCTGAATATGATGAGAACTACCTTGTTGCCGGAAGCAGTGAAGGCGGCAGCACAGAGGCAGGGGATATCGATCTTGATCCGCTTTATGAAGAGGCGAAGGCGGTGGTCCTCAATGACAATAAAACCTCTATCTCATATTTGCAAAGAAAGTTACAGATAGGTTACAACCGGTCAGCAAATATCATCGATCAATTAGAGGCTATGGGGGTACTCTCAGAGCCTAATGCGAAAGGAAATAGGGAAATATTGTAACACTTTTCTCTTTTCCTGTAACTAACCTACACAAAATCACGCTTCATTTTACTTCTTCTTATCAGAACTATTACAAATATAAACACATATCGGTATAATCTTGGTACAAATACCAACTTTAGGAGACCTAACATGGCCTTAATCGAAGAATATAAAGCACATACAGCTGAGCGTGCCGAGCTTGGTGTACCACCACTGCCACTCACTGCCGGGCAAGTAGCTGAACTAGTAGAATTACTGAAAGCATCTCCGATTGCAGAACAAGACTATGCAATGGATATGTTTGAAAACAAAGTACCTGCGGGTGTTGATGATGCAGCATACGTAAAAGCAGCATTTCTGAACGATGTTGTTCAAGGTAATGCAACATGTGATGCGATCGATGCAGTAAAAGCGTGTGAGATCCTTGGAAAAATGCTAGGTGGATTTAACGTACAACCACTTGTAGAAGCATTGAAAATTGACGGTGAAGTAGCAGATACTGCTGCTGAGCAACTTAAAAACACGATCCTTGTTTATGATTCATTCAATGATGTAAAAGCATTGATGGATGCGGGTAATACTAAAGCAAAAGAGGTTGTAGAGTCTTGGGCAAATGCAGAGTGGTTCACTAACAAGCCTGAACTAGCAAAAGAGATCACTGTAACAGTATATAAAATCCCTGGTGAGACGAATACAGATGACCTTTCTCCGGCTTCTGAAGCATTTACAAGAGCGGATATCCCGCTTCACGCAAACTCTATGCTTGTTGCAAGAATGGAAAACCCGCTTGAGACGATGGCTGAACTCAAAGCTAAAGGTCACCCGCTTGCATACGTTGGTGACGTTGTAGGTACAGGTTCTTCAAGAAAATCAGGTATCAACTCTGTTCAATGGCACATGGGTACAGACATCCCTGGTGTTCCTAACAAGAGAACAGGTGGTGTGGTAATCGGTTCTATCATCGCTCCGATCTTCTTCAACACTGCAGAGGATTCAGGATGTCTTCCTATTCAAGCGCCTGTAGATGAGCTTGAGACTGGTGATGTGATCACTGTGAAGCCATTTGACGGTGTGATCGAAAAGAACGGTGCAGTTGTATCTGAGTTTGCACTTTCTCCAAACACACTTCCGGATGAGATGAGAGCGGGTGGTCGTATCCCATTGATCATCGGTAAAGGTTTGACTGCTAAAGCAAGAGAAGCACTTGGTATGGGCGCTTCTGATATGTTCATGGCACCAGATCAGCCGGCAGACAACGGTAAAGGATACACGCTTGCACAGAAAATGGTAGGTAAAGCATGTGGTATTGAAGGTGTGAAACCGGGTGTTTACTGTGAGCCTATCGCTACAACTGTCGGTTCACAAGATACAACGGGTCCAATGACAAGAGATGAGATCAAAGAGCTTGCTGCACTTAGCTTCGGTGCTGATATGACGATGCAGTCATTCTGTCACACTGCTGCCTATCCAAAACCGGCAGATATCCAGCTTCAGCATACACTTCCGGATTTCTGGACTTCAAGAAAAGGTGTGATCCTTAGACCGGGTGACGGTGTGATCCACTCATGGCTAAACAGACTTTGTCTTCCGGATACTGTAGGTACAGGCGGTGACTCACACACAAGATTCCCTATCGGTATCTCATTCCCTGCAGGTTCTGGACTTGTTGCGTTCGCAGGTGTTACAGGTATGATGCCACTTACGATGCCGGAGTCAGTGCTTGTAAGATTCAAAGGTGAGATGCAACCGGGTATCACGCTACGTGACCTTGTAAATGCGATCCCTTACCAGGCGATCCAAGACGGTCTTCTTACGGTTGAGAAGAAAGGTAAGAAAAACATCTTTGCAGGACGTGTGCTTGAGATCGAAGGTCTTGAAACATTGAAGTGTGAGCAGGCGTTTGAGCTTTCTGATGCATCTGCTGAGAGATCTGCTGCTGCATGTACGGTAAAACTTGACAAAGAGCCTGTGATCGAGTACCTTAACTCGAATGTAGCGCTTATCGAAGAGATGATCAAAGATGGTTACGAGGATGCTGCTACACTTCAAAGAAGAGCAGACAAAATGAAAGAGTGGCTCAAAAACCCGGAGCTTATGGAAGCGGATGCAGATGCTGAGTATGCTGCGGTTATCGAGATCGACCTTAATGAGATCACTGAGCCGATCCTTGCTTGTCCGAACGATCCGGATGATGTGGCGACACTCTCTGAAGTACTTGCTGATCCGAACAGACCGACTGAGAAGATCGACGAAGTATTCGTTGGTTCTTGTATGACAAATATCGGTCTATTCAGAGCGCTTGGTGAAGTACTTAAAGGTGAAGGTGCCGTGAAGGCTAAACTATGGGTTGTGCCACCGACCAAAATGGATGAGAAGACATTGACTGAAGAGGGATACTATGCGATCTTCGGTGCGGCTGGTGCGAGAACCGAGGTTCCGGGATGTTCACTCTGTATGGGTAACCAGGCAAGAGTTGCAGACAATGCAATCGTATTCTCAACCTCTACAAGAAACTTCGATAACAGACTTGGAAAAGGTGCACAAGTGTATCTTGGTTCTGCTGAAGTTGCAGCAGTTGCAGCACTTCTCGGACGTCTTCCGAACAAAGAAGAGTATCTTGAGATCGTAAACAAAAAGATCACTGATGCAAACAAAGAGAGCGTATACAAATACCTTAACTTTGACAAAGTATCTGCAGAAGATCTTGAAGCAATGGTGAAATAATTCACCTCTTTCCTGAGAGGCTTCGGCCTCTCTTTTCTTTTCTATCCCTCTACTTTATTATCAACACATTCTCTCAATATCCCATAAATAAATAGGCTGATTTTTAAGATCTCAGACAAATAATTGATAATGGTTTTCAGTTTAATCTTTTATCCTTCTCTTTTTTTTATAATACTTCGAAATTATAGAAGGAGAAGAGATGAAAAGCGTATTGGTTCTATTTGGTCTATCAGCAAGTTTTTTGGTGCAGGGATGTGTTACAGAGAGTTCTCTTGTGAAGGTTGAATGTAAGGAGTGTGACTCTTGTACGAAAAAGTGTGAACATAAATACCTTATAAAAAAAGATTACCAGAGAAACAGAAGTATTGAACGGTGTAAAAAACGATGTTATCAGAGTGAACTGTGAATTTTATAGCATACCGCACCTCCGTAGGGTGGACTTGCTAGCCCACCGGAACCTAGGAAATCATTGCATCGATCTACGGGTTGGTCTAGATGCAACAATTTGGTCACAGCGTGGGTTGTCAAACCCACCCTACGAAATAGGCTTGCGACTATCTATATACTATTTTAGATCTGCGTGGCATCTTATGCCACCCTGCAAACCTGCCCGTTCATCCTGAGCTTATCCAAGTACTCCGGCTCATTCAGAAAAATTGTAGATATTAAGATAAATCTTCCCTGAAATTATTTATGAAATTGAAAATATATATCAATTAAATAAACATTTAAGCTTTCATTTTTTATTATTTGAGAATAATTATCAAAAAGGATAAAAGATGTCAGTTTTAATTTTGGGGGGAGATAAGATAAAACCCATTAAAGAGATGTTAGGGAGTTTTGGTGTTGAGCGTATCATACACTGGACAGCCAGAAATCAAAAACGGGGAAGAAAACAGGATAAACCGATACCTATCGATGTGAATGTCGTAGTGATGTTGACCAATTTTCTCAACCATAATGCGATGAAACACTACCGGGCGGAAGCCAAATCCAAAGATATACCGATCGTCTACAGTACGCGCAATGTTGAGTGTCTGAAGCAGGAGTTTATCAGTGTCCTTCACAAGCTGGATCAGGATAGTGAGATCTGTAAAGAGTGTGAGCACTATCTTAGCTGTTATGAAAGGGATGTGTGATGGAAGATTTTTTTAGTATACCCAATAGAAACATCGAGAGTGGATGGAATCCGCCGGACAGAAGTTTGGAACTTTTTGTACTGGAGTATTGTGAAGAGGTGTTGAGCATACCGCTTTATCTGATCGAGGATGCCAGGTGCACAGGTGAGGGGATGGAGATAGCGCTCAGAGGGCTTGAGTCCTGGATGGCCGATGAGGATTGGTATATCAATCTTTTTAGAGTTTCAACCTATGTCAGAGCATCATAAGGGAGAGAAGATGACGGCAAGAATGTTTCCTCATGGACGTGAGATGAAAAAGGAGAGTTTGGTGACTGATTTTATGCAGACAGTGCAGTTAAATTATGATCTGGACTATAGGTATATGCGCGGAACGGATACCCACCAAACAGACGGACTTGGCCATACTGCACTCTACTGGGCGATCTACCATCATAATATGCACAATGTCATACTGTTGTTGGAATACGGTGCAACACTTCATGTTTCAGATAGCATGAAAGTACCTTTCTGTGCGGTGAACTTTGATAACCTTGAAGTGCTTATCTATCTGATAGAGAAGGGCATCGATATCAAGATGGAGTATCAGGGAGAGACCCTTTATGCGTACGTGAATCGTTTGGGAAGCAGAGAAATGAAATCCTATTTTCATAGTGTTAGCAGAGCAGGGAGCGGAGGATGACACTGCCAAAAAACCGTACGCACCGTTTCAATGTGACAGAAGAAGTAAAAGAGAAAAGAGATCTGTCCTATCAGGTTCTGATAGGAGAGGAGGTCAATCTCCGGGATAAGGAGGGGAGAAATGCCCTCTACTGGGCGGTACAAAATCGCCATACGCACAATGCAAAACTCCTGATCGAGTTTGAGAGCAGTCTTATGGTGGCGCCAAAACTTCATGCACTCTTTCATGCGATCGAGGAGGGGCACTATGCGCTGATCATCCTGCTGATACAAAGCGGTATCAGTCCCAATATGATAGATAAGAACGGTCGGTCTGCATTGATGGTTGCTATAGAGAAGGAGCAGTTCCGAACGGTATGTTTCCTGCTACGCAACGGAGCAGACCTGTTTCAGATGGATTATCATTATGATATGGCACTGGACTATGCTTCCCGGTCAGAGTGCGGTGAGATCAGAGGATTTGTGGAACATGTGCTTGCAGTGATCGAGGAGGAGGAACGGCAAAAGATAGTCACACCATGTGGAGGATGCAAAGAGTATTAAATGATAACAAATATCAATTTCAATTAAATTTAAACTTACTGTTGTTATACTCTTCAAAATCTTATAGGAGAACGATATGACATTCGTCGGATTCGAACAAAAAAATAACGGTAAGATCAAAGAGTATCTTCCTTACAGTGAACAGCTAACCTCTGACCGGGAAAAGAGGATCATGTTCTTTCACCTTTTTAATGCCTATGTCGGAGATGAGATGAAATTTTCTAAAAAAGAGATGCATCAGGGGAAAGATATCTATGAGGTATTTAGAAACAAGATCGAAAATATGCTCTTTATACCCTGTATCTTCACAGGAAAGCCTCCTGTCAAAATCAGATCTATTGAAGGTAAAGTTTCTCAGTCAATCAATCAGTTTACTCGGAGAGGACACAAAAAAGTTATTCGTTCTTCTGTATCTATGGAGAAGGCGGCAAAATGGATTGATATGATCAGGGGAGGAGGCAGGTACAGGTTTCTTGCAGACCTGGATGATATGTTCCTGCACCTCGTATATGAGAGAGCGAAAATGGTCAACAAAGAGAACAGGGTACTGCTTTATGAGAAGAGTATCGTAATAGAGAATCATAGTACGGAGGTGCCTGATACGCTGTTGATCCCCTCCTATCATATGATCGATCAGGATAATCTGAGCAAGGAGCCTGTAATAACTCGGGATATGCAGACGGTGTTCAGGACGCTCAATCATACCAAGATAAGGCAGATCTACCTGGTCTATCCGAAGCATACGATGTTTAAAAAACATATCAGTGTCAAGATGCCTCCTCAGGTACCTTTGAGGGAGGAGGAGTATAGGGTGAAAGTGATCCCGTATTCATTTTCATTCTGCGCCAAACAGAGAAAAAACAGAGCCGATATCAATGCTTTAAAAGAGTGTTAGCGGATGAGTCATCCGCTGAACACAGCTATCTGCCAATGCCTGATAAAATGAGCATAGTATAGAGTGAAAATGATTTTATCATCATTTTCATTCTGTGCTAAACAGAACAAAAAATAAATAAGGATGATAGCTTGTTAAGGGGTGAATCCCTAGATAAACAAGGATCAAAAAGGAGATAAGCATGTCAATTGGCATTTTTTACGGGAGCACAGGTGGCAACACAGAGAGCATAGCAGAGGATATTGTGAGTGCGTTGGGAGTTGAAGCAGATATCCATGATATTGCAGATGTCGGGGCAGAGCGTCTAAACGACTATAGCCACCTGATCATCGGCAGTTCGACATGGGGCGACGGGGAGCTACAGGATGACTGGGATGATGCCTTTTCAGCCTATGAAAAGCTGGACTTTTCCGGGAAAACTGTGGCATTTTTCGGTTTGGGTGATCAGGAGGGATACGGAGAGTATTTTCTGAATGCCATGGGAACACTCTATGAGGCTGCGGTAAAAAAGGGTGCAAATGTTGTGGGGGACGGATGGTCTACAGAAGGGTATGACTATGAAGATTCCGAAGCGGTCAATGAAAAAGGATTTGTCGGTCTTGCACTCGATGAGGATAACCAGGACGATCTGACTGAAGAACGTATCCAGAAATGGATAGAGATCATCAAACCGCATTTTAGCTAGTAGATAAACAAAATAAGAGATACGGTAATCTAAAATCTGCCAGCTCCTTTAGTTACCGTATCTGATTCGCTTTCTGTACTCTATAATCACATACAGTATTTTCCTCAACGATCTCACATTCATTTTTTTATCCGGATCTTATAGCTATTGACTATTTGATGCCCACGCTGTGATCGGGGGCAATGGTTTCTCAGGTACCAGTGGATCCCCGGGTCAAGCCCGAGGATGACGTATCAGTTGAAGTGTCTAGGATGGTATTTTAAGCCCACGCTCTGAGCAAGTTTTTTTCTAAAACCATACCCGTGATGGATACAATGATTCCCCAGGTTCCGGCGGGATTGAAAAGCCTACTCTACAGAGATGTTGTTCGGGTATGGTTTTGGTAATAATATTAACACTAAGCCGCAGGAAGAAGGAAACGTAACGCTTAGGGAAGGGAGTCTATGCTGGAGCTCCTCTTCCGTGCTTACTATTGTTTTGATTGGTTGACAAGTGCGAGATTGTTCAGTTCATATCTTTTCAAAATGTCAAACAGTTTGATGATCCGCTCATACCGCACCTCTTTGTCGATACGTACATGCACAGCACTTTTTTTATCGTTCACTTGTGATAGTGCACTCTCCAGCGCTTCAAACGTCACCGTTTCACCTTTCAGTGCCAACTCTGTTTGGGAGAGCTCTATGCTGATTTTCTCTTTCTCAACCATTTCAGCAGATGACTGGCTGGCCGGGAGATTGAGCAGCAGTGCCAGCTCCTCCTTTTTGAAAACGGTACTGACGAGGAAAAAGATCAAGAGCAAAAAGACGACATCAACCAGCGGGGTCATATCCGGAGTAATCTGTTCACGGCGTTTCATAGTCACTGCTTTTTATAGACTGCTGGGAGAATTTCACTTGTGATAGTCGCTTCAAGACCGTCAATCATACTGAGCAGGTAATTGTAACCGATATAGTGTGGAATCGCTACGATAAGACCGGCTACGGTTGTGATAAGTGCCATAGAGATACCCCCGGCGAAGATGGAAGGATCTCCCATACCGCTTTTGGATATTGCATCAAAAGCGAGCAATACACCACTCACTGTTCCAAGCAATCCAAGCAGCGGTGCGATGGAGGCGATAATCTTTACCGTTCCCAATCCGTTCTCAACAGAATAGAGTCGTTTTGCCATCTCATCTTTTATCAACTCTACGACAATATGTTCATCTTGGAGTGGTACCTCTTTTTCTTTGATATATGTGATCACCTCTTCCAGCAATACTGCCTTGTAGCGTTTTGTCATCAGAATCTGCACAAGCTTGACCAACATAATTGTAAATCCTATGATGTTAAGCGCAATCAAAATATAGACGATTACACCGCCTTGTTCTATATAGTTCATTAAATTCATACTCTCTCCTTATGATTATCTCAATGTATAGTTAATTGGCAGATCAATCTCCCAACGCTTCATTCCCAGTTTCTCTGGAATCGGTTTGAATTTACCGACTCTTTTGAGTGTTTCTATTGCTCCTGCGTTCAGTCTTGTGTAGTTTGAAGCTCCAATCACTTTGATATTGGATATCGAGCCATCGGCAAGTATCGTAAAACGCAATGTAACCACTCCCTCGTGTTTAAGCCGTTTGGCTCTTTTGGGATAGTACTTATTTGCCTCTATCGCAGCTTTAACCAATGCAATGTAGCTTGCTTTTACTATCCTAGCTTTTGATGCAGAGAGTTTCGGTTTGGGTTTGGATTTTGCCAAGGGTTTCTTTACCGGTTTATGAACCCTTTTCGGTTTCGGCTTTGGCTTAGGTTCAGGCTTTGCTTCAGGCTCAGGCTTTGGTTCTAGCTCAGGTTCTGGCTCTGGTTCCGGTTCTGGTTCTATCGTAACAGTGCTCAGATCAAGCTTCTGCACCTGCTCGCTCTGTTTCGCCACGACAACCTGACTGCTCTTTGGGTTGGTATAGAAAAAGAGTCCATGCAAAACCACAATCAAAACAAATGCCAGAAGATTTACACTTTTAGAAAATTTCAACTTAGACCTCGACTTTTACTTATCGGCATCAAGCCACAAGAATCCAGCCATGCAGTGCTGTCACGATCATAAAAACCGTGATATTCATCATTCTGTTCTGATACATAAAAATTCCTTTTTTTTATTTTGGCAACGTGCCGACAACTATTGAGAAGTAGAGAAGCGTCACTCCTATAGAGTGACACTATTGCTAAAACTTCGCCTGTACACCTGCATAGAACTGTCTTCCACGTAGCGGTCCGTAGATATATCCGACATCGTATCCGCCGTCAGCATCATAAAAGAGCGGCGTATCCTCATCACCTGCCTGTGTATAGTCAAAGAGGTTCTTCACTCCCACATAGAGTGTAAAGTTTTTATTGACCTCTTTAGATACTTTCATATCAACCGTATAGTAGGCAGGCGCATTTGTATCTTTTGCCAAGTCGCTGTTTCCGATATCATCGAGACGGTTCCATCCCTCATATCCATATTCGCTAAGATCACGGCTTCCTACCCAAGTAGCAGTCAAGTTGGCTGCCCATCCATTCGACTCGTAATCAACCATCAATTTAGCACGCTCTTCGATCTGTGCCAGGAACTGGTGTGCTTTGTATGCATCATCGTAACTAAAGTACTCAAAACTTCCACCGATACTAAGCTCAGGTGTCAGCTGATATCCCGCCACGATATCCGCTACGGTAATATTCATCTTTTCATCGGCATTTTTCAATGTCGGGACCACACCGCTGTCATCAATATATGCTAGGTTTTCAATCTGTGTCCAGTTCACCGATGCCGTTGCCGTAATACGGTCACTGTCATAGCTCAGAGAGTATCCTGCGGAGTTTGATTTTTCAATATCATCGATATCAATGGCAAAACCATCATCCAGGATACCATGCTCAGACTCGAAGAATGTCAGAGGTGCACGGTAACCCTGTCCTGCACTGATACGTGAGACAAAGTGGTTTTCATGATCATACTTGATATGCAGACGTGGTACGATCACTGTTTTATCGATCTCTGTACCAGGTTGATCTGTCCAGTCAACTTTGATCTTATCGATACGTACCGCTGCGGCGATCTCCAAATGGTCGGATGGTGTCCAGGTATCCTGTATATAGAATCCGTAGGAGTCCATGTTAAAATCATCCTGTTCAGGGGTGATATTTTGCGTAGAATCCATCTCTTCCGTCTTTGTATCAAGCCCTGCTGTCAGGAAATGATCTTCTCCGACAAAGGTGTTGTAACGAAAGTCTGCATACTTTGAATCATCCTCTCCATAGTATGATCCCCCTTCATAGATAGAGTCCTGTACCTGGTTGGCGACACTCCCTGTAAGCACAAAGTTGCTGTCCTCATCGATCTCATGTGTCCATCTTGCAATCACCTCTTCACGTTCTGTGGTAATCGCTTCTAGTGTTGCAAGCAGCTCGCCGTTATATTGGTTGCGTACATCGTCATCGACAAATGACGGGTTGTCTCCCGTTCCGTCCATCATCGCCTGATGGTGATTGTCTGTTACAGGTCCACCGAATACATCAGACTTTTGTGTCGTATAGCGGAGATCGACATTGTCCTGGTCACTGAAGTCATGGGAGAGACGTACACTCGCCGAACGGTTTTCAAGTTCCGGAGATTCATTGACACCGTTGTTGTCCGCATCCCACTGTCCCTGGTTACTGTATTGCGCCGATACCGTAGCACGGGTCTTGCGGTCATCACTGACCGCAGTTCCAACCAGTGAAAGGTTACGATAGTCCTTGTTCCCTCCGTTGATATCTATAAAGAGACTGTTTTCGGTTGCCTTTTTCGACTTCACGTTAATGACACCACCGATAGCACCCGGAGCGATAAGTGATGCACCTGCACCGCGCGCAACCTCGATACTGCTGATCCCGGCAGTCGTCAAGGCATCCAATCCATAGTAACTGGAAACGGTTGAGTGCATAGGTACATCATCAACAAGTACGGTGGTATGTTCCCCTTTCATCCCATTGATGCGTACACGCTTCATTCCACACATAGAACATCCTGTTGCAGACTGGATACCCGGTTCATTATCCACAGCTTCGGAGAGATTTGTTGCCTGTTTTTTCTCTATCGCTTCTTCTGTGATCACTTCTGTCTTTACGATCACATCTTTCAGTTTTCCAAAACGCTCAAGACGTTCAGTAACATCCTCCACAGTAACCGTACCGATATTTTCTGCTGCCATCAATGTTGCAGATGCCGCCAGACTTAATAAAATTAGTTGTTTCATCTATTCCCTTTAATTTATTGTTTGTTTCAAATGAAAACAATTATCGAATTTAACCAAAGTCAATATTTAATAAGATTTAAAATGACAATCGTTCTCATTTAAATTGTTCTGTTTTTATTTAATTCCTAAAATATATCTCTCAACTGATCTATTGATCAAGTACATCTTTGACGATTTTGACTGCCTGATCAATATCCAGATCTCTGTGTCTCATCTGAAGCACTTTGAGTATAGGACATACAAATTGTTTATCATAATGGTCCACACCCATCTGCTCTAATATCTGTTTTGACTCTTTTCTCAACATATAGCTTGCCATTGTTACTCCTTACAGATCTATTGTATGAGTTAAAAACTCAACAAAGAGAAGAGAGAATTTATAGAGGAAAAAACCATGCAATCGCAACAAAACATAATCTATAAAATCTCTATATCTTCTCTCTGTTGAATCTTTAGATACACCTTTCACATTTTTTATGTATCGTGATATATTCTGAGTGACGATACCATTTGCCCAGGATAGTGAATGTGTCATTCTCTTGAACTACCTTCTGGATACGGCCGCATTTTGGGCACATCGTAAAAATTTTATTGTTTTGATCTGCGATAGAGTAGTAGGCCTTTTTACTCTCATTCTGCAGTGAAATGACGAGCCCGCATTCAATAAAAAAGTTTAAATGCCTGTAGACGGTGTTGAGCGATATCTTTTTGGGACATATCTCTTTCGTAGCTGAAAGTATCTCAGCCACATTAAGACACTCATCCGCATCTAAAAGGACACGGAAGATCACCTCCCTTGCTTGAGAATTGTTCGCTTTACGTTTTTCTATACATCTCTGTAGATCATTGATGGACAAACCCTTATCTCCTATATAATATTGATATCTAATATCATTATTAAATTTTTAACGTGCGAAGTATTTCATTTTATTTCTTAATGAGTTATTAAATTGACAATAATTATCATTTTATATAAATAGATGGTTTTATCACTGATTGCTTTGCGATGTTTACATGCTTTGGGTAAGATATGAATATCACTATCAAAAAGGTATTCTGATGAAGAATTTTGAAACGATGAGCTATGACGAGCTGCTCAAGGAGTTTAAGAAGATCCTTAAGGCGAACTCCCTGAAGTTTACCAAACAGAGAGAGGCGATACTCTCGACACTTTATAATAATCCCCAGCATTTTACTTCTGAAAATCTTTATCTGTTGGTAAAAGAGAAATATCCTGACTTGAATATAGGGATCGCAACGGTCTATCGTACGCTTTCGCTGCTTGAAGAGAACGGGCTTGTGAGTTCGATATCTTTAGGTACACAGGGTAAAAAGTTTGAGATGGCAAATAAGCCCCATCATGATCATCTTATCTGTACGATGTGCGGAAAGATCGTTGAGTTTGAAAATGAGCAGATAGAAAAACTCCAACAACAGATCGCAGAAGAGAATGGGTTTGTGCTTACCGATCATCTGATGCAACTGTATGGGATCTGCAGCGAGTGTCAAAAAAAGATGGCAAAAAGTGGCTGATCCCGCACCTACTCGCCGAAGTCAAGTAGAATATTTGCTAACTTTTCGGGGATTCGGCGTGGTTTTCCTGCTTCGACATAGACAAGCATCACCTTCATACTGAAGAGCTTGGTCTCCTCTTTATATATCTCCTGCAGCAGTATAAGGCTGCTTTTTTTAAACTCCTCTACGGAGGTCCTGACCTCCAGAAGATCACCCAGTCTGGCACTCCCCAGGAAATCGGCATCTATCTTTCTTACGACAAAGCCGGACTTGTTGCCTTCTCCCGGCATCATGCCCCGAGAGAAAAAATGTTCGGACCTTGCCCTCTCACAGTACTTGATATAGTTGGTATGGTAGACGATACCGCCTGCATCGGTGTCCTCATAATAGATTCGAACTTTCATAATACTCCATTCAATAATTAAAAAAAAGTGTATCATAAATAGCTGTTATAAAGTTAACGCTACCTGTAGTTTAAAGTGCTATCAACTGCTTATGCCCCGGGATTTTATCTTACAAAATAGGGTTTTGATTAAAAGTTGTGTTATTATTTAAAAAGAGATCAATAAGGAGTTACATGCAGAAGAAGCAAGTAATCGGAAGTAAGGAACTTATATCCATCATAGATCTTGAACTCTTTGATCTTGATGCGAAAGTAGATACAGGGGCAGACTCCAATGCACTGCACTGTGATCATATAGAGATCGATGAGAACAATATGGTGCATTTTACACTGCTTGATGAAGTACACCCTGCTTATCACGGTAAACGATTGCAACGACCGCTTTATAAAGTGAAAAAGGTCAGAAGCTCGAATGGTCAGTTGCAGATGAGACCATCCATTAAAGTCGAAGTTGTGTTCTTTGGACAAGCCTATGAGAGTATTGTCTCTCTCACCAGTCGTGCAGATATGAAGTTCCCGATGCTGATTGGAAGGAAGTTCCTTTCAGGTAAGTTTTTGGTAGATGTATCAGAAGAATATTTGTCAAAAAAAATAGGAAAAATGTTGCCGCAAAAGTCACATATTTGATATACAATTGCGGTTAAAAAAACAAAGAGAATTTTATCGTTTGTTTCATCTATTATCAGGAAAAATCATGAGAGTTTATATACTTTCCCGCAATACAAAACTTTACTCAACACAAAGACTGGTTGAGGCAGCCGAGCAGCGAGGGTGGGAGGTCAGAGTGATCGACTACCTTCAATGTTACATCGAGATCATGAAGGGGAAACTTATTGTCAATTATATGGGGGAAGAGTTACCGGCCCCTGATGCGATTATCCCCCGTATCGGTGCAAGTAGAACATTCTACGGGACTGCAATGGTGCGGCATTTTGAGATCATGGGAGCATTTAGTACTTCAGGAAATCTTGCAATTTCAAGAAGCCGTGACAAACTTAGAAGCCTGCAGGTACTTTCCAAAAATGGGGTAGATATGCCAAAAACTGTCTTTGCTTCCAATAAATCGTGTGCCAAAGATGTGATCGCACTCAGTGGCGGTGCACCTCTGGTACTTAAGATACTGGAAGGAACACAGGGGGTTGGAGTAGTACTGGTAGACAGTGAGCAAGCTGCAAAATCGGTACTAGATGCCTTTTATGGGATGGAAGTGAACCTTTTGGTTCAGGAGTATATCGAAGAGGCCGGTGGTGCAGATATCAGGGTACTTGTCGTAGATGGGAAAGTTGTCGGTGCGATGAAACGTCAGGGTGCCGAGGGGGACTTCAGGTCGAACCTTCATCAAGGGGGAAGTGCGACAGCACACAAGCTTACGAGAAAAGAGAAGGCTACGGCTCTTGCTGCAGCAAAAGCATTGGGACTGGGAGTATGCGGTGTAGATATGATCCCTTCCGACCGTGGTCCGCTTGTGATGGAGGTAAACTCTTCTCCTGGGTTGGAAGGTATAGAGAAGTCTACAGGTATAGATATCGCAGGTAAGATCATGGATTATATCGAGGCACATGTGACACCGCACAGTGACACGACGGCTAAGCGCAAGCGCAGAAAGAAAGATTCGATCGGAGTATAAAATGCCAAAGAGACCCTTGACAATTGCCGGTACTCCTATACATAGAGGCAAGGAGACAAAGCTGACATTGGATCTTCCAAAGCTTTACAGCACACCTACACAAATTCCTATTCGTGTGATAAGCGGCAAAAAGAGCGGGCCGACCATCTTTATCAGTGCCTCGATCCATGGAGATGAACTCAACGGTATTGAGATCATTCGGCGTTTTCGAAGGCTTAAGATTCTCCAAAGACTGAAAGGGACAATCATTCTGGTCCCTATCGTCAATATCTATGGAACGATGACACTCTCACGCTATCTGCCTGACAGAAGAGATCTGAACCGAAGTTTCCCCGGTAGTACCAAAGGTTCATTGGCAAGCCGTATCGCCTACACTTTTTTTCAGGAGATTGTCAGTAAGTGTGATCTGGGGATCGATCTGCATACTGCTTCGATACATAAGTCAAACCTTCCGCAGATAAGGACAAATATCGATAATGCTTATACCTTCGGATTGGCGAAAGCATTTGAAGCACCTGTGATATTGCACTCTGAGATAAGGGATGGATCACTGAGGGCCGTGGCCCAGGAAAATCATATACCGATCCTTCTCTATGAGGCAGGAGAGGCACTGCGCTTTGATGAAAAGAGTATCCGTATCGGTGTAAAGGGGATTATCAATGTGCTTCGAGAAAATGAGATGCTGCCCAAACAGATCAGCAAAGCACACAGAAAGACTCCTGTCGTTACCCGGACCAGCAGATGGACCAGAGCAACACACAGCGGTATCGTACGTACGGTGAAGGCACTGGGAGACACGGTAAAAAAAGAGGAAGTGATCGCCCATATTGATGACCTTTTTGATGACAGCCATTATGAAGTGCTCGCACAATTTGACGGAGTTATCATAGGAAAATCAGAGATCCCGTTGGTACAAGAGGGGGATGCGGTCTTTCATATAGCAAAATTCAGTAACCTTGAAGCAGCAGAGAACAAGATCGAGCATTTTACTGAAAATGCGATAGAAGAGAGTGAATTTATAGAACTTAATAACGAGGAGATCATAGAGTAGATGGAACTCTTTTACGATATATTGAAGCAGTTGATCAGAATTCCCTGCGTAGTGGGTGCCGAACACCCTTTTTTTATGTTTTTGAAACGCGAACTTGAAGAGATGGACCTGAAAGTAGAGTACTATGATGGTGTATTGGTTGCCAAAGGTTCCAACCCTCAAAGCGGATATATCTCTGCCCATGCAGATAGACACGGCCTGATATGTACGGGGTATAATGAGTTTCAGTATGCTGCTTTTATTGCCAAAAACCAGGCAGATCTTCAGGGAAATTCAAACTCCGAACAACTTCTGAAGAACTTTGAGATGCGTTTTATAGACCAAAAGGTTCAGGCGTATAATCCCTGGTCGGGAGGGTATCTTGGGCTTGGTATGATCACTGATGCCTATCTGTGCGAGCGAAGGCACAATATTATTTTCAAAATAGACGGCTTGGATTATCTCTCCCCGGGTACGCCTATCGCGTTTATGGATAAGCTGGATGTCCTGGAGGAGGGTCTGGTCTCCGCACAGTTAGACAATGTGATCTCGGTAGCTATGATCCTTTACCTCTATCACCTGGGGTATCAGGGGACTGCATTTTTTACCGCTTCAGAAGAGGCAGGGCGCAGCTGGAGGTTTTTGCTTGAATACTTTAGACGGTTTGATATTGAGACCAAAGAGTTGTTGGTATTGGATACCAGCCCTTACAATAGCTATGAAGATATCAACGGATTGGATATCGTATTGCGTAACAGGGACGAAAATGCCGTATTCAGGTCACCGATGAAAAATAGGATAAAAAAGATTGCGATTGAAAACAGTATCAGCTATCACTTTAAAGATGCCTACTTGAAAAACATGATGGCGCAGGAGAATAGAAAAGGCTCACTGGGTGTCACTGAGCTTGGAAGATTGATCAATGCTTCAAAGGGACAGATACAAGGAGCTACACTGCAGTTTCCGACGATCGGCTACCATACGGTTGAGGAGTCTACGACTCCAAAAACAATCGATAGTATGGTACAGGTCCTGACCGAGCTTTATATTAATGAAGAGAGAAGAGCAGCGGGGGTGTGATCTTCAGATCATACGACTGCTCTTCTTTCGGGGATTGAAACAACATTTGTGATGCTTCTTTGATGTACCCTTTTTTGAAAGGGATACACCACCGTGTCAGCTTTCGGAACCTTGGATATCTTTATGGTTCGTATCAACGATAAATCCTCCACCGAGACTCACATAGAGTGCGACAGCGGATTTTAACGTTTCGAATTTAATGCTCTCCAATGAGAGGGCAACTTCAGATGCTTCTTTTCTGACTTCAAGGAACTCAAGATGGGTAGCAAAGCCCTGTTTATACTGTTGTTCAATGATCTCTCTTTTCTGACTGATCGCACGGTATCTTTTCTCCTGGGAAGCAAGCCTCTTTTTATTTGAGGCGTAAGTATGCAGGCTGTCTTTTACCTCACCAAACGCTTTTCTCACCGTATCCTGATACTCCAGCAGTGCGATTTTCTGATCAATTTTGGTAACTTCCAAGTTGGCCTGCAGCTTTCCGAAATCCAGGATCGGTGCCAGGATATTTCCCTCAGCAGAGTAGGTGTCGTTGTTGGAACCAAACAGACGGTTGAGGTCACCACTTACATACCCCGCAGCACCGCTTAGTGAAATGGTAGGGAAAAAGGCACTCTTCGCAACGGAAACCTGGAAGGCACTGGACTTCACTTTGGCTTCCGCAGCCTGGATGTCCGCTCTTCTTTGGAGTATATCCGACGGAAGGTTTGACGGTACAGGCAGAGAGTGAGCGCTGTATCGGGCAGCTTTTACAGTGTATCTGCTTTGATAGATATCTTTGGGTTCTCTGCCTTGAAGCGTAGCGACTGCCGTGTTATAGGCACTTAAGATATCTTTTTGTTGGATCATCTGGTCACGGTACATCTCCAGTAGAGATTCTTCCTGCAGCAGATCGCTTTTTCGTATCAAACCGGCCTTGTATTGATCATGCATATAGGTATAAAATGTTTGCTCATTGTGATACTGTTCTTTGGTGATCTGATAGACCCTGGTATTGGTCTTGAGACCAAAATAGGAGATGATACTGTCAGCTATCACGCGTTGCTTGATACTCTCTTTGAGGTAGGACTCTTCCATCATATCTTCAAATGCGGCCATTTTTGAATTTCTGAGTTTTCCCCAGAGATCTATCTCATAAGAAGCCATAGCGCCCAGATCAAATTGATCGTACTTAAAGCCCTGATCAAATGAGACCATATAGCTTTTTGTCTTTGAAGCAGACCCGTATGCATCAATTTTTGGAAGTTGTTCACTCTTTTTGATATTTAACAGCTCTCTAAAGCGCATTGTTCTGAGGGCGGCCATCTTGAGGTCACTGTTACTGTCCAACGTCTCTTCAACGAAATGATTGAGATCCTTGTCATGAAAATTTTTCCACCACATATCGTTTAGTAATACGCTTTCGTTCTCCTTGATCCCGCTGTTTTGCGGAAGTGCAGTAGTCGGAATATTCGGATCCTGGGTCATCGAACAGCCGCTTATTATCAAGAGGCTCAAGGCTAAAGTCAGATGTTTCATTGGTTTGCCTCCTTCTTTTTCAAGCTAAGTTTTGAGATCAACACATAAAAGAGCGGGATAAAGACGATCGCGATAAATGTTGCCGCAAGCATCCCCCCGATGACCCCTGTACCGATAGAGTGTCTGCTGGCTGCACCTGCACCGCTGCTGATCGCGAGCGGTATCACTCCCAGCGTAAAGGCCAAAGAGGTCATAATGATCGGTCTCAACCTGATCTTGGCAGCCTCGATCGCCGCATCATATACACTCAATCCCTCTTCTCTTTTTTGCATCGCAAACTCCACGATCAGGATGGCATTTTTTGCTGCCAGTCCGGCAAGCACCAACAGACCGATCTGGAAATAGATATCATTTTCCAGGCCTCTCAGAAGTGTCGCAAGGATCGCACCGAATATTGCGAACGGAACGGCAAGGATGACCGAGAGTGGCATAGCCCACTTTCCGTATTGCGCTGCGAGTATCAGGTAGAGCAGTATCATACCGAAACCAAAGGCGAGGGTACTGCTGCTTGCGATCTGTTTCTCCTGGAATGCCGTTCCGATCCAACCGAGAGAATATCCCTCCGGAAGTACTTCAGCAGCGACCTCTTCGATCGCCTTGATGGCATCCCCCGAACTGTATCCCGGTGCAGGCTGTCCGGAGATCTTCGCCGAAGGGAAGAGGTTGAACCGTTCTGCAAGGTCAGAGCCTGTCACTTTGGTAAACTCTACCAGAGAACCTACAGGGATAAGCGCGCCTTCACTGTTTCTTACAAAGACCTTGTCCAGGTCCTGAGGGTCCTTTCTGAATTCGCCTTTTGAAGCGATATTGACCTTGTAGGTACGTCCGTAAAGGTTGAAATCATTGATATAGTAGTTTCCGAATGTCGCATTCAGCGTCTCATAGATATCGGCTACACTCACGCCTTTCGCTTTTGCCTCTTCCAGTTTGACCAGTACCCTGTACTGCGGTACATTGGCATTGAGTGTTGTTCTGACGCCTACCAGGTCTTCACGCTGGTTCGCTTTCTGGATGATCTGCTGGACATAGCCGTTGATCTCGTTGATATCCGCACCGGTTCTGCTCTGGACATACATATCAAATCCGCCGGTCATCCCCATACCTCTGATCGGAGGAGGGAGTACAGGGATCGAGAATCCGTTAGGGATCGCCATCATCTCTCTGGAGAACTGTGCCGCCAAGGCACCGGCATGCTGGTTTGGAAGCGCTCTCTCGTCCCACGGTTTAAGTTTGACGATCGTTGCCGCAGCATTGGTTTTTTCTGCAAATGTCATAAAGTCAAGTCCGGTAAAGGATACGACATGGTTGACATTCGGGTTTTTGGCGATGACATCATAGATATTATCCGTTAACTCCTCTGTTCTGTTGAGGGAGGATGCCGGAGGGTTATAGCTCAGGACAAAGATCGTTCCCTCATCCTCCTGCGGTACCAGTCCTGTTTTCATCATTTTTAGCATATCGAAAGAGGCATAGATCAATGCACCGAAGAGGAGGAGACTGATCAGGCTGTATCGGATCGTCGCCTTGACGGTTTTCGTATAACCCTCTGTCAGCTTCTCAAACAGGTTATTGAACCACTTGAAGAAACCTTTGGGTTCGCTGTGTACAGGTTTCAGGATCGTTGCACAGAGTGAAGGGGTCAGGGTAAGTGCAACAAAACCGGAGATCGCCACAGAGATGGCAATGGTGATGGCAAACTGTTTGTACATCTCTCCCGTCAAGCCTCCAAGGAATGCTACCGGGATAAATACCGCAGAGAGTACCAGAACGATCGCCACCAGTGCGCTGGAAACCTCTCTCATCGCAGTAAAGGTGGCCTCTCTGGGGCTGAGTCCTTCACTCATGTGTCTTTCGACGTTTTCGATCACGATAATGGCATCATCGACTACGATACCGATGGCAAGTACCAGACCGAAAAGTGTCAAAAGGTTGATCGTGAAACCAAAAAGGTGCATCCCCGCAAACGCACCGACGATCGATACCGGTACTGCCAACATAGGGATAAGTGTCGCTCTCCAGTTTTGTAAAAAGAGGAAGATAACAGCAATGACGAGTACAAGCGCTTCAATGAAGGTATGTACCACTTCCTGGATGGATATCTCTACAAATTTCGTAGCATCATAAGGGATCTCATAAGAGACGCCCTCCGGAAAACTTTCAGCTGCAGCGGCAAGTACTTTTTTTGCTGCTTCTGCCGTCTCAAGCGCATTGGCACCTGACTGAAGGAATAGCGCTACCGGGATCGCAGGTACTTTGTCCAGTTTGGAGATGAGGTTGTAGTTTTGCGCCCCCAGTTCTACGGTTGCTACATCTTTCACTCTAAGCGATGCACCGTCTCTCTGCGAACGCAGTATGATCTCGCCAAACTCTTTGGGATCACTCATGCGCTCCTGAGCCAGGATCGTATAGGTAAACATCTGTTTCTCATCCAGGGGTTCGGCACCGAACTGTCCTGCTGCATACTGTGCATTCTGCTCTTTGACCGCACTGATCACATCTTGGGGTGTCAAGTCGTATAGAGCGAGTTTTTCAGGATCTATCCATACACGGATCGCATAATCTTTTGCTCCGAAGATCACGACATCACCCACCCCTTTGATCCTTTTGAGGTCATCCGTGACATTGATCAGCGCATAGTTTGACAAATAGGTGGTATCTCTGCTTTCGTCAGGGGAGTAGAAAAGAGAGACCAAAAGCATACTCGGTGATCTCTCATAGACTCTGATTCCCTGTCTCTGTACCGCCTCGGGAAGACGAGAGAGCGCAACCTGCACTCTGTTGTTGACATCGATCTTGGCATCATCCGGATCTGTACCGACCTCGAAGAAGACATTGATACTGACCCTTCCGCTGTCTTCCGCTTTTGAACTCATATAGATCATATTCTTCGCACCGTTGATCTGCTCCTCAAGCGGTGCAGCGACTGTTTTTGAAAGTGTTTCGGCACTCGCCCCCGGATAAGCCGCGGATACCACGATCTGTGGAGGCACAACTCTTGGGTACTGCTCTATGGGCAATGTTGCCATAGAAGCAGCACCTGCAAGGAGGATAATGATAGAGACAACCGCAGAAAAGACCGGGTTTTTTATAAAAAATGCACTGAACATCTATTTCCCCATCTCAACGACATTGGCATTCGGCCGTACTTTCGGGATATTGTTGATAATGATCTTCTCACCCTCTTTGAGGCCGCCGTTGACGATGATCCCCTCTTTGGTAAGGGTACCTATCTGGATCGGTCTTATCTTGGCAGTGCCGTCTTCGACGACATAGACCATCGCACCTTTCGGTGTCTGTAGAAGTGCTTCTTCCGGGATCACTGCCGTGTTCGGAGTCACCAGCCCCTTGATACTGACTTTGACAAAATTCCCTGCCAGCAGCGTACCTTTCGGGTTATCTATCTTCGCTCTGATCAGGAGTGTATTGGTAGTCTGATCGATCTCAGGAGAGATAAAATCGATCGTTCCGTTCTGTTCGGATTCTCTCTTTTCTCCCTCAAGTACTTTGATCACTTTTCCGGGTTTTTTGATCTGGGAGAGGTAAAGCGGTAGATCGCTTTTCGGGATGGAGAACTCTGCATGCAGCGGATCGGTATTGGTAATGGTCGTTAGGAGAGCACTCTCTGCACCTACCTGTATATAGTCCCCGATATCATGTTCTTTGATCCCTGCGATACCGTTGATCGGTGCCTTGATCATTGTATAGTCATATTCGATCTGCGCCTGTTTCAGGTTGGCTTTGGCATTGGAGAGTTCCGCTTTGGCATTGGTATACTCATAGAGATAGGTATCGATCTCTTTTTGGCTGATGGCATTGGTTTTTTTCAGAACCTTTGCTCTTTTCCAGTCTTTTTCAGCCCTGTCGAGTGTTGACTGGGCTTTTTCCAGAACCGCCTGTGCCGTTTCCAGTTTTGCTTGGTAGATATCCTGTTCTATGGTATAGAGTGGATCACCTTTTTTGACAATGGCCCCTTCGGTAAAATGTTTCTCTTCCAAAATACCCGAAACCCGCGCCACGATATCTACCTTTTCATAGGCTTTGAGGATGGCCGGATAGGTCTTTTCTATAGCGGTATCCTTGTAGTGCACCTGATGGACGGCAACTGGCAGAGGAGGCATCTTCTGTGTCTGGGACGCTTGACTTTTTTTATCCGGGTCGCTATCGCCGCATCCGCTTAATCCTAATAAAAGTGTGCTTAAGAGTAGGGTACTCAGGCACCTTGTCTTTATCGGTTTCATAATTTCTCCTGTATTGTGATATTAATCTTTCCGGAAAGATATCATGAGTTAGCTTAAATTATCTTTCTAGAAAGATTAATCAATGAAACTATTATCTAATTTATTATACAATTATCGCAGTAAATGACTTTAAGAGATACAGGGTAGCCAGATGAGACAGGATATGTTAGCTTTTATTGAGGAAAAGAGTAAGTTTTTTGAAGAGAATTTAGCTGAACAGTATCCTGATTCTACGATGTTGGTAAATATCGGTTTGCCTTTTGTCCTCATCAATAAGCTTGTCAGTGATAAAAAAGAGAAAATGTTCTCTACCAAATACAATATCTCCACATCGGAGTTTGATGTCCTAATGACCCTGTTGTGTCATATTGAACCGATGAGTCCGACCAACCTCTATGAGAGTATGATATTCTCATCGGGTGGTATGACAAAGCTTCTTAAAAAACTTGAAGAGAAAAACCTGATCCGGAGGATACCCTCTCAGAAAGACAAAAGAAGTCTGCTTGTGTTGCTGAGCAAAGAGGGCGAAAAGCTTGTCACCGATGCATTCGGGGATGTTGTGAAGATCAACACGGAAGTACTCTCCAAACTTGATGAGAGCGAACAGGCCACACTTGAGAAACTGCTGAAAAAACTATTGACTGATTTCATTTAGTCTCTAGGTTAAAGCGGATGATTTCACCTTTTACTTTATCTCTCCTTCTTTTGAAATATACTGATTCTCTCCTTGAGGGATAGAGTAGTGCATAGAAGATAAAGTGAAGTTAAAACTATTGATATATAATATATTATAACACTTAACCATAAGTTATCAGGATGGAAAATATGGAGCTTACATCAAATCTTACACTGGAGCTGTCTGATCAGCCTTTTTTGCTTGAAAAGAGGATTGAGCTTCTAAAAGCGATCAAAAATCATGGCTCTATTTCCAAAGCGGCCAAAGCGGTACCGATGAGCTATAAAGCGGCATGGGATGCGGTTGACACGATGAACAACCTCTCTCATACCCCCATTGTATCCAGGGAGACCGGAGGTAAAGGCGGTGGAGGTACGACATTGACGAGGTATGGTGAAAACCTGCTTAAGACCTATACCATACTCAAAGAAGAACAGAAGCGCTTTTTGGAAAGACTGAAACTGGTGACCGATGTAGATAAAGGTACACTCAAAACAATAGGAAGGCTATCCATGCAGATCAGTGCAAGAAATCAACTCTCGGGATCAATAAAAAAAATCGTAAAGGGCATGGTAAATTCTCAGCTCTTTGTACAGCTAAAAAGCGGTAATACACTCATCTCTGTGATCACGAATGATGCGGTAGATGCTTTAGGGCTTGAGGTGGGGGATGATGTGACTGCTATCTTTAAGTCCACTTCAGTTCTCGTGGGTACGGGGGAGATGCGTATCAGTGCCGAGAACTGTTTTGAAGGTGTCGTAGAGACCATTCGGGAAGGAAAGGTCAATGCAGAGGTAGTGATAGAGATAGGAGAACAGGATAGAGTTGTTGCGGTTCTTACTACAGACTCAATTGGAGAACTGGGATTGGAAAAAGGCCGAACTGTTTCTACCTTGATCAAGTCTACCGATATCATGATCGGGAAGTAATCCTGTGTAGAGGAGTAGACTGTAGATAAATATTTAGTATGAAACAGCAAAAATACTACACCTTCTTTCAGCACCAGATCAGACTTTTGGTCTGGTTATCTTTGATCCCCGGTCTCGCGTACGTTTTTTTCGGATACCTCTTTGGTACTTTTTACTCTGCCATCCTATGGTATGCGGCAATGGTATTGATCTCTCTTTACGGGATACACCTGGATCGTCAATTTATACAAAAAAAGATGGATCAGGATGAGCTGTCACGATGGTATAAGCAAGTTGTTGTTTTTATGTATCTTCTTTTCGGCGCATGGATGGCTGCTTTTTTACTCTACTGTACAAAAACAGAATATAACCTTCACTATATCGCTATCTTTACGCAGCTTGGCGCCGCAGTAGTCGCTTCAACGCTTCTTGTCTCAGACAAGAAGATGTATGTACCTATTTTGATAACCCTGATGACACCTTTAATTCTCTACTTTGGTTTGATCGGTACATGGTACGGGTATGTACTTTCGATCTTTTCAGTGATCTTTTTAGGTGTGCTGCTTTATGCATCGAACAATACCAATAAACTTCTGGAGACAAGTTATTATAAAGGGCAGTATGATTCACTCACGGGTCTTCATAACAGACGCTACTTTATTGAATATATGGAGTCCATGATTGAAAGGCTCAATGTCACACAAAAAAGAGCCTATGTTTTACTGATAGACCTGGACCACTTTAAAAATATCAATGATTCTCTTGGACACGATGTAGGCGATCTTCTCCTCCGGGAGGTGGCAAAGCGTATCAGCGGGTTCTGTCAGCTGGCCCATGTGGTATCGAGGCTGGGTGGAGATGAGTTTGTCGTAGTAAGCAAAGAGTTTAACGATCGTACCTCTATTGAGGATATTAAAGCGTTTGCGGAAGAGCTGCTTGTGAAACTCAAAGAGCCTTATATCCTTGAGAATCACCATCTTTATATCAGTGCAAGTATAGGGGTGAGTAAGATTGAAAATACACAGATCGACGGTCAGAGTTTTCTCAAAGAGGCTGATATCGCGATGTATGAGGCAAAAGCACTCGGGAGAGACGGTGTGATTCTCTTTAACAGGGCACTGGCAAAGCGTGTAGAACGTAGGCTTTTGATAGAGCAGAGTCTGCACTTGGCATTGGAAGAGGATAATATAGAGATCTATTTCCAACCGCAGATGGATAGGGATCAAAGGGTTATAGGGTGTGAAGTGCTCACCCGTTGGGAAGATCCGGAGTTGGGTGTCGTATGTCCCAATGAGTTTATCCCTGTTGCAGAGAGTACCGGTGTGATCATAGAGCTGGGAGAATATGTTCTGGAGAGATCGTTAGTAACGTTTAAGGCGTGGCTCAGCCAAGGGGTTGATATCCGGCAGTTCTCGATCAATATCAGTGTAAGACAGCTTTTTTATATGGGATTTGTCGACAAAGTTGAGCAGCTGATGAAAAAATATCTTGACGAGAAGGATAGACACAAGATCGTCTTTGAGATCACCGAGAGTGTCCTGGCAGAAGATATTGATAAGGTCATCAAGATACTTTCGGAGCTGAAAGCGATCGGTATCTCTCTTTCGATGGATGATTTCGGTACAGGATACTCTTCCTTGAACTATCTTAGAACACTGAATGTAGATGAGTTGAAGATAGATAAGACCTTTATTGACCATTTTAATGAGAGTGAGACGGATCGGGTCATGGTGACTACGATCATCTCTATCGCAAAAAACTTCGGACTCCATGTCGTGTTGGAAGGGGTAGAGACAAAAGAGCAGTTTGATCTGCTGGCCTCTTACGGTTGTCATGCCTACCAGGGCTTCTATTTCTCCAAGCCGCTTAGTCAAAAAGCGTTTGAAAAAAATTATCTGACCCTTTGACATGTTGCGCGATCTTATGGATCGCCATGGCATAGTTGGAGCTTGGATTGTATCTGACAAGGACTCTGAAGTTAGGAGCTCCCAGCCATAGCTCATCGAAGTCTCTATCTGTGAGTTTGATCAGTTTTGCTTTTCTGAACTCATAATGCGTTTTAGGTGTGACACTGAAGTTTCTGAGTTTGGAGAGGGTATAGGAGGTCTTGTAGCCTGTCTTAAGCCCTTTGTACCGGTTTCCTTTAAAGTCAGCCCTGATGGCTACCTGTGCATCCTGCTTCCATCCGTTTTGATGCATAAACCTTGCGATGATCCCTATGCCGTCTTCAGGCGACCATGGATCTTTTTCCCCGTCACCGTTATAGTCCATGCCGTACTTTCGGTAGATAGAAGGCATCTGCTGCACCACTCCCATCGCACCGGCAAAGGATCCCTGGATCGTGTAGGGGTCAAATCCCTCTTCACGGCACATCAAAAAGAAGTGTTCCAGTTCATTTCTAAAAAATTTCTGCATACGGTTTTTGTGAAAAGCCAGGGTAGCAAGCGAATCCAGCAGCCTGTAGTCACCGCTAAACTCTCCGAACTTGCTTTCAACCCCGATGAAACCCACGATATATTCAGCGTCTATATGATAGTCGGCTTCCGCTTTTTTCAGGACTTTGGCATACTTCTTTTTGAACTTTACGGCTTTTTCAAGCGAGTCGGGATCAAGAACATGTGCTTTAAATCTCTGCCAGGTTCCTACCGTGGTATTTTTCTTGTATCTGCCGGTATATCTTGCCAGGGTGTCTCTGTCAAGCTTCGCATGACCCAGTACCTCTTTGATATAGCTGCTTTTAAAGCCATGCTTCTTAGCCATCCGTTTGATGAACGTTTGTGTTTGCTGTTTGGAGAGGAAGTCATAGGGGATAGGGGGTCTATCCTCATTGGCAAAGAGGAGGTATGGAAGCAGTAGAAGAAGCATGATCCGCAGCATTATGCTTCCTTTTGTTGATCCAGTAACAGGAGTGCATCACGGTAGATAGGTTCATCGATAAAACCGTAACTCTCATCCATAAAGCCGTTCTCTCCACGGGAAGCATTGGCTTCAAATACTTTTTTGATATGTCTGGCTCTCTGCAGGGCTGTTTGATCTACACCGAAGAGCTCATTGGCGATATCCGCCTGCTTTGGACCCATGCAGGCTTTGCTCTCAAATCCCATCCTCTTCTCATGCTCACACCAGGCTTTGAAGGTTGCCGTATTGTTATACTCCTGGAACATGAAAGAGATAGGGTGGATACCGGCTGTTTTCGCATCGACAAGGAACTTGCTGAGAATATAGTCTATGGTAGGGTTGCCAAGCGTGACGATAGACTGGGGCAGCCCGAGCGAGGTAAGCAGATCAAGGATACCGAGGTTGGCTACCGTAAAACGTTCATCAAAATGAAAACGGCTTAGATTCTGATAGGCTTCTTTCGTCTCGAGCGAAATGTGCAGCTCTTTGTCATGCGAGAGGAGGGTAAGGGCACGTGCGATCTCCAGCTCATTTTTGACTTTAGCCACACGTACCGCATCAAAACCGAAATCATTGAGAAAAGCGATCTCCTCTTCTCCGCCTTCATCCAGAGGGTTGGTACGTACGATAATGAAGCTTTTGGATCTCTGCATGTGAGAAAGAAAGAGTGCGATGTTGTAGAGTGCCTCCTTTTTACGACTGGGTGCGATCGCATCCTCAAGGTTGAGGGTGATCATATCTGCACTGCTGCAGTCAATGCGGTTGAGATGCTTCAATTTGAGCGGATTTAGCATCATATTTGAGCGAAAAGTACGGGAACTGTGTCTTGGTTTATGTGATGTTCCAAAGTGCTTGGTATACGCTTCCAGCGGAAGTTCATGGAGAAAGTCAAGGCTCTCAAAGATCATAGGGTTTTGCCTTTTTTGTCAATTGTACACTATCGTGAGTTAAGATAAACATAGGCTATAATCCTATATGCTAAAGTATATTAACGGATATAACACCCAACTTAAAGCGCAGGTAGAAAAACTCATTGAAGAAGAGAAACTGGGAGAGTACCTGCTTTCCCGCTACCCTGAGACGCATACCTATACTACAGACAAGGCACTCTACGGGCTGGTGCAGGAGATGAAAAACAGCACACTTAAAAATGCTGCACCGCTTTCCAAAGTCATCTATGACTCAAAGATCAGAGATATCAACAAAGCACTGGGGACACATACCTATGTTACAAGGCTACAAGGTGCAAAGGTCAAGACAAAAAACGAGATACGTATCGCGACACTGTTCAAAAAAGCACCTGAAGCGTTTTTACGTATGATCGTAGCACATGAACTTGCCCACCTGAAAGAGAAAGAACATACCAAAAGTTTTTACAAACTCTGTGTCCATATCGAACCGGAGTATCACCAGCTTGAGTTTGACACAAGGCTTTATCTTACCTATAAAGAGCATTTCGGCGCACTTTACGGGTGATAGCTGTGTTATGATATGATGAGAGTATAACCGGAGGCAAAAGATGAACAGCAAGATCCAAGAGATTATTAACCAGATCGAAGAGTTGGAAGAGAAATTGAAAGCTGAGACTGTTCAGAGTTTTGTGTCACCGATAAAGAAGAGTTATTTCACAATCAAGTCTACTTATTGGAGATGGTTGCATCCGTAATGTAACACCGATAAAAATTTTATAAGGAACTCTATCCAACCCACTATCTTTTTCTAGTTTTCAAGTTTGAAGAATACGATTTATCCACTGTAACAAAAAGCATAAACATAGACTAAAAGCAATGATTAAATTTATTATTTGCTATTATTAATTTATTCAGCTATAATGATTTTATCAAAGATGATCTAGAGTTTCATCTTAGGCACGATTTTTATTGCTTACCTATAGTTTACAGTATTATCCTCCCAAAAGAACACTCCACATTATATTTTGAACATTTCAGTAATGATATGTATTAACAACTAAAGGAATTGCAATGGCAACTCAAATAAATGGAACAGTAAAATGGTTCAACAGTGACAAAGGTTTCGGTTTTATCGAACAAGAAAATGGCGGGGATGATGTATTTGTACACTATCGTCAGATCAACAGTAACGGATACGACCGTGTTTCTCTCAATGAAGGTCAAAAAGTGACTTTTGAGATCGGCGAAGGACAAAAAGGCCCACAGGCTGAAAATGTTACTGCTCTTTAAAACCATCATTGGACAGAGAGATCTGTCCAATAGTTTATAAAGAAACACGCTTATCTTTTTACAAAACTTCACACACATTGTACTTACGTAGGTACTATTCATTTTCAATATCTATTATCTGTCGCGGAATAGAGCAGCTGGTTAGCTCGTTGGGCTCATAACCCAAAGGTCGTTGGTTCAAATCCATCTTCCGCAACCAATCACATTAAATCATAAGGAGAAACATGTTTACCAATCATATATTAATAAATCATATATCAAAAGAAATAAGATTGAAAGTTTTAATCAGACTTTTAAAAAATAATGAATTATTTGATACTGCCTGTTCTAAATCAGGATTAGCTATCAAAGATGCTAATAAACTTTTAGCTAAGAACAATATCATAAAATACTAGTCATACTATAACTATAATTTTTTTCAAAATATACTACAAATTAAATTGATTTTTTTATAAGTAAAAAGACAATACTTCAATACCAATGATAGTGCATTCTTTCCGTCACTATTTTCTGGCTTTACTGACGATCTAAAAAAATGTCAGCTGATTCTGGCTGTTACTGACAGTCAATTACACTGACAGTTTAGGAAAAACTTCTTAATATCCCTCTACATCGTATTTTAGAGCGTTTGTAGGAAAACTCATATTTCTTAGTCGATCTTATTTTTTGGTTGTTATATAATCTGTAGATAGATAGTTGTGTTTAAAAAAATCAAATTAAACCCAAGGAGTATTTATGGGTATCTCAAAACTTATTACTGATAAAATCAGTCGAACCGTCTATGGTCTCATCAGTTTATCACTTGGAATTATCAGCCTTGCGATGATTGTTTCATCGCTCTATTCTATTTGGACTTCTCTACATGAACAAATGCTATTTACTAATTCCCTTCTTGATGCAGTAGGTTTTATTGTGATTGGTACAGCGATCTTTGATGTGTCGAGATTTTTGATGGAGGAGGAAGTGTTCAAAGTCCATGGCGAAGAGACAAGTATGAAACAGAGAATGATCTTAATAAAATTTCTTGTCATTATTATTATCGCCATCTCGCTTGAAGCTTTGGTATTCGTTTTTTCCGCAGCAAAGAAAGACATCAGCTTATTGGTATATCCCACCTTTTTATTATTAACCGCTGTTATGTTAGTCATTGGTTTAGGTGTATACCAGAGAATGACAAAAGAAGAAAAATAATCCTATTTGCCTAATGAAATAAGAATAGAAAATCTTCTTCTTTATCATCAGCATAGTATTGAATCTAACTCATTATCAAACATGCGAAAAAGACCCTTTACAGACATCGATACTCTAAAGAGTTTTTGAACTATGGTGAGGGAGAGGAGTATCAGGAGAGACTGGCACAGATCAGAGAAAATATCGACAAAACCATCTCATGAAGCAGTGGAGGTGCTCAGAGAGCACATCCGGCATCAGATAGAAACTTTGGGTTGATGGATATCCATCTGAGGGTATGGAATAGAGATACCGTTTTCATCAAGGGCCAGCTTGATCTGCTCGATCACCTCAAAATAGGCATCCCAGTAGTCAGCTGACTTGACCCATACGCGTACCGTGAAGTTGACGCTGCTGTCTGCCAGTTCTTTGACCGCGACAAGCGGAGCAGGGTCATTGAGAGCATACCGGTTATTGGTAAGTACATCGTAGAGGACCTCTTTTGCTTTTTTGAGGTCATCATCATAGCCTATCCCTACGGTGTGGTCGACTCTGCGCACCGCTTTGTTGGAGAAGTTGATGATATTTCCACCGGTGATCGCCGAGTTCGGTACGATGATCGTACGGTTGTCCACAGGGCTGATCGTAGTGTTAAAGAGGTTCATGCTCTCCACCTTGCCTTCTGCACCGCCTGCACTGATATAGTCGCCGATCTTAAAGGGTCTGAAGATCAAAATGATCACCGCCGCACCGATATTGGAGAGTGTATCTTTGAGCGCCAAACCTACAGCTAGACCTGCCGCACCGAGGATTGCCATAAATGAGGTCGTCTCAACACCAAGCTGCCCCAAAGCAGCGATGATAACGACAATTAACAGCGAGTAGTAGATCGTAGCCTGTACCACGTCCACAAGCATCGCATCCACTTCATACCTCTGCATGAGCCTCTTTGAGAGTCTGCCCAGTGACCTTGCGATGATCTTACCAAAATAGAAGATCAGTATCGCACCGATCAAGTTCATTCCGTATTCGGTAAGAAAGTTCATGAGTAAATCATGATAATATCCGCTTTGTACTTTTTCTATGCTCATATCTGAAAGTTCATTGGTGACATTCATAGCGTGTTTTCTCCTTGATATCTTTTGATATATGAGTATACATAAAAAAATGTTATAGGCGTTTTAGCGTACAATAGACAAAATGAGGTATGATGAATCCGATGTATAGACTTCTCTTATGGCTTTTTATTCTCACTTACACACTTTTTGCCAGATATGAGGCATATCCGCTACAGAACTGTCCGGCCTATAACAACCTCAAACATACGAAAAATACCCAGAATGTCATACTTGAGAGAGAAAAAACCTATACGGTACTGAGGAAGCATAAAGGGCAGTACCTGATCCTTGTCAAGGGAGAGAACCCTGCACAGCGATGGGTGGATGAGCGCTGTTTCGGGAGAAATAGTAGAGAAGAGAAAAACTCATATGATCACTCTGGAGAAAAAGGCAAGGCGAAGTCGGAGGATACTATCCTTGCGCTCTCCTGGCACAATGCCTACTGTGAGACACACCGCCACAGAAAAGAGTGCAAGCGCAGTTTGTTCGCTCTGGGAAAAGGAAAGTACAGAGAGAAACATTTTGTTCTGCATGGGCTTTGGCCTCAGCCCAGATCACGGATCTATTGTGATGTCGATAGGGAACTTCTGCAGATGGATAAGCACGGGCAGTGGCAGCACCTGCCATGTCTGGTGATGGATGAGGCGCTGGAGGCAAGACTGGAGAAGGTCATGCCGGGCTACGCTTCGGATCTGCATAAGCATGAGTGGATCAAGCACGGCAGCTGTTATGGTACGGATGCGGCAGAGTACTTTGAAGATGCAGTGAGTTTCACTGAACAGTTTAACAGTTCCAAGGTCGGCCGTTTTTTTGAACAGCAGATAGGCAAACATGTAACGCTTCAGCAGGTCAGATCGATCGTTGATCGTACCTTCGGCCAAGGAGCGGGAAAAAGAGTAGAGCTGCGGTGTGAGAGAGGAATGATCACAGAACTTTGGCTGCACCTTGGAAGCGGCAGCGATGATCTAGGCAGACTGCTGCAAAGAGGAAAGCAAACCAGAAGCAGATGCCAAGGCGGCATCGTAGACAGAGCAGGGTTTCAAAGGTAGGTTGGATAACGTTGAAGATGAGTAACCCGTAACTGCATACGGGTTTTTGATTGATCTTCTCCTGCCATTGGATAAGCGTAGAGAGAATTCAGTATAATACACGAAAAAAGCAATACTTTATGGACAAAACAGACGTTATCGAAGCCCTTAAACACTCCAATCTATTTTTAACCGGCGGGGCCGGGGTAGGGAAAAGCTATATCACCAATGAGGTGATCACACACTATAGAAAAGAGGGCAGACAGGTAGTCGCTCTGGGCTCTACGGGAGTGAGTGCGGTCAATATCGGGGGATTTACGGTACACAGTTTTTTCGTTTTTGGGATCGCGAATAATTTCGAAGAGTTGGAACAGCATGACAGACGCAATAAAAAAAGACTGAGTGATCTCAAAAAAGTTCTTAAAGCAACCGACCTGATCATCATCGATGAGGTATCGATGGTGAGTGCCGATCTGCTCGATATGATCGCATACAGGCTGAACCGTTACGGCTATCTTGGCAAAGTGATGTTCGTGGGGGATTTTTTTCAGCTTCCGCCTGTACAGAAACAGCAACGCGCAGATGTTTTCGGAGAAAGGCTCTATGCCTTTGAGAGCAGTGCTTGGAAAAATTTTGACCTCAGTGTGATCGAACTGACGGTGATGAAACGTACACAGGATGCCGAGTTCACCCATATCCTCTCCAAAGTTCGAAAAGGTATCTGCGATGATGAGGTTGTCGCCTATATGGTGAAGCTGTGGAACAATGCGCTCAAAGAGGAGAACCCCACCTATCTTTTCGGGCGTAATCTGGAAGTAGAGCAGACCAACCGTGCCAAGATCAATGCGCTGGAGAGTGAAGAGACGATACTCTTTGCCAATGTCGATATGCACGGTAAAGTACATGAAAAGAGGCTTGCCACATGGAAGTCGATGCTTCCTATCTCAGAACAGCTGACACTCAAAGAGGGGGCTCCTGTACTCTTTACCGTGAACAAGTGGGGAAAGTTTGTCAATGGTGAGCGTGGGATACTCTATAAAATAGAAGATGATTATCTCGTTGTGGAAAAAGAGGAGGAGTATGTCAGGGTAGAGCGGCATGAGTTTGATCTGCTGGATATGGTCGTCCATGATGACGGCAGTGTCGAGTCAATGTCCCTGGCTACACTTTCTCAATATCCTCTGAAACTGGCCTATGCCGTGACGATCCACAAATCTCAGGGGATGAGTATCGATAACCTGGTCTGTAACGTGGACAATATCTTTGCACCAAGCCAGTTCTATGTAGCGATCTCAAGGGCTGTAGACCCGAAACATCTGAAAATCGACTTCAACCGGGGTGATCTGACGCAGTATCTCAGACGGGTACTGCATGTGGATCAGAGGGTTGTAGCGTATTATGACAGAGTGAAGACGTTGAACGGTTAAGGGACTGTGAAAGAGCTTGTATGAATAGGGAAATGGAGGCTTGATCGTAGTGTATCCTGTGGATAGCCCCGCCTGGAAAGTGATATATTTTCCAGTTTTTATCTACAAAATTACGGTAAGGAAAGAAATGACCTTGTCATACAGACTGCATATCAATTTTATCCCAAGTTTTTTAGCGTTATTAAAAGCATAACAAATTATCCTATTTTCTCACAATGACCGTATAGTGACAATAGATAGGAGAAATTTAAGCTATAATTACCTATCTGCAATAAGGTTAAGTATGTCAAAACGTCCAACACTTTTACAACATTTTCGCTCTTTTGCTTACCAGAACAACATCAAAGATTTTGATAAGGCTTTAGCGTACTTTACGGTGTTTGGCGGTACGGGATGGGAGGTAGATGCTTCTAAAAACCTTGATGGACTCATAGAGGAAAAAGTACTGCGTAACTATTACCCCCTTCATAAAAGCATGACACGATATACACACAACAATCCTGTCTATCATCTGTTGCTCTCACTAGTGGCACTGGGGGTAGAGCACGAACGTGAGGCATTTAAAAAAGCTAAGATAGGAAGAGATAGCGGTGAAGAGTCCATAGACTACCTGGAAAAGAAAAGTTTACTCAAGTTTGATCTTTCGGTAGAAAAACCTTTAAAAGAGGGGGATGGAAAATCAGACAGAGTGTTATTTGAATTGCCTTTTATGCGTTTTTGGTTTGCTGCCATTTCTCCTTATTATAAGAGTATTTCAGGGGGTGATTTTAGTGAATTTACACAAAAATGGAATCAGCTCAAAGGGAATTTTTCTATCTTGCTGAGTAATCTTCTGGTACGAGAACTGGTAAAACAAAGCTTTGCTGAAAAATTTGCAGAGGATCCCATTGTCTCCATAGGTTCATATTATGACAAGCAGGTACACATAGAGATACTGGCCATAAGAAGATCGGGAAAGATGTTGGCAGGTGAGTGTAAGTACTCTAAAGAGGCGGCAAAAATAAACATGTTTAATACCCTAAAAGAGAAGTGTAAAAAAGCAGAGCTCAACATAGCTGATTATGTACTCTTTTCTAAAAATGGATTTTCTTCAGAAGTTGAAGAGATCAAAGGTGAAGAAATAACACTTTTATCTCAGAGACATCTGGTTTCATTACTGGAGAATTTGACTGAAGAAGATTTGTTAGTGTATAAAAATAAAAAGTACTGAGCAAATGGCACGCATCGATCAAAAAGAATTTTATCAAGACAATTATGATACTTTTGGCATCTCTGCATGTGGTGTAGCATGGAATTCTGAACAGTCTCAAAAACGTCGTTTTTCGGCCATTCTTTCCTGCCTTGGTGATGTGAGAAATGACACGCTTGTTGATGCAGGCTGTGGCTTTGGTGACTTTTACCTCTACCTTAAAGAGAAAAACAATTTACCAAAAACCTACATAGGTTTGGACCTCTGTGAACCGATGGTCAAAGAGGCGAAGGTACGTACGGGCTGTAAGATAGTAAAGTGTGATATCTTGCGTCAAACCATCCCTTTGGCCGACTGGTATGTTGCCAGCGGATCGATGAATGTTTTGACCCGCCTTGAAACACAAGTGTTCATACAGCGTTGTTTTGAAAAAAGCCGTAAAGGATTTGTTTTTAACCTTTTAGAAGGTAAAGAGTGTGAAGGTACGTTTAGCTATTGGAAAACACACGAGATGAAAAAGTTTTGTCAGACACTTGGCGTAAAAGTAGAGATAAAAGAGGGCTATATAGATGGAGATTTTACGGTAGTGCTAAGTAGTTGAGTGGGTATAAGATAAAGCCTCAATTCAAGCATAAGGATATCAGCTTTTCTCGTTTCCATCGTTCCCGATGGGAATGCAACATCATACAAAAATAGGGGATTAGCGTTGAAGTATGAGGTTCCACCTGAGGGAGAAGCGTAAATTCTTCCCCTCGCTCCCAAACTGAGTTTGGTGTATATTGAACTGATGTGTCACATGATCTGTATGGGTTCCCAAATACAATTTGGGAACCAGTAAAACCGCAGTGTATCAGGGAACGGATATCTCAGGAGTTTGAATGATTAGTGGTTAGATACCTGACCCTAAAGTTTCAACTGAAGTTAGCGCAATTTCATTTGTGATTTTGACGATGTTCATGATTTTATTTCCCCCTTAAATAATGTCCTGTTTTAAGTATATTACATGATTTATTCTTTATGTGCAAAGCTTTGTTACAGATCATTTACAAGCCCCCACGCGAGTGCCTGATCTTGATTCTCAAAGATGGCCATAGCTGTACGCATACGTTTGAATCCTAGTTTTTTGTAGAAGGCTTCTTTTCCGGGATAGGCGTATAGAATGATTTTTTTGTGCCCTATGGAAAGTTCAGCCAATTTTGAAACGATATCTTTTCCTATGCCGTATCCTTGGTACTCAGGAAGCACTGCAACATCACAGATATAGGAACAGTCAATACCGTCGGCTAGTGCTCTGCCTACACCTATGAGCTTCTCCTGGTCAAAGACAAAACACTTGAAGATACTGTTGGTAAATGCTTTTTGAAGCTCCTCGGCTCTCTTCTCTCCCAGAGGAGCGACTCTGTAAAGATCTGATAGCGTATTCCAATCAATGCTCTCCTGTGTATATCTCCATTCTAGTTTCAAAAGTACTCCTTATAACTATCTGTCAGGTCATTTCGCGTAGGGTGCGTAACTACGCACCAAAATAGAGGGTAAAGGAGTTGTCAACGAATCCCGTTAAGCCTATCAACCTTCTGTACATTGAAAAATTTCGACAGCGCTTTTTCCTGCTGCTCGATCTCCTCTTTCAACGGGCTATCCTCTTTGATGATAAATGTGATGGTCTTGCAGGAACTGCCGATGACTTTTGGCATGAAGGTCTCGATCAGCCATTGTGTATCTTCAGGTACGCTTTCAAAACCGTTGGTCGTATCCGTGATCCACAGGGTTGCCTCTTTCTCATTGATGAGTTCGAGCCCGGACTCCAAAGGCAGCCTGTAGTTCTCAAAGCTGCAGAACTTTTTCCACTGGCAAAATACCGCATTGTGGTTTTCCAGATATTCAATTTTGCAAAATTCAGTTTCAAACACTTTATCCCCTTTTTTGATAAGATTAACTATGCACTTAGTTGCCTGTTATTTGTTCCATGAAGTCGGCAGCCTCCTGGTTGCCGACATTTCTTAGTCCAGAGATCACACTCTCTATATCTTCACCCGGTTTATTCTGGTTGAATTTGAATTTGGCTTCGATACGCTTGGGCTTAAACTCAAAGAACCGGATAGAATCGGTGAGGTTTTTAAATCTCTCTTCATTGGGTAGTTTCCATCCCTCTTTACCCTCGTACCGTTCGACCAGTTCCTGGAAGAGGTTCCATATTTTTGTCTCATCATCGATGAACTTGATATGCCCGTAGCAGTGGACTGCACTGTAGTTCCATGTCGGTACATTGAACTCTGAAGCATACATCGTCGGTGAGATATAGGCGTGAGGACCGGTAAAGATGATAAGCACCTCCTGCTCTTCTCGGATACCGGAGTGTATGTTGTTTAGGGCAAAGTGGCCGTAGTAGTTTCCATCTTCAAACCGGTCGATCGGCATATGTGTCGCTTCGATCCTATCATCGATGGTGGAGATAACGGTAGCAAACGGATTTTCGCTTATAAATTCATGGATGGTTTTATCATCCTCTATCTTGAATGGTTCTGGTATATACATTTTCCCCTCTTAGTGTATAACGTTTGAAATGATTGGTCTCCTCTGATTTGTTATATATTCTAATACATTATGAATTATTACTAAAGTTGTTAATTATTTCTCCATCAGTTTTCTCTTTCTCTTTTTTTGAAGAGTAGCAAAAGCTCACTGTATGATCGTCTTTGAATTTTACATACAGACTTGGTCTTAACAACCTAGACTTATTATCATTAAAAGGGGTTCGTTTTTCAGTATCTGGATTTCGTTTAATTGAAAAACAATAAATTTTACTAGGATCTTGACTGTCACTTTTTGATAAAGAGTTAGTCATAACAACCTTCAATTCTTGAGATTTCGCCAAATTTACTTGTGTAGGTATAAAAGTCGAAAAATATTCATTAAATTGCCTTAATATATCACCAATATTTTCTGAATAGTCAATATCGAAAAACTCTCTTAATGTTTTTGCGTCAGTCATAAACCCATTTGTATTGACTGGGATAGTTAAGTTATCATTTATGTCATTTTTTTTCAATATTTCCACTTGTAAAAGAGCATATTTTGGTTTTCTATCATCCTTCTGATATAACTTAGCTAATACTATATAATCACGATTTTTATATATAAACTGAAATGCTTCAATTACCCAACCGTGATTTTCCATATCCTGCTTAAGGACTCTAAAATTTTCAAAAATATTCATCTTATTCCTTACCTAATTATTCCGTATAAAATCACTCAACTGTACAACTTAAATTTTCTAAATACATTATAAAGACAATTACCCCTTAATAGCTTGGGCATTATCGTATTTAAAACATATAACGTTTGAAATGAGCCGATGAATTGCCCACAGGGCAATGTATTAGCTCCACTGATTTGTTATCTTTTGAATTTTAAAAAATATTCTATATATTTAATTCCATCATGGTTAAATTGATTTTCATTAACAATACTTTTATTAATTATATAATAGTTATTTATATCTATTACAGCAAGAATGACAGGATTAGTATAATTTTTGTTACTAATAATTATTTTCTTATTTTTATTAAATTTAACGTTCTCTTGAACAATTTTATTTTTATCGATAATCAAATTACTAGTGTTAACTGTAATTAAATGGTATAGATCATGATCAAACTTTAAAAGTATTGCTTTTCCGCTAGCGTTAGATTCAGATATTAGAGCATTTAAATTATCAATTCTACAATCATTGTATTGATGTGTAGAAACTGCTACCCCTGTTTTTGCTTCAAAAAATGCTTTGCAATATATAAAATTTGATACTAAGAAAAAACACATTACACATAAAAATATAACAATATAAAAAAAGAATTTCAAAGTTTAGATTCCTTTATAGCATTATTTAAAGATAACTATTTATCAGAGGAACCTTGTGCCTGCACTCTTTGTGAGACAATGTCCTCAATCCCCTTTATTGAAGTAGTATTAGTATACAAAAAATGTCCGATGATTGCAAGAAAGAGAAGGGTTACTTCGTCACCACCTCTATATACCCCATAGGCCGGATATGTAAAAGATTCTCTTCGATCGTGACGACATCTCCGTCGAGTTCGATGAGATTGTGATGATTGTTTAGGTCGATAGTCATCTCTTTGACCTCCCCGTAGAAACTTCCAAACCTTTTGATGAAACGAAACGGGGTAAAGATAAAGAACTTTCGCGGGCTCATCAGCATAAAAGGGGTCAGAAGAAGGTGCGCTGGCAGCAGCAGGAGTACAGCGAGCAGGTACTTCAACGGCCCGTGTTCGATCCATCCGAAACGCATTGTCTCAGAGAGGATGATATGGTGCAGGTCGCCCATATTGCCGGCACTGAACAAAAAGAGCTCTTCATTGAGTTTGAAGAGGTGATGTTTCTCTCTGTTGGGCTCTTCTCCTCTGGCAAGCAGTTCCAGTACCTCTTCGATCTTCGGGGTTTGGTGTATCTTGGCAACCAGGTTGAACGAGCCGGTAGGGTTGAGGATAAATGTAGGGATCTTCTCCATGTCATGAAGCTGCTGGAGTGTACGCCTGATACGTCCATCCCCGCCGGTGATAATGACATAGTCATACTGCTCTATATCATGTTGCTTTGTGATCTCTGAGATATCGATAGAGGTGATATCCAGACCGTTGTAAGAAATCTCTTTGCCTATAGAGAGTATTTGCATCAATAACCTTTAGATATTTGATCTATTTGGTTACAATTATAGCTATGAAAATTGAAAATGAAGATGCACTGGATCATCTTATCATCTGTCACCAATGTCATACGCTGCATGAGGAGATCCCTATCGAGGATGGAACGAAAGCGTGCTGTGTAGAGTGTCACAGTGTACTCTATCGATATGACTCCAAATTGATAGATCACGGTTTGGCACTATCCATCACCGCACTGATATTTTTTGCAGTGGCAAACTTTTTCCCTGTGGTACTGATCGAGGTTTTGGGAAATGAACAGTTCATCACGATACCAAAAACATTTCTCTCTTTGTTTGAGAACGGTTTTTATTTTGTAGGTTTACTGTGCGGGGTTGTGATATTTCTCTTTCCTTTGGCTATTTTCTCACTCTACGTACTGCTTTTTTTGCTTTTGAAGTTTAAAAAAGGAGAAGATTTAACGAGAACGCTTCTTGTAGGGCTCTCTTATATGAAGCCTTGGAGTATGAGTGACATCTTTTTGATCAGTATACTGGTTGCACTGGTCAAGTTGATAGGCTATGCACAGATACATATGGGGATAGCATTTTGGGCTTTAGTGGTGTTTGTACTTTTGGATATCTATATGACGAGGTATATCCATCTCAATGAGATATGGATGCTTAGAAAACAGATCTTTACGGAGAGAGAATGATAGAAGTTGATGAAAAAGATCTTATACGCTGTCCGGTATGTGAGGCAGTCAATATCGATAAGGGGAAGGAGAACAGATGCCGTCGCTGCGGTTCTCCTATCTATAAGTACAGACGTTTCAAGACTGAAAAGAGCTGGGCATACCTGATCACGGCGATCATTGCCTACATCCCTGCAAACCTCTATCCGATGCTTGTAAGTACACAGTTCGGGAAGGTAGAGGAGAGTACGATTATCGGCGGTGTGATACTGCTGTGGGAGTCAGGATCCTTTCCGATAGCGGCTATTATCTTTTTTGCATCGATTATCGTGCCTATTATGAAGTTCCTTATTTTGGTTTATCTGCTTATTAGTGTAAAATACCCCCTGGGAAAAGATAAAAAGGTAAATAAACACAAATTGTATTATATGACTGAAGTGATCGGCCCATGGTCGATGATCGATGTCTTTGTCGTGGCGATACTGGCTGCACTGATACATATGCACAATATCCAGATCATTGCAGGGACTGCTGCGACAGCATTTGCACTTTCGGTCTTTTTTACCCTTTTGGCCGCACAAGCATTTGATGAGCGGCTTATCAAGGAGAATCGTTAATGTCTAAAAACATTCCAAATGTAGAAGAGTCTACAAAGTTCAATTTTATCACTTCTATATGGATCGTACCTTTTGTAGCCCTCTTGATCGCTGCCTGGTTGGCGTATCAGTATTACGCAGAACTGGGGCCTGAGATCAAGATTGTTTTTCCAAACAATGAAGGATTGCAGGCAGGACAGAGTGTCATCAAATACAGAGATGTCACGATAGGAAAAGTAACAAAAATCAATTTGGAAAATGACGGTTCCAGGGTTGCCGTATATGCGCGCATAGATAAGACAGCAGAAGCGTTTCTTAATGAACATACGAAGTTCTGGATCGTTAAACCGGAAGTGGGACTGGGGGGAGTCAGCGGACTTGATACGTTGATCTCGGGAACCTATATCAATCTTTATACGACAAAAGGGGAAGAGTCAAGAAGAGAGTTCACCGGGCTTCCCTATGTTTTCAGGGCAGATAAAGAGGGAGAGTACTTCCATCTAAATGCACCGCAGGGGTACAATATCGCTCAGGGAACACCGATCTTTTTTAAAAATATGAAAGTGGGTGAAATCGAGTATGTCATGATCTCCATGGATGGCCGGAGTATCGATTTTTATGCCTATATAGAGAAAGAGTATGTCCCTTATGTCCACACGGATTCGAAGTTCTGGGTAAGAAGTGCCCTTGATGTGGATTTTTCCAACGGGAGGCTGGATGTAAATATCGCACCTTTGTCACACCTGATACAAGGTGGAATATCGTTTTCATCTTCCGGAGCTGATGCAGAGGATGAGATTCCGAACGATTATATTTTTAATCTTTATAAAAACGGTAATATTGCGGAAGGGACAAAGATCGGTAAAGGCGGTAAATCGATCAAAAGATTTGAAATCCATGTAGTTGATTCGATCGCAAAACTCAAGCAGGAAGCCCCTGTACGTTATGAAGGTTATGAGGTGGGGAAGGTAACGAAGGTTGCTACAACCTATGATCCTGTAAGTCATAAAATGACAGGGACGGTCTTTGTGAAGATAGATACTTCATTTTTTGAAAATAAGAATGAGAAGAATGTCACCGGAGAGATGAACTTCAAAAAAGCAGTGGAAGAGGGATTAAGAGCAAGGATCACTCCTACCGACCCGATCACGGGTGTACTCTATGTTGATCTTGTTTTCAAGGCAGATCTACCGTATAGAGCGATCATCGAAGGGGAGAAGTATCCTGTTCTACCTTCTGTCAATGATCAAAGCGGCGGAATTATGGATCAGGTAAATATTTTGGTGACACGACTCAACACTCTGCTTGATTCCACCAATAGGGTGATGGATGAGAATGCCAGACCGCTACACGAGATTATAACCAACCTCAATAAAACGATGGGAAATATCAATACGCTAGTGGCACAGGAAGAGACACAAAACCTACCTAAAGCGCTCAATCAGAGTGTGAAAAGGCTGACAGAAACACTTGAAAGTGCCAACCGTGTTCTTGAGGAATATGAACATGACTCGTTGCTGAACCGGCAGCTTGCACAAACGCTTAAAGAGGTGACAGAAACCTCTCAGGAGATGAGCAAAGTGTTAAGAATGATCAACCGTAAACCAAACGCACTGATATTTGGAGAAGAGTAATGAAAAAAAATGTTTTAATGAGTCTATTGGTTCTTTTGATGGCCGGGTGTGCGACAAAAAGCCACTACTATGTGCTCTCTACGGCAACACAACCGGCGCATGTGTCTCCCTCTACGAAAACGATCGGTGTTGCACAGGTGATATTGCCAAGCTATATGGATAAGCGTAAATTGACCGTAGCACGTACAGGCAATCAGATAGCTCAACTTGATTCAGCAGTGTGGGCGGAAGATTTGGATATCGGTCTTACAGAACGCCTTATCAGTTTTCTGCAAAAAAAGTTTGAACAGCCCAATGTTTTTGCCTATCCATGGGGTGTAGATAGACAACCGGATATGAAAGTAAAACTGCAGATCAATCGTTTCCTGGCACAAGGTGATACGGTTTATTTAGATGCGAACTATCTGCTTATTGACCTGAAGCGCCATACAAGTCATGCCTACCTTTTCAATACTGCATTGAAAACAAGCAGTGAGCCCTCAGCTATAGTCAATACGATGGACAGGGCATTTGGAGAGCTGGAAGAGGATATCGCAGAAAAGATTAAATGAGCTGTTCCTATGCTCTGGTGATCAGAAGAGAAGGGTATTGCTATAGTAAAATTATTTTATCTTATTTCTAATATATATAAATATTATGCTACAATAATTTACAGAATTGAGTGCAAAGGGTAACGACTAAATGTCAGTAAAACATTTCATCGTGTTGATGGTAGTATCAGCAACATTGGTTGCACAAACGAGTGATACTAAAAAGACATACGGTATACAATCAGGTGAAGTCAGGTATGAGATTTACGGTGGAGGTGTTGTTACACCGGAATGCAATTTATCGATAGAGGGATATGAAAAGCTCTCCTTTAGAGCATGGGGAGATGAGCGCAAAGAGGTGATGGAACGTACAGAGAGACTTTCCGGTACAGTACAGCGTATAGAGCAGGAGAAGACACTTAAAAGAAGTACAAAAGATACCCTCTATACAGTAGACTTTGAAAATGAATATATCATCACTACGAATCTCATAGCGGGAGATATCGGCCAGGTTGACTTAAGTCGTATGCAGATGAACGGGACGATGAATATCGCATCCTACGAGTGTGAGCTTTGGGAAGACGGTATGAGAAGCGTATGTCTCTATAAAGGCATTGTATTGATGGATGAAAAATGGTATCTTGGATTTGTTTACGGTAAACGGGCAAAGGAGGTAAACTTTGACCTGAACCTCTCTGAGGAGACTTTTGAACTTCCTGATTATCCGGTCAAAGAAGATCTTTTGATGAGGCATATGATCAAAACCACACAAACCTATAAAGATGAGAGTATTTCAGATAAGATCATCCGTGCAAGCAGTGATGCTATCTCTCCTACTGACAGAGAGTATCAAAAAGCTGTGAGCCGTATGACAGAGGAACTTTTCGAAAAAGAAAAAGCCTATTTTACGCTTTTACTGAAATCGATGCGTAAGAGCAGGGCATGTCTGCATATGGCAGCATCTCAAAGTGATGCTGATAGATGTCTGTATGAGATCGGCGAACTTCAGTCACTGCATCACGGTGAGAGTAGGTTTGCACTCAGGATACCAGAAGGTGGCGACAAGCTGAAGATATTGGATGATCTTGATGAAAAGATCAGAGCATTGAAAACCAGAATCCCCTGTATCAATAGGGCAGTAGATATGACCGATCTTTCTGCATGTATGAAGTAAGCTTATGAAGTTTTATCGAATCTATATTGAACTCACCAATGTCTGCGGGCTTTCATGCAGTTTCTGCCCTACCAAAAATCTCCCTTCGAAACAGATGGACCTGGCGTTTTTTGAGTCTGTGATCAGAGAGGCAAAAGCCTATACCAAAGAGATCGCATGTCATGTGGTCGGCGACCCTATGACACTTTCCAATCTATCGGATTATCTGGATATCATCCATAGGCATGGTCTGAAAGCGATGCTTACAACCAGTGGATATTTTCTCAAAAAACAGCGGTATACTACACTTTTCCACCCCGCAGTCAAACAGATCAATATCTCGCTCAACGCGTTCAATAAAAATGATACGATGCTAACATTTGAACAGTATATCGCTCCTGTACTGGCACTTTGTCATGAGAAAGAAAAACAGGGCAAAGAGCTCTTTATCAATCTTCGGGTCTGGAACCTTGATGAGATGATGAGTGAGCGAAGTTTCAATGAAACGCTTTTTGAGACACTCTCCAAAGCATTTGGGGTATCACTGAGTCTTGATGCGATCTATAAGGAGCGGCCAAAGTCTATCCGGCTGGCTTCAAAAGTACTGCTGCATTTTGATGAATATTTTGAATGGCCTTCCCTAAAGAATCCGATCTATGGTGACGGTACCTGCCAGGGTCTGCAGTCTCACATCGCCATACTGGCCTCAGGGAAAGTGGTACCGTGTTGTCTGGACTGTGACGGTGTGATAGCGTTGGGTGATCTGCATCAAAACAGTCTGGAGACGATCCTCAAAGGGAAGCGTGCACAGGATATGATCAGAGGTTTTAAAGAAGGAAAAGCCGTAGAAGAGTTGTGTCAAAAGTGTAGCTATAAAGATAGATTTAAACGTAATTAGCGGTTTTTAGAAGAGAAGAGAGGTTTTGGGTAGCCTCTCTTGCTATATTATTGGGGGATGATACGTTTAAACTTGTTTCCTTCGAGGCTGATACCACCCATCAGACCCTTTTCTCCAAAGATAAACGCAACGATAGGTTTTTCATAACTGATGGAAGAGATATCTTTGCTTTTACCCCAGTCAGCGATCGCGATGGTACCGTCAACACCTGCTTCCCATCCGTTGCTTGAGATAAAGTTTTTGAGTGAAGTATCACTCAAAAAAGCAATGATCATAGAGTGCTGCTGTGCACCTGCCTGGAAACCAAACGAAGCACTTGTAACGCTGTAGTAGTGTTTTGTCTGGCCATTTATACGCAAGACACCTTCACCATAACTTCCGCCTACCATGAAACCGGCTTTAGTGATCTTTGGAAAGACAAGATAACCTGAGGCATTGTTAATGAACTGTTCTGCACCTTTAAATTGTTTGACAAATTTAGCTACGGCTTGATTGCTGTTTTTTTCAAGTTTTTGGGAGGCTGCGTCGGCAAAAAGAGTACTTTGAAATGTCAAAATAAGTATGATCGCTAAGAGAGAAGAGGGTAGTCTTAACTGTTTCATCTATAAATCCTTTGTGTTTATTATTCGAAATGTGAACAATTATAACAAATTAATGTAAATAACCTATATAATTGCAGTATGGAAAAATTAACGATAAAAGCATATGCAAAAAGACATAAAATCAGTATCTTCAATGTGATGAAGATGGTAAGGGAAGGATCGGTGCAGAGTGAAACTGCAGTTGAAGAGGGTAAAGAGGTACTCTATATTCTGGAAGACAAAGCGCAGGAGCAGAGCGTACAAAGCAAGATCACCAAGTATACACAAACACCTATGAGCCTTGAAAAAGAGATAGAGGAGTTGAAAAGAGAGGTGGCTGAACTGAGAAAAGAGGTGGAGGCGCTTAAAAAATTACATCAGTAAGCTGCAAGTTTTGAGGCAGTGAAAAAACCTAAAAGAGAGGTGTTCGTCATTCTGAACTTGCATCCTAAGGGCATTTTCTACGGCCATTCAGAATCCCCTAAGTTTTGCTCTTATTCAATGAGATCCTGAATCAAGTTCAGGATGACAGTGATAAAACAGCAGTTCTTTCACAGTCTCTTTGCTTATGAGAAAATCAGCAAAAGAGCCGTCCGCTGAGGATTTGTCTAACGGACTTATACAGGAAATCACTAAATGATTTCTCGTACAACCGCGTGGGTCGGGACTTGTGCAGGTGTGGGTAAAATTTGCTCACAAATTGTACGTTCCGATCCAAATCAGCATAAAAAGTCGGTCAACTGAGCCGTCCGCTGAGGACAATCGCGTGGATCGGGACTGTGTTCCGATCCAAATCAGCATAAAAAAAGAAGCTATAATAGTGGTATGAGAGTAGCATATATCACTGATGAAGTTTATCTACGACATGACACAGGTCCGATGCATCCTGAATCACCCAATCGCCTGATAGCGATAGATAATGCATTGGAGAAACTCAAAGATACGTTGATCATGGCAGAACCTGTTTCTGCTTCTGAAAAGATGATCGAGCTTGTACATACCCCTGAATTAATTGAAGAGATTAAAGCGGCCAGTGCCAATGAAAGGCCGATTGATGCTGATACGGTTTGCAGCAAGGACTCCTTTCTGGCTGCCAAAAAAGCTGTGGGGGCGGGGATAGCTGCAGTGGATGGCGTGAAAGCCGGGGCGTTTGAGAGGGCTTTTTGTGCTGTCAGGCCTCCGGGCCATCATGCGACAAAAAGTGTTGCAATGGGCTTTTGTCTCTTTAACAATATCGCGATCACAGCCCGCTATGCCCAGAGTGTAGGCTACAAGAAGGTGATGATCATCGATTTTGATGTCCATCACGGGAACGGTACACAGGGGACGTTCTGGGAAGACGATACGGTCTTTTACTTCTCCTCTCACCAGTCATTTGCCTATCCGGGAACAGGGGCAGAGACAGAGGTCGGTGAGGGTAAAGGGAGAGGGTATACGGCAAACTTCTTTATGATGCCCGAAAGCGGGGATGCAGAGCTGCTGGATATCTATCAGAATGATCTGCCGCCGCTGGCAGCAAAGTTCCGGCCCGATATCATTCTCGTCTCGGCAGGATATGACCTGCATGAGAGTGATCCCCTTGCCAGCCTCAATGTAACGACAGAGGGTATCCGTAAAATGGTAAGAACGATTCTTTCCCTGAGTAGCGTACCCTATATCTTTTTTCTTGAAGGGGGATATCAGCTGGATGCCCTGGGAGAGAATGTCAGGGTCACCATCGAAGAGATGCTGACCTAGGAGATCAAAAAGCCTTCACGCATGATCCAACTTTTTATAGACAAAAGGGGAAGAGGGGTATAGCTTCTCTTTTCCCATCTCATAAAAGATGAGAAAAACTGTACTCACTAATGAGTTTATCTTCTTAAAAAATCTGTTTTACTCAAAAATTTACAAAAAACCCCCGATTTATCAACAATTATTTCTATAAAAAAATTATTTTAAATCAGTTTTATTTATAATTTATTTGAAGAGGGAGGGTCCTCTTTCACATTTCAATCAAAAGGAAACAGATAGTGAAGAAGAAGTTTTTATATGCCGGTATGCTTATTGCATCGATGTGGCTTGTCGGCTGTAATAATGAGAGCGTTGTGCAGGATGAGGAAATTGAGGTACATTTCAGTTATGACGGTGAGACAGGACCGGACTACTGGGGGTCACTGAAAGAGGAGTGGAGCACCTGTGATAATGGGCTGGATATTACTAAAGTGGTTGAAGGAGAACCGCATCAGTCACCGGTAGATTTTTATGATGCAGTACCGGCAGATCCCTCTTTTACACTGGATTATAACAAAAGCATCGCCTTCAAGATGGAAAACAACGGCCACAGTGTGCAGTTTAATGTGGAGGAAGGAAGTCCCAAAGCATATATAACGATCAATGGTAAAGCGTACGAACTGAAACAGTTTCATTTTCACTCCGTGAGTGAACATACAGAACTGGGAGTACACGCAGCTATGGAAGGTCACTTTGTCAATGTTGCCGAGGATAACTCTATTGCCGTGGTCGGTGTAATGATCGACAATGTGGCAGGTGAAGGGAATGAAGCACTTGAAAGTGCCTTTGGACTCGCGATTCCCGAAGAGGAAGAAGAGAATCCAACGCTTATTACGATCAATCCATTGGATATGCTTCCTGGAGGAAAAGTCTACAGCTACTCAGGTTCGCTGACGACCCCGCCATGTACCGAGGGAGTAGCCTGGAATATCTATACAAAACATATCGGACTGAATGAAGAGAAAGTCGAAGCATTCCATGAACACTATGATCACAACTTTAGACCGTTGACAGGTACCTATTAATGATTTACTCTGTTACACAGCTTCCTGTGTAACAGAGCACAGGTCTATCCTCTCCTAACATCTCCAGACAGCTTTTTGAGCAAAAATCATAAACTATGTACCATTTCGCTATACTACGCTCTAAATATTTATACGGAATTACAGATTATGGAACAAAACAAAGAACCACGTTTTAAAAAGATCGTAGATGCTGCTGACGGATTGAGTCTTGGTATCTCTATGGTTGTGGCAGTACTTTTCGGTGTCGGTATCGGCTGGCTGCTGAGAGACTGGACAGGTATCGGCTGGCTCTTTTGGCTGGGGGTATTCTGGGGGATTGCTGCAGCGATACTGAATGTATACAAAGCCTACCAAAAGCAGAAAAAAGAGCTGGACAAGCTGGCAAACGATCCAAGATATAACTACAAAGCAAATAAAGAGAAGTATGATGATGAGGATGAAGATGAGAAATACTAGTTTGAAGATTCTCAAACTGCTTCTTCTCATTGATCTTCTGCTGATTGCCGGGAGTCTCCTCTTTTTTGATAAGCATGTGCTGTACAATACGCAGATAGGATTCTTCTCATCGACTTTAGTGATGATCGGTTCGATGTTCAGCTATCGACGTATGGTGAACAAAAGGGTAGAGCACAATATCATCACTGTGGATGACACCAAGGATGTGATCGACAAGCTTGAAGATCCGTATGATCTCTATAGCGAGGATATCGTAGACGATCCCGATGCTGATCTCAAAGAGGCGATCAAAGAAGAGAAACAGCGTATGAAGGCCAACAGGCGTTCGCTCTTCCAGACACTCAAAGATACCAAAGGAGCACTCTCCATCTACCGCATGAGTGCCTATATCCTGCTGGTACTGGGATTTTTCTATCTTCACAGACATGCGTTGCTCCATATCCCAAGCTATCTGATCTCACTGAGCCTGCCGATCTTTGCGATCGTCTGGGTGCTTGTCACTGACAAAGAAAACCAAACCCAAGATAGGGTAGAATAGTCCTAATTCTTGTTTAGGACTTCTACATGTTGAAACTACTCTTATCACTGATTTCACTTTTTACACTTTCTCTCTATGCAGAGAATGATATTAAATGCACAACCAACCCCATTCAACCCCTCCAGATCATCGATAAACCGATAGATTTCGGTAAAGAGCGTATAGAGATGACCAAGGCCTATATCCGGTCCCATTACGGAAAGACGGTGAACAACATAGAGATCACTCCGAAGATCATTGTACTTCACTGGACGGCAGAGATGAGTTTGGATAAATCCTTTAAACGTCTCCAACCTGAAAAGCTTCTCTCTGACAGAAAAGATATCGTAAAAGCCTCCGCACTCAATGTCTCGGCACATTTTCTTGTCGCACGTGACGGGACGATCTACAGACTGATGCCTGAAAACTGGATGGGAAGGCATGTCATCGGGCTGAACTACTCAAGCATCGGTATAGAGAATGTCGGCGGGAAAGGAAACAAAAGGGATGATCTGACGCCTGCACAGCTGCGATCCAATATCGCACTGGTCGGTTACCTCAAAGGAAAGTTCCCTACGATAGAGTATCTGATCGGACACCATGAGTATACACAGATGGAATCAACTCCGCTATGGCTTGAAAAGGATAAGGGCTACAGAACCGTCAAGCGTGACCCGGGAGAGAAATTTATGAGAAAGGTACGTGAAGCAGTAGGGTTCATGCATCTCAAAAAACCGCCGAAAGGCAGCAAGTGAACTCCGCTTTCGCTGCACTTGACTGGGCGGTTTTTATCGCCTACTTCCTGGTACTGACTGTTACATCGGTACTTTTGAGCCGTATGCAGGTAAAGTCGACACGCGACTACTTCGTCGGAGGCAATAGTGTGCCGATGTTCGCCGTGGCGGTCTCTGTGCTGGCCACTTCACAATCCGCTGCGACCTTTCTTGGGGGGCCTGAGTACTCCTACAGTAAAGATCTGACCTTTATAGGCTTTTATCTCTCTGCGTTTATAGCGGTATGGTTTGTCGCCAAAGTATTGATCCCCCGTTTTTACGAGATCGAAGCGGTGACAGTCTATGAACTGCTGGAAAAGCGCTACGGTACTGCTGCGAAGAAGCAGGCAGGGGTGATGTTTCTGGTCGGCAGGCTTTTTGCAAGCGGGGCAAGACTCTACATAGGCGCCCTGGCTATCTCTATGATCCTCTTTCTGGATATCGAACCGCTGCATGTACTGCTTTCTGTCTTGATCTTGATGCTGGGGGCTTTGGCCTATGTCTATTTTGGCGGGGTCAAGTCTGTGATCTTTTCAGACATTATTCAGGCAGTCACCTATATCGGTGCGGGTATTGCCGTACTGGTCTATCTCTATACGGCATTGGATACGGATCTGGGAACGATGATCAATACGCTGAAGGGTGCTGAAAAGCTGAAAGTACTCGATTGGAGTATGAGCGGCGGATTTAGCATATGGGCATTGATGGGCGGATGGCTGCTGCTCAATATCGCTGCGTACGGACTTGATCAGGATATGACACAGAGGGCGCTGAGCTGTAAAAGTACCAAAGAGGCACAGCGCTCTTTGATGATGAGTATCTACTTGACGATCCCTGTGGCACTGCTCTTTTTGGCTATCGGGTTACTGCTCTACCTTTTTTACCATCACTCTGAGCTATCCGGGATCTCTACTGAGGTTGTGCAGAAGTTTGACGGGGAGAAGATCACTATCTTTATGTACTATATTTTGCATGAGATGCCGGAGGGAATGCGTGGACTGGTCACTGTAGGCGCAGTCGCAGCGGCACTTTCCAGTTCCAACTCGGTACTCGGTGCGATGGCATCGGTGGCTATTGAAGATATCTATAAACCATGGAAAAAGGCCAAGGGTGAGAGTGACGAGATACACTTTGTAAGCGCAGGACGTGCGGCTGTTCTCCTCTTTGCTGCTGCACTCTCGGCGATGGCGATGCTCAGTTACTACTGGCAGCAGAGTACGGAGCTGCCTCTGCTCAATTTCGCATTGGGGGTAATGGCATTTGCTTACGCCGGTCTGCTTGGTGTGTATGGTGCCGCGCTCTTTACAAAGCGGGGCAATGCAGCGACAGTACCGCTTGCCTTTATCCTGGGATTTACGACGGTACTGCTTTTACAGCCTTATATTCTGGGGGAGAGCGTAGGGGAATTTATCGGATGGAAGATAGGCTTTGCCTGGCAACTGCTGACAGGTACTTTGGTTGCATTTGGGGTGATGATAAGCGGTAAAGAAAAAACAGTTTAAATATTATCCGGTAGATACTTTTTTGCTGTATTGTAACTGATACCGGCGGTTTTTGCTACATTATAAGCTGTGATCTCTCTGCATTCCAATCTAAGCAGATTGATTGCATTATTGACCTTTTTTTTACTCTCTATGATCTTGGATCTGTTTGCCTGACGCGTTGCTGTCTGCTTTTTACCATGTTCAATTTGTTTAATATTTTTAATTTTCTTAAAAAATTTGTTTGCTATCGGTTTTCTGTCATTAAATCTGCCGTCACATTCAAAATCACTTTTTTGTAATTTTAATTCGTTTAACATATTGAGCATCAGATCATATTCATGATAGTCAAGATCCAACCTGTAATGTTTAATCTTATTATCATTTTCCACTTTGTCAAAATAAATCATGTGCGGTAAACCCATATCTTCTAAATTATTGGGCGAATTTTACTATAATGAAATTAAAGCTGACAGTGTAAACGTGCTTTTCTTTTCGTTATCACGTTATTTGCAGCAATGCATAAGTTAATCTAATGCTTTATGATTCATATAAGTTCTATAGTAGTTAAAATGATGGGTGGGTCCCAGAACAGTAGGTAGGTTGTCAGGTCCTAATAGAAGTCATGCAGTATACTAAGATACAAACAGATCTACAGAGGTGAGCCGATAGCCAAAATTTTTCTTGGATTCAATGATCTCTTTACCGAGTATCTTTCTCAGACTCCAGATATAATATCTTATGACATTGGAGTTTGATCTGCTGTTACAGGGATATATACTGTTTTCCAGTTCAAGACTTGATACGAATTTCTCTCTGTTTTTTATGAGGTAGTCCAAAACCAATAATGAACGGATATCAAGCTCAATTTTTTTTTGATTGATATAAAGTTTTTTATGTAAAAGGTCATAGTTGACATTATTTGCAATCTGTATAGACTCCTGATAAGTGTGATAGTCTCTTTTTATCAGTGTTTTTATGCGGAGTAGAAGTTCGTCGATATCGGAAGTTTTATTGATAAAGTCATCGCATCCGTTTTTAAAGGATTGCAACATGCTCTCAGGAAAAGAAGATAATACAAGTTTCATCGTGGTGTCATTATAGTCACTGAGTATCTTCATCAGTTCAAAACCGTTGATCTGAGGTACGTTGATATCCAGCAGGTAGAGATCATAAATGTTCTCAAATATTTTGTTTAAAAACTCCTGCCCGTTACTGCAGGTCTCAACAATAAATTCTTCCTCTTCCAAAAAATCTTTTATGCTTTCTTGGTAAAGCTTGTTATCCTCCAGGAAAAGTATTTTTGTACCACTCATGTTCAATTTTCCTCCCCTCTAAAAAATGATAAATTGATATTGTGATAGGAGTCAAAGAAGGATGCTTCTTTGACTCTTCTACTTTTTAAAGTATATTTTTGAACAGTATAGTCATCCCCCAACCAAAGAAAGTAGCCATCCATAGAACCATGATAGCTAAAGTATAGTTACCAAGTTTGTTGACTGCTTTATCCTGTGAACCGTCAAAAACCTCTTTAGATTTTCCAACTTTCCATGACATTGTAAGGATATAGGCAACACCAGTACCCCCCATGATGAGGAATGTCAAGAGGAACATCGTAATTGACGGAATCTCAAGATTAACCGGATAATCATAGATATTGTATCCCAGTCCTGTCATCAGATCAAACCTGATCAATTCTCTCACACCGGAGATAAAGAGTGCAACGACTACCAAAATACCGGTAGTGATGTAGCTGTTTTTATTCATCATTACCATGAAGAGTAAGATAAGTACACCTACGATCGTCGCGATCACAACAGGGTGAAAGAGATATCCTACCTGCATCATCCAGGCAACAAATACCACGGCACTGATAAGCAGTCCGATTGTTCCGAGTTTCGTTCCGAGCGACGCAGTATAATCGATAAAATCTTTACTGAAATCTTCTCTCGTACTCAAGAATCTGCTGTAGTTTTGTAAAAAGATACCGACAACAGGAATCGCTAAACTCACCATAAAGAGAAGTCTGATCAGATCGACATTGAAGGTCCAACCGCTGTTGTCCACTACACCGTTCGGTGCATACATGTTCATCCACTCATTAGGCATGATGGAAGTCACTGCAAAGTTATGCATCAAAATCCCGGCAAATACCAACACGGCAAAAGAGATGATACCGATCAGTTTTCCTCCGCCGGCTTTCGCTTTATTTGCATAGTAGTACCAGTAGTACATCATATAACCTAAGATCAATGCATAGATAAAGATAAATACCCACATTCCTGACAAGGCATTGGTTGTATACCAGTTAGGATCGTAGATTACCTGTGTAAACAGAAGGGGAGCAACCCCTAGAACGATAAGCAGTGAAACACTGATCTTACCTGTCTGGATAAGATGCGGTGTCAATATCTTCCACCGCGGGTCATCTTTTTGTTTCAATGTTCCGTACAATGAGAGTCCCATAGAACCCAACGAGAGTAGAACAAAAGCAGCATGTAGTGCCCAGGTCAAAATATAGAGTGCCTGGAAGACCACAGGGTAGAACGGTACCCCGGCAGGGTCTCTTAAAGCCAATAATACAGATGCGTCCATAAATCCTCCTTAATATTTTTGTGATGCGAGATATTCCGCCATTGCATCATATTCGTGTTCCGGCAACTCGAGTTTTGGCATATAAGGAATTGATCCGCTGCCGATTGCGTATAAAATACTCTTGATCCCCTCTTTGTCCATCCCTGTAAGTCTATCTTTTAGTGGTCTGAATTTACCTGTAGTCTCCAGAGAGTGACAGTTGGAACAGGACATTCTAGCCAGCAGTTTTCCTGCCTCAAGTTTATTCTCTGCAGTGATCACTTTTAGATTTTCAGGAACAAAAGGGTTGACCTTCAGTAGACCTTTTTCTGCGATGATAGGAAGTTCACTTTTGATCCCTTTACCCGGTACATCACGGCTGACGATCTGGTTAGAGTAGATATATTGACCTGCAACATACGGTTTTCTCATAGATTCTCTCAGCTTTTCTCCCGGCCACAGTCCTGCGAGAAGTATTACTACGATCATAGAGGATGCCAGTACCGTATTGATCGTCTTCGGTCTTACAATTGCAAGAATGAAATAGAGTGAAAAAACAATCGCCAGGATGATTCTATTTTGAATGATAGACTCTTTTGTTACATTAAAGACCGCATGGGCATTATCCGGAAGTGTCCCCATATACCACATGAAGAAGAACATTGTGACAAATCCCCCGATTAAACTCACAAAGCCCATTTTTCTACTCAGTTCATTTGAGAGTGCCTCATTCTCTTTTTTCATCGCACTTGATATCACAAGTCCGATGACTCCTGACATCATGATCATAAATCCGATTCTAAGGAACATGTGAGGGAAAGTATTGACACCAAAGAATGCATCACTTGCACTTCCTGTTGTATAATAACCTTCGGTTCCCGGCCACATCATAAAGCTGATAATACCGATAATAAGCGCAAGCGTACCTACGGAAGCAAGTGCGAAAGTAAAGGTAAGTTTCAGATGTGTCTTCTTATCGATCTTATCTATAAAGTATACCAGTGCAAAAACCCCGATGACCTCATAGACAAAGAAGACCCACTCCGTTGCCCATACCCAAACAAAGTTGTGTATCAGTGCACTGATCCCCCTGGGGCTTGCAGCCGTAGCTGTATACCATATACCCGGTCCTGTGATAGAACCTATAACATACGAAAAGATCAGTAGAAACATACCGTATTTTTTCATATACGGGTAAAGATCGCTCCTGTTCTCTTTATATGCTTTGTAGGCTAAAAATGCAAAAAGCATAGCAGCACCAACGGATGTATGTGATGCAAGAATGTGTATGGTACCAGTGATACCCATCATCCAAGCACTTCCGTACTCCGGAAAATAAAACAACGGAAATTGTCCTATTATGTCCATATAGTCTCCTTTTTTTAAGATACACTGCATTATAAAACCACTTTGTTAATTATTTGTTAGTTTTCCACCCTTGATAAAAAAAAGAGTTATATTTATTATTTTTCATGATTATATGTAGATCTGGTCTCTATATGGTTGGTGAAACTGTGATACTTCAAACACCATCTGATACAATATCTGTATCCAATGCTTCTAGCGCTAATAGGACAAAAGAGAGGAGAGAGTCATATATGAACAAGATCAGTTTTAATCATAGAGAGCTTGTGCCATCCAAGGTGGTTTGTATAGGAAGAAATTATGTTGAACATATTGAAGAACTCGGTAATGAGACACCCGATACAATGGTTGTTTTCAACAAGCCGAACTCTGCGATCACCGATAGCCTTCATTTCATTAGTGAAGATACGCGCTTTGAGGGGGAGATATGTTTTCTTATAGAGGATAAAAAGATTGCAGGTATAGGTTTCGGGCTTGATCTTACTAAAGCGGAGATACAGAATAAGATGAAACAGAAAGGTTTGCTATGGGAGAGGGCAAAGGCGTTTGACGGTTCGGCTGTATTGGGTGAATTTGTAGCTTTCAGCGGAGATCTCAGGCAGCTTCGTATGGAACTTTTTATCAATGATGAGCTTATACAGTTTGCCGATTATGGGCTGATGATCTACAAGCCTTTGGAGATGCTGGAGGAGATAGATGGTTTTATGTCACTTGAGGATGGGGATATCGTCATGTCAGGGACACCCAAAGGTGTAGGTACCTACAAAAGAGGGGATCATTTTGCAGGAAGAGTATATGAAGGGGAAAGGCTGCTGGTAGAGGCTAGCTGGAGCGTTCAGTAGTGGTTTGTTGTGTTATAAGATAGTTGATGATCGCTTCCAGTTTTTCGCTATCATCTCTCTTCTTATCGTAAATGATATAGAAGTTTCTCACTATAGGCACCCCTTCGATACGGGAGAGATAAAGTTCTTTTCTTTCAATTTCATCTTCTACCGCCAAGCGTGAGACGATCGTGACAGTAGGGTGCTCTTTGTTCGGTTTTGACCATTTGATGCTTTGTATGGCAGAGGTTGTATTATCCACCTCCATTAATGAGTCAAAATCCTGATAAGAGAGCTCATGTTCTTTCAAAAAACCTGTGATCAGTTGACGGGTAGGAGACTGTTCTTTTCTGCATAAAAGCTGGCAGTGGATGATCATCTCTTTATCGATGGATTCCCCCAGCGAAGCTTTAGAACAGACAACAAGTTCATCTTCGATCCATTTTTTATAGACAAGTGTATCATCGAAGATCGCCGATTCGATCAGTCCCAGGTCAAAAATACCCTCTTTGACCCCATCAATGATTTTCTCAGAACTCAAGATCGTCAGATTGACCTGTCCATTTATAATCCTGCTCAATTCGATGAGAGGTTCGCCCGGCAGAATATGTGAACCGATCGTATTGGAAGCCCCCAAGTTTATTTTTTCATTCAATCAAAAACCTTTTTTTATACTTACACCTATCTTATAATAATTATAAGCATGGGTTACTTAATTTACTCTTTTTCCCTAAATCTGCCTCATAATAGCAGGAAAGGCGGGAGAGTATCCTCGCTAACATCATATAAATTTATAAATATCATTAAAATTATTGATCATTAAAGATATTTTCGTTCAGTTTAAGTAACGAACTAGTAGAGTCTATAGGTGACATAGAACATGATCTTGGTTTTTTTCTTTGGTTTTGGATAGTCTTTATAGGCTGTCTTTATCACTTCCAGCGTATTTTCATCCAACACCCTGTAGCCTATCGAAGATCTGAGGCGCAGCTCTGAGATATCACCGTTGGGGTGCAGGTAGAATGAAACGATATTGGTACCCTGCATCTGCATACGTACCGCGGTATCCGGGTAACCTTTGCGCCAGAGTGTATTCTGTGTGATACGGTATATCTCTCCGAGTCTTTGTTTGATGAACTTTTTTTGTTCTTTGTTATAGGTGTGAAACTCCTTACCGTAGATACGTGATACCATCTGGTCGACAAAGTTTTCTTTTTTAGGCCGTGGTGTCATTGCACTGCCTGAACGCATCAATGCATTGGCCAGCGGATCTTTGGATCTTCTAACCGGCTTATGTTCAGCCACCTTTTTTACCGGTTGTTGTCTCACTGCTTTGGGTGCTTCTTTTCTCTCTGTTTTTGGAGCCTGTTTCACTACTGCGGGCTTGAATTCAGCTACTTTGGTGGCATTGTTCTCTTTGCTCTCTTTTGCCGCAATAAAACTTTTCTCAACACGCTTCTTTTCCTTTTTGGCAGGCTCTTCTTTCTTTATAGGTTCTTTTAGAGGTTGTTCTACCGGTGGAGGAGTGACTTCCGGTAGAGGCGGTAGAGGTTTAGGCTGAGGTATCGGTTTTGGAGCCTGTGGTACAAATGAGTTGAGGTTGAGAGAGATTTTTTGGGATTGGCTTTGCGGTTTGGGGAGCTTCAACTCTTTTGTGTTCACCACAAATAGCAGGAAAATCAACAGGTGCAATAGGAGTGACAGTAGAAATGCTTTCAGTGTTCTGGTACGGATAATCGACCCCTTAGTGCCATTGTTGTATAATTCACGCTATTATCTGATGAGTGCTAAGCTCCATAGAGGAACACGCTCTCAAATCTCAGAATTATACACAACAAGGATTAATCATATGGCATACGATAAAAGCATCGCAGCATTTGAAGAAGCATACAAAGTGATCCCGGGAGGTGTAGACTCACCTGTACGTGCGTTTAATGGTGTGGAAGGAACACCTCCTTTTATCCAAAGAGGCGAGGGGGGACATCTCTATGATATCGATGGAAACAGATATATCGACTTTGTACAGAGCTGGGGACCGTTGATCTTCGGTCATGTGGATGCTGATATCCAAACTGCCGTGATGGAAGCCGTGAAGAATGGACTGAGCTTTGGAGCTCCGACACAGGTAGAGACAGAGCTTGCTACAGAGATCACAACACTTTTTGATACGATCGATAAGGTACGTTTTGTCAGTTCAGGTACCGAAGCAGTGATGTCTGCTATCCGTTTGGCACGCGGATTTACCGGCAGAGACAATATCCTGAAGTTTACCGGATGTTACCATGGACACTCTGATTCTCTGCTTGTTCAGGCCGGTTCGGGCTTGGCTACATTCGGTGCACCGTCGAGTCCGGGAGTTCCCGCTGATCTGACCAAGCATACACTGCTTGCAACATATAATGATATAGAAGAGGTAAAACAGTGTTTTGCCGATGCAAAAGGTGAGATCGCGTGTGTGGTCATTGAACCGATCGCAGGGAACATGGGACTGGTCCCGGCAACAGAAGATTTCCTGCAGGAACTTAGAGCGATCTGTGATGCACACGGTACACTGTTGATCTTCGATGAAGTGATGAGCGGATTTAGGGCTTCATTGAGAGGTGCACAGGGGATCACAACGGTTAAACCTGATATGGTGACACTGGGTAAAGTGATCGGTGGAGGAATGCCTGTAGGGGCATTTGGTGCAAGAGCGGAGATCATGGCACACCTTTCACCTGAAGGTCCTGTATACCAGGCGGGTACACTAAGCGGTAACCCTGTAGCGATGGCAGCAGGTCTTGCGAGTCTTAAAAAGCTCAAAGCAAATCCGAGTATCTACGTAGAGCTTGGCAATAAAGCAAAAAAATTGATGGAAGGTTTCCAAAATGCTGCGAATGCGGTGAATGTACCGATGGTTACGGATGTAAGAGGAAGTATGTTCGGATTCTTCTTCTCTGAGATACCGGTAAGAAATTTTACAGAAGCACAGCAAAATGATACAGCGATGTTTGCAAAGTTCCATAAAGGGATGTTGGATCGTGGTGTATATCTCGCATGTTCTTCTTTCGAGACAGGATTTATCTCTACTGCAACAACTGATGAGATGATCGATGAATCTATCAAAGCTGCCTACGAAACGCTCAAAGAACTTACAGCGTAATCTCCTATGCCTTGTACTCCTTGGTACAGGGCAATCTATTTGATTTTACAGAACATTTTTTCTTATCTTTTCTCTCTATACTCCTCCAACAAATAACAGAGACAATCCTGTAGAATGATTCTTTTGTCCAGTGTGATCATCGCCGGCATCAGTGGCTTTTTAAGCGATAGTGCACCATTTTCATTGATGAGTATATCATCCGTGATATCGGTACCGTTCTCCAATGTGGCGATAATAGGTTTGTCGATTGTCGTATGGGCAAACACTTCGCCTTTTTCAAGACGGGTAAAGTTGTGGCGGTCAAAGTTGTTTGTCAGTGTGAGCTCGAACTCCCCTTGCTCCTCTTCAAAACCGAATGTCACCCCCTCGGCAATTTTGAGTACTGCACTGTTGTATACGAGCTGAAGATCGTGTTCGGGCAGTGCTTTATCGGGGAAGTGCTCCATATGCATCAGGTCATCGATGAGTGCTACGGCTTTTTCTATCCCCAGAGGATTTCCGGGAGTGGAACACTCCAGAGTGATCGCAGGACAGATCTCATCAAATGCCATGGTTGAGACCCCTTTTGGCGTATGAAATACCATACCGATATGGTTGAAGAAACTGCTCAGGTATTTGTTTTTCTCATTGACAATAGAGATACATCCGTAAGGCGGGTTCTTCCCCGTATTGTTATGCAGGTCAAGGGCTGCAAAAAGCCCGTTTTCCGTGATCTTCTCCATCACTTCCGCAATGAGTTGTGCCGTAGGGGCTTCCGGGTGTGGTGTCCCCGGCCATGCACGGTTAAAGTCCAGTTCATTATCCTGTCTCCTCAGTCCCAGTGATGCCGCCTCGACATTCCCCACAAAGAGCCAGAGCGTTCTTGGCAGATCGTAGGATCCATCCACTTGATACTTTTTGAGAATCTCCTGCATGATCTGCAAACCGCTGAACTCATTACCGTGCAGCAGGATCGAGATGAAGAGGGCAGGCTCTTTATCTCCTTTGAGACGGATAAGCGTAGGAGATTCGAATACCTCTTTGATATCACGGTAGTTGATCTCTAAAAATCTTTCAGGGATCTGATCTATACTATTCAGTCTTTCCATTATACGCTCCAAAGGTGTACGGGGGTATCGTTTTTAAAGTTTCTCATATAATCCTCCACAAGTTTATTGATATTATTATATTTTTCAAAGTGTTTAAGCTGCCAGAGTGCACCGTTTTGGCCACTTGCCGCACGCGCTTGAATGATATCCAGATAAGTTTCTATATGCTTTACACCCAAAGACTCCAAGCCTTCTCTTGCGAGATTGAGACCGGAGTGTACTATCCACTCATTGAGTATCATACTTTTCCCCTCTAAAGGTTCATGAAATCTATGTTGCATACCGCATTTGGCTATCTGATAAAAGTCATCTTTGAGCACTTCAAAAGGAATCTTCGTAAGATCTTTACCGCTATTCACCAGACCTTCTATCAGGCCGATATAAAACCAAATATTCGTCTGCATATCGATAAGTGTAGGTCCCGAAGGCAGTACACGAAGCTCCATTCTCAGTCCCCACTTCCCCTCTTTGCCTTGAGAGATGATGGGACGTATCCACCGCCAGATGGTTCCATTGTGAAGGTTGAAGTGATAGAGTTCTTCTACCGGTGCATCCACCACATCGGGGAAGAGGATCTTAAAAGCCCTGTTTTGCTCGAACAGTTCAAGCCAGGAGTCGATATAACCATGTGCAAAGTGTACCCTTTTCTCCTCGCCTTTTTTCCTTCTTCTCTTGTCCCTGGCATCGGTTGACTGCTCAAAGATAGGGATGCGGGACTCATGCCAGGCTCTTTTGCCCAATACCAATGAAGCGTTTGCTCCGAAACCCACCATAATCACTGAGGCGAAAAGTGCAGCATGATAGTAGTCTGTTGCACGGGAAAAAGGGACTTGAAAGTGTATCTGCAGTGAAGTAGAGAGTGCCTCGCTCATCACATCATCCCTATCCAGTTTCACTTCATCCTCACCATGGAAAAGCATGTGGATACTCTCGTGGCGCAGTTCATGGATACGTTTTGATGCCAGGGTATAGCGTTTCATATCCGACTGGTAGTGTGCAGGATCGAAATGTTCAGGCATAAGAGTGGGAAAAACACCGAAGAGTCCGAGAAGGGTATTGAATTTTTGGGCAGCATTTTCCGCCTCTTGAAAGAGTCTTGTAATGTTCTTTTTCAGATCAGAAGGCGTGGAGGGACCAAAGGTAAAGACGCTGCCGTTGATCTCCAGGTCATAGTTGGCAAGCTCATGGGTGAAAAGAGAAGTATCAAGTTCTGAAAGTATCTTATGATTGATCGGTGCAGGTTGATTGTTCGCATCAAGGATACATGCTTCCAGCTCATACCCTAAACGTTTTGATTCACTAAAAAGTTTGCCGTCCTGTTCAAAGAGTTGTCTGACAAACGCAAGCTCAGAGAGCCAGGCATCTTCAAATGCCCGGTAGTCCTGCTGGGTAAATGCTTCTTTGTGTATCTCTGAACCCATTGTTTGTCCAATCAATGCTTTTTATATCTATTATACATTGCATTGGCTTGTTTGACACTAAGCGTTTTTTCTTTGTGTCAGATAGATAAAGACTGCGAGTGAAAGGATGATGAAGGAGATTCCGCCCATCAGATAGAGTGCATTGACCATCTCTCCATCCTCTTTCATCGCGATTTTAAAGACTACCATCAGGGTCTCGATAGCCAGAGCGATCAGGATCGTAAAGAGGAATTTTGTCAGCAGTTTGACCTCCTCTTTGGAGTTCTTGACATAGCTTTTATAAAAGACCTCCTGTTCCAGGACTGTTTTTGCCAGGTCAAAGATCGCCAACCCCAGTGTCGCAGCAATGATCGGCTTGAAGATCGTATGGATATCAAGATTCATCGCCATGACATTGCCCCCGAAGTCAAAGAGAGAGTAGAGGACGGCCGCCAAAGCGATGATAGCCATGAACGCTCCGGTAAAGAGGTAAAAGGAGAGTTGCACCGCGTCAAAGGCAGCATGTCTCTCTATAAGCTTCAGTCTCTCCAGCAGTCTTTTCAGATCAAAGTCCATAAAGATGATCTTGTCTCCCTCTTTTTTGGTGACGGTGATACAGAGTGTCTGTGTTGCGGCACTTTTGTAGGGTGCGGTGAATGCAAAACCGTTCTCCTTGATCTCCAAACGATCCAGAAGATAGGCTCTGCTGATATCCTTGGCATCTTTATCGATACGGTTCGGGTAGATATTGGGAGAGGTTTGTACAGAGCTTTTTGCATCTACAACATAGACCAGTTCTAAAGCCTTAAATACATCAAACAGATTTGCGAAGTTCTCTTCTTCAAATGCACTCACTGTACCGACATTCAATACGCTGTCTTCAATAAAGCCGATGACTTGTTCTTTTGCTTGGTAATAGGCTCCGAAATACTCTTTCATTTATTTTATCCTTGTTTAATTCTTTGTTTAATTATAGAGCAAAAGAGGACAAATAGGAGAAGATTAGTGCTTATTATTTGATCAATACGTTATTTTTTGTGTATCGTCCATCCCGCTTTTTCAAACTGCTCTGTTGCCTCTTTTTCGAGTACACCGGTAATGACATTCGGAGGGGTTGAAAATACAGGTTTATATCGTGCCAGCCCTTTATCCTGGAGGATATCCCATCTACTATATCCACCCATATGCGGGGTTCGAAGTGCAAAAACCACCTCTTTGATCTTTTGTTCACGCATCATAAAAGAGCACATCGGGCATGGCTCACAGTTGGAGTAGAGTGTACACCCGGAAAGGTCTGCACTGCCCAGTGCCTCTCTGGCTCTTCTCATCGCAATGATCTCTGCATGGTCTGTGATATCATCATGCAGGGCACTGTTTCGTGCTTCAGCGATGATCTTATTCTCTTTGACCACAACAGAACCGAAAGGATTGTCCCCATCATCCAGCGCCTCTTGTGCCAGTTCGATACAACGTTTTATAAACCTCTCATGCGCTTCTGTTTTCATCTCCACATTGCTCCTTTATCTATATCTGTGTACCATCTGATGATCTCTATGGGTTAATAGATCAACGGAACGAACCTGAACCCGTAGATACTCTCTCTTTGACACTCCTCTTCAGAGATCTTTGTGATCACATCGATGGAGTCTTGTATCGGGATCACCAGTTTACCGCCGACATTGAGCTGCTCTATAAGCGCTTCGGGCAGTTCATCCGCAGCTGCCGAGACAAGTATCTTGTCAAACTTCTCCCCTGGAACACCAAGTACCTCTCCTGCTTTTTCGATCCTGCATCTCTCATCCCGGCAGTACCTGGCAAGATTGTGTTTGCCGAACTCTACCAAAGCATCTATCCTCTCCAGGCCTAGAACAGTTCCTTCTTCTCCGACGATATGGCACAGCATAGCAGTGGTCCATCCCGAACCGGCACCGATATCAAGTATCTTTTCTCCCTTCTGTGGAGCGAGGTGTTCGAGCATAAAGGCAACGGTGGTAGGCTGTGAGATCGTCTGGTACTCTCCGATACCAAGCGGTATATCCAGATAGGCACTCTCTCTGAACATATCGGGGACAAAGTCTATCCTGTCGACCTTTTCAAAGGCTTCAATGATCTGCGGACTTTTCAGTACCCTGTCGATAATGATCGAGTCAATGAGTGAGTCTAGATCTTTCATTTTTTCCCTCTTTTTAATTTTCTGTAGGATGCTACCTGCTACCTTCCTTATACTCCTCTACTTGGTAGGTATGGATCTCCGGATGGAAGGCAAGACACTCCATCCCCATGCCGGCTTTCATGCACAGGTGCATAAAAAAACTTTCAAAATCCGGCAGCTGTTCCCATACTTGCGGCAGATAGGTTGCCTGATGGGATGCATCATGTTTGAGGATGACACCGTCCGTGCCTACTCGGATCTTTGATTTGAGGTCATCTATTGCGCTGTATTCCACTTTTTGAGGCGGGGTAAGGATAGAGACCTCTACCGTGATCTTTTCGAACTCGTCTTGCGTCAGTGAAGGAAATCTTGGATCGTTCAATGCTGCACTCTTCGCGTTATGGATGAGATCTTCATAGAGCGGACGGTGTGCGACTATGGAGCCGATACAGCCTCTGAGCAGTTCATGTTCCCCTATGGTGAGTGTGACAAAACATGCCCCTTCCTCTTTCAGCCAAGGGTTCTCTTCCATCATATTATCCAGGTCCAGGGTATAGGAAATACCTACGGCTTCTGCGATTGCTGCGCGTGCAAGCTTCAATAAAACTTCTTTTTTCATCTCTTCTCCACAAACGCTGCGCTCATATATCCGACCACCTGTGACTCATCACCGCTCGCATCTGCACTTGTACGGTAATCCAGCAGGACCGGCTCCAACCCTATCTCTTCAGCGACGATCATTATCGCCTCTACACCGATCTTCCCGCAAGCTTCACATCCCCCATGCAGTTTCGCTCTATCAAGACCTTTGACCGCGTCCAGACAGATGCTGTCAAGATGGTTGGCTTTCTGTATGTTGTAGTAGTGGCTCAGGTCGGTACTGATCACTATGGCTGTTTTGGGATCCTGCAGCAGCCGTTTTATAATGGGTGCCAGCCTTTCAGGTTTTTCATCAGAGTAGACGATCTCTTCTACCGTTACATCGGGCTTGTATGCTTTGATAAAGGGAAACTGTACCTCTGTACTGTGTTCATGATGTGCATCGGGATAGTACTGCAGTCCAAACTCCTCTTTGAGCTCGCAGGCAAGTTTCCTGTCTATCGGGAGATCCCCTAATGGTGTATGATAGTTGTCACAATCGGCGATACTGCTCCCTTCAAAGTAAACACGGTGGCTAGGACCGATGATCACGATACGGTCAATATCCTGATCTGCAAGGAGTTTAAGGGCGATATTGGCGGTGAAACCACTATACATATATCCCGCATGAGGAACGATCACAGCTCTTGGATGCAGCTGCCAGATCGGATCATCCTTGGAAAAGTGTTTCTCCAGTATCTGGTTATAGTGATCAAAGACTTTTTTGACCTCTTGGGGGTTTGAAGGGTAAAACTGTCCTGCTACCGAGGTTTCACGTGTACTCATTTCCATATTCCTTTCACTTCTAATGCTAAAGCATGATACAAGGAAATCACTAAATGATTTCTCGTAAAAGCTTTGCCCTTGGCAAGAGAAGAAGTCATTTCCATACTCCTTCTATCTCTCTCCGGCAGTTGGGGCAGTGACCGTTTTCCAGTCTGTTTACGGTAATGCTGTATCCGGTTCTGTCTATCAGCAGTTCATCACACTCCGGACAGTGGGTATCACCGTGTACAGGGACATTCCCCAGATAGATATAGTACAATCCTGCCTCTTTCCCTATCTGTTTGGCACGCTGAAGTGTCTCCAGATTGGTTCTTTCATGGTCAAGCATTTTGTAGTCAGGATGAAATGCAGTCAGATGCCATGGCACATGCGGCCCAAGATCATTTTTGATGAACTCAGCCATCTCTCTGATATCCCGGTCGCTGTCATTCTCACCCTCTATGAGTAGGGTGGTTACCTCTACCCATATCCCTTCATCCACCATTCTTCTCAGTGTATCTTTGACCTCTTCAAGGCCTCCTTTGAGCACTTTTCTATAGTAGTCACTATCCCAGCTTTTCAGGTCGATATTGGCTGCATCGATCCAACTCGCCATATCTTTAATGACCTCCGGAGACTCAAACCCGTTACTGACAAAAATATTTTTAAGTTCCTTCTTCTTGGCAAGCAGACCGACATCTTTGGCATAGGGATAAAATATGGTCGGTTCATTATAGGTGTAGGCGATAGAGTCACACCCCTCTTCAATGGCTAAATTCACCATCTCTTCGGGGGAGACATTGATGTTTTCATTAATCTTGTGTTCCTGGGAGATATCCCAATTCTGACAGAAGGGACATCTGAAGTTACACCCCACCGTTCCGAATGAGAGTGCGCTGCTTCCGGGGAGTAGATGGTAGATCGGCTTTTTTTCCACCGGATCGATATGTACGGCAACAGGGTGTCCGTAGACGAGATTTTTAAGCTCCCCATCCACATTTTTATTCACACCGCACATTCCTACATTACCCTCTCTGATGGAACAGGAGTGGCGGCATAGAAGACAGATGATCCTCTCTTTGTCTTTTACTTCTTTATAGTATTTCATCTACAGCCCTTCTCTGAGTTTTCAGGACTCAAGTTTATTTAATCATACCACATGGCTATAAGTTTGTCAAATAGTTCGAGAGAAAGATAACCATTCGTAACAAATAGGATAATGGTACTCCTATTTAATGATATCCACTTTGTGATTTTTTCTTTTTTTATAATCTATGCTACACTTATCGTAACAATCAATCAAAATAGGAGATCTCAATGAGAACACACAGAGAGATATACCAACCAAATCCTGAGTTTGCCGAGAATGCTGCCATCAGAAGTATGGATGAGTATTGGGAGCTTCAAAACAAGGCAAAAGCGGACTATGAAGGGTTCTGGAAAGCATATGCCGATGAGAAGATCGACTGGCTGGCACCCTATGAGAAGGTACTGGATGAGAGCAATGCTCCATTTTATCAATGGTTTACCAACGGAAAACTCAATGTCTCCAACCAGTGTATCGACAGGCACCTTGCAGACAAAGCAGATAAAACGGCGATCCTTTTTGAAGGGGACAGGGGAGAAGTAGAGCATATCACCTATGCGGACCTTTCACTCCGCGTGAACAAGATGGCGAACCTTCTGAGAGAAGAGTTCGGTATTACAAAAGGTGACAGGGTTGTACTCTATATGCCGATGATCCCTGAAGCGGCCTATGCGATGCTGGCATGTGCCAGAATCGGTGCGATACACTCTATTGTCTTTGGCGGTTTCTCTGCTGAGGCTCTGAAAGACCGTATTGAAGATGCGGAGGCAAAACTTGTGATCACGGCTGACGGTGCGTATAGAAAAGGTAAACCCTATATGCTCAAGCAGGTGGTTGACGAAGCCCTTGAAGAGGGTGGGGAGAGTGTCGAAGCCGTCCTTGTTGTAAAGAGAAACCATGAAGAGATCGATTGGGTTGACGGAAGAGATTATGATTATAACTTTCTGATCGAGTCACAACATACCGAGTGTCCTTATGAGCTTATGGATAGCGAGGATCCTCTTTTCCTGCTCTATACTTCAGGAAGTACAGGTAAGCCAAAAGGCGTGCAGCATAACCAGGCCGGGTATATCCTCTGGGCACAGATGACGATGGAGTGGGTATTTGATATCAAAGAGAATGATGTCTACTGGTGTACGGCAGATATCGGTTGGATCACAGGGCATACCTATATCATCTACGGGCCGCTTGCAGCGGGTGCTACCACAGTGATGTTTGAAGGAGTACCGACCTATCCGGATGCAGGGCGTGCATGGAAGATGGTACAAGACCATAAGATCACCCAGTTCTATACCGCACCTACTGCGATCCGTGTACTTCATAAAATGGGTGAGCATGAACCCGAAAAGTATGATCTCAGTTCACTCAAAGTACTTGGAACGGTAGGCGAACCGATCGATCCGCCGGCATGGAAATGGTACTATGAAGAGGTGGGCAGAGGCAAGTGTGCGATCGTGGATACCTGGTGGCAGACCGAAACAGGCGGGCATATGATCTCTCCGCTGCCGGGTGCTACACCGATCAAGCCTGCGTGTGCGACGATGCCGCTTCCGGGTATCATGGCTGAAGTGATCGATCCTGACGGTACGCCAAAAGAGGTTAATGAGACGGGACTGCTCTGTATCACAAAACCGTGGCCAAGTATGATCCGTACGATCTGGGGTGACCCTGATAGATATGAGAAGTCCTATTTCGGTGATGCCAAAAAAGAGGGTAAGCCGGTCTACTTCTCAGGGGATGGTGCATTGGTGGACAGTCTGGGATATATCACGATCACGGGACGTGTGGATGATGTCATCAACGTATCCGGACACCGTATGGGTACAGCAGAGATCGAAGCAGCGGTGAAGAAAGATGATTCTGTAGCTGAAGTGGCGGTAGTAGGGCGCCCGCATGAGATCAAAGGTGAGTCTATCTTCATCTATATCGTTCTCAAAGAGGGGCATGTCAATGAGGATATCGTAACACATATCAATGATCTGCTTGCTTCAGAGATCGGTAATATTGCAAAAGCAGACCATATCATCGAAGTCCCCGGATTGCCAAAAACACGTTCAGGTAAGATCATGAGACGTATTCTACGTTCTATCGCAAAAGGTGAAGCGGTGACTCAGGATATCTCAACATTGGAAGATCCGGCGATCGTTAACCAGATCGAAACAAAAGCGAAAGAGGCGTAATAGTCTCTTCTGTTAGGTTATACCTCTATAACAAACGCTTATCTGATTGATGACACTATTCCCGGAGTCTCCTGATACATGATATACAATTATCAAGGTTCCCCCCGCATCTTTTAAAAGATTAATTATTAAATTGAATTATATAAATAAGATATATTACTTATTTGTAAGCAATGAAGTGCCATAATATAACGTTTATAAATAAAAATTTTTATAAACATTATAAGATAAAGGGGAACTTATGAAAACAAGTGCACGTAATCAACTTCAGGGTACTATCACAGAAATCAAAAGCGGTCAAGTCAATACAGAAGTAGTCATCGATCTCGGGGCTGAAGCAAAATTGACAGCAATCATCACCAATGATGCCAAAGATGATATGGGGCTCACTGTAGGTGACAGCGCTTATGCGATCATTAAAGCATCGTTTGTGATTGTTTCTAAAGAGAAGCCGGGTAAAATCAGTACAAGAAATATTTTGGAGACAACGGTAGATGAAGTTGTCAATGGGATGGTAAATTCTGAACTGAAACTGAAGATGGGTGATCACATGCTGACATCTATCATCACGAAAGATGCTGAGGATGAGTTGGAAGTGAAGGCAGGAGATACTGTCTACGCATTGATCAAAGCAAACTCGATCATTCTCGCACAATAATCTTTTTTACGGACTGCTATCTGCAGTCCGAATCGCTTCACACTCTCATTTTCTCTCTATTTTTATTTCATCTATCATTTATAGCAAGCATAGCGTTATGAGATGAGCGTTTTTATCTTTTTGAGATCTTCAAAGACCTCTTTTTTAGCACTGGGATTTCTCAGCAGATAACTGGGGTGAAAGGTCGGTATGATCATATACTCTTTTTGTTGGTTGACCACTCCTCTGATCTGGCTGATCGGTGTGGAATCATCCGTAAGGTAGTGGTAGGCCGTAGCCCCCAAAGTGACAACCAGTTTTGGCTTGATCAGTTCGATCTGTTTGAAGAGGTAGGGTCTGCAGGTATGTGCCTCTGTTGCAGTAGGTACACGGTTGCCCGGTGGACGGCATTTGACGATATTGGCGATATAGACTTCCGATCTTGGGATGTTGAGTACATTTTCTATCATCTTGGTAAGCAGCTCTCCGGATTTACCTACGAACGGTTTCCCCTGCGTATCTTCACTGGCACCGGGTCCTTCACCGACAAACAGGATATCGGCATTCTCATTGCCTTCACCAAAGACCACTTTTGTTCTGCTTTTACTCAGTTCGCACAGGTGACAGTTGAGGGCCTGCTTCTTGAGCGCTTCCATTGAATTTGGCAACATAAGGTCAGAGGGATCTTCCTTGAATATGGTCAGATCGGTGTAACGGTGACCAAGATCTTTTAACTGATAGAGATGTTTGAGAAGTAGTGCATTTTTGAGGTTTTTCATAGGGATATTATACTCTCTATGGCTTAATGGGGCAATGAAATGAAACGCTATTTAAAAGGATAACGAGGAGTTTTACGGAGGGATGACAAAGTATACTTTTATCCTTTCTCTAATACGAGTGCAAGCTGCCCCATACTCACACCACCGTCATTGAGAGGGACTTTTTCATTCCAAAAGAGATCCTCTATTTTTCCGGAAAGGAGCCCAAGCAGTGTTTTGTTCTGGAATACCCCTCCGCCGACCACCACTTTCAACTTCTCCCGTTCATAGAAGTAACAGACGATCTCAACCAAGGTATTGAAAAATTTTGAAACAGCCTGAGTTTGATTCTCCTCTTCCACTACTCCTTTGATCATCATCGACCAGTCGATTTCACCGTTAATGACTTCAAAAGGATAGCTCTGGGTGATGTTTGCATCATAGAGGGATTCCATACGCAGACCGCTTTCCCCTTCATAGCTGATCTTCTGGCGGATGCCTGTCATACTTGCTATCGCATCGAAGAGTCTGCCCACGGAACTGCTTAGCGGTGCATTGATCCCTTTCTCATAAAGCAGATAGAGGGTTTCCATTTCACTGTGGCTGAAGGCAGCAGTGGTAGGGTTTTTGAGCTGTATGGCATCTTTGCCGTAGAGTGAAAAAAGCAAGGAGAGGGCGATCCTGCGTGGTTCTTTGATGGCACGCTCACCTCCAAGCAGTTTAAAGTATCTAAAGTGACCGATCCTTTTAAAGTCATCTCCCATACCCCGAAAGAACTCCCCGCCCCATATCTCCCCGTCATCACCGTAACCACTGCCGTCAAATGCCACGCCAATTACCTCCTCCTTCAGGTGATGTTCAAAGATCGCTGAGGCGATATGTGTCTTATGGTGCTGCACCTGGATCATCTCACACTTTTGTGCTTTCGCCCATTTGGTAGTCTCATAGCGGGGGTGTTTATCAGTGACAATTTGGTCGGGTGCAAACCGGTAGAGAGAGTTAAAAGCGTGCAGTGTCTTCTCAAAATGCTCCATAGACTCAACTGAGGTCAGATCTCCGATATGCGGCGAGATGATCATATGCTCTTTAAAAGAGATCGTTATCGTATTCTTTTGATTGGCACCGGTTGAGAGGGTGTTTTTCCTGACAGCGGAAGGAAGCCTGAAGTGGGTTGGGGCATATCCCCTGGCACTCCTTAGGAGCACTGTTTTGTTCCCCACACTCATCACGACCGAATCATCACATCTGTGGTGGATTTCCAGGTCATGGTCAAGGCAAAGATCCCATAAGTGACTGTAATTTTTTATCTCCTCAAATGTCGAACAGAGGGGAGAGTCACTGAGATTTGCACTTGTTACGATAACCGGTTTATCAAAACGGGCTAAAAGCATCAGCTGTAAAGGGGTATAGGGAAGCATCACACCAAGCCTGTTGAGTTCCGGTGCCACTTGCGTACTGAGCTTGGCATCCTTTTTAAGCTGGGCGATCAGTATAGGTTTTTGACTGGAGCCAAGGAGTGCTTCCTCATGTGCATTGATCTCTATAAGCTTTTTGGCATCCTGCATCTCTCTGACCATCACCGCAAAGGGTTTTGACGGCCTCTTTTTCCTCTTACGCAAATCTTCTATGGCCCGGGTGTGGGTTGCATCACAAATAAGATGGAAACCTCCTACTCCCTTCATCGCAATGATCTTCCCTTCCTCCAAAGCCTTTACCATGATATCAATGCTACTGCCCCCTTCAGAGATCTTTGAGTGATGATCATAGAGTGTGATCCGGGGGCCGCACTCCGGACAGCTGATACCTTGGGCATGAAATCTGCGGTTATCGGGATCCTCATACTCCTCCCGGCACTTCTTGCATAGTGGAAAGCGATTCATCGAAGTGTGTTCTCTCTCATAAGGAAGTGCTTTGAGTATCGTATAGCGCGGCCCACACTCCGCACAGTTGATAAAAGGGTAGAGATAGCGTCTGTTTGAAGGATCAAAAAGTTCCTTCTCGCATTTTTTACACATTCCGGTATCAAGCGGTGTTATCACATTGAGCGTTTCGTTTCCTCTCTCCTTATGACCAATCGTTATCTCTGAGAAATCGATCTTTTTTTCCATGCTCCTGCAGTGGAGATCATCGATCTGTGAAAGAGGAGGGGGATCGGCTTTCAATTGTGTTAAAAACTCCTCAAGGTTCAGAGGGGAGGTTTGAACGAACATCTCAACACCCTGGTCAGAGTTCCATATTTTACCGTTGATATGAAGCTTTTTTGCCATACGGTAGAGAAAGGGTCGGAAGCCGACGCCCTGAACGGTACCCCGGATCGTAATATGATAGTTTTTCATCTATGACCGCTTCCCATCAGTTCTATAATCACGCTCTGAAGAGAACGCTCTTCTGTTCGTGTCGCTTCAATCCCCAAAGAGGTGATCTCACCAAGCACCAACTGCAGATAGCGATGAAACTGTTTCTCTAAAGCACTGCTAAGACCGATCGAAACTGAGGTGATATCTTCAGGGACTATGCCCAGGATGGTGACCTTGGCTGTGAGACCATAGAGTGCCCCGGCTTCAAGCATCTGTATGAGCTCGACTTCATGGGCCGTATTTCTTTGTGCCCCAAGACCGTGAAACTCTTCGGCAGGTATCCTGTAGAGTCTGCCGGGTTCGTCATCGATGGAGAGTGTATCCAGTATGATCACCTGATCATATTCCTGAAGGTATCCTATCAGGTTCAGTCCCATCGTTCCCCCGTCCACTATCTCAAGGTGCGGTGAAAACGCGTAGTTGTTTTTGAGAAAGCAGGCGGTATAGACACCGATCCCGTCATCTTTGAAAAGCGTGTTGCCGACCCCGATCACGATACTCTTCATCTATCCTTCTCCCTTATACCACTACGCAAATTTACTCCAGTTCCAGACGCATCAGGTACATCTCCTCGCCATCGATGACCTCTATATCCGTGCTTTCGCACTGCGGGCATAGGTATCGGCCTGTATCGAGTTCGTTCTCATCTCCACAGGAGAGACATCTCACCTTCAGGGGCTGAATATGCATGATAAAATCGGCATTTTTACAGATGCTCTCCTCTTTAAATGTATCAAAGGCTACTTCAAGAAGGTGCGGCTCCACGCCGCTATACGCACCGATCTTTACTTCGACCCGGCTGACACCTGTTGCTTGATGTTTGCCGGCCTCTGCTTCACACAGTTCTATGAGGGAGTTGACGATGGAGTATTCATGCATCAGCATATCCTCGGCAGCAGTTCCCCTGAGGGCAGCTCCAGGAACCTTGAGGTTCCATAGGGTGTCTTTAGCAGTACTTTTTGCGGATATCCGGCAGTCACTTCCCCGATGATCTCTGCCATACTTGAAGCTTCCATAGAACGCAAGAGCTTCAAGGCCTTTGGGGCATCTTTGGGGTCTACGGCGATGAGAAATGTCCCCTCATTGGCCAGAGTGAATGGTTCAAAGCCCAGCAGCTCGCATACCCCTTGGACCTCCCGGCTGATCGGTACCTTCTCCTCCTCCACTTCTATACAGATATCGGATTGCTTGGCCCACTCATTGAGAACGGCTGCTACGCCCCCTCTGGTAGCATCCCTCATGGCCTTGATAGGTATCTCTGCCTCTATCAGTTTTTCCACCACAGGCCAAAGCGACTGGCAGTCGCTCTCAAGTGCAGTGGAAAACTCCATCTCCTCCCGCTCTAAAAATATGCTTGCACCGTGTCTGCCGATAGAGTTTGAGACAATGATCAGATCACTTTGGCTGATCCTGTTGGAAGAGATACCCTTATAGCGTATCTCTCCTATGCCGGTGGTATTGATAAAGATCCTGTCGACACTCCCTTTGGGTACCACTTTTGTATCTCCGCTCACGATCACAGCCCCGTTTTTTTCAAGCTCGGATTTCATAGAGAGGACGATTTTTTCAAGGTTTGATATCTCAAATCCCTCTTCGATGATCACTGCGCAGGTAAGGTATTTGGGTTTCGCACCCATCATGGCCAGATCATTACATGTCCCGCATATACTGAGTTTGCCTATATCCCCGCCTTTGAAAAAGAGAGGCGTAACGGTAAAACTGTCTGTCGTAAATGCCAGCCAGCCTTGTTCTATCACTGCAGCATCTTCTGCCTGTTGCAGGATCTCATTCTGAAAGTGTCTATAGAAAAGCTCCTCAATAAGTCTGCCGTTCTCCTCTCCGCCGTTGCCGTGTGCCAAGCCAATCGTCTTCATCGCATATTCCCGTATCTGTAGTATGCGGCACAGGCACCCTCGCTGGAGACCATACAGCTTCCAAGAGGAGAAGAGGGGGTACATGCATTGCCGAAAAGCCTGCATTCCAAGGGCTTTGCCGCTCCCATGAGTATGTCACCGCAGATGCACTGTTTGTGATCGTCTATCTCCCGGTTCGGCAGCAGTTCAGTGTAGATCCTTTCTGCATCCAGGTAGGCAAACTCCTTCTTCAGCTGCAGTGCACTCTGAGCGATATCACCTATCCCGCGCCAGCGGAAATGCGTACGCTTTTCAAAAAATCTATCCATGAGCTTTTGTGCCACAAGGTTGCCTTCGGGGGTGACACTCCTGCTGTACTCGATCTCAACTCCGCAGCGATTTTCATTGAACTGCTTTAGCAGCATCAGAATACCCTCCAGGATATCTACCGGTTCAAAACCGGCGACAACAACAGGTGTATGGTACTTTTTGGGAAATGCTTTATAGATGTTCGCTCCGGAGATCACACTGACATGGCTGGGACCGATAAAGGCATCGATCTTTGATCGTTTGGCATCCAGGAGCACTTTCATCGGTTCGGGAACCCTGATATGATTGATATGAAACAGAATGTTTTCAATCCCCTCATCGATGACATGCTGTATCAGTGCTGCACTCATCGGGGTAGTCGTCTCAAAACCGATCGCAAAAAAGATGATCTTTTTATCAGGGTTCTCTTTTGCTATCTTGAGCGTATCAAGAGGGGAGTAGAGATATCTTACATCCGCACCTTTGGCTCTTGCATCCTGCAGTGAGCCTTTGGAGCCCGGAACTTTGATCATGTCTCCAAGCGTGACCAAGATCACATCACTCTGCATCGCCAGCCTGTAGGCATGGTCTATGCGCTCTTTGGGCAGTACACATACCGGACATCCCGGTCCGTGTATGAAGTGAATGTTGTTTGGCATAAGCTGGTGAAGCCCGTACTTGACGATGCTATGGGTATGGCCTCCGCATACCTCCATGATATGTATATCCCGCTTGAGCTTCTCTGCCTCGGTTTCGATGCTTCTCACCAGTGCTCTGATGGTTTTTGGATCACGGAACCCTTCATACAGCTCCTTTAACGCAAGACTACCCATCTTCGCTCCGGTGGGTAGAGCTATCACTCTCTGCGATAAACTGTTCCGGCTCTTCGGCTTCCATCACGGCGATGATCTCCCTGTACGCTTCAAGGCTTTGCAGTGCATCGGCTTCATCGATCTTATTCATCGCAAAACCGATATGTATCAACACATAGTCCCCCACATCTACCTGCTGATCGATCAGATCGAGTGATGCTTCACGCGCTACACCCATGGTATCGACGGTTGCTATATTGCGACTGCAGTCGATTTCGGTTATCTGAGAAGGGATCGAGAGGCACATATCAACTCCTGAACTTCTGTTTGAACGCTATCCACTCGATCACCCGTTTGATACTTTGTGGGTCTTTCGTAGTAACCTCAAGGATATCCACATTGGGTTTAAGTCTTCTGGCTGCTCTCTTTTCAGCTTCGATATCGTACTCAAAATAGGGTAGAAGATCGGTCTTTGTAAAGAGTATAAGGTCCGCTTTTCTGAACATCACAGGGTATTTGGCGATCTTGTCTTCCCCTTCAGGGATGGAGACCAGTACGATGTTCAGGTGTGTTCCCACATCATAGCTTGCAGGGCAGACAAGGTTCCCCACATTCTCTACAAAACAGACATCCATTTTGTCCAGATCCATATGGTGAAGCCCTTTGTGCACCATAAAGGCATCGAGATGACAGGCTGATCCTGTCTGTATCTGATACGCCTCGATCCCTTTGGCTTTCAGTCTCTCCGCATCCCTGTTCGTCTCCAGGTCACCCTCTATCACACCAAAGGAAAAATCAGCCAGCCCTGCCATCGCTTCGAGCAGAGAGGTCTTGCCGCTGCCGGGACTGCTCATAAGGTTGATACCCACTACATGGTGTCTGTCGAGATGCTCCCTGTTGTGTGCCGCTTCATGATCATTCTTATGCAGGATTTTGGTAATGACATCTATGGTCTTGCTGTCATTGAGCTGCGGGTTATGATGCAAGGTTTCATCAGAGTGATGGTGATGATGTGCTTCCGTGACCGAACAACCGCAATCTTTACACATTTTTTTTCTCCAGATATCTGTAGAGTATAAAAATTCCCAGGACTGCAATGACTAAAACAGCAAATTCATTGCTGTGCAGAAAACCTAAAAGGTGCAAATGATCGTGCCCCTCAGCGTGTGCAAAAAGATGTGGGGTCAATGAGAACAGAACGATAATAGTTTTCAACATAAGAGTCTCCTTTTTAGATTGAACAGATTGAGTTTATCTTGTATTTGCTTAGCTCTTTGCCTTGTGCATCGATGATATGTACCGCGCAGGCCAGGCACGGGTCAAAGGCATGGAGCACGCGTAAGACTTCGAGAGGTTGGGAAGGATCTTCAAGTCTGATACCTATCAGTGCTTCTTCATAGGGTCCTCGTTGATCTTCGCTGTCTTTTGGAGAGGCATTCCATGTGGTCGGGGCAATGACCTGATAATTGGCAATCTTTTGATCTTTTATCTGTACAAAGTGGCTGAGCACACCCCTTGGCACTTCAAAGAAAGCCCTTCCTTTGGCCTGATGCGGCAACTCTTCAAATGCATACTTGCTCCAGGTATCGGTATCATAATACTTGATATTCTCAATAAGATTGTTCACAAGCTTGAAGATATATTCGCTGATATAGGCACTCTCTATTGCCCTGGCCGCATTTCTGCCGACAGTGGTGGTAAGATCGCTCAGTTCCAACCCGCATGCCTCAAGGAACTCATCCACAAAGGGTCTGATGAATCGGTTCCCTTTTTGATAGCTTACGAGCACTCTCGCAAGCGGCCCGCACTCCATCGGTTTTCCCTCATAACGCGGTGCTTTGACCCAGCTGTACTTGTCCTCTCTGTTCCGGGTTTTGAGTGTCCCGTCTTCATTGAGGTCCGTATAGTGCGGCTCATCCCCTTCATACCAGGCACGGTCTACATTTTCGGTGACCTTGCTCTCATCAAAAGGATGAACCCTCTCAAGCTCATGTCCGAAAATGACACCCGCTTCAAAGAGTTGATGCGCTTTATCTAACGGGAATCCTCCTACACAGAGAAAGTTGCCTTCATTGCGTCCGTAACCTGCCTTGATATCCTCTCTGTAGGCCCTGGTGATCAATCTGACATCGGGGAGGTAGGCCCTGTCAATAAAATCTTTTGACTCTTTGAGAATCTCAATAAACGTATTGAGCCTTTGGGGGTTGATCATGTCAGCCACACTGGTCACACCGCCTACGACGATCGTCTGCGGGTGAGGGGTTTTCGCTCCGAAAATGGCAACGGCTTTGGAGATATCGGTTTGAAACTTCAATGCTTCGAGGTAGTGCGATAACAAAAGAAGGTTCTCTTCAGGTGTAAGACTGTAGGCTTTATGTCCCCAATACCCGTTACTGAAAAGACCGAGTTTCCCTGCATCTACAAACTTTTTGAGCTTCTCTTTGACCTCTACATAGTGTGTATCTGAGTTACGGTAAGGTTCAGAGGAGTAGTTCTGGGCAATTTCCGAGGTGAGCTCCGGATCTGCTTCAAGTGCTTTGGTGACATCGACATAGTCCAAAAGATGCAGATGGTAAAAATGCACGACATGGTCCTGTAAGAAGAGTGCCAATGCCATCAGGTCCCTGATGATCTCACTGTTGGCCGGGATCGTGATCCCGTAGGCATCTTCCACCGCCGAGATCGCTGCACGGAAGTGTACATTGGTACAGACACCGCAAATCCTTCCTGCCAGCAAACCTGCATCTCTGGGGTCCCTGTTTTTAAGGATGATCTCAATCCCCCTGAAAAGCTGTCCGCTGACATAGGCTTCTCTGACTACATTGTTTTCATCTAGCTCGACCTCTGCACGCAGATGCCCCTCGATACGGGTGATCGGGTCAATGACGATCTTCTTCACTTTTCCTCCTCTACCTTTCTTTCCGTTGCCAGTCTGTCAAAGAACTTCGTCTCTACACATCCCATACAGCCGTGCCCGCCTTGGACAGGCCAGCTTGTACCCTGGTTGAACTTCATCGTAGGGCAGTTGGCATTGGCGTATGGCCCCTTGCATCCCATCTCAAAAAGACACCATCCTTTTTTGGCACCTTCATCTCCCCACTCTTTGACAAATTCACCCAGCTCGTAGTGCCCCCGTCTTTCGCAGTTGTCATGGATCCTTCCTTCATAGGCCCATAGCGGACGGTGAAAACTATCAAGTTTCGGAAGCTCCTCGAACATCAGGTAGTAGAGCAGGGTACCCACAATATTTATCGGGTTGACAGGGCATCCGGGTAGGTTGATAACATCTTCACGTCCAAGTGCTTCAGAGACACCTACCGCTCCGGTGGGATTGGGTGCCGCAGCAACCACACCGCCGTCGAACGCACAAGCTCCTACGGAGATAATCAAGGCCGCATCCTCTGCACACTGTTTCAGAAGTTCAAGTCCTGTTTGTCCTTGCGGACCGATACGCAAAAACTTTCCATCCATGCCTAAGGGGATCGCCCCTTCTACGATCAGGATATACTCTCCTTTTTGATGGGAGATGATATGCTCCAAAACGGTTTCGCTCTGATCGCCTGCACTGCTCATAAGCAGTTCATGGTAATCGAGTGAGATATAGTCAAAGATAAGATCAGCGATACTGGGATCAGCAGTTTTGATAAAGGCTTCAGAGTTCCCTGAACAGTCAGCGAGTTCCAGCCAGATCACCGGCACTCTGTTGAGTGTTCTTACGCCTTTTTTTACCAGCTCTTCAAACTCAGGGTGCAGCTGCATATCTGCTGTGACCATGGAAACCCATCGGTTCATCTCTTGATCGGTGATATCGTAGGCATCCATGGCAGAGGAGAGGTTGTCACTGTCAAGCTGGTTCTGAGGATGGAGTCTGTTGAACTTTTCGACACGTTTTCTAGCCAGTTCTATCTCTTTTTCTCGTTTGAGATCTTCTGGCGTTTTTTTCGGCATATTCGGATCGATCAGACCCTGTGATGCTTCGACTACATCTACTACCATTTTTTTACATCGTCCGCACACACGGCCTGCCTGGGTAAACTCTCCCAACTCCTGAAAGTTACTTACGCCGCTCATACGTACGATATCTTCAAGGTCTTTTTGATACACATGTTCACAGCTGCATATCAGTCTTCCTCTCTCTGAAAGGACTCTGTTCTCATAAAGATAGGAGGCATCTATCGGATTTTGATCCCTTACAAGGTCTTCAAGGTAACCTACATCCACATTGGAGTTGATACCTATAAACCGTATAAGTTTGTCATCTTTTATATAGTACTCATCCACTCTGTGGTCATTGGGGGAGGTCATCACTATCTTTTCAAACGCGTTCTCTTTGGAACGTTCCGGACTACTGACATCTATGAGATCAAACTCTCCGACTTTTAACATATCTACAGATACTTCAGGTCTAAATCTCTTCTCCTCGCTTCCAAAGAGGTCTGAGAGGGCCACATCGGCTTGCAGTGTACACTCTTTGACATGCCCTGCGATGAAGCCTAGTGACTTGACTTCTGCAGCCTCTCCCACGGCATAGATATCCTCATCGCTTGTCTGCATAAAATCATTGGTCAGGATACCGCGGTTACATTCTAATGACTCTCTGGAAAAATCGATATTGGGTTGTATACCCACACCAAAGATAAGATAGGGGTCATCGATCTCAAACTTTTTTGTCTTTAACTGTGTGATATGACCCTCTATGATGGTTTTGTCGACGATCTCATTCTCATAGGAGATCCGGACTTTACCGCTTTTTAGATAGGCTGATTCGATCTCATTTTGTGCCTCTGACGAGAGTGAATGGGCATAGAGTCTGTTTGAACGTACGAGCAGGGTGATATGCTTTGCATCTTCCATCGCATTCAGTGTTTCAAGCAGTTCCAGTGCCAGGGGACCAGAACCGACGATAACCACTTCACGACCTTTGATCCCCTCTTTGATCTTTTGAGAGTCATCGGCACTTCTAAAGACACCGGCATTGTCAAGATCTTCGATGTCAAAAAGTGTTTTTGGGATGGACCCAGTTGCAATGATCAGCTTATCATAGCCATAGGTGTGATCGGCAGTACGTACCTTTTTATTCTCTCTGTCAATCTGGGCAACTTTTTGGTTCAACGTCACTTTGACAGAAGGATGGAGTGCCAAAGAGATATCCTTTTGGGTATCTTCCTCATTTACAAGATTGCATAGGTGTATCCTGTCATAGGGGGCCAAAGACTCATCGGAGATGATCTGCACGTCTGCTTCCATAGCTATCTCTTTGATACGGTTGGCTATATATGCTGCTGATATCCCGCCGCCTATGATCACTATCTGCATACTAGAGACTCCATTTGATCTGTTCTCTTTAGATTATAACAGATTCAACTATTATTTAAAATAATAGATAGGTTTTAACTATTTCAAACCATCAGTGATTTGAAGTTTCACTATGTATGATTATTTGTCACTATGACATATGGTTTGAGTAGGGGGATGAGAAACTATGTATGTTCAGAGACAGAAGATAAGAGGGAAAACCTTATCATAGTTATAGATGTTATTATGAATAGACTTTTTGATATACTCAGGCTCAGAATAAGCAAATAGAGGTAATTGTTATAGTGAGTATCTATGAATAGAAAGAGGTGTCTATGGATAGATGGTTTTTAATAATATCCGGTATTGCCATACTCTCTGTTTTGGCTCTTTTCCTTGGACAAGCATATCAACGTACCAGATTAAAGAAACTTGAGATATCACTGATCCGTAATACCCCTCAATCACAGACCAATACCATTGATTTTGCTTCTTTTTCAGAGCTTCCGCTTCCGGTTTCACGTTATTTCAAACACGTACTGGTTGATGGACAAAGATTGATTAAAAGCGTAAGAATGCGTCAATCCGGTATACTTAGAGCAAGTCCGATGAAGAATAACTGGTCTGCGTTTACCGCATCACAACTTGTTGTGCCCTCTTCAAACAGTTTTATATGGGATGCTAAAATAGCAATGCCCTTAAGCATCCATTTTCAAGTGATTGATAGCTATGTCTCAGGGATAGGTTCAGGACAGGTGAGTTTATTCTCTGCTTTTCCTCTTGTTTCAGAATCTGGATCAATAGCGCTTAATTCAGGTGCCTTGCATCGGTACTTAGCTGAATCAGTCTGGTTCCCCACCAATCTTTTGCCGCAATCCGGCGTCCAATGGAGTCCGCTGAGTGATCACTCAGCAATCGCTACAATCACGGATAAGGGAATCACTGTGTCACTCGAGTTTCGGTTCAATGGGACAGGAGAAGTTACAGGTATATACAGCCCCGGTCGTTTTAGTAAGATTGACGGTGAATATATACAGTTACCTTGGGAGGGACACTTTAGCGACTATCAGCAACAAGCAGGTATGCTTATACCTATGTATGGTGAAGTCGGCTGGTATATTCACGGAGCATTGCAACTTGTCTGGAAAGGAAAACTTCTGGATGTCGATTATGATCTTGAAGAGTGAATGACCGGCTGATCACACATTGTTGTTTTCTTTTGATCATTATGTCTAGAGAGATAAAGGATAAAAATCATGAAAATTCGATTATTGCTGCTGTATCTGGCGATAACCTTCGGACTCTCCTGGGGGCTTATCTCTTTATTGATTCTTTTCCCACAGCAGATCTCAGTTTTATTTGGTGAGTTGAGTGCACAAAACCCACTGTTTATACTTGCTGTGTATTCTCCCGCTATTGCGGCTTTTAGTCTCGTAATATATTATGCAGGAGTAGAAGGCTTGCGTCGTTATCTCTCAAGGCTATTATTATGGAGAGTTCATTGGGCCTGGTATGGCTATATCTTCATCGGTATTCCGTTTTTATTTTATGCCGGAGCTGCGATGAAAGGCAATCTGTTTACTGACTCCTTTCCGTTTTCCGTCTGGTATGAAGTATTTCCTGCACTGGCTTTTATGCTTATCTTGGGACCCGTTGAAGAGTTTGGCTGGCGCGGGTTTGCCCTGCCGCTGCTGCAACAGTATTTTACACCGATCTGGGCTGGACTGATACTCGGAGTTATCTGGGGGATATGGCATCTTCCCGCATTTTATTTAAGCGGAACGCCACAGAGTGCATGGTCTTTTTTGCCTTTTTTTATCGCCTCCATCGCCGTAAGTGTGATGATAACGCCGCTCTTTAATGTTTCAGGCGGGAGTATACTACTCCCACTTTTGGTTCACTGGCAACTGAACAACCCGATTTTTCCTGATGCTGCACCGTATGATACAATCATGTTTGTCACGGCAGCTGTTATAGTGGTAATAATCAATCGAAAGCGTATGTTCAGCAAAGATCATGCAGTGACAAAAGTGATTCCCGGTAATCTGAAGCCGTTCGATGGGCATTAAGGAACTTGTCATATGGGTAGATGGAGAAATCAGGAACGGCATGGTTGGATTGAACGGTTTGCTATCATATCATACCTTATCTGCCTTTTGACAGGAACGCTTTTCGCAGAGGTCCTTTCCGGAAAAATACATGAAAAGCTTATTAAAACTATACAAGATGAATTGGATAGGCAGTACAGGTCAGCTCAAATGACGGAAGAGCTTTTCCCCGGAGCGACAGTAGCTGTCGTGTTGCCTGATGGAAAAGTAATGGCGTTTGCAACAGGCTTTTCAGATATGGAAAAAAAGACCGTTATGTCGGTTGAGTCACGTATGCCTGCAGGAAGTATCGGAAAGACATTTGTTTCTGCCGTTGTATTGAGTATGGTTTCAGAGGGTATTTTCAACCTGGATGAGAATATAACCAAGTGGCTTGGTGACGAGCCGTGGTTTAACCGTCTGCCTAACCATCATATGATTACATTGAGGCATCTGTTAAATCATAGTAGCGGACTGGCTGATCATCTATTTGATGCCAATAGAGAGTTTCAGGATTACTTTAGAGAACATATCAATTCAGGCAATAAAGGGCCAAGGATCGATCCAACGGAATTGGTGCAATTTGTTCTTGACAGGGAGCCTTTGTTCCCAGCCGGTGAAGGATTTCACTACTCTGATACGAACTATATTCTAGTAGGTTTAATCATTGAAAAAGCTGGCAGGTTGTCCTATTATGAAGAACTTACCAATCGTTTTCTCACGCCACTGAATCTTACGCATACCTCTGCGTTAACCCAGAAAAAACTTTTGGATATTGCACAGGGGTATGCCCCTAAAAGCCAAAAACTATTCGGGACCTCATACACAGTATTAGATAACGGTACTTTTACATTTGATCCTTCTATTGAATGGACAGGCGGAGGTGTGGTCAGCAATTCAAAAGATTTGGTACGATGGGCAAAAGCACTCTTTGAAGGGGAGGTGATAAAACAACCCTATCTTGATGAGATGCTAAAGTCTGTTTCAAAACCTACAAAAGGCAGGGATATTGCAGGACGGGCATATGGATATGGACTTGGTGTCAGTATTGTCAAAACAAAATACGGTACGGCTTTCAGACATGGCGGGTTTTTCCCGGGATACAACTCTATGCTGGCCTATTTTCCAGATTTCAAGATAGCTGTTGCCATGCAAATAAACAGTGATAACACCAAGATTGAAGAACATTTTGAAGCGATTGTTAAACTGATCATCGGGACTATTTCATCAGGATGTATTGATGACACGTGTCCCTAATCTTTTGAAGATTAAAAAACCGCTATAGGCATTGTGATTGAACTTATTTTAGCATTTCTGAGTTTAGGCTGTATCGTGAACTAAGGTGTCACATTCTCCGCATAAATTTCCAAATACAATTTAGGAACCAGTAAAAATATGTTTGACTCCAATAGATAAAAAGTTATATAATAATATAAATTCTACTTTATAGGAGTAAAAATGTTATTGACAAAGTTTGATCCGATGAAAGAGTTTAGAGATCTTGAAAAAAGAATGGAAAGTGCGTTTAAGTTCCCTGAACATGGAGATATCGCCAATGTTTCGGGATTCACCCCTTCTGTAAATACAAGAGAAGGCGAATACGCCTATCATGTGGAAGTGGACCTTCCGGGTGTAAAGAAGGATGATATCAAAGTAGATATAAAAGATAATGTGTTGACCATCTCAGGTGAGCGAAAGACGAAAAAAGAGGTCAAAGAGAAAGACTACTACAAAATGGAGAGTTCTTACGGCAAGTTTCAGAGAAGCTTTACGCTGCCGGACAGTACAGATGTAGAAAACGTCGAAGCCAACTCCAAAGACGGTGTGCTTGAAGTAGTTATCCCTAAGCTTAAAAAAGAGAAAAAAGAGACCAAGCAGATCAAAGTAAAATAAGGGGAGTCTTGCACTCCTTTTAACTGTTACACTTCTTTAGGTGTAACCCGCCGGTTCCCATCGTCTCCGACGGGTAACCTTGGGCTTATGCCCTAAGAGTGTTTTGGGTTTCGTAATCCTCCACTAGGGCATCAAGGGGAATATAAAGTTTTTTGTGAAGGTTTCTTATGTAGTTGAGATTTAACTTTCGTTTGAGATTCAATACATCAGAAACTTTTGATTTGTCTCCAAAACAATCGACAATATCTTTTTGTTTCAACCCCATTTGATCCATTCTGAACTTGATGGCTTCAATAGGATGAGGAAGTTCGATAGGATAATGTTCCTCTTCATATTTCTCTACAAGAAGCGTTAAAAGCTCTAGCTCATCTCCTTTGGGAGTATCCGGTTTGGCATCAAAAATAGCTTCTATTCTCTCCATTGCATTTTCATAGTCGGTTTCGGTTTTTAATACTTTTATTTTCATCTTATACCTCGTTTGCGTCTATTTTGTCATACTGTTTATGTGTTCCTATAAATCTAATGTAAATCACACCAAAGTCATAATTTATCTTAACGATCAGCCTGTATTTGTTTCCGTGAATATTGAAAACAACCTTGCTGTCTTTTAAGATACTGGCATTCTTATACTGTGCCTTGATATCATTGGGCGTCTGCCATTTTGCCTGAATGGCTTCATCAAACCATGCCTTTAAAGCCTGTTCGCTATCTGCATATTCCGACTGTTCCCAAAACTCTTTTAGCGTTTTCCTTGCTATAATCCTCATACAGTATTATAGCACAAAGTTACCAAAATGGCAACTAAATATTATATGGATTCAACGTTTGAGTTCACCGACAGACTTACCTGTTCGGTGCTATGATTTGTTGTCTTGTTTAATCAATGCGTTGCCATTTCTAAATTCTTCTACCAAATGAATATTATTCATGCCTGCCCATATATTCTTCGGTACATGTTCAAAAACAATTATTTGAAAATTATTATTTTCTTTGATGATATTATCTATAAAGTGATTGAGTAATTTAAATACATGTGTTATCTTAAATTGATCGGTTTCTTTAACATTATTGTAATCGTCATCTTTTTCCCCATAGTAAGGCTTACTCGGTTGATCCATAATTAAGTAAGGGGCTATAAACGGGACGTTGTTTGACAAAATCACTTTATGTAATCCTAGAAACATTAGTAAGTGTAAAAACATATCTATTGAACTACTACCAGTGTTAACAACATTAGCACTATGTGGTTGTCGTAGTTCAAGTTTTTTATTTTTATAATTGAATGCTGCTTTATGAGAATGATAGTTGTCTAAAGCATCTTTAATGTAATAAATATCTTCTTGAATCATTTCTTCAAGTAAACTAACTGTCAATTTTCTCTGATCTGCAATGTCATTCACTGTTAATTTTTTTATTTGATCTTCAATTCTTTCTGTTGTATCTGTAGCAATTACTTGAACACTTGTTCTGTCTTTAGTATTAAATAATTCCAATTTTGCTTTTACTTCTCCAAGAAATATATATTTGTCCATATCATCTTCAAAGCTTTTTGCCTCTTCTGGAATTTCTTTTAATTCGTCTTCTAGTGTATTAATTTGTTCCTCATATGACTTTATTAAATCAGTTACTTTTGTATCAATTGGCGTTTTAGTTTTGATAGCTTCTTTGATAGTATTAAAGTCATTCTCAAGAGAATCAATAACTTGAGAAAAAATTGATGTTTTGATAATCTCATGATTGTGCTCATTGAGATATATGAGTGGTTTTAAACTGTCTTCGGTTTCTTTTAAATTTATTTTATATGTAGTGTATTCACTTTCAAAACTTTTTAAATTATCGACTTTCTTTTTAAGAATATAGATCTTTTTTTTGATAGCTTGATATTTACTAGTATCTCTTTTTTTAGTGTCAATTATTGCTTTATTTACAAGTTGATTTAAAGTGCTTAGTGAATGTTGTATATTAGCATCAGTTTCTATTAATCCATACTCCTTTGCATTCTTGAACAGTTGCGCTATATCATCTTGGAATGCTTCCTTTTTTAATGATATACTTTCTTCTTTTTTTGACAATTTAAGTAGTTTTTCTTCAAGTTTTATCTTTTCTTCTCTAGCTAGCATGTTTTCTATTGTTTCTATGCCAAGCGATAAATCAAAGATTCTTTCTAAAGCATCACGATATCTTTGTTTATTTTGCTTATCAAAAAATACGTCTTCATTGTCAATAATAGAATATGACAAAGTATTAAAAAGCATGAAATATCGAAATGAAATTTTTGTGTCTTTTCTCATCCCTTTAGCACCATACGGCATAATAATATTACTATCAATACTAAAACTTGATTCTATGATTTTCTTTAGTTTTTTATCGTCAGTATCAGTTGTATTAGGGATTTCTGGCTCTTCTCCTAATGAAGAAAAATAATAATTATTTGACACTTCTTTAAATTTGGGAGCTTCTCTAGCAATTGTGTAATTATTGTCATTAATCATAAAGTTGATTCCATACCACATGATATTTTCATTAATAATGTCTTCAGAGATTTTATGTTCACTCGCAAAAAGACAATAATCTATAATTTGCAATATGGCCGTTTTACCAGTACCACTACCTCCAGTAATTACATTCACTTTATTCGGTTGAAATTCTACTTCTCTCTTGGTGCCATTTTTACACCACAAAATAATTTTTTTGAAATAAAAATTCATAGTTCAATCCTTAGATTTAAATAGAGTTTTTCATTACTCTCGTTTAAAATTTTTGCTATATTTTTAGAAGCTTTATAAATTTTTTCAACTCTTTTCCCCATCTTTTTGTTGTATGTAATTTCTTTCAGAAGACTCACTTTATTTTCTTTAATCTGAATAATTTCAATATCATGTAAAAATTGCAAGGAATTAATAGTCGACGGTAAACTTTGGTAAAACCTTTTATTGAAATTTGTAAAATAACTTTTTTTATCAATGAGCAATCCATCTAAACTCAAAATTTTTACATTGGCTTTACTTAAATAATTTGTTAATTGTTTATGTGACAAGAAAGGCATAATTAAAAGTATTTTTGTCAGTTCGATCTCCTCACCCTTTTCTTGCAATGTTGCAAGTATTGAAGATGAACAAATACCAATATTGTTATAAAAATAGTTATCCACTGTATTTATCCTCCCAATCTTTTCTCCACCCAATCTTTAAATTATCAGACAGATAGTAGAACTCTCCATTGCTGTGTTGAGTATCGAGTTGCAAAGACGAAATCGATAATCTTTCTTTTCTTAAAGTATCAACTATCGATAAAGCTTTTACTTGTATCTCCTCTTCAGTCATTTGACCTCTGTTTTTTGAACGAAATTCATTTCTCCATATTGCAATAACTTCTTTTTCAAAATCATCAAGTTGATCTTTGGTGAGTTCTGCTTCTTGTAACCAACTACTTACATTGTTTTGAATTTGTAGCTTATACTTTGTGAATTCTATGATATCGTCAATGTCATCTTCTGAAATATCATTAATATCGATTAAATGTTGAATAAAACGTTGCTCGGTTAAATTGTCAGGTAAGCCTATGTTAAATGTCTTTATTTGTAAGTCAGTATTTCGAGCTTGATCATAGTATATTCTATACTTTTTATAGTATTCGTCAAAGTTAATAATGATTTTTTGATTTTTCTTTATGGCAGTATAGTTTTCTTCTCTAATACTGGAATCTAGTTTTTTAAACAAATCATTAATACTCTCTTCCGGAATCATTTTGGACTTTAGAGCTATTTTACATTTGTCGATTAAATCATCATTATCTAAATCAAATTCCATATGATTAAAAAATCGCTCTGAAACATCATCATCCAAAGATAATAATTTAGCTTTATATTTCTGTATATCTTTATTTTCAGTGGTTATTTTACTGATCTCATTTTTTGCTTTTTTGTGTGTTATAGAACCTATTTTGTAGTTATTTAATATCTCTATAAATTTGTTTTGTTCAGTATAAGACTTATTGCTAACCAAAATAAAATATGTTTTTTCTACGAATTCAATTTGTTTAGCCGTATTTTTTCTATCATCTTGTGCATCCGTGATGACTTCACACCAATTATAGAGCGTGTGCCATAGATCATTATCAAGTGTTGTGAGATTTACTGAATTGCCAGATGCACTTGTTTGTACACTATGCTTTAATTGAATTAGTAGTTGAATATTATTGCGAAGTTCAGTATGCACATCATCTTTAACTTCAAGACTGACTGATTGTCCATCCTCTAAACTAAAAACTTTGAATAAAAAATAATAGTATTGATAGTCAAATGCTACTGCAATTGAATCTGCACTTGTTTTATCAGTATGTGTAGTATCTGACATATATCCACTTTCCTTTTCAATTTTATTTGTTTACATGTAAAGACAACGGGCGCGTGCAACTATTTATTCAACCAACACTTTGTATTAATTAGCCAATAATCCCAAGAAAAACTAACAGAAAAAATGTATGTTTATTGAATAAAAACCCCTTGTTTTGAATATTTTACATGAAAAAAGCTCGAAATAGCTAAAACATTCCAAAATAGAGTGTGCATTTTGCGAGGAGATCAGCGATATTTGCACAAAGTGTGGTTTATCAAGCGAATATCGGGATAAAACCACAAAGTGTGAGATTGACCGAGTGTGTGATTCAAAACCTTATAAAATGTTCTCTATGGGAGCTTTTATAAGGTAAAGTGGTAGAGGAGAGGGCAGGGACTAGAAAACGATCTTTCCTTCGTTTTGCATTCTCATGATGATCTCTTTTGCTTTTTGGTGTCCTTGGTAGGCTGCTTTGCGGCACCACTCGATCGCCTGCTCTTTATCCTCATCACACCCAAGTCCAAGGTCATAAAGCGCACCGAGGTTGAACTGAGCAGAGGCGTTGCCTGCCTGTGCAGCTTTTTTGAAGAGGATGAAGGCTTTCTGGTAGTCCTGGTGGACACCACGCCCCTCTTTATACATCGCTGCAAGGTTGTTGAAGGCTTCTACATTACCGCGCTTTGCCGCCTCTTCGTACCAGAATGCTGCTTCTGAGAAGTTCTGTTCGCACCCTTCGCCACTTTCGAGCATAAGTGCTACGTCAAACTGGGCCAAAGGTACTTCTCTGGTCGCTGCTTCAAGGTAGTGTGCAAAGGCTTTTTTACTGTCTTGATCTACACCAAATCCTCTGAAGTAGAGAAACCCCAGGTAGTAGTGTGCAACAGGGTCGTTTTGTGCAGCCAGATCGCTGTAGAGTGTATAGGCTTTGTCGTATTGTTTATTGACGAGAAGGGTATAGGCTTCCTGTGCTTGTTGAGTCATGTAATATTCCTAATAAGTGTGGGAAATGTCATTCTCGAATCGCACCACAAGGGTATTGCCGTTGGGCATCGGGAATCTAGATGTTATATTACAGAAAAGCTTGTGTTACGCTGAAGTTATAGGTGTAGATCCCCGGGTCAAGCCCGAGGATGACGAGATAGGTTACATAGTAGCGATATATGCCTTACGCACCAAATCCTGAAAGTTCGGCTTCAACTTTTTCCATTTTCGCCTGAGCATCTTCAAGTGCTTGTCTGTTCTCGGCGATGACTTGCTCCGGAGCATTGGCAACGAACTTTTCATTGTTCAGCATACCGCTGAGTTTGTTGATCTCTTTTTCAAGTTTCTCTTTTTGTTTGCTGAGCTTACCGATGATCGCACTCAGGTCGATCTCATCGGTAGGGATGTAGACCTCAAGGTTGTCAGATACATCAGTTACAGCGTTCTCTACTTTTGCATCTACAAACTCGATCTCTTCGACTTTTGCAAGTTTTTCGATGAACGGTTTTGCTGCTGCAGTGTCGATCTCTTTGCCCAGTTTCACATAGGCTTTGGCGATCTTGGAGTTACCCATATCGATGATGACTTTCGCTCTTCTGATCGCTGTGATCGCCTCTTCGATGATCGCGAACATCGCTTCAGCCTCTTCATCCGTAGCAACCTCTTTAGGGAAGCTCATGACCATCACAGACTCGCCGCTTTCAAGCTCGGTACCTGAGAGTTTGTGGTAGAGGTGCTCAGAGATAAACGGCATGAACGGTGAAACCATCTTGAGTGTCTCTTTGAAGATCGCACCGAGTTCAGCGATAGACTCTTTATCCGCCTTCGAGTACTCGATACCCCAGTCACAGAACTCGTTCCATACAAATCTATACAAGTTGCTTGCCGCTTCGTTGAACTTATAGGTCTCAAGTGTCTCACGTACCTCTTCAACCGCACGAGAGAGACGGCTCTGCATATATTTACCAAGCGGTGTTTTGACCTCGATATCTTTGAGGTCCGCAAAGGTATCTACGTTCATCTGCAGGAAGTTTGATGCATTGTAGAGCTTGTTGGTAAAGTTTCTGAACTGCTCCAGGTTTTTTGCACCAAGTTTGATGTCTCTTCCCTGTACTGCAAGGAATGCCAGAGTAAATCTGATGATATCCGCACTGTGCTCTTCGACCATATCAAGCGGGTCGATGACGTTCCCTTTGGACTTACTCATCTTCGCACCATGCTCGTCTCTTACGAGGGCATGCATATAGATATCTTTGAACGGCAGCTCACCCATAAAGTGCTCACCCATCATCATCATACGTGCCACCCAGAAGAACATAATGTCAAATCCGGTGATCAGCAGTGAGTTAGGGTAGAAGTCTGCTAGGTCTGTATCCGTATAGGTCTCTTTCATCTCCCCGTTATTCCCCCAGCCAAGCGGTGAGAATGCCCAGAGTGCTGAAGAGAACCAGGTATCAAGTACATCAGGGTCCTGGTGGATCTTCTTGCTCGCACAGTGTGGACATGCTTCAGGATTGTCCTGTTTGTCCGCCCACTGGTGACCACACTCGTCACAGTAGAATACAGGGATTCTGTGTCCCCACCAAAGCTGTCTGGAGATACACCAGTCTCTTAGCTCATCCATCCATGCTCTGTAAGAGTTGAGCCAGTGTGCAGGGTGGAACTGTGCTTCACCTGCATAGGTCTTCTCGATAGAGTTCTTCGCCACTTCGCTTCTCACGAACCACTGTTTTGAGATATACGGCTCTACGATGTTCTTACATCTGTAGCAGTGTCCCACCTGGTGTACATGGTCTTCTATCTTGACGATGTATCCCTCTTTTTCAAGTTTTTCTACGATCGGCTTTCTTGCTTCAAGTCTCTCCATCCCTGCAAACTCGCCGCAGTATTCGTTCAGTATACCTTTCTCGTCAAATACCGTGATGAATTCAAGGTCGTGGCGCTTACCGACTTCGTAGTCGTTTTGGTCGTGTGCAGGAGTTACCTTTACGATACCCGTACCAAACTCCATATCAACGTGTGCATCAGCGATCACTTTGATCTTTCTGTCAGTAAGCGGTATGATCACCTCTTTACCGATGATATCAGTGTAGCGCTCATCCTCAGGGTGAACCATGATCGCAGTATCCCCGAAGTAGGTTTCAGGTCTTGTCGTAGCAACAGTCACATGACCGCTTCCATCTGCAAAGTGGTAGTTCATATGGTAGAACTTACCGTTTACCTCTTCGTGTTCTACTTCGATGTCTGAGAGTGCACCGTCGTGTGTACACCAGTTGATCATATAGTTGTTCTGTACGATCATCCCTTCGTTATAGAGGTGGACAAACGCCTCTTTCACCGCTTCTTTCAGCCCCTCATCCATGGTAAATCTCTCACGGCTCCAAGCCGGGGATACACCCAGTTTACGCATCTGGTGGACGATACTGCCGCCGCTTGTCTCTTTTTGTTTCCAGGCACGTTCGAGAAATGCTTCTCTGCCTATCTCTTCTTTCGTAGTGCCCTCTGCGAGGAGTTGTTTCTCTACGACATTTTGTGTAGCGATACCGGCATGGTCGGTTCCCGGCTGCCAGAGTGTTTTAAAGCCGTCCATTCTTTTGTAACGGGTGATGATGTCCTGGAGTGTAAATGTCAGTGCGTGACCGATATGCAGACTTCCTGTGACATTTGGCGGTGGCATCATGATCGCAAAGTTTTTACCCTCTTCCTGGATCGCCTGGTTACCGTCTATCTCAAAGTATCCGCGCTCTTCCCATATCTTGTAGTATTTGTCTTCTGTGGCTTTAGGATCGTAGCCTTTTTTGGTAGTTTCACTCATTTTTCTGTCCATCATAAAATAATATTGCCGCGATTATAGCGTAATGGTGCTTTTGATTTATAGGATATCCCATGGCAGAGGCGCTATGAGCCAAAGTTAAGTGTAAAAGAGGCGTTCCGTTGCGGGTAACGGCCCCGAAGGGTTACTGCTCCATTACGTTTAACGTAATGAGAGTGATACCTCGGAGGGGAGGAAAGGTTATCTTCTGCTGAACTTGGATCGCAGCAGAAGGTAACCGAATACTCCGGAGAGGAAAGATCCCAGCAGGATCGCCAGTTTATCGGCATAGCGGTAGAGATCCGTATCATTGTAGGCGAGGCTGTCGACAAAGAGGCTCATCGTAAACCCGATCCCGGTAAGGATCGCTACCCCGTAAAGCTGTCTCCATGTGGCTCCCGTAGGGCGGGAGGCAAGACCCAACTTGATCGCTACCCACGAGAAGCCGAAGACACCGACCTGTTTCCCGATAAAAAGTCCCAGCATGATCCCCATAGGTACAGGCCCTGCGATCTGCTCTACAGAAATACCTCTGAGGTCTACACCGGCATTGACAAAAGCAAACAGGGGAAGGATAAAGAAGGCTACCCAGTTGTGCAGTCCGTGTTCCATTGTTTTGAGCATGGAAAATGACTGTCCTCGCTCATCTTCCGAATAGAGCGGTATCATAAATGCCAGTGCTACTCCGGCCAAGGTCGCATGCACTCCTGACTTGAGTACGGAAACCCACAGCACGATACCCACTACGATATAGAGTGACTGTTTGGTCACCTTCATACGGTTGAATATAAACAGCGTTGCCAATGCGATACTGGCAATGATGATCGATGTCGTTGAGAGTTCTGTCGTATAGAAGAGTGCGATAATGATAATGGCCCCAAGGTCATCGATGATCGCCAGTGCCATCAGAAAGATCTTGAGTGAGACGGGTACACGCGGTCCCAGCAGAGAGAGGATACCCAGTGCAAAGGCGATATCGGTGGCAGTGGGTATCGCCCATCCGTTCATCGCAAATTCATTGCCTGTATTGAAAAGAAGGAAGACGACTGCAGGCATGACCATACCGCCGACTGCTGCAATAGCCGGCAGTGTGATCTGCCGTATGGATGAGAGGTGCCCCTCCATCACTTCTCTTTTGACCTCCAGGCCTATCATAAAGAAGAAGACAGCCATCAATCCGTCATTGACCCACAGCAGGAGCGGCTTGGCGATCTGCAGATCACCGAAACGTATCTCCACAGGCGTGTGCAAAAAACTCGTATAGTAGCTTGAGAGCGGTCCATTTTGAAGCAGGAGTGCTGCGATGGTGACCATGATCAGGATAATACCCGCTGATGACTCTTTTCTGATAAAATTCAGTAGTGTTTGTCCGTTCATTTTAAATTATTGTCTCCTTTATGTAGAACAATACACTATTAGAGATAAAAACTTATTGACATTTTAATGCAGAATCAACTACAATATTTAAAACAGTTAGGAGTGTAGCACAATGAAAGAAAAAATTGAAGAAGTGATCCAGCACGTACAAAAATCAGAGAAAGTAACAGAAGAGGATAAACCGCTGATCATAGAAAAACTGGAAGAGTGGAGAGAAGAAGACGAAGCGATCAGTGACATCTCGGTAAGATTCCAGAACTGGTGGATGGAGATGGAACCGATCTTTGCCGAACTGGGCTGGATATAGGAAGGGTGGATAGCGTGGAGATAGTTACCCAATATACCTATGAAAAAAAGTGGTCGAAAATCTCCAGGCATGAAGCGATGAATATCATCGAAAAAGAGATGCCTGAGACTGACGTGGAAGCGACATGGGAATATATTCTGGCAGAGGTAAAAAAAGGAAAGACCATTACCTTGGGTGATTGCCGTTTTAGACTTGACGCGGAAAGTGAGAAATAGAATAATCTCCGGTTAAACTTGCCATCATAAAACCTGTAATGAAATAGAAACAATGATCACCGTTCCAAGGGTAGGTCATCTATACAAAAATATGTTTCAAACGGGTTTTATTTCAAACCCGTTCTATATCGTTTGTAGGTGCTTATACCTCTTAGAGTGGTTCGGGGATATCCTCACAACGAATGGCATCGATCTTATCGACTTTTACATCATAAGTACCATCACTTTCATAAGTAGATCCTGTTTTGAAGCTGGAAGTATCGGTATAAATGGTATATGGATTGCCTTCCAATTCCAAACGATCCGTGTAGACCCAAAAGTTACCATTTGCAGACAACACACCCTCAGTAGTGTACTTGTAATAATTCCCGTCACTCAACACCATTTCAACTTCAGCCTCTGCAGGTTGTTTTGTAAGACCACAGAACTTATAGATGTATGTTTGAGGCTGTACAATTTGTGCTTCAGCTTCACTGCTCTTTACGGTTACGCTATCCCCTTCCACATCACTTAACTTCAGGCTGTAACCATCCTGCAGTTCTTCCAATGCTATTTCATTGATATCATTGTCCCCGCATCCATTCAATGCAAAAAGACTGATCCCTACAACCAATAAACTTAATGACTTTTTCATTCATCCCTCCTTATTATCTTTTGGTTAAGTTGAAGTTATAGTATAGTGCAAAAAAAAGACATTTGCAAGTGTAAAAATTAAGAAGAGAGTATCTTTTTGATCGCTTCTGAACAGACGGTTAGTCCAAAAGCTCCAGTTACGGCAACACAGGAGCCCTTGACCTTGCATTGGTCCTCCTCCGGTGAATAGACGACAGTAAAGTTTCTGTTGAACCTTGCTTTTTTGAGTTCGTTACGTATCTTGCGTGCCAATGCATCCCCGTGTGTTTTCCAGATGCTTGCCACCTCTATCTTGGAGGTATCAAAACGTTTGGCCGAACCTACCGACATAATAAGCTTCTTGTAGCACTTCTTGGCTACTTCGATCTTCACTTTAGTCGTATCTGCCGCATCGATGATCAGGTCATAGGGTTCGAAATCAAATCTCTCTACCCATGCCATATCCATCTGCTGATCGATCGTTTTGATCCCGGGATAGAGTTCTGCCAGACGCTCGGTTTTGAGCATGCCGGTCGCTTCAGATCCGATCTGTCTGTTCTGGTTGGTCTCATCGTAACGGTCATAGTCGAGTATCGTGATATCTTTTACTCCGGAGCGGTAGAGACAGTCCAGTGCATACGAGCCGACGCCTCCTACACCGAGGATAAGTATCTTGGCATTTTGTAGCTTTTCAAACCCCTCTTCACCGAAGAGCATTCGACAACGTTCATATCTCATGGTATAACCCTTATAATTTTGCTATCTACATACTGTGGTTCATCTGTTTTTAGATTCCCGATCGGGGTCGGGAATGACGAAGAGCCGGTCATAACCACTCCTCCAACGCTGTGATATCATCATGGCTGGTCATATCAAGATGCACAGGAGTGATGGAGATATAGTTTTGTCTGATCGCTTCAAAATCGGTGATATGCCCTTCAGTGATGTGCCAGTCAAGCCGCGGCAGGCCTATCCAGTAGTACTCATGTCCTCTGGGGTTCCAGTGTACATGCGCGTCATTGCCGTAAGCACGTTTTCCTGCCCGCGTCACTTTAAATCCCTGGGACTCTTGCGCCTTGATCGGAGGGATATTGACATTGAGAAATTTGCGTTCAGGCAGAGGGAACTCTCCTTCAAAGATGCGCTCTACCAAAGTAGCGATACTCTTTTGGGCCAGGTCATACCCCATATCATCGATATTTTGACACTTGTCGATACAGACCTGTGAGACGGCAATAGCCGGTATCCCCTGCAGTACAGCTTCCATCGCTGCAGATGCTGTCCCTGAGTAGGTGATGTCTTCTCCCATGTTCGCACCCTTGTTGATCCCGGAAATGACAAGATCAGGTCTGTACTCCTCATCAAAAAGTTTATTGAGAGAGAGGAAGACACAGTCTGTCGGTGTACCGTCATCAAGTTTGAAAAAATCATCATCCAGCTCTATAAAACGGAGTGGACGAGTGAGGGTCAGGGAGTGTCCGCAGGCTGACTTTTCCATCGTAGGAGCTACGACCGTAACTCTTGCTAAAGGTTTGAGTGCTTCTACCAGCGCATGAAGCCCTTTGGACTCAAAACCATCATCATTCGTTACCAGTATATGTTTCATCGGCACCTCTTTAAAAAATCTTTTTGGTATAATACTTAAAATTTATAATATATTTCAAAAAACACATTTAAAAAGAAGGAAGAGTCGTGCAAAAAGAGCCGATGCTGGAAGCAACATTTAAAAAACTATCACAAGAACTTGAGCATCTTAAAAATGTCGAAAGAGGCGTGATCGCGAAGGTGATCGATGAGGCGAGAGAACTAGGTGACCTCAAAGAGAATGCTGAATACCATGCAGCAAAAGAGAAGCAGGGCTTGATGGAAGCACGTATCACTGAACTACAAGATGTGGTAGGGCGTGCACAGGTAGTGGACCCGTCAAAACTTCCTCACGCAAGAGTGAGTTTCGGATCAACCGTGGTAATGACTGATCATGATACAGATGAAGAGGTAAAATACACGATCGTAGGTGCATACGAATCTGACCCTTCCAAGAGACTCATCTCTATCCAGTCACCTATGGCACGTGCATTGATAGGAAAAGAAGAGGGTGAAGAGATCGAAGTAAGTCTTCCAAGCGGAGATAAGACGTACGATATCGAAGAGATATGCTACGAAGAGATTAAACTGGACTAAAGGACAATAGATGATAAAAGTAGGTGTAGTAGGCGCAAGTGGATATACAGGGCTGGAACTAGTGAAGATGCTAGTGACTCATCCCCGATTCCAACTATGCTATCTAGCAACTACAACGGGTGATACGATGATCGAGGCACTTCACCCGTCACTTGAAGATGTGATCTCACTGAAGGTCGATAAGGCCTCAGCAGAAGATGTAGCTGAGAAGTGTGACCTGGTATTTCTTGCACTGCCTCATAAAGCATCCATGGGATTTGCTAAAGAGCTGTTGGCTAAAGGTGTAAAAGTGGTAGACCTTTCAGCAGACTACCGTCTGGAACTGGATACCTATGAAGCAAACTACTGCGAACATGAAGACAAGGAGCATCTGGACAGCTCGGTCTATGCATTGATCGAGTACTACCGTGAAGCGCTCAAAAAGACCGATCTTGCAGCAGGACCGGGGTGTTACCCTACAGCGACACTGCTTGGTATCTTGCCGTTTATTCCGTACCTGGATACGAATGCACCGCTTTTTGTTGATGCGAAGTCAGGTGTAAGCGGGGCAGGTAAGAAGCTTAGTGAGACAACACACTTCGTCACGGTCAATGACAATATCTTCGCATACAATCCACTGAAGCATCGTCATGCTCCGGAGATCGCTGAGAAGATAGAGAAGGTACATGGTGCGAAGATGCAGGTCAACTTCGTACCGCATCTTATCCCTGCAACACGTGGAGAACTGGTATCATGTTATGCTGTGCTTAAAGAGGATATCGATCCGCTTGAAGTGTTGAGAGAACATTACAAGAACGATCCGTTCATCCGTATCAGAGAGAAACCTGTAGATATCAAGAGTACGGCAGGTACGCACTTCTGTGATATCTATGCACAGAAAAACGGCAATGCACTCTTCGTCAACTCTGCGATAGACAATCTCCTGCGTGGAGCAAGCTCACAAGCGCTGGCAGCAGCAAACCTGATGTGCGGACTCCCTGAAGGGACGGGACTCCCTACCATCGCCTATATGCCTTAATCAGGTAGCAGGTAATGAAAGTAGAGAGAAACGTATAAAAGGTTTAAGTGTGGGAAATAGAGAGATTAAAGAAAATGCTATCTTTATCGCCGATTCCCACTACCCCCATCACGGGGATGCCTTTCTTACACTACTTCAAAAGATCGCAGCCAAAGAGATCCAAACCCCTCAAATCTTTTTGATGGGGGACAACTTCGATCTTCTTTTTGGCTATAACGACTATATCCAGACATTCTCTGCTGAAGCGATAGAACTACTGCAAAGTCTCTCCAAAGAAATAGAGTTCATCTACCTTGAGGGGAACCATGACTTCTGTCTCAAAGCACTTTTCCCTGATATCCGGGTCTATAGCAGAGAGGAGCAGCCGGTATACTATACGCTAAACGGCCAAAAGGTTGCACTTTCGCATGGGGACAAATATGTGACGGGGTTTGGATATGATCTCTACTGCAAGCTTCTACGTAACAAGACAACGCTTACACTACTTAAACCTTTTCAAAAACGCATTATCAATGACCGTATGAGTAAACTCGCTCATAAGAAAATATGCCATCCGTTTGTAGATTTTGAAGCGCGTGTCGGGCAGATACTAGAACACTACCAAGAGGTAGATCTCGTGATAGAAGGGCACTTTCATCAGGCGAAAACGATCGGCAAGTACATCTCTCTTCCTTCATTGGCATGTCAAGGGAAAGTCGGTGTTGTAGAGAATGGGGAGTTACACTTTAAAAGACTCTGATGGCTTACCTCACACTTTTTTTTATCGCTTTTGTTTCCGCTACGCTTTTGCCAATGGGAAGCGAAGCACTACTGCTTTATGATATCTCTGAAGGTCATATCGTCTGGTTGCTTTGGCTGGTCGCTTCGGTGGGAAATACATTGGGGTCTATGGTCAACTACTGGCTGGGGCTCAAGGGTGAAGCCTATCTTGAGAAGAGGGGTTATCTGAGCAGAGAGAAGATGCAACAGGCCAGCAGCTCATTTGGGAAATACGGCGGATGGTCACTGCTGCTCTCCTGGATGCCTATCATCGGGGATCCATTGACATTCATTGCAGGTGTATTGAGATATGAGTTTAAGCGGTTTGTAGTGATCGTAGCGGTAGCCAAAGCTACACGTTACGCTGTGATAGCGTTGATGGTTACGCTTTGACCTTGGAGTCTTCTATCTTCTTAACAAGCAGTTTGTCTGTATAGAAAGAACCGAACGGGATAAGTGAGAGGATAGAGTAGAGCGCAGTCTCTTTCATAGTAAATCCGGCCTCTTTCTTTGCCTGAATGATCTGATAGATAAAGACAAATACAAGCAGACCGTGTGCCATTCCTGCGATTTTCGTAGCGATCGGGTATCCAAAACTGTACTTCAGCGGCATAGCGATAAAGATAAGGATGATGAAAGAGAGTCCCTCGATCTTGTTGACGAATTTAAACTTCATTAATTCAGACATTAATACTCCTAAAATATTTTGAGACAGTATAGCAGGAGAAGTTTAACGTTTTATAAAGAGAATAGAGTTAATTTCAGTCCGATATGTCATAATGACACCCTATTAAAATTATTAGGATAATAAATGGCATTAGAAAATTTGACTGCAGAGAACTTCAATAAAAAGGTTACATCCAACGATATTGTTATCATAGATTTTTGGGCACCATGGTGTGGTCCTTGTAAACAGTATGGTCCGATCTTTGAAAAAGTATCAGGGGAGTATCCGGATATTCTTTTTGGAAAAGTTAACACTGAAGAGGAGCAGGCAATAGCAAGCCACTTCCAGATCCAGTCGATCCCGACAACGATCATCCTGAGAGACAATATCGCTATCTTCCAGCAGCCGGGACTCTTGCCTGAAGAGGGACTGAAAGATGTGATCAGACAGGTACAGGAACTTGATATGGATATGGTCCGTAAAGAGATTGAAAAGCAGCAGTCCGGTGAGGGTGCTCAGTAAGTTTACCTGACGCTCGTTATGTCTCGCCCGAGGCGTCATACTATCGTAGGTCGGGGTGCCTCACCCCGACACCATAGATGGCCTCTCCATAAAGCATGGGTGTCGGGATAAGGGTATCCCGACCTACGGATAGAGGAAAGGTGATCAGCTGTGATTCCATCCGTCGTTCCCGACCCCGATCGGGAATCCAGAGTTATTGCTGCTGAGAACTTTCAATCTACACGGCTACCTAACCTCTAGATCCCCGGGTCCAGCCCGAGGATGACAATAATGATGTAGAGGTATGAAATAACTGATATTAAATCAAACGATCGGCATTCGTCATTCCCGACCCCGATCGGGAATCCAGAGCCTTAGATACAGGGGATTTACGCGTTACACAGTAAGAATAATATGACAATTTGAAAGATATTATATGAATAAAAAGTGGCTTTGCTAAAGTAATAAAAACTTAGGAGTCACAAATGCAACCAGTTGTCTACATTTTGGCTAGTAAGAAAAATGGCTCATTGTATATTGGTGTAACATCTGATATAGCAAAACGCATTTATGAACATAAAAACAGCCTTGCTGAAGGTTTCTCTAAACGGTATCATATTTATAAACTGGTCTATTATGAAGTGTATGACGGTATAGAAGAGGCTATCAAACGCGAAAAACAGCTCAAAAAATGGAATAGGCAATGGAAGGTTGATTTGATAGAAAAAGAGAATCCTGAGTGGAATGATTTGTATAGAAATATTATTCACTAATGGTTGATATTCGTCATTCCCGACTCCGATCGGGAATCCAGAGTTATTGCTGCTGAGAACTTTCAATCTACACGGCTACCTAACCTCTAGATCCCCGGGTCCAGCCCGAGGATGACAATAATGATGTAGAGGTATGAAATAACTGATATTAAATCAAACGATCGGCATTCGTCATTCCCGATCCCGATCGGGAATCCAGAGTGATTGCTACAGAGAACTTTGAATGTACACGGCTGCTTAACCTCTAGATCCCCGGGTCTAGCCCGAGGATGACGGCAGGTTATTATAATCTAAAAGTGTGGAATAACTGGTTCAAAAAGATGATCGGCATCCGTCATTCCCGACCCGATCGGGAATCCAGATGTTGTTTATCAAGAGCACAAAGGGATTTGGAGATGGGTAACGTCAGTTATCCTATTAACTCACTACAAAGATCAAATCTATTGTGCGTCATCAGATGCACTTTTCCGTGCAGCTCCATCATCTCGTCAAAGATACGTTTGGAGAGGGCGAATCCTACCTCTTTTTCTCTCTCAACTCCATCCATCGCTGCGAGGTTCATCTCGTCAATGATCGCTTTTGGTACGCTGATTCCGGGTACTTTGTCATCGATAAAGTTGGCTGTACGTGCCGCGACAAGCGGGAACTGTCCAAGTACCAGTTGTGCCTCTTTGGCCGTGTCACGGATACTCATCTCTTTTGCCTCTTCAAAGATCTCCAGAAGCTCTTTGGCATTTTCCAGGTCATAGACCGGCTGTGTGATGATCGCTCTTGCCCCATAGTCGAGTTTTTTTACGATCTTCTTTTGGAGTCTCTTCATATCCTTGGCATAGGAGTTGCTCACGGCAAACGGATAGATCGGTTTTGGTGCCGGGTTGAGTGGTTTGTTTGAGTAGTCCACTCCATTGTTCAGGTGGTAGATGATACTTAGAAGCAGGGTAGAGTCACGCTCTACAACCCCTTTCACCTCAGGCTGGTCTGAAAGTTTAGCAGGATCGCCGGTGAGAGCAAGGATACAACGGAGATCGAAGTCATTGGCACCAAGGAGAGAGGATTGAAGTGAGAGCTTGTTTTTATCCCTCATACTCATCGTAGCGATCACCGGTTTACCGAAGGTCTGTTGCAGTTTGATCGCGGAGAGCACGCCTGACATCTTGAGTTTGGCAAGCGGGTTATCCGTACATGAAAAACCCGATACCTTTTCGACAAGGTTGCTTTTTTTGATCGCATCGATGACAGGATCGAGTGATGCACCGTGCGGCGGGTTGACCTCTACAGTGATAAACGGTTTTTCATGACATAAATTGTTACAGAAAGCTTCAAACATCTAAAATGGGCCTTTTACTAGGGATTTTGGGTTAATTGGCTATAATTCTATCCAAAATATACATAGAGGGTAATTATGTCCAAACTGGCAGTTTTTGATTTTGATTCAACATTGATGGATGGCGAGACCATCGACTTTTTGGCAGCACCGCTGGGACTGGAAGAACAGGTAGCTTCGATCACTGAGCGTGCCATGGCGGGAGAGTTGGATTTTTATAAATCACTTCGGGCAAGGGTAGCATTGCTGGAAGGTTTGGAAGAGGAGAAGGTCAACGCGATCTGCAGCGACCTTCCTATGATGCCCGGTGCCCAGGAAGTGGTAGCAGGATTGAAAGAGCGTGGGTATACCGTAGTCTGTTTCTCGGGTGGTTTCAGAAATGCGACAAAACCTGCCTGCGAAAGACTGGGGATCAATGCGGATTTCTCTAATTTCCTGCATGCCGAGAACGGTATTCTGACCGGTGAAGTCGGGGGAGAGATGATGTACTCTGAGGCCAAAGGCGATATGATCGTACGTATGCAGGGACTGCTTGGTGCAGGACGTGAAGATACGCTGGTTGTGGGTGACGGTGCCAATGACCTGAGTATGTTCGCCCATGCCGATACACGTATCGCCTTTTGCGGAAAGCCTGTACTGAAAGAGGCTGCGACACACTGTGTGGATACCAAAGATCTTAGAGAGATCCTGAAAGTCGTAGACGCGATCTAATGCAAAAAAACCGCTGTAGTATCAAAGGCATTATCAGGCAGTTACTACAGCATAAACAGACGCTGATTCTGGGCAATACTGTTGCCCTCTCAGCCACGCTTCTTATCGTTGCAATCCCACTTTTTATCCCGATACTTGTTGATGAACTTCTACTTGGAAAATCCCATGGATATATCGCCTGGATAGAGGTGAACCTGTGGCAGAGTGATATCAAAGGGTATGTCTTTGCGACCTTGGTCCTGATCCTGGTACTTCGTCTGACGAGTGTGCTTCTGGGCGTATGGCAGTCCAAGATTTTTGTGACGATCTCGAAAGATATCACCTTTAAGATGAGACAGGCACTGCTCAAACATCTCCAACGTGTTTCACTCAAAGAGTATGAGATGATGAGAGTAGGGGCAGTGACCTCCAAGCTGGTGACCGATGTGGAGACGATAGACAGTTTTGTCAGTACGACGATCTCCAAGCTTATCATCGCTTCACTGACGTTGACCTTTTCCGCCGTTGTCCTGCTCTGGATACACTGGCAGCTGGCACTCTTTATCCTGATCACCAACCCGATGGTGGTTTTCTTCACTGCCAAACTCTCACGAAATATCGGTAAACTAAAAAAAGAAGAGAACAGGGCAGTAGCGGTCTTTCAGGATGCACTGACCGAGACACTGGAGCTGTTTCATCAGATCCGTGCAGCCAATAAAGAGAGCTACTTTTTTAAGAAAGCGGAAACGAAAGCAGAAGAGCTTAAAGCACATGCAACCGCTTACGGTTATAAGAGTGATGCAGCGATCAAGTTCTCTTACCTTGTATTTCTGGGAGGGTATGAGATATTCCGTGCGGTGAGTATCCTGGCCGTGGCATACTCTGATCTCTCCGTAGGTCTGATGCTTGCGATCTTCTCCTATCTCTGGGTGATGGTCACACCGACGCAGGATATCATCAACTTCCAGTATGTCCTTTCTACGGCGAATGCAGCCTGTGAACGTATCAACACTGTCTTTGACCTGGAACAGGAGAGAAGAGTCGTGCAAAAAGATAATCCTTTTGAAGGGTGCAAGACACTTGGTATAGAGGTTAAAGGTCTCTCTTTCAGTTACCATAAAGAGAAAAAGATATTGAAAGATATCAGTATGCATATACCCTCCGGTTCAAAAGTAGCGTTGGTCGGAGCCAGCGGTTCGGGCAAAACCACACTGGCAAATATCCTTGTCGGTTTCTACCCCTTTGAAGAGGGTGAAATCCTCTATGGGGATATTTCACACACAAGGCTGCAACTTTCAACAATCCGTGAAAATATCCATCTGATATTGCAACATCCTAAACTCTTTAATGATACAATGCGCTTTAACTTGACACTTGGCAAGCGCTATAGTGACAAGGCGATCAAGAAAGCACTGCATATTGCACAACTTGATGAAGTGTTGGCCGGTCTTGAGAATGGACTGGATACACTGGTAGGAAAAGACGGTATCAAACTGTCCGGCGGTCAAAGGCAGAGAGTGGCTATCGCGCGGATGATACTGAGTGATCCTCGAGTCGTGATCTTTGATGAGTCTACTTCCGCACTGGATGTGCACACGGAAGAGAAGCTTTTTGCCGCATTGCAGGCGTTCTTGAAAGAGAAGACAGTGATTACGATCGCACACAGGCTCAGTACGATCAAGAGTGCAGAGTATATCTATGTACTTGAAGACGGCAGCGTAGTTGACAGCGGTACGCCTAAAGCGCTGTTAGCCAAAGATGAGAGCTACTTCAGCTCGATGATATAAGGAAACAGTTTGGATGTTATTCAGGCGATAATCATAGGGATTATCGAGGGCTTTACGGAATTTCTACCTATCTCTTCAACGGGGCATATGATCGTGGCCAGTCAGTTTCTGGGGGTATCACAGGATCACTTGACCAAAGCGTATGAGGTGATCATCCAATTTGCAGCGATCATGGCTGTTTTACTTCTCTACAGAGAAAAAATCTCTTTCAAAAAAATTTCCCTTTGGCAAAAACTTTTCATCGCTTTTCTTCCTTTAGCTATCGTCGGCTTTATCTTCAAAGATATGATCAAAACACTGTTTACCGTTGAGACCGTGGCATGGATGTTCATACTCGGAGGTATCATCTTCCTGATCGTAGAACGGTTTTATAAAGAGGAGAACTCGCATACCGCTGATGTTGAACAGGTAACCTACAAGCAGGCACTCTGGATCGGTATCGCACAGATCTTCTCTTTGATTCCGGGGACAAGCAGGGCCGGTGCGACCATTATCGGCGGCCTTTTGGTAGGTATGGACAGAAAAGCCTCTGCAGAGTTCTCTTTTTTGCTGGCGATACCGGTGATGGCTGCGGTAAGCGGATATGATCTGCTCAAGCACTATAGTGAATTTACCGATGCGAATTGGGGTGCGTTTATCATAGGGTTTGTCACGGCATTTGTCGTGGCATATCTGACGATCAAGCTTTTTTTGGTATTTCTGCAGCGCTTTACCTTTGTGGCATTTGGCTGGTACAGGATCATACTGGGCATCCTTTTACTTACAATGATCTAGTTTGAATTTATAGAGTCTCTTGCGGGAGACTTTGATAAGTTCAAAACATTTTTTGGACAGACTATAAGGCAAAAAAATGACATTTAAAGAATTTAATTTTCATAAGGACCTTTTTAAGGGTGTGAAGATTGCAGGTTTCAGAGAACCGAGTCCGATTCAACAATCTGCAATACCGATCATTGAAGGGGGTTCTGATCTGGTAGGACAGGCACATACCGGAACAGGGAAAACAGCTGCTTTCGGATTGCCTATGTTGGATAAGATCGCAAAGGGAGAGTGTGAACGTGCATTGGTCATCACTCCGACCCGTGAACTGGCAACTCAGGTAAGTGATGAGCTCTATCATCTCGGACGTTTTGCAGGTATCCGTACACTCACCGTATACGGTGGTGTAGGGTACGGCAGACAGATCGCATTGATCCATAAGGGTGTACAGATCGTAGTAGCAACACCGGGTAGACTCAAAGATCTTTACCGTAAAGGGAAGATCGATACCTTCAATCCGGAGATCGTTGTACTTGACGAAGCGGATGAGATGCTTGATATGGGCTTTTTGGATGATATCAAAGAGATCTTCGAGTATATACCTCAAAACAGACAAACATTGCTTTTCTCTGCTACGATGCCGGAACCTATCAAAGATCTGGCAGAAGAGATCCTCTATAAGCCTGAGTTCATCTCGGTAGTCAATGAAGAAGAGACGACCAATAACGTGATCGAACAGCGTTACTATGTGATAGAAGAGAATCAAAGAGACGAAGCGATCGTCAAACTGCTTGAAACAGAAAAGACAAACAAGTGTATCATCTTCTGTCGTATGAAGCGTGAAGTAGACAGACTCGCAGAGCATCTGCAGGCACTCGGCTTTAATGCAGGCGGACTGCATGGTGACCTTGAGCAGGAAGAGCGCGAGTTGATCATCAAAGGGTATAGAAGAGGTGAGACCAAGATCATGGTGGCAACCGATGTCGCTGCCAGAGGTTTGGATGTCAAGGGTGTTACCCATGTCTTTAACTATCATATCCCGTTTGATCCGCAGAGCTATGTGCACCGTATCGGACGTACCGGTCGTGCGGGTAAAAAAGGGCAGGCCATTACACTTGTCACGACGGAGGAGTTCAGAGAGCTCCAGCGTATCCAGAAAGAGGTAGGTGCAGAGATGCAGCTTGCTACGATCACAGGTGAGAACGGGATCGATCAATCGAGAATGGAGTCTCTCTCAGAACAGATACGTGATCTTCCTGTACATTCAGGTGCATCAGAGCTGTTGGATTATCTTCATGATATGGATCAAGAGGTATTGCTTGAAAAACTTCTCTCCCAGCTGATAGAAAAAGAAGACTCAAAGATCGGAAGCCAGATAGGATTTGATCAAAAGAGTGTGGATCATATGATGCAAGCGTATGAAAATGAACAAAAAGAAACACGTAAAAAGAATCGTGGCCGAAAACGTCGATAAATTAAGCATTTTTACCTTTTAAAAAGCTAATTTATTTTAAAATCTGATATTACTTATAAAGTGAGACAATATGGAAACCGAAGTAAATTTATTGGTCGAAAGTGTCAAGTTTATGGTCTTGGGAATGGGGGTTGTGTTCCTCTTTCTGATCATACTTGTTCAAGTAGTTAACCTTCAGGCGAAGATCATCTCAAAATACTTCCCTGATGAAGAGCCTTCTGCAGCTCCTGCAGCTCCTTCTTCCTCTGACAGTGATGAGTCGGCACGTGTCGCTGCGATTATCGCTGCTGTTACAGAATTTCGAAAAAATAAATAACAAATCAAAGCAAGGTATCGTAAATGGCAAAAAAATATATTGATATTATGGATACAACCTTCAGAGACGGATTTCAATCTGTCTTCGGCGGTCGTGTACTTATGGATGACTTCTTCCCGGCGGTAGAAGCTGCAAAACAAGCAGGGATCACACACTTTGAGTTTGGTGGCGGGGCAAGATTCCAGTCACTCTTCTTCTATCTTCAAGAGAATGCATTTGATATGATGGATGGATTTAGAGAGATCGTCGGAAAAGATGCAAATCTACAGATCCTTTCACGCGGTATCAACACTGTGATGCTTGATACGGGTAGTCGTGAGATGATCGATCTTTTTGCAAAAATGTTTGCAAAGCATGGAACTTCTACCGTAAGAAACTTTGATGCGCTCAATGATGTCAACAATCTTATGTACTCATCTGAATGTATCAAAAAACACGGAATGAATCATGAAGCGGTTGTAACGATGATGGACCTTCCTCCGGGGTGTAAAGGTGCACACGATGTAGCATTCTATGAAAAGACGCTTAGAAATATTCTTGACAGCGGTATTGCATTTGACTCTGTATGTTTCAAAGATGCTTCAGGGACAGCAAATCCTCACAAGGTCTATGAGACGATCTCAATGGCGAGAAAACTTCTTGGTGATGAAGTACACCTTAGACTCCACACACATGAAACTGCCGGTGTATCTGTAGCTGCATACCTTGCGGCACTCGAAGCAGGGGCTAACGGTATCGACCTTGCCGCATCACCTGTAAGCGGTGGTACTTCTCAGCCTGATATCCTTACGATGCTACATGCAACGAAGGGAACAAACTTTAACCTTGGTGACCTTGAACTTAATAAAGTGCTTAAGTATGAAGAGAGACTCAAAGAGTGTCTGGCAGAATATATGGTTCCGCCTGAAGCGACTCAGGTATCACCGCTTATTCCTTTCTCACCGATGCCGGGTGGTGCATTGACTGCAAATACACAGATGATGAGAGATGCGGGTGACCTTGAGAAGTTTGATGAAGTGATCCTTGCGATGAAAGAGGTGGTTGAGCGTGGTGGTTACGGTACCTCTGTCACTCCTGTAAGTCAGTTCTACTGGCAGCAGGCATACGCAAACGTGATGTTCGGACCATGGAAGCAGATCGCTCCTGGGTACGGACGTATGGTATTGGGATACTTCGGTAAAACTCCGGTTGAAGCGGATCCTGAGATCATCAAAATGGCTGGTGAGAAACTCAAGTTGGAGCCTACCACAGAGAATCCTCTTGATATCGCAGATCGTGATGAGAACAAGTCTATCGCACACTGGACGAAAGTACTTGAAGAGGAAGAACTTCCGACGACTGAAGAGAACATCTTCATCGCAGCGTCATGTGATCAAAAGGGTATTGCGTTCCTGAAAGGCGAGGGGCCTCTCATGGTAAGAAAAGGTGAAAATAATTGTAGTGGAGATAAAGAAATGGCAGGAAATTATACAGTAGTAGTAGACGGTAAACAATACAGTGTACAGGTAGCAGAAGGGAATGCAGATATTCAAGTTGCACCGGCAGCAGCAGCACCGGCAACAGCAGTGGCAGAAGCGGCAACACCGTCTGCAGTAGAAGCAGGAGAAGGATCACTTCATATTAACTCTGAAACTCCGGGTAATGTTTGGAAAATTCTTGCAAGCCCGGGCGACAGTGTAAAAGAGGGTGATAAGATCATGATCCTTGAAGCGATGAAAATGGAGATCGATATCGTTGCGCCTAAAGACGGTAAAATTGCGACGATCAATGTAAATGTCAATGATGCGGTTGCTGACCAACAACTTCTAGCTACAATGGAGTAATTATGAGAGTCAAACAGATCCTACTTTCACTGCTTTTCAGTGTAGTAGCTCTTACTTCATTTACGCAGGCAAGTTCTGCACATGAAGCACCGGCTGCTGCAGAAGAGAAACAGGAAGAGCAGTATAAGCCTAAAAGTGTCACGGAGCTTGTTGAAAGCTTCTGGCAGACTACAGGTATCAATGCGATCGTTGATACTGCTGATGAAGAGATGACAGCTGAACCGGATGGAAACGGAAGATTGATGAGTGCCTTTGAATCATCACTTGGCCGTCTGATCATGCTTACGATCGTCTTTATCCTTTTTTATCTGGCAATTGCTAAAAACTTTGAACCGCTGCTTTTGATCCCTATCGCATTCGGTGGTCTTCTGGCCAATATCCCGCTTGCGAATATGGCTGGGGAACACGGAATGCTAGGTATTATCTACAATATGGGTATTGCCAATGAATTCTTCCCTCTATTGATCTTTATGGGGGTCGGTGCGATGACAGACTTCGGACCGCTTCTGGCAAACCCTAAAACAGCGATCCTCGGTGGTGCAGCACAGTTTGGTATCTTCGGATCACTTATCGGTGCAGTGGCGATCGGATTCTCTTTGAAAGATGCATCAGCGATCTCGATCATCGGTGGGGCGGATGGCCCGACTTCGATCTTCATCGCAAACAGACTTGCGCCTGAGATGTTGGGGCAATTGCCGTTGCAGCATATTCCTATATGGCACTTGTACCGGTTATCCAACCACCGATAATGAGAGCACTCACGACAAAAGAAGAGCGTGTGATCAAAATGACGGTGCAGAGAAAAGTACACAGAAGAGAGAAGCTTATCTTCCCTATCGTTGTGATCATGCTAACCATGTTGATCCTTCCTGAATCAGCGCCGCTTATCGGTGCATTTGCATTCGGTAACTTTGCGAAAGAGTCAGGTGTGGTAGATAGACTGAGTGATACGATGCAGAACTCTTTGATCAATATCGTTACGATCTTCCTCGGGCTTGGTGTAGGATCAAAACTTGCAGCAGACAAGTTCCTTGTACTGGAGACACTCGGTATTATGATCATCGGTCTTCTTGCATTCTCTGCAGGGACGGCAGCGGGTGTGATTATGGCGAAGATCATGAACAAATTCAGTAAAGAGCCGATCAATCCTCTTATCGGTGCAGCAGGTGTATCTGCAGTACCAATGGCGGCAAGGGTTGTCAATAAAGTAGGTATGGAGGAAAAACCTGGTAATATTCTTCTCATGCATGCGATGGGTCCAAATGTGGCCGGCGTTATTGGTTCAGCGGTTGCAGCAGGTGTATTGCTGTCAATATTTAAATAAAAAAAAGAGGCAAAAGAAAGAATTATGGCTAACAAGATACCAAATGGACTAGATAAGCTAGGACTAAAAAATATTGGGGAAATCTATTACAATTTAAGTTATGATGAACTCCAGGCACATGAAGTGAACCATGGAGAGTGTAAGATCTCCAGTACAGGTACTGCGATGTGTGACACAGGTATTTTTACTGGTCGAAGTCCTAAAGATAAGTATTTTGTAGATCAGGCACCTTCTAATGAGCATATCGCTTGGGGTGATGTAAATAAGAAGATCGATAAAGAGATTTATGACGAGCTTTTAGATGTTACGCTTTCTCAGCTTTCCGGTAAAAACATCTACGTGATGGATGTTTATGCGGGTGCGAGTAAAGCGAGTAGAAGAAAGGTAAGATTTATCTCTGAAGTAGCATGGCAGGCGCACTTTGTAAAAAATATGTTTATCAGACCTACCGAAGAGGAGCTTGAAGACTTTGAACCGGACTTTACAGTCTACAATGCATGTAAAACTGTAAATGAGAAGTATAAAGAGCATGGACTCAACTCTGATGTGTTTGTTGTATTTAATGTTGAAGAGAATACATCGATCATCGGAGGTACCTGGTATGGTGGTGAGATGAAGAAGGGTATCTTCTCTATGATGAACTATTGGCTGCCGCTTGAGGGTAAACTCTCTATGCACTGTTCAGCGAATGTCGGTAAAGAGAACGATGTATGTCTCTTCTTCGGTCTTTCTGGTACAGGGAAAACGACGCTTTCTACTGATCCGAACAGAGCATTGATCGGTGATGACGAGCATGGTTGGGATGATAATGGTGTATTTAACTTCGAGGGCGGTTGTTATGCCAAAGTGATCAACCTTGATGAAAAAAGTGAACCTGAGATCTTTGGTGCGATCGTAAAAGATGCATTGCTTGAGAATGTTGTTGCTGATGAGAGCGGTAACGTTGACTATGAAGATGGTTCCAAGACAGAGAATACACGTGTATCTTATCCTATCGAGCATATCGAGAACCATAAAGAGGATCTACAGGCAGGTCATCCAAACAATATTATCTTCCTTACTGCTGACGCATTCGGTGTACTTCCTCCTGTGTCCAAGCTGAACAAAGAGCAGGCGATGTATTATTTCCTTAGCGGATATACAGCGAAAGTTGCCGGTACGGAAAGAGGGATCACTGAACCGCAGGCAACATTCAGTGCATGTTTCGGTGAAGCATTCTTGCCATTGCACCCGACTGTTTATGCGAAGCTTCTCGGTGAAAAGATCGATGAGCATCAAGTAAATGTATACCTTGTAAATACAGGATGGACAGGTGGTCCGTATGGTGTAGGTAAACGTATGAGCATCAAAGATACCAGAGCATGTATCGACGGTATCCTTAACGGTTCTATCAATAATGCCGAGTTTGATACACTGCCTATCTTTAACCTAAGCATTCCAAAAACACTTGAAGGGGTGAAAGACAATAAAGTCTTGAACCCAAGAGAGACATGGGCAAACAAAGAGGAGTATGATGCAATGCTTAACAAGCTTGCAGGTATGTTCCAGGAAAACTTCCACCGTTATGATGGTAACGGTGGTGAATTTGATTTTGCTTCTGCAGGCCCACAGCTTTAATCTCTTCCATACAGATTCCTTCCGGGAGTCTGTTTCTCTCAATTTATTCTAAGAATACTTTAGTATAGTTACAAAAATAGTTATATAAGGATATTTTATATGAATTATAATAAAATCAGAAGTTTCTGTGGTAAATTCAGAATTGGTCTTGGGCTTGTACTGATCGGAGCAGGTCTCTATACAGGTATTGCGTGGTTCTACCTTGGAGTAATCCCGTTGATCGCAGGCTTGACAAACTTTTGTCCGCTCTGTATGATCACAAAAAAATGTGATCTTCCTGAAGATAAAAAATAATCTCGACACCGTCCCGGTGTCAACCTGCAATTTCTACACTTATCCCTCTTATTCACTAAGATGATTAAACATATCTATTTTAAAACTGAGTATAATTTCACAATACAAAGGTAAAAGGTGATCTTATGGATAAATTGACAATGTATCTTAATGCCCATCGTGAAGATGAACTGCATCCCTCTGAGATCGCTAATTTACTCAAAGACCTTGATGAAAAGAGCTTCGATGATGCTGTAAATTCTATTCCCAAAGAGTTGATTGCGGATGTTGCACTCGAATTGCCTGACCGTTATTTCGGCGATATCATAGACTCTTTTACGATCGAAGAGATTGCAGAGTCTGTGAATGATCTTGAGTCGGATGATCAGACCGACTTTATTCAGGAGCTTGAAGAGATCGATGAAGAGAAGGCCAAAGAGGTCTTTGCTGCACTGGACAAAGAGGAACAGGATGATATTCTTCAGCTGAAAGGCTATCATGATGATGAAGCCGGTGCCTATATGCAGACAGAGGTCTATACGGCAAAGCTTGAGCAGAATGTGCATGATGTGATCCGTGATTTTGCGAGGTTGCGCAGAGAGGATGAACTTGAAAACGTTACCTATCTTTTTGTGACTGACGAACATGAGAAGTTACACTATGGGGTAGGGTTGGACCATCTTCTTATTTTTGATTTCAAGAAATCTTTGGCTGAAAATATCAATGTTAACCCTGAACACTACAGACCTATTTTTGCTACGGATCATGAAGAGATAGATGATGTCGTACAGAAGTTTCAAAAGTATGATCTTGCGTCCATGCCTATCGTCAATGAAAAGGGGAGATTGCTCGGACGTATCACCTCTGATGATATTTATGATATTATCAATGAACAGGCAACAGACCAGATGTACCACCTGGCGGGGGTGAATGACGATGCCGAGGAAGATGAAAATATCTTTAGAGCAGGTAAACTACGGGCAATATGGTTGAGTGTAAATCTGATCACGGCTATTGTAGCTTCTATCGTGATAGGTATGTTCGAGTCTACGTTGCAGAGTGTTGTTGCACTGGCGATACTGATGCCTATCGTTGCTTCGATGGGTGGTAATGCAGGTACACAATCTCTGACGGTTGTTGTCCGTCAGCTTGCATTGGGGGATATCGCAAAACACGATGCATTCCGTACGATTAAAAAAGAGGTATTACTCTCACTGGGTAATGGATTATTATTTGCACTGATTATGGGTGTCATAGCAGCGGTATGGTTCGATATAGGCATGTTAGGGGTTGTTATAGGACTTTCTATGGTGATCAATCTGCTGAGCGCAGGTTTTTTCGGTTCTGTTGTGCCGCTGCTGCTGAAACGCATGGATGTTGATCCTGCTATCGGAAGTACTGTCGTTTTGACAACTGTCACGGATGTTGTAGGTTTCTTCAGTTTTTTAGGACTTGCAACACTAATTTTATTATAAAGGTTTTAATACACCAATGGACTTATTGATTCTATTTTTTCTTTTGGCTGTGGGGATATCGTTCCTCTGTTCTATTTTGGAGTCTGTACTCCTTTCTATTAATATGCCGTTTGTTTCGGTCTTGGAACGAGAAAGCCCTAAAACAGGGGCACTGCTTCGTGACCATAAAGAAAATATCAACAAATCAATCGCATCAATATTGATACTTAATACAGTAGCAAATACGCTAGGTGCAGCAGCAGTAGGGGCACAGGCAGAAAATGTTTATGGACATGAAGCCGTCTTTTATGTCTCTGCGATCCTTACCTTTGCGATCCTCTTCTTCTCTGAGATTATCCCTAAGACAATCGGTGCAGTCTACTGGAAACAGCTTGCGCCGATAGCTGCCTATATCATCAGAGTGTTTATTTGGTTGACCTATCCTGTGATATTGATGACTCTCTTTGTGACGGACCGTATTAAGAAGGGTTCAGATAGTACAGGGTTAAGCAAAGAGGAGCTGTTGGAGAGTACACTCATCAGTGAGGATGAAGGGGTACTTAGAGAACAGGAGTCTGAAGTGATCGAAAATATCCTGCAACTGGACCGTATCAAGGTAGAGGAGATTCTTACACCCAGAACTGTTGTCTATGCATTGGATAACTCAAGAACGCTGGAAGATGTGATAGAGAATGAAGAGGCAATCTATAAGTTCTCCCGTATTCCTGTCTATGAAGGGAGTATCGAAAATATCACTGGACTTGTAATGACAAAAAAGATCTTTAAACATGCACATAGAGATGATACCTTGACATTGCATGACATTCAAAAGAAGATATTTAAGATCTCTGAAAATATACCGGTCTCCAAAGCCTTGGATCTTTTTATCAAACGTAAAGACCATATGTTCCTGGTAGTAGACAGCTATGACCAGACTGAAGGAATTGTGACACTTGAAGATTGTGTTGAGACTATTCTGGGTGTTGAGATCGTTGATGAGAGTGACAGTGATGCCGATATGCGCGAGGTGGCTAAGCAGAAGATGCGTCTGAAGCGTAGATTGGAAGAGGTTGAGAATAAAGCCAGGTAATGTTTTTTTAATTCTAGTTGAGATATGATATTCCCTATATTAATTACTTAAAGGGGAAAAATATGTATAAACGTATTTTAATCGCAACTACACTTGCATCGACATTGCTCACAGGATCTGCTATCGCTTCACAGCATGGAATGCAAGGTTCTTCCGGACACACTATGCAGCATAACAAAAGCCATCAGGATAAGCAGAAAAAGCATTTTGTAAAAAAAGTGATTAATGCTGTGAGTAAGACCGGTATAAACACTATGCAGGCTCAAAAAGTGACGGATGCGATCAACACCTTCAAGCAGGCAAAGATGACAATGAAACAGCAGGGGCCTGTCTGTCCTCTTGATGCATTCAAGGGCAACACTTTTGATAGAGAAGTATTTAAAAAAGTCCTTTTGAGCAAACCTGAAGCAAAGATCAATGCCAGAGCCGATCTGTTGGAATCTGTCTTTGCTATCCTCAATGAGGAGCAGCGTAAGATCTTTACACTCGAGTTCAAGGCGCATATGATCGAAAAAACGATCAAAAAAGATATGATCAAAGGTCATATGATGTCAAAAAAAGGCGGAATGAAAGGGAAACAGCAGTAAGCTGTAGATCTTCAAGTACCTCGCTCCTTCCACCAGTTCTTTGGTGGAATGTCTAAGTAACTCCCAATAGTATAACTAATAATTTATCCGTATCTTGTTACCTTTCCCTCATTTTCAAGCTATAGAGATTGTGGTAGAACTCACGGAAATGGAAGCGTAGGTCTGCGATACTCTTATCCCGACATTCATTCTTTATGAAGAAATCACCATTGATGTCGGGGTGAGGGCAGCACGACCTACAGATATTGGATAGGTGACCATTCTCTCACTTCTTTAGTCTCGAGACTTCTGGAGTGCTTATCCCTATAAAATAATATGATAATGTACTACCTTGGGAGAGGATGGAGCAGGAAAAGCTACTGATAAAACTATCTAGAGTAAAGAGTGCGGGTGTATATCTGCTATAATTATAAAAAAATAGAGTAAAGCAGGACAGACGTGTACAATCTCCATCTCAAATCACCCCTCATAAAAGCGATAGAAGAGAAAGGCTATAAAGAAGCTACGCCTATCCAGGCAGAGTTGATACCATCAGTTTTTTCAGGACGTGATATATTGGCCGGTGCACAGACTGGGACAGGGAAGACAGCCGGATTTGCACTGCCGATCCTTCAGGACCTTGCAGGAAAATTTGAAGAAGGGAGGCACTATCCCAAAGCATTGATACTTGTACCGACACGTGAACTTGCCAAACAGGTTCATCAGAGCTTTGTGGACTATGGCAAGTATCTGCCGCTTAAAAGTGTTGTGCTGTATGGCGGTGCCAATCTCACTGCACAGGCCAACAGGCTGCATCAGGGTGCAGATATCATCGTTGCGACCACGGGACGTCTTTTGGAACACATTGCCAAAAAAACACTCGACTTGAAGGCGGTGAAGTTTCTGGTGATGGATGAGGCAGATACGATCCTGGATATGGGATTTGTCAGGGAAGTGTCACAGATCCTTCAACACCTTCCGGAAAAACGCCAGAATATCCTGATCTCTGCTACGCTTTCAGCACCTCTCAAAAAGCTTTCACGTGAGATACTGCATAAACCCATACGGATCGAGGTGGACAGCATGGGTACGGCTGCCTCTACGGTAACACAGGTGGTATACCCTGTTGTGGCCGAAAAAAAAGGAGAGCTGCTCTCCTATCTGATCGGTTCGAGAAACTATACTCAGGTTATGGTCTTTGTACGAAAGAGAGCTGAAGCGGATAGTGTTGCGAGTGAGTTGAATGGCTCAGGACTGAAAACGGCGGTGATCCATGGAGAGAAAAGCTCTGGAGAACGAAGCAGGGCACTCGCTGATTTTAAAGAAGGAAATATCAGGGTACTGGTCGCAACAGATATCGCTGCACGCGGTTTGGATATCCCCAGCCTTGAAGTGGTATTCAGCTATGATATTCCCCATGTGACACAGGACTATATCCACCGTATCGGACGTACGGGAAGAGCGGGGAGAGAGGGGCTGGCTATAACACTGATCTCTCCTAACGAGATGGTAGCACTAAGAGATGTCGAACGTATGCTTGGAAAACCGATCCCAAAAGAGACGCTTGAAGAGTATGCCCCTAAAGCCATGGGCTCTGTAAGAGGTGCGAGAAAAAGCGATCAGAAAAAAAGTACACAGGGTGCTTTTGGAAAGAAAAAGAAAAAATCCAGTACCTTCTCAAAAACCAAAAAACGTAAAACCACCAAGCGTGACGGTTTCAAAGTCTATGATGCCAATAAAGAGAAGAAAAAAGAGGGAAACCGAAAAAATCGTAAAAAGTAATACGACTTCCTCCGTATCTTCACACTATTTTCACACTACTCTTCTATACTTCTTTCATAACAAAAAGTTAAAGGAATCATAATGAAAGATAATAATAGAAGAAATTTCTTATCAAAAATGGTAGGAGTTGGTATCGGTGGCGCAGCACTACTTACTACATCAGCAGTAGCCAGCGGTAGAGGAAGAAATTCATCAACAGTAACTTTGACAGAAGAACAAAAAGATAAACTGTTTTTTATCTATCAGGAAGAAAAAGTAGCGAGAGATGTCTATATTACACTAGGTAATATCTATACAGATGAAGATACCTTTGCTTCAATACAAATCTCAGAGCAGAGACATATGGATTCGGCAAGAGGGCTTTGTGAAAAGTATGGTGTGGATGTATCGGAAGTAGATGAGAGTAAAGTAGGAGAGTTTGTGCTGCCTGTGCTACAGGAGCTTTATGATACCTGTGTAGGAGTAGGTGAAGAGACACTCCTGGATGCATTGAAGATCGGTGAGTTGATCGAGATCACTGACATTGAAGACCTTGAACATGCAGCAGAAGGTATGCCGAGTGACGTTGTATCCGTATACGAAAACCTCAAAGAGGGAAGCCTTAACCACTTGGATGCGTTTCAAACTGCGATTGCACGTACAGCGTAAATAAGAAAGGGTCATTCATGCTGACAGAGAGAGTCAAAGAGCCTGAGGAGATGCTATTAGCTTACTACGAGGCTCTGTATAGAGGTAAGTTGGAGCGTGTAAAGCAACTTATGACATGGGAATCCTATGTCATGACATTGGAGAGCTTTGGCCTGAAGTTGGCATTAAATGATAAACAATTTAAAACAGATCTGGCTAAGGTTGATATACCGGAAGTGTTAGAAAAAGTAGAAGCGAAACTTTCTCAGGATCTCATAGCAAGAGAGAAAGCACCGCTTATTGAAATAGTATCAACAAAATGGAATGGACCTAGCAGGAAGAGTATTTCTTATCTTGAAGACGGGAAAAAGAAAGTTTTGTATTTTTCGAAAGAAAAAGAGGCGTGGCGGATCGACTACTATGCAGGTAGAAAAGTGGCCTAGTCCGCCCACAACAGCTTAAATTCACTTCCTTTGGAGAGCCGGGAGTTGAGTACAATATTTATATTGTACTCATCGCATATCTGGCTTACGATATCAAGCCCTACACCAAACCCTTCCCTGTACGCTTTTATCCGCTTAAAACGTTGAAATATCTCAGTTTGGTCATCTTCAGAGATCCCTATCCCTTCATCCCGTATACTGAGAAACGCTTCTGTAAGCGTAATCTCTATAAAGCCATGTTGCTTAGAATATTTTATAGCATTGGAAAGAAGATTATCGATAATCAAGGTGAGTTTTCTTTTATCCATCTGGAGCGTTTTCTGTTCAAGTTTACAGCTGAGTCGGATCTCTTTAAACTCTAACAATGTATCAAAGTATTTCACACGTTCAAGCACGACTTGTTTCACATCTATAGGGCTGTCCTGATATTCAATATGTTCATGAAAAGAAGCAAATGAGAGATCATTATAGAGGTTCAGCAACGTTTTTGCGGCAATCTCTATACGATTTAAGGATCGTAACTGTTTATGTGTCAGTTCGGTTTTATCCAGATGTTCATAACTCATCAAAATGGTACTGATGGGCGTGTTCATCTCATGGGTAGTGTTTTTGATAAATTTTTTAAGTACGTTCATCGTATTTCGTACAGGGTAGAGCATGACACGAGAGAGTAAAAGAGCGACAATCAACAGAAACAGGAATCCATAGAGTGCAACAACAATCATATCTTGAAGGATCTGATCCATTTTTTCAAGGGGAAGTGCTGTTTTTATGACAATATATTTTACCCCAAGATACTCTTTGAAAATGGTCTCTACGAGATAATATTCATTTCCGTCATCTGTATAAAAAAGTTTTTTAAAATCAATAGGATCGATAAAAGTCGAGGCGATCATCGTACGGTTGATATCATACAAAGCAATGCCGTACCCTTCATCGTAAAAGGTAAATGTCTCACTTTTGTTTGTATGATAAAACTCTAACCGTGCATTGATACTTTTTGCCTTGTATTGCATCTCCTGCCTGGTCTGTTCTATCAGTGCAGCTTTTTCCTCATGAAAATAGAGGTATCCAATAATCGATGCCAGTATTCCCATCGACCCTAAATAGATCAACAAGAACAGGATAACACTTTTAGTGTTGGCATTCATTCAGCCGGCTCCATGGTTGCATACCTGTAGCCAACTCCTCTTATATTTTGTATTTTGTCTTGACCAAGTTTTTTACGTAAGTTTTTCATATGTGCTCTGAGAGAGACTGCTGATGACTCTTCATCATAATCCCACATGACATCATAGAGTTGGTCAAAGGTGACAGTATGGTTAGGGTGTTGTAGGAAGTATTTGAGTGCTCTAAGCTCTTTGGGGGCCAGGGAGATCGGTTTTTGATCTACATAGAGAAGTTCACACTCCAGATCAAAGGTTGTATTTTCTGAGATTTCGATGATGGATGATCGTTTCTGGGTAAAGGATCGTTTTTGAAGGTTTTTTATACGCAGAAGTAACTCTGCGAGTTCAAAAGGTTTTTTCAGATAATCATCAGCACCGCTTTCAAATCCCTCTGAAATATCTTCTATATCATTAAGAGAAGTGATATAGATTGTCGGAGTTCTGTCATCATTTTTACGAAGTTGCTTTAAAAGATCAAACCCTCTGAGCAAAGGTACATTGACATCGAAAATATAGAGATCATAGTTGTTTTCATAGGTCTTGTCAAGTGCCTCTTCCCCATCTGTTACCAGTTGAACTTCAAAATCATTATCCTCAAGATATTCCTTGATGATATCTGCAAGGGCAAGGTCATCTTCCAGTAAGAGTATCTTCATTAAACTCCTTTGTAGCTCAATTATAACATAGCTTCAATAATGCATTTCATACATATTTCATACTTTTAGATTATAATAACTATAATATTAAGAAAGAGAGGGAGATGGATTGCGTTTATTGGTGATTAGTACATGTCTGTTTGCATATGTATCCCTAAGTGCCGAGGGGAAGAGACTGAGCGATGTGCTTCAAGAGGTTGGAGAAAAGAAGAAATTTGTAAAATCCAAAAGCAAGTATGATGATAACAGCTCAAAGAAAAAAAGAAAGTTCATTTTTAAAGACACGTATGATACAAACGGTATAGGTTTGGATAATAAAGAGTATGAAAAGAATAAGCATAAATCAAAGAGCTTTGATTATGATAATAACTCTAGATTTAAATTTAAGTTCAGTTCAGGAAGTGAGCAGGGTAATATCATGACTCCATCTTCCCCCTCTGGTTCTGGTATGAGCGGAGGCCATGGGGGTGGCGGTAGAGGAGGGCGTTAAGCCTTCCTTCTATACTACAAATAGAGTATTCCTCTTTCCCGAGACCGTTCAGAGTTTTGTGTCAGTAGTCAGATAGTGTTCTAATATTACCACAAATAAAAATATTTTTCGATAGTATACTTCCTGCATATAATATTTATTAGATATTTTTATTAAGAGGGGAATCAATGAAACGTTTTTTACAAGGACTTGGCGCAGGAGGAGCAGTTGCGACTTTGGCAGGGCTTATCGGTTTAGGCGGAGCAGAATTCAGACTTCCTATCCTCAAAGCGCTATTTAGGCTCGACACACTCAAAGCAGTTATTCTCAATAAAGCAACATCTCTGATCGTTGTGTTTTTTGCATTGCTTTTCAGATCATATGAAATTCCTTTTGAACAGATTGTAGAACATAAAAGTATCATAATCAACCTGCTTCTTGGATCAGTGGTGGGCGCATGGATCGCTGCAGGCTATGCAATGAAGATAGACGAGCAGTTGTTAGACCGTATTATTTTTGTTTTGTTGTTGTTCCTTGCTGGCGTATTGATACTGGAACACTGGTTCTTGCAGGATCATCAAGGTGCTCTTTTTGATGCACCGTATCTTCAGATCATTGCAGGAATATTGGCAGGGTTTGGTATCGGTGTAGTAGCATCTTTACTGGGTGTAGCAGGCGGCGAATTGTTGATTCCTGTAATTGTTCTTCTGTATGGTGTAGATATCAAACTTGCAGGAAGTTTGTCTCTGGCAATAAGTTTGCCGACAATGATCGTCGGCTTTGCAAGATACAGTAGAAGTCAAGCCTTTATTGTCTTACAGGAAGAAAGAGTGTTATTTATCGCTTTGGCCATTGGCTCCGTTATCGGTGCAGCCATAGGTTCGGCAATGCTTGGTGTTGTATCAAGCAATATGCTCGTATTGCTCTTGGCGGTAGTTTTGATGATCTCTGCCTACAAGATATTTCATCACCAGAAGAAAGCATCAAAGCAGTCGTAATATAACGATCGCAGGGCAAGACCTATTATAGGTACTCAAAGGAATGCTTTAGTTTTAGTGTCTCTCCTGGCTGTAAAGTCAGGAACAACAAGATCCACCACTGCATTCACTTTTTTTGAAATATGGTTTAAATAAAAAGTACAGTACAAATCCCCATAAAATCAAACTACTCAGAATAGAGATAAGACCAAAATCTTCATCCATATGGACTAATGAACTAGGATTGATATTTGAGATGTCAAATATGTAATCCAAGCCCATACCGAATAGCATGCTACCTATGATAATACTGCCAAGATAGATATAAAGTGATCGAGTTCCAAGCATTTTCTTAACAACACCAATCGTCACTGTATTTGTAGCAGGCCCAGCACTTAAAAAAACGAATGCAGCACCCGCACTTACTCCTGAAAGCATAAGTCCCGCAGCTATGGGTAAGGAAGCCGTCGCACACACATACATAGGTACAGCAATAGCAATAACGACAAGATAGCTTAACCAAGAGTAATCTTTCAATAGCTGGGCAAGATTGTCCGGTATGGCTACGGTAATGAGTGCACCTACAAGCAATCCCCAAAAAAGTGGCTTTGCAATATCACCCAACAGTGTAACAAAAGCATATTTCATCGCAGCCGTAAAAGAGAACTTTTTGCTCTCTTCACAAGAACTACCACAACATGATCCTGTTCCTGTACCACAGGATTCTTCTTGAGGTGTATTCAGAGAAAAAGAAGTTGCTGTTTTCGGTGGTGATACGGTAGAAAAAGATGGTGTAGCACTTTTAACGGTACTGGAGCTTGCAGAAGAGTCTTTGTCAAAGATATTTGTCAGTATCCCTGCAACCATTGCAATAATCATAGAAGTAACAACACGGTAAAGTGTAAAAATCCATCCAAAAATACCATAAGTAGCCATGATCGAATCTACACCCGTAATAGGGGTAGAGATGAGAAATGAAAGTGTTGATCCTTTTGAAGCACCGGATTTTTTAATAGAGGTTGCAAGAGGTATCACCCCACAGGAACATACAGGCAAAGGAATACCAAAAACGGTGGATTTGAGCACTGAAGAGACATTATCTTTGCCCAGATGCTTCGTCACAATTGTGTCGGGTACCAACTCATGGAGTATTCCTGCAAACACAAGTCCAAATAGTATATAGGGAGCCATAGCATTGCTCAAATCGATCAATCCAGTAAAAAAAACTTCTAGCCATTCCATCCAATTACCTTCTATCAATAGAATTATGATAAAATCATATAACAAATTATTTATATAAACGAATTGTTATATGATTTAGCTTAAATGGAGAATCTATTACAAATTTCTAAAGCTTTTAGTGACCTCAATCGAATCAACATTACGGCTTTAATACAAAGAGAACAGGAACTGTGTGTTTGTGAGATCTGTGACACTCTTGACCTTTCCCAGCCACTTGTATCCCGACATCTGAAGCAACTCAAAGAAGCAGGCATTTTACAAAGTCATCAAGATGGAAAATGGATCATCTACTCAATTACAAAACACCCCTCTAAACTGCTATTAAAATATTTAGAGGAAATAAGAGAGGAAGAAATACTACCTAAATTGGTAGCTTGTAAAAATAAATAGGTATATACTTTATTGAATCACTGAAAAACCTGGTTAGTAATCTGAGACATTACCTGGTAAAACATGTTTTAGCACTCATTTCTCCAGACCCATAAAGGTCTGGTATAGGATATTTGATATAGGAGTATTTCTCATAACTCAAGGGCTTTATCAAGTTTTCCGTCAAAGAAGATTGCCAGCTGTGAGATGCTCAATGACCAGTTATGCATCGGCATCGTCCATTTTTTCTGTGCATTCTGTATTCCCACATAAAGCAGTTTTAAAAGGCTGTTCTCATTGGGGAATGCACCTTTGGTCTTTGTCAGCTTCCGAAACTGTCTATGCACTAATTCTATGATGTTGGTCGTATAAATGATACGCCTGATGTCTTCAGGGTATTTAAAATAGCTGGAAAGATTCTCCCACTTATTTCTCCATGACTGTATCACAATAGGATATTTTAATCCCCATTTCTCTTCAAGCCTGTCCAGTTCAAGTTCGGCAGCGTCTTTGGATACTGCCTGATAGACCACTTTCAGATCCTTCATGAATTCCTTCTGGTTCTTGGAAGCAACATACTTAAGCGAGTTTCTGATCTGATGTACGACACATAGCTGTACTTCTGTATTAGGATAGATGGCATTGATCGCTTCAGGAAATCCTTTGAGACCATCCACCGATGCGATCAGAATGTCTTCTATATCTCTGTTGTGCAGATCGGTAAGCACTTGTAGCCAGAAGTTGGCTCCTTCGCTTTCAGAGAGGTAAAGCCCTAGTATCTCTTTCCTTCCATCAAGTTTGACACCAAGGATGGTATAGATGGCTTTGGAGATATACCTGCCATCTTTTTTGATCTTGTAATGGATCGCATCGAGCCATACGAAGGGATAGATACTTTCCAATGGTCTGCTTTGCCACTCTTTGAGCATCGGGATAACCTTATCGGTTACTGCACTGATGGTTGCCTTGGAAAAGGATACACCGTAAAGCTCTTCGATATGCTCAGCTATCTGACTGTAGCTGTTTCCCAGGGCATAGAGTGAGAGTATCTTCTGTTCAATATGATCGGAGATATGTGTTTGATGCTTCTTTATCAACTGCGGTTCAAAGGAACCGTTACGGTCTCTTGGAACATCCAGATCAAATTCTCCGACACTGCTTTTCATGGTCTTGGAGGATTTGCCGTTCTTTCGATTTCGTATTTCTGTGGATAAATGGGATTCCAGCTCTGCTTCGAGAGCTGCTTGGGTGAGTTGTTTGATAAGCGGAGCTAACACTCCATCTTTACCATCTATTCTTGCACCTGCCTTGATCTGTTCAAGGGCTTCATTAAGATCGAACTGTCCGTTCATGTGTTAATTCTTTAGAATATTGTATTCTATCGGACTGACACAAAATTTCTAACGCTCCCTCTTTCCCTATGGTTTGCTAATGTATTCTGCTACTGCTTTAAGTTCTTCTTGCGTATGTTTTGTCACAAAATCTTTTTTAATTGCTTTAACGAATGGTTGCGCGCCTTGTTTGTCCCCTGATGCATATGAATTCATGGCATCCACTATATCCTGAGTAGACATATCTTTGATGATTTGTGATTGTCCCAGGGCTTTTGTACTTCCGTCAATACCATGACAACTTTTACATTTTATGTTATAAAGCTCTTGTCCCCCTGCCATCAATAGTAAACTGGTACTACAAATCATAAAACCCAATTGTATAATTTTCATTTTTTCTCCTTTTAAAGCGCTAGTTTTATTCTAGAAAAGTTTTCTAAAAACCTATTATAGAGCATATAATAGCAAAACCCTGATGTTTGAATAATGCTTGTACAGTATTTAAATGCATTATGATCATCCAGAACATATTCAAGATTCACCTTCCCATTTTTATTTGTATTTTCCAGAAAATTTTTTATCCATCTACAGCACTGTATAAATCTTCCTATCATAATTATAATCTGATATGAATCTAATTTATATCACCCGTTTGTGTGATGTATTAGAATTAATATTTATATATAATAACAATTAGATATTTACATTTATTTATAGGATGTATATAATCTTAATTTAAAAGGGGAAATCATGATGGTGAAAAAAATTGGTTTTTTTCTTACAATGCTATTAGTCAGTTCGCTCTATATAATAGGGTGTGGTGGTAGCAGTAATGGAAGTAATGATGAAAATATTAATGTAGATTCCTATCCATGGATTCAATACGATACACCAACTGTTGTCGTTGTTGGTAGTACATTTGATCCACTGGCTGGTGTTACTGCAGGAGATGATGAAGATGGAGATCTTACAGGTGAGATTGAAGTCACTGGCAGTGTGAATGTATCGGAGGAAGGAACTTATACTATTACATATACCGTAACGGACTCGGATGGGCAGACAACTACAGCAGAGAGAGTTGTCAAAGTTATTGCTGAAGCGGATGAGCCTGGGACGAATCCTGTTGACAGTAATGATCTAATCGAAGGTACGGCACTTGGGTGTACTCCGAGTAATACGGATGGTAATGTCAGTAATGACGGAAGCTCTGACGCAAATGAAACGACTGCAGATGAACCGTTTAAAAGAAATATCTCAACACAATCAATTGATGACATTGAGAGCCGAAAATTACAAACATCACACAATACACCGGCAATGCTTGATATGGTGATGGCTGAAACAGGTGCTGACGGAGCCGAAAAGAGTCAAACCGAGTATCATCCTATCGTGGTCAGTTATTTGGAACATGTAGCAGGAAGCGACTATGAAACTGGTGATGGAAGTGCCGATATCGGTGACCCTGACAATCTGGACAAAGTGATGGTCTCGCTTTCCCGGGATAACGGCCAGACATGGAAAGACTATAACATTTCAAATACATCACAGAAAAGCAGTATAGAGGTAGTGTGGGATGGTCAGACGATTGAGTATCCAGGTGATGCGCAAAAGCCGACGATGGCGGTCAGCGGTAACCATGTAGTTGTTGCATGGAATGATAAGTACTGTCCAAGCGGTAACCCGTTTGACCTGGAAGGAAACAGTACTGTTGGATATCCGGATGATGCAATGGCGGTGAATGGACCACAAGGATTTATTGATTATGAAGGTATCGTCGCTCCAAACGGTAAAACGGTGTATCAAGTGCCATTCTCTTGTGTATGGACGGCAAGAGGTATAATCAATGAAGAATCAGGTGAAGTAACTTGGCATGCACCAGTGCAGCTTACTTCAGGTACGAGAGATTCAAACCATATTTGGGTAGAAGGTTCTGATGCAGGTTTTGCGATGACATGGCAGGAAGATACTGCTGGATTAAAAGCAGGTGAAGGTGCCGGTCCTGGCGAAGGATGGAGCGGAGCAACCGGTAACCGTGGTACGGATATCTGGTATACCTCTATCAAAGCAGAAGATTTTGAGGCCACAGGTGAACCCGATACAGATACAGGTAAATTAAAATCTGCTAACAATTTCCATTACCCGGTACGTATTACGGATAATGAACAATGTAAAGAGACAGATAGAAAACCATATTGTGAGTATTTCTGTACGAACTATGGTACAGTGACATCGCCTAAAGGTAATCAAAGTGGTGATACCGTTACACGTTGTTTAACCTATGATACTGATATGCTGACTGATAGTGTATCCATTCTTGATGGTGATACCGGCGCTTCAAGACCAGCACTGAAGATACTGAAAACAAATGTTGAAGGTGAGTATGTTGTTGTATTGGGATATGAAGAGACCAAAGCACTTAAAGAGAGAATTACGGGTGAAGGAGAGCAAGACCAGGGAGAAGTTCCGACTGATATTGCAGTAGAAGGTAAGTCTGTCTATTTTGAAAGTTTCGACTTTAATGCAATCAATGCCTTTGATGAAAGTAATCTCTCTACCATTACAAACACAGCAATGCCAATTGTAAGTGCAGGTAATATCATCAATGTAAAAGTTCCTAGAAGTGATACGACGGAGGTTGGTATTCCTGGTGAGATGATCTATGAAAATGCACGTAGACTAGTGATCGGTACACAGATCGATTCATGTGATGCCAATGAGAGTGCAGACATGACATTTGCTATCCTCTATAAGCAGTCATTTGAAGTACAAGGTTCATCTTCAGATATGTTTGTCCGCGTTAACTATGGATTCACCTATGATTCATTTGGTACGCTTACAGATGCGAACCTTGCTGAACCTCTTGACGTGAGTAATGTCAGTGCACAGTACCTTACGACCACAGATGATCCGGCACTCTATCAAGTATCATGGAATCCGGAGAATCTTAATGATTATTCGTATGAGAATCCTCGAGAAAATACCTTCTCTCCTCGTATATTCCTCCGTGGAGAAAATATCTATGTAGGGTTTGAATATACACCGTATGAGACAATGGATGGTGAGCAGCTGCCTTTAGAGGGACTATTCCCAAGTAACTTCCATACGAATATCTATATGAATGGGGCATGGCAGGGACCGGTAAATATCACACAGGTGACTGACAGTAGTACATCTACTGTAGATGCTAGATTCTTTACAACTCCAAAAGGAAGTTATGATACTACCGGTTTAGAATCAGATAAAAGTAACCCAGATGTTCTCTTTGTTACATGGGGAACAATTTTCAAGGGAACAGAAGCAGACCTATTCTTTAAGCGTTCAACTGACAATGGAGCCAGTTGGGAAGAGGAACAAAACTTGAGTAGTGTAAGTACTACACTGGTTCAAGAAAAAGAAGTAGAAAGTTTCGCTTCACCAGACGGTAAACACATCTATAATTTCTGGTTACAGGAAACAGAAATGGAACCGGGAGAAGAATCGTCTATAAATTATGGATTAGACTCTTGGTTTGGACGTGTGGATTATAATATCACTGCTCCATAAAATGTATATAAAGTGAGATTTTTCTCACTTTGTATAAAATAAATCGGTATTCAATATATGAGTGAATTGTGGTTATATACTATTTTAAACAAATCGATGTTATTTGTTTAAAATGTTATATATAAAGGGAAGAAAGTAAAAATGATTAGAAAAAAAAGCCATCAGACTGCAGTTATCAGTTTGCTGAGTCTATTTGCTTTAACAAATGAAGCAGCAGCTTTGCCAATGTTCACTACACAGACTGGTATGGATTGTACCGGATGTCACACACAACATATGCCACGGCTCAACAAATTTGGTAGAAAGTTTGTCGCATCAGGTATGACGATCAGCCAACAAGTTGCAGATATGGGAAAAACTTTTGATACGGATATCAATCCATCACTGGTGATCAAATCTAAGTATGCAAAAACATGGGATAAACCCAATGGAAAAGGTACTATCAAAGAAGATGATACGAATGATGGTGAATTCTCACTGGTAAGAATGGCTACACTCTATACAGGTGGCCGAATCACTGAAAACATCGGTGCTATGCTGAATCTTGGTTGGAGAAAAGAAGAGAAAGAGTCTATCTCCGGGAAAGTAACCTATGCGCACCCTGTAGAAGACGGATACTGGGGAGTAACAGCTTACTCGAATGCCAGTCAAGGACCATTTTCCGGTATGGAGTTCTATAATACAGGTCTCTATAAACCTTTGAGAACCTTTGATATGCGTGTTTACAGCAACGCAAATCAATCGACAAAAATTGGTGCAAAAGGTGCAACGGGTTTACAAGTTTATTATGATAAAGATAACTTTTTAAGTGATAGGGATCACTTCTTTATAACCGCAGGTATCTATACGCCTACTCAAGATAATGCACTCATAGAGATGAATGATAATATCTTACCATTTGCGAGGATAGCCTATGAACATCCTATGGGAGACTATAATGTAATAGTCGGTGCCTTTGTTATATCTGGAGGAGATACTGTTGCGGATACTGATATATTGAGTATCAAAAGAGAAACGTATGGTATCGATCTACAGGTAGAAGGTACTATTATGGATAAAGAGGCTTCATTAACCTTGACTAATGTTTTTAAAAATAAAGTGGAATTTACAGGTATCGGGGCACAAGACACAGATGATACAGAAGATATTTATAATGAATCATTCTCTGTAGAAGGAGCAGTGAGTGTCACTTCTTCTATTGTTGCTAAAGTAGCCTATATGACGTTTGATGATCATTATATCTACAAAGGTGATGGTGAAGGCGGCGGTGGTGAGCATGAACTTAAAAACGATGTAAAAGACCTTGATTATGCTATTACTGTAGGTTTGGATTATGCATTTACCGTTAAAAACAAACCGATGAAACTTGCTTTGGAGTATGCATGGATGGATCCATACTTGGATAGAGTAAAAAATTATCAGAGTTTTATGGCAACACTGACTTTACCATTCTAAACTATAATATAGCGTATGGGGCAGCCTTGATGGTTGCTCCTCTGGCATGTTATCTCTATACTTTTCTTCTTGGAGATACGTCACTCTTTTAAAGAACTGCTTTCAAACTTTTGGATGCTTGCTTATATTCTGTTGCTGAAGCGTTGGTTGTGAGAGTTTTTAGAGAAGGATCTTTGACTTTTAGCTATTGCAATGATCATTGTATCACTTTTGTTTGCATTGATAGATTACGTTCTTATCGGGTTGTATCGGTCTTTTTTGTTCATTTTTTTGGATACATTATAGAGATATTCCTGTAAGTGTTTTGGATATCTCTTGTGCAGAATTGCTGTTGTGCTATGACATTCACTATGTCACGCAAGGATAAAAAAAGAGGCAGAAAATTATAGAGCAGTTTTATACAATAACTGTATAATTCCACATTATAATTATAATAGGGGTAAATTATTATGAAACGATTGATACCAATACTATTCTTTGCAAGCGGATTATATGCTGCACATTTTGAATCGACTGAACAGTGTAAAGCGTGCCACCCTGTCATCTATGAAGAGTTTCAGACGACCCAGCATGCGAATGCATCTGTCTTTGATGATGAGATACATGCCGCAGTGTGGAAAAACCATCCCAAAAATATCAAAATGAGTTCTTATGGCTGTGCAAAGTGTCATACACCTGCAGCGGATAACTATGAGGCACTGGTAGCAAAGCACAATGGCATTGTTCCTGATAAGAGTAATGCTTCACAACGTGAGGGGATCTCCTGCGCCTACTGTCACCGTATTGAGGAGATCGAGTATCACGAGATATCCAATACCAATGTCATCTCAAAAGAGCCCAAATCCTATTTTGGTACCTTGAAGTCACATATCGATTCACCGTTCCATAAGATAAGTACAGACAGTAAACACTTTGATAACGGGAATGTCTGTATCGGGTGCCACTCGCATAAAAAGAACAAGTTCGGAACCAATGTATGTTCTACCAATATAGAGAATGAATTGGACGGAAGCAACTGCGTCAGCTGCCATATGCCTAAAGTAAAAGGCAGTGTATCTGTACTCAGGGAGACAGAGAAACATACCTTCCACGGCTTTCCTGGTACACATACCCACCGTGAGATGTTGAGTCACTATGTAGATCTCAAACTTGTTCGGAAAGAGAAGGGCTTTAAGATCATGATAGAGAACAAGAGTTCCCATGCACTCTCCCTGCACCCGATGAGGGTCATGCAGTTAAGGGTCAATCTCATCAGAGGAGCGTCCACCGAAGCACTTGAGAGTAAAAACTTCGCAAGAATCATCGGGGACAAGGGAGAACCCAGACCGCCATGGCTTGCAAAAAAAGAGGTCAGTAACAATGCGATCAAAGCGCACGAAAAAAGAGAGATAGCGTATCCGCAAACGCTTAAAAAGGGGGATATCGTAGAGATGATACTCGGATACTATCTGGTTAATCCGAAAATGCTGGAGAGCCTTGGGCTGCAGAACAGTGAAGTGGCCACCACGTTCCATCCGTATAAAAAAGTGCGTATTGAAGTAAAAGAGTAGTATTCCTCATAATTCCAGTATAATAGTTTTTATGATGGAAGTACATGCGTTTTTTTTAACCCTTTTCCTGATACTTGTATCTGCCCGCATACTGGGTGAACTCTTTGCCAGGATGGGCATCCCGGCAGTACTCGGCGAATTGAGTGCCGGTATCCTGCTTGGGGGATCTTTTCTTGAACTGATAGAGATCAATGATATTTTAAAGATCCTTGCAGAGGTTGGCATTATCCTCCTGCTGTTTGAAGTAGGACTGCATACCGATCTCAAACGTCTTAAGGCTGCGGGGAAAGAAGCAACCATCGTAGCACTCTTTGGAGTGATAGCACCTTTTATGATGGCATTTATTGTCTCTTATGCTCTCTTTAATCTCTCTGCAGAGGTCTCTCTGTTTATAAGCGGTACATTGACCGCCACCAGTATAGGCATCACACTGAGGGTACTTAAAGATATTAAGCAAGAGAATAGCAGTATGGCCCAGGTCGTGATCGGTGCAGCGGTTCTGGATGATATCATTGGTGTGATCCTGCTGGTCTTTATCTATGATTATGCGCTGCATCAGGAGGTAAGCCTCAAACATACGATGAGTGTAACGGGCTTTATTATTACCTTTTTGATCCTTGCTCCATTTCTGGCAAATCTCTTTTCATTATTGTTAAGAAAACTGGACAGATATTCAAAGGTACCGGGTTTTATACCGACATCGATCATCTCTCTGATCGTCTTTTTCGCTTACCTGGCACACCTGGCAGGTGCCCCGGAGATTTTAGGTGCCTTTTCTGCAGGTATAGCACTCTCCCGCCGCTTTATCATCCCTTTCGGCGTAGGCTTGCAAAAAGATGAGAATTTTCTGGAGAGAATTACGCAATCGATCAATCCTATCATGCACATGTTTACACCGATCTTTTTTGTGACAGTAGGGCTCTCTATGAACTTGAAAGTTATCGACTTTACATCATCGCACTTCTGGATGATGAGTTTGATGCTCTTTGTTATCGCTGTTCTTGGAAAGTACCTGGGAGCATTTTTGATCAATGGACAGAGTGTTTACTATAAATCAATGATCGGTGTATCAATGATACCAAGGGGTGAAGTAGGGCTTATCTTTGCTGAGATAGGAAGAGTCAATAATATCATCGGAAATGAGGTCTATGCAGTATTGATCTTTGTCATCGTACTCACCACTATCGTACCGCCCTTTGTCTTGAAGTGGCTATGCAAGCGTGAGTACAACGCATAATCTATGCGTATTTTATAAACCGACCATTATCTCTTGTTTCAGTTTCTCCTGGTTCAGTTTTTTGATCAGTTTGGTACTAAGCTCACCATATTTTTCTTCATCAAGATGAAGTTGTGCTATGAGATCGGCTTGCGGTATAGCATCTGCCCACCCCTGAAGCAGTTTGAGCTCTTTCTTGGTCAATCTGACCTTCAGTACTTCTCTTAGTTCTTCCTCTTCTTTAAGTGGAAGTATAAGCTTACGAATATGTTTTTCTATTTCTTCTCTCAGTGTTGTCACGATGTTGTTCCTATTTTGTAAAGTTTAAGACTAAAAAGTAACCTAATCCTGCAAGCAGGATGGTTCCAAAGAGGTTGAGTGCCATATTGGCAAAAGCATGTAGGTAGTGACCCGCTTCAAGCAAAAAGAAGCTCTCTATGGCAAAAGTAGAGTAGGTGGTCAATGCACCGAGTATTCCCGTGACTAAAAATGTTTTGATCTGCGGAGGTAAGGTACTGTTTTGATGAAAGTAGGCAAAGAGCATACCGATCAGAAGGCTACCTATCAGATTGACAGCCAGTGTACCGAGAGGAAGGGTATGGACAACATGTCTGTTGACCATACCGTTGATAAGCATTCTCAGTGTAGCACCGATGGCTCCGCCGCTAGCGACTGCAATGATGGTGATGGAACTCACGGTCTATCTCCTCTTGCATCTTCGCACGCATATCTTCAAACCACGTCTCTTCTGCCTTGCTTACATCGACAGTAGGAAGATAAGTATACTTTACCGTAGAGTTATGACAGGTCTTATCGTGTTCATTAAGCAGCCATTTGCTTCCTGTAATGACTACGGGTTGTACTCTAAGGTTCATTTTTTCTGCGATAAATTTTGTCCCAGACTTGAAAGGAAGCACCTTCTGGTGCTTTGCACGTGTTCCTTCCGGAAAGATGGCAACTTTACGGTGTTTTACTTCCAAAGACTCTTTGACATCCTTGATCATCTTGATAAGTCCTTTTTTATTGTCTCTGTCTATAGAGATCATATCACCGTTTTTAAGGAGATGCCCAAACCAGGGAGTATCAAAAAGTTCCTTTTTGGCTACCCATCTAAGGTGTCCTGTTTGTAGTGCTTCCATGCCGATAATATCTACAATTCCCTGATGGTTCATCACGATCATATCTGCATCAGGATCAGCCTCACCCACCTGCATTACCTTTCCTCCCATAAAGAAGAGAATGCTTCGGTTGAGATAGTGCATGATCATTCCCTTATGCGAACGAAAGATCGTAATCAAAGGGATCATAACTAGTCCTACAATGAAAGAGATGACAAAAGCACCCCAGTAAAATCTAATTTTCGCAAAGATCTTCATCTTTTACCCATCCTATGATTCCTTGTTTTGTCTCAACTTTGAGGTACTCGTCTCTTTCACCCAGTAGCGGTGCTTCCAGTTTTTCTTCCAGATAGGTACTGACCGTACTGGTATGAGTCGGCAGGATATAGAGCGGTGCTCCCTGTTTGATACATATCTTTTTATGTGGGATGTAGAGTGTGAGCAGGGTAATCAATGAGATAACACCCAGTACAAGGAAAAAGAAATCTCTTTTAACAAGGAACATCACAAACATAAAAATCGTCAGTACGCCCAGCGTAAATCTTTTGATCTGTTCAAAACTGTCCTCTTTCGGGTTGAGTTCAGCATGTGTCGCTATCGAAGCATCTTTGACATCTATAGGTACCTGTATCGTTGCATATTGATGTTGAATGGTATTAAAGTAGGTAAACTTCAGTTCTTTTTGGTCTGTAGGTACAATCGCAAAGAAGTCCCCATAGACTTTCGCATTGTCACGTTTTACCTCCTCAATACCGCTCTCTTCAACAATACTCAGCTTCATATCTTCAAGGTTGGCTTCATTTGCCTCTATATTGAGTGTCACGATATGATTGGTCTCATCATAATTGGAGACTTGGAAGTTCTTGATCTTCATATCTGCAGCGATCACACCGCAGAAGTCTTCTCTCGTTTCCAGGTCCGCAAGCGGTACAAAACCTGAAGGAAGTTCCGTATAGTCGGTTTCAGTTGTGATGCGCAATGCAGGGATACGTAATCCTCGGTCTTGTGCCTTGAAGTAAAAGGTATAGAAACTGTCATTGTTGTTTTTGATGACAAGAGGTGTCTTGGCTAATGGTTGAATACCACTGCTTGGATCAAAGGTAAAATCAGGCATCTGGTTTTGTTTACTGTCAATACCGATCACGGTAACAGGAAAAACCTGGTTTTTGTAGATTTTTTTTGGGAAGTAGCTGTATTTGTATACGCTCTCTGCACTAAGCTGTATACTTAAAGCAAAGAACAGACCTGTGATGAGTGCCAAAGAGCGTAAAAGGTATAGCATTACGCTTCAAACCCTTTAAGCATCTTGAGGCCGTCTTCTGAACCAAGGATCGCTTCCATCGCACGTTCAGGGTGTGGCATAAGACCGAAGACATTTTTTGTTTCGTTACATACACCGGCAATTGATGTGACTGAACCGTTGACTACCACACGGTTACCTTCGGCATCGGAGTAACGAAGAAGGACCTGACCATTCTCTTCCATTTTGGCAAGTTTCTCATCATCGATATAGTAGTTTCCGTCGGCATGAGCAATAGGAATATTCAGTACTTCACCTTCCTCACACTGGTTTAAAAATGCATTATCAGTGCTTACAACAGAGAGGTTCTGGTGTTTTGAGATAAAGTGCAGGTTATTGTTACGCTTTAGTGCCCCCGGAAGCAATCCTGCTTCCGTCAAAATCTGAAATCCGTTACAGATTCCAAGGACTTTACCGCCATTGTCTGCATAGGCTTTCACTGCTTTCATGACAGGAGCAAATCTTGCGATGGAACCTGATCTGAGATAGTCACCGTAACTAAATCCCCCAGGTACTACGATAAGATCGATGCCTTCAGGGATAGTCGTCTCTTCATGCCATACAAGCTCAGTCTGGTGACCAAGCTTTTCAAACGCATACTGTGTATCAAACTCACAGTTTGTTCCAGGAAATCTAAGGACTGCTACTTTCATTATGCGATCTCTATCGTGTAATCTTCAATGACTGTATTTGCAAGAAGTGTCTCAGACATCTCTTTGACTTTTGCTTCTGCCTCAGCTTTATCTGATGCGTCAATATCCAAAATAATTTGTTTTCCGATACGCACCCCTTTCACTCCGTCAAATCCAAGTGAATCAAGTGCATGGTGAGCTGCCTTTCCCTGTGGGTCAAGAACACCTTCTTTTAGAAATACGTTTACGATTACTTTCATCTATTATCCTTATCTGTTTTGAATTCTTTCTAGTACTTGTCTGTAAGCCTCTGTAAGACCGCCTAATCCTTGTCTAAATCTGTCTTTATCAAGTTTTTCCTGTGTCTTGCTGTCCCATAGTCTAAAGTTATCCGGGCTAAGCTCATCTATGAGAATGATATTACCGTTTTTGTCTCTACCAAACTCCAGTTTGAAGTCCACTACCGTGATATCAAGCTCCGCATAGAATGCACTCAAAATGCTATTGATACGTCTCGCCATATAGCGGATATAGTCAAGTTCATCTGTCCCCTTAACGAGATTGAGGATCAGACAGTGCTGATCGTTCAACTTCGGATCACCAAGTGCATCGTTTTTGTAGTCAAACTCTACCAGTGTGAAGGGAAGGACGGTCTTGTCTTCGATACCGAGATTTCTGCTAAGGCTTCCTGTAGCAATATTACGTACGATCACTTCGATCAGGATAACATCTGCTTTTTTATGAAGCATATTGTTCTCATCGATAGTCTCAACATAGTGCGTAGGAATACCTTTTTCGTTAAGATATTTAAAAAGTTCTGTCGAGATCGCGTTGTTCAACGCTCCCTTTCCCTCTTCACTTGATTTCATTTCACCGTTAAATGCGGTCAAAGAATCCTTGAATTCAGAGATGAGAAGATCCGGGTCTTCCGTACACCATACCTTTTTTGCTTTACCTTCGTAGAGCAGTTCAGTTTTTGTCATTTCTACTTTCCTTTATGTGTGATGATTAATGCTTTTAGGATATCCACGGCACTTTTAAGCTGAGCATCTTCGTAAAGCTGTGCTTCAGTGATAAGGGTGTCATCCACCTCGGAATCATTATTGTCTTTGTTTGTTGTTAACGTTTCTTTACTTTTTTTCGTGCTGTTTCCGTTGATCTTTTCAAGCTCATTTTCCAAGTGTTTTTTGAGCTCCTTCTCTTTAAGAAGCATTGGGTCTTCCATATACTCTATCTTCCCGAGGTGTACAGTAATATCCGGTGTTACACCTTCTGCCTGGATCGTTCGGCCGCTCGGAAGATAGTATCTGGCTACAGTGAGTTTGACCGCTTCATCTTTGCTTATCGGCATGACTACTTGTACAGAACCCTTACCGAAAGTTTTTTCACCCACAACGATCGCTCTCTTAAAGTCCTGCAGTGCACCCGAAACGATCTCCGATGCAGATGCTGATCCCCCGTTCACGAGTATGACGATAGGTGTCTTGGTATCACTGTTTTTCTTTGTCGCTTTATACTCTATGTTTTCAAGTGATGCGCGTCCTTTTTGTGAAACGATCACACCTTTTTCAACAAAAAGGTCGACAAGGTCTACTGCCTGGTCAAGCAGTCCGCCGGGGTTATTACGGAGATCAAGTAGAATACCCTGGGTATCTTTATGCTCTTTGATCGCTTTTTTGACTCCCTCAACTACCTTCTGATCAAATGATGTGACATGAAGATAGAGCAGGTTATTCTCTATAGATTTTGCATAGACCGACTGTATCTTGATGATATCTCTCGTGATCTTGATCTCAAGAGGTTTTGGCTCTTTTTTTCTGATGACAGTCAGTGTCACATCGGTACCCGGCTTTCCTCTCATCAGTTTTACCGACTCGTCTATATCCATACCGATCGTTGCTTTATCCTCGATCTTAAGGATGATATCACCTGCCTTCATCCCCGCTTTATCAGCAGGTGTTCCTTCGATCGGAGCGATGACGGTCAGGGCACCGTCTTTCATGCCTATAGAGACACCCAGTCCGCCGAACTCACCTTTGGTCTGGACATTAAGGTCTTTATAGGCTTTCGTGTCCATAAATGTGGAGTGTGCATCGAGATTGTTCAACATCCCCTTGAGTGCTTTGTCTACGAGGGCAGTTGTGTTGACTTCATCGACGTATTGTGTCTCTATGACATTGAGAATCTGTGTGAACTTGAGATAAGCTTCGAGCTTTTCTTTTGCAGAGGATTGTTTAGGGGTGATCTCTGCATGAGCAAATCCTCCCATAAAATAACTACCGACAAGGGTAGAAAGAAGTCCGGCTGCAATGACTTTTTTACTTTTTTGTATCATAATAGTAGTGTGTTCCTGCGCAAAGAATTAAGTGTAATATTTTATTCAAAAATCACTTGAATATCGGTTAACCTTTTGTTATATCTACCAAAAATAGTTTTTAATTAAATGACTAAATAAACTTGACAATAAGTGACTAAAGTTTGTATAATTTAAAGATATTTGCGTAAGAGGAGTATATATAATGAGTATTTTAGAAAAACTAACCAATCAAATGCAGAGTACGATCGAGTCAGGTGTCTCTTTGGCACTGCACAATAAAAATCAGGAAGTAGAACCTATCCATATGATATGGGCGCTTTTAACGAACACACAATCCATATTACATCAAGCGCTGAATAAGATGAATGTAGATAAGGCAGCGATTGAACTTGAAGCAAAAAGTCAGTCAGGTAAGCTGCCGACCGTATCGAGTGTAACAAAAGAAAATATCAAGCTTGGGGCTAATCTCGTGCGTTCACTGCAGAACGCTGAAGGTGCGATGGCCGCACAAGGTGACCAGTACCTTGCGGTAGATACCTGGTTGATGGCCAATGCGGATGAGAGTTTTATCAGGGATGTTGTAGGTAAATACCTTGATATCTCAGAGTTTAAAAAGACGTTAGAGTCAATCCGCGGAGGTAAGAGTATCGATTCTCAAAGCGGAGATGAGACACTTGAAGCGTTGGCACAATATGGTATAGATCTCAACCAGAAAGCATTGGATGGTGCGCTTGATCCGGTCATCGGCCGTGATGAAGAGGTGCAGCGTATGATGCAGATCCTGATCCGTAAAACCAAGAACAATCCTATCCTGATCGGTGAACCGGGAACTGGTAAAACTGCGATCGTTGAAGGTCTGGCACAGCGTATTGTCAACAAAGAGGTACCGTTGAGTCTTCAAAATATGCGTGTGATCAGTCTGGATATGAGCAGACTGATCGCGGGTGCAAAATACCGTGGAGAATTTGAAGACAGACTCAAAGCTGTCGTTGATGAAGTAAAAGAGGCAGCAAACATTATCCTCTTTATCGATGAGATCCATACGATTGTCGGGGCTGGGGCAAGTGAAGGGAGTATGGATGCGGCAAATATCCTTAAGCCGGCACTGGCGCGTGGAGAGCTGCATACGATCGGTGCGACTACACTCAAAGAGTATAGAAAGTATTTTGAAAAAGATGCCGCACTTCAGAGACGTTTCCAGCCGGTCAAAGTAGATGAACCCTCTATCAATGAAGCGTTGCAGATACTGAGAGGGATCAAGGACAAACTTGAAGCACACCACAATGTAACGATCACAGATTCGGCACTGGTTGCTTCTGCCAAGCTCTCAGACCGTTATATCACTGACAGGTTTTTGCCCGATAAAGCGATCGACCTGATCGATGAAGCGGCTGCAGAACTGAAGATGCAGATCGAGAGTGAACCGACGGAACTGGCAAAAGCAAAAAGAGAGATCTCAACGCTTCAGGTGGAAAAAGAGGCGCTCAAGATGGAGGAGAGCGAGAAGAACACTGCGCGTCTTGAAGAGATAGAGAAAGAGCTGGCTGATCTGGAAGAGCACAAGACAACACTGCAGAACCAGTTTGACAATGAAAAACAGACCTTTAATGATATTGCAGAGGTGAAGAGTCAGATCGATGTACTCAAAACACAGGCAGAGGCACTCAAGCGTGAAGGTGACTTCTCTAAGGTCGCCGAGATCGAGCATGGGCAGATCCCGGCACAAAGACAGAACTTAACTGCCCTTGAAGAGAAGTGGACTAACATGATGAAAGAGGGGACACTGCTTAAAAACTCGGTGGATGAAGAGATGATTGCAAGCATCGTGAGCCGCTGGACAGGTATCCCGGTCAATAAAATGCTTCAAACCGAGAAAGAGAAGATCCTCCATATCGAAGAGGTACTCAAACAGGAAGTTGTGGGACAGGATGAAGCACTCAAAGCTGTAGCAAGAGCGATCAAGCGTAATAAAGCAGGACTAAGTGATGTCAACCGGCCGATCGGTAGTTTTATGTTCCTTGGACCGACAGGGGTCGGTAAGACACAAGTGGCAAAAACGTTGGCAAAGTTCCTCTTTGACAGTGAAAAGGCGCTTATCCGTATCGATATGAGTGAGTATATGGAGAAACATGCAGCCTCTCGTCTGGTCGGTGCGCCTCCGGGGTATGTAGGATATGAAGAGGGCGGACAGCTGACCGAAGCGGTACGCCGCAAGCCTTATTCGGTTGTACTCTTTGATGAGATAGAGAAGGCGCATCCGGATGTTTTCAATACACTCTTGCAGGTTCTGGATGACGGACGTTTGACGGATAACAAGGGGGTGACGATCGACTTTAAGAATACGATCATCATTATGACCTCAAATATCGCTTCGGATAAGATCATGACGATCAGTGACCCTGAGCAGCGTAGAGAGGCCGTATTGGGAGAACTCAAGCTGCACTTTAAGCCTGAGTTCCTGAATCGTTTGGATGATCAGGTGATCTTCAACCCGCTTGATCTCAATGCGATTACGAGTATCGTTGATATCCTCTTTAAGTCAATTCAGGCAAAACTTGCAGAGCGGGATATTACGATTTCACTGACCGGGAATGCCAAAGCGTATATTGCCGAAGCGGGATTTGATCCTGTCTATGGTGCGAGACCGCTGAAACGTGCCCTTTATGAAGTGGTGGAAGACAGATTGGCTGAACTGATCTTGGAAGACAGAGTGGTAGAAGGAAGTTCGGTGGAATTTGATGTACAAAACGGGGAAGTGGTAGTTCATATATCCTAATATAGAGAGCAGGGCAACTGCTCTGCTTCTCCTCTGCTAAAAGATAATAGCATTATACCTTTGCGATCTCGATACCTTGGAGTTTGAGCTTCATATCGCTCATGATCGTTGCATTTTCGAGTGCAGTCTTTTCTGTGATAATGCCTTCTTGATAAAGTTCCAGCAGTGCCTGGTCAAATGACTGAGAGCCATAGACCTGTTTCCCTTCCTCAATCGCATCCAGAATCTCTTTATCTCTTCCTTCGGCGATCAGCGTAGCAACACGGGTAGTGTTTTTCATCACCTCTACAGCGACTACACGCCCCCCGTCTTTACGTTTTACAAGACGTTGGGAGACAATCCCTTCAAGCACGGAGGAGAGTGTCATACGGATACGGTTTTGATCATTAGTCGGGAAGATGTTGATCAGACGGTTGAGTGTCTCTTTGGCATCTAATGTGTGCAGTGTGGAGAAGACCAGGTGTCCTGTACTTGCTGCATGAAGCGCTGTCTCCAAACTCTCCAAGTCACGTATCTCCCCTACAAAAATGACATCCGGGTCTTCTCTGAGTACTGATTTGAACGCATGTTTATAAGAGAGTGTATTATCTCCTACCCCTCTTTGGGAGATCAATGATTTTTTATCATGGTGTATAAACTCTATAGGATCTTCTATGGTTACAATATGCTTTTTTTGCGTGCTGTTGATCCTGTCGATCATTGTAGCAATGGTGGTAGATTTACCGGATCCGGTTACACCGGTTACAAGGATGAGTCCGCGGGGAGTATCTGCAAGCTCTTTCAGGACTTCGGGAAGTCTCAGCTCTTCAAACGAGAGGATTTCCATTGGAATGAGACGGAAAACGATGCTCATCCCGTCAATATGATAGAAAAAGTTGACACGGAAGTGGCTCTCTTCATCAAATGTATAGTTTAGATCAAGTTCTTTGGTCTCTTGTAACGTTTTAAAATTTTCTTCTGAGAGGATAGATCTTGCGATATTTTCTATATCTTCAACGGTACATATTTTTGTATCTAAGCTTAAGAGTTCACCATCTTTTCTGAAGTGGACTTTTGAACCGGATTTCAGGTGGAGATCACTGCCATGATTGTCAATTAAAAATCTGAGATATTGATCTAAATTTGTTTTCATCTTTTCATCCTTCCATACTGCATTCATCTAATGATAGCTTATATAGAAAGAATTTGCAATAGTCTGCAAAATGAAAAGGTAGGGAGATTACGATCTTAAGTATCGAATTATGGTTTTGTTACGTTGGTAGTCGTCTCAATAACATTTTTTAAAAGGAGGAAGAATAAAAAGTCTTCGATACCTAAGATGTACGAAAATTATAACAATTTAAGATAAAATTTGTCTTAATTAAAATAACTTTTTTTGATTTTTTTTATAATTTATTGAAATTTATTTTAGATAAGCCAGTGTGAAAGGTTGAATATGTCCCTATTTACAGGCATTGCACGCCATCCGTTGGCTTCAAGGTACATCATCTTATCGCCGAAATATCCTACGATATACTGCTCTTTATAGATAGCAAATGCACCGATGGAAAAGGTTTCAAAGATCTTTTCAAAGTTACTTGGCAGTTCATAATGATAAAAATCCATACTGTGAAGTGCAATGATCGCGCTGTGAAGGTAATCATTGTTTAACATTTTACTGCTGACATTGTAGTAGCCGGGGTAGGTGATCTGTGGAGATTCCAGTAGATCATTAACGTAAAGTTTTTCTTTTTTATTTCTATACATAACCGGAAGTATAAATGAAAAAATACAAACAGGGCTAAAATATTTCAAATTGACATATTAAATCAGGTTTTGATCACTGTTTACAGTGATAGATGAGAGTTGGTTGGATTGAGCATTTACTGCTCTGTTCAATGGTGATAGCTATGTTTCTGCATATAAAGTAAAACACCCCGGTAAACGCAGGGTGATTACATAAAACCGTTGCAGGGTTCTAGAGATCTATTTTAGGCATTTTTTTCACTGCCTCTGCTTCACTTTCATCCAGTTCAAAATAGTCACGTTCTGTGAAGTTGAATTTTTGAGCGATATAAAGATCGGGGAATGAGTGTACTTTGGTATTGTAGTCACGTACAATAGCATTGTAGTAGCGTCTGGCATTCTGTATCGTATCTTCTATCTGGCTCAGCTGGCTTTGGAGCTCAAGGAAGTTGGTGTTTGCTTTAAGATCCGGGTATGCTTCTGCCAGAGCAAAGAGTCTGCCTAAAGTCCCTGTGAGCATATTCGCCGCAGCAGCCTTCTCTTCCATACTTCTTGCATCAAGTCCCTGTTGTCTGGCCTGAATGACTTTTTCAAGCGTTTCCGCCTCATACTCTTTGTATCCCCGGACCGTATCAACCAATGCAGGGATAAGATTATAACGTCGCTTGAGCTGTACATCGATATCTGACCATGCAGCATTGATACCAGCTCTAAGAGAGATAAATTTGTTGTAGATGATAATGAGATAAACACCTACAACCGCTATTATAAGTAACACAATATTCCCGAAACTCATTCTACCCTCCTGTATATAGTGTAACTTATTGTACTATCTCTTAGCTTTTTTCTTAACCAAAAAGCTTTTTCATGGCTGTAAAGAAGACTTTGAAAAGTCCTTTATTACCAACCAGGTCATTGATATACTCATCATAGGACACTCCTTTCTCTTCGAGGAAACCTACGAGATACTTCTCTGCACCCTCCATACCTGACTGTGCCTCGATCTCAAGCAGTTTATCGTAAAGGGGTTCGATTTTTTTGATCACATCGTTAGATGCAGCTTTTCTAAAGGCAGTATACCCGGTGATCTGATTGGTGAGTTTATCCTTTTTGGACTCAAACTCCGTGATGACCCAGTAGTATCTTCCGTCCTTTGCCAAGTTTTTTACAACAGCCATAATAGGTTGTCCATTTTGTATACGGTCCCACATTACTTTAAAGATCACTCTAGGCATATCTGGGTGACGAATCATATTGTGAGGTTGACCGATCAGTTCGGCTTCTTTATATCCGGAGATCTCTACAAAGTAGTCATTACCATAGGTGATCACACCTCTTGGGTCGGTTTTACTTACGATATATCTTTTCGGATCTAGCATGATCTGTTCATTTTTCGGGGTAGGGCTATGCATCTGTTTTTCCTTCTAAAATTAGCTGTTTTTGAGAAGCGCATTATACTTGAAAGTTATTTAAGTTAAACAATATGAATTATTAAATTTTGTTATTTAACAAAATTCATGCTGCCTGGTGGACTATTTATGATAAAATTTCATCAAGATGATTCTCAGGAGGAATGTTATGGGCAATAAAGATGCGTTTATCAATGAACTGAAAGAGTTCAATGTACATCATGATCACAGATTAAGAGTGATGGAGAATGCAGTGAAGGGTTTACTGCCGGAAGAAGAGGCCTGTGTGAAGCTTTTTGATTGTCCGATCCACAAATGGATGGCAGAGAGAAAACCCCTGCTTAACAAACTCTATGGTAGTGAGAATATTAGAGTCCTGGAGGCACGTCATGCAGAGTGGCATGAACAAAGTGACAAAATATGTGGGATACTTTCGTCAAAAAATGAGAATAAAGGCGGATTGCTGGGTAAGGTGTTTGGAAAAAAACAGGAGATGAACGAAGGCGAGCTGGATAAGGCTATGTCTTATGTGGCTGATTTAAAAGAACTTACCAATACGATCGATTCTACCTTTGGGCGCATGATCAAAAGAGCCAATGCGATTCAGAACGATATGTTCGAAAAGAACGAATAAAAGTGTAAATAATGGCCTATGATCTAAAAGATAAATTGGTGATTGCGATCTCTTCAAGAGCACTGTTTGATCTTGAAAAAGAGAATCGTATCTTTGATGAAGAGGGCCTTGAAGCCTACTATGATTATCAGCTGAAGCATGAAGAGACTCCCTTGGAAGTGGGTACGGCATTCCGTTTTGTCAAAAACCTGCTGGCGATCAATAAAAGTTTTGATGACAAGTTGATCGAAGTGATCATCCTCTCAAGAAATAATGCTGCTACCGGACTTCGTATCGGGCGTTCTATCGCACACTATCAACTGGAGATAGAACGCAGCGGCTGGACAGCGGGAACCTCAGTCGCCAAATATCTTGATGCATTTAAGGTCGACCTTTTCCTCTCTGCGCATCCTGCGGATGTGCAGGATGCGATCAATGCAGATGTCGCTGCCGCAACGATACTTCCTCACAAACCAACGGTCGATGTTGAATCGGATATGGTAAAGATCGCTTTTGACGGAGATGCTGTGATCTTCGGTGACGAGAGTGAGAGAATCTATCAGGAGAAAGGTCTGGAAGCCTTCCTCGCACATGAACGTGATAATGCTAAAAATCCACTGAGTAAAGGTCCCTTCTTCAAGTTTCTGAAGGTCATCTCGGATATCCAGGATAGATTTCCGATGGAGAAGTCTCCGATCCGTACGGCACTGGTCACTGCACGTAACTTCTCCACCCATGAGAGGGTGCTTCGTACACTTGATGCCTGGGGTGTACGTGTCGATGAAGCGTTTTTTCAGGGAGGGGTACAGAAGTATGAAGTGATCAAGGCGTTCGGCGCGGATATCTTTTTTGATGACCAGGATACACACTTGAAGTATACGGCAAAGGATACCCCCCTCGGCAAAAGTTCCCTATAGGTGTTAACCGGACACCTACTCAAGAAGTTTCAGTCAGGAAGTCAATTTATATATAAAATAATATGAATTTATTTTTATTTTACATTTGCTTTATTAAACCTTAAGAATAATACCCCTATAATTAAAACGTTATTAAATATTTGAGTTTTTAAATATTATTTGTTGTGCCAAACTTGTTGTGAAGCAAGGACGGAAAGCCACGGGTCTCCAGCAGACAGCCGGGTTGCCAAATACTTCTTGAGGAAGAGAGTATTCTTTCGTTTTTTGTTTTCTCCTGTTTTCCATTTCACATTTAGTATTTATTCAGTTTGTTGTGCCAAACTTGTTGCGAAACAAGGACGGAAAGCCACGGGTCTCCAGCAGACAGCCGGGTTGCCAAAGTGAATTTTACGCTTCGTTTGTACAACAAAAAAAGCCCTCTTTATTGTGAGTAAGCTATCTACTTCCTTATAGAAGCACGATATGGTTTACGTTGAGACAATTCAGATGGTATGTAAATTTGTTATAAAGGAAATAGGGAATGAAACAACTTATAGCTGCTTTAGGCTTATCTTTAAGTGTGATACTCTCTGGATGTGGAGGAGGTAGTACCTCAGATTCGGATATGGCGACAGTTACAATGAGCGTGACTGATGCACCTGTCGATGATGAAAATGTTTTGGGTGTCTATGTGACATTTATCGGTCTTCAATATCAATATGCTGACAGCAATGAGAGCTGGAAAGAGGTAGATTTCAACGAAACTACGATTGATCTTTTGAGCCTTCAGGACGGAAACACGTCAATGCTTAACAAAGTTGAGCTTCCGGCTGGTGTGATCGATCATGTACGTTTCAAGCTTGATACAGAAAAATGTTATGTAGAGACACTTGGCGGAAGAGCATATATGAAGGTTCCAAGCGGTGATCAAACAGGTTTCAAAGCGATCGGTAGCTTTACGATCCCGGCAGGTGGTACTGTAAATGTGACAGCAGACTTTGATCTTAGAAAATCTGTCAATATGAATGCAAACGGATATAGCTTGAGACCAACAATCAAGATCGTTGACAATATCCAGGTTGGAGAGATCAACGGTACAGTAACTGCAGATATCAATGAAACTTCTCAGGCAATTCTTTATGCCTATGCAAATGATACGTGGGATGACAATGAAACAAATGCCACAAACAACTTCTCAAATGCTGTACTTAGTACAGATGCGACTGATGGTGACTTCACCTTGCCTTGGTTGACGACTGGTACATATGACCTTGTATTGGTAGAAAACAATGTTAACGGTGAGTTTGAAACTGTTCTAGGCTTTATCAATAATGTTGGTGTAGAAGCGGATACAACAACAACGATAGATATCAATGATACAACACTAGAACCATATCTCCTATAGTCATTAATTTTTTGAATATCTCCTTATCCTCCTCTTTTGAGGGGGAGTTTTTCTTACTTACTTTACGTATTTCAATTCTCTATCTTTACCTGATACTTTTACTTATAGTAAACTGATGGCATTTTTTGATGTATATTACAGTGCGATCTAAGTATGGCATGGGTAACAGTATTTTGGATCCCTAAGCATATCGAAGTACTTTACGGCGTATCCTTTTCAAAGGCTACTATCTGTACCGTAACAGATAGGGTAGCAGATATCGGGTTTATACACTTCATTTGGCTACCGATTAAAAAGCGAATACTATATATTTTTTTCGATAAATTATGCTATATTCCTGAAATGGAAAATTTTTTTGCCGAATGTCTCAAACATACCATTTCTTTTTTCGCAATAATTGATCCGATTGGTGTGAGTGCAGTGATGCTTTCACTTTTAGGGGAAAATATAAATAAACAAACTATTTCTATGGTCTCCAGACGAGTAAGTATTACGATAGTGATAGCATTTTTTGTCGTACTTATAAGTGGTAATTTTATCCTCAACCTTTTTCATATCGATACAAATTCTATAAAGGTCATTGGTGGAATAGTATTGGTTTTAACAGCCCTGGCGATGATCCAATCTGATCAAGATTCAATGAATCAGAAACTGACGAATGGAAAGCGCAATTTAGAGTTGGCAATAATTCCTATTGCAATTCCTATAACATTTGGACCCGGTATCTTTTCAGCTATTATTATCGTCAGAGATCAGGTACAAAACATGGGCCAACTTCTTGCAATAGTCGCTGCATTTTTAGTCAATGCTTTGATTGTTTATATCGTTTTTAAAAATTCTATTCATATAAAATCTTATCTTGGGGAGACAGGTCAAAGCATTATTACAAAACTTATGGGCTTGATAGTTGGAGCGATCGCCGTACAATTTATAATATCAGGAAGTGTCGCACTTGTTAAGAGTTACCTGTAACATGGTTAAATGTCATTTTAAACCATGGGCCGATTCTGCTACTGCAAAACGTTAAACAAATAATCTAACCAGTTTTTCCACAGGATCTTCATCCGTGTAGATCGTTGTATGTCTGATGTTGTATTGCATAAAATGTGTTTGCATCGCTTCATCATGTGCGTTGAGCATGGTCAGATAGTTTTGGATACCCGAAGTACCAAAATCGGTATGAAGGCTTTTTGTGCTTTTAGGGTCATCCAGTATCACTTCTCCCAGCTTTTGAGGCTTCTCTTCTTCCCTGTGCCGTACGATAATGGCGATCACTTCGTGTTTCTGTGCGAGCAGTGAGAGGTCAATAGGCTCCAGGAAATCTCCTATCATAAAGAGTAGGGAGCGTTTATGAATATGGCTAGAGAGTGTCTGGATAGCTTTTTTGTAGTCCAGTGAGGTATGCAGTATCTCTTGTTCATAGAGCGCTTTGGAGAAGTACTCTATATGGTAGAGCTGTTTCGTCGGAGGCGTAAGGGTATAGTGATCGGTATAAAAATTAAACCCGGTAAAAAGATCATTGTTGTGATGGACAGAGTAGCCAAGGAGCGTAGCGATCTCCGTGAGGGTATGTTGTTTAAGGTTATCCTCGCCAAAGTAGAGACTGCCGTCCATCATCGCTGCAACAACGACTGAGAGTTCCCGGTTCGCATGAAGCTCTTTGATATAGGGACGCCCCAGTTTAGCCGTGATGGTCCAGTTGATCTTTCTGACATCATCGCCGACCTGGTACTCTCTCAGTTCACTGAAGTCATAGCCTTCTCCATGCATCTTGGAGAGGTTGTTGCCCGCAAGCAGGGTGTAGACCTGGTATCTGGCTTTGAGCTGCAGGGTTTTAAGTGCGAGTGACATTACGGTACAGGTACTTCTTTGACAATTTTGGAGATGATCTCATCCGGGTTGATCCCCTTTGCTCTGGCCTCATAGTTGAGTACGAGACGGTGACGCAGCACATCATGCAGTACGAAGCCGATATCGGCAGGTGTGACGTGGTCATTTCCTCTGAGAAATGCTTTGGCCTTTGCCGCCTTATAGAGGTCTATCGAGGCTCTGGGGCTGGCACCGTACATTAGGTCATTTTGAATACTCTCAAGACCGAATCTTTCCGGTTCTCTGGTTGCTGTAATCAGCTGTACGATATAACGCTCCACCTCTTCATCAACATGGAGAGTGCTCACTTCGTCTCTGAGTGCCTGAAGCGCTTCTTTGTTAAGCACAGTTTCTACCGTCTCAAAACTTTTAGTTGCAGCCTTTCGCATAATGGTCAGCTCATCCTCTTCACTGTTGTGCGTGACGACCAACTTCATCATAAACCTGTCCAGCTGTGCTTCAGGCAGTGCGTAGACTCCCTCCTGTTCGATAGGGTTTTGTGTTGCCATGACCATGAAGGGAGGTTCGATCCTGAAGGTCTCATCGCCGATGGTTACCTGGCGTTCCTGCATCACTTCAAGGAGGGCAGACTGTACCTTGGAAGGAGCACGGTTGATCTCGTCTGCCAAGAGCAGATTTGTAAAGAGCGGTCCTTTTTTGATACCGAAGTCATTGGTCTGGGGATTATAGATCTGTGCACCAATGATATCCGAGGGAAGCAGGTCCGGGGTGAACTGTATGCGTTTGCTCTCAAGTCCGAGCGCCTTGGAGAGTGCATTGATCGTTGTTGTCTTTGCAAGCCCGGGGACACCTTCAACCAGGATATGCCCGTCACTAAGCAGTCCGATCAGCAAACCGTCTATCATCTGCTCCTGGCCGATAACGGCTTTGGAGAGTTCTTTTTTGAGTGCCTCTATTTTCTTATGCATTGAGTTCCTTTTTTATCGCTTTAAGGTTAAGCGGTTTTTTTCCATAGATATGTGCTTCAAGTTTCTCTATCGCCGGAGCAAACTTTTTACTATCTTCTGCAATGAGCAGGGTAAGCAGTGCTTTGGGATCACTGGTTTGGTTTATCTGTTGTATAAGAGGATCCTCCTTGATCTTCTCTTTTTTGTACCATTGTACACTCTTGGCGGTGAAAAAACCTGAGAGAAAGACCGCCATATAACCAAGCAGTGTACCGATCCAGGACCAGTCAGTGGCTTTTATCGGTGCAGGAGAGTCAACTTTATCCAGAAGTGTGGCATGTGCGACAGGCGTAATCTTGAATTCTTCTTTTGGTACGGTCAGTATATAGCTTGTTTGTGTCTTAGGATTAAAGGCTCGGATGTTGATCTCATCAAAAGTAAAGCTTTGCTCTGCACTTATGGCCATGGGATAGGTGACAGTGTTATCGGTATGTTTGGCACTGCGTATGGTTTTTACCTCCGGGGTCTCTTTAAAGAGTGTATACTCTTTTGTGGAGAGAAAGCTGTTTTCAAGTATCGGAGGGTAGCCTCTCCCTTTTATCTCTACAGTGAAGGGGATCGGTTCATAGGCATTGGCTTGATGCGTTTTTAGCTCATGCGTCAGCGTAAAATCTCCTATCAGCTGTGTCCCCTCGGGAAGCGGCTTAACAGCCAGCTTCAAAGGCGCTAATGCAATGGGAGTATCAGTCGTCGTAATACCCTTTACGTTATCCCTATCCCCGGAAAAACTATAGGCAACATCCTCTTTGGTCGTCACCTTTTGGATCAGTTCAAAACCGATCTCTATCTCGCCGCTTTTGAGCGGATAGAGAAGGTAGGTATAGTGGATCTGTGCATTTTGGTAGCTGTCTTCCTCTTTTACATCCAATCGGTGGAACTCATACGCTTCACTCTCTGTCAGTGTAAAATCAAAGAACATCACTTTAGCGTAGTCTGTCTGTTTGATATCAAAAGTGAGAACCACAGCTTCTTTGACAAAAACCCTCTCTTTGTCAAGCGATGCATTTGTAGTAAACCCATTTCCGTAGAGTAGGCTAATACTAAAAAATATAAATATTGATATTGTATGTTTACCAAGGCTGTTTTTCATGGATATATCCCTTGTTGATCATTTCATAAATCTTTGAACTAAGCGGTTGTTCCTGTTTGCTCTGTTTATCTTCAATCAGTTTCATCTTCTCTCTGTTATTGAGTTTCTGTTCACTGCCGCCGCTCCCCGAACCGCTGCTGGGCTGGTCTTCACTGCGTCTCTCTTTGCTCTCATCTTGTTCTTTTTCTTCAGAGTTGGAACCGGAGCTGTTTTGTGACTTGGGATGGGCAATGCCCAGAGATGCTTTCTTCTCCTGAAGCAGGGCGATCAAGGCCAGGTTGGCTCTGGCATCATCATCTTCTCCCAACTGTAATGCCTGAGTGTAGTATCGCTTGGCCTTCTCATAGGAGTGGAGTTTGGCATGTGCATTGGCGATATTGTAGTAGAGCATCTGTTTTACCTGAGGAGAGGTAGAACGGATACTTTGATAGATTTTGATCGCACGCTTATACTCTCCAAGTCGGTAATAGCTGTTTGCCAATGCTACCTGGCTTTGCAGGGTTATGGTTCTGAGACTACCCAGTATCTCTTTTGTACGGTTGTACTCCTCTTTTTCATAAGCATTATAGGCACGCTCCAGTGTGAAGAGATCAAAGAATGAGGCGTTTGCCTGAGAACCGAACAGCGCAGCAAGTAGTATAAGGTACTTCACTCCGCGTGTATGAACCAGTAAAAAGAGTAGAAGTGCGACAAGGAGAGGGAGAGGATAGAGCTCCAGGTAGGAGTGGCTCATCTTGCTGATCTCCTGTTTCTCTGCATCGACTGCATCAAGCGCCTCTTGTAACGCATCTGCAGTCGCTTCAGGCGAACCTTTCGGTGTGATATAAGTGCCACTGTTTTCTGCAGCTACGCGCTTAAGCAGTGGATTGATCCGTGAGACTACAAGGTTTCCTTCCTTGTTTTTTAGATAACTTCCATCAGATTTCGAGATCGTTGAACCTCTGGTGGTACCCATCGCCAGGACAATCGGACGGATACCGTTCTCTTCTATAATACTATTTAATATAGTATCCTCTCTCTCCTCACCGCCGTCACTGATAAGGATCAGGTTCTTTTCCTTCATGGGGAGTTCCGAAACTTTCTTTAATAGTTTTTCAAGCGAGGTCCCATGGGTAAGGATATGATCAAGTCTTAAACTTTTCAGTGCCAGTGAGATCAGCTGATGGTCTGTGGTCGGTGGAGAGAGGAGAAGCGGGTTGGTCGTAAATGCGATAAAGGTGATGTTGTCATTGATGTTTTTCGATAAAAAAGATTCTATGGTTTGGACAGCATATGCATAACGGTTGGGGGCAATGTCATCTGCCCGCATAGAGTAGGAGACATCAAGGGCGATAATGATCTCCTGTGCTTCTACTTTTCGCTCCTGGGCTCCTTGATCCACGACAGGTCTACTGAGAGCAACAAGAAGAAGCGTCAGTACAATCAACTGTATCGTATCCGTGATCTGCTTGGAGCGGTAGTAAAAAAGTACACCGATCGGCAGCAGGAACCAAAGTAAAGAAGGGTAGAGGATACTCATACAGCCTCCTTGGTGAAGCCCTTTGAGAAAATCCCGCGCGAAGAGAGTATCAACCCCAGGAGCAGGAGTGAAGCAAGTGCCATAGGGTAAAAGGCTAGAGCGTTTCGGTTGAGATAGTTTTCTGAGCGTATACTGCTTGGTTCAAGCACCTCTATCTCCGCATAGATCTTAGCCAGATCCTCAGCATTGGTTGCTGCGTAGCTTTGTGCCCCGGTCTCTTTGGCAATAGTCTCAAGCAGACCGGCATCATAGTCACTCTTTTGTCCGATACCGATGGTATAGATTTTGATGCCGGATTCCTTGGCTTGTTCTACTGCCTTTCGAGGTGAAGTACTGCCTGCATTGTGATGGCCGTCAGTGAGCAGAACGATCACCTTGCTTTCAGCCTCTCCAAAACTCAACGTATGCATTGCCTGCATCAGTGCATCACCAATGGCCGTACTCTCTCCGGCCACGCCTACACTACTCATATCCAGTAGATAAGATACCCCATTCAGGTCATAGGTGAGCGGTGAAGCGGTATAGGCAAACGTACCGAAGACCACCACCGCGATATTGTCATCCAGACGTTTCTTTACGAACGCTTTGGCAAGCTCAATGCTTACTTCAAAACGGTTTTTGAAACGATCCTTGGTATGAAAACCGCTTTGAGCCATTGAACCGCTGGCATCAAGTACCAGGGCAAGGTCACGTCCCCGTTTGGTGTTGTTGGAACTTGGATCATAGAGATAGGGGTCAGCCAGGGCAACAACCATCAGGGTAAATATGGTGATCTTCAGCCAAAGGGTTAAAGAGAAGAGGGGTATATGCGAGCGTATCCACGCTATTTTTGCAAAATAGAAGTGCCTGGTATGTACTTTACACCATATAAAACAGGGGATAAACAATAATAACAGTAAAAACCAGGGTGCACCAAATGATATCTTCATAACGTCGATTGTAACATAAAGAATTATCCTTTAATATAATTTCTTGTACAATGAGATATGGTACGTTTTATCCTGATAATTTTGATGTTTAGTATCGTTACATGGGCGGAGCAGAACGCTTCTGTGGAAGAGAAGACGTGGGCGGATGAGTATCATCAGTTTTTTACCAAAAAAATTCACCTCTTTTCCCACCATCTTGATAAAAAACTTTCATCTTATGAGTACCTTTTTGAAACCAATGCAACAACCATTGCTACAAAAAATCATACGTCTGAGAAAGTATCCGAACCGGCGGTCAATGACTGGTTCTCATCATTCTTTAAAGATGAAATTTTTGATGAAGTTTATACAAAAAGTTATCTGATCGTACGTGGGACTGCCGAGTATGATCATCGTACCGGTGATATAAGCTTTTCGGGAAAGATGAAGGCTTCGCTTGCTTTACCGAAAACGGAGAATCGTTTACACTTTTTTATTGAAGACAGTGACGATCTGGATTCCAGAGGGTTCGGCAGAGAAACACGTAATAATGTAGGGTTAAGATACTTCCAAAAAAATAAACGTTTAATCAAGAGTTCTTTTTCTCTTGGTCTGCATAGTTATGATGATCCTTATGTCAGAACGACTTTGTGGTTACCTTATCAGATAGGTGCATGGAGAAACAGAATTACTCAGAGGTTCCAGTATTCGATAGACGAGAAATTTGAAGAGGAGACCAGATTCTATTTTGACAGAATTTTGGATGATGATGATTTTGTAAGGTTTTTAGCGGCGAGGTGGACAAAAGAAGAAGTTGACGGAATGGAATATTTTGGTAATATTGTCTACAACAAAACAACCAAATTTAACAAAGGGTATCAACTTGGAGTCTCTGCGCTTGGGCATACAGAACCTGAAGACGAGATTACACAGTATGCAGCCTATGGCGTATATAAAGAAAATATTCATAGAAAATGGCTTTTTTACGAGATAGAACCGCGTGTTGAATGGGATAGAGCTTTTGACTTTGAGGCAAACTACAAGCTGTTGGTTTCTCTGGAAGTATTTTTTGGTGATCTATAGAAGAATCTTCTTCTATAGATTGGGTTGATACCGGTTATTGTACCGGCTGCTGGATATTGATCACTTGTCCAGATTGTGATGTCTGTGCAGGTTTGCCGAGCCCTTTGAGTGATGCAATCGCCTCTTCGATATTTCTGTCATTCTTCTCTTTGGCACTATTGATCAGTTGATACTCCTGTTCAAAGTCCAGTGAGCCGCCATAACCCATGCCGTTATCTGCCTTATATTGGCTGATCGCACCTCTGCTGCCACTACCGATCGCACCGTCAATTTTCCCATGATAGTATCCGTGAAGCTTCAACGCTGTCTGGATTTTTCTGTTCTTTGTGCCTCTATCATTGCTTTGGGCATTGAGGTGTCTGTCAAATTCAAAAAGCGTCCCAAGGAAAATAAGTGTATCTTTGGCTTCAGGTTTGAGTGACGCATTGCTGCTGATCTCATAGGCAATATTCATCTCTTTGATCGCTGCACGTGTCTCATAGGAGTTGACCTGGCCATCGATACGGCCTCTGTAAAATCCCAGGCTGGAAAGTGACCGCTGAATCCTTTTCTCATCAGTCATTCTAGGTGCATAGTAGCTTTGCGTTTGTGTAGAGGTACTTCTCTGCTGTGCAGCCTGTTGCTTGTTGTTTTTGTTGTAGACTTCATTGGTGATGACTGATCCTACAGCACCACCGACCACACCACCTACTACGGCATCACCGAAATCCGCATACGCAACATTTCCTATCAAGATTGCACTAGCGGCAAGCACTGATAACTGTTTGACCTTTTTCATCATCTTCTCCTTTGCATTCTGGGGACTTAGAGGTGCCCATACTTTTATTTTATGCAAATAAAAGGTATTAGTCAAGCGCTATCAATGACTCCTTGACATCACTGTAGGTTTTGGATTCGCAGATGATCTCGATCTTTTTATCCGGTATCTCGTCTACGACAAGAATCACCCCTAGATCAAAATGGGAATGAACGATCTTTGTACGTACTTCCATCTCAGCATCAAAAGAGGGCGGATCGAAGAGCAGTTGTGTGACACTCTCGTAGGCAGTACCTGCCAAAGCATTGTAGTGCCCAAGCGTAATGAAACGAACCTCATCCCGGTTCATATGGTGTACCTCTTTGACACTGTACTCTATCTTGCCTCTTGTATAGGTGCCTTTGAGCGTGGAGTAGGGCAGAAAGTGGGCAGGAACCACCTCTTTGCGTACCCTTAGCAGGCCTGAGAGCAAGCGCCAGTTCAAAAAGCGCTCTTTGATGATCTGGTATCTTTTTCCTTCTGATTCAAGACCAAGACGTGCTTCGTACATCTCCAGTCTCGCATCGATGGATTCGGGCTGTATCTGGTCGGAGATCGGTGTAAAGAGCTCATCTGCAAGCTTATCCTGCTGATCTCGCTGCATGGTGAGACCGAAGATACACCCGCAGTAGTCCTGACGGTAGAGGGCATCCTCTTTGGCCATCTGGTTCTGCTCCTGTGTTCCCGAAGCCTTTCTATAATCCGGCGCATGAAATTTCAGTCCGTACTTGTCTGCAAGTGCATCACCGGCACGTTTAAGCTGCAGAAGTGATTTTTTTGGACTGGTAAGGAGGGTAGAGGTAAAATTAGGGTCAAGCATTTTTACCGCCTGTTTGGCGGTCACTTCAAAACGGTTATCGAAGCAGACTGAACATCTGGCTCCCTTTTCAGGCTCCTTCTCCAGTCCCCTGACAGCTTTCAACCACCCCTCTGTGTCATACTCCCCCTCTATCAGCTCGATACCGAGCATATCGCAGCTGCGCTGTACGTCGAGAAGCCTGAGGCGGTATTCGCTGTAGGGATGGATGTTTGGGTCATAGAAGAATCCTGTGAGCTTTTCATCAGGGTAGTCTTCACGCAGTTTCTGAAGAAAATAGTGGCTGTCCACCGAACAGCAGATATGTACTAGCATCGTGTCCCCTTTGGAGATACAGTGAGGAGTGCCAGTAAGCATTTTTTTAAAATGCTTTGTTCAGAAATAGTATGCTTATTCATTATGTATCCTTTCTTTCAACTACAGATAATTTGTGCGACATTTTTACTACTTCCGTGTGCCAGGTACGCGCTAAGTTCTTGAGCTTTTTGAGCAAATATCGTTCTGTCGGTCTCTCTATACTCTGAGAGTAGCTTTTCCACTGTCACATCCTCTTGAAGCAGCTCGTTATGCAAGTTTGTTCCATTGTAGCGGTTCAGGATGATATTTGCCAATCCTACCTGGGTGATATTGAGCAGATTTTTGCCGATAAAGTAATCGATTTTCTTAGCGATATAGGCCAGGGTAAAGGGGGTACCGATGAGAGCAGCCTCCAGTGTTGCCGTGCCTGAACAGATAAAGGCGAACTCAGAACGGCTGAGTGCTTTATGTGTATCGCGTACGATCTCAAACTCTCTATTGCCTCGGTAGAGTTTGGCGATCTTTTGTTTGCTAAAGGATTGCGGGATGACCAGAAGAGGATGGATATCATTACCCAGCCTACGTCTGAGTTCAAGAAAGATCGGCATAAGCTTCCTAATCTCACTTGAACGACTGCCCGGCAGAAAAGCGATCACTCCTTTCACTCTTGTATCGTTGCGTATCACATCGATCTCATCCAATAGAGGGTGTCCTACATACTCTGCTTTTCCGCTTGGATAGTAGGAGGTCTCAAATGGAAGTATTCCAAGGAGCCTGTCACAGTACTTCTCCAGCTTCTCCACACGTTTTGGACGGCTTGCCCAGACCTGCGGAAGGATATAGTAGATGATCTCTTTTTCCGGATACTTCTCCTTAAGCTTTTTAGCTAACGGCAGGTTAAAGCCTGAGGAGTCCATTAGAAGCACTTTGTCCGCATCTTTCGCCAGCTCTACCATCTCATCGGCCACCTTGAAGAACCATCGCAGTTTTTTGATCGCATCGACAAATCCCATGATCGCCATCTGGGAGATATCATAAAGCGGGGTGCCTTGCATGATGCTCTTCTCAAATATACCCATAAGCGCTACATCTTCTGTATGTTTAAGTACCTCTTTGAGATGGAGGTTTGCAGATGGTTCCAGGGCTGAGACGAGTAGTTTCATAGCGTTAACGATCCTCATTTTTTAGGGGTATTGTAGCATATTTGGAACTATTGGTTGCGCTTCTTCCATGAAAAGAGTATCGCTCCCAGGGTTAAAACGGTATAGATACCTCCGATAAAATAGAGCTGTTCAATCTGGTTTTTATACTCAAAATACAAGATCAGCATCAGTGCTATAAACAATCCTGCGATGGTAAACCAAATGATCGGTAGTGAAGAGGAGGTTTGTTTATGGATCTTGAGATTGGCAAATGCCATTAGCAGTGAGACTAACAGAAAGGTCACACTGCCGAACTCAAGGATCACCTTCAGGTCACCTATCAGGATCAGAAGGAAGGCAAAAAGAGACATTGCGATGATAGCATTGAGAGGAATATGATTTTTCCTTTGTGCCAAAAAAGAGGGGAAGTAGCCGTCTTTTGCGATCACGGCAATTTGTCTGGAAGCACCAAAGACGGTACCGCTGATCGCACTGCTTGTTGCCAGTAGTGCCCCGACGATCACCAGTTCCGTGCCCCAGTGTCCTAAAATATCATTGGCCCCTGCAGCCAGTGCATACTCCTGATTTGCAATGATGTCATCAAGAGGAATAGCAACAATGGCACCATAGGAGAGTATAAAGTAGATCACCATTGCCAGGGTAAGGGCAATATAGATCGCTTTAGGGATATTGATCTGAGGTTTTTCCATCTCATTGACGGCATTGATCACCAGCTGAAAGCCTTCAAATGCGACAAACGTCAAAGAAGCCACGATCAATATCGAAAGTATCTCTATGTGGCCATTATTGTGCAAGAGTGTCGGGATCGTCGTGTTGGAGTTGTTGATCAATACAAATGAAATCACTACCAGGATAACAAGCTTGATATAAACCATGAGATCCTCTATCTTCCCCATTCCTTTGACACTCCAGAGATTGATAAGGGTAAAGAGCAGGATGATCCCTCCCGCTACGGCTTTGCGTACTATTTCACTCTCTCCAAAAGCAAAACCGCTGATGGCATAGGATGAAAAAGTATAGGCGTAGAGTGCGAGTGTACTGATATAACCGAATATGACCCACCAGCCGATCAGAGAAGCTGCAAAGGCGGAGTCGGAAAAGGTCTTTTTGAAGAAGGAGTAGGTAGCCCCCTCATCTTTGTAGTAGACACCCAGTTTGATATAGGAGTATGCGGCAAGGTATGCCAGTACTCCACCGATGAGAAATGCAAGCGGGGTAAATACCCCGATCAATGCGACAGATATCCCCAGCACGGTAAATATCCCGCCACCGATCATCCCACCGAGTGCGATGGCTACCAGTTCGGGTACTCCGAGATTTTTATCACGACTTCTGTAGATAGTGTTTGTTACATTACTTTTCATCTATGACCTTCAAACCAACATCAAGAACACTTTTATTACTATTATATCACCTTTGGTACTCTATCTAGGGGGTAAACCAATACTATTAGATTCTTTTACTGAGGACGATAGGGGCTCTCCTCTTTTGCCGCTCTGAAACCATGGTCTACAAATGCATGGAGGGTTTCATCGTGCAGATCGATCAGCTCTTGGATTTCAGCCTCTTCGCCTTTGAGTGTCACTTTGATACCGTCTTCGAGCATCTCCCAGCGCATTTTGATCTGATCTCTCTCATCGAACAGCCTGGTAAACATCGGGTCCCATGAGCGGATCGCACGTCCGCCGTCAAACCGTTTTTTCATACCCACGGCATGCTCCTGCAGTATCTTTACCAGCTCCGCATCTTTGGAGGTCACGCGGGTAATGGCCTCGATACCGCCCTCTATCTTTTTTGTGCTGCGTTCGATCTCGTCATAACGCTCCAGAAGTGCATGAAAGAGCCTCTCATCCTCCAGATGCTGGGGATCACTACCGCCCCTGCCTCTTTGAAAGACCTTCTCTTTTTTAAATTGTGTGAAATTCATCGTTTTACCTCTCCTTTACGCTTTATTTAATGCTTCAAACCACTCCAACGCATCCAACTGCTCCCACGGGTACTCCTTATACCCCACCTGTCCTTTGGCAGCCACATCGGCATAGAGGAAGTGATCTTCACTAGGCCGGTCAAGTCCGAACTTTCCGGTGATCCACTTTGGTGTCAGGGGAAATGCTGACGCGATCTTCTCTGAGAGCACTTCGTCGCTGAACTGACTAAGTGCCGTGTGCTGTGTATCTACCGTGACGGAGAGCGGTTTGGGTTCTGCAATGACATAGGCAAGCTGGACAAGCGCTTTCTCTGCCAGACCGGCTGCAACGATATGCTTTGCGATCCATCTGGCGGCATAGAGGGCAGAGCGGTCTACCTTGCTGTAGTCTTTGGAGCTTTGAGATCCTCCCCCGATGGGAGCATAGCCTCCGTAGGTATCGCAGACCACCTTTCTTCCTGTAAGGCCCGAATCCGCGATAGGGGAGTGTCGGACAAATCGTCCTGTGTTGTTGATATAGAAGAGGACATGCGCTTCATCAAAATGTCCCTCTTTGAACTTCACCTTATCGATAATAAGCGCTTTGACCAGCGTTTCTACCTGCTGTAGCGGGATATCCTTGTTATGAGGGATCGCAACGACGATCTGTGTGATCTTCTCCGGTCTGCAGTGGTCAAAGTTCTCTTTGGTGCCGTAGTCTATCGTCACCTGAGTCTTGAGGTCCACTCCGAAGGTCTCGGGATGCTCCAGGGCATAGGTGTAGAGCACATCGCGTATCTCTCTGGCATAGGCCAACGCGGTAGGCATATAGTCATCACGCTCACTAGTCGCATAACCGAACATGATCCCCTGGTCACCCGCGCCGATCTCCTCATCCTCTTTCTCCACGCCTATGGAGATATCGGGGGATTGCTCTGAGATATAGATATGGAGATCCGTCTCATCAGGATAGAGCGTTTCGCCCCGCTCAAACCCTTCACTTTCTGGGTAGCCGATCTTATGCAGTGCTTCTCTGGCGATATCTTTATAAAACGCATCACTGGTTGCCGCAGTCGTTTTTACCTCTCCGCCGATGATGATATGGTTGCCGCTCAGAAAGGTCTCAGTCGCTACTTTGGATTTGGGATCACGTTGAAGCAGTCTGTCTACGATACTATCTGCGATGATATCGGCACACTTATCGGGATGTCCTGCCGAAACGCTCTCTGAAGTAAAAAGATACATCGTTCACTCCTCAACAGTTTAGTCAGTAAGATAGAATGTAATGGTAGTGACCACCCTGACGTATTTGTCTATCTTTTTCGTGTCACTGTAGTTTTCGCCCACATCGCGTATCACAAAATTTCCCTGTCTTGCACTTCTGATCCCTCCTACCTTTACGCCTGCATTTTGCGCAAACTCGTTGGCTGCAGCCCTGGCATTGCGGGTAGCTTCTTTCAGCATATCGGGTTTGATCTCATTTAAACTGGTAAACCTGTATTCAGGTTCAAAATTATTGATATCTATTCCCTTTGCAATGAGTTTATTTATACTTGATCTTACCGATGAGATAAGATCTACTTTTTTGGTTTGTACTTCAATATCGTTACTTAACTGATGTTGCTGGTCAACCAGTTTTTGATCCCTGTTTCTGAACTCTATAGGGCGGTAGCTGATGACACCGATATTAATCTCTTCTTTTTTCAGCCCGTTTTGAAGCAGCAGAGCGATGATCTCTGTTTGTATCTTTTCTGCATCACTGTAAAGTTTTGGGAGATCTTCTTTATAATGGGAAGCAACCTTGAAGTTTAAACGCCAGTTTACCAAGTCAGCTTTTACTTTCCGTTCCGCAAGTCCCTTTACTTCGGCACTGTTTATGGCAACTTTTGCATTGTACATCGTTTGACCGACAAAGTATCCCGAAGCAGCAATCGCTGCAGCTACTATGATCGAAATTAAAATATTTTTCATAAAAAAGCCTTTTTTGTCATGACTGTTTTTTTGATACTCACTCTATGCAGAGGAGTAAGCTTCGCGTACTTTATTATAGCGTTATCCATCCGGCGATCAAAAACGCGATACTTGCCAACCCTCCGCCGATCAGAGCATAGGGGAGTTGTGTACGTACATGGTCGATGTGGTTGCAGTCTGCTGCCATCGATGAGATGATCGTGGTATCGGAGATAGGGGATGCATGGTCCCCGAAGATCCCTCCGCTGATCACTGCGGCGATGACAAGCGGGATATGAAGGTCCATTGTCGCACCCAGTGCCAGCCCTATAGGCATCATGATAGAGAAGGTCCCCCAGCTGGTTCCCGTCGAAAAAGCCGTAAGCGATGAAACCAAGAATATCAGCAGGGGCAGAAGAAGAGATGGGATATTTCCCTGCAGGATAGAGGCAAGGTATTGTGCCGTGCCCAGCTCACCGATCACTTTGCCGATCAAAAGGGCAAAGACCATGATGGTCGTGATGGGAAGCATATGAGATGTCCCCTCAAAGAGTCCTTCAAAGTATTTTTTATGGGAGATCGTACCGTTTGGTACAAAGAGAAGATAGATAAAGAACAGGGTAGTGATGACGGCATAGTAGACCGAGGTAGAGCCTGACCCTTTGAAGATATCACCCTCTCCGGTGATATAGAGTCCTATAGGTACCAGAGCCACCATGACAACTACAGGCAGAAGCATCCCGTAGAGTGAAGGTCTGATCTCTTTGTGGTTTTCGGGCAGATGATAGGTTTTAGGGCTTGCGGTACGCATTGGACCGATATTTATATTTAAAAATATTACACCAAGCACGATCACTAAAGTAAAGATCGAATAGAAGTTATAAGGGATCGAATAGACCAGCAGAGAGACAGCATCTCCCGTAATCACCTTTGACTCGATTGCCGTGATGATCAGCCCCAAAAGCAGTGCACCCCAGCCATTGAGCGGGATCAGCGAGCAGATCGGTGCAGAGGTGGAGTCACAGATATACGCCAGCTTTTCACGGCTGACACCGTTCTTATCGCAAAGCGGTTTGGCTACGGTGCCTGCCACCAAAGAGGTGATCGATGATTCGATAAAGATCACCACCCCGATAAAGTATGCCAGCAGCATCGCTCCGGTAGGGGAGTCGATACGCCTGGACTTCTCAGAGAGGTATACAACGAACCGTTCTACAGAACCCGAAACCGTAAGCAGCCGTATGATCGCACCGATAAGGAGCACAAAAAGCAGCATTTTGACGATCCACCCCTCAGCAAAGAGAGCGATCACACCATCCCATAGGGCGATAAACGCTTTGAGAGGGTTGTAACCGTTGAGTACCATAAATCCCGCGAAGATCCCGCCAAGCAGGGAAACGATGACATCTTTTGTTATAATAGCCAGAAAAATAGTCAGCAAGGGAATTGCTATTGAGATGATTCCATATTCCATACAAGGATTATAACCAAATGAAGATATTGTTTACACTAGGTTTTCTATTCATGACATTGATCCAGGCACAAACCAGGCAGCTTATCGTGGTGACGACTGAAAACTGGTCTACACCGGAAGGCAAACTCCAACGCTATGAACGTACCGGTAGCGTATGGCAGAAAGCAGGAAAGGCGATAGAAATCAAGCTGGGCAGAAACGGTCTGGGATGGGGGAGAGGTCTGCACACGATTCCCGAACATGCCAGGTTCATCAAAAAAGAGGGGGACGGGAAGTCTCCTGCAGGGATATTTGCACTCAAGCAGGCATTCGGGTATGCACCCTTTCAGATTGATTATCCGTATGAGGTCTATAGAGAGACCGATCACTGTGTAGATGATATCAACTCAAAATACTACAACAAGATCGTAGACAGTACCAAGATAAAGAGAGACTATCAAAGCCATGAGAAGATGAAGTTTCCGAAAGAGTACTACAAGTACGGTATCGTCGTAGACCATAACGGCATTATGGAGGGAGAAAAGTCTATCCGGGGTGCGGGATCATGTATCTTTATCCACATCAAGGCGATCCCAACGGCCGGGTGTACCGTGATGAGTGAAGCCCAGATCAAAGAGATTATGCAGTGGCTGGATCCAAAGAAAACACCTCTACTGGTGCAGGGGACTGAAGAAGTGGTAAAAGCACTAATGAAAGACGAGCGTATCAGATAATGACCTATCAGGAAAAAATCACCAAAGCCAAAGCCAAGCTGATGCTGGAGCATCCGTACTTCGGGACACTCGCTTCAGCACTCAAGATCGAGTCTGACCCTGATCAGCTTACGTTTAAAAGTGACGGCGATACAGTACGCTTGAATGAAGAGTATATCGATAAGTTGAATCTTGCTGAAGTAGAGTTTATCCTCTCCAACGGTGCGATGCATGCCGTCCTGGGACATATGGAGAGATGCAGCGGCAGGGATAAGTGGCTCTGGCAGGAGGCGTGTGACTTTGCGGTCAATGCGATGCTGGTCAAAAACGGTCTGCAGGCACCGGAGTATGTCAACTACCAGCCCCAGTTTGAAGGGATGTATGCCGAGGAGATCTACTCGCAGCTGAAAGAGGAGATGAAGTATGCCCCCGATACGAACCATGACTCCTCCGGTGATGCACAGGATCAGGAGGAGTCTCCCGAACACCAATCAGGAAGTAATGAGGAGCAAACCAAAGAGCAGCAGCCACCGCAAAATGAAGAAGGGAAGGTGGAGTCTGCACAGGAAGAGGAGATCAGCCAGAAGGAGCTGGAGCAGCTCTCGGAAGAGCTTACCGAGTACTTTGAACAGATATTTAATAAGCAAAAGCGCCAAAATGCCCTGCCAAAAGATCTTCAGTTTGTCGTGCCGGAGTATTTTTCTCACAGAGTAGACTGGCGTGAAGTGCTCTCAGGCTTTATCGCCTCCTATGCCAAAACAAGTTACAGCTTTATGCCACCGAATATGAAGTATCTCTACCGTGGTATCTACCTGCCGAGTCTGAGCTCTGATCTGCTTCGAGTCATTATCGCGATCGATACTTCGGGTTCAGTGGACAGGGAGCTTTTAGGTACGTTTCTGGCGGAAGTAGAGTCGATCATGGAGGTCTATCCGAATTTTGAGATCGATCTCATCACCGCTGATACCAAGGTACACTCCCATAAAACCTATATGCCCGGAGAAGCGCTGGAGTATGAGGTCAGCGGAGGCGGGGGAACGGACTTCCGTCCTGTATTTGAGTATATCGATCAGAACATTGACTACCCTACAGCACTGCTTTTCTTTACGGACGGACAGGGGATATACCCCGTAGATGAGGCAAGTTACGATGTGATGTGGGTCATGCCTGAAGAGATCGAAGTACCGTTTGGAGAGGTGCTCCTGCTTCAGGGGTAGCACTGCTTTTTGTTACCCCTCCATAAGAAAAAGGTGTTGTAATATCTGGATTTACAGATTGCTTTTGCATTATAGCGTGTATGAACACTCTGTATTTTTATCTCTGATCATCTCCAGCTGTGAAGGCTCTCTCCCAAATAGAATAATCCTAAAAACTTATTTACCAATAACTCTGTATAATCATTAAAATATTTATTTCAGGATGGTTCAATGCTACAATTAGAACAAAAGCGTTCAAGTTCATGCGCTGTGCAGTTTATCGCGATACTTTTTCTGCCTTTTTTGCTGTTATCGGCTTTAGGGTTGGGGTATATGGAGGTTATCCCTTTGAAGGTCGAGTTACATACACTGGTGATCGTTGCTTTCATTTTTGCGGTCTTTAGCAGCTTTGTCAAACACAATGCCAACTATGCGGCATGCCGTATGCGCGAAAGCTTCAGATATATGGAGGAGGAGCTGCAGGGAGCCCTGCACACCAACTCATTGACAATTATGGAGAAGACCAAATCTACGCTCAATATCACTGAATTTTTCAAAGAGTATTATAAAGAGATGCTCAATGACAACTTTGCGCGTGTCGCTCCATCTGTTTTCCCGATGTTGGGGATCTTGGGTACATTTATTGCGATTGCCATCTCTATGCCGGACTTTACGGTACAGGATCTCGAGGCACTTGACCAGGAGATCTCTATACTCCTATCGGGGATCGGTACGGCATTCTACGCATCCATTTACGGTATTTTCCTTTCCCTTCTCTGGATGTACTTTGAAAAGAGAGGGAGTGCCAAAGTAGATAAGAATATCTACGACCTGGAAAAGCTCTATGCCGGAAGAGTATGGAAAGAGAGTGAACTGATCAAGCACAGACATATGCAGAGCGAACTCAAAGACCAGGCACTTATCAAAACATTGCATGAAACGTTCAATATGGATTTTATCAAGGATCTCAATACCCAGTACCTTCAAAACTTTACAAAAGTACTTGAAGAGACCAGTAAAAACTTCGGTGAAGTGACTGCGCATATGTTGAGTGCTTCCGAACACCTTAAGAGTACTCTGGAAAAGATACATACCAAAGAGGAAAACATCAATGCGGAGTCAGTGATGAAAGCCAATATCGAAGCCTTTAATGCAAGTGCGCATACCCTTCAAAATTCTCTTGAACGCTTTGACGGGACAGTGGACCATACGTTTGAAAAGATAGACAGTGAAATGGCCAGAGCGATCGAAAAGCTCTCTTCCTTCGGAACGGCGATCAGTGAACAAAATCAGATGATTTTAAACAAGTTGCCAGAGCAGGATAAGGAGTAAGCAGTCGTGTTTAGAAAAAAAGCGACAGATGAGGGATCGAACTTCTGGATATCCTATGCCGATCTGATGGCGGGTTTGCTCTTTGTCTTTATCCTGCTTATCGGTGCGATCGTCTCCAAGTCGATGATCCTCAAGAGTAATCTCCATGAGAAAGAAGAGAAGCTGAGTCAAGTTTCCAAGAGTCTTGAGGATAACGAGGGCAAGCTTAAAGATATCAGAGCGGTGTTGGCAAAATACGAGTCTATCCTCAATGAAAAAGAGGCACTGCTTTCCCATAATAGGAAGATATTGGATAAGCAGCAGAACCAGCTGATAGCGCAGGATAAAAAGCTTCAGCTCACTGCAGAAGAGATTAGGAAGCTCAACCGGATGCTTCTTGAAGCAAATACGCAAAGAGACACGCTTAATGATAAAATCGTCATCGTACAGAACCTTCTCACCAAAAAAGAGGATGATCTCCAAAAACAGCGTAAACGTCTGGAGGAGTATGAAGGAAAAGTGCTGATACTCTCCAGCCAACTCAGCGAAGCGGATAAAAATGCGACCCAAAAAGAGGAGAAGATACTGGCACTCTTGAATGCTTTGGATGAAAAAGAGACAAGCTATGATGTACTCTTGGCAAAACTTCAGGATCAAAAAGCAAAGATAAAATCCCTCACCGGGATCAAGCTCAAGGTCATCGCCGCACTCAAGGAAGAACTGGGTGACAAGGTGAACATTGACAAGAAGAGCGGGTCACTGAAGCTGGCATCCAATGTACTGTTTGACAGAGGAAGCCATACGATCAAAAAAGAGGCCGAGGCCGAACTCAAAAAAGCATTTGAAGAGTATGTGGGGACCCTCGTGAGCAGTCCGAATATCAAGCCGTATCTGGACAAAGTGATCATCGAGGGGCATACGGACAGTGACGGTGGATACCTCTATAACCTTGATCTCTCCCAAAAACGTGCATTTGCGGTGATGAATTTCCTGCTTACGCTGGATTTTGCCAAAGCGCATAATATCAAACCACTGATGATCGCTTCAGGGCGCGCCTACCTCGATCCTGTAGTAGTAGACGGGAAAGAGGACAAAGAGGCCTCCAGACGTATCGAGATCAAGTTCAGGCTTAAAAACCAGGATGCGATGGAAGAGATAGAGAAGGTGTTGGATGCCCGTTAAATTCCGTATAGAACAGTTCGAACCTAAAGAGATAGAGAAGGCCCAAGAGGCACTCGATAAAGCGCTTGAAAAGGCTTTGGACTTTCAATCCCTGAAAGAGATGCCAAACGATATATCGGTAAAGAAAAGTTTCCTTATGAGGCTTCTGGAGTGGTTTAAATAAAGTGATAAGCAGATTGCATCACATGAGAGATAAAAGAGGCAGATTCTGATACAATAAGAGAAAAGAGTAACGCTTTACTTAAAGTGTTGGTATCTGTCAAAAAAGTATAGGTGAGTATCATACGATGTTTATCCCTTCTCAACTTCATCACCGTTCCTGTGAGATCGAGTGTCAAAGCACGCTTCCCGATACTTTCGGGGTACTATGCTGGAATGTCTACAAGCAGAATAAAAAACATTTTCATTTCAAACACTACCTGCATACGCTGCATCAGGATAAGTCGATCGATATCTGTATCATGCAGGAGGCTGCCTTCAGTGATCAGGAAAGCTTTGCGCTGGAACACTGTACCTATGATGCTGCAGCCAACATGGAAGTAAATGATGGTTTTTACGGGGTACTGACTGCAAGCCTTGTCGCATCCAAATGTGCCGATGCCTACCTCTCTCAGGGAAGGGAGAGCCTTTTTGGTCCGCATAAGAGTCTTCTCGTCAGCCACTATCCCCTAAGTGACGGGCGTGAACTTCTGATACTGAATGTCCATGCGATCAATTTTCGAGAAAACAGACATTATGACAGGGAGTTGGAACATTTTCTTGTGAGAGTCAAAGATCATAAAGGGCCGATGATCATTGCGGGAGATTTCAATACCTGGAACAAGATACGCATGCAGAAACTCTACCATTTATGCAGAGGATTGGGGCTGGAGAGGGTGCCCTTCAGCCAGGAGGATAAGATCAAGTCATTTATGGGACACCATCTTGATTTTATCTTTTTTAGAGAGCTGGAGCTGTTGGAGTATGAGGTGATAGAAGAAGATACGATCTCCGACCACAACCCTTTGATGGCACGTTTCCGATGCCTGGAGAAGTAGGGAGTGTCATCCCGAATCTATCTTCGCATCTAAAGGTTGTTTACTCTGTGCTTTGGGGCAAAGGCTTACATAAAGTTCGAATCTCTCACTGTCCGACATTCATTCAAAAACCCAAAAATTTAGGCAATGGTTAAAGTAAAAAAAGCTGAATCCTATGAAAGTTTTTAGCTTTGTCATAAAATTCAGGATCAAACGGCTGACCACTTTTGTAAAGTGAGTGAGCAATAAGTATCATGCTGACGCATCACGGAAATCAGTGCAGGATTGGAGTGCGTTCCCTTCTCTTTGAGCTTATCATAAAATGCTTTCATATAGGGATTATGCTGCAGAGGAGCCATGACAGGCATAAACAACATATATCGATATAAAGTGCCTCTTTTTGATAGCTTTGTCTTTTCTGTAAAGATGTTCCTGAACTGGTTTCAATACAATCTAATCCACTGTGTGCTGTGATCTCCTGTCTGTTTGCTTCAGGATAAGAGATAAAGAGATGAGGAAGTACCCTAGCAGATAAATCACCTATTCCTTTAAAGGTTTTCATCACATTAGATTTATCATGTAATATATCATTGGAAAGAATGATCTGTTTGACTTGGGAGAGGAGTGCGTCTTCCTGGTTTTGGATAACGCTTAATATCCTGTTGAAGCTTTTTAATGATAAAAATATTACTTTGTTTGGCCTTAACTGTTTCCAGGTGATGAGTAAGTGCAGTGCGTTATTTTAGAATAAATTGATAGTAGCTGAGTATTTCGCCTACAGCATCTTTGTATCTTTGATGGGAATTGAGATATGGAATGAGAGAAAGAAGTAGTTTGCCCATATGTTGTATCTAATTTTTTTGGAGTCCTTTCTCTTTCGTCCCTTCTCTTTCATCCCTTCTTACTATGTTCATTCTGGATTTATCTTAATGGAACAAATTCGTATCGCCAGTAACTTTTACTTCCAAGCCTTGTATATCCACCAATTGTTTTGAAACTGTTTATATCAGATCCATCAGGCAAAAGTATCATATAGTTCTTTTCAGTATGTATCAAGTGAAACTTTGATTTGTCACCAATTTTTTCAAGTATCCAATGGTGATTGTCCGGCTTACTGACGATTTTTGTTTTCAACTGACCGCTGGGTTCGTTTGCATAATAGTATTGAATGTTTACAGTACGGTCATCCATAGTAAGTATACCGCCTTGAGGATATGATTCTTCGGTCCTTTTCCATTTCCTAGATAGCGTCATATTGGTTTTATAATTTTTTTTATTCTCTACTTTAGGAGTTACAGAGTTTGTATTGGTATTACTTGAAATTTGATACTCTTCTTCTGTCAACCTATCGCGTTCATCAAAAGCTTTCGTAAGAGCGGCTAGTTTATCATGTGGACTCATAGCTTCTTTTTGGTTCTTGATATTTTTTTTGACTTCAGGCTTAGTTGATTTATATGCAGTTTTATTATTTGTCTGTGCAGGTGATTCCTTTTTCCTGTTTTGTTTTTTTAGCCATCTTCTTGCGGCACTGACATCATAATTTACAACAATGATATGTGATGCTTCAAAACCGTACCACATTCCCAACCTTTTGAACTGTTTCATGATCTTAACCGCTGTGTCTTTAGGTAAAAATATCGGTGCACTATCAAAACCAGTATAGAGAAATCTGTCCCACTCAGGACTTCCCGTGACATTGTAACTCCACTCATCTGGCTTCCCCAAGGCTCCCATATCTATTGCCATTCCCATATTTATATCATTACTGTAGTCATTCTCTACGTTGGCATAGATCTTTAGTTCAGTCAGTTTCAAACTTTTTTGTACTTCTGGTGGAAAGATATCCGTATCATATATTTTTCCATCTATCCTTATCCATTTTCCAAGTTTGTAGGAGGCATTTGCTTTGATAATGACATCCCCCATGAGAAACCCAATAGAGTATCTCACTGTAATTTTTTCTATCTCGAAGCTGTTATTTCTCTTTGCATTATTTTGTGATGTAGCAGGAACAGTAAAAGTCCCGTTAAAAGATTGGGCATGGATAAATGATGAAAACAGAATAAGTGGTAAAAACATTTTAAGAAGATTGATAAAAATCATCGTTTATCCTTTTGTTGTTCTAAAAAGTTTTGAAGTGTATCATTTGTGATACAAAAGCCTTCTTCTGCATCGGCTGGCATAGCAGTAAACTTGGTCGCTGCTATCAGAATATCTTTACTTACCCAGCCCATCTTGATATCTTCGAGAGTAATCTCATCACCAGACATATCGATATCGTAGATGATATTACAGCGATCATTATCACACTGTAAGGAGAAATAGCAATTTTGGGATTGGGTAAGTGTCGTAGAAGGTGTACGACTTTCGGAAGTCGGGAAAATATCTATATCCAAGCCCTCTGTCATATTGATATATGTGACGTTTGTATATGTCTCCAAGTGACTCTTTTTGATCCATCCATTGGCTTCACCATCCATATCTGTATCATAGCTCCTGACCTTGCACCACTCCTCCTTTTCACTATCTTTTTTACACGTGAGTATAACGACTTTCTGTGAGGATGTGACAGTATCGAGGGTAGCACTGTTTGTGGTTGGCTGATCTCTAAGCGATAAATTTCTTTTGATTCTGTAGATGAGTGAACTGCTGGAGTGTGAAAGCTTTGTCGTTGTATCACTCTTTAGCGTAGATGCAAGCTCTCTTTTTTCATAAAGTTTGATATATCTTGCATTTACCCACCCTGTAGTGTTTCCTGCGCTAGAGATATGATTGATATTACACCATTTTTTCCCTTTTCTTTCAATGCAGGAAAGCACACGTATATTTTTAGCATTATAAGGTAATTCGCCTACTATATTATAGTCTGCACTGTCTCCACTACGTACATTCAATGTATCTAGAGAAGAGACATTGACAACTTTGTATATATCCACTGTTTTAGGATAACTAATAACTGTGAACAGTATCAACAATATAATTTTTTTCATTTGATTGTATTTCATCCCTTGGGTTGATCATTTACATGCTTACTTATTGGGTAAATACCTTCAAAGAGGTTGTATTTGTCATTTGTCACCTTCCCCATTTACTCCATAAATTCGCAGGTATTAAGCTGTATAGTTACTTGTTTGAATTATGCCGTTCTTAAAATAGAACTCGGCTTAAAGGCTAAATCTATAGACTGTTTATAAAGTCAATGGAAAGGCTTTTTTAGCCAAGAATTATTCTGATCTTTTAAATAATCTCAAATCTATCGATGGGATATCATGTAGTTTGAGAGGTTTCATCGTTTTGAACTCTTGGCTTTCTATTGTTGTATGCTCTGGTAGCTTTGTGCACGAAAGTCCATCTGTAAGTTCTATATATTCACTACTGTTCAAATCTTTTGAGAGTGAAATTCTTTTGAGATAGATTGTTATCTTTTGAATATCTCTTTCTTCTTTCATAATACAAGATCTTTTTACAAATCCCGGAGCATTGATTTCAAAAGTTTTATTAACATCTACATGTATACTGAATTCACCTTTTTCATTCAGAGGTATGAAATCGATTGTGGATCCATTAATAGGAAGTTTTATCTTGTCTTGAAGAACTTTTCCAGTGATGATATATTTATCATTTGCAACGAGACAAGTCAAACAAAGTACAGCAGTTAAAAAGGTCTTCATTAAAACTCCGTTTGGGGTACATCTTTGATTTGACCTTGATAAGGGCTTTTTGAAAAGCTTTTTCCTTTTGCCGCCAATGAGCATTCTCTATGAACACATTTTAAAAATGCTGTATACTCTTCATCTTTATGTAATAAAACAGCACTTGATGGACCTACCCATCCTATGAGTCTATTCGGAATTATATATCTGATAGAAATTTCATCACCTGCTTTGAATTCTGAAACCGATCTTTGTACTTTGATAACCTTGGCATAGGCATCTACATTTTCTCCATGTTTATTAACGTGTAAGACTAGCACCTTCAATATCTCAGGTGAAATAGCTTTCATTTTATCATATACTTGTGGGGGAAGTTCAGCCACTAAAGAGGAAATAAATATTAGTAAAGTAAAAAGATATTTCACAGATACTCCTAGGTAAGATATAATAAATTGTATCATATTTTAGGGATGGACAAACATTGACATGAAGAACTTATGGCAAGTTGGTATCTATATTTTTTTAACGATAATTTTAGCTGGGTGTGGCGAACTTACTTTTCATCTTCATCCTGCACCTACTAATGAAAATGATGATGTTAAATTGAAGGTCGGAGATGAGATTGTTGCTATCACTCAGAGTGATTGTGTCTCTATAGGCGGAGGATATTTCCCTTCAATTACTTCAGATAATATTGATGTTGTACAGCCGGTCAATATAAAAACACCTTGTGGCCATAAAGTTTTTCTAAAAGCCATAAAAAAAGGCAAAGCTACAATGTGTTATATCCCAATATACAGAATTGGAAAGCAAACAAAAAATGCCAAGCTTGATGATTGTGAACGTAAGTTTAGAGTGATAATAGAGTAAAGGTTTGAAGCCTAAGATTTGAATATGCACTACTATAGTTCAGGTTGAATGATATTAGTGTATCTCAAAGAGATATTACTATCAATATGTTAAGTTTAACGATACCGTCAATGAAGGGTCTAAATGACAAAATATTATCTGAAAGGCTATAACTCAGGTGGCTATAGCGATACCAGAGAGATAGAGTTCGATGGTGAGATTGAGAAATTCTATAAGCCCGAACCAACCGGAAACTTTCCTCTGATGAAGGAGCCCTGGTACAGATATGTATACAATGACGGAAGGATAGTTGAGGATAAGGGGGAAATACTTCAACAAATCATTAATGAATATTCCTGGAATGAAACATTTGCAACTTACGAGATTACCCGGGATGGAGAGTCATCGAGTAGTGGAGAGCTTGATAAAGAGAAGCCCTCCGAACAAATTTCACTAATGAGGTTACTAAAACGCTTCTTTAAAACACGGTATTTGTTATTGCTTCCTATACTTTATTTGATGGGACAGTGGTTAGAAGGACCCTCTACACGCACTATACTTCTTTCCTGGACTTTTGGAATCACATCATTACTATTGCTTGGGTACGTATCGGTCTATATGTATCTTTTGAAGCCTAAGCAGTATCCTCTGGCCTCATTATTTATCCATACATTATTTGTAGGTTCTTATCTATTGGTAGTTTTTCAGTATCAAGAGAGAGTTGATAAAAACTTTCAACTATATAGCGGGTTCTTGATGGGAATGTTTGGAATTCATTTATCTTATTGGATCAGTTCATTATTTGATAGAAAAATCACATAAGAATCCTGTTTTATATGATGGGGTTAAAGAGCTGATGGAAAATTTGAAGAAGGCTTCTTAGGTGAAAGTATTAAGTCAAAATCGGATAAGGTGTCTGAAACGACTGTGCCAGCTGAACAAAGTAGTGATGCTAACGGTATAGGTAATATGGAAGAACTTTTCAGGGGTTGGTATGGGAGTTTAATTAACTTCCAAAGTTCACCACTGATGAAAGTAATTAGTAATCTTTTATATCTATTATACTATTCGCCCTGTCAAATATGATTTCCTGATAACCGTCTTCCTCACCATTTTTTTTAATTATAGCGGTGTATTTTTCCGAATCATTCAATAACAGTGTCACTATAAATGGGTCATCTTCCACATATTCCTCATGTTTTTGCCCAATTCTTGGGGTTCCGTACCGTGTCATGTACGCCTGTATCTCAACATCTTTGAATGTATAAGTTAAATGATTCTTTCCATCAAAAACCTTCAGAGTGATTGATGGAATTTTAATTATGTTAATTCTGCCAGGAAAAGCTCTGTCCAAAGGCTCATCCATTTCAAAAGTATAAGTCTGTAATTCTTTGTTTGCGGGATAAGGTAATATTTTTAGATGGTAGGATGTTATATCATAACCATAATTGAACTTTGCACCGTTCTTTTTACTTTCGTCCTCAATAGCGGGGAAAGTGAATCTTTCAAGATTTTGACATTCATCCATGTATTTGTCCAAGCATCTTGACATCTCTCCAAATCGATATTTTATACCATGATAAATATGATGGTCATTTGAAAGAACACTTTTTTCAAACTTCGTGTTTTTGTCAGATCCAATCATCTCTTTCAAGGATTCTTCGGCAAAAATACTTATTGAATAAACCGTTAAGATCCAAACTATTAACTTCATATTAATTCCTATTTTTTATTGAATGAAAAATACTTTTTGTATAAAAATATTATACTAGCATGAATAGCCAATATTATTTAAAAAGGGAAAATGATATGAAATACATTTTATTGACATTAGTTATATTGTTTTCAGCTAGACTTTTTGCAGAATTACCATCTGTAGAGTGTTATCAATTTAATAAGAATAATTTCCAGAGTCATATTAATATTGAAAACTTTGATGATGAAAATGTTTTCATGATCATTAGAGGTTATGGTATTGCACCAAGTGATTCTCCACAAGTGAGTATAGTCTATGATGTCGATCAGGATTTAAGAGGATTCTCAAACTGTACGATTAAACAAAAAGGACATTTTGATTGTCAAAGTACAAATACGTCTAGTTTGTCTTTTTCATTTCGTGATAACACAATGTTGTTAGAGATTGATCAGGTGGAGTTGAGTCAAAATTTTCATGGAGATAGCAGATACATATTAAATGCCAAAGGGGAAAATCCAATCCAAGGTAAAAAAGTCACGTGTGAACAACCGATAAAGACCAAGATATATGCAAAGATTAAAAAGGGAAGTATTGAAGAAAAAGTATTAAAATCAATAGATATCAATAATATAGTCGTGAAGGACTTTAAAATGTTTGAGAATAAGATGATAGTATTGGGAGAATATGATTCATTGGAAGAGAGGGAGAAGGGGCTGTTGGAAGAACATTATTTTCCCTTGGTCGTTCTATTAACCAATGACAGAGGTAAGCATTGGAAAAAAATAGTAAATTTTGAACAACATGCTCCCCTAAGTTTTTTTGAAGTCATTGATTCGGAGCATATGATTATCGGTATGTCAAATGAAGGGGCAGGTGGATATATCATTACTTCTATAGATGGTGGGAAAAACTGGAAAACCACGTATGAAGGTTCATTGTTAAATGGGTTTAAACCAGTACAAATAGATAGAAATGAAACAATTAAAGTGTACACAATAACATCAATTTTATACAGTAAAGACTATGGATTAACTTGGAGGGAAACTCCTCTTGTTAAAAGTTCAGAGTAATACCTTGCCATCGAGAGCGTTTAAAATTCCGGGTCAGTCCCAATTAGTAACATAAGTTACACCTCTAGATATTTATCCAATCTCCCTTCAAAGAAGATTGTCAGTTGAGAAATAGTCAGCGACCAATTCCAGACCGGCATAGCCCATTTTTTAGAAGCATTCATGATACCCATATACAATAATTTCATCAAGCTGTTTTCATTAGGTTTGGTTTTAGTCAATCTTCTAAACAGTCTAAGATTTTTCATTATATCTTTTTCAAACTATGATATGCGGTTTGACAAAAAGTTATTTCTGATATACTCTAGAGATATTGAATATAAAAAAGTGGTTTATACTATTATGGAAACGTTATTAGAATCTAGCAATTATATCCTTGCACATGAATTTGAAGATGTCATTCTTAAAGATAAAAATAATGGCAAAATATATAGTCTGGGCAGCCATTATGGTGATCCTGTGCTTGGTTTGATCGCACCTGATGAGAGTTGGTTTATTACAGCAGGAGAGGGTCTTCTGTATTTTGACTTTAAACGTGGTTTACATGAATTCTTTCGAAAAGACTTGAGCAGTGAGGGGTCTTTATTTGTTCATTCAGCCTGCATCGAGTCGAATGAGTCAGTAAGGATACTCATAGACCCTTGGTCAGAATATGCGTCTACATGGATTCTGTCCATTCCAGCTTTAAAAATACAAAAGATTAAAAATGGGCCTTTAATGATCGGCAAACCCTGGCAAGAAAAAGTGTTTTATTAATAACCTGCTTTGATTAACTTTTCTTCCAGGATATCAAGTTTTTTTAAAATCAAATTTTTATTTTTTGCTGATTTGATCCATTGTGGAAGATTAGAGACCAAAGAGTATTTATGCCTTGCGTCATCTTCTCTTAAGTCTGAAGAAACATACTCTTTCAGGTATTTCAGATGTGCATCATTATAAACCCATAAAATATGATCTTTTACGGGAACTTGTAACCATAGCTCTAATCCAAAGTAGGGGTCAGTCGGTTTATTACCCTTGTATCTATACCAAGTGAGAGGATAACACTTTTCCACATTACATTTTGGACATTTAACTGAGAGTTTTTTATAAGGTTTTTTTGTCGGTTTGGTGCTATAGAGTAATTTGTTGCCGCAAAAACCGCAATGTATCTTGAGAAGGCCTTGGCAATAACCAAACCATTTTTCATCTTTATTCTTTGTGAATCCACATTGCTGACAATGTAGTGAAGAACTATAATCGCTTGGAAAGGGGAGTGTATATTTACTTAGTTTCGTTTTTACAAAACACGGACCTTCGCATTTTGGACATTTTCCTAAAATGTTTTCACTGAAGTATACTGTTGGATACATTGGTTTTGTAAATCTGGTTTTTGACATTTCAATCTTTATTATTTATTGATCATCTCACATAGTAGGAGCTTTAGACAGATTGGTTAAGTTATAGTAATTAGTATCCTCACCACAAAAACCAATCTTGTTTGAAGCTTATTGATCCATCATTTTTTGAGGAGCTTTTTTATTTGGTTTTTTTGTATTATAGCACTTTATCTTTTCCCAGTGTTTTGTGAAACCTATGAAAATATTTTTCATTATTCATCCTTAAAAGGAGATCTAGATGACTATGTAATTTTTTCACTGTACAGCCAATTTTATTTTTATTATCATAATGAAATTTACTTTAAACTATATTATAATAAGTTTTAATGTTATAGTAGTCCTATGAATGTTAAAAACACATACTTAAGAATAGATGGAGCATGAAGATCATAAAAGGAAAAAACATGAAGCGGAATAACAGACAGAGTGATAAAATATACATCTTTCTTATTCTAGTGACAAGTTTATTTTCATCAAGTCTGTTTGCTTCTTTCCCAAAAACGTATTATGATTTTATCAATATATACAACTTGGAGTATAAAGATAAATTACCTATGAAGTTTGATGAGAATACAGAAATTGTAAAAGTCAAACATACTCTGCATGATTTTTTTATTTATTTCAATATCAATATTAATCATGAAAAACTTGATAAAGAAGCGTATACAAATACAATGAAGAAAAGATTATCCAAAGAGTATTGCCATAATGAATATTATGGCGGTTTGATAAAAAACGATGATGCGGTTTTTCATTTCATTTTTTTGTATAACCAAGATCAGCTTCATGAACTTGTCTTGGATAGGATTTCATGTGAAAAATATCATTAATGAGATCTAAATCTAAGAGTAATGTGCCCAAAATGTACCTCAAACTGACTATTGTTGGAGAAGTAGAGCTTTTTGATAGAGTAGTATGATACATCAGTGTAATGGAGACTCCAAAACGGGGTTTTGTAGCGGGTGGGGGGGACATTTTATATCAGAAGATATAAAGTGAAATAAAAACAGACACGCCTGTACTTTCCTGATAGATCCGATAAGTAAAAATCACAATTTGACATATAAATGGCTTATCTCTTTTTTTCATGGCACACTAGAAAAAAAGTATCGGGGTGAACGATGAAGATTTCATCGAAAGAGATGCTTGAGAAGATGAGCGGGCTCTTTTATGCGCGTTCAACACACTATAGATATAACAGGCATCCGGAATTTAGTGAAAAATATCGAGACGGCAGATTGGCTGCTTATGACTATATCAGTGAGCTTTGTTTGTATTTCCTTGAGGAGGAGAGGAGTATCAATGAACGCTTCAGGGAGCAGATAGTCGCCCAGAGAGATAAATACTCTACACTGCACGATAGCGAATATAAAAAGGCCTCTATGATGCCCTGAATGATGTGTTGAATGAGATTCTAACAGTATAGAATAGTTAATGATTCGTTTGTCATTCGTTTATAAGTTTAAACTATCATAATGAAGAGTTTGAGGCTTATTTCTTCCTCTTCTTCCCTTTTTTGAGCCTCGAACTCTTTAACTGGAGACGCTTTGAAGAACTGTTGTTTAGAGAAGCGCTTTAAGCGTATGGTTGTCTAGGATATTTTCATCCCATACCACATAATTATTTTTAGTCATATCATGATATCTTATCTGGGCACCGTTGCTGATACCGGCTTTTGTGGCTATAACCCCTCTTGCACTTTTCTCTGTCCATCCAAGCTCAACAAATGTCTTCTCCAGTTTTCTTCTGTCAATCCCCAGTCTTTCAGAGATGTCAAAAGCGGTTAGAACCTTGACAGGTTTTTGCAGTTTCTCTCTGGATGGTCTGTTTGACGTTTTTTGGGTACTTTTCCTCCCCGACCCATTGAAAAAATTTTTGATACGTTTCATCCGTACTCCTTGAAAGTAAAGGATGAGTATAGCCAAGTTATTTTTATGCTCTGTTTCTATCCATAGAAATAATTAAGTGTAATGTATCTATGTGTTTCAAGCATACCCAAGGTTGCACAGCGTTTGATACGATATTAAAAATAGCATGCTTTTAGCGTGAATCGGAGGGGAAATACCTTCTACTTGCACAATCGCATGATATGCTGTACAATTAAATAAAAAGGATGGAAAATGGCAACGATTACTTCTCACGGGGCAGCAGGGGTTGTGACAGGTTCCTGTCACTTGTTTGCGATAGAGAATGGGCCTAAGATTCTCATAGACTGCGGTATGTTCCAGGGTCCGGAAGAGGAGCAGAACTTCGGGCCGTTCCATTTTGATCCTTCGGAGATCGATTATCTGTTGATCACCCATGCGCACCTTGATCACATCGGTCGCGTACCGAAGCTGGTGAAAGAGGGGTTTAAAGGCACGATCTATACCACGGAAGCAAGTGCAGAGCTGGCAGAGATCATTTTTCTGGATAGTGCAAAGATCATGAAAGAGGATTATGAAACACGGTATAAAAAAGCGCAGAGAAGAGGCAGGGAAGAGGAAGAGAGACTTCCGCTCTACGGCGAAGAGGATATAGAGACAACTTTTGATCTCGACTGGTACCTCTGTGAGTATGAAAATCCTGTATCACTGGAGGAGGGGGTCACTGTCACTTACCATGATGCGGGACACATTCTTGGGTCTGCGTTTCTGGAGATTGTGTACAGGGAGAGAGGTGTCGAGCAGACGATTGTTTTCTCAGGGGATATCGGTCATGATGACAATATCGTTCAACATGACCTCACGGAGTGTACGCATGCCAATACACTCTATGTAGAGTCAACCTATGGTGACCGCAACCACCAGAGTACGGATGATACGATCACTGAGTTTAAAAAAGTAGTGATAGAGACGCTCAATGATTGGGGAAATGTACTCATTCCCTCATTTGCCATCGAAAGGACTCAGGAGATCCTCTGTATCCTCAAAGAGATGCATGATAGAAAAGAGCTGCCGCAGTGCAGGATCTTTCTGGACAGTCCGATGGCCACCCGTGCTACGGAGGTCTATAACAACTACTCCCACCTTCTCAGTAAAAAGTGCCAGGAGTTCAAAGAACGGGACGGTACGATCTTTGATTTTGAGTGGCTGCAGTATACGCCGGATGTCGAAGCTTCAAAGCAGATCAATGAGTTTGACCGCCGTACGATCATCATCGCGGGGAGCGGGATGTGTACGGGAGGAAGGATCCTGCACCATTTTAAAAACCGCCTCTGGAACAGAAAAAACAGTGTGATATTTGTAGGCTACCAGGTGGAGGGTACGATGGGAAGACATATTGTGGATGGCGCCAGGTGGGTCAAGATCTTCAGGGAAGATATTCTTGTCAAAGCATCTGTCCATACCATCAACGGATTTTCGGCACACGCAGATCAAAATGCGATCATCAAATGGATCTCCAGGATGGAGGATCTGAACCGTATCTTTTTGATCCACGGGGAGAGAGACAAGCAGATCATTCTCCGCAGTGTTTTGGAAAATATTTTTGAACAGAAGGTGCATATGGTTGAACCTGAAGAGGTGATCTATCTTTGAAATGGGTGTTTATCTGATGGTGTGGAATCCATACGATCAGAGGAGGATATAAACCGCGTTAAAAGCACATAAGGAATGTCCGTCTCAGCATCTTTCTGTAATGGCTTTTTTTTAGCACAGTCGCTTCATGATCACCATCTGGTTCCTCTGTTGCCCCATATCCATAATATGCCTTCGGATTCTCTTCCTGCGTTTTATTGAGTTCAAAAATATGGTTTACTTTGCACATAAACAATACACCAAAAAGGATAACCCATCCTGTGATAATTCCCGCATTCATTGTGACCTCCTTTGCGAGATTTCAATCTCTCTTTAGACGTTCTGCCAAGATTAAGAGATATTTCAAACCGTTTATCATTCATCCATTTACTCTTCACTCTAGCACTATTGTGTGTAATGTGTATGGAACATCCGTCTAAAATGTTTCAGTATCAAGCAGAGTATTCTTTGGAATACAATCTATGACTTATATGGAGGGAAAGGATCATAGTGGGGAGATGAACCATTCACCAAAGGTATCCTTATTAAGAGAGTCGCTTATGCTGAAGAGTTTAGTTTTTTATAAAGTTCCAGTTTGGAGCTTATGCCATATTTATTGAAGATATTTTTCATATGTGTTTTAAGTGTATTAATCGAGATCGAAAGTTCTGCGGCTATTTCCGGATAAGTAAACCCCGCCAACACTTTTTTAACAATGATCTTCTCCTGTTTTGTCAGCATTCCCATATCTTCATTAATTCGCACACACTTTGCAAAGAGCATATGGTTTTCCTTGTCATAAAGCGGTTGCAGGATATGCTGCAATAACAATGTACTTATCTCAATCTCTTTGAAGTCAAGAGGAGTATCGGACTGTGAGATAAAAAGGCTGAACCCCATTCTGTTATACTTGTTTTGGGTATATAAAGGAGTAATGACGCCTTTTGTCATACCCAGTTCAGCACTCATCTCTAACGCTTCTTTTTTACTGAGATACCCCTTCAGTATGTCATGAAGGTCTTTGATCTCCATATAGTTACCTTGACTGATGTAACGGGAGTGACAGTGATCGAGGAATGTGTTCCAACGATATTTTTTTTGTAAGGGAAAATATTTTTTTGCAAGTTGTTTAAAAATATTTTTCTCTTCAATGATAAATCGTAAATTGATCATATCTTCTGCTTTAAGACATACAACTATGATATCGGCACGTGTACTGTTTTGAAACATTTTGATATGTGCATGTACAATATCTTCAAGCCTCTCCCCTTCGATCAAAGACTCCTGAAGTTCTATGATCTCAAGCAGATGCTCTTTTCCCAGGTCACATGTTTCCATCACTTACCCCTTTACTGTTAAACATATCCATTGTATCGCACTACCTATTATAAAAAATTGAATAGATAACCGAAAGCGGTGATTTAATAGTAGGAAAGGGGGAAGAGGTTACACACCCGTTATGATGAAAATGAATTTTAAAAGTCAAATGATGAACCGGCTTTTCGGAAAGCTTGACCTTGATCAGTCATACTCTTTTAGGCTGTATACATCTTTCTCTTCTTTTCCGGACATACATAACATAAGATATTTTTCCTGTATGATATTGCCATGATCCAAGATAAAGTTTTGCAGACGGTCCCTATTTGCCCGTGTATTATCAGAGCTATAGATCTCTTTCATTGTTTCAAGTAGTTTATTGTAGGTTCGGATATCGCAATATGGATTGCTGCAATTCACAATACATTGCAGTTTATTGTAAAGATTTGTCCCTCGGGCAAACAATACTGACACTGCCAAGATATTCATCTATTCCCCTTTTCCCCTTCTTTATTGACTTATTATAATCAATCTATTCTTAGGTATTCTATAAGTTGTATTTATCCGAAGATATTTACTTATGATATGAGAGCTTAAAGGTCACGTATATTATGATAAGCGGGATCACTACCTGTTTTGTCGTAGGTGGTCCCACGGTATCACCGAGAGAAGTCAAAGACTTTTATATTATGTGGAGAATCGAATGCGTATCTGTTTATCCGCCTCAATGATCAAAAACATCAGGATGGAGATTCCCAGGATGATCAGCATATCAGAAACTCCCGCAGCTTCGGTTTCAAAGATACTCTGCAGCCATGGCAGGTAGGTAATGGCGAACTGTCCTATGACCACGGCAGTGATAGAGATCCAGACCGTAGCGGTTGCGCGTATCGCTTTCCATCCCCATAGGGTATTGTGCATATTACGGATGAACAGGAGGTGGAAGATCTCCATAGATACCAGTGTATTCATCGCCAGGGTACGTGCAAGCGTTTCGCTGTAGTTCTGCGAAAGCGCATACTCATAGATACCGAATATCCCTGCAAGGAAGAGCGAGGAAACGAGTATGATATGCCATGCGAGACCACCGCTGAGGAGTGATTCATCTCGGGGCCGCGGAGCTCTCCGCATCGTATGCTCTTCTGTAGGTTCAAAAGCCAGGGCGATCCCCAGTGTAACTGCCGTGATCATATTGACCCAGAGTATCTGGATCGGTGTGACAGGGAGACTGAGCCCGAGAAGGATCGCAGCAATGATCGTCATCGCCTCGCCTGCATTGGTGGGGAGTGTCCAGCTGATCACCTTTTTCAGATTATCATAGACAGTACGCCCTTCGCGTACGGCAGCGACAATAGAGGCAAAATTATCATCGGTCAATACGATTTCAGCAGCCTCTTTAGCTGCTTCCGTACCGGTTTTTCCCATGGCGATACCGACCCCTGCACGTTTGAGGGCAGGAGCATCGTTGACCCCGTCACCCGTCATCGCTACGGTCATACCGGAGGATTGCATCGCCATCACAAGGCGCAGTTTATCTTCAGGACTTGTACGTGCAAAGATCCCTGTCTCTTTGATCACTGAGGGGAGGGTATCATCATCCAGCTTTTCAAGCTCTATCCCGGTCAGGACCCTGTCACTATGGTGCAACCCCAATTGTCTCCCGATCGCGGATGCAGTCAGGGCATGGTCACCGGTGATCATTTTTACCTCGATACCTGCACGGTGGCACTCTGCAATGGCGTCTATCGCTTCAGCCCTGGGAGGATCGATCAGTCCTGCGAGTCCAAGAAAGATGAGTGAGTCTGTGATGTCATCGTGTTCAAGTACCGTATGGTCCGGCTGGACCGGTTTGAATGCAAATGCCAGCAGCCGCTCTCCCTGTGCGGCAATGGTATCGGCTTCCTTCTGCCAGAAATCCTTATCTATAGGTTCTGTATCCTGCCCGCCGCAGCGCTGCATGGTGCACAGATCAAGTAGTGTTTCGGGTGCGCCTTTGACGAATATAAAGGCATGTTTCTCATGATTATGGTTGAGGGTGGCCATATATTTGTGCCTGGTATCAAAAGGGATCAGATCCGTACGCTGCCAATCATCTCTTGTCTTTTGGAAAGGAATCCCGATTTTGCCAGAAAATGCAAGCAGTGCTCCCTCCATGGGGTCACCTTGCACACTCCAGAGATTGTTCTCATGGAGAAGTTGGGAGTTGTTGCACAAAACGGCTGCTCGTCCGATCTCTTCAAGTTCCGGATAGGTGCTGAGATCAGCCGGTTTTTCATCGGCCAGTACTTCTCCGGAGGGTTCATATCCGGTTCCGCTGATCTCAAACCGATGCCCGCAGGTCACGAAAGAGACGACATTCATCTCATTACGCGTCAATGTCCCTGTCTTGTCTGAGCAGATCACAGAGACAGAACCGAGAGTCTCTATCGCCGGAAGACGCCGTACAATGGCATTTCGCCGTGCCATGGCCTGTACACCGACAGCCAGTGTGATCGTCAGTACCGCAGGCAGGCCTTCCGGTATCGCAGCGACAGAGAGTCCCACAACCGCCATGAAAGTTGTGCTAAAGTCCTGGTGCAGCACTGCATAGCCAAAAAGAAGGATCAATGCCGCTACAGCAAGAATAAAAAGCGTAAGCAGTTTCGCAAAATATGCCATCTGAATGACCAACGGTGTCTGGAGTGTCTCCACAGTCGAGAGCAGGCCGCTGATACGTCCGATCTGCGTCTGTGCGCCTGTCGCGACGACCACCCCTGTGCCTTCACCGCTCGCTACGGTCGTCCCGCTGAATGCCATACTGAAACGGTCCCCGAGAGAAGACTCTGCTGCGACAGCCTCAGCACGCTTCTCTACCGTAGTCGATTCTCCTGTAAGTGCGGCTTCCTGGATCTGAAGTCCATGGGTCGTTAAGAGGCGCAGGTCAGCCGGCACCTTGTCTCCGGCTTCAAGCAGTACGATATCTCCGGGCACCAATGCTTCGGCCATGATATGCTCACGTACCCCTTCGCGGATCACGTTGGCACGCAGTGCCAGCATATCTCTGATGGCATCCATCGCCTTTTCGGCTTTCCCTTCCTGCAGAAAACCGATCAATGCATTGATGATCACCACCGCAACAATGACAGCCGTATCTACAACGTGTCCAAGGAGTGCGGTGATGAGTGCTGCACCCAGAAGTACATAGATCAGGATATTATGAAAGTGAGAGAGAAAACGGAGCAGGGGGTTGGGGCGTGCCGGTTTGGGCAGTTCGTTCGGTCCGAATGTAACTGCTCTCCCTTCAGCACTTTCCCGGCTCAACCCTTTTGTGGTCGTATTGAGTGACGCGAGTGTCTCTTCGGCTGATCTATGGTGCCAGTCATCAACCGATTGAATGAAGTTTTTGTCTATCATGGGGAAATCCTCATATGTTCTCTGAAACTTCTGTATACATTACTAGCTGAACCTAAATCCTCTGAGTATACAATAAATAATGGTTTAAGACAAGCAATCATTCGTCACGCTCTTCATTGAAAGATCAGGAGAGATTAAAGCGGTATGATAATGCCATCCCTGTTGAGCAGATAGGTGTCAAAATCATTTGCAATGAAGAGGTTTCCCTTGTAGTAACGCGCCAGTTCCTTCTCGACCGCTTCGATACCGATCCTGCCGTTTGCGTTATAGCGGGGGTTGATATGCGTTGCGATCAGGTTTTTGACACAGTGATCCTGGGCACATCTACCCAGATCTTTTGCCGTCGTATGCTGTACTTTGACCGGAAGATGGTCATAGGTCTCCTGCAGATAGGTGCACTCATGTACCAAAAGGTCTATCTCTTCGAGGTAATCGCCCATGATCTCGGGTACAGCATTGTCACCGGCTATGATCACTTTTCTGCCGATATGCGGTTCAAGCATAAACGATTCAGGAGAGATGGTCTCACCGTTGACTACGATCTTTTTCCCTCTTTTAAGCTCTCCGAAAAGCGGTGAGGGCTCCACTCCCTTCGCTCTCAGCTTCTCTTCATCAAGGCGGTTGGAGGTATCGTTCTCTTTGATAGAAAAGGCATGACTCTCTACAGAGTGAATCAACGGTAAGACCTTCAGGGTAAATTTATCAAAGGTATATTCATCGTAGGGGGTATACTCTATGATCGTCAGTTCGTAGCCCAGTTTCTCATAGCTGATATCCTTCATGACGCACGCTATGAATTGTCTGATGCCGATCGGCCCGTAAATGGTCAAAGGGTTGAATGCTTTATCGAGCTTTTTGGAGGAGAGAAGCCCAGGCAGCCCATAGTAGTGGTCTCCATGCATATGGGTGATGAAGATCGTACTGAGTTTACCGACCGATAGCCTGCTGCGTAAAAGCTGGTGCTGCGTTCCTTCCCCGCAGTCGAAAAGGTACCATTGGGTATCCTGGTCAAACTCCAGGCCCAGTGCGCTGACATTCCTCTCTCTTGTCGGTTTTCCGGCACTTGTCCCCAAAAATGTAAACTGCATCTTATCTCCTTGATTTCAGTGCATGCCAAAGTGAGTGAATATTGGTTTGTTCTTTTTTCAACAGCAGTGTGATAGCCATGTTCTCTACTGTTTCTATGAGCAAAAAGTAGACAGCCCAGTGAAAGACCATCGGTTCTTTAAAAAGCAGCAGTATCCCCACACCCGCACCCATGAGTATCGCAGAGATCTTCGTGATCCATGTATGATAGGAGGCGAGTTTACCGAACTTGATCAGCGAGAAGAGAGCAGGGACCGCATAGAGTACCGCTGCTGCACCGATATAGGAAAGCTCGTTTCGTATGAGCTCCGGCCAGAGCCACCAGGCTGCTCCGAGTGTCGAGATATAGGTGAGGACATCGCCGTAGGTATCCAGACGTGCACCAAGCGTAGTGGTCTGACGGAGTGCACGGGCGATAAAACCATCCAAGGCATCAGAGAGCAGCATCGCACCCAAAATGGCATAAAAGAGTGTCGGCATACCTAGCCAGCCGCTAAGCAGCAGAAAAGGTGCAGCGATGATACGAAACAGGCTTAAGAGGTTGGGGATATTCCAGGTCATCCACATCTCCTTACTTTAGATATTTTCCAAAAAGATAAAAAAGAAGAGACAAAATCACACTGATGATGATTGATGTAGTGATAGGGAAATAAAAAGTAAATCCCTCCTTTTTGATAGTGATATCACCGGGCAGTCTCCCCAGATTATAGGGGAGTTTGTCACCGAAACTGAGTAAAAAGCCGATGGTGAGAATAACTATCCCCATGATCATTAATACTCTTCCAAACTCTGCCATGTCCGCTCCTTACAGGTATTATAACAAAGTAGGGAGCAATATGGTTACTGTGAAAAGATTTTTGAATGAACTCTTACATCTGAAAAGTAGATCTTTGCTACGTTATAATGTCAGTTTTAAACTGATATTTTATCATCACAAAGGGGGTATCCTCTAAAGAGATGTACCAACGTAAGAGGAGAAAAGATGAAAAGACTCATGATCTGGATGGGAGGTGTGCTCTCCCTGTTTGCCTCAGAGGGGGCAGAAGTTTTTGACAGGCACTGTGCTTCGTGCCACAGTTATTATCTGCCGATGCGTCAAGTGATTGCAAATGCCGAGCAGAATAACACCCTGCTGCAGCTCAAAGCACCCACGCTGAACCAGCTTTCATTCGGTATGAGGTTGAATGTCGGTGACAGAAAGGCCGATGAAGAGTCTCAGCGAATGGAGGTCGAGGAGTATCTCGCATCCTATATCGCTTCACCTGAAAGGGAAAAGAGTGTTCTGCCCAAAGAACTGACATATTTCTACCCGGATATGCCCTCCATGCACGATCTGCTTGATGAAGAGCAGATAGAAGCGCTGAGCAGCTTTATATTTGAGTATGCGGAAGAGATGATCGAAGCACACAGTGCCAAGGTCTATACGTTTGAAGAGGCGGTAGAGAGAGCAAAAGAGCAAAAGAAGGTCATTATGATAAGAGGGGTGCTGCCTTTTTGTAAATGGTGTATCAAAATGGACAGAGAGGTGATGGTGGAACCCGAAGTACGTGCACTCCTGGATGAATCCTTCGTGGTGGTCAAAACCAATGTAGTGACAGAAAAACTTCCGCTCGGTATGAAGTCTCTGGGGACACCCTCTTTTTATTTTATCAAGAGTGACGGAGAGACGATCATAGATCAGTTGAACGGTTATGGCAATAAAGAGGAGTTCTTATCACTGCTCAGGGGGATACTGGAAGCGGCAAAGGAGCAACCCAACCTATAACACGCTTTCGTTGGCTCAGAAGAGTTCTCTCTTCTCCTTTCTTCGTTCATCTCCGCGATAGGTTTCATTGTTGATCTGAGTAAGATCCCTGAAGTCGTTTCGGAGGCTGACGCCTGCCATCTCTTCAAACTCCCGAAACTCTGTAGCCTTGACCCAGAAGGAGACCTCTGTGACATGCACCATATGCCACTTTTCATCAAAAACTTCTTTCTGAAAGACCACGTAGGCTGCAGCAGTCTCTTGCGTATCGTTAGCGTTAAACTTATAGCGCAGAAACTTCGGAAGAAGTTCCAGTGTTTTGATCTGATCTATCTTGTTCTGTTTTGCTTTTGCGATGTTCGCTGTCTCTTCCGGAGGATACTCTCCTTCAAAATATTTACTGGTAGGTACGCGTTTGAACGTTCTACCCGGTGGATCAGGGATAAACTCTTTCTCCTCTTGTGTTCCAAAGAGTTTTTTGATCAGTCCTATCATTCCGGTTACCTCTATTGTTTTTTTTAAAAATCTTCCATTTTGAATACTTCGTAGGCCACCTCTTCATAGGGGTGCGCCTCTTTCAGTGTCTCAATGGCAAGCGTCATGAGCTCATCCCTGCAGATCATCTCTACCTTGTACTCTTCGACTTTTTCGACTTCTCCGAGCGTGCCGATATACGGAGCCGCCTTTTCAATGGGCTTGAATTGCCCCGTACCCAATGTTTCAAAGCTGCACTCTTCATAGTTTTCATATTTTCCTACACCGATCTTGAAAAGTGCCTCTTTCACCGCTTCTTTCGCTTCTACCGGTACAAAAAAGTTCAGTTTATACAATTACGCTTCCTCGCCTTGCTCCTGTTTTTTACGCATCCGGAGTACCTTATCATACTGTTTATAGAAAAAGAAGTTGATCAATGCACCGATGATCGCAACCAGGGTATCTTTCTGTGCATCCCATATATCACCCTGTGTACCCAAAAATGCCAGACCAAGCTCAGGGTGAAAGGTCACCGCAGCCAGCCATTCAAACATCTCATAGACGGTAGCAATGGAAATTACCGTGGTAAGTGTAAAGAAGAGTGCTGTTTTGAGCGAACTGATACTCTGTGTGATCATCTCAAAGAGTATCCTGAAGAGCAACAACCCGAACAGAAAGTGTACGACCCTGTCAAAGTGGTTGCGCTCAAACCCAAAGAACTGGGTGATCGCATCAAAGTGCTCCATCTCGGCATAAGTATAGTGTGATCCCAGAGAGTGCAATGAGGCGAAGATCAGAAGCAGTACGATACTGACCAGGGAGTAGTGGTGTCTGCTGTCCATCCAGATGATAAAAGGGAAAAAGAGAAAGACCAACACATTTTCAAGCAGCCAGTCTGCACGGTACTTGGGATTAATGGCCATGATGATCCACACCATCATATAAATACTATAGACAACCTTATGCGATTTTGGCACCTTTTTACTCCTTGTTACTGTTATTATACCACTAATCATAGATTTGTTATAATGAATAGAGAGAAAGAGAACAGGGAAATAATGCAAACACTTTTATATATAGGGATTATCTTTTTGTTAGGTGCATTGATGCAGTGGGCAAGTCCGAAAGTCGGTCTGCCCAAAGTAGTCGGATATCTTTTTTTGGGATTGTTGATCGGTCCTGAACTGTTGGGGATCATACCCCTCAGTTTTGTGGAGGGGTCACATGTCGTGATCGACCTTGCCCTCTCTTTGATCGCTGTACTGGTCGGGGCGAATCTGAAGTACCAACGGGTCAAGGGGTTGGGAAAACAGATCATGACCATTACACTTTTTGAAGGGCTCTTTGCATTTTTGGCGGTCAGTATCGGGTTTTATCTCTCTTTGAGAGTGCTGGGAGGTTCTGCAGAGTTTGCTATCCTCTTGGGAGGGCTTGCAGCCGCAACGGCTCCCGCTGCAACGATCGCCATCACCCACGAACTGAAAGCCAAAGGAAAATTTACCACTACATTGTTGGGCGTGGTTGCACTGGATGATGCCCTGGCACTGATACTTTTTACCTTCGCTGTCATGCTTGGAGGTGTATTTATCAGTGGGGGTGAGCTTACTTTCAGATATCTGTGGGAAGTCGTCTGGATGATCATCCTGAGTGCCTTGCTGGGAGGGATAGGCGCGTTGATCTCAGTTTTGATCGATAAGCTTTTTGAACATCATAAAGGGATGGAGACCATCTCTACACTGGGGATGGTCTTTATCGTCTATGCATTGAGTGCACAGTGGGAACTTGAACCGCTTTTCAGTGCACTTGTGATGGGGGTGGTTATGACCAATGTCTCGGATGATTTTGACCTGGTAGAAGAGGAGATAGACAATCATCTTGAGGAGATCATCTTTATGCTTTTTTTTATACTCTCAGCGATGCACCTTGACCTCAGTACACTTCTTACGATGCCTTTGGTCGTCATCTCTTATGTCGTTTTTAGATTACTTGGAAAAGTAAGCGGTGTATGGGTGGGTGCAGGAGTGTCCGGTGCCGATAAGCAGGTCAAAAAATACCTGGGGATCGGGTTGATGCCTCAGGCCGGTGTCGCGATAGGATTGGCACTTTCACTCCAAAATGAACCGGCCTTTGCTTCGATCGCACCGACACTGCTTCATGTGGTGATCGCAACCACGGTGATCCATGAGTTTTTGGGACCTATTGTTACACGCTATGTATTGAAAAAGTCAGGAGAGACGCATGCATAAAGCTATCAAGATCAAAACAGGAGACATTACCAAAGAGAAGGTCTGTGCGATCGTCAATGCGGCAAACAGTTCGCTCATGGGAGGCGGCGGTGTGGATGGTGCGATACACCGGGCAGGCGGTCACGCTATCCTGGATGCGTGCAGGGAGATCAGAAACAGCCGTTATCCGGATGGGTTACCTACAGGTCAGGCAGTTGCGACAACTGCCGGGGCTATGGATGCCTCCTATGTCATCCATACGGTCGGACCGGTTTTTGGAAGTTGCGGCAGTGCGTGTGAAACACTGCTGGCATCCTGTTATACCACTTCACTCAACGTTGCACTGGCACTTGGATGCAGAGATATCGCATTTCCTGCGATCTCCACAGGTATCTATGGATATCCTAAAGAGGAAGCAGCACGTATCGCCTATCAAAGTGTCAAGGAGTTTCTGGAAGAGGGGCAGAAGATCACTGTCTATTTTGTTTTTCACAATGAATCGGATAAAACGGTTTTTGAGAAGAGTATCCAGGGAGTTTAAGAGCTGTAGCGCTTATCCCTGATACTCATCTGTTTGCTGTTCTCATCGACGTAGATATCAAAAAGATCGATTTGGTCGATGAGTTGACTCAGCTTTTTATACCCGTAGTTGATCGGGGAGAAGGAGGAGTTGTTGTTGATATACTGACCGATATCGGCAAGATTTGCCCAGCCGTCATCCTCCATCGTCTGTTCTACGGCATTTTTAAGCAGGTTGACCAGCCAGCCGTCCTGACGCATCTCCGCACCGTTTTTGCGTTTTGCAACCTGGACTTTCTCCTCAGGCGTAGGACTTTTGGTGTATGCATTGCTCATCAGGTTTTCAGTAAAGATAAACTGGGAACATGCTGCCATAAAGGGTTTAGGGGTTTTCTTCTCACCGAAACCGTAGACCTTGATTCCTTCAGCCTGTACACGCATCACTACGGGCGTAAAGTCCGAATCACTGGTAGCGAAGGCAAATGCATCGATCTGCTTGGTATGCAGCAGGTCCATCGCATCGATCGTCATCAGGATATCGGTGGCATTTTTGTTTTTGGAGTAGTCAAACTGCTGGATCGGTTTGATCGCAAGTTCCAGAAGCTTATCTTCCCAGTTTTTGAGATTGTCTTTCGTCCAGTTTCCATAGGCCTGGCGGATGTTGACCACACCGTACTTGCTCAGTTCGTTAATGATCCCGTCCAAGGCACGGTGTGAGATATTGTCACTGTCTATAAAGAGGGCGATATGTGACTCTTTGTTTCTTGTGGACACGGTCAGTTACTCTCCATTTTGAAGTAGCCTATATAGTTTTTGATGACTTTTCCTGAGCGTACCCAGCTTTCGATACCGCCTTCCAGGTTGGAAACATTATTAAATCCAAGGTCTTTAAGGGTTTTGGCACCCAGAATTCCCCGGGCCCCCTTGAGACAGTAACAGACGATATGTTGATCACTCAGGTCGACTAACTTATCATCGATGGCAAACTCAAGCTTGCCCCGCGGGATCGTGAAGATGGTCTTGGCAGGAATGACGCCCGAAGCAAACTCATCCGCTTCACGTACATCGATAAGTACCATCTTCTCCAGATCGATCTCATCGGGTGTGACCTGAGGGATCTCCTCCTTGGCTTTCTCCAAAAACTCTTTGAGGTGCCCTTTGATCTGGCTCATATCACAACGTGCGTAATACGCTTCCAGCTTAACGTTTTTTTCCATACTTCTGCTCCTTTTTATGATAGAGATAGTATAGCGATAAAGAGGGGGATTTGTAAAGTGAAAAGAGATGTTAAAGGTGTTATATTTGCAGATATCAGCGTGCCTCTTTGGCACGCTCTGTAGTGTTATAGTGTCGGCTGATAGTAGGTGAGGGTACTGCGCCCGAATTTTTTACGCTTGGTTTGTGTGAGTTGGCCGACCTGTTCGGGCATATCAAGGTTGCTCATATGCTCGACGATCACCATTTCACAGACTTCAGGCTCGATCATTTCGATCAGGTCGATCGTTTTGTCATAGACCTCATCCATCCCGTCACGTGTAGAGAAGGGAGGATCGAAATAGAAATAACTCTTTACCCCTGATCTTTTGACCATATCGTAGATGGTTTCAAACTTCTCAAAGCTGTCTCCGAAGAAGAGATGCGTATGCGCCGGATCGATATTTCTTGCATTGTTCTCAAGGATACGATAGGCGGTTTTGTTATACTCACTGAAGTAGGCATCGCTTGCCCCTCGGCTGAGTGCTTCAAGGCCTACTGAGCCTGAACCGCCGAATACCTCAACAAAATTTTTGTCTATGATATCGAACTGCAGGGTATTAAAAAGGGACTCTTTGAGGATACCCTTGGAGCTTCTGGTGGTGTCTATTGCAGGGATCTCAAGTTTTTTACCCTTGTGTTTTCCTGCATTGATGGTGGTTGTAAATACTTTGATGCGTTCTTTTCTCATAACGGGATTTTAGCGTAACTCCCGTTAAAACGTCACAATATTCTGCAATGTATTGATCAGTTTGCTCTCTTCTCGTACATCAGAACGCTCTTTCCCCGGTTCCAGGGAGGTGATGATAGTCCGCCCCGTGATGAGTTTGGTTCTATCTTTTTTGCGGATCCCCCAGTAGGTATGCATAATGACGGGTTCGCCTTTGTACTCACCCATATAGAGTACGACATGCCCCGGAACATGGAGTAGGGAACGGAAGGGTTCAGCCTCTTTGATGATCTTGCGTTTTTTGAAAGGCTTCTCCAGCCCTCTGATAGAGATTTTCTTTCCGTCCTCAGCCTGTTTACCGGAATTTCTGCGGAGAAATATACCAAAGACTCCCAAGAAGTCACGTGTCGTGGCAGAGCAGTCTCTACACTCATAGCTCCCGCCCCAACCGTAAGGTTCGCCATAAAACTCTTTGGCAAGTTTTGTGACGTTTTCAGGGGTGAAGGCCAGAGGCTTACGCGCAACAGTTTCGGTCTTTTCCGCACGGAGTTTTTCTATATGGGCATGGCCTTTATGGTCACGTGATGCGATCAGATAATGCTTTTGGTCTTTCGAGATCGGGAAGAGGGCACCCAGTTTGACGAGCGAGTATGGTTTTTGATCTTTGAAGATACGCAGGTTATCCTTGATGCTCATGGCGTAGTTGCCGTTTTTGAATGCTCTGATAAAATCATTGCCTACCAGTGCGATATCTTTTACCTTTACCCACCCGAATGCGTAGGCCCCCCGGACAAATGCCCACCGGTTGTCCCTGGAGAAGTGGGAGACATAGAGCGGTACATTGATATGATAGGCTGAGTTTTGGTTATAGTCAAAAGGAAACCCTTCCCCCGTTTTGCTCGGATCGCGGTAAAAAGCTGTTGCAGTAGGCAGTGCCTTTACATCGGTACGACGGATCGTGATCGCTTTATACCCTTTGGTATCAAGTGCATTCATATTGGCATTGTGGATCCACTTTTGATAGGAAGATGGGGGAATGATTTTCCCGTCCTCTTTGTAGATCGGTTTTTTGGTGATAAAACGTATTTCCCATCCGAAATCCTGCTCAGGGATATCGATCTTTTTGAGCTCCCAGGGTTTGAAGTATTTTTCATTGAAAAGTGCATCAAGCTCTTTTTGTTCGTTTTTATTGAATGGTTTGAGCTGATTGGCATAGTATGCCGGGTCCTGAGGGATATGTTTCATGTCGGCAACGACATTTTTGGGCATCTTGTCTATACGTGATTTCTCACGATGACTCTCTTTGAGCATATATTCAGCCTGAATGGTAGTGATCACAAAGAGGCCAAGCAGTATCAGTCGTTTCATCATAGTACTTTTTCTTTTATTCTAATAGGGTTTGATTAATAGATGGTATATAGAGCAGGGAGAAGAGGCAAAATCTCTCTGCTCTGTTACTTTAAGAGATAGCGTCTATCCCCAGACCGATCTCATCAGAGAGCAGAAGGTTACTCTCATCAAACAGGATAGTACCGCTTACAGGATTGTGTGCGAGGAGTGCCGCCCCGTCCAGATCTATCATCGTAATGGTGTCCGCTTTCGCAGAGGCTACATGCAGTGCCCCGGCAATGGCGATCGGTCCTTCGAGCATACACCCAAGCATACACTTCACCCCGTACTTCTTACAGAGGTCTGCCAGTTCAAGGGCTTTGGAGATCCCGCCGCACTTATCGAGCTTGATATTGATATAGTCCACTGCATCGTGCTCCAGCAGTCTTTTGGCATCATTGAGCGAAAAGACCGACTCATCGGCAAGCAGAGGGGTTTTGACGGCATCTTTGATCTGCTTTAGGCCGTCGATGTCGTCTGCTCTGAGCGGCTGCTCGATAAACTCTGCGATGATCCCGTAGGATTCGATCTTCTGGAGCAGTGTGATCGCCTCATCTGCTTCCCATCCCTGGTTGGCATCGAGTCTCAGCCTGATGTTCTTCGGCAGCGCTTCATAGATGGCGATGATACGTTCACTGTCCTTGATGGGATCATCGCCGATCTTTATTTTGAGTGTATCATAGCCGATACTCACGGCATGCAGGGCATCGGAGATCATCTTTTGGGTTTCATCCATACTGATCGTGATATCGGTTTTGAACGTTCTTTTAGACCCGCCGAGTAGTCTGTAGAGCGGTAGATTCCCAGCTTTTGCTCTCAGGTCATACAGTGCGATCTCAAGGGCGGATTTTGCCGTGGTATTGTGCAGAAGCTTAGTGTGTATATTTTTTAATATAGTATCGAGTTCGCTGATCTCTTTCCCGATGATAAACGGTTTGAGATAGTCGATAGCAGCCTTCATCGTATCGATCGTCTCACCGGTGATCACAGGAGTGGGAGCTCCCTCCCCGTAACCTACTGTACCGTCATCACAGGTCATGATGACGACGAGGTCTTCAAGCGTATCTACACGGCGCAGAGAGGTGATAAAGGGGGTCTTGAGCGGGGCGGTGAGAAGGGTGGTTTTGATATCAACGATTTTCATAGAAGTGATGATACAGCAGAGTGACTTAATTATAGTAAGGGCAGATCTTTGAACGCATCATCACTTCTCTGCTTCTAAGGTTTTTAGAGGTGGCCGATAGCTATAATGACTATTATGCAACTTAAAAAACTCTCATGTATTACACTATTGGCATCCTCCTTGGTGGTAGCGGAGTCTACAGAGCATTCGACCTCTCTTGCTGATCTGCTTTTCTACAGGGATGACAATCTGATCCTTCTGCCCTACGGGTTTAGTTCAGAGTCTATGGGTAGGGTAGGAGGTGCAGGTGCGATCATACAGGGGGTATTGCAGCCTCAGACGACATTGGTCCTCAGTGCTTTCGTCAGTTTGAAAGAGGATGTGGTGGTCAATGGTGAGGAGAAGAGTGAGTATACCAGAGGGGGTTTCTATCTGCTGGATAATTTCGGCGTGCCCGGCAGCGACCGTCTCTTTTTCAGCTCTTACGGGTTTCTCACCAAGATGCCGAGACAGAACTTCTACTTTGACAGCAGCCATGACTCCAATGACAAGGATCTCCTTGTAAGCCCGGCTACCAACAACATGATCACGGGGATGTTGAGTTATGTACTCCCCTGGGGTGAGGGGATCGACAATCCGGAGGGGGTGTATGAGATTGAAGAGGGTTTTGCAGTAAAGCGTGAAAATGCGGGTGGTGGTCTCCCTTTTGTGACAGGCAGAACAAGTATAGGGTTCACACTATTCTATCAGCATCAGAGCATCGACAGTTTCTTCGATGCACTGGGTGCAGGGATAGATGCACCTGCAGAGTGGAACAGCAATGGATTAAGGCTCTTTTTGTCCCATGACAATACCGATTATGAAGATAACCCCTCACGTGGTTACAGCTTTTTCCTTCAGTACTCCAGAGACTTCGGCAAGTTTGACAGCCTGCAGAGCTGGGACTTTCTGGAGTTCAAGGCCAGCAACTATGTTGATCTGGATACCTTCTCCTTCACACGTCAAAATGTTCTGGCACTTAACTTCTGGACGGCATACTCCTTCAGCTGGGAAAATGACAGTGAACTTCGTCCCGGTATAGACGCACACCGGCCCCCTATGTGGGACGGGCCGCGACTGGGAGGCTTTATGCGTATGAGAGGATATGACTCGGACAGGTTTGCAGACAAGGCTGCGATCTATGGTACGGCGGAGTACCGTATGATATTGGACTATAACCCCATCAAAGACGGTACGTTTGGTGAGTTGGCTGCCGAGAATATCCCGCTAGACTGGTTCCAGGTCGTCGGCTTCGTAGAAGCAGGGCGCGTACACGACCGCTACAACACCGAACTGCTGAGTGATATGAAGGTTGACGTGGGGATCTCACTGCGCTCCATGGTTGCCGAGATTCCTGTACGTGTAGATGTAGCATACGGGAATGAAGGGGTAGAGGCATGGCTGATGGTCCATCATCCGTTTGATTTTTAAGTTATCATCTTTTCCTATCAAAATATAGTAGGATAAAATGTCCTCTATTATCGGAATATTCTGTTGTTTTCAAGCCAGAGAGAATACCGTAGGTCGGGATGCCCTCATCCCGACAGAGAGATGAGCGGGCATCCGATGGTAATGTCGGGGTAGGGATACCCCGACCTACAAAAGATGTTTGGCAGTACCAAGCCTACTCTCGCCCCGATGGAGACGAAAAAACTGACAGCTTTATTGCTACTGACTCGTTCCCATCGTGTATAGTCAAGAGACATAGTTTACAACTGTAAAGGGACATCCTTTACACTTTTAACTATTGTAACCAAGAGGGATTTATCTATCTCTTAAATCCAAAGTTTTAATTTTTTGGTGACAGTAATATACATCCAACAGGCCATCGGTTTTTGTAGGACGCAGGGCGACATATTGACTTTCTAATGCTCTGCTAATCGTAAATACGATACCTTGAACACTAAGTTTCCCATCCCTGTTTATTTTTCTTACCGTATCATTATAGTCATACTCAATTGGAGGTAATGTTTCGGGATAGCTTCTTGGACTTACCTGGTATCTGGAAAGAGGCGTATTCATATCAAGGGCTTCATGAGGTCTTTGTGTATTATAGATATTTCTCCACTCTCTAAAAACTTTTGAGACCTCTTCTAAGTTAGAATAGTGTCTATGGTTTAATAGTTCTACTTTGAGTGTTCTATGAAATCGTTCATCTTTCCCCTGTGTTTGCGGATGATAAGGTCTGGAGTGTGAGACCTTAATACCCAAACGGATAAGCCATGCAGTAAGTGCTGTTAGCTGGTTTCTGTCATGACCGGCCCATGGAGCTCCATTATCCATAGTCATTCTTTTAGGCAAACCGTATGCTCTAAAGGCTTCAATCAATGCAGCCTGTACAATATTGGTACGCTCATATAGACAAGCCTTCAATACGATAGAATATCTTGAATGATCATCAAGTACCGTTAATGGATAACATCTTTGCGTATCCATCTTGAACCAACCTTTAAAATCCATCTGCCATAGATCATTAGGATACGGATGTTCAAATCTAATATAGGATTTGGATTTATCTGAAGATACCTGATCGATACATCCGTTGCGTTTTAAAATATTACTTATGGTGGTTGCACTGGGTATATGACAATAACCCATATCTTCTAATCTTCTCTTGAGTTTACGCCCACCCCAGCTAGGGTGTTTTACTCTTAGATCCAAGATTAACTTCTCTATCTCTTTGCAGGTTTTATTATTTGACGTATAAGGTCTTCGGTTCTTATCTTTGAGACTGGATAAATTCCCTTCTTCATATCTCTTTAACCATTTATACCCTGTAGGCCTTGATATGTTAAACCTTTTACACAGTTGTGAAAAATTGCAATTTTCTTTGCGTGCAAGTTCTACAAACTCATATCTCTCTGACATTTTTGTTCTCACTTTCCATGCCATCAGTCTCTCCTATCTTCTTAGATAGAAAAAACTCTAGCTTTTATTTTAAAAAGTGTAAACTATGTCCCTTTACACCTGTAAAGGATGTCCCTTGACTATACACATCGTCTCGATGGGAATGCAGACTAGAATATAAAGTGTCATTAAAGGTTTTATTCTTTCATTCCCAAGCCGGAGAAGATACCGTAGGTCGGGATGCCCTCATCCCGACACAGAGATAAGACGGCATCCGATGGTAATGTCGGGGTAGGGGTACCCCGACCTACGGGTCCGGAGGGATTGTTGTATCTTATTAGGTTATAATGGTTGGATATGCATTACCACGTGAAACGTGTTAACGAAGAAAAAGGAAAATAAAAATGGGCATGTGTTTAGCGCTTCAGAGTGTGTCTGATAATAATATTGAGAAGATTCTTGAGTCTCCGCCATTGATTTGGAGGCTCATAGCACCAGATGATCCTGAAATATATCTCGAAAGTGTGGACAAAGTAAAGAAAGGAATATTTGCGAGGCTATTTGGTAAAAAGAGCGTTGAACCAAGACAGGCGATCCCTAATTTGGAATTTGTCGAAGGTAAAAATATAGATGGTGACCTCGATAAATCATGGCACGGCATACATTACTGTTTAAACAAAACGGATTACGAAGCTGAGGCACCCATGGATTTTATCACGGTTGGTGGACAAACAGCTGGAGAAATTGAAGTAGGTTATGGTCCGGTCAGGTTATTTGACAGCAAAACAGTGAAGGAAATCGATGGGAAGCTCTCTAAAGTTACAACAGAACAGCTGCACAACAATTACGATCCCGGTGATATGGAGAGATTAGACATATATCCGAATATTTGGGAAAGAGATGGCGATGAAGGATTTGAGTACATTTCAGAGTATTTTGAATCTCTAAAGTCATTTATTTCAAATTGCTCAAAACAGAACCTGGGGATGGCACTCTATCTGTGCTAGTTGTTTGCTTCGTTACCACGGTGTCCGTGGTAATGCATATAGCAGATAAATCCAGCTGTAACCTACGAATCCATCGTTAGATGGCAGGATAATATTCAGTGGTCCTTCCCACGCGAAGCATGGGAACGAAACTTCCACTATGATATTGTATAGTCACTCCAAGGGCACTTCCTCCTTTTGGTCAGGGCGCATTCCCGATCAGGAGATCGGGAACGAGTCAGCAATACCCATGAAACCAAGTCATAGTCTCTGCATCTCACCTACGGAGAGGTGAGACGAGGCAAGGATATATTGGATATAGAGATATAGGTGTCTGGTGATAGTAAAGGATATAGGTGTCTGGTGATAGTAATAGTGCTTTTCTCTTGTCCCCAATCCGGAGAGAATACCGTAGGTCGGGATGCCCTCATCCCGACAGAGAGATAAGACGGTATCCGATGGTAATGTCGGGGTAGGGGTACCCCGACCTACAGGTCCGGAGGCATTGTTGTATCTTATTGGGGTATAATGGTTGGTATGCATTGCCACGTGCAACGTGCTAACGAAGAAAAACAGTTTACGATGCAGCAAAGGAACTTTGATGAAAAACAGACCTCAGGTACTCTATCTCTCCCATGGCGGTGGCCCTTTGCCGCTTCTTGGCGACAGAGATCACAAAGAGATGGTTTCCTGTTTAGAGACAATTGCCTCCAAGTTAGTCAAACCTTCAGTTATTTTAGTCGTCAGCGCTCACTGGGAGGAGAAGATACCAACCGTTACATCGGGTAGCGAGCCCTCCCTTATCTATGATTATTACGGCTTTCCGGAAGAGTCATATAGTATCCAATATCCTTGTAAGGGAGAGCCGATACTGGCGGGTAAAGTCCATAAAGCCTTGGAAGATGCCGGGATAAAAGCGGCCCTTGATAATAAACGGGGCTTTGATCATGGCCTCTTTGTCCCTCTAAAAATAATGTATCCAAATGCTGACATCCCATGCATCCAGCTCTCTTTGGTCAACAGCCTTAACCCCTTGGAACATATCAAGATCGGCCGGGCACTTCAGGAGTTGGAATATGATAACCTGCTTGTCATAGGATCAGGCTTTTCATTCCATAATATGAGAGCATTTTTTACTCCTGAGACTCAGAAGTCGAAATATCAGAATGAATCCTTCGAACAATGGCTGATCGAGACCTGCTCCGATCAGAATATAAGTGAAGAGGAAAGAACGCAAAGGCTTATCCACTGGGAAGAAGCACCCTTTGCGCGTTACTGCCAACCGAGAGAAGAGCATCTGTTACCATTGCACGTGTGCTATGGGCTTGCCGCTAGCAGCTGTTCAGAGTATTTCGAATTAACTATACTCAATAAAAGATCAAGTATGTACCTGTGGTTTTAATCACAGGATATTTGACATTCCCGGCCCGGGAGAGAATATGAGGAGGTAGGTACCCGGCGGATTCCCTTATTAGAGAATGTTTTATGCTATTATAAGAGGTGAAAATGCATGACCACGTGCAGTGTGGTAATGAAAAAAGTTCCTTTCGTAGTCAGGTGTAATTGGAGATTGAATGAATGATTCAATGGTTAAGTTGTTTTTGTTTTGCATGATAACACTCTTCTCGTCATCTTTTGTATCTGCCGCAGAGCCCAACCTATCCAATTTTGAGTGTATTTTCGAGAGGCACTATGTGGCTTATCTTGATAAGGATAAAACGGAGCTTTATAACAAAGTACCCACCCAACTCTCTTTTATCGGGGAGATGACCACGACTGCTACGCTGGGCCTGGATGCGACGACACGCGCTACAAACTCAACAACATGGAGTCTGGTCATATCTGATGCTACGGGTGCAAAATACATAGGTAACAGTGGTGATCTCTTAACCATTTTTTATAAACCTGGAGCGGGTTTTGGAGAGTATGAAGCTTCCCTGCAGTGGGCGATCTCCGGGTATGCTTTCTCCTCAATAGGAAGCTGTATAGGCAGGCCGTAAATAGTGAAAAAGTTGATAGATAAAAAACTCCTTTAAAAACGCAATATTTAGCTATTTCGGTTATAATCTTCATCATGAAAATAGTGATATCTCTGCTTGTTTTTACTTTAACGCTTTTCGCCCACCCCCATGTGTTTGTCGATGTCTATCCCAAGATAGGGAAAGATACGATCCAGCTGCGTTGGGTCTTTGACGAGATGACCTCCAATATGCTGATCATGGACTACGATGTTGATCATGACAATGCATTCTCTCCCGCCGAGAGCGAGATGCTGGGGAATGATATCTTTGCTTCTTTGAAAGAGCACGACTACTACACCTACTTTTTCAAAGGGGAAGAGCAGCTCTCCACCGGTGATGCACGGGATTTCAGCGCTTCTATCCAGAGGGCGCAGCTGGTCTTTATCTTCACGTTGCCGCGTCCTGCCGAGGCGGAAACGATCCGCTTCTTTGATATAGACAATATGACCGCTTACCAGGTCACGGAAGCCTTTGTCAAAGAGGCAAACCCGGGGCGTTCCTTTAGGATCTATGAGCATGAATATGAGTACTACTACGCTTATGTATTGGAGTTGAAATGAGTGAACTTTATGCCTCGCTGCTGCACACGATCACCCTTTGGCAGTATGAACTCAACAAACTGGTCTCGGGAAACCTGAAAAACCTTGATTCACCGGAAGGGCTTACCGCCGCGTTGACCGTGATCGGTATCGCTTTCGTATATGGTGTCATCCATGCAGTCGGGCCGGGACACGGCAAGGCACTGGTGGGGCTCTACTTCCTGCGCGAAGGCGGAAGCTACAAGCAGGCGCTGAAAATGGGGTATCTGATCGCCACTGTCCACGCGCTCTCGGCACTGACGCTGACATTGGTGATCTACTACCTGATAGATGCACTCTTTTCCAGGAGTTTCCGCGAGTTCAGCGGCTACTCCATGATCGCCTCGGGGGTACTGATCATCCTGGTGGGATGCTACCTTGTCTACGAGAGCTGGAAAGATCGCAATGAAAAAGAACAGGCAAAGATTTCAAATCGCAGCAGCTATGCGGTAGCCTTTTCGGCAGGGATCGTACCCTGTCCAGGCGTTATGACGATCACGCTCTTCGCTCTCTCGATGGGACATGTTGCTGTTGGAGTGGTGAGTGCATTGGTGATGAGTATCGGTATGGGACTGACGATCTCACTTGCAGGTATCGCTTCCGTTGCCGTGCGGAACAGAGGGAAACGGTTCCTGGGAGGATACGGCTGGCTGCTTCAGCTTGCTTCGGCACTGCTTGTGATCACTCTTGGAGCGCTGCTGCTTCTGGCAAACCTCCAGCCGGCAAGCCCTTTCGGGCGGTAGCAAGCGGCCGGCTTTTTCCCCATCTTTATTTTTTGTGAACTTTTTTTACTGATTTATAGAAAATAACACTTATATCACGTTCTATCGATATAATTATTTTTCAATTTTATTCTTTATAAAACAGGGGGAAGAGAATGAAAAAAAATTGGATCAGTACGTCTGTCATTGTAGCAGGTGTCTTATTTTCAATCAATGGCTGTGGTGGTGGAGGTGGCGAAAGCGACCCTATAATAATAGAGCAGAGTGACTCTGAAGTCAATACCGAATTCAATGCACTAGGCGAAAATGAACTGGGCTTTTATGGCAAAGATGTCATCTTGGGAAACAATGCACTCGGTGACGCAACAACTTGGAATATTACTTTTGATGACGAGATGTTGGATCCTGAAGGGATCCAAATGAAATTTGACGAAGATACCATTCTATTTAAGAATGCAAGTGATGTTTCATGGTATGATTCAGGTATATACGGGGTCAGTTCGGATGGAAGTCTGATGAAATTTGATCAGGGATATTATATAGAAATCCTGACTGCATACACAAACGGATGTTATGATGCCCAGTTTTATGCTATAGAAGATATGGATGAATTTGCTATTACGCTGTGTGCACCAAATCGGCAAATCTATCAGGAGGTGCCGGTGACCGGTGAAGCAGCATCGATTCTTGTGGGTAAAAGCTTCTACTATACAGATGCATGCCAGGATGATGAGGATGGATACTCTATGAACACTTTTGAGGAGAGCAGAGTGTTAGATATAGAGTACACGTCTGACGGTGAAGTGCTTTATACTGATGAAGCTTCAGTAGGGTATTCGGGAAGTACATTTATTTTTCTGCACGACGGTAAGGTCGGAAAATGTGAAGTAACCCGCCTAGAGAAATCAGTAGAGCTTGATTGTAATTACAATTCGGGACCGATCTATCTTTGGGATACGATCGCAGATGCAAAAGCAAACCCAATGCCTGATGTATAAAATATCAGCTCACCCGAGTCAGAGGGGTTTCCTTCTGACTCGGGAAACGTAAATCTGATGGTGTAAATTCTAAAAAGTCGATTTATGCCAATACCAGATGCGAAGATTTAATGCTTTTAAGCGCATTTTCTTATCTTAGATAAAGTTTTCATAGTTTCTTTAAAACCTTATCTGCCTATCATCTCCAACACTTTTCCCACCATCAGACCGCCGAAGGTCCCCAGGATATATCCCATCATCGCCATTAGTATACCGATAGGGATCAGGGCTTTGGAGTAGGCTGAAGCGAGTATGGGTACAGAGGCGACGCCTCCGATGTTTGCCAGGGATGCGACTCCGAGGCTGAAGAGGTCCAGTCTGAAAAGTTTGGCGAAGAGTACCATGACCGTAGCATGGACCGCTATGATGAGAAATCCTGCCATGATATAGAGCGGCGCCTCGGTGAGTTCGGCAAAGTTCGCCCGGCTGGCAATGAGTGCTACAAGCAGATAGAGCATCATATTGCCCAGTCTCATCGAACCGGAGAGCTTTGCCAGCGGGGTCATCGCCACTCCTATCCCGGCAAGTGTCGCAAGGATCACGATCCAGGTGGTCTGGGTCAGGAAGTCCGTGGTCGGAAGCAGGACAGCCAACCACTGTGATGTCACAGAGATAAGCCCCGCGGCACTGAGCAGGGTAAAGAGTGAGAGGGGCGTACTCTTTTCTTCTGTGTGGTTGAGCGAGAGTTTCTCTCCTATTTCATCGATCACCGAGGTATCTGACCTGCTCCATCGGTTGAAGTGCTTTGCAAAGGGTACAAGGGCAAGGAGGATCATCACCCATACCGCATAGTCGATAGAGTCGATAAGCAGGGCATATCCCATCTTGCTGTCTGGTACATCCAGTGCCCCCTGAATCGCCACCATATTACCCGTACCGCCCATCCATGAACCGCTGAGTGCTGCAAACGCCCTCCAGGAGTCAGGTTCAAAGTAGGTATGCAAAAGGGCAAACATGGCGATAAACCCTATGCCGATACTGAGTGAGGCGAGCAGGAAAGTGAGTATCATCTTTTTGCCGAGTTTGGCGATATGGCGGATATCGGCAGAGAGAAGCAGCAGAAAGATCATGGCCGGAAGCAGGTTGGCTTTGAGTGTTTTATAGGTGGCGGTGATCTCGGTTGTCTTTTGCCAGACACCCAGTGTAGAGAGAAGCATCACCGTAAAGTAGAGGATCACGATAGAGGGGAGGTACTCAAAAAGCTTTGCCTCTGTCTTCTTTTCTATCAGTACGATAGATGATGCCACCACTACCAGTAGTACAATATACTCCAATCCACTCTCTATCACGGTATTCCTTTCTGCGCTTTAGAGCTATTATAGCGTGTGTCATCTCATTTAAAAAAGATTAACCTAACTTTTTTATAATTTTTGAAACGACAGTAAGGAGTATCAGATGTTAAAAAACAAAATTTCACTCTTACTTTTACCGGTGTTGAGTGCAGTGACTTTGCAGGCAAGTGACCCTTTCCATAATGAGCCTTTTTTTGATGACCCGTTCGGTGATGACCTCTTTAAAGAGATGTATGAGATGCAAAAAGAGATGGACAAGGTCTTTGAACGTATGCATCAGCGGATGGAGAAACGTTCACAACAGCTCAACCAGCCCAATATGCAGTTTCATCTGCCTTCGATGACACCCTCAAACGGGAGTATCTTCGTAGATAAAGGGACACACTACCTCTATAATACAGGGGTAGAAGCCGATAAAGAGAATGAGATCAACCTCTCTGTCAGAGACGGGATCCTCACATTCAGGGCCAAGGTGACACATCGATCAAAGAGCCAGCAGCAGGGAGTGCAGTCACAACAACGCTACACCTCTGTGATGCAGCGTTCTCAGAGTCTTCCCGCAGATGCGGATGAGCACAGTATCAAGATGGAGGAAGAGAAGGGGATGATCGTTGTAAAAATCCGGAAGAAAAAATCATTGCAGAAACCAACACCTGCATCTAAAAAAGCACCTAAAGCTGCAGAAGAGAAGAGGGCAACCGATCCGAAGAAACCTACATTGATGCCTTTGGACAAGAACAAAACGTACCATAAGGTACCCCATACGGCGACAGAAGTCTAAATCATTAACGCATACCGGTTACCTGAAGATCATCCCTTCGGGTAGGCGTGCTTCAGCCTTCTAAAAGTCCCATTCCAAGGGCTCTTATCTCCGAAGTTTTATGAAAATGAAAAGTTTTATATTTTTTAGTATCAGGCTCTATAAGGATACACTTTTTCTCTAGATTTCTCAGGTGTACCTGTGTTTGGTTGTAGATAAGCAGTCTCATGGACTTTTCAAACATCTCCAACACATTATTGGTTTTAAAAAAGTTATCGGGAAGATCGTGACGAAATGAGTGTTTCCCAAGTACGTCAACCGCAAGTATCATCTCATGCGTTGCTTCATTGACCCCCAGGTTTTCGCATAAAAACCCATCGGCATAGGCAGTCTCTCCGATGATATGTTCATCAAATATCCCCGGAATTGCCATCGTACAGAGCAGGGCATCTCTGATCAAAAGATCATCACTGCTTGTGAAGACTCTCTTCTCGCCTGTATGGAGGTTGGTAGCGATCAGTTTGAGTGGTATAGCAGTATCGCACATCTTTTTATCTCCGAAGATGTCGGCAAAGATGCGTTTTATCTTACCATTGGAGACGACGGCATTGCCGTTCCATGAGAACTTGACCCAGTTGAGAAGTCCGGAAAAGTTTTCTATATGCCGATAGATCTCTGCTTCACTCAAGCCTATGGCTGCACATGCACCGATGATCCCGCCCATACTTGTACCGATAATCTCTGCTGGTTTGATTCCCTTGGACTCGAGGTCATGAAGTACACCTAAGTGTGCGATGCCCAGTGCACCGCCACCGGCAAGCACTAGAGAGAAAGGGGTATCATGAAGCGTGTTACTCATCATCTTATGCCTGGCTCTCCCAACTTTCAATCTCTCTGATCTGTTGACCCAGTGTTCTGATCTGCGTTGCCAGTTTTTCTCTTTTATTTTCGATCAAACTCTCTTCAAAGTTATCTGCTGCATATTCAAGATCATTTTGATAACTTTTATACTCTTTCAGAAGTGTGGCCTTTTGGGCAATGAAGCTCTCTTTTTGTGTTATGAGCTCTTTCTGTTCTTCAGTAAGCGGTGTATGCAAACGTTACTCCTTATTTATATTTTTGGAGAGAGGCAAAGCCGGTCTCTCAATGTATCCTTAATGGACGGTTTAAATGTTTAGTTGTTTTATTTTCTGCGGCGGCTTCGGTAACTACCGCGTTTGGATGAACCGTAACCGCCTCTGCTTCCCTTGCTGTGACACTCGTCACAGATGGAGAATCGGTAAGAGAAGTCTAGCACTTTTCCGCACTTTCTACATGTTTTGGTGAAGCTCCCTTTCTGCAGGGATTTCTCAATGAACTGGTTGAGCCTTGCTCTTGCATCGATCGCTTTTTGCGTATCTTCGAAGAGATCAGGGAATTTGAAACTCAGCCATAGATAGAGAGATATCTCGCGCACACGGTCTTCCGCATTGAGCAGCATATCATTGGTCTGTGCAAATGCAGGCAGGTCTCTTGGCGGAATGTAAAGCACCTTCCTGCCTGCTTCGATCTGTCTGATATAGCGGTGAAAGACCGACTCTATATAGGGTGAGGAGATACTTGCCGGTGCACAGGAGAGATAGAAACGTGTTTTAAGATCCAGTTCATATTCGCTGACGATGGATGCGATCTCCAGCATAGAGTCGATATTGGCAGCGACAAACGGTCCTTCAAACTCCATATTGTCTGCAAAGAAGCCCAGGATTTCGAGGATATTATCCGTCTCCAGGATCTCTCCGATCAAGAGAACATGCTCCAGGCTGGCCATCACAGAAAACGGGAGTTTGAGATCGGGCAGGGGAGCGTGAAAAGCCTCCTCTATCGTATAGAGTATCGACTCATCGAGCGCTCCGACATACCCCTTCTCTTCGATACCGTAGCGACCTGCACGTCCGGCGATCTGCTTGACCTCTGTTGGAAGAAGTTCACGTCTCCGCAGCCCGTCAAACTTATTGTCTTTGGCAAAAAGGATCGTCTTGATAGGGAGGTTAAGCCCCATAGCGATCGCATCGGTTGCGACCAGGATATCACTCTCTCCCTCCCTGAAACGTCTTGCCTCTTCACGTCTGACTTCCGGTGAGAGGTTTCCGTATACGACAGAGACACGGTAGCGTTCACTGAGCCTTTGCTTGAGCGAGAGCACCTCTTTTCTGGAGAAGGCGACAATGGCGGTTTTGGGTTCGATCTGCTTGATGGAAGTAGGTTGCTTCATCACTGCCAGTTCGTTTTTGCGTTCAAAATGTTTAACAACAAGCTCCTCTTCCAAGTATTCGCATATCTCTGTTACCGCTTCAAGTGCGTCAGACGAACCGGTCAGGATCACTGTTTTAGCCGGGGCACCGATCAGCGCATTGGCCCATGCCCACCCTCGGTCACGGTCTGCGATCATCTGGATCTCATCGATCACACAGACATCCACATCCACGCTGCTGTTCATCATCTCAATCGTGGAGGAGATATGGGTTGAGGCTTCATCGATGATCTCCTCTTCTCCCGTGATGAGGGAAGCGTGTACCCCTTCTGCTTTGAGACTTTCATACCCTTCCAGTGCAAGCAGACGCAGCGGAGCGAGGTAGTAGCCGGTTGTTGACTCTTTGAGTGCCTGAAGCGCACTATAGGTTTTCCCCGAGTTGGTAGGACCTACATGGAAGATGATCTTTCGTTTCAATTCACGCGCAAGCGGGAAGAGCCTCTTAAAATCACGGATCGTTTTTGCCAGTAACTCTTCTCGTTTCTGTCTGGCAAGCAGGGGTTTGAGATACTCTCCGAAGTGGAAAAGGATACGGCGTTTGGACTTCTCTTTGAACTTCAATGTCCGTGATGAGAGCACCTGTGCTTCTATATAGCGAACGATGAATCCCTCGATCACCTCCTCATCCACCTTGAGGGTACCGCACATGTCACGCATCTCTTCATAGGTCTCTTCGACGGCAAGTTTAAAGTGTTCAAGGAGTCTGTCGTTGACATCATTGAGCTCATCTTTGACAGGAAGCTCTTCCCCACGCCAGATAAAGTTATAGAGCAGCGTCTTCTCATAAGAGACAGAGGTCATATAATAGAGTGTTGTACCAAAGAGCGCATAGTTCTTCTCTTTTTCTATCACGATATGATCGATACTTTCGAAAATATGGTACTTGTCACTTATATTATTTAATATCTCTTCAACGGTTTCGAACGCTATCGGTGCATGGTAGAGGTTCTCTTCAGGTGCCAGACCTTTTAAGGCTTTGGTCATCTCCTCCTCAGTGAGGTAGGGGTGATGATAGGCTTTGAGATGGGTAAGAAAGATATCAAGAGAGGCTTTTTTCTCCGCGTAGACCTTCTCTTTTATTTCGTTTAGTATCGTTTTGATCTCCTCATCACTCTTTTCCCATATCTTCTCCATAGGGATAGGATCAGAGATACAGAGCAGCTTCTTGGTAAAGTCATGCTCTTTCAGACAGAAGGTAAAACTTTCATAGAATGTCATTTCATTGAGACTGTTGAACTGCACGTCCAGGGCTTTTTCGAATGAATGCAAACGTCCCTTGAGACGAAGATAGCCGAGCTTTGCGATCACCTTCTCTTTCGTGATCTTTGCAGGACGGGCATCAATAAACGCATCAAGTATCCTGTTCTCTTCATCCTTGGTATGTTCAACCCCTTCAAGCAGTTGGAGTATCTTCTCAACCTTATCTATATGGGCAGGGGCATTGTTCCCCTTCGGTACAGCCCTGTATGGCTGGGTCAGATAGGAGACGATCTGTTCTCTGGTCTTGTATCCCTCTTCGCTCCAGACACGTCTCAGTGCCCGGATCATCTCTTCGCGTTCGAGTTTCACCATCGGTATCTCCAAAAACATCACCAGTTCGATAAGTTTGTCATCATCAAGCATGGTAACACCCTCGTCAAAAGGGAGCCCCTGAAAATAGTTTCTGATTTTATTGTTGAGTTTTATAAAGTGTTTTTTCTTTTTTTTGGCCATCAATAGTCTTAGTAAATAGTTTTTATTAAGTATAACATAGATGCGTTAGTCTAACGTAACGATATCTACCAATTCTACCCCTTCACACTCTTTTTTGATACGTTTATGTTTACGTGCATCCTCTTCTGCCAAAACAAGGATATCGGCAAAATCATTTTTACTGACAGTGAACTCATAGACCTCTTTTTCAGTTTTGATATAGAGTGACGCCTCTTCATTTGAGGTAAGTGTCAGGTTTCTCATCCCTTTTGCAAATTCACTTTTGATTGCTTTGGCTACTTTTTCATTTGATAGAAGCTTTGAGAGGGTTACCTCAAGATTGACGTCGTTGTTGCACATAACGGTATAGCTGACTTTCATAGATCCTTCCACCTTAGACTCCTTGGTATACGTTTATTGGATATGCGATCATATCGTATATTGTACGGTGAGTTGCAAAATATGTCAAATCGTCATATTTCAAGTAAGGATATACTTACATTATATAGCTACTTTTAAAGATCACGGGAGAGCAACGCCAAGGCAGTTGAAAACTTATGCTATAATCCCGTCATTATATGGGCGATGCCCAACAAAGGCGACACTGCATGTCATTTTCTACCTTGGGACTCTCCCAATCTCTACTTAAAGCCATCAAAGAGACAGGATATACGAAACCTACTCCGATACAGGCCCAGGCTATTCCGCTTATCATCCAAAAGAGGGATGTATTGGCTGCTGCACAGACCGGTACGGGGAAAACCGCCGGTTTTACGCTGCCTTTGCTTGAAAGACTGAGCCAAAGCAAACCTAATATGAATAAATATCAAATACGTGCTTTGGTGCTGACCCCGACGCGTGAGCTTGCTGCACAGGTGCATGAATCCGTCAAGACCTACGGAAAACATCTGCCGTACCGATCGGCAGTGATCTATGGCGGGGTGGGGATCAACCCACAGCTTGCCACGATACGAAAAGGGGTGGATATCGTCATCGCCACACCGGGAAGACTGCTGGATATTGCCGGAAAAAAAGGGATAGACTTTTCTAAACTGGAATGTTTGATCCTTGATGAAGCAGACCGCATGCTTGATATGGGGTTTATCCATGATATCAAGCGCCTGATCAAGATGATGCCATCAGAGAGACAGACGCTTCTCTTCTCTGCTACATTTTCTCCCGAGATTAAAAAGCTTGCTTCCGGACTGCTTAAAGAGCCGGCAGTTGTAGAAGTGGCACGTGAAAACAGTACGGGGGAACAGATATCTCAAGTGGTACACTATGTGGACAAACACCGAAAAAGAGAACTGCTTACTCAGCTGATCAAGACGAAAAAGTGGGAGCAGGTACTGGTATTTACCCGTACAAAACACGGTGCGAACAGACTCAGCAAGCAGCTTGAAGAGTCCGGTATCAAAGCTGCTGCCATCCACGGTAACAAAAGTCAGGGAGCAAGAACAAAAGCATTGGCAAGCTTCAAGGCAAAAGAGATACGGGTGCTTGTGGCAACAGACATAGCAGCGCGCGGGCTTGATATAGACCAACTGCCTCATGTCGTCAATTTTGAACTGCCGAATGTACCTGAGGACTATGTTCACCGTATCGGAAGAACAGGACGGGCAGGGAATGTCGGGGAGGCAGTCTCACTGGTTTGTATCGATGAGCTGGATCTTTTGGCCAATATAGAAAAGCTGATCAAAAAAGAGATCAAAAAGGTGGATATCCCAGCTTTCGCTCCTGATCCGAATATCAAAGCCGAACCGATACAAAAAGGCAGATCCCAAAAACCAAAGAGGGATCAGCATAAAAGCGGGTCCCGTTCAAACCGCTCGGAGAAAAAAGAGAAGAGTGAGAGTAAAGAGGGACGAAGAGGCAACAGCCGGAACAGAAAGAGTAATAAAAATAATAGAGGAAACAGATCATGAAAAAAATATTTAAACTGCAAGATGAGAAACGACACCCGGACCGTATCGTAGAAGCGATCAAACACGAGATAAGAAAATATGTCAAAAGAGAACGCAGAAAAAAACTTCCTGATGCAGAGAAAATGTTCTGGGATTTTGACTGCAAGTTCGGAGAGAATGCCCAGAGTGCAGAGGTTGTTACGTTCAATGACATCATTGCAGGTCTGGATGGTGCTGCCAAAGCAGGGTGGAGTGAATGTTATATCGAGATCTTGAGCAGAGCCGAAGTAAAACCTCCGAGAGCTGTGACTCCTACTACATCAGGGGATGAAGGATCAGATACGCTATAATACTGCGAAAAATCATGAGGAGATCGATGATGAATAAACTTATGTTAACTATTTTAGCACTTTTTATCGTTGGCGTATTCAGCGGCTGTTCAAAAACATGGTCAGGTATCAAAAGTGACAGCAAATCAGCATGGAAAAATACAAAATCTACCATACATGAAGCAACTGCAGACTAGGGTGTATAGGTGCAGGATAGATACGTTGCGGATGTAGGAGACTTTGGAAAGTTCCAACTCTTTCGTTACCTCTTCAATCATCAAGAGAGCCCGCTTGACGGAAAAGCCCTGGCTCAGATCTGGTTCATGCATCAGGGAGAGGATGAGAAGAACAATGACGGCAGGCATATCGACTACTTTGAACGTATGATGGGGAGTGATGAGTACCTGGAGTACTCACTGATGGATATACTGATGCGCGACAAGCGTGAAGTGACTGAACTCGAAGAGATGAAACTGCTGAAAAATGCGATCTTCTACTATGATGAAGTCCCCAAAGCCCTGGAGGATAGATACCTCTGGCTCAATAAAGCACTGACCTTTGCTTCAAAATCACAGATCGTAGCGGTCGCTCCCGATAATGGTATGGCACTCAAGTGTAATAGGGCAGAGCGGTGTTTCGAATATCTCACTCTCAGTGATCATTATAGACAAAAGGTCTATCCTCATAAATATATCTTTACCGATGAAGTAAGTTACTTCTACAGACTTCCTCACCTTGAGATATGTATCGTCTATCAGCACCTGAGCCGCTGTTTTGCGCATGATGAGCAGATTGAGAGTCTGCTTGGTTCCCTGAAATCAGAGTATAGACATGTGATCGCGATCAAGCATAAGCCGTATTCGCCGAGAGTCTTTTTCTTTTTATGTAAATCCGGGATCATACTGGAAGCACTACAGATGAGACTGAAAGCGTTTGAAAAAAGTTTCAGTGAATTCTGGCAGGTGTTTGAATAAAAATAAATTTACGGATCTTAATTGTTGGTTAACCTTATTTATCTATGATATAGATAATAGTTGATTTCATAGAAAGGGGACCAAGATGCACAAACACAACATTTTAACAATCACACTGATCATTTCCGGGTTGGCACTCAATCCTGTAATGGGTGAAAATACAGATCATCGCAAAATTACCTACAGCAAAGTGAACCATACGTTTATCATAGCAGGCATTGCAGATGTTTTGCAGAGTCGCGGCGTGGAAGGAAAAGCTGCCGAGTCATTGGCCAAGGCACTGGTAGATGAAAAAGATGGAATGTTACTGATGGCAATCGCATATAGTCTTGAACATCACGGCATTGTGACAAAAGAGGAAGTAATGACCTATCTGAGTCAAGCGGCACTGCATAAACGGAAACTGGACTTTAACAGTTATGATCAGTTGATCGGTATGGTTGAAAAGATCAAACAAAAACCGATAGATGAGCATACACGTAAGAAGTTAAGAGAACTGGCAGAAGTAAATCAAAAGTTATTTGTGTAGAGATACACAGATAACCGGCCCGGTTTGGTCAATAATATCTATTGGTTAACATAATATAAAATATATTAAAAAAATAAAAACACTCTTTCCATATATAATGATAGGATGATTTTAGATTTAGATAGATCAAAAAATTTTGCAGTTATGAAAAATGAAAGCTGAGAAAAAAATAAGTGTTACTACTATATATATTGTAGTCTCCAAAAAGGAGCCTACTTTTGAAATACCTCATAGGAGTACTGGATCATTGGCGTATCTTCAAGGTTTCCCCACTCTTTCATGGAAGCATCATAGAGCCTGACATGTTTGTATCCAAGTACGCCGCTTAAAACGAAATAGTTGAATGAGGTCTCAAGTCCACCGGTACAATAGACAATGACTTCATTCTCCTTATCAAGCTGATACCCTTGTGTAAAAAGCTTCTCTAACTTTTTAATATTTTTTAATTTGTAATCATTGTCTACCGAGTAGTTCCATGAGTAGCTCATCGCTCCTTTGATATGTCCATCCCTGGCTACAGTAGCTGTCGGTGTGATCCCCAGGTATTTGTCACTCGGTCTGGCATCCAGCATAGGAAGTTTTCCGATATGGTTTTCCACATAGACTCTATCGGCAATGCGTGCCGGATCTGTTTTTACCGTATAGTTACTGCTTTCTGTTTGGGCAGTATATCTATCAAGTACTGCACCCTCTTTTATCCATGCCTGTTTACCACCATCCAGTAGTGCTACATTTTCAATCCCATGATAATGCAGTGCCCAGAAGATATAACTGGCTTTGAGAAAATCTTTTGGTGTCTGGATATCTGCATAGAGAACAACATCAGAGGATCTGTTTATCCCCAGACTTTGGATCTCGTTTTGGATCTCCTGCGGAGTTCTGACACTGATAAACGTACCGTTGTTCATTCTCCATCTGTCGATCGTGGTATGCAGCGCATGTTTGATATGTCCCGATTCATAGCTTTTTTTACTGGAGACTTCTACAATGGTTAGATTTTTATCATCCAGGTGTTGTTGAAGCCATGTTGTATTGATCAATGGTTCGATTGCAAATGCAGCAACAGAACCGAGAAGGGATAGTAGAAGAGTTTTCATTTGTCACCTTTGTAATTTGTTTTATGTATTCTAGGAAAGAGATACTTAAAGATAGATATTCTCAAATGATAAAATTTATCTTTATGTCTATTTAGTAAAAATTCTATCCCTTCAGTCTAAATATATTTAAAAATATTAAACATATCGATACGCTAATGAATAAAATTGGAACGATAGTAGATCGATCGGTCTCATGAGGTAGCAAAATTGTATTAAAAGAGTGGGAGAATGTGCTTTTATTCGGAGAGGTAAAAAAATAATCCCCTTCAAAGCCCCTAATATAGGGAATAGATAAGGATTTAATGAACAGTTGTTCAGATAATAAACTGTAGGGAAAAAAGAATATGAACGTTTGTTCATAAAACAATCTTGGAGTATTTTTAAATATGAACAGTTGTTCATATACAGAAAAGGTGATACCCTTGACAAATGAACAGTTGTTCACTATAATGCTGTCCAAAGGAGCCAGAATGTCCGAACAGAACGTGAATACAGCCCTATCTAGGGGTAGTAAAACCAAGAGTAAAATACTGAAAACATCACTTAAACTCTTCTCTTCCAAGGGGTACAAAGCAACTACGGTAAGAGATATAGCCGGAGCTATGGGAGTAAAGCAAAGCGCCCTCTATAATCACTTTAAAAACAAAGATGAGATACTGGAAACACTGGTTTCTGAGTTAACCTCTTCCGCTATTGTGCAGATATTTGCCGATAAAGAGGCTCAGGAGCTTCATAAACAGGGAAAATCGCTTTTAATGAGTATTGCCACTACTTTTAAGCTTATTGGCTTTGACGGGCAAAATGAGGCCCTTTTCAAGCTTTTGATGCAGGAGATATACCGTAATGAGCGTATCAGAGAGATCTATAACGAACATTTTTACCAGGAAAACGTCAAAAAGCTCTCAGGACTCTTCTTTGCTATGATGCAGGAGGAGATGATCAAGTCCGGTGATCCTCTATTATTGGCCAATGAGTTCTTTTCACCCCTCTTTTTCTACCAAATGCAGGTTTCTTTGCTAAAATTAGATAAAAAATCGACCTCTTCGGTAGTTTCAATGTTCGAAAAACATGTTGATCTCTTCTGGGAGAATATTAAAATCGAGAAACAAGAGACACTATTTTAGGTAGATACTAATTAATATTAAGGAATATAGATGGAAAATAATGATCTTTTTGCACATAAATCAAAGAGTTGGGATATGAATAGCAAGCGAGTCAAGAATGCAAAGGCGATCGGCGATCTTATAGTAAAAAATATTAAACTGGACAAATCCATGAATGTGATGGATATGGGTGCCGGAACCGGTCTTCTGAGCTATTTTATCGCCCCTTTTGTAGATAAGATCGTTGCCGTGGACAGTTCTCCTTCCATGTTGAAGGAGTTTGAGAGCAAATGTGATGAGTTTGCCTGTAAAACAGAGGTGAAACATATTGATATTTCCGAATATGATGAACCGGAATCCTATGATGGGGTGATCTCATCGATGACGATCCACCATATAGAGGATACCCCTGCTCTTCTAAAAAAGCTTTATGGAATGCTCAATGATGGTGGATTTATCGCTTTGGCAGATCTTGATACTGAAGACGGAAGTTTCCATAGTGATAATACCGGAGTGTTTCATTACGGATTTGACAGACATAAATTGGCAGAGTATGCATCTGAGGCCGGATTTAGTGAAGTGGCTTTCTCTACGGCCAGTACGATCAGTAAGCCGCATGGAGATTTTACGGTTTTTTTAATGACCGCGATAAAATAATATTTTAAAATATAAAAATAAGGGGTATCCCTTATTTTTCTGCAGTTTTCTTGATCTCCGCGACGATCACACCTCTTAAATCACCTGCCTTAAAGCCCATTGCCTGATCTTTCGGATAGCTGACAGTGATCATCTCTTGAATCTCTTTACTGACATTCTGACCATGACATTTCAGACAAACCCCATTTGTTACCAGCGGTTTATAGACTCTTGTCGTATTGCCCTCTTCTACGACTTTGATATCCTGTGGGGTAAATGTTTTCGCTTCTATCGCTGTGATGTAGCTTTCCATCACAGCGATATCCGTTGCATCCGCTATATTCTTTTCATTACGCGTTTTGAGTGCAGTTCTTCTGACTTTTGCATAATCCGGGAGCGCTTTGTTCACCTCTTCTGTGATCTCCATCGCTTTTGCGGTACAAAAACCAAAAGCAGCAACAGCTGTCGGGTCTACTGTCATATGTTCTTGAAGTTCACTCTTCAGCGTGCCGCCAAGTTTCTTGATGTAACTTACACCCTCCATTTTGATGTCTGCTGGTGTGATAGAAGCATTTTGATCCGCTGCATAAATAGAAGTAGCAAGCAGAGATGAGAGTAATAACGTTGGTAATTTCATTGTATGATCCTTAGGTTTATCAATTAATTTTATCTGAATTATAAGTACCGTTTCTTAAAATAAAATTTAACGGTTTGTTTTTGGGGTAATTTTGGTTGCTGTAAGGAAGATATACTCTTTTCCTGTTAATGTGACCCGAAATTTATGCTGCTGCAGATATTTTTTGGCAAAAATGACATCATTGAAGAGCAGTGAGAGCTCACTCATTGCATAGTTTGGTGCTTTTGCACCATAGAGCATCTCTCCGCCGATCCATCTACAGTTTGGAAAACCCAGGATCATAGCACCCTGCTCTTTCTCCAGAAAGTTTTGTACCAGCTCCATCAAAAAGGGCTTGAAGTTAATCGAAGGACTTTGCAACGTGCCAATGGAGATGATCAGATCAAACGACCCGAGATTTAAACTCTCCAGTGCGTTGATATCTTCGGCATAAAGTTCGACATTTTCTTCAGGCAGCAATGATTTGGCATAGGTGATGGCACTTTGAGAGTGGTCGATACCTACCAGGTTTATCTTTTTATAAACGGCATCATCCAGGTGTGCTTTGATCGCTAGAAACTCATCCCCCCGGTTGATCCCGAGGTTTAAAATCCGATTTTTCTCTGCCACTTTCACATTGTTTAACGCTTGAAGATAGTAGTAGAGGAATGCGGGCTCCTCCATTTTGTTGATATTGAAAAACAGAGAATCAGTGCCGTACTTCTCTTTTTTGTCCTCATTGTCAGTAGTATGAAAGGTGTCTCTCTGCAGTTTTTCAAAGTGCAGTGTGATAAAGGGGTAGCTGCTGCTGTGAGGTGTCAGCATCTTGCAGTGAAGCAGTTGAGCAAGATCTGCCCAGCTTTTATATCCATGATAGAAGTATTCTCTCTCTTCTATCACGATCTTTTCTCCGGCGTATCTACCGCCTTCATCGGGGTCAAGTACATCAAATGAGATCACATCACCCGGTTGAAGTGATCTGATCTCCTGGTGCAACTCTGCAAATATCTCTTGCATCGTCTGGTTGGTAAATTTCAAATTTATGCCTTATTGAGTAGAGTAATTATAATGTATGATTCACTTTATACTCTCTATCTACCACACTTTCCATTGGCGCATTTTCCATTCGCACCTTTGTTTTTCATCCTCATTTGCTGCTGATGTGCCTGAAACTCATCCTGGGTGATTTTCCCGTCTTTATTGGTATCGATCTCTCCGAAAGAGGGAGCATCTCCTGCATTTTGAAGCATTCTACCCTCTTCGGCACGTTGATTCATACGTTTTTCACGCGCTTCCTGAAACTCTTTTTCGAGGATCACACCGTCATTATTAAGGTCACTGTCTGCAAACTGAGACATCTGCATCATACGTCTAGGTTTCGTTTTTCCCATACCGTTTCCGCATTTACCCATTTTCCCTTGCGGGCCTTTGTTTTTCATTCTCATTTGCTGTTGATGTGCCTGGAACTCATCCTGGGTGATTTTCCCGTCTTTATTGGTATCGACATCCGCAAACATCGGTGCTTTGCCTGCGTTTTGAAGCATTCTGCCCTCTTCGGCACGTTGGTTCATACGTTTTGCACGCGCTTCCTGAAACTCTTTTTCGAGGATCACACCGTCATTATTAAGGTCACAATCTGAAAACTTGGACATCTGCATCATGCGTTTGGGCTTCATTTTTCCCATGCCGTTTCCGCATTTACCCATTTGTCCCATACCCATCATACCAGCACCTCTATACTGCTGTCGTTCCTGTGGAGTCATAGACTGCATACGCTTTTGCATCTCTTGAGCAAGCTCATCCGTTGAGACCTGCGAGAGGTCGGCACCGAAGCCGCTGGACACCAAGAGTGACGTGATCATAATAAATTTTTTCATAGTATGCTCCTTTATATAATGATATTTAAAATATTATAGTTTCTTATCCTTAAAAGGCAGCTATAAAGAGTCCCGTATACAACTTTTCGGTATCATTCCCGTAATACTTTTTGAAGGATCTTTATCGTGGCCTCTTCTTATGATCTTATCGTTATCGGTTCGGGTGCAGCAGGTATGATCGCTGCGATCACTGCGGCACGTGAGGGGAAAAAGGTCTTGCTTCTGGAAAAACTCTCCCAGGTCGGTGCCAAGCTCAAAGCGACAGGCGGAGGACGCTGCAACCTGACCAATACCTTGGACAACGAAACTTTTATGAACCGTTTTGGCCGTGACGGACGTTTCATGATGCCCGCACTTGAGCAGTTTGATCACCATGCCCTGATCGAATTTTTTAAAGAGATCGGCGTAGAGAGTCATGCCCCCGATGGTTTCAGGGTATTCCCTGTGACGCACAGCTCCGGCACGATCATCAATGCTTTGAAGAGTGAAATGGAGCGTCTTGGCGTAGAAGTCAGGTGTTCACAAAAGGTAGAAACACTCGAGCATGACGGGTTAAAGGTCATCGGAGTGCATACAGGGGATACACACTATCTCGCTCCACATGTGATCGTCGCTACAGGCGGTATGGGATATCCGATGCTGGGTGCGGAGGGGGATGGCTATCTGTTGGCAGAGTCTACCGGACATAAGGTGACAGAACTTTATCCTGCGATGATGCCGCTCAAAACAAAAGAGCACTGGGTTGCTGAATGCAGGGCGGATACCATCGCCAAGGTGACGATGCATGTAGCATTGAAAAAGTATAAAAAGCTCAAAGCCACAGGTGATCTTATCTTTACCAAAAACGGGATACGGGGTCCTGTAGTACTGGACTTCTCCCGTGAGATCACTCCGCTTCTGCAAAAGTTTGAGGAGGTACCGCTTCTGATGAATCTCACAAAAGGGATGAACGAAGAGGAGATACGCGCCCACTTCAAAAAAGCGCTGGAGAAGAATCCGCATCAAAATACACTTGATCTGGTGAAGACGTTGCTTCCCGAGTCTGTCAGTCTCGAACTATGCAAAATGGCGGAGATCGATCCCGACCTTGCGCTTTCCAAGCAAAAGGGTGCTGCAAGAGACACGCTTTTCAAACTTTTGGCCTGGACACCGCTTACGGTAACGGGGCATGACGGTTTTAAGATGGCGATGATCACGCGTGGCGGCGTCAGTCTCAAGGAGATCGACCCCTACACCATGCAGAGCCGCAGACTCGAAGGGCTCTACTTCTGCGGTGAAGTGATGAACCTGGACGGGCCGTGCGGCGGGTATAACCTGCAGTGGTCATTTTCCAGCGGTTATTTGGCAGGGAAACTGTTGGGATAATTTTTCAGAGGCACACTTGGATCAGCTTCTGCTGAAAAGCTCGGCGTTCAGAAGTTCCAGGCGTTCCGGAGTACCGATATCCAGCCACTCTCCCTCATAGAGCTCACCTGTGACTTTCCCCTCTTTCATCGTTTTTCTCAGTAAAGGGGCAAGTGCTGCTTTGCCGTAAGGAAGTCCTTCAAAAAGTTTGGGAGAGTAGTACCCTATCCCTGAAAAAGTATACTGTTTTGCATCGACCACCTTCATCCCCTCCAGTGCAAAGTCCCCTTCAGGATTGTGTGCGGGGTTGGGTACGAGGATAAGATGCGCCAGTGTATTTTCGGCCAAGCTGATGATATGGTCAAACGCGTAATCGCACCAGATATCGCCGTTAACGACCAGAAAAGGCTCATCTCCAAGCAGCGGTAAAGCCTTGATGATCCCCCCTGCACTCTCCAGTGGACCTTCATCCTGTTCATCCGAATAGGTGATCTTCGCACCCCATTCGCTCCCATTCCCCAATGCTTCAGGGATCTGGTAACCCAGGTGTGCGATATTGATCACGATATCAGTGATCCCTTCATGCACCAGACGTTCTATGTGCCATACGATAAGAGGGATACCACCTACTTCAAGAAGCGGTTTTGGGGTTTTATCTGTAAGAGGACGCATACGGGTACCCAGACCCGCGGCAAGGATCATCGCTTTCATATTAATGTCTCCTTTATCTCACTTCTGAGGTCAAAACGTGATACAGGGAAATCACTCAATGATTTCTCGTAAAAGCACTGCCCTTGGCGAGATAGTAAACTTTAGTGAATTAAGTTTAGTGATCCGGTATTGTAACATTTTAGACTCAAACTATAGATGTTATAATCCTACGATGACACTTTTAGCGTATGAAAACCGACTGACACTTACGATGGATGAGCTTCGAAGACTGCCGCTTCACAGAGTTGATGCTGAGAGCAGCAGGCTCAAAGAGGCATTTGAGATCGCCTACAAGCATGATATCTTCAGGGTTGTGGATCTACCTGACTTTGAACAGGGTGATGCGCGCTTTAAACTTTTCAGTGCACTCACAAGATATTCAGGTTCACTGGTTTTCCTGGGTATACAGATATTGGCAGCTAACAACATTATGAATGCCAATGACTTCTCTCTTAAGCAGGAGTACTTCAACAAAAGGTGCGGTATCGCGATCAATCATCTCAGGGCACCTGTGACCGTAGTCAGTGCCCAAGAAAATGAAGATGGGTTCAGGCTCACAGGTACGCTGACCTGGGCGAGCGGTTACGGGATCTTCGATACGCTTTTGGTTGGGTTCCACTGTGCAGGTGCAGAGTATGTGGCGGTCGTTCCGTTTACGGAAGCTGAAGGATTTAAGATCGGAGATCCTGCAGAGAGCTTTGTCGGTGAATCTATGGCTACAGTAGATATCGCACTGGATAACTTTTTGGTCCCTGCTGATCATATCGTAGCCTCCTTTCCGCTGGGCAGCTACAGTGCAGCAAAATCTATCTCCAAGACAGTACATATCGCGATCTACAGCCTGGGGCTGGGTGCGATCGAACAGCTCAAAGATGAAACGGTCAAAAAAGATGCCGCTATGAAACTCGAAGCGATCAAAGATGCGTTTATGGAGACACAGAACGGCGAGATCATGGACCGGCTCCGTATCGAACTCTTCAGACTCGTCCAGGATATCATCACTACAGGGATGGTACTTGTGGGCGGCAAGTTTGTTCTCTCTATAGAGACGCTTCAGCGGTATTACCGAGAATTGATCATGTTCAATTCCAATGGGTTGAACGATACGATCAAAGGGCTTTTTAAAGAGAAGTTTCTCAGCTCGTAAAATTGCAATTATCTTTTTCTGTAGGTCGGGGTGCCCTCACCCCGACTCAAAAATACAATTTTCTTAAAATATTACATTTTGAAATATTTTTAATATACAATATTTTTTCATCATAAAATAATGTTATGCAATATAGACGAATATATCAAGATGGATTCAGTTATTTTATAACAATGGTTACATATAAGCGTAAACCTATACTGATAGAAAACATCAATCTACTACGAGACTCCTTTGAAAGAAGTAAACAACATTATGATTACCACATTGATGCTATCGTCATACTACCTGATCATATTCACATGATTATTACACCTAAAAATGCACAAGAATACTCTAAAATCATAGCTCATATTAAGAGAAGTTTTGTGTATGGAATTGGATCAAACTTAAGAAATCAATCGAAGCTTGCGACTACACCATCACAACACAAAAGAGGTCATGCCGGTATATGGCAGGAACGTTTTTATGAACAAACCATTAGAGGTGAAAAAGATTGGTTGGAAAAGATTAATTATATGAAAAACAATCCAGTGAAACATGGTCATGTTGATAATATAAAGGATTGGAAATATTCATCTTTTTATAAACACCTGTAGGTCGGGATACCCTTATCCCGACACAAACTGAAGTATTTAGGCAATATTGTGTCGGGATAAGGGTATCCCGACCTACGGGAATTTAGTTTTAGAATACATTGATTTTAGGGTTAGATTAGCCGTGACATTTATTTAATTTATGTCAAGATATCTACAAGCCCTTTTGTCTCTTCATATTTACCCGCTACATCAAGCACATATTTAAGTGTCAACGGTATATCTTTGAGATATCCCTCTTTCCCGTCACGGAGATAGAGGCGGCTGAAGATACCCAGTACCTTGATATGGCGCTGCAGTCCCATGAAATCGAACCACCGGATAAAGGTTGCATTATCGACATCCAGTCCCCGTTTGTCGCGGAAACTCAGTGCCAATGCTTCGATCTTTTGAGGATCAAAGGAGACATAGCAGTCACGCAGCAGTGAGACGAGGTCATAGGTGACAGCCCCTACTCTGGCATCCTGAAAGTCTATGACGACGATCTCATCATGCGGGTTCAGCATGATGTTGCGTGAGTGGAAGTCTCTGTGTACAAAGTAGCCCTGCGGCTGCGCCAGGACCTCTTGCGTGATATTATTTAATATCTCATCAAGCGTTTGCTGCTCCTCTTCGCTCAAGGATTTACCCAGGTATTTCTCCAGATACCACTCCTGCATCAGATCCATCTCTGCACGCAGGAATCCCTCATCATATGCCGGCAGCGCTTCGGTCACGGCACCCTGCATCTTGACGATGGTATCGATCGCCTTGTCGTAAAAGTGTACGAAGTTACGCTCATCGATCGTTTCAAGAAGGTGCCTGCTTCCCATATCTTCGAGCATCAAAAAGCCCTCTTCTCTGTTTTGTACAAGGATTTTCGGTACAGTGACCTTTGCATCCCTTAGACGAAATGCGATATCTACAAAGGGTTCGATGGACTCTTTTTGAAGGGAGGCATCCATGATAATACTGCTTTGTATGCCGTCATTGAGACGGTAGTATTTACGGAAGCTTGCATCACTCGATGCAGGTTCAAGTTTTCCTTCGCAGTAGATATCTTCCAGCCATGCTTCTATCTTTTCCATTGTGATTTATCCCTTTGTATCTCATTCCTAACAGAGAGGAGTCTATGGTTTTTGGGGCAGTATGCCACGTTTTGACCACTCTGTCAAGCGTAGAGAGGGGAATTATCTGTAGACGCCTCCAAGGATACCGTTTTCTCGTGCACCGGTAACATCCTTGAGATTGACATGCTCATTATGGATCCGTTTGTAGGCAAGCCATGCCATCATCATCGCTTCAATTTCGTCCGCATTCTCTGCAATGATCACCGTGATATTTGGCATGACGGCTTTGATGCGTTCTACAAGGAAGCTGTTCTTTGCTCCGCCTCCGCTGAGTACGGCGATATCCCTTTGAAACTTGAGAAGCTCATTGCAGATCGTGATCGCGGTCAGTTCAAGAAGCGTACGCTGCACATCTTCACTTTTGGGTGGCACTTCTCCTATAAAATGGTTGATCCACCCTTCATTGAATTTTTCTCTGCCTGTGCTTTTTGGATGGGGTTGATGAAAGTAGCGATCATTGAGCATATCCTCCAGCAGTGTGAAATTGACTTTCCCTTCTCTTGCCCATGCACCGTCTTTGTCATACATTTCTCCCGTATGGGTCTGGCACCAGTGGTCCATCAGTACATTTCCCGGTCCCGTATCATATCCTGTCAGCTCTCTGCCCGGTATCGTGATATTGGCCATACCTCCGATATTGACCACTGCGATACTCTCATGCACCTCCTGGAACAAGAACTGGTGAAATGCCGGTGCCAAAGGTGCTCCCTGCCCGCCTAAAGCGATATCTTTGGCTCTGAAATCAGCCACGACCGGTATACGTGTACGCACCGCCAGTGTACTGGGATCACCCAGCTGCATACTGAAAGGATACGCGCCGTTTGGTTCATGCCACAGTGTCTGACCGTGTGAGCCGACGGCCGTTACGGTTTTAGGATCGATTGCGTAAGTTTCAAGCAGCGCATTGACTGCATCGGCAAAGTGTTCCGCCAGTTCTATATGCAGTCTTCCTATCTGGGCCAACGTTTTCTTACCCTTGATCGTTTGCAGGAGTTTTTCTTTTAGCTCTGCGGGGAAAGGATACTCTGTGGCATGGATCAGTTGACATGCATATTTGTCGATCTGGCAGAGTACAACGTCAATCCCATCCATCGAAGTTCCCGACATGAGTCCGATATAGTGTTCTTTTTTCATTGGATCATTATAACGTAAAGGGTATTACCCTTTGCACACTATCTGCACAGATAATGAGTATAGATATAAATATGAGAGATCACAAACGAAAAGGAGTGATATCATGTTAAGAAAAACGTTATTGCGTCTATTGGTTTCTACCCTGTTTTTTGTAAGCCAAGGGTTTGCTGAAGAGAAGGCACTTGCCTTTACTTATGAGACCGAGTCTTTACAATGGGGACCCTGTCCGGCATTTCTCGGTGATGGGTGCAAGATCGCTGTATTGCATGGTGATCCGGCCAAAGAGAATCTGGATGTTTTCTTCAAAGTACCTGCTGATTATGCGATCCCGCATCACTGGCATACCTCTGCAGAACGTATGGTACTGGTATCAGGCAAGATGACAGTAACGTACGATAACCAGGAGAGTGAACTGCTCACAAAAGGGATGTATGCTTACGGGCCATCCAAACATCCGCATAGAGCCTACTGCGAGAAAGGGGATGAACCCTGTGTTCTTTTCATTGCGTTTGAAGAACCTATCGATGCATTCGAAGTGGTGAGTGAAACACCTCCGGTAAAGGAGTAACGCCTTTAGAGGGAGTAGTGCTCCAGTAGTGGGATAAGCTCCTCCAGATCTTGAATGCGGTGCGTAGCAGTGCTGAAATCATGGTCGGCAGTGAAGTGATTCTCAACAATCGCACACTCTATACCCGCATTGACCGCTGAACGCAGTCCCCGCTCGGAGTCTTCGACGATAAGCGCTTCATGTTTTTCCCCTCCAAAAAGGGAGAGCCCTTGAAGATAGGGGTCCGGATGAGGCTTGCTTCGCGCATACTCTCCGCTGCAAAGTACAAACTCCATAGGGTCGACAATACCGCGTCCCTCATGGATAAGTTCAAAGTCTTCACGCCGTGCAGAGGTGATAATCCCCATTCGGTACTTTTCACGTAAAGCGGCAAGCACCTCATGCACACCGGGTATCGTGATATCTTCGGTACGCAGGTAATGTTGGTAAAGTGCATTGCGTTTTGCGCGTTCATGCTCTACCCGCTCTTTGCCGTATCCCTGTTCCTCGGCTAACAAGAGGGCACTTTGTCCATGGACCATGATCTCTTTGTAGCGTTCTTCTTCCAGCGTGATGCCCATCGCCTTGAGTATCTCGTAATTGGCCCTGAAGTACCACTGCTCTGTCTCTACGAGTACACCGTCATTATCAAAGAGAAGATACTTTTTCATGGGTTAGTCCAGGAGTTGCGATACAAGTTCAGTGAAGCTCTCAACGACGATATCGGGTTTGATCTCACGCTTTAGGTCACTCTCTTTAAATTTACCTGTTTTGACCAGTGCGGTTCTAAAACCGGCCTTCTGTGCACCACCGATGTCTGAGAGGATATCATCACCGACCATCAGTATTTCATTCGGTTCCATTCCCAGGGATTCTGCCACCAGATGAAAAAATGAGGCGCTTGGCTTGCCGATGATGGTTGCCTCTTTGCCACTGGCAAATTCCAGTGCAGCGATCCAACTCCCTGTACCGATCGTAAGCTTCCCGTCACTGTCTTTAAAGTAGCGGCTTTTTGCGGCACCGATAAGTTCGGCCCCCTCTTCAAGATGACGGAATGCCTGGTTCATACTTTCAAAATGGAAGTTTGTATGGGCATCGGCAACCACCACACAGTCGGGTTCGTCACCTCTTAGGTCGGCAAAATAGTCACTGGCTTCATCGGTAAGGAGTGTATAGGCTTTATACTCTTTGTCTCTGAGATAGTCTCTTGTCGCGGCAAGTGCGGTATACATCTCCTCTTCATCTATAGTGAATCCAAGTTTTCTAAGGTGCGCAGCGATCGTTGCAGGAGTGTTTCGTGTAGTGTTGCTGATGAGCTTCAGCGGGTAGTGTTTTCGGAGTCTGTCAAGTGCTTCAGGTGTTCCCTCTATTGCTTCATTTCCAACATAGAGTACCCCACCGATGTCACTCATGACCGCTTTTATATTTCTTAGTATCATATTCTTCCTTTTTGGCCTTCTTCTAGGTGATAGGCGAAAAATGCAGTAATGTATGTAGATACTACTATACCGAAAGAGATACTCTTTCAGTATAGAAGATGTATGAGTCGGTTATGCCTTTTTCACAAACTCTTGTTTAAGTTTGATCGCTCCGACACCAGGCACTTTACAGTCGATATTGTGTCCATCGTTTCCTTCAACAAGGCGGATACCCTTGATCTTGGTCCCTACTTTGATCCCGTCGCTGCTTCCTTTAACCTTAAGGTCCTTGATAACAGTCACCGTATCACCCTCTTGAAGAATGTTGCCATTGGCATCTTTGACGACTAAGCCTGCCTCTTCTTCCGCCTGAGCCTCTTTACTCCACTCATAGGCACACTCAGGACAGACGTAAAGCTCTCCGTCTTCATACGTATATTCGCTTCCACACTTTGGACAGTTTGGTAGTTGTTCCATGATTTTTCCTCTCTTTCAGTTCTTATGGTCTTTTGGAACCGTGATTATAGCTAAAAAGCCAAAAAGTACCGCACCGCACATATCCAGGAGCATATCTTTCTGTGCATCCCATATATCTCCCTGGGAGCCTAAAAAGAGTGATCCGGAGGTACCTCCCTCTATGACGGCATAGTACATCTCTATGATCTCATAGCTTGCCGCCCAGAACCCTATCGCAAAGATCGCAAACAAAAAAGCGACAAAGCGGTTTGCAACCAAAGAGCTTCTGACTAAAAACTCCACGATAGGATAAGCAAACACCCCAACAAAAAAGTGCCCCACTCTATCAAAGTTGTTACGTCCCTCAGGCAAGATAAAATCCAGCCCAAGTGAGGAGAGAAGCTGGTTACCATACGCAAAAGGTACCCGCTCGAAGCTCCAGTGTCCGCCTATCGTATGATAAGAGAGGAATGTCCACATCAGTATATACGCCGTGCCGGAAAAGAGAAAGCTTCTATGCCATACGACCAGAATACCTACAGCGATAAGGACGGGTATATTCTCTACCAGCCAGGTTGCCCGGTCATAGGGCTCAATTGCCAGTATGCTGAAGAGTATGATATATAAAACAAGGAGTATCTTTGGGAGGTGTTGCATAAGCGCTCTTTATCGGTTTAACATTTTGAAAGACAGTATAACATGAAGAGAGATCCCGTTTCACTAAAGTGCATAACGGGAACGTAGTGATTAGGCTTTAGGATCCTTGAGGAAAGCCAGGGTCAAAGCATCCTTGCCTTCGATCACTTTTTTACCGACGAAGAGTTTCACACTGTGGAACAAGAAAAGTTCACCGGAGTAATTGACACCGAGGATAAAGGTGTATTCACCAAATGCAAATTTTCTCAATCCCATCGCTTCAGGTTGTTTCGTCGGGTTCTCGACAGCAAAACAGACTTCGTTTGGAAAGTCGACTGTACGACGCTCATCACTGACAAGGTGTACTTCACCAAGATCAGATGTAACCTGTACAGAGAGTTTGTTTTCGAGTGAATGTACTCTTAGCTTATAGTCGCCAAATGTAAAATGCATTCATAGTTCCTTTTATAGTTGTTATTAAGTGGAACATTATACCTTGATTTTGTAATGAAACTATTACACCCTTGTATAAATTTTGATCTTCTGTAGCCATCCATTGTATATTTCTATCTCTAGGTTATTTGATAACATTTTCAGCATCTCAGCTTACTTCAGCTTGGTATAATATGAAAAACCGATTAGGATCTTATATGCGTAAACAGTTTGTCTACTACTCCCTCTTTACTCTTTCACTCTTGTTCATTCTCTCCTTTTTTTACCCTTTTTTTCTCTGGTTGCTGCTGCTCACATCGGTGCTTGTAGGGATCGGTATATATGACATGTATCAGACCAAGCATTCACTCAGACGCAACTATCCTCTTATCGGGCGTGCCAGATGGATGCTTGAAGCGATGCGCCCGCCGATTCGCCAGTACTTCATCGAGTCGGACATAGACGGTGTACCTATCAATAGAATGCTCAGAGGGTTGGTATACCGCAGGGCCAAAAAAGAGGTCAATACACTTCCCTTCGGTACCAAAATGGATACCTATGAACCCGGTTATGAGTGGATAGGACACTCCTTGAAGGCATTGGATGCCGCTGCGCTGCCTGACGATTTTCGTATACGTATCGGCTCTTCACAGTGCAAACAGCCCTATGATTCCAGCCTGCTCAATATCTCGGCCATGAGCTTCGGGGCACTGAGTCAAAATGCCATCCTGGCATTGGGGTATGGTGCAAAACTGGGTCACTTTGCCCACAATACCGGTGAAGGCGGGTTAAGCCCTTATCACCTGCAGACAGGTGCCGATCTTATCTGGCAGATCGGTACAGGGTACTTTTCGTGCCGGGATGAAGACGGTCATTTCTCTCCGGAACTTTTTGCCGAGAAAGCAAAATACCCCCAGGTAAAAATGATAGAGATCAAGCTCTCCCAAGGTGCCAAGCCGGGACACGGAGGGATACTCCCCGCAGACAAAAACAGCGAAGAGATCGCTGCGATACGCGGAGTAGAAGCGCATACCCGCGTAGACTCGCCTCCTACACACAGTACGTTCAGTACTCCGCTTGAATTACTTGCGTTCGTGCAGCAGTTGCGTGACCTTTCGGAGGGAAAACCCGTAGGCTTCAAGTTGGCTATAGGACAGAAAAACGAGTTTATCGCGATCTGTAAAGCGATGATAGAGACAGGTATCTGCCCGGACTTTATCACCGTAGACGGCGGAGAAGGCGGTACGGGGGCAGCACCGCTTGAACATACCAATTCTGTAGGAATGCCGCTGCGCGAGGCGCTTGCCTTTGTGAGTGATGTACTGACGGGGTATGATCTGAAAAAGGAGATCAAGATCATTGTCTCAGGTAAGATGATCACAGGGATGGATATCGTCAAAGCCCTGGCGCTTGGGGCTGATCTCTGTGCGAGTGCACGCTCTTTCATGCTCTCTTTGGGATGTATACAGGCACTGCAGTGCCATAAGAATACCTGTCCCTCAGGGATAGCAACGCAGGATAAAAGCCTCAGTAAAGGAGTGGTAGTGACAGATAAGAAGCAGCGTGTAGCCAACTACCACAGCGAAACGCTCCATAGTTTCAAAGAACTTCTCGCCTCAGCCGGTCTCTCCCATCCCGATCAGCTCTCAAGGGTACATATCTACCAGAGGGTAGACCGTACCGAGTATCACCGCTATGATGAGTTCTTCCCGCCATTGGCACCGGGAGAACTTCTCGCTCCGCCCTATCCTCCCAAGCTGGAGCGGTATATAGTGCAAAGCAGCCCCAATCACTTTTAGAGACCCATCGCTTCATCTGAGCATTCCCATCAGATTTCGATTGGAATGTTCACCAATATTTAAAGTAGGTAACCCAGACTGATGTGTTACCTAAACTACACTCAAATATTTTAGTAGATAGAAACTATTGACATCTTAATATGAGTATGCTAGTATCCGGCCCATGAAATTACATAGGTTTTATCTTTTATCACTCATTGTCGTTATGTTGACTGTGGTCTCTTTCGACCTCTCTTCACCTCAGTTTATTGATAATACAGCAGAAACAAAAGTTGAAGTTTCATTAGAAGAGAAAGAGGCAGAAAAAAAATCGGATGAAAATCTGCTTGCCACTATTTCGGCGCGCCATTTCAAGGAAATAGAACTATTTTCAGGCTTTTATTTCTCCTTACCTATTGTAAATCAACGCTATCTTGATACTATCTTCAAACCTCCTATAGCCCTAAATGCTTAACTGACAATCATACTCCTTGCATTGTGCAGAGATAAAAGTCTGATTGTTGACATATACACATCTAACCAAAAGAAAAATATATAAATTCAGGAGAAAATAGTCATGAAAAAATTATTAGTGATCACAGCGCTTTTAGGGTTATTTATCGGTACCAACGGATATGCAGCGTCATCTGCGACACTCAAAGAAGAGAAAGTTATCCATGCGATTCAAAAGGGTGCACAAAAAGATGCGTGGAGCCAATATACCCCATCAATGCGATGTGGTACACAGACACTCTATTTCAAAAAGAGACTCAAGAATAGAAAGTACTACTCATACAGATATCAAAACAGACATAGAAACAAACATACAACGGTTTATGCCAAAGTAGACTATACAAAAAATGGTTTTACCGTCCAGTTTGTAGATAAGGTCGGGATGAACCTTGGAATGCTGGGGATTGACAGTAAGATAGACAAAAGTCTGGATGAACTGAAAAATGCAATAAACCGTGAACTGGCTGTCCGTTCATAGAAAGTTCCTGATAGGAGGTGGAAACGCTTTATCCCTTTCTATCAGAGTTATGATACGTTCCTTCTCCCGCTTATGCGGGGGAGAACTTCTCTCTCCTCCATCTTATCCTTCAAAATAATCCGATTCATTTCTAGATCATTCAAGATTTAATGTTAAAAAATATAATTTAAGCTAAGAGAGTATAAAATTTGCCGTTTAAAACTAAGAGAAAAGAGATACGTGAAAGAGATAAAACCGCACGAAGAGAGATATTTTAAAGACATTGTTTTAAGGAGTATCCTAAAGGAGATCTCAAACGAACAGGGAGCTAAACCACTGGATGACCTGATACCTTCCAAAACCCCAATGGGTAGAAATAAACAGATTGCCTGGTTCTTTTTGGCCTCTCTTTCGATCGTTGTACTGGCTGCTTTTTTTACCCCTGCCGCTGAGAAAACAGATCAACCTGCTCCGCGGGGTATACTCACGAAACAAGATACGCCACATCAGACTAAAAAACCAAAAGAGATGGCGAAGATCCGGGAAGAGCTCCCATCAAAACTTAAGATAGAAACAAAGGAAGATGCCCTAATTATCGTATCAAAACACTCTGCAAAGGCTTGCATAGAACCCATGCAACAGAGTGAACGTGAACTAGCAAAAGCACAACTCCTTAAACAGATGAAAAACTAACTCTTCTCTCTTCCCCATGCGATAAGATACATGATAAGAGAAATTGTTTAACCGTTTGAAACCTATATAAACTCCGATGAGAGTTCCTGCAGGATCTGTTTTGCTTCGATACCTTGGCCGTTGTACTTTTTGATCTTGATATCATGTTCTGCCATTGATTTCGCAGTATTTTTACAGGCACGTCTGACGACCATATAGTCACAGTCCCCAAGGGCATCGCCCATTTTAAGGTGCTCTTTTACATGCGCTTCGTCCTCTGCATCGTGCGAACAGTGATGCTCCTCATCATGTTCATGCTCATCTAAATCGCCTCTGGGATTCTTTCTTACATCTTCAAGATCAAATGACCTGAACATGCCGTTTCCTTTGAGGGTGAAGACAGCAAAGTACGGTGTATGCCCTGCATTTCCGAAAAACTGAAGGTTTTTATCTTTTACCGGTACGGCTACTTTCATAGTCGCTCCTTTCATGTTAAATATAGAACATTATAGCGTAGAAGAGAATTGATCTTTATCTTTTTTCAGATTTTAACGATGCTTTCTCTTTAGGCTGTTACTCTGTGAGTAGCTTAGCCAGGCGAGAGTTTAAATATCTCTCCGTTATCCGTAGAAAAATAGATAAAGCCTCTGCTGTCCTGTGTCACGCACCGTATCCTCTTTCCCAGTTCCTCCAGTATCCTCTCTTCACTTGTAAGCTTGCCGTTTTTATCGACTCCGATGATATTGATATGTTTGAGTACCAATGCCCCTGCAAAGAGCTTGCCTCTCCATCGGGGGAAGAGGTTCCCCTCGTAGATCATTAGAGAACTTGGCGCGATAGAGGGGATGTAGACCTTGTGCGGCTGCATCATCCCTTTTTTGTGCGTCCCTTCGCCCACCGCTATGGGAGCCCAGTACTCTTTGCCGTAGGAGATAACAGGCCAACCGTAGTTTTGCCCCTTTTTGATCAGGTTGATCTCATCCCCGCCCCGTGGACCGTGCTCGATAGCCCATAGCCTTTGGGTCGATCTGTCATAGTAGATACCCTGAGGGTTTCGATGCCCATAACTGTAGATCTCATTAAGGGCAATGGAGTTGTGTATAAAAGGATTGTCTTTGGGTACGGAGCCGTCCATGTTCAAGCGCAAAATGGAACCCGCATGGTTATGAAGATTCTGCGCATTTTCTCTCACGCCCCTATCCCCTACACTAAAGAAGAGATGCCCACCCTCATCAAATGCGATTCTACTCCCAAAGTGCCGGTTGTATGAGGTCGTAGAGTGTGTGACCAGAAGGTCCTGCCATGCTATCAATCGGTTTTTACCCAGTTTTGCCCGTGCAAGTGTCGTAGCACCTTTTGATCCTACTTCTTTGACATAGGTGAAGTAGATCCAGCCCTCTTTGTTAAAGTCCGTCGTGAGTGCCACATCCAGCAGGCCGCCCTGCCCTTTGGCCCTGACTTTTGGCAGCCCCCGGATCATCTTGACCGTTTTACTATTATTATCCAAAATACCCGCCTTTCCCTCTCTCTGGGTAAAGAGTATCTTCTTATCATCGATAAATACCATTCCCCAGATCACGCCATGACCGCTTGTAAGCTTTTCAAGCCTGTAGCCTGAATCGGCACTGAGTAAGGAAACAAACAGGGTGAGCAGTAATACATATATCTTCATATCTATGCCTTTATACGCTATCTTGATCATTATAACGTATGGACTCTCAGCGTATAGATTCCATCAGAAATTTTGTAACCACTCTGACCATACAGTATTGCCAACATGCTATAATCAAAAAAAGGAGATACCATGAATAAAGTTAAAGAAGAAGTTAAAAAAGCAACGGGTGAAAGAGTCCTCTATACGATCTTTTTCGCAGTGATTGCAAATATTGTTTCCTGGATAGTATGTCTTATAGTAATAGCACAGTTTTTATACAGCTGGATCGGTGGCAGCCTCAATGGAAAACTGCTCTCATTCTCAGCGTCAATATCAGAGTATATTAAACAGTTGATCGCCTATATCTCTTTTAATAGTGATGAAAAACCCTGGCCTATGGGAGAGTGGCCTCAAGAGGGAAAATAAACATTTTATCTCTTCCATATCAAAAGATACGGAAGGAGAAATGGGAGGGGAAAGACGCTTTTTATAAAAATCCACCGTACCAAAATATATAAAGTGGAATCGTAATGATAGATACAACCGTACTTATAAACACAGCTAAACTTGCTTTTTCAGGTTTTGTATTTAATAAAACGGCTAAAGTAACCGTATTTCCGGCAAGTGGAACAATCGAGAACAAAAACAAGACTTTGTACAGATCAGTATTGAGTAACTGAAAGAAGGTTTTGTCTAGATATATACATCCCAAAATTGCCAAAGGCCAAAATACAAACTTGACAAAAAATGCGATAGATAGAAACCTGACATCGAAATGACCTTCAGAGTTTTTAAGTCCTATCAAGCCCATACCGAGCATCATCATACCCAAGATTCCATAAGCACCTTTGAATTGCGTTGTATAAGAATGAATTGCTGCAGGTATTTCAAATCCTGCAATATTTAAAACAATTCCTAAAATAAATGCATATAAAATAGGAAGCCTGGAAATCTTTTTAAGCGCTTCTCCCACTGTAAAGTTACCCATAGCTGTAACGTAAAACCCTGTCGTGCTTTCGTATAAAAGTGAAGCTAAAACAGTAAAAATAAAAATATCTGCCAAAGACGGTTCAAAAAATATAATAGCCAATGGAATACCAAAATACCCCGTATTCCCAGTTCCTGCAGAAAAGGATAGAATATTTCCAGTTGGGTCATTCCACTTGTTCTTAAATAAAGCCAAGGAGGTAAAAGCGATCAGCGAACCAAAGATATATAAGAATACCGGTAAAAAAGCTACTGCAAAGTTGATTTTAACACTTACCGTTGCTGAGAATACAACAATTGGACCTAAGATATAGATTAATAAAGCTGCGACAGATTCTCTTTGTACTTTTAAAAATTTTGAAGATAGATAGCCTAAAACAACATTAATGTAGATGGGAAAAACCTTTAAAAGGATTAGTGTAAATAAACTCATTTTTTAGTAACCTTTCTTCCATTTTCTTTGATGGTGTCGTAATTTGAGAGATTAAATGTGTTAAAGAAAGTGGGATTAAAGCATTGAACTTAGATTTATGGAAATGCCGAGCTCAAGTTTCATTGATCGCGGCTCACTGTGTTCTAACCTGCCTTCAATGGTGCATTTCTGCAGATCACTTCCGGTTCCGAAGCTACAAAGGCAAACTGCACTCTCTGTGAGAAAGCAGTTTGCCTTTGCTTTACACTTCTCATCCTTCGACAGGCTCAGGACGAACGGAGAGAAGTAATCTTGTCGCAAGGGGGCGTTATTACGCTCCCTTTACCATATTTTCGATCTTCTCTACGACTGAAGGATCTTCCAGCGTAGAGATATCCTGAGTGATCTCCTCGCCTTTAGCGATAGAACGGAGGATACGTCTCATGATCTTACCTGAACGTGTCTTCGGCAGACCCGGAGCAAAGACCATATCATCACATACAGCGATATTACCGATCTCTTTTTTGATAATGTTGTTGATCGTTTTTACCTCTTCTACTTCATCTGCGATACCTTCATCGGATTTGAGAACGATATAGGCAAAGATCCCCTCACCTTTGAGCTCGTGCGGCTTACCTACAACTGCTACTTCAGCAACGTTCCAGTGTTTTTTGATCGCTGCTTCTACTTCCGCTGTACCCATACGGTGTCCCGATACGTTGATGACATCATCTGTACGGCCGGTGATCGTGATATACCCGTTCTCCCCGTAAACAGCACCGTCTCCAGTGAAGTAAACTGCTTTACCGTCTTTTTTGACATCACCAAAGTAGGATTTGATAAATCTTTCCGGATCACCCCATACACCACGGATCATACTTGGCCAAGGTTTTGTTACACACATATATCCGCTCTCACCTTCTCCTACCTTCTCGCCTGTTTCAGGATCAAGGATCTCACCAATGATACCTGGTAGTGGAAGTGTTGCACAAGCCGGTTTGATCGGAGTTGCACCAGGAAGCGGAGATACGATATGCCCCCCTGTCTCAGTCTGCCAATAGGTATCTACGATCGCACATTTGCTTTGTCCAACTTGCTCGTAGTACCATTTCCATGCCGGTGGATCGATAGGCTCACCTACTGTTCCGAGTACTTTTAGACTGGAGAGGTCGTATTTAGCCGGCTCATCTTCACCTGTTTTGTGAAGTACACGGATCGCAGTCGGTGCTGTATAGAACTGGTTGATCTTGTACTCTTCCACCATCTGCCATGGACGTCCTGCATCCGGATAAGTGATCACACCCTCAAACATCACTGTTGTCGCACCCATCGCAAGCGGTCCGTATACGATGTAGGTATGTCCTGTGATCCAACCGATATCAGCAGTACACCAGTAAGTATCGTTCTCTTTCACGTCAAATACCCACTCCATCGTCATTTGTGCCCAGAGGATATATCCTGCCTGGTTATGCTGTACCCCTTTTGGTTTACCCGTACTTCCTGAAGTATAAAGAAGGAAAAGCGGATCTTCACTCTCCATCGGCTCTGCTTCACATACGGATGATTTGTCTTTGATCAGTTCATTGTATGAGTAGTCACGACCTGCAACCCACTCAACATCTTCATTGTTACGTTCAACCACAAGTACTTTCTCTACCGGGCTCTCACCTTCAGCAAGCGCTGCATCAACAACAGGTTTAAGCATATACGGTTTAGTCTTTCTGTACGCACCATCTGCAGTGATCACTACTTTTGCTTCCGCATCATCGATACGGTCTCTGAGTGCTTCAGCACTAAATCCGCCAAATACGATCGAGTGGATCGCACCGATTCTTGCACATGCGAGCATCGCGAATGCCGCTTCTGGGATCATCGGCATATAGATAACAACTCTGTCACCTTTTTGAACACCGAAATCCTCTTTAAGAAGGTTTGCAAATCTGTTTACCTGGTAGTAGAGCTCAAGATAAGTGATGATCTGCTTATCTCCTCTGTCCCCTTCGAAGATGATCGCTGCTTTGTTTTTACGCGTCTCGATATGACGGTCGATACATTGATATGCGACATTCATCTTACCGCCATCGAACCATTTTACAAACGGCGCGTTGCTCTCATCAAGTACTTTTGTAAAAGGCTCGAACCAATCGATCTTCTCAGAAGCATATGCACCCCAGAATCCTTCGTAATCCTCGTTAGCCGCATCTACAAGTTCCTTATATTCACACATATTTTTGATTCTTGCATCTTTAGCAAACGCCTTATTTGGTTGATATAGTTCTTCTAACATTTTTACTCCTATTTAATTAATTGAAATGTATTTGTCATTACAGACTTTTAATATTTTTTAATTTTAAGTACATCATGGCTGTCATTACAGCATCATTGAGCGCATTATGCGCCTTTAACCTCGGTAAAGAGAGATCTTTCAGAATAGTATCGAATCTTAGGTCTATATTACCTTGAGGGATCCTCTTTAACTTTTTGTCATAGTAGAGTGCTGAGACCTCTACCTGCCGGTTTGGCAGTGTGATTCCCAGCATCTTCTTCGTATACTTATTGATCATCGCTACATCAAACTCCAGATAGTATCCTGCAAGTTTTCTGTTACCGATATAGTATAGAAATCTCTCTACAGCCTCTTCAACTGTCACTGCACCCTCCAGATCACAGTTACGAATCTTGTGCACGGTGATACTTTTAGCTGAGATATCCCTCTTTTGCTCAATGTAAAGATGGATCGCCTCATCTGTAAGTATTTTGTTCTTTTTTACTTTGACCGCACCGATGGAGATGATCTCATCTCTTTTTGGATCAAGCCCTGTTGTCTCACAGTCAAAGACCACGATCTCATCCTCTCTCGGTTCATCAAACAAAAAAGCAAAACGCTCATCCGTCAGTTTTTTGCGACACCAGCTGCGTTTTAGACCGTCAAACATCATCTATCCTACGATACCCAGATGAAAGTGGTGTACCACGAGCTTTCTGAACATATCTACACTCTTCAGTGCATCTTTCAGAAGATCACGTTCCAGCTTGCTTAACTTCTCAACAGTGATATAGTTATCTACCGTCACCTCTTTATGTGATTTCTCGATCTGAGCATGCAGACGGAATGTATTGAGTACTTCCAGGGCCTCCATCAGCTCTGTAGCACTCTCTTTATCGATAAAGCCTGCATTGTTCAGCTCTTTGATACGCAAAGTGGTATTGGTCGCCTTGATCCCGTATTCGAGTGCCAGTGCCCTGCATCCATGCACAAGTGCGAAAAGTGCACCTTTTTTAATATCGATCTCTCCCATGTGGTCTCTGTCTTTACTGACAAAGCGCGAGAAGAGCCCCAAAGGAGACTCGAATGTCTCGATCGCTCTGGCAAAGTGTGTAAGGATCGAATGATTGCTTGCAATACCCTTCATCAGGTAGGTTTTCACCTCCTCATGCAGTAGAGTGTTTCCCGCGACTGCAACAGAGTCAAAGAGGATCGCCAGATCCATCAACCCCTCATAGTCGGGATGCTCCAAGCATCTCTCTATATCACTTTTATAAGCACTGAGAGATTTTCTCCACTTTTCATTGAGGATCATGACACCGCCATTGCATCGCGGAAAGCCTATCTCATCGAGTACTTCTATGAAACGTTCCGTTACCTCTTGGGCATCTTCCGGTTCAAAGCCCTCTTCAAAGATCAGTGCATTATCCTGATCAGTACGCATGATCTGCTCATTTCGTCCTTCACTGCCGAGAAGGATCAATGCGGATTTCTCGTGCCATGATCGGGGTACCACCAAATCAAAGATTTTTTGGTACATTTTTTTGTTGATCTCAGAGACCAGTTTGACAATATATCGGCTCTTGACTCCTTTGGTATGCAGTGCTTCGATCATCATAGGTACTCTTTTGGCAGATGCGATCACACCCTCCAGGTCATGTGCTTTATCCATCTGAACTGAGATAAGGTATGACTGGTTGGAGAAGTAGCTAAGAAGGTCTGTAAGCTCAACCACACCGGCAAATGTTCCCTGGTTATCCAGGAGAGGCAAATGCTTGATAGAGTGTTCTGTCATCTTGAGCAGGATATTGAAAAGCAGTTCGGTTTTTCCGGCAGTTATGATCGGATAGGTTTGTATCTGGCTGACAAGCTCCAGCTCCTCATCCTCTTTATGCAGGATAAAGTGTCTGAGATCCGCATCTGTGATGATGCCGTATCCTTCCGCATTGTCTACGATCAAACAGGATGATTTTTCCTCTTCCATCCGATGAAGTGCTTCTGTGATATCCATCTGTGATGAGACGCGAGTCCCTTGACGGATGATATTTTCATCTACTCTTGCAACCATGATATCACTCATAAGCGTAAACTCTCTCTTCTCTCTCAGCAGATCGATACGTTCCACAATAGAAGAGAAAAAATAGTGTTTGAATGCTTCATTTCTCTCAGCGATATCTATAAAAGTCTCTTCAGGTATCTCATAACAGATCAGCTCTTCGGTGACCTTGTAGTCGTACTCAGGTGCACGATTTTCCAGAAGCTCTATACCGCCAAAGCTGTCATTGGAGTGGTAGAAATCGATCATCTCATCTTCACTGGCTGCTTCTACGGTACCTTTGATGATAAAGTAAAGCACTTCAGGCTTTTTCGAAGAGGAGATCAGTATCGTATCATTAGGGTAGTATGCTACCTGTGCAGATTTCTCTATACGCTTAAATGATATCTCATCCAGATAACTGAAAGGCGGATGTGATTTAAGGGTTTCTAGTAGTTCTACCACTTCTGTTTACTCCATGATATCTCAAAGCCCGAAGACTTTGAGTCTATTTTAGTGTGCTGATGCACCTTCTGCACCGATACCTGTTTGAGATCTGATATTTTGCGCATCAAATGCTTCCATCTCATCCTGAGCCGTTTGTGACTTATCTGTGATCGAGAAGAACCAGATCGCTGCAAATGCAACGGTCACAGAGAAGAGTGCCGGATATTTATATGGGAATACCGCCTCGGCATTACCAAGGATATCCACCCATACGATCGGTCCGAGAACAACAAGCAGGATCGCCGTAGCAAGTCCAAGGCTACCCCCGATCGCTGCACCTCTTGTCGTCAATCTCTTCCAGAACATTGAAAGGAAGAGTACCGGGAAGTTCGCTGAAGCAGCAATAGCAAATGCCAGACCGACAACGAATGCAATGTTTTGCTTCTCAAATGCGATACCAAGGAAGATAGCCACGATACCAAGGATAATCGTTGCGATCTTAGATACCTTGATCTCTTGCGCTTCTGTTGCATTTTTGTTAAATACATTCGCATAGAGGTCATGTGATACCGCTGAGGCACCCGCAAGTGTCAATCCTGACACAACCGCCAGGATCGTAGCAAATGCCACTGCCGAGATAAATCCTAGGAAGAAGTTCCCGCCTACTGCATGAGACAAGTGGATCGCTGCCATGTTCTTACCGCCGATGATCGGAGAACCGCCTTCGATCGCCTGTTTTGCCACATCAAGGTATTGCGGGTTATTGAGTACCATTACGATCGCACCGAAACCGATGATGAAGGTAAGGATATAGAAATACCCGATAAAGCCTGTTGCAAAAAATACCGACTTTCTAGCCTCTTTTGCATCAGCAACCGTAAAGAATCTCATCAGGATATGAGGAAGACCTGCCGTACCGAACATCAATGCAATACCGAGTGAGATCGCTGAGATTGGATCAGATACCAATCCACCCGGTGCCATGATCGCATCACCTTTCTCATGTACCTCTACCGCTTTTGCAAAAAGTGCCTCTGCGCTGAACCCGAAGTGACTCAATACCGCGATCGCCATAAACGTCGCACCTGAAAGAAGCAGGATCGCTTTAATGATCTGTACCCATGTTGTCGCCAGCATTCCGCCGAATGTTACATAAAGGATCATCAATGCACCGACCAGTACCACCGCATATTCATACGGGAGACCGAAAAGCAACTGGATAAGTTTTCCCGAACCGACCATTTGTGCGATAAGGTAAAGGATCACCGTAGCGATCGAACCGAACGCAGCAAGTGTTCTGATCGGTGTCTGTTTAAGTCTATAGGCTGCTACATCCGCAAAAGTATACTTACCGAGGTTTCTCAGTCTTTCAGATACCAGGAAAAGGATGATAGGCCACCCCACAAGGAAACCGATCGAATAGATCAATCCGTCAAATCCCGCAAGATATACCAATCCTGAAATACCAAGGAATGATGCTGCAGACATATAGTCACCTGCAATTGCCATACCGTTTTGGAAACCTGTGATCCCTCCACCGGCCGTATAGAAGTCTTTTGCTGTTTTTGTTCTTCTTGCTGCCCAGTAGGTGATGCCGAGTGTACCACCCACAAAAAGCAAGAACATAATGATCGCTGAGACATTGAGAGGCTGTTTCTCTACTTCACCCTCTAATGCACCTGCGGCAAATAACCCTGCACTAAGAAGTAGTGCCATCCATAAAATTCTACTCATTACCCTACTCCTTATTTAAGCTCATCTTTTACTTGCTGAGCCAATTCGTCAAACTCTCCGTTTGCTCTTCTTACATAGATCCCGGTAAGGGCAAATGCGATAATGATGATCGCAATACCTACAGGAATACCGACTGTCATTACACCTTCACCTGTTTTTGCACCCAAAATTTCAGGGTTAAATGCAATAATCATAATAAATGCATAGTAGATCACCAGCATGATAACAGAGAGTGTCCAGGCAAATGAACTTCTCTTCGTTACCAACTCCTGATACTTCGGGTTGTTTTTTATCTGTTCCACTTGTTCATGTGTCATTGTTGTTCCTTCAATCTATAAGGTATGGTTGTATCTCAAACCATACTGTAAAAAAACTTATTGTTAAAAGTTATAGTTTACTATAAATCTATATTCATCCCAGTCATATGAAGCGGATGGTGTACCGCCAAACTCATTCGGGAAGTTTCCTCTGAATCTGTACTGAAGATTTTCAGTCGCTTGATAAATGATATCGAAGCCGCTTTCTGTTGACTCGAGACCTGCTGCATAGGTAGCACTTTCACCTACATCAAAGGATGCAAAATATGCTGATGCCTTGACATTCAGGTCACTGAAGTTATAGGTAGCCGCAACTTTATACGTATCAGTATCAGAGAAGAACTGGTGTCTTGTCACCATTCCCTGTGTAAATGCCGGCATTCCACCCCATGGAGTAATGATACCACCATTTTCAGCACCGTCGCTGTCGGCAGTTTGTGAGTATGCAACATATCCGCTCAAGTTACCATACGCAGCACCGAGTTTCGCACCCCAGTAGTTACTGTCCACTTTGCCCGCAAGTGCATCACCTACATCGCTCTGGTTGATATACTGGAGTGAAGCATTCATTTTTACTTCATCATTCAGCATACAGTTCCAGCCAAAGTCTGCCTGGAGGTAAAGGGCATTAAGGATATCATGCGCATAGTAGTCCCATGCCTGAAGGGTTACACCCTCCATACCTTTATAGATCGCTGCTACGGCACTTACTCCTGCAGTATCGTTTCCTGCACCCAACGCGATCTCACCCATATCGGCAAAATCACCGTTTGTACCGAGTTTGTAACCATACCCGTACCCGCTTTGGATAGCAAGAGAGAGTAAGCTTGGTGTAGTTGTAGGATATACGTTACCGAATGTCCCCACACTCTCTCGTGTGATATGCGCTGCGATCAATGTGGTATCTTTGATATCTGTATTGGTTACCACTGCCGCTTCAAAGAGGTTTGGAAGCATTCTCGCATCATCTGCACCGGCAAGCGGTGTATTCAGCTTTTGACGACCGACTTTGATAGTGGTATTCTCATAGACATAGTTTAGGTACGCCTCACCGAGAAACATATAGTTTTTGCAACCATCACCATAAAGTGCCGGATCATAACTTAAACCGCACGCATCCTTTGCATCCTCATTATGAATGTCAAAACCATAGACACCATAAAGCACAGCTGCCGCACTCAACCCGTTGTATTCAGGTGTCTTATATCCTATATATCCACCTGTAGCCAGTGAGTTACGGTTGTTCTCTATAGATCCTGTGTAGGTTCTGTCTATATAGAAAGTACGTGATTGTCCGAACACGGTACCGTAATCTACTTCACTTTCAACAGCGGGTGCTGCTTCTTCAACCGGTGCGATATTCCCACCGGCTACTGCCATACTTGCCGCAACTGCAGCAGCAAGACTCATCTTAATCAATTTCATAATTCTTCCTATTTTGGAACCCTCTGCATGACCTTCAATCGACATAAAGGGTTCGCAAAAGTAAACTATTTTGCAAGAGGGTTTTGGGTTCATCCACTTTGTAGATGTTATGTATGTGAAAGCCATACAAAGGGTTCCTTATTTCTTGCAGTTTTATCATAGAAACTGAACATAGCATTAACATAGCATGAAAATTTTTAAATCAATAAAGCGGACAAAAAAGTCGTAAATGTATAAAATCGTTACATAATTGTCAGGATGATAGAAGCATCTAAAAGAAAATAAAAGAACTACGCTTCTTTAGTTGTGTAAGATCAGTGTTTGGTCAGTTTGTATCCTATCCCCTTGATACTGACGATCAAATCCTCTTTGAGCGCCTGGCGTACTCTATGCATCTCAGCCCTGATGGTCGCTGCATCCACATGGATATCATCCCACACATAGTGCCTGAGCATATCAAAATCCACAACACGCTCCAGATTTGAGGCCAGCAGGCGCATGATCTGCTGATGTTTGGGTTTGAGTTCCTGTTCGACATTATCAAAAAGCAGGCGGTCTTTTTCAAGGTCATAACTGTACATTTTACTCAGTTTGACCATACTTTTTGACTGGATATCGGCCATTTTAAGCAGTCTCTCTATATGTAATGTAAGCTCTTTAAGGTGAAACGGTTTTTTAAGGTAGTCATAGCATCCAAGCTCGTAGGCTTTGGAGATCTGTTCGATCTGGGTAATAGCGGAGATAAAAACCGTAGGGATATGGATCTTCTCTTTTTGAAGTTTTTCAAGCAGACTCAGACCATCGATAGAGGGGGTGTTGATATCAAAGATAAAAAGATCATAAGAGGTTTTATGGATCTGTTCGTAAGCCTCTTCTCCATCTTCAAAGGCATCGACGATATATCCGGTTGTTGTCAGATACTCAACAATGGCATTTTGAAGCATCAGCTCATCTTCAAGTAAGAGTATTCTCATCTTTTTCTCCTCGTTTAAACCGATAACTGAAGACCGTTATCTCTTCATTTGATTCTACATCAATGGATATATCCTCTTTTTGACAGATCTCGCCCACGATCTCGAGTCCGAGACCAAACCCGGACTTGACCTTGTCTTCTCTGTGGAAAGCCTCAAAGATCTTGTGGGTATCCTGGATCATCTTTGAATGGGTGATAAAGCGTATGATGAGATATTTCTCTTTTTCATAGAGCTCGATCTTGATATCCGTACCTCTCTTTGCATATTTTATAGCATTTGAGAGATTATTGTCAATGATACGCTGAAGTTCGAGTTCACTGAACCATATCTTTCCGCAATCATCCAAATGTACTCCTATCCGATGGTCGTTTCCGTGGGCGATCTCCTCAAAAAACGTTGTGCGAGAAAGCAGATATGCCTTGATATCGATCCACTCTTTTTCATAGGCCAGTCTGTCTTTTTTCACCATATAGCTCAGATCTTCATAGATGGTAGAGATCATTTTTGCTGCTGCTTCGATCTTTGTGAGATATCGGTTCTCACCATACTTCATCTTATAGATATCGATATGGGTCATGATCACGGCCAAAGGTGTATTGACCTCGTGGATTGAGTGTTTGATAAAGCTGTCCTGTGCTGCAACCAACTGTTCGTTATACTGCATCTGATCCTGAAGTTTGGCGGTTTTTTGCAGCACCTTCTCTTCCAGAGATACATTGAGCTCCTGGAGTTCCCTGTTTTTTTCATGGATAGCACTCACCATTTCGTTGACATATGCAACCAGTACCTGAAACTCTTTGATCTTGATCTGCCGCTTATCGATCACAATGTTATAGAGTACGGATTTCTGGAAAAAATCCCTAAAGGTAGAGATCTCCTTTTGTATCACACCGTTGATCAATTTGATACCTCCCCATGCGATCCAGAAAAGGATAGCAGAGAGGGTCAGGACCTCCATAACGTATTTGATCAGACGCTCTTTCATCTTCTCTTTTTTCTCACTGATCATCGCATCGATCTCATCGAGATAGACTCCGGTTCCGACCAGCCAGTTCCATGGTCTATAGGCTGCACCGTAAGAGACCTTGGGTGAGAGTTTGGCACTTGCAGGGTTGACCCAGACATACTCGACATACCCGCCGCCGCTTTTGGCCTTCCCGATCAACTCTTTGAGGACATATTTACCATCAATATCCTGAAGGTCTATCATATTTTTGCCGCGGTTATGAGGTTTGATGGGATCAGAGATATTCGTACCCTCCAGCGTATAGATGAAGATATAACTGCTACCGCTTTTGCGATCAAAGAGGTGCTCTATGGAATTTATGACATGCTCTTTGAGCTGATCACTGTTCACTTGCCCTATCATTGAGCTATAGGAGTAGTTGATATACTCTATGACTCTTTCGGTATCTTCTTTGGCTTTGGTTTTCTGCGAGTCGAGATAGGTATTGCGAAGGTGTATCGACTCTTGTTCGAACTCCCGGTACTCTTCAAATATCACGAGGAAAGTAAAAAGCAGTGCGAAGAGGAAAAGTACAATGATCCCTAAAAAGTTGATAGAGTGGAGACTTAGGTTACTTAAAAGTTTTTTCATTGTACCGATAGAAAGCTATGAGATGACGATCTTCTCTGCTACATCGAGTCCAAATCCGGCCAGGCCGACAAACTCGGTATCCTTATGTGTCGTAAGCAGGTTGATATTTTTGATACCAAGGTCTTTCAGTATCTGTGCCCCTACTCCAAACTCTTTTGCCTGTTCATGAGAGATCACTTTGCTATCAAGGAAGATCAGTACTCCTCCGTTCTTTTTGAGATAGTCGATGGCATTGCCAAGTGTTTGGTAACGTCTGTCATCAAGTACCAGGTCGATATCCTGTCCGATATTATGGAACTTCACATTGGCCGTTTCATGTGACTTGTAGAACTGGATCACGGTATGTGTACGCTTCAAATGGTCGCTGTAGGTGATCTTCTCTACCTTCACCCCTCTAAGCGTAGACTCTTCTTCTTTTACACGCTTGACCAGTTTCTCATTTGCCAGACGATACTCTACGATATCCGAGATATAGACGATCGGCATCTTATGTTTTTCCGAAAAAACTTCCAGGTCATCCATACGCGCCATCGTACCGTCATCCTTGATGATCTCGCAGATCACTGCCGCGGGTACAAGTCCTGCCAGTTTACAAAGATCTACGGAACCCTCCGTATGTCCGGTTCTGACTAGTGTTCCCCCGTCTTTAGCGATCAAAGGGAAGATATGCCCCGGACGTACAAAGTCCTCTGAGACCGTAAGCGGGTTGGCCAGTTTGCTGATACAGTCATCTCTCTCGGCAGCAGAGATACCTGTCGATGCAGTCGCTGAATCTATAGAGATGGTAAATGCTGTTTCATGTGCTGATACGTTTTTGTCCACCATCGGTACGAGATCAAGTTTGGCCGCGATCTCTTTGGTAACTGGTGCACAGATTAGTCCTCTGGCCTCTTTGGCCATGAAGTTTACAAGCTCCGGTGTCGAAAAAGTAGCAGCATAGACAAGGTCACCCTCATTTTCTCTATCCTCGTCATCCATCATAATGACCATTTTACCGCTTTTGATCTCTTTGATCGCTCTCTCTACTCTTGCTATCGCTTCAACTGGCATTGCATCTCCCATTTGTTTATAGATTCTATATAGTGTTATTAACTAAGTAGGGGTATTATACCTTTTCCTACTTCATCTATCAACTCGAAAAAAAGGAAATTTTAAAAAAATTTAAAGAATTCCCCCAAAACCCCTTGACAACATCGTTCGTTTGGGCTATAATGCCGTCCACATAAGCAACAGAGCCTTATGAGAAACACTTTGTTGGGGTATCGCCAAGCGGTAAGGCCTCGGTTTTTGGTACCGATATTCGGGGGTTCGAATCCCTCTACCCCATCCACTTTAGGATTGTAAGATCCTGATTTTTAACTGTCGCGGGATAGAGCAGCTTGGTAGCTCGTCGGGCTCATAACCCGAAGGTCGTTGGTTCAAATCCTTCTCCCGCAACCAATCTTCAATATATAATGTTTAATCACTTTATATACATTTAACTGTCGCGGAATAGAGCAGCTTGGTAGCTCGTCGGGCTCATAACCCGAAGGTCATTGGTTCAAATCCTTTTTCCGCAACCAATTTTATCCCATAAAACTCGATGTTTCAAAATATTTCAACAAAATTGCAATTTTTTAGTGTCACCATGCAGGTCACTACCATTTTCGAACGGATTGAATGACCTTCGAATTTTCAAATGTTCACCTTTGATAAATCGTGCATCATTCTCAAATATCATCTTAGAGTTAGTATGTCCAACGATCTGAGTGATCTCCAATACACTCAGCTCTCCAGACTTCAACATAGCCGTTATAAACGTATGCCAATTTAAAGCGGTGGAAATGCAGGTGGCATCTCTAACTCTAAAGCTTCTAAATATTCAAATATTTCATCTAATTTATCTTCATATTCTTTTATATTTAGTTCAGGATATCGGCTTCTTCGATACAATAAAAAGTCAATTCGATCGAGTATCAATTCTTTTACTTTCTCATATTTTGCACGATCAACGAGTTTAGTCAATGTCAAGTATTCAAAAATCCAATCTGCACCGACATCGGGAAACTCTTTTTTACCCTCCAGTACAGGTACGATCAATGCTGCATATAAGTTCTCTAAAGATCTATATTTGTTAAAAAATTTCTCTCGTTCCCATCGTCCCCGATGGGAATGCATACTGACCATATATCATCACCAAAACCTCTCAATCTTAACAAGTCCATCCATCCCCTCATAATCTCTCTGGCACTGTATCTTCCCCAAATTTTTAATGCTTCATTATATCTTATTTGATAAAAATAGCATTAGCATCACCTGACCCCTTTACTGTTTACCCTTTACCCTTATTTAGATACGCTTTGACCTCCTGTCTGGTCGTATCGAAGGCTTGTGTGACCCTTGTCTGTACATCCAGTTCTTTTTGAACTTCTGCTGCATCGAAGTTGTTGACCAGTGCACCGCTGTCGGCTTCAATTGTATCGGTCGAGGTATCGATATGTACCTGTGCGATGATCTCTTCGGTGCCTGTACCCGTAGCCTTTTGAGCTTTCTGGTCGGTGACCTTGATATTGGAGGTATTGATCGCTGACTTGGTTATAGATGTCTGGCTCTCGCCCTCACTTCCGTAACCTACTGATTTGTTTGCACTTGAGCTATCAGGGTTATAATATTTACTGTCCTGGGCATCGCCATTGTTATAGCTTACCCCTCCGCTTATACCGATACTGTCACCTTCATAATGCAAGAATTAAGGGGTCTATCATTGTTTGTATCAGTTTGGGTTGACTGCCTTCCTGCCATATTTGATAAGTTGTAGTTGTTTTATGTGCTTTTTTATAGAATGCAAGTTGGTCTAGGATCGTTGTAACACTTTCTTTTTGAAGCAGTTTCAATATCTCTTTGGCTGTAAAGGATTTGAAGTGTCTCATACTTTTAGCGATATCTTCACTACTTGCCACCAAATGGATATGGTTTTCAAGTATCACATAGGCATAGAGTTTCAGATTTTCTTCTCTTTGTAGATGTTTTAGACTATCAAGGACGATATCTACACTGTCCTGACGTGTAAATATCGGAAGCCAGTTTAGTATCGTGCAAGTAAAAAAGTGCGGATGTGTAGATTCATAGATTTTATAACGACTTCTTCCCATCAGATATTGTAGCGACTTTATACTTGCTGGTTTATTGACGGTTTGATATGCATTCCCATCGGGACGATGGGAACGAGAGAACTGATCTCTTGAGTGGTGATTTCATTATACAAGCGAGTTAAGGTGGCGACTGACCCCTTTTCTTCTTATTCTTCTTTTAGTTGGGGTAAATCCTTAAAATATGTTCCATTTAAATATTTCTTTCCACAAGCTTGATACAATACATTATCTTCCAATTCATCTTTTAACTGATAAAACTCTTTTAAGCCCCATTCAAAAGCATTTTTATTTTCAAATTGTTTACAGAACCATTCACCCAAGATCCTATCTTCTTCATTCCTCATAATCTTTAATGAAAAATTATGCAAACTACAATATGATCTTTTTAAAGAGCCTATTTCCAAATCTTCATTAAATTTATAATAAATGCAATAATTACAGGTTAAACCTATTGCACCATGTCCATAAGAGTAACTAAATATATCTCTAATTACCTTCATTTGAAAACTCCTTAACCTCATAGTTCTTAATTTCTGTATTGGTTATAGCCTGAGTTGCTTGACCTTTACCATAATTTAGTTTATCGGGATTACTTGGGCCAAAATATACTGCAAACGGTTCAGGATTCGTTCCTGTATTCCAATTTTCTTTGGGAAAAGGGGTCAGGAAAAGGGGTCAGGTGATGCTAATGCTATTTTTGTTCGCTCCCATGTTGTACGTGGGAGTGTATATCCCATGTTATTTGATCTTAGAATCTGCATTCCTACTTTTAGAGTGGGAACGAAGAAAGTTTCTACTATTTAATTTTTGGGTATCTGCACTCATACCGTGAGTATCACCACATACAAATATTCTACCGCTCATATCTTTCCTTTCGCCACATAAGGGATTGTATCATCTTGAGTTTTAATGATATGTGTCATTTACAAGAACAAATGTAAATTTTATAATAGGTTCAATAGCATTACTTCTAGAGTGAATAATGTTTATATCCTGATGTGTCATGTAAAGGTTTACTGATGCATTTTCCCTCTCTCCCAAGACCTGTCCACCCTTGATCGTGATTGTATCACCGGTTTGTACCAGCGTAGTACCGGAGAGTGTCCCTACATGAGAGTTGGTATAGGTCGTGCTTTGGCCATCCGTATTGCCTTTGCCTGCATGTGCACCTAACGTGACACCAGGGCCATTCTGATCTAAAACGGCACCGACATTCCATCCGCTTGATTTATCGGTGGAGGTAGGTTTGAGTGAGAAGAAAGGAGTATGGCGGTGGCTCATGGGATGGCTGCTCCTTTCTTTTGAGTTGTGTTATTTATCTTTGGTTGTTTTTGGTGGGATGATTATATAGCATTAGCATCACCTGACACCTCTATCCCATCGTCCTCGATGAGATAGAGTTATATCAGGAGATATGAAACAAGTCTAGATATTGATCCAAAAGTTTAAGATTTTGTTCTACCGCTTCAGTAGTACTATTCTTACTAAAACGTTCACCTTCATTAAATCCAAATAAAGTGTGTGGACTAACAAAACATGGTCCAATGCCTAAAAAAACCATTGCAAAACAATTCCTCGTATCTAAAGGTATTGAATATCTAATAATTTGTTTTCTATCAATTAAAAAATCAACTGTATAATTATCCTTATTGACAGTTCTAATTATAAAACTACACAATCTATTTTGCTTTTTATAATATTGTTCAATACATTCTATCAATTCAAATGAACTGGATTCATCATTTTTTAATTGCACGATATATATCTCCTTCTTTGTTTAAAGAATAACCTTGTGATTTTAAGTAATCGTATTCCATTCTAGTAAATTTACCTTCAGGTATATCTGTTGGATTTACAGTAAATATAAATTCCTTCCCTTCATTTATCTGATTGTCTAGGAATTGTTTATTGATTTCCCACATATTATCATAATCATATTTTGAAACAGCATCATCCCAAGAGCTACCTGGCAATTCAAAATAAGTTGCGTCCATAGAATCAGCAATTTTTTCATAAGATTGATCGCTATCAGGTATATATTTACCCAAAACTACCGTATCCGCATCAGGATTATGAGTTGCATCATTTGCTAATTTTTCAATATCTGAAATTATAGCCCCTCCTGAACCATCACCGTCTACATACTTTGCATCAATATTTACTCCATCCTCAACAGCATTATTCAAACCTTTTTTAAGTGCTTTAGTTCCTTCAACTGCCCCTGGCATAAGAACAGAAGCTGTTATACTTGCAGCTTCACCATAGTGTTGAGCTGCACTTACATCATCGTTTAGAAGAGTATCAAGATCTCCTTTGGCTTTAAGCTCTGCTATTTGCATACCCACATCTTGAAGCCCATCAATAGGATTCATTGCAAAATCCAATAGCCCTTCACCCACTGCTCCTATTGTACCAAATGGATCCTTTTCAAATGTATATGCCAACTGGGTAAACGGATTGAAGGCACCCTCTCCATAATCAAGTATGGACGCATCATTTGAACCATCGGATAGGTTCAGGTATTGAACATAAAAGTCCTTATTTTCATAAAACCCTTGTAAGTTTGCATAACGATTTTCATACTCGTAAGAATCAGGGCTGAAACCATGAGTCAAATAAGTACCTGTCGGACTGTTAGGATCATTATATTCCAGTGTTGATGTATCTGTGTAGTTTTGTTGGATAAAATCTCTTGCATCATCATAATCAAAGTTATCATCTACTCCCAGAGCATCATAGTAACTCTTGTCTACTAGCGAGGCACCGCCTCTCTCTCGTTCCCATCGTCCCCGATGGGAATGCATACTGACCATATATCATCACCAAAACCTCTCAATCTTAACAAGTCCATCCATCCCCTCATAATCTCTGGCACTGTATCTTCCCCAAATTTTTAATGCTTCATTATATCTTATTTGATAAAAATAGCATTAGCATCACCTGACCCCTTTACCCATTGTAAACCTTATATCGCCTATACCAACATGTTCTACTATATCATAGTGCAATATCTCATCTAAACTAATCATTTGTCTCCTTTTTAATATTAAATATTAGTTTACCTTTAGAGGTAGTTTCTCCGGTATCTTGAAGAAAAGGAAGAAAAGAAGAAAAGGGGTCAGGTGATGCTAATGCTATTTTACCTTGTCCTTTTTATGATTCTCTGGACTGTTGCCTGATTTAATCCTAATACTTTAGCGATCATATGCTGAGAATATCCTTCCCGGTATGCTTGGAGAATAAGAGTGTTTCTCTCTTTCTTCTTCGTTCCCATCGTCCCCGATGGGAATCTCTATAGGTTTTTGAAATCTCATGAGAGTTTGACATAGTGATATTCCCCTTTTTGAACTAGAATTATGATACAGAAAAAAGATAAAAAGTCATAGGAGTCGGAAGAATCTGCTGTGAGTGTATGTAGCGCTTCTCATCTACCATTATTAAGTAGGAGACGAGGAAAGAGTGGAGATGTCTTTTACTTTTCTACCATCTAGCGATGGATTTCACCGTTACTGTTTGCCTGAGTTTTGTATACACTCCCATCGGGGACGAATGGGAGCGAGGTAAAAAATTATAGTATAACACTCCATTATTTTGCTCCTGTAACTTCCGTTGAGACTACCCCCCCTTAATCTGAGTATGGGTTAGTATCGAGGACGATTGGAACCAATGAACCTCTTATTCTTTACTTGCTATAAAATCCGTTAAAAATAATTTCAATCCTTCTAGTTCATCTAGACTATGACCTGAAATGGTATGAAATACATTGGATGGTCTGCTATGTATTTGTATCTCGTCACACATTTTAATCAATGACTCAATCTCTTCTCTGCTTGCATTACGCAAAATCTCTAATTGTTCTTTTTCATCCAAAATATCATCAAGTGAAATTTTATCAATGATATTTTTTGCATAATTAAATTTTTTATCATAAGTCCAAAAATAAAGAACCAAAGCATCCAAGCGCGCCCTTTTTTTATTACCCAACATTACTTTAACCTTTTTACCCACATTTAAATTCATAGTGCAATTTCGCCTCTAAAAATTCTATCTAAAACCTCCTATGAAACTTTCAAATTTTCATGAAATACCTCATAAGGAGTTCTCCAACCTAGAGATTTTCTAGGTCTATGATTGAGTCTATTTTCAATTCTTCTGATCTCTTTTTGGGTCAGATGTTCAAAGCTGCTACCTTTAGGGATATATTGCCTGATCAATCCATTGATATTTTCATTCAATCCTCTCTCCCAAGAACTGTAAGGATGACAGAAGTAGTAGTCACACTTTAGTTTTTTAGAGATGGTTCTATGCCCGGCAAACTCCAATCCATTATCCGTAGTGATCGTATGCACCTTTTTCTTGAAAGGAGCAAGTAATCGAACCATCTCATTAGCCACAACATGTGACCTTTTGTTTACGGGCAAAGAGAGTTTTAGATACATTGATTTTCTATCTACAATAGTGACAATAGCTCCTTGTCTTCCTTTACCTATAATGGTATCTGCTTCAAAGTCTCCTACCCTTACTTTATCATCAACAAGGGAGGGTCTCTCTTCTATGGAAACCCTCTCTTTGATACGGTTCTTCCGTGATTGTCCATACTTCTTCCGTCTTCTGCCTTGTTGTCTCAGGTGGGTATGCAGTGTACCATTACCTAGCTTATCTACATGAATATATGTGTAGATAGTTACATAGCTGACAGAGATACTATGCTTCATCTCCAATGTGGCTGCAATCTGCTCTGGGGAGAACTCTTTTTTGAGGTATTTTTTGATCAGTTCTTTTGTCTCTTTTGTTAGCTTTAGATTCGCTTTTTTTGACTTCTCTATCTGTACTTCTGTTGCTCTGTTATGTGAAGCTATCACCCAGTACTCTTTCCCTATTTTCCCTCTACCTCTTTTTAACTCTCTTGATATGGTTGAGGGATGTACTCCAACAATTTTAGCAATCTCTTTTTGTGTCTTTGTATTTCTATAAGCATTAATCAGGTATCTTTCCTTCAGGGTTAGATGTTTATACGACATTTTACTTCCTTTATCTTTGGTCGGATTTGGAAGTTTGATTTTAGCATCTAACCTCTTCAAATCTCAAAATTACAAAAAATTGCACTTTGGATTTAAATTCGGGATCTGTATTCTTATAAATTAAATTGTGAATAATAAGATTTTTACTACAGTCTTTAAAGGCCAACACATAGTTTGATAAATCATTAACAATTACTTCACACTCATCTGATGAAACAGGGAACAAGGCATGATTAATTTTTGATAATAGTATAAAATAGCATTTTTCATCAACCCAGTATATTGCAAAAACGTTATGGTACTCATCATTTTCCTTAAAAAAAACTATCATTTTTAATTTTCCTTTATGCTTATACCTGGTTGTATAGGATTTGGCTCAGGAGAGTCAAATTTAATATCATATACTTTTCCAGTATCTTTTGTTCGCTCCCACGTTGTACGTGGGAGTGTATATCTCATGTTATATGATCTTAGAATCTGCGTTCCTACTTTTAGAGTGGGAACGCAGAAAAGTTTTTACTATTTAATTTTTGGGTATCTGCACTCATACCGTGAGTATCACCACATACAAATATTCTACCGCTCATATCTTTCCTTTCGCCACATAAGGGATTGTATCATCTTGAGTTTTAATGATATGTGTCATTTACAAGAACAAATGTAAATTTTATAATAGGTTCAATAGCATTACTTCTAGAGTGAATAATGTTTATATCCTGATGTGTCATGTAAAGGTTTACTGATGCATTTTCCCTCTCTCCCATCTAGCGATGGATTTTAACGTTACTGTTTGCCTGACTTCCGTATGCACTCCCATCGGGGACGAATGGGAGCGAGGTAAAAATAAATCCATTAAAAATCTAGATCAATATTGTTTTTATTAGCAATTTTATTGACAATCTCTTTCATTTAAGCTATAATGCCGTCCACATAAGCAATAGCGCCTTATGGGAAACAACTTGTTGGGGTATCGCCAAGCGGTAAGGCCTCGGTTTTTGGTACCGATATTCGGGGGTTCGAATCCCTCTACCCCATCCACTTTAGGATATAAATCTTAACTTTTTACTGTCGCGGGATAGAGCAGCTTGGTAGCTCGTCGGGCTCATAACCCGAAGGTCGTTGGTTCAAATCCTTCTCCCGCAACCAATTTACTCCATTTAACAAATAGATCGATACTTTTTTCATTTTCTTCCCCTACCCTAGGAAGTCTAATACAATTAGAACAAAAACATACCAATGAGAGTACATAACCGTTCATACCCTTCTTCAGGCATTCATCAGAAAACACTACCCTGTTATAGATTAAGTGTAAAATTTCAACAGGAGAATGGTATTAGCGGGAGAAAATATATAAAAAAGATAGAAGAGCAGCGACGTGAGGCAAGAAAAAGAGCTCTGAAGAGATAATAGGTTTAAAAGTGCCAGAGGGTCTTATTTAAGACCGTCGGCAATTGAAATCGTCACTTCATTCGATATAAACGTGATAGAAATTTTGGCTTCACCATCTTTCCATGTACAGTTACTGATCCCAAGTGTTTCAGAACACCCTTCAGGTTCGCCTAGAAGCGTAACAACCTCTTCGTATGTCATACCGCTCTTAATTTTATTGTAATTTTCTTTCGTCACTTTGCTGCATCCATTTAATAATAGGAGTAAGGCAGCGATGATGATGTACCGTTTTTTCAAGTCATTCCTTTTTCGATTCATTTGGAAGATTATAGCAAAAGTTAAAGAAATCACTTATGAAGATACTTTTCCGCCATTGATCATCTCAGAGATGATCCCTTTTTCATCCCGGTTTTCTGCGATCACCACACCGATGATATGCAATGGGACAAAGATCAGTATCGCATTGTAGACCAGTTCGTGAATCTCTTTGATCGTATGGGCTCCCTCTTTTGTAAGGCCGAGTGTTTCATAGAAATGGATCATCAATCCGCTGACCGCCATAAAGAGAAGAATCGCATAGATCACAAGGTACCCTACCTTGACCATCTTTTTGTGGAGGTTTTCCTCTTTGAGATTTTGATAGTTCTGTTTTCCGCTCTCAGTAAAGAAAAGAAATATCCTCCAGAGAAGTAATGCGGCAAATGCATATCCAAGGAGTATATGCCACTCCCACATCGGTGCACGGATAGCTTTCGCAACTGCTGTTGCCTGATCTGCTGTAATCTCCAGGTTGATCTCAGAGAGTTTTTGAGTCAAAAGTTCACTGTTCGTTCTCCAGCTTAAAAATGTTTTTCTCAGGAACACAGTCCCTAGTAACCCTAAAACAACTGCGGCATGTACCCAATGCCATACTCTAAAATCTAGACGCCATTTCTTCATCTCTTCTTCCTCCATCTATTATATTTATAGATAATTATATCTATTAAATTTAAATAACTATATAAAACTTCTAACCTTTTACCGGTTGTCACTACGGCACACTATTCCCCCCTCTTTAAGCTTACTGCTCAATCAAGATACACTCCCGCGCAACAACAACCATTTTACCCTTTATCATCGCCTCTTTGACATATGCTGATTTGTGATACTTCTCAACACCTCCCGGTCTTGGACACAGATAATCGACCCATCCATGATTTCTGCTTTTGGCAACCTCAATAACTTTTTGACATAACAGTGAGGCCATCCATAGCCTCCTTAGATAAATTTACTTTGAAGTATTGAGGTTGCAGGAGAATACGCTTTCACTGATCACTTTTTATAATGATCTTTTCAAGCCACTTGACATCTCTTGGCCCGTTTTTCTTATCGTTCAGGCTGATCAGAGCAAAATCACCCTCCGTTTTGTCCAAGGGTTTGCCATCCTTTTCATAATAGACGACAATTTTTTCTCCTATCGCTGTATTGTAGATCTCGTGATAGGAGAAGAGCGCCTTGTATCCATCACGTGCCTGAGCAATCACATAGATTGTATTCATCTCTTTTTGATGCTCTATTTTGATCTTTGCAAGGTCCAGGATATCTTTGAGCAGTACACCGCTAAAAGATGTTGGCTCTGCTTTGGTCTCACCGCTCATGCAGACAACTGCACTTTTTTTAGAGTGAAATTGCGGCAATTGCCTGATCTTCTCTCTATCAAGTATCACATTCTGAAGTACCTTTCCTTCAACCCTAAGCTGTTTGGTAACAAACCGCTCAGTATCGTTGAACGGTGGTTTTGCAAATATCAATGTCGTGAGCAGTGCGATATATAAGATGGATTTCATTGATTGACCTCCCATGAGATCAGTGCCCACTCAGTCACACTTTGATCCTGTTTGGCATGATAAACGTTCTGAAAATAACGCTTCAGTTCTTCCTCTTCAGAGGCGCTAAGTTCTCCGAGGCTCCATTGTACCTTCCTGACAAAACCTTCACTCTCCCTGCTTTTGAATTTGTTGTTTTTAACCCGGATAAAGTCAACTTTGGCATAGATACCCATCTGATGAAGGGTATTGACCAGATAGATATAGTCCGGTCTAGGTATGACCTTACGTTGTATCTGCTCCAATATCTCCTCATCGACGAAACTTCCGCCGACCTTGAAGGTAAGATAGACCTTCTGTTTTGCTTTTGATGCCATCTTTTTCAATGCCTTTTCGATATCCTTGACCTCCAGGGACCTGGAGGCGATCACGATATCAGCTTCGGGAATATCACTCCACTCCTCCTCCCATGAACGATGGAAAGGGACAATGTTCTTCACGCCTTCGCTTTCGCACTCCTCTTCAAGCGTCTTTAGCATTCCCGTGGAGTAATCCAGGGCGAAAACATGCTCCAGCCTTTTTGCCAGTGGGAGAGAGAGGCTCCCCGGACCGCAGCCGATATCGAGCAGTGTCTCAGCATCAGTTAGATCGATTCTCTCCACCAATGCGTCTATATAGTCACTCTCTCTCACCGATTCGAGATAATTTTTTGATTTTTCATCCCAATCTGCTACGCTTTTCCCCTGAAATGTCGAGTTTGCCATTTGCCGGCTGTAGAGCGTGGGGAAATCCACCTCTGAAAGATTTGTTTTCTCTATTCCCATAATATTCCTCTTATCATATTTTTAACTCAATTTCACACATACGTCATCCTCGGGCTTCGACCCGGGGATCCATAAACCCAATATGCTGTACAGTATCGCATCTCAAGTCAACATAAAAAACTTTTAGATCCCTGGTGCCCCCAGGAAATGCTCTTGGAGTGCGAAAGTTGAGATCGTTCATACTCAGCGTTCGCCGGTATCCGGTTCAAACCCCGCTCCCATGATCGCATCAAGCTGGACATCCGTTAAAGCTATCCCTAAGAAAAGCCGGTAAAAGTCTTTTGCCTCCTCTCTGATATCAACCGGGTAGGCTTCAGGATGAAAAACAGTGAGCAGCCACTTCAGTCCCAGCAGTTTCATAAACGAAGGCGGCCTGTCGAACCAGCTGAAAGGCCCTTTAGGGATCAAATAGACCTTTTTCTCTTTCACTGCATCAATAAACTGCCATTTTTTATCCTGATAGATCTTTTGGTAAAAGTCTTTATTGAATACCAAAATGATCTCAGGGTTGTACTGAAGAAGCTGTTCAAAACCGATGCGCTGCCTACCAAACGCGCTTTGGATGGCACAATGGTGTACATTTTCTCCACCCGCCAGTGTGATCAGTTCCGAATGCCAGGAACCGTCACACTCTGTCTGCAGACCGTCGATCCCCTCGGCATAGTAGACTCTGGGCTTTCGGGCAGCCGATACAACTACTTTTCCAGCCTCTTCGAGCGTATCCCGACCATACCTATAAAGTCTTGCCGCCCTTTCTTCATTCCCCGTGATCTTCCCCAGGTAGGGAAAAGTTTCGACCAGCTCTTCCAGAGTGTCCGACTTCAGATAGAAAAGCGGAATCTCCGTATGTCCCAACGCTGCTTTGATTTTTGATTCACCCATCTGCTTTTGGAACTCCGACAGCAGTATAAGGTCAGGTGCCGTTGCCAGGATCATTTCGCTGTTAGGGGTGCGTCCCTGTCCGAACCATCCGCCAAGTACTGGCAGGTTCACAGTTTCCTTATCAAGATACGCTGCTTCGCCCTGCTGAAACGGAAAATTCAATCCGGCAATTTTACTTCTGTCAATGGCAATCAATGAGTATAAAAGAATCGGACTGGAAGCATAGATCTTGTTGATCTTGTCCGGAATTATCACTGTTCTGCCCAGCATATCTTCCACACTCTTGGCATGAAGCTGGACTCCGGAGAAGACCACTGTCATGGCCAGCAGCTTTACTATAACCTTCCTCATCGCGACACCTCCTTCATCTTAAGCGGGAAAAATACCGGGACCTTAGGGAAGTCATTGAGCCTAAAATTCCGGATAAGCGTTTGCACTTCGTGTGAGACCAAGAACTGCACCAAAAGCTTGGCACTTCGGTAGCGTTCTTTTCCGATCCGGTCAATGGTACCTGCCGCCGCAAGATAGGGTCTGTGCAGCGCTTCTGCATCAATCATATACCCTTTGATCTCAGGATTGGAGTGTTTTTTCATAAGAAAAGGGATCACACCGAAGAGCGTATAGGCCTGATGGGAGACGACATCCTCCAAAAAGCCCTGCTTTTTTTCTGTCAAAACGACTTTTGGATGGAACCCGTATCGACTGCCCAACCCATGAAAGACCTCAAAGGTTCCGCCGCTCAGGTGTATCATAAACGTACTGTTGGAATCCACGATTTTATTCAGCGCAGCCTCCAGAGTATCGCTATCGCTGATTTTGGCAGGATTTGATTGTTCGGAGAGAAGCATCTGGGCATTGTGTATCCAGGGGGTCAGCCCTTCGATCATTCCGTCCGATGCCAGATTTGAGATCGTATCGCTGGAGTGCATCGTAATAAAGTCGACAGGATCCTTTCGCGTATAGGCGTTTAATACCCCTTTGGGTCCGGTAACGACCAGTTCGGTTTGAATCCCGTATCTCTTTTCAAAAGCAGTAGAGATCTCTTCCCACAAACCGCTCATGGTGATACCGCCGATCACTGCAACACGCAGTGGTTTGGCATCGGCATACAGATTTACCGAAAGCAATAAGGTAAAAATTAAAATGATCTTTTTCATTAGAATTTATATTGCATAGTGACAAAGAATTCTCTGCCAGGCATCGGGAATGCACTGTCATAGGCATAATATTTATCCGTAAGATTCTTGACACCCAATTCAGCAGTAAGATCTTTCGACGGTCTGTAGATCACTTTTGCATCCAAGGTAGTAAATGTCGGATTGATCACATAGGTACGGTCCATTTTTTGCTCATATGCCCCTTTTCTCATTTTGATATTTCCATAGAGTGACAGGTTTGATGTAAGATCTTTTTGCGCATAGGCAAAGAGCTGATGTTTTGGTACATCGGTGAGTTTTGCACCGTTATTACTTTTGTTGACCAGAGAGAGGTAGGTATAGTTACCCCCTACCTTGAAATCATCGTTTTGATAGTTTATATCCAGTTCGATACCACGGTGTTCGAACTCACCGATATTTTGATTTTGGGAGAGATCATCCCTGGTATCCGTCGTACCGTTATCGTCGACCACTACACTTTGTATCGCATCATCCACGCTTGCGATGAATCCGGTAATACCTATATCTGTATTTTGCATCTTTTTATGATAGCTGAGTTCATAATGTGTAGATTTTTCCGACTTCAAGTCCGGATTCGGTATTGCTGAGCCGAGTCTTCTACTGTATCTGTCCTTCATGGAGGTGAGATAGGTTTTTCGTGCGATGCTCGCTCTGAAGATAGTGCTTCCGTCCGGTTTATAGAGCAATGCAATTTGCGGGTTGAAGGTGTCCTGTGACCCTAATGGAATCCCCTCTATAGCAGAGTCTTCGTCATAGGCATACTCCCCCTCTTTCCGGTCATAACTGATACCAGCCAGTAGCTCCATCTTCTCAGAGATCTTGTAGACATCTTCGATACCCAAAGAAAGTGTGTTGTCTTCATACTTTTCTGTCAGTGTTGTCGTCGAGTCAGTTTTACTGATGTCGTATCCGCGGTGTACATCGGTTTTATAATTTGCAGACAATGTCAGCATATGTTTCCCGATCTCCGTTCCATAGGAGAGCCGTGCACCATAACTATAGTCATCATATTTGCTTTTGAAAGTGAATCCTTTGTTATTGAAGGTACTGTAGGTATCATCTGCATAAGAGTATAGAGAGTTCTTAAACTTGTCATAATAGAGTACAGCTTTCAGATAGCTGTCATCGAAGATTTTTTGACCATTGAGATAGATAGTCTCTTTATCCCAGTAAGGCCAGTCCCAATACTTCTCCTTGCTGAAGTCGGTATCTGTTGCAGGCGGTTGCTGTTTCTCCCCTTGCTGATTGATATATCCCAATGCTACCTCTGCAGTCTCATCTATGAGATATCCTGCTTTCAGGTTGATCTTCTGATCTTGTGTTTCAGAACGCAGACGGTCTCCTGAGGGCTGATAGGCAGTTGGTTCAAAATCATCACTCAGTCTGAAATGGTCCTGGTTGGCATAATTCGCACCCAACTGGATATAGTATTTATCCTGCAGTGTCCCCACATTTAACGCACTTACCTGTCGTGCAAAGTTAACATTACTGTCAAACACAACATGGCTTTTGAGAGAGCCTTCCAGCGCTTTGGTAGGTTTTTTGGAAATGATATTGATCACCCCGCCCATCGTATTGGCACCATAGGCAACAGGTGAATACCCTTTTGAGACGTCGATCTCTGCGATATCTGTAGTCAGGAAACGATCATAGTCAAAGTTCCCATCGTAAGGTACATAGACCGGCACTCCGTCGATAAATACCCCTATTCTTCTTGCATCAAACCCTCTGATATAGAGCGTTGACTCTGCTCTCCCTCCCTGTATCTCCTGGGTAATCCCGCTGACATTGTCCAGTGCTTCGCTTACGCTTAACGCATTATCACGTTCTATGGATTCTTCGGTAGTTGTTTGTTCAAATACTATGTTTTCATCCAATTCACTGGTAACAGTGACCTTCCCCAGATCAAATGCCTCTGCATGGAGGTTTGGTGCCAATAGAGCGGCAACAATTCCCGATAAGACGATTTTTTTCATTCATACTCCTTGGAATGTACAACCATTATATATTTAATTATATAACGGTAGTCAAAAAAATATTTTTCCCGTATGGATTATAGCATTATATAATAAAATATATAACGTTACGGATTAAAATAATTGATTAATTATTAATCTCTTTTCCTTTTCTTGTATCATGCGGAGAGCGAAGTGAAGCATATGAAAAAGTTTTAAAAAACCTATATAGTCAAGAGTACTACACTACACTTCTCTATTTGCCTTTCCTCTACTTTTGGGTCACAATATACAGTTTCTCATGTTTTAATGCTTTTAAGATATCCATCACAGTCACAAAGTCCTGAAACCGTGACGCTTTATCACTGCGAAGTACGACTGCCTGCTCTTTGCTGAGTGTAGAGAGTTTCTCTTCCAGATTTTTCAGATCCACTTTTTCTTTTTCAAAAAAAAGTTCGCCTTTGGCATTCACATAGATACTTACCTCTTTTTTCTTCTCTTCCTTGTCGGCTTTTTGTGCTTGCGGCAGATCGACAGGGATAATCCCCTGTTTGATAAAGGTAGCTGTGGTGAGTACCATCACTAAGAGTACCAGCATAATATCAATAAAAGGGATCACATTGATCTGATCAAATCGTTTAGGCGCTTTTTTACATTTAGCCATAATAGACATCGAACCTTGTTAGTATTTTCTCTATCTTTCGTAGTGCGATGGTATAAAAGAGGATCGACGGGATTGCTACCACCAGCCCCATTGCCGTTGCTTTCAGAGCAAGTGCCAAGCCCGTCATGATCGCCTTGGTATCCACCGCACCGGTATCACCCAAAGTATAGAAGGTGAGCATAATCCCGAATACGGTTCCCAGAAGTCCCACATAGGGTGCATTCGAACCGATAGCACTGATAATACTGATATTATCGGTGAGATCTATCTCCAGAAGATCTCTATGCTCATACTCCTCCATACGCACCCTTTTGAAAAATATCATTCTCTCAATAAAGAGCGACAGGGAGATGATACTCATCAAAATAAGCGCTCCCATCACGCCATAGTCGACCGCATGTTCACCGTACATTAAAAAGTTGATATTGTCCATACTCTCTTCTCCTTTCTTTTATTTGATGTGTGGTTGTATCTCTTGGCTAAATCTCTTTAGCATCTCTCGTGTCTGCGTCGTATCCGATGAAGCGACTTTCAGTACCAGATGGAGGTTTTTTATCTCCCCGCTTATCTTCTCTATCTCTGCTTGACACTCCTCCCTGTTTCCCAAAATGGCATTGTCCAAGAAGTTTTTCCCGTCAAAAAACTGAAATCGTTGATCCCGCAGAGCGCTGTAGTTTTCCTGATGAAAATTCGGGCGTTTCTCTTTGGATTTTACCGCACGCATCGACTTGATAAAATGGTCCGTAGCCGGCAGTGCATTTTGATAGGCACTCTGATAGTCCTCATCCATATAAAATACACGCATCAAGACAACTTCGGGATACTCTCCGGCAATCTGTCTGTATAGCTCCTGCGCATCACTACACTGCTGAAGCGTTGCCCCCTGGGAAAACATCAGACCATACCCCTCTTTTGCGGCATACTCGATGGTTTCATTCGTAGAAAACGTAGCGATATAAAAAGGGATGCTCTTTTGCAGGGGTTTGGGCTCCAGGATCGGATTGCCATAGAGCGTATCGCCTATCTTGTCAACACTATCAAACATCTCTTGACGCAGATCCTGGGGAGATTTCTCAAAGAGATCGATATCATAGGCAAAACCGCCTTTGGCAAAGCCTGCGTCAATACGTCCCGAAGAGAGGTTATCAAGCGTTGCGATCTCCTCTGCCAGACGGATGCTCTGATAGAAAGGTGCCAGGAGTGCTGCACTTCCGATGCGGATACGTGTGGTTCTTGCCGCGAGTGCAGCCATCATCAATGTAGGGTTGGGGATCACGCTGAAACCGTTAAAATGGTGTTCGGCGAACCATACTTCATCAAAGCCCAGTTCCTCCGCATAGACGCCCAGTTCTATATCGTTTGCTATGGTTGTACGGGCGGAACCTCCGTAGTTCTCTGTCAATAAAAAAATTCCTAATCTCATCGTATATCCTTTGTTCTGGCAAAAAAGCTTTGATATGCTTTCTCTTGAAGTGTGTAGTTGTAGAAGTCTTTAAAAAAGTCTTCGGCTTCTGCTTTCAGGTCGATCGTCTGCATCTCTTCGGGATAGAGCACTTTTGCCAGCCATAAAATTCCCAGGATCGACTCAGGCGAAGGACGGTCCCACCAGAATCCACCTACCGGAGAGAGGTAGACCTCCCCGTTTCGAACGGCGGTGAGATTCTTGTACATCGGGTTTAAACGCAATGATTCGGGGGATGTTCTGAAGTTTTTATTGTTTGAGATGATGATCACGTCCGGGTTAAATGCCAAAAGCAACTCTGAGGAGATATCCCCTTTTACCTTCAACCCTTCGGCGATATTGATACCGCCTGCATGCGTAATAAAATCATCCCCCCACCATCCTTTGCCTTCACTCGATATGATATGTGAACCGTTGACATAAAGCACTTTTTTTCTCTGCGCTTTCGGAGGCAGTTTCTCTTCTACACTTTGCAGTTTCTCTCTCCAGTAGGCGATAAGCCCGTCTGCTTTTTTTTCTCTGCCTAGAAAGATCCCTACCTGATGAAACTCATGCAACAGAGTGTCTACCGTATGGCGCCCTATCCCCAGGGTAAAGAGGGGAATACCGAGCGCTTCTATCCTCTTATTGGTTTTTAGCGATGTTACACCGGCGAAGACAAGATCGGGTTTCGCCTTTATAAGTGTTTCAAAATTGACATCGTTAAATGTACCGATCGTCGGCTTTTGGGCCAATTTGGGATAGATCTTTTCAAAAAACGGAAACCGTTCTGCTCCGGGGTATGCCATAATGGCGTCTTCTCCCAGAAAGAGTGCTACCTGTTGTACCGCACCGCCATAGCAGGTGATCGCGATCTTCTCTTTTGTCTTGGCAGGCGTTACCCGTTTATGGGTAAAATCCTCTGTTTTTGGAACTCTGTTCTCACCCCAGACAAAAGCGAAGAAGAGAGTAACGACAATAAACAAACGCATGATCAGTACTTATAGCTCAGTGATATAAACACGGTTCGAGGAGCGCCGACGGTATAGGTCGTTTCAGGTTTTACATTGATCTCTGAAGCACTGAAGGTTGAGATATACGCCTCATCCAAAAGGTTGGTACATGCCAAAGAGAGACTCAGTGTATGTTTTTCATCTATTTTGAACTCTTTATTGACCGAAAGATCTACGACATAGTGAGAATCGACACTATACTGATGCTCCACATCAACATAACGTTTGCCCAGATAACGCACAATCGGTACGATGGTATACCCGCCCAGTTCATACTCTGCTGCGAGATTTGCATAAAAGAGCGGTACATCCGGAAGTTGATTGTCTTTTGATGCTATAAAGGCACCGGCTGAAGACTCTATATCGGTTGTAAACGCATAATGGTTATAGGTTGCAGCCCCTTTGACGAAAAGATTGGAGAGCAGTTGATACCCTGCACTCAACTCTATCCCGTAAGACTCGGCTTCTGCTGTGTTTTGCTGATAAGTGTAATCGAGTACCGGATCATAAAACGTTCCCCCGACATTTTTCACTTTTGAATAAAAAAGTGTAGCAGTGACGGAGAAGTCTGATCCCTCATAGGTATACCCTATATCAACATTATCTGACTCTTCAGGCTTAAGGTCACTCCACATCTTTTGCAGGAGTGCTTCATCTTCTCCGATTGCGGAGTAGTACTTGAGCATACTTCCGCCGAACCCATAACTCGGTGTGTTGTAGTTACGTCCGTAGCTTGCTTTGAGATAAGCGCTCTCATTGAGATAGTGTATGATTCCGATATTCGGTAAAAATATCTTATGGGTTTGTGAAGGGAGTATAAAATCAACGTCCGAAACCTGGGAGAGTGCACGCTCATAACTGACATCCCCGATACCTGCCGTGTCGTAACTTACAAGCTCCGGGGCACCCATCCAGAGATATTTCAACCCCGCATTCAAGATCGTCCTCTCAAACCGTTGTTCATAGGTAAGGTATGGTGCGTTAAATGTATGATTTTCATTGACTTTGATAATGCGTTCCCATTTTATAAAATCCATCGTTGCCGCATCGCGCAGCTTTCTACTTGTCGGTGGTCCCGGAGGCTCATCCTCCTGGTACCAGTAGCCTACTTTTATTTTTGCATTGTCAAAGGTGTGTGCATATTCCAACACTGCGCCATAAGTATCATGGTCTACCAACCAGTCAATCACTTTTGTTCCGCTTCCCGAATAACGATACCCTTTGTCATTTAAAAAATAGGGGCGAAAAGTGATCGTATCTTCTTGAGATAATGGAACTTTTAGTTTCCCCAGGAGTGTATAGGTTTGAAAATCCTGTTTGTTTCGATCGTAGTATCTGCTGTCCTGTGCAGGATCGCCTGTCAATTCCGTATTGTAATCATACTTCCTGTAGCGGGAGAGATCCTTGCTCTGCTCATAGGTCAATCCCCTATAGTTATGTTTTTTTTCATCATTGTAGATCGTGTACACTTCCCACTCAATCTCCTGATTTGAGCTGCTTGCCACTCCGGCAGCAAAGTTTTTACGGTTCGGAGATTCCCCTTTGCCTTTAAACTTATCTGCTTTCGTCAATGATCCGGAGACAAAAAACTTTGCACTGTCTGCTATCTCGCCACTGTCTACACGCAGATAGGTTTTTCTGAAATCATAGCTTCCCAATGCCTGTTTGAACTCAGTAGAAAACGTGCTTGAGGGTTTTTGCATTTTCATATCAACCATCCCATTGTCACTCCCGTACCCGAAACCGCTGTCCGCCTTGATAGGGCCTTTTTCCAGAGTGACGCTCTGCACATTCTCGATATCCACCATCGTGGAAAGCCCACCACCGGGACCGATCCCTTTGAGCGGTAAGCCTTCAAGCGTTTCTCCGATATTTCTGTCACCCTTTCCTCTGATTTTATGGGAGATATCCATACCAAAAGGGTCCTTCGTCCGTATATCAACACCTGCTTCGAGAGAGATGGCTTTATAGGGATTGAGCAGTTCAGCACTGCTGGTCACCTCGATCTCTTTTGCATCGACAACCGATCCTGTACCGATACTTGATTCTTCCTGCACCTCTGCCTCAACATTTACCTCGTCTACATCATACGCTTTGGGCTCTGCATAGAGCACAGTGCATAGCAGTGATGAGGTCAATAGAGACAATACAATCCTTCTTTTCTCCATTTAATTCCCTTCCCTTGTCATAAACTCATGTTTCACTTCCTGCCAGTGATGCCGCTTGATCGCCTCCATATTGGTGCGGCGGTTGATCATACGGATAGAGAGAGGTTCGATCCAGTTCCAGAACTCCTCGAGATGCGCTTTCGGAAAGTTGATCATTTTGAGTGTCTTTTTATACATGGCCAGCCAGATCTCCCTGTCCTGTTCATCGATAGGCACCTTGAAATGTCTCATTCTCAGATGAGGCTCTCCATGTACAGAGGTAAAGATATCCCCGCCACCCAGCGCTTCAACAAAAAAGTCGGCACTTTTATCGATCACCATCTTCAACGCCTCTTCATTGGCAGGAAAGAGTTTTCCCACCTTTGTTTTCAGTAACAGTGTATGGTGATGCTCCACCATCTCCCTGATCTTCATCTCCCCGATAGTATTGAAAATTCTGTTTGAAGGAAAGGGAACGGGAGGATAGATAATATCGATCATAGAGTCAACCACCCGTACTTCATCTCCTCCAAAGCCTCTTTTATCTCCTCTCTGCTGCATCTGGTTTACCTGTGTAAACGAATTGATCCTACCGTTTTGGCAGCTGTTATTTTCTATCTTAGTATTCATCTCTTCCCCTTTATTTAATAATATGTACCCAAAAACCGCTCTCATCATCGATAACCTCGGAGTGGGCTGCGTTGAGCGCACTCAAGATATCCGGCAACAGAACTTTTTTACGCTCAAACGCCTCCTTTGGCGGACGTTTAGCCCCTTCCCTATCCATTTTTTGAGCAATCTCCTTACGCAGCGTTGCATTACCGAAGCCTCCTCCGATATAGGCGTGGCCGCCCTTTTTCAAAACACGAAAGATCTCGCTAAAAGCCCTCTCCCAATCCTCCCAGAACGGGGCAGAACCGCGACTGACCACCAGATCCATCGTGTTGTCACTGAATTGGAGTCGGTGGATGTCCCCTATTTCGAACTCGCTGCGATCGAGTAACTTCTCTTCACTGACATACCCTATTGTAAGGTCAATCATCTCGGGAGATTGGTCAAAAAAGGTGATATCAAGATCTGTCCGGTTTGCCAACGCACGCCCCAGTGCCCCCGTACCGCATCCGACATCAAGACAATACCCATTAACCATCCCTGTTCTCTCGATGATCTGCTCAGCGATCACCGGATAGATAGGCGCGAAGAGCTCCCGGGAGATACGGTCAAATCCTTTAGGGTCACTGCCGCCTCTATGTACTTTTTGATTACTCTGCATCTTCTCTCCTTTAAAATTGAAGCGTTACTTCCAAACCGAGTGTACGGCCACGGTCATAGTAATACCCTGTAGTATATTTTGTTGCGTAATGGTTGTTTGTAAGGTTGCGTCCGTAGAGTTTCGCAGTAGCTAGCATCCCGTTATACTCAAACGATCTGGCCACATTGGCATCAAAACGCGTATAGTCGCCCAAATCGGCATCCGAAAGGCCCATCGGGCTTTTGGAACTGGTATAACCGCTTACCTTTTTCCCCGAGAGACTAAAAAGATAATCCTCCCATTTATGCGAGACCATGACGGTAAACGTATCTTCCGGGACGATGACCCCCACTTCATCCTTTACATCGGCAAAATCTTCAGTCTTTTTAGAGAGGATTCTTGTCCATGAAAACTTGTAGTTTGTAGATGTTGCGATATTCCCTTTGAGAGTCACTTCAACCCCTTTTGTGTGGGAGTTTACCTGTTGGTAGTAGTAGTACTCTTCTCCGTCAATGAGGTAGGTATTGGATGTTGCACGTTTCTCATTTTCTATATTTGTATCAAAGTAGGTAATGAGTGAATGAAACGCGCGGTCAAACTTTGACTCGAGTGAGATCTCATAACGTGTCTGTTTTTCAGGATCAAGTCTGCTTCCGTCCTGGGTCTGCAGGGTAAAATCACCCGACACACCCTGGTCGCCGTAAAAGTAACGGGCACTCAATATCTGTGTATCCAGGATGTTGTAAACGGCACCAAGGGTAATGATGGATGCGGGTGCCAAATCTACATCGTTGTTCGCTTCAGGGCTTGCTAACGCTTCGGACTTAGCCGCAGTAGAGTCTTTTATGTGTTTTTGGTCCCATCTGTATCCTGCATCGACGACAAGATCACCATCAAGTAGACTCTGTTCTACAGAGGCAGAAGCTCCCATAATGGATGTATCGTATTTTTTATATGGGTTATAAAGGTCCGATCCAACCCCGTCACTTGTTACATATTGTCCGCCGAACCGGAATGTTGTATCTCCGAATGTCGCGTTGTGACGTAGACTGTAAGATTGTGTTTTCTCCTCATACTCACGTGTTGACGCTGCATCAGAGGCAAAGTTTTCATTATGTTCCAACTGCTCATACTCTGTATGTGCAAGAGAGAAAAGTGTCACTTGCCCTTCACTCCAGATCATACTACCATCAAGTGAAAGAAGTGTAGTTTTGACAGGATCGTAGTACCACTTTGCATTATCAAGCGTTCCGTCATGCTTTACACCCCTTTGCATCTCCAAACGGCCGCTGTCCTTATAGGCCATAAAATTCAGGTTGAATCTTCCGTTATTGACTCCTCCGTTTACCATACCTGAATTGCTGTCTGTCCCGTCAAACCAGGTTGATTTGCTTTTTCGGTCAAAACGCGAGACCATGGCTCCCAGATATCCGTTCCACGAATCACTCTCTCCAAATCGTGTCCCCGCATAAAGTGTCTGCCCGTTCGCAGTGGGCTGACTCACTGCTTTTTCGATAAAAGCACTGAAGATACCCTCTGTCTTTTTGGGTTGTTTGGTACGTATAATGATATAGCCTATATTGACACCGGAGCTGCTGTTGGAAGCACCCACATTGATAGAGGGAGCGATCGATAGTGCGGTTGCACTTCTAACGATCTGGATCTCCTCTATGGCAATGAGCGGAAACTTGTAGAGCATACGCGTTGCTGCAGGGGGAAGGATCGCCCCGTCTACGATATAGGTGATATTGCTGCTGCCGCGCATTTTGAGATCAAATGGGCTACGGCGTCCATGGTAGCTGAGATCGATCCCCGTTGCTTTGTTCAAAAGATCGATCAGATCTTTCGGGTTGTACGCTTCGATCTCTTTCTGTGTAAGAACCTCCGTCCCTGCTTTTGTACTTTTCTGTATCTTATAGAGATTGGTACTGCTTTCCAGCTTCAGATCATCCCGTGCAGAGATGTCGGCTTCGACATCGACAGCATCAAGTTCTGTTGTTTGTGCATCCAATGCCGATGTAAGCAAGGTTGCTGTTATTAGACTTAAATATTTTATTTTCACTTTTTCCCCTTTGGTTGATTTCTGTTTTTTCATTATATTTACAACTATATAACGGTAATGAAATTTTTTTCTTATCTAAAGATCGGTACACATCTTCGCTGCGCATCATGTGTGATGATCTCTGCCTGGATCCCATAGACTTCTGCGATCATATCGCTGTGGATCACCTCTTCCGGAGTGCCGTTTTCAATAATTTTCCCTCCATTCATCACGACTACACGACTGGATACCAAGAGTGCATGGTCGGGGTAGTGTGTCGTCTTTAAAAAGGTATACCCCTCTTTGGCTAAAGAGTTTATCAGTTCCAGCAGACGGATCTGATTTCCGTAGTCCAGCCCGTTGACAGGCTCATCCATGATAAAAAGATTGACCTCCTGGGCAATCGCCCTCGCCAGAAGTACCAGCTGTTTCTGTCCGCCGCTCAGCTGTCCGAAGGGACGCTCTTTTAATTCAGCTATCCCTACACGATCCAGTGCCTTTTCTGCGATCTCATAGTCTTTTGCAGAAGGAGATGCAAAAAAACCAAGCTTTGAGATACGCCCCATCACGACCATCTCCACTACCGAATAGTTAAACGGCACATTATGGTACTGAGGGATATAGGCGATATGTTCTGCGATCTCCTTATGGGAGTAGTGATCTAAAAGTTTGTCGTGAATTTTGATCGTCCCTTTCGAATCCAGAAGTTTCAGTATCAGGCGGATCAGGGTACTCTTCCCGCAGCCGTTGGGTCCAAGCAGTGAGACCACTTCTCCCCTGTAGAGCTCAAAGTCTATTCCTTTAAGCACCTGATGTTTTTTATAGGAGAAATGAAGATTTTCTATCTCGATCATCGGTGTTAATTCCATGCTGCCCTCGCATTTTTAAGTACTATGATAAAGATCGGTATTCCGATCAGTGAAGTAAGGATCCCTATAGGGATCTCTACACTGAGTGCCAGACGTGACACCGCATCGGCTGCAAGCAGAAAGAGACCCCCGACGATCGCACTCAGCGGAACCAGCAGCTTATGGGAAGGTCCTATCGCCATGCGGATGATGTGCGGGATGATCAGTCCTACCCAGCCGATGATCCCTGCCATGACCACAGCCAGTGAGCTTGCAAGCGTTGCCAGAATGATCGCAATAATGCGGATCAGTGTGACATTGACACCCAACGCTTTTGCCTCTTCATCCCCCAGGCTTAAGAGATCAAAATATTTACTCATAAAGATCATCCCCGCAATACTCATCAGGATCGGTACCGCAACAAGCAGGACTTCATAGAGCTGTGCCATGGAGAGCGAGCCCATCAGCCAGTAGACGATCGCAGGGAGTGTCGAGTAGGGATCGGCCACATATTTCAGTACAGAGAGCAAAGCCGTAAAGAGTGAGCCGCTGATCACCCCGCCAAGTACCAGCATCACTGTAGAGCGTGAGCTGGTCACCATGGAGCCGACAAAGACAGCAAATCCGACTGCGATAAACCCGAAACTGAAGGAGAGTACCTGTACCACAAGCCAGTTCTCACTGATAAGCATCCCCAGGGCTGCACCGAACGATGCACCACCCAGAACCCCCAATATACCCGGAGAGACCAGCGGGTTGACAAACATTGCCTGGAATACTGCACCGCTGGTCGCAAGAGCCGCTCCGATCAGGATCGCCAAAATAATACGCGGCAGACGAATCTCTACAATAATGTTGTGGATCAGTTCTATATTGTATGTTTCATTCCCGGGTCTATCGAACAGAAGGTGCTCAATATAGGCCTGGAACACCTCCAGTGTAATCGGGTACTGCCCCCACAAGAGTGAAAAAACGGCAAAGAAGCTGAGCAGTACAACTCCGCCGATAATATATCTTCCCTCTCTCAAATGCATCTAATAGCCTTATGGTGTGAAGCAGCTAGTATCAATAGAAAGCTTCTGTATTTTTCTCTCATCCTATTTCTCCCCTATGATCTGTTTGATCTCTTCTTCGGTAGGTTCAACCCCCAAAAAGAGCTTGTAGAACTTTGCTATCTGGGCATGAAGATCCACCCCATATACCTCAGGGTGGAACATCTTTGCCACCCACTCTATCCCGATAATACGCATAAAAGAGGGAGGTCTGTCGATCCAGTTAAACGGAGTGTCAGGAACAAGGTGTACCCTATGGTTCTTCACCGCTTTCAGATGCTTCCAGAGCGGATTGGAGTGGATCTCCCTGTATACCATTCTGTTTTGGGCAATGATCACTTCAGGGTCATATCCTATCAGTGTCTCGAAACTGATACGTTCCAGCCCGCGCAGATTACTCTGCATACACTTATGGACATTCTCGCCGCCGGCATAGTTGAGTGCTTCAACATGGATCGACCGGTCACACTCTGTTGCCAGCCCGTCGTTACCCTCGGCATAATAGTATCTTACAGGCCTGGTCCCCTCCAATGACCTTTTCAGATACGCCAAGCGCTCTTTGGTATACCGGGCCAACGCCTCTCCCCTCTCCTCTTCGCCGATCGCGCGTGCGACCAAAAGGATAGAGGATGGCATCGCATCGATCTTGCGGAACGGGACGGTAAGCGTAGGAATATTGGTTTTTTTGAGCTCCTCTGAAAACTTGGTAAGGAAAGGGAGGTCTTCCCAGATCAGGATCAGATCAGGAGAGTATTTTAAAATGGACTCCAGGTTCGTCCCTGAAGTTGCTGACGGGAAGGAACCGATCACCGGCAGCTTCAGAAACTCTTTACGCAGGAACTTCTCACTGGCATTGTTATTCATGTTTTTTGCACTGAAATTTACTCCTATCATTTTGTCCGGATTCAGTGCATATAACAGGTAGGTCATAGGCGGGGAGGAACCAAACACCTTTTGTGGTACTTCCTCAGACACTTTTGCATGCAGTGTCAGACTCAAAACGAACAGCAAAAACAGTATTCTCTTATGTAACATCTTTTTCTCCTTATGATTTTTTCAAAGAGAATACAATCGGTATCTTCAACTGCATCTCTCTTGAGAGTCGCGGATACTCTCCGCTGAGATCCTTCACTGTCTCCAGGGCTCGTTTATCCAGCAAAGCACTTCCGCTTTTTTGTACTATGTGTGCTTCCTTGACATACCCCTCTTGGGTTAATACAAAGGTAATATATACGACACCTTCCACTCTCAGGCGTTTTGCCATAGAAGGATAGATAAGTGATCTTTGAATCATTGCTCTTATCTTTCCCAATATACTGGGATCAATGCTTGATGATTGCGCTTCTTTTGGTGCATTCTTATCTATGGAAAGCGATTTTTTTTTCGAATGTATAGGCGATATTTTCTTCTTTTCTTTTTTGGAAACTTTGGGTTTGGAGACCTTTTGAGGTTTTTTGATTTGCTTCTTTTTTTCTATCTTCTTCCTGGGTGCATCCTCTTTTTTACGTTCAGTTTCTTTTTCTTTGATCTCAGGTTTCTTCTTGACTACCTTTTTTTTCTCAACTACCTCTTCCCTGATCGTTTCTTTTTCGGGAGGTTGCTTTTCTATCCTCTCTTCTGTCGGTTTAGGTTCGGGATCTACTTTTTCTTGTTTTAGAGGGTCACTCTCCTCCACTGCTGTATAACTGGAAAGTGAGATAGTAAGCCTCTGTTCAAGCTGTTTGTTCTTTTCTTCTGTTGAGACAAATAGGGTTGCTGCCACTAGAGTGGTATGAATCAACAGAGAGAGTAACAGCGGTAAATATTTCTTAAAACGGTCAATAAACAAACGAATCCCTCCTCTCTATATATCTATTTATATAACGATATGCAGATAAACAACACTGATCTATATCGTTATACTTTATTGTATATAACGATATGCAAAAAATACTCCAACAATTTTGTACGTTATGTTTGTCTATATATAGCGAAGAGTGAATTGTATTCTATTATGCTTAAATTTTATTGAGTCACTATCTCAATTATAATAAGAAAACGGAAATGAAAAACGAGAGTTATCTGCTCTCTTTCCTCAGAGTCAGGGCTTTAAGAACAGAAAAAGGAGAAGATTAAAACTCATCCTCCAATGATTTTTCAAAATAACCGTTCTTATAAAGCCACTTGTAGATATCTGCTGCGATAGGACCTGACGTACTCCCTCCGTGCCCCCCATGTTCCACCAGGACAGTAACGACATATTGGGGATTTTTGTAGGGAGCATAGGTAGTGATCCAGGCATGTGACCTATGGTAATACTCCAGCTCTTCTTCTTTGAGACGCTTTATCGTAGATTGCGGGATAGAAGTGACCTGAGATGTACCGGTTTTCCCCGCGATCACAACAGGAAGTTTGCTGAGCGTACGGTATGCTGTACCTTTGCGTGTGTTACACACTTCATACATCCCCTCTCTGATAATATTCAGATAGCGTTGATGAAAGGTAATCGGTTTACTCTCTTTCTCTACCTCTTGACCGTCAATTACCTGTGCAAGTTTAGGCGTCACCAGCTTCCCGGTCGCAAGCAGAGCAGTATAGCGGGCGACCTGAAGAGGCGTCACAAGATCATACCCCTGGCCTATCGAGGCGATCACCGTCTCTCCCATATACCACGGCTGATTATAACGTTTTTTCTTCCATTCTTTATCCGGGATAATCCCTGCATACTCTTTGGGCAGGTCAATACCGGTCTTTACACCCAGCCCAAACTCTCTGAGGTATTTCGCCATCGCATTGATCCCTACTTTGAGACTTTTGTTGTAGAAGTAGACATCACAACTCTCTCTGATCGCCTTTTTGAGATCGACATTTCCATGTCCCCAACGTGACCAGCATCTGAACTTGTGCTTGCTCTTTCCAAGAGTGATATGTCCTGCACAATACTCTTCGCTCTCCAGTATCCCCTCTTTGGACTTGGCAAATGCCAGTGCCATTCCCATTTTGATGGTTGACCCGGGAGGATAGGCACCGTGAATTACCTTATTGGTGAAGGGTTTATCCACATCCTCCTGGAGTTTACGCCACGCTTTATGGCTGATGCCCCCTACAAACAGATTGGGATCATAAGAGGGATAGCTTACTGCGGCAAGTACCTCTCCGTTTGTACGCATGACTATGGCCACACCGGCATCTTCACCGAAACGCTCATGGATCATCTTTTGAAGGTTGATGTCGATATTGAGCTGTATGTTTTTGTTATCCTTGGGAGGCACTTTCTCCAGTACGTCGATTGCTTTGTTTGTTGCAGTCACTTTACTGACTGTATGCCCTAGTTCCCCCTGCAATACGCGGTTGTACTCTCTCTCAAGGCCGCTTTTCCCTATCTTCCCTATCTCTTTGACTACCGTATCTTTCTCATTCTCTTTCTTGTTTGACTTTCCGGTATAGCCGACGATATGGGCAGAGTACTCTCCGTAAGGATAGTAACGCTTTGTCTCCGCTTCGATCTTGATCTCGGGGTGCAGACTCAATGAAGGGTACGCCCCCATCATATCCGGATAGTGGATAAAATCTACCACCTTGATATACTCATGGTTGTAGGGAGAGTCGGATTTGTTATAGACTTTCATCATCACTGTTTTGTTTAGATCAGGGAACGTCTCCACGATCTTATCGACAATATCTTCCAGCTTTTCGGGTTTTCTTTTCAAATGGGGAAGGATAGAGACTGAAAATCCCATCTGGTTCATCGCCAACAGGTTTCCATGTCTGTCACTGATCTCCCCCCTTACCGGCTTGATAAACTGTTTACGTTCGATATTCTCCTGCGCCAGTTCCTCATAGTAGTAGTTTGATTTGATACTGAGATGGTAGAGTCTGGCGATCATCACTGCCCATATCGCCACAAAAACCAGAAGTATGAATTTATATCTCATAAGACCACCACGATAAGCAGGTCGATCACCAAAGAGTAAAGCAGTATATTATCCAGCATGATCGTAGTATCCTGAAAGATAAAATCATAAGCTAAAAGTGAACCGAGGTAGAAAAAGTCTAAAAGTATCACGGTAATGATCGGTGTACACAATTTGCATTTTCGAAAATGCAGCAGGGAGTGGAAAAAGAGTACATAGATGAGTAATGATGAGATGATCGTCAGAAAAAAAGGCAGAGAAAGGTTGATCTCAAGATTGATAAAATAGACCAATGCAGCAAACACATAGGACTTTTTCTCTTTTTCTATCCCCAGTATCAAAAGGTATCCCATGACACCGATCAATAGCGGTAAAAAGACATAGATAGAGATCAACATCGGGTAAAAAATTATAAAAATGACCGTAAAGGTCCATAATAGAAACGGGAGTTTGAGTGTCCGGTTGTGCTTACGCATCATTCTCCCATTCTGAGAGTTTATAGATCAATGCAACCTCATTACACACCGGAAAGTGGATACACTTGATACAGTCAGCCCATATCTTATGTTCAGGGATCACCTCTTTGTTGATCTCTCTGAAACCGAGTTTTTCAAAAAATACCGGAAGGTAGGTTAATACCAGTACATCTTCCTCCACACCAAGCAATTTCGCTTCATCAAGCGTATACTCAACCATTTGTTGTCCGACATGCTGTCCTCTGTAAGCCTCGTCTACGATAAGGCTTCGAATCTCGGCAAGCCTTTTGGAGTGAATATGCAGTGCGGTGTACCCTACAATCCTCTCACCCTCTTTGGCAAGTACATAGGAGCGGATATTGGTGGCGACTTCATCTTCGCTTCGATTCAGAATCGTCCCCTCTTTTACCTCTTTGGCTACAAGAGATTGCATTTGGGGGATATCACTGAGCTTGGCCTTGACTAACTCTATCACGATTCATCCTCTGCTTCTTTGATATCAAAGATCGTTGTCAATATCTCTTTGTGTACCCTGTCTTGTCCGCTCTTTTTGAGATTGGAGATGGTGATCGCACCCGGAAATTCTCTCTTGAGCTTATTGCGCTCTTTTTGATTCAGTTTGTCTATCTTTGTAAAAACGGTCAGGTAACGTTGATCAGGACGGATAAAATCAGAAATATACGCCTCTACATCATCATCGATCTTCGCATGGGGATGTCTTGCATCCCTTAGGTGTATAAAGAGACGTATCGATACTCTCTCCTTGATGAACTCCACAAGGTTCTTCTGCCAGATCTGTTTCAGGGATTTGGAGACTTTTGCATACCCGAATCCCGGAAGGTCCACAAAACGTACCGGGTAGCGCGCTTCACCATACTTATAGGTCGTCTCAAAGAAGTTGATCAGCTGAGTCTTACCTGGTGTCGCAGAACTTTTCGCCAGGTTTTTACGATTGGTCAGCAGATTCAATGTTGAACTTTTCCCGACATTCGAGCGCCCCAGGAATACCACCTCACTCATATCTTCAGGCAGAGAGTCCTGGATACTCTGTGCTGATTTGATAAACTCTGCTTCTATGATTCTTGGTGCTTCCACTACTTCTCTATCCTTTTTACTATTTTGTCTCTTCTGTTTCAAAAATGAACTTCACCGGTTCTTTTTTATTTCCAACCACGTTTGCTACACCTGAAGTGAGGTCAAGTTTGATATGTTCCCCATTGATGTGACGTTGATTGACCATATCATCTATCTTGGCATTCCCTTTCAAGATATATTTTGACTCCAGTGGGGCATAGACCACTTTGTTGGCACTCCCCTTGTAGAAACGGTTCTCTTCTTTGAACTCAAATGTCACACGGCCGATCGCTTCATACCTTTTGGTCTGATTATTTTCGTCAAAATAGATGATCACTCTATCTCCGTGTATCCAGTTTTTAAGTTGTTTTATCTTCACATTACCGATAAAATGTACCTCTTTTTTCAACCCTTCAGCCTGCATTGCATCTGAAGTGATCTCGACTTTGTCAGCGATCATCAATACCGACAACACGAAAAAAAGAAAGAACTTTATTTTTACCATACTATCGCCTTTCAAGTTTTGTTATTATACATTATTTTTCCAGGGTGTAGACTACTGCTTTGATCTTTTGGGCTGTAACCTTCTTCTTTGTCATATCATAGACCAGGTTTTCTCCGGAAATGACGTTTTCATTTAAATAGGCCTCAAAAGGTGAATCAATTGTGAGAAGCTCCCGTTTTTTGTTGTAGGTGGCCTTCTGTGCCTTGTAGTAAAACCCCTCTTTTTGATTTAACGTAACATTCCCTTCCAACTGAATATAATCCCCTATATAGGTACCTTTTTTTGCCCTTAAAAGATTTACGGTATCAGAATGATAGACGATATCACTGAGTGTCAAGATCTTCTTTTCTACCTCTCCATAGCGGCTATGCGCCAACCCCAATATCTTTTGCGTATCCACCTCTATCAGTCTGGTGTCCCTGAAGGTAAGTTCTTTGGTAAACTCACTCTTTTTCAGCGACTTCTGTTCTATGTTGATCAAGAAAAAACTTACCAATATCAATGTTATGATACCGGCAATGATATGTTCTAGTCTTATGCCCATAACTGCAGATACTTCTCTTCAAGCCCCTCTTGGATGATCAAGCGCTCTATCATCTCTCGTACGGCCCCGTCTCCGCCTTTTTTACTGAGTACCACATCCGCTTCTTTGTCCACATACCTGGATGCATCACTCGGAACAAAAGAGAGTTGTACCGCTTTTAACATCTTGAGATCATTAAGATCATCGCCGATCGCTGCAACATTCTCCATCTTCAGGTCCAGCTTCTCAAGCAGTGACTCCAACACTTCCCTTTTGTTGTGTACCCCTTGATAGAAGTGCTCTATATGCAGCTCCTTGGCACGTCTCTCAACGATCTTGGAGCTTCTCCCCGTAATGATCGCTACCTGTCTGCCCAATTTACGCCATGAGGCGATAGCAAGTCCGTCTTTAACGTTGAATGACTTGATCTCATCCCCCTCTTCACTGTATGTGATACGGCTGTCAGTCATCGTACCGTCAACATCCAAAACGATCAGCTTGATACTCATAGCACACCCTTAGTACTTGGGATACCCGCATTTTCATTGATCGTCACCGCTCTACGCAACGCAACTGCCAATGCTTTAAAGGCACCTTCGATGATATGGTGTTTGTTTTTACCGCGATTGTAGATCAGATGCAGTGTCAGAGGGAGATTAAAGGTAAAGGCTCTGAAAAACTCCTCTACAAGCTCCACATCAAAGTTCCCGACCTTTCCGCCTATAGGCAATTCAAAGACCAAAAAGCCTCTGTTGGAGATATCCAGGTCACAGGTGATACTTGCCTCATCCATCACTACGGTTGCATTACCGTAACGCTCAATGCTTTGAACCGGATAGATCGCTTTATGCAGCGCCTGCCCGATAGCGATCCCTACATCTTCCACCGAGTGATGGTCATCTATATGGGTATCACCCACACACTTCACTTCAAGGTCGATATGCGAATGTTTTGCAAATGCCTCAAGCATATGATCAAAAAATCCGACGCCCGTATCGATCTTTGCTTCACCTTTACCGTAAAGATTCAGCTTGACACTGATCTGTGTCTCTTTTGTCTCTCTGTTTACTTCAATCATTATTTCTCCTCAAACTACAACACTATTTTCTGATGATAAATGCACCCGGCAGATGGAACTTCTCGATAAAATCTCTTGCTTCCTCTTCAGATCTGAACCCCATGAGCCAGACCCGGTATAGCGGTGCTCCGTCTACATTTTCAAAACGTTTAATGACAGGCCGGTAGTGTCTATCCAGCACTCCATACTGCTTCTTGTAGACCTGAGCACCCTGATAACGTCTGAATGCCCCTACCTGCACACCGAAATCCGAGATCATCACACGTTCCTGTGTATGCGTTCTTTGCTGTTTGGCTATGAGTTCCTGCGGTGTGATCTTTCCTGCAAATCCAACCACCTGAATCTCAACACGGGCGATCCCCGAGCGATCCAGTCCCAGTTTTTTACCTGCCGTATAACTACAGTCGATAATACGCCCTTTTACAAACGGACCTCTATCATTAATTCGGACGATCGTACTCTTGCCGTTATCAAGGTTTTTTACCTTCACCATCGTATCCATCGGCCAGGTTTTGTGTGCAGCGGTTTGTCCGTTCATGTTATAACGTTCACCGTTACTTGTCTGTTTCCCATGGAAGTTCGGGCCGTACCAGCTGGAGATCCCTTTCATCTTATCCCCAACCTCTACGAAGGTCGGATGATAACGTTTGCCCAGAACCGTATAGGAGCGCATCGTTGCTTTATGACGGGCTTTGCTCGTATATTTTGTTGCTTTATAGGTACCGCTTCTCTGGGAACACCCTGTAGAGAAGAAGGTGAGCGACACTAAGAGAACGATAGATAAGAAAGAGATGGTTTTTCGCATAGTAATCCCGCTGCCAAATAGTAGTTATCACCGTACCAGGTAAGATGATGATATTATCTCTACATTTGACTTTATCTTAGCTTTTCGCCTATAAAAAGCATCTGTCACTTTAGCGCTGATGGGCTACAGATTCGAATTTTGCTTCTGTCACGGGGATGATCAGAAGCCTCCCTTCTTCCACGTCGGCATTTTGCAGATGATTCACACGTTTGATCTCAGAGACAGTTGCATGATAGTCATCGGCGATTATCTTCAGCGTCTCCCCTCTACTGACGATGTGGGAAACAAAATGATCTTTAGGCGTTTTAACCTCTTCTTCTGCTGGAGGATAGTTCAGATAAAAAAGGATCATTTTTTCATAAGGGATCGTGATCTTGTATTGCTTTGAAGTATCCGGCAATATACGCTCTTGGTATTGGCTGTTCAACCTGAGAAGCGTAGCAGGTTCCATACTGAGCAGTGAAGCGATCTCCTTAAGATTTGTATCCCCTTTGACCTCTACCTGGACGATCCCTTTGGTCTGTACTTCCTTTACAGGTCCGAAGTCGATCACCTCACTCTCTCCTATCATCGCAATCAGAAGGATACGCCGGATATACTCCCTGGTCTCCCCGGGAAGATATTTCGCCCGATCATCTATCAGTATCGCCAGATCGTCGGAACCCGCCTCCCTGATCGCCTGGGAAAGCCTTCCCTCCCCGCAATTATAGGCCATGAGAGCCAGATACCCTTTTCCGAATTTTCTGTAAAGTCTTTGCAGATGGAATACAGCCGCTGTAGTCGCATTGACAGGGTCACATCTTTCATCCCGGCTGTAGGAGACGGTAAGATTGTACTCTTTTGCCGTTGAAGGCATAAACTGCCACAGGCCTTTTGCCTTTTTGGGAGATTCTATATCAGTGAGATAGCCTGATTCTATCATAGGCAGATAGGCCAGAAGATCAGAGAGTTCTGCTTCGATCAGTTGTTTTTGCACCATTGGCAGCAGAAATTCCCCTCTCTGAAGAGAACGCCTGTAGAGAGCGCTGAATTGGGTGCCATGTTCTTCTATATAGTTTTCAAACTCCCGGTTATAGGCATAGGATTCATCGATATCAAACTCGGAGAGAACATAGGCATAAGAGGGATATTTTTGTGGGACAGATATACCGTAAAGAGAGAGCGTAGCCAACCAAAGGGAAATGATAAAGGAGGCTGCGCTTCTCATTTTACAACGTAAAGAGCCTGAGACTGTTCTCAGTCGTGAGCTGTTCTATCTCCACTCTGGAGATAGCGGAGAGCTCTGCCATCTTCTCTGCGACCAGTGTGGTAAAAGAGGGTTCATTTCTCTCTCCACGGTGGGGGTGCGGCGTAAGGTACGGCGCATCCGTTTCGATAATGAGCTTATCGGTCGGGATTTTGGGATAGACATTGATCAGTTTGCGTGCATTTTTGAAAGTAAGCACTCCCCCGATCCCGTAGTAGAAATTTTTCTCTGCCAGTTTCAGCAACTGTTCATCGGCATTGTAACAGTGCAGTACACCGCCCTTCTCTCCTGCATACTCCTGCAGGATCTCCAAAGAATCGGCACTGGCTTCACGGATATGCACGATCAGCGGCTTCTCCAATGCTTTTGCCCACTCTATCTGATCGATAAAGACCTCTTTTTGCAGCTTTTTTTCCGATTCGATCGCTTCAGGAGTTTCAGGCAGACGGAAGTAGTCCAGTCCGCACTCTCCGATCGCAACACATTTGGGGTGAGTCACATAGGGTTCGAGCAGAGCCCTGTCATACGCGGCAGCATCATAAGGGTGTACACCAACGGCAAAATAGATATCTTCGTACTTTTCGGAAATCTCCACCGCTCTGGGCAGAGTTTGGGGATCAGCACCGGGAATGATAAACTTCTCTACGCCCTTTGCTTTAGCATTGGCGATCACACTCTCCAGGTCTTCATTGTATCGGACATCATCAAGGTGACAATGAGTATCGATGATCATACATACTCCATATAGGTTAAAATTACCTGTAATTGTATCAAAATAATGTTAGCGAAAGGAAAAGAGGATACAATGCTTATAGATGAAAGATGAGGATAGAGATCATCATTCGTGTTTTATGTGTTACGTTAGACTATGCTAGACCCCGAAAGACTCCCCCTGTTTTGATTCAACAACAAAAAATAACAAAAGGTATAACTATGGCAGAATTAGTCAATGGTACAGTAAAATGGTTTAACGATGAGAAAGGTTATGGATTCATAGCACAAGAGAATGGTGGTGCGGATGTATTCGTACACTTCCGTCAGGTAAATAACCCACAAGGTGGTCGTGTATCACTTCAAGAGGGGCAAGCGGTTACATTTGAGATCGGTGAAGGACAAAAAGGTCCACAAGCTGAGAATGTAACACCTCTTTAATCGCTTACCGGCCGGTTTAGCCGGCCAATCTATTTTTTATCCTCCACAAACTCACCCTTTATCAGTCCTGCTTCATGTAAAAACTGGGACGGTTTATAATCAGCTTTTTTCATCTTGTCATGTTTTGCCAGTGAGAGGTAAAGTTTATCTTTTGCACGTGTTACGGCCACATAGAAAAGTCTTCTCTCCTCTTCGACAGAGCTCATCATCCTTCTATTCGGGAAACGTCCGTCCACCAGATCCACCACATAGACTTCGGGAAACTCAAGCCCCTTGCTTGCGTGTACCGTCAGCAGATTGACCCCCTCGCCTTCGCTCAGCTCATTGCCTCCAAGTACCATGGCATTGACAAACCGGCTGAGTTCTCTATACTGTCTGGCCAGTTCCAAAAGGAGTCTTGCCTTCCGCTCTATACGCTCTTTGGCCTGGGTCTTTTTATCCGGGTCCACCTCTCCGGACTTGAGTCTCGCACGTTGATTGGAGAGGATATCAATCACCTTCTCATAGAGCTTGGAGCGCATCGCCTGAGTCAGTATCTGTGAAGGGTTCTCCATCCCTTCGACATTCAGGATATATCGGTAAAACTCCTGAAAGAACTTGACTCCCTCCTGGGTGAGCTTCGGATGTTTGAGCAGCGGATGTGCCATGATCTCTCTATCCAGTCCCAAGTGAGCAAAGCGTGCTGCACTTCCTATCTCCAGATCATCATCAAAAAGGCCAAGCTGTACATTTTTGTTGGGTTTCAGCTTTGGCAGTTCGGATACCTTTGGCTGAAGAATCCCCTGCATCACACTTCCCGCTCCAAAGTGAAGAAAACACTGAAAGAACTCCTTGGAAAGTGCAGAACCTACACCCGAAGCATACTCAAAGACATGGATAAAGGCCATCATATCTTTGGGGTTAAGCTGCAGGGAGAGAAGATCCAAAAGAAACTTTACCTCTTTGGTCTCGAAAAAACTGGTACCCCCTTTACGTTTACAGGTGATCCCGTACTCACGAAGACTCGCCTCTATCCCGTCCGCGCTCGAGTTGTTACGGAAGATCACTGCGATCTGATCATTGGGGACATGTGTCGTCTTGATAGAGTGCGCGATCGACTGGTACTGCTCAAAAAGGTCATTATACATCAAGAGTCTGGGAGGGTGTGTCTTTCCCTGACGCCCTACTTCCAGTTTTTTGGGGTAAATGCGTTCATTACGTTCTATGACACGGTTTGCCAGGGAGAGGATCGGCGCAGTCGAACGGTAATTGGTCTTCAGGGTATAGACCTGCGAGTCCTTATAACGTGTCGAGAAGGTAGCGATATTCTCGATATTCGCCCCGTTAAAAGCATAGATGCTCTGGTCATAATCACCTACACAAAAGAGTGATTTGGGTTTAAGCTCATCGATCAATGCACTCTGCAGGGTATTGGTATCCTGGTACTCATCGACCAGAACCTCTTCAAAACCCATATCATTGCTTTGAAGGTATTCTCTCATACGAAGCAGCAGGTCATTAAATGAGGCAAATCCATACTCTTTTTTTTCTCGTTCAAACTCCTCTACGATATCCATATAGGCATCCATCACACACTCATGCTCGGGATACTTCTCCAGAAACCAGACATCAAAAGGCTCCAGCGAAGCGTTCTGGTAAAGGCTGTACATCTCGTAAAGATAGGTAGCAGAGAAGGGCTGCACCTCGAGTGCCATACGTGCAAACTGGCGTTTCTCATAGACACTTCTAAAAAGCGTTTTGAGTTCACCCGGCTGTTTCAAGGCAAGATTGGGATAGATCTGTTTCAGCCATCGATAACTTACAGCATGAAAGGTACCCGACTCCACTTTGGAGACAACACTGCTTGGGAAGTACTGTCCAAGCCGTGAGAGCATTTCACCCGCAGCTTTATTGGTAAATGTAAGAAGAAGTATTTTAGAGGGGTCGACACCGGTCGTCAGCAGATGGCCGATGCGTCCTACAATGGTAGAGGTTTTCCCTGTACCTGCAGATGCAATGATGAGATTGTGCCCCAACGGTGCAGTCGCAGCACTGAGCTGCTCATCATTGAGTGTACTGAGCGGCATCTATTACTTATGCCCAAGAATATAGTAGGTATGTTTACCCTCTACTTTTTCCAGTGCGATACTATGTTTGTCTGCCCAGTGTTCTACCATATCTGTAAATGCAGAGAGGTTATCTGCACTCGGATCTTCATCACATTTGATTTTGAAATACTCTTTTGAGTTTGACATAGCGATATAGCCTTTTTCTACAGCCAACGCATCATTAAAAGTGATCAAATGTTTAGAGATATGGTCAAAATCATCTGTATTTGCAATGATCTTTGTGATCTGTTCTAACGTATGTTCGTTTTGAGAATAACCGAGTTGTCCAAGTAGTGCTTCAGGCGTCAAGTCTAAATGCATTTTGTTTGAATCCTTTCCAATGTTTAAGAAAAGGATTGTATCAAATTTTACATTACAAAAACGCCTTGATTCGCACTAGAAAAGCGTATCCGGAGACTTTACTTTTGCAATCAGATCTTTATAGTGTTCAAGATTTTGAAAAGCCTTTTCATACCGCCATCTTAAGACAAATTCTATGATATGGTTTTTACGCTCAGGCTCCAGTGCATCTGCCTTACCGAAATATCCAAGTGAGATATTCTTTGCTTTTTTCTTACCGTTTTTATCAGGTTCATAGGTGATAGCGATGATCTGGATATACTTCCCTTCACGCACCTCTCCAAAATCTTCCTCTTTTAATCCTATACCACTCAGGTTCATCGCTTTATAGATAAAGATCTTATCGAAATCCGGTGATTTTTCCGAGATACCTAACATTGTATATAACTCTTTGACACGCTTGATGTTTTCTCTGCGTACCGAGTCGCCGCTGATGATTTGTGCTGATTGTTGAAGCTCTTTTTTTTCTAGAAGCTTTTTAATAGATTCACTGCTCTCCGCCATTACATCAGCCGAAGATTGCTTTTCTCGATTTTTTTCTTCCAGTTTACTGCTTAATGCTTTAAGCCTGTCCAAACTATTTAACATTGATTCCCTCCCATGGGCATATCTGTTTAGTCTATACCTTCCCTATTCCAGTATATTAACTAATATACTAACTCATATTAGTTAATAGAGAGATTAAATTTTCATAAAAAAATAAATTTTTTAAGAAAATGATAATTATCAGTTATATATTACATAATATACACTTAGGTTTTTTAGGACTCTCCTGAGTAGCTTTTAACCAAATTTTGGTTATGATTACGTAAATTTACATGGAAGAAGAAGTATGGATTATTTGGAAATAAAAGGTGGGAAATCGCTCTCTGGAGAAGTCACTATCAGCGGAGCTAAAAATGCGGCTTTGCCTATCATCGCGGCTACGATTCTCAGTGAAAAAGAGGTTACCCTTACCAATCTGCCTAACGTGGTGGATATAAGAACGCTGCTAAAGCTCTTGACGATGCTTGGCGGCACGGTTGAGTACCATGATAATGTAGCCAAGATCAATAACGGTTCAATCTCATCCACAAAAGCTGTCTATGAAATCGTCTCAAAAATGAGAGCTTCTATTTTGGTACTTGGTCCTCTTTTGGCACGATTCGGCGAATGTGATGTCTCTCTACCCGGAGGATGCGCGATCGGACAGCGTCCTATAGACCTGCATCTTAAGGCGCTTGAAGCAATGGGTGCCCAGATAGAGATCAAGGGTGGATACGTGCATGCCAATGCACCCGAGGGATTGAAAGGTGCGAAGATCATCTTCGACAAGATCACGGTCGGAGGTACCGAAAATATCGTAATGGCCGCTGCGTTGGCACACGGTACGACTACGATCGTTAATGCTGCAAGAGAACCTGAAGTAGTGCAACTCTGCGAAATGATCTCAAAAGCAGGAGTGAAGATCGACGGGATAGGAAGTGATGAACTTACGATTGAGGGTACAGGCGGCAAAGTACTTGAGTTTGAAGAGACTGAAGTGATCCCTGACCGTATCGAGGCGGGGACCTATCTCTGTGCAGCGGCAATCACCCACTCCACAATCACGCTCAATAAGGTCAATCCCGAACATATCCAAACCTCCATCGATAAACTTGAGTCGATGGGGTGTCGTTTTGACATAGAGAACGATCGTATTACGATCCACTCACCTGAAGCGTTAAAACCGGTGAACCTCACCACCTTGGAATATCCGGGTTTCCCTACGGATATGCAGGCACAGTTTATGGCACTTGCCGTATTTGCAAAAGGGGAGAGTATCATCGAGGAGCGTCTTTTTGAGAATCGATTTATGCATGTCAGCGAATTGAACCGTTTGGGTGCAGATATCTGGCTCAAAGGTAATATCGCCGCAGTAAAAGGTGTAGAGCGTTTGAATGGCGCAGATGTGATGGCAACAGACCTTAGAGCCAGTTCGGCACTCGTACTTGCCGGGCTGGTCGCAGAAGGTACAACCAATATACACCGTATCTACCACCTTGACAGAGGATATGATGATTTGGAAGGTAAACTCTCTGCTTTAGGTGCAGATATCACCAGAAAAAAAGAACAGAGTTAACGCTCTGCTCTACCCTGATAGCTTTATTGATATATTTTTACGTCATTTTCTACACACTTTAGACATTTTATTTCACATTTGAACCAATAGGACTCACATTTTATCTCAAGAGTGATACTATCATATAAATAATATTTATATTCAAGGATAGATAAAATGGAAAAAAGTGAAATATTAGATCAGCTACGTGCTGCCAAAGCTGCTCATATTAACTGGGTACAACGTGCAAAGTTACTGATATCGGGTTTTCAGATCGATGAGGGTTCGATCCCTGTAAACTCTACGCAATGTCAATTTGGCAAATGGTTCTATACCGATGCACAAAAGCTCAATGCCATGCAAAATAATCCTATGGAGTGTATGAATACCATCGAACAACTGCATTTCGATCTGCATGATATCTATCTGAACATCTATAAGATCTACTATGAGACAGAGTCCAAAGGCTTTTTTAGCAAAATTTTCGGGAAAAAGAAAAAAATTACCGAGGATGCGAAAGTATTAGCAAAAAAATACTTCCAGAATATGGAAGAGGTTTCAAAAAAACTGGTTGCGGAGATCAATAGAATGGAGAGAAGGATCGTAGCAATCTCGGAAAAAGAGTTTGTATCCCTCTGATCCATCATACACCCGGAGGTCTGCTTCAGTTTTCCAAAGACTTACCGCGCAATACATCAAGCACATTCGTCGCATACGATCCCTTCGGGAGCGTAAAACTCAATTCGTAATGTGCTTTCTCTTCAATATATTTTCCTTTCACATCCGTGACCTGTATCCATGCATACCTTCTGGCACCGTAAAGGTTCATCTCCTCATCAAACTGGGATTCGATCATTCCGGCTGCACCTGAAGCCCTTTTGGTTTTACTTCCGGGTACCAGTCCCGTCGGTGCGATATCTTTGCTCATAAAACGTTCCGCCTCTTCCTGCAGATTTTCTACTTCGAAGAGACGTCCGTAAGGATAGTGCATCATCACATCCCCTTCAAGCAGCTTGTAGAAATGAGGTTGTTGTTTCGCCCCCTTCAGTGATCCTTCAGGAAGGTTCATAAAGGTTTCTGTCTCCTCTTCACTGAACTTCTCAAGCATCAGGTTCAGCTCCATCCGTTTAGAGAGCCAATTGTTAAAGAGATAGGATTGGTAAGAACCGATCAGAAATTCACGCGTTTTCCTATCTCTGATCTTGAGTTTACCGTCCAGGATCTTTTTACCGTCGATCCAGTTCGTACCGTCTGTACCGAAGCGTTGATTTCCAAAGTAGTTTGGTACACCGTTCGCTTTGATCCATTTCAGTCCGGAATCAAGCTTCTCTTTCTGAAGCCCCAAGACCTTTTTGAGACGTATCTGAAAACGGTTGCCCTTGAGATGCCCTACTCTGATCTTATTGTTGTGCTTTATCGTCTCAAGGATCTTGATCTGAGGATGTTCAAATGCAGCAATCTTCTCTTCAAACTTGGCTGGCAGAGAAACAGACTGTATGGTCATTGCATGTTTATCTTTGAGTCCTGCATATCCGATCTCTTTGCGTTTAATTCCTACATAACCCGAGAGGATATCGATCATCTCCCAGGTAGTCAGCTCTTTTTTTCTTACTTTCAGGATTAGGTGTTCTCCTTCTCCTGTAAACTCATAGAGAGGTATCTCCTCAACCGTAAAGTCTCGGGGAGATGAGTTGAATACAAATTCATTTTGGATATTAAGTGGATATAACAGTTTCATACTACTCTTTTTAATCAATATACGAAATAATAGCCTAACCTACCTCACAACCCGTTTTCAGTTCTTTTTTTCCTAAATTATTTCAAAACCATGCAGTTAAATAAGATCAAATTTATGGTATATTACTTAATATGGTCTAAAGTTGGGATAAGCGAAAATCTTAACAAGAGGAACAGACAAGGGAGAAGGACTTGGAACAGGATCTAGCGTTATGTTATCAAATATTGAATGGTTCGGATGACCAGATCGCAGTGATCGATACAAAATATCACTATATCTTTGCAAATGAAGCCTACCTGAGTGCGTATCATACACAGAGCGAGGAGATCATAAACCGACATCTTGAGGATATCATAGGAAGTGATACCTTCAACACTGTACTCAAACCGCAGCTTGTGGAGTGTTATGCGGGTAAAGAGATATCGTATGAGAGATGGATCAAGTTTAATGACAAAGCTTTCAGATTTATGCGTGTAAGCTACAGTGCTCTGCGTGATAAAGAGAATCAAGTCCAAGCGATTACGGTCTTCTACCGTGACCTTACCGAGCAGAAGCAGTTGGAAGTAGCACTTACGGAGAGTAAACAGATCATTGAGCAGATCAGTATCACCGACTGGATGACCGAACTGCATAGCAGAGTCTATTTCGATGATGTTTTTCCCAAGATGATCAATATCTCCAAGAGGAATAACCAGCTGCTCTCATTCGGGTTGATAGATATTGACCATTTCACAGAGTACAATGAAACATACGGTGAAAATGCAGGCGATGACGCTCTGAAAAAAATCGCCCATATGATAAAAAACGCCTTCAATCGTCCGAATGATTATACCTTTAGACTTGATGGCAATACGTTTGCCATGCTCTTCAATGTTACCAAAAGTAATGACGTCATCTTTCTTGCGAAAAGGATACGTCAGTGCGTGGAATCACTGAATATAGAACACATTAACTCTCCGGTCACTCCTTACCTGACTGTCTCTATGGGGATCACTGTTTTAGAGCCGGATCAAGAGGATTCTGCAGATGTGGTCTATAGAAAAGCACAAAAACTTTTAGATACCGCCAAGCAAAAAGGGAAAAACAGAATCAACTGTGATCTATCTCTCCAAGATAAACGATAGTGATCCAGGATTTTCTTCTTCACTGTCACTTCCTCTTCTCAACAAACAAAAACACCACAAATACCCTATTTGGCTTCTTTCAGAGGTAAAAATCTGCTACAATGTGCAAAAAATGGAGCACTGAATTATGAAGATCACAAAGGATGTTCTGGTCTGTCTGGACTATCGTATCACGGATGAAGAGGGGAAATGCCTGAACCCTGAGGATAATGAGCTTATCTATCTCCATGGCGGCTACAACCATGTGTTCAGCGCACTGGAAGAGTCTTTGGAGGGGAAAAAAGAAGGTGACCTTTTTAAGGCAACCTTTGCTCCCGATGAAGCATTTGGAGTCTACCGGGATGAGTTGGTTGAAGAAGTTCCGTTGAGTGACCTTCCTGAAGATATTTTCGTGGGGATGGAGATGGAAACAGAAGAGGAGGATGAGGGAGAGAAGCGTATCTATCTGGTGACAGAGATCGGGGAGGAGTATGCCATTCTTGATGCGAACCATCCCTTTGCAGGACTCACACTCACCTTCGAAGGAGAGGTGACCGAACTTCAGGCACTGGAGAAAGAAGCGATCGAAGAGATCCTTGCCCACGTGCATTGAAGCATAGCATCTCCACGCATTTTCGGATTCCGGATGGGCTCCGGACAAGAACCACTGATAGAGAGATATAAAATCACGTTCATCGTGAGGCTGTCGAAAACCACCCTACTCTCTCGCCAAGCCAGTATATACGGCATACAATAAAAAACAGTGAGCCGTTGGCAAACAATTGACATACAAATCTGGTAGAGGCTACCAAAATAATAACCTTATAACCTTATAAACTTATATATTTTATAAGGTTTTTAACTGTCGATAATTCAATATTAAACTTTTGTTTAAACCCTATTGGTATATCCACAATTTGAGCATTTATAAAAATGCCTTCTGCCTGTAAAAATAAAGTATATTCCTAATACAAATATTGAGAAACTTGGTAATAAAGCTGAAGATGTTCCAAAAAGGTAATAAAAAAATAAACTAATGAGTGGATTCACAATAAAAATAAGGCCCAATCCTATATATCTTAAATTTGTATAGCTGAGTTTACTATTGCATTCAGGACAAACAATACTTTCCAAACTATTCTCCCTTTTAGTCTAGAGATATTATAACAAAAGAAAAAATTGATTACTAGAAAACTGTAAACCTTTCTCTCGTTCCCGATCTTGTATAGTCAAGAGTAGTAAAAAATTTCATGTAACTTCATATTCTATACGTGTTATTACGATGGGCACCAGTGTAACGAGAGAAACCCCTTTAAAACCCTACTACCTGATCACACCTTTGCGGGTTCGATCCTTTTTGCACAGAGCAGAAGCACTATCCCGGCAAAGACGATCGATGCCGTGACATAGAGCGTCGCATTATAATCACCGAAATGATCGATCAGAGCGACACTGTAGAGCGGTGCACCCACCTGCCCTATCCCGTAAGCTGCTGTCATGGCTCCCATCAGGACGACCGGATTTTTCCCGGCGAGTTGACCGCCGAGATTTAAAAAGAGTGCGACAAGACCGATGAAGGTACTGCCGTAAAGCGCGCCACTGAGTAGGTTCAGTATGATATTCGTACTGAATGCCGGTATAAGGATACCTACGATCTGCAGTGCCATAGCGATGATGATGACATTGACACTGCCATAACTGTGCGCCCATCTCATCCAGAGTATCGAAGAGGGAATCCCTGCAATGCCTACAATAAGCCACCCAAGGTTCCCGTACCCTTCCAGTCCTTCAAGAGAGTTGATAATATCGGGCAGAAAAGTCCCCTGTACCACAAACCCCACACCTTCGGTAAAGTAAGCCAGGATCAGAAGGATCACATAGGTAGAGAAGATGGATCTGGAGAGAGGATGTTTGACAGACTCTTTTTTGAGCGCTTTATCAAACGATAATATATGCAGAGAGTAAAAAGTAACGATAAAAGCAAATAGAGATAGCGCAAGCCAGGCTTCATGCCACGTGCTCTCTTTGAGAACCGTCTGGCTGATGAGCTCGGATATCACGATAGAAAAACCGATACCGCTGAAGTGTATACCCATTGCTTTTGTTTTACTCTCAAAATTCAACTTCACCATCACGATCGCACCGCCGACGATGAGAACCATCGCAGAGCCGAAACCGGCGATCACCCTGGAGACAAGCCACAGTGTTTCATTCGTGCTCAACGCCAGTACCAGTGTACTGAGGATACTGAGCACCATACCTATCCTGAAGTACTTGACTTTGGCGTTGATATCTTTGATAAAGATAGAAAAGATAGCACCTGCCAGATAACCTGCAAAATTCAATGAGGCCAAAACCCCTGCATAGGAGAGCGTCAAGAAGTCCTCAAGCATAAAAGGAAGAAGTGAAGTAAAAGCGAACCGTGCCACGCCGATACCTACCACGATAGCCAGTATACCGGCGAGAAGTATGGAAGTGTTGTTGTTTTTGTCGAGGAGAATTTTTATCATGCTGTTTTTTCCCGGGATTATAGTGACAGTAGACTTAATAGTGAGCGGTAAAACAGATGCAATGCATGGATTTAAGAGTCATTTTATGCGAATTAAATAGAGAACGCACGAGGACAGGGATCGTATGCAGAGAATTTTAAGTAATAGTATAAAATAAGAGTTTGACTTAAGGCCCAGTAAAAGGAAAAGAAAATGAATGTAAGAAGAACCTAAAAGATCAAACTCGTACAGATATTAACAAAGAAGTATAAATAAAAAATAAACTCCTCACCTGGCTCCTATCACGAAAGAGAGTTTCATCAAGTTTGAGAGTATCCTGCTGCTTGAAGCCTACAGCATGCCCTCTCCACCTTTCTGCAGAGATCATAGAACATCTGTGCTTTTATACCACATACGCCGCACAACAGGAGTCAATAAGAACCGGGAAGCGATGTTTTATTCTTCTAGTTCTTCCATACTTTCTTCCAGCTCATCATATGGTTTATTTTTTTCTATTGCATCCATGATCAGGTTTATCAGTGTTTCATGGTCACGTAAATGTGAGTCAACAATAACAGGCTCTTTTCCGAATTTCTTAGTGTGTTCTTCTATTACTATATCAAGTATCATCTTTTTTTTATGTTTTAGCTCTTCATTTCTTTTATTCTTATCGTATAAGCCATTTATATACTCTTGAAGTAAATGAATGGCTCCAAAGAGTATTGGACTCTGATCCAAGACAATTCCTGATCATCGATAAAATTATTTCAACTGAAGAACCCCAAAACATACCCCCTTTTTTGTAGTTATGCTTTGATTTTAGCATATATGTCAATAAGTTTAACTTATTTCTATCATCCCAGTGATAATATAAGTTTTCATAACGTGATAATACATGATCCTGTCAAATAGTGGATAGAGGACCATCTCATGATAGGCGTATTCTTTCCACATGAAGATTGAAACCAGTGAATGCTTATCTCTCTTCTGAATGAGATACCTTATGTTAAAAAGTGATTTTATAGGTTTCAATCGAAGGAAGCATATGAGTTAAAGCTCAAGTAAAAGGAAAATAAAAATGGAGATGACCCGGCAAGCAGTAAACTCATATCACGTCAAACCTACAGTCTATATGAACCTCTGGAAAACCAGGTACCATTTCGTACCTGGCTATTTCTGATAGTACTTAATCTCTCTGAGGCTACGGAGTCTGTTCCGTACAGTTTTCATCATCACAAAGCTTACATGTTGCTGTAGCCATATCCATCACCGGGCTACCCGTCAGGGCTTCATTACCCGTTGCTGTAACCGTATTGGTATGACTGCTGTTTACTGCACACGCCTTGGTAGTAGAAGAGGGATAATAAAAACCGGAGTACTCTTCACATCGCTTACGTGTATTACTGAGATTGGCATCATCTGCGGGATAGAGATCGAATGGACCAAACGTTTCTCCTGAAACATCATCTGTCACATTCACATCCACCAGTTTAGTACCATTTTTGTCATTACATACGATACCGTTATAATCTATACGTACCACGACATACCCTATCGTTGCATTTGATTCATCGGTGGATGTGAGTGATTGGACACACTCTTTTGTCACAGAGATGTTCGCATCTATATCAACAGGATCACAGGTAGCCTCTGCCCACACTGCTGCCATCTTATAATCCCCGATATGTCCTGTCGCATAGATTCTATTGGTTGGCGGATTCTTACTATTGATATTGGTATACGGATCACCGATATATGTCTCACCTATAGCCAATGGGCCGGATGCAGGTAAATCGAAGTCATCACTTGTATCATTTGGTGTTCCGGCATCATCACTAAATGTCACATCATCAATGGTTCCAAACCCACTATTGGTTACATTATATTCATAGGTATGTATCAACGAAGTATAGTCCGCTGTATTGATTTCAGAGGATACACAGACCTTCGCGACCTCAAGTTTACACGTATTCAACTCACCCAGTACAAAATCTTTAAGCTGGGCATTCGCACGGTGGGAAGAACGTGTCTCCATGAGAAAGCTGCTAAAACATGGAAGTGTTTCATCATCAAAAATCCAACTCAGGTTAATTCCCCCTTCAAAAAAGGAATTCGGAGGATAGATTCCGGGTGTACCGCTTTTTGGCGTATAGGTACTCCATGCCGGTGTATTTTCTCCATTTGAGAGAGCATAGAAGTAAGTATCAGGGTCTCCCTGCCCTTCCCAGAAGAGGAATAGATTGTTCTTTTGGGTATCATCCCATTTATATAGTTTGATATTTGCCTGTACACCCCCTTGCGTAAACTCTGCCAACATCAAGACATCTCCATTTTGGTGTTTCCCGATAAACGTGCCATCATCATGATTGAGACGTACATTTTCCTGAAAAAACCAGACACCCATCTGCGCTGAACCGTCTGTTGAATAGCGGTCACCCATGAGGTAGATGATCAATTCATTATCGCTCCCATTGACCTCTACATTATATGCTGCAGCTGCGGCATGCAGGATCTCATCTTTATCCGGCACGGACCCCTGAGTCCATTTCCATAGTGGAATATCACGAATATCTTTAGATCCGCCACCGGTAAAGATACTCAGACTTAATCCATCCTCCAAAATACCATCAGTCGTAGCAAATGCACCCGATGTACCATTCTTAACATTCGTCCAGTCATCACCGGGAGTCGTATCGTCTGTGATATTTCCATCCAGTTCAAACAGGTTAGTACTGTAGTCAGGGTGTACCCATGCTGTTGCCTGTGTTCCAAATCCCAGTACCAAAAATACGGCGAAAAGTGAACTTTTGATCAACGCTATAGATCTATATAGCCATCTATCTTCTTTATATTTTTTCATATCAATTCCTTTTGAATCATCAATATATGGGAAAGAGACAGGCCTCTATTTGAGTGGGCGGGAATCTTCCAACGCTTGTTGTAAATTTCCTACATGATTCTTCTACAAACACTCTATGAAAGAAGTATCTTCTGCAGAACAATTCATAGATTACTGGTGAAAAGAGACAGGCCTTTATTTGAGCGGGCGGGAATCTTAAACTTTTGCTGCAATTTCCTACACTCTATTTCTATCGATACTCTACTAAGCAGTATCCTGGATAGAAAATAATGTATGATTAGCTAAAAGAGACAGGCCTTTATTTGAGTGGGCGGGAATCTTTCAACTAAATGTTGTAAAGTCCCACTGAATACTTTTATTTATCCAGGTATTCAGTTATCTTACACTTCCAATATAAAATATTTTTACTTTATTTTATATAAAATTCAAATCTTTTTATATTATATTAATCATAAGTATTGGGGTTGAGACAGAAGTCATGGCATAAGTATAGAACGGGGATACTCCCTGCCGACGGGATCTATCTCCTCACGATGACAGGAAAGATACCATTCTATCCAAACAGCTCTTTATCCGATAATACTCTTATAAATTGATCGATAAGAGTATTGGAGTATGCTGTTTCAGTGACCTTTTCTCTTAATATTTCAGGACTGAAACCCAGTTGAATAAGATCTTCTCTCTGTTCTTCAATGTATGCGTTTATGATCCGAACATCAAATTCAGGGTGAAACTGTACACCCCAGATACCTTGGCCGTATCTGACGATCTGATGACTATCATGGCTGTTGTACCCTAACACTTCCGCACCTTCCGGAAGCGTTAGAACACTCTGCATATGGGTAACATTTGCATTGAAAATCCCAGGAGCGTTGTTAAAAAGAGGATCTTCTTTGGCTTCAAGGGTGGTAACAACCGTTACGCTACCAATCTCTTTGCCATTTGGGTTGAAATCCGACCTGCCGCCTAAAGCCTTTCCTATCAGTTGGTGTCCGTAGCATATGCCAAGTATTCCGACAGGGTGTTTTGTCGCCTGGCGGATCCACTCCTCTACGGCTAGACTCCACGGGTGTTCTTCGGTCACCATGGCATGGGACCCGGTAATCACAACTCCCATGATCGTAGAACTCAGAGAAGGGAGAGGTTCTCCCTTCAAAATATCTACCGTCTTGATCGTGATATCTTCTGCAGTGACACAGTCTCCCACCCAGTCGTCAAAATCACCCAGGTGATCTTTGGTATCTTCAAACGTTTCACCTACTTTAAATATATAGAGCTCTTTCACGTTCTCTCCCACATATATCATTTGTCTCATTCTAGCTTTTTCATAGGCTATCAGCGCTCTTTACCTGCCTATTAATTGTGCATTTGAGAAGAGAAAGGGGGAAGGAAAATACAAGATAGGGATGAAAACCTTATAAAGTGATATATTTATAAGGTTTCAATCATGAGATATGTTTGGTTTTACCGCTTACAACGCTTTTTCCAAAATCTCTTTTAAGACCTCTTTCGTATAGATTTCAGCCAGTCCGAAAGCGCCTGCATGCTCGCATGCATTCTCCACGATCGCATCCAGGTCACTCTCTTTGATAGAGAGTTGTGAAAGTTTGGTCGGTGTACCGACTTTGTTGAACCATGCCTCCAAGGCTTCTATCCCTTCCACTGCACCGGAAAGTCCGAACAGGTTTTGTGCAAAACGTTTGAACTGACCTTCATTTGGTGAAACATACCATTTCATCCAGGCAGGCATAATAACCGAAAGTCCAGCACCGTGTGGTACATTGAAAAGTGCAGAAAGAGTATGCTCGATCATGTGGTTTGGAAAGCTATATCCTTCAACTCCCAGATAGGTCGTGCCATTTAGGGCCTGTGTCGCTGCCCAAGCAAACTCTCCACGTGCATCATAATCATCCTCATCTGATAAAAGTGTCTCCGTGGTTTTCATGACCGTAGCAATGTTCGCTTCGATATACGTAGCAATGATATCCGGATGTGACGAGGCGGTAAAGTACCCCTCGATAGAGTGTGCGATAATGTCCGCTGCAGAGTAGACCAGATATTCTTTAGAGACAGACTTTTGAAGCTCAGGATTGATGACGGAAACCTTTGGATAAAGGTGTGGTGAAGCGATAGAGTATTTTTGTTTCGTTGCTTCGTTCGTGACCACGGCAAACGTGTTCATTTCACTACCGGTTGCTGCAAGGGTGATGATGTCATATACCGGCAGTGCCTTTTGGATCACACCTTTCCCGATAAAGAAGTCCCACACATCACCGTCATAAAGCGTACCGGCCGCTATAGCCTTTGAACTGTCCAGCACAGAACCGCCGCCGACACTGAGTATCGCTTCAACACACTCTTCTTTCGCCAGCTCTACTGCCTCGTACACTTTTGAGAGTACCGGGTTGCTGACGATTCCTCCCAGCTCAACGTATTCGATACCATTTGCTTCAAGGCTTTTGACAACGACATCGAACAGGCCGTCTCTTTTGATACGGTCACTACCGTAGGTAAGAAGCACTTTTTTTACCTTCTCTTCAGCGATATACGCACCGATCTCGTTTTCTTTGCCTCTTCCAAACTCTATTCTTGTTGGGTTTCTATAGCTAAAATTGACCATTTTCATCTCCATATTCTTATAGATGGTATTATAGCCCATCCTTACAGAACGCGCTATAAAGATAATCCATCAGGATTGCCTGATTCTCCAAATATATGAAACGAATGGCAAAACCGGGGAAGTGAGAGCGTATAAACTCTATCTATGGGATGCCGGCCTCAGGGCCGGAAGAGGAAAAGGCGGATCAACCTGTAGTATGTTTCAAACACCGCATGGTGATTGATCCGGATAGGATCCCCTATGTGTTTCTTCGGTGTGTACCAAATCTAAGAGAGATAAGCACCTCCGCTGACAGACAGATAGGTCCCTGTGATCTGACTACTCTCCTCTTTTACCAGAAAGCCGATGGCATTCGCCACATCTTCAGGTTTTGAAATCGTTTGTGTAGGGGTCATTGATCTGATGAACTCCTTAAACTCTTCAGGGGCACCCTCTGTTGCATCTGTCAAAACCAGCCCCGGTGCGATGATGTTTGAGGTAATCCCATAAGCACCCAACTCCTGTGCCAGATATTTGCTGAAGGTATCAAGCGCTCCTTTGGCAGACCCATGGGCGATGAAACCCGGTGCAGGGCTCTCAGATAACGTACTTGATATAAAGATAAGACGGCCAAACCTTTTTTCGATCATTGACTCTGCCGCATATTTGGCACACACATAAGAGGCATGCATCTCATCATTCAGCTTTTGGGAAAATTCACTCCATGTCTGATCGACAAAAGGCTTTTGTGTAAAGTGCATATTGGCATTGGAAACGAGTATATCGACACCGCCATGCTCATTTTTGATTGTTTCAAACATCGCTTTGATCTGTGACTCATCTCTTACATCGGCCTGGAGAGTATAGGCTTCTCCTCCCCTCTCATTGATCTCTTTCGCCAGTTCATCTGCTACCTGTGTACTATTGACATAATTGATAAACACCCTGTAACCGTTTTGACCCAACGCTTTAGCTGCTGCCGCACCGATACCTCTTGCTCCGCCTGTGATAAGAACATTTCTTTTTGACATTTTTAACTCCTGGATAATTTAATTACTTGTTAAATACAAGTATATTGATCGGAAACTTAAAAACTTGTTAATAGCAAGTAATTTATTTAACATGCTATAATAAGGTATGGGAAAAGAAGAATTTAACTTTCAAGAGTCTTATGGCTATCACTTTATCAGTATATCTGTTGTGATCAAAAGACTGATCGAGTCCAGAATTCAGGAATACGATCTGACACATTTACAATTCAGTATTCTTATGAATCTCTATAAAAACACTACCACAACGCAAAAAGAACTGCTGAAATACGTTTACGGGGATGAAGCGAGTGTTACAAGACTCATAGACAGACTCGAATCAAAGGGATATCTGAAAAGAGTACAATCCCAAGAGGATAAACGAAAGAAAAATATCTTACTTACACAAGAGGGGCTCTCTTTAGTCAAAAAACTTACCCGTTTTGCAAAAGAGGTCAATCAGGAACTCATCAAAGAGTTAGACAAAGATGAAGCGGATCAGTTTTTAACGTTACTTCAAAAAGTCAATACCTCTTTGGATGATCATTGATCTTTTTTGATTTCTATACTCCCGGAGATATCTTGAATATGTTCAACACCTGATACCGCATCACCCAGTTCGTAGAGACCGCTGGCCTTTCCGAAATCTTTGTAAAACATCACAACATTCCCCCACGGGGCATAGTATGCAAGTGTTCCGCTCTTCGCGTCTGCCAAGGGTGTGTTACTTGTATCAAGTAGTTTAGGTGGGTAAAAGATCTTCTCATTATGACTATAGTCTTCAACCTCAATACGCAAGGGCAATTGATCGTAAAGCGCTTTTGCCGCCGGACTATTGTTCAGTCGAAAGACCGTGATATTTCCATTTGCGTGAACAGTGATTTGCATTTTTTCTCCATCTGTAGCGAACAAGGGAATCATCAGTAAAACAAAAATGATCCCTGAGATCAATGGTTTCATTTATCACTCCCTCATGTCAATTATTTTCTATGTTTCAAGAGCTCAGAGAAGACCTGCTTCGCTATATCTGCTTCATCCTGGCCTACTTTTTCTTCCACTACGGCAATGAATGCATACATCTTCGGAATCGTAACTCCTAAATTCATCGCTGCACCCAGGTGAAACATCAACTGCCCTTCTGTGCCACTCATCGCTGCCAATGCCGAGATGGTCACCAGCTCCCGCTCTTGGTGGCTCAGTACATCACGGGCAAAGATATCGGCAAAAAGATGCTCTTTGAGGTAGCTGTCCATCACAGGAGTAAAGAGCTGATAACCTTGTGCAGGAGGCTCCTCGCTCCATCCGGCTAATTTCCGTCGGACTTCAGCGCCATATGCATCTCTGTTCATATCTTTTGGGAGCGGTGAGGCCTCTTTGCCAAGAGTGTCTTTGATCCCTTTGGCTTCTCGCTCTTGCATCACTGCCATAAAAGCATTGATCGCATTGAGGCTTCGGGGGAAACCTGCATAGGCGTAGAGTTATATCAGTATCTCTTTGATCTCGTTGACGCTCAGTCCCGCTTCAAGCCCTGCAACCAAAGCGGGTTTAAGTCTCTCTATATCGCCGTTTGCCGTAAAGGCTGAGATGGTAATAATAGCCTGCTCTCTTGCATCCAATGCTTCGGCTCCTTTTATGTTAGAAGTACCTGTTTGGGCTGCAAAACTGCAAGTGACACTAAAGAGGGAAAACAAAAAAGTGATAAATCCGGTTCTCATTATTTATCCTTTGTCCTTGAGATTGTTATAGTACGCATCAGAGACAGGCTCAAGCCACTCATTACTTGTTTCACTGCCCGGTATTTCAACAGAGATATGACTGAACCAACTGTCAGCCTTGGCACCGTGCCAATGCTTTACGCTGGTCGGGATATAAGCGACAGAACCCTCCTTAAGACTGACAGGCTCTTCTCCCTCCTGCTGATACCACCCTTCTCCGGCCGTGCAGATCAGTATCTGCCCTCCTCCGCTTTTGGCATGGTGGATATGCCAGTTGTTTCGGCATCCCGGTTCAAACGTGACATTCGCCATGATCAGCGGGGACTCCCCCGGTTTCAGTAAGAAGTTAAGAAAGGAGTCTCCCACAAAATACTGGGCATAGTTCTCATTGGGAACGCCTGTTCCAAACATATTGGCTTTTTCAAACGCTTTTTTATCCATATATTTCATCACTAAATTCTCCTTTTACTCTTTAGTAGGCAGGAAGCTTGATACCACTTATCTCTTCACAACGTGCGATCAGTTGTTCCTGTAGATCTTCATCATCTGCCCGGGAATCATAAGGTACCTCTCTCCTATGAAAGAGATACCGTCCGCTGCATAGTGCATCTTCGCTTGATGCCAGCCAAACCTGTGTTCCGGCACCTTCATCCAGATCGTCTCTTGCAGCGGAGCCGCCCATTTTGGTCGGTACCCATCCCGGGTCTACCGTATTAACATAGATACCCGGCCATTTGCGTGCCACGGCTTTTGCCAGTGTCAGTACCTGCAGCTTGGAATCAGAATAGCTGACGCCCGTCTCCAACGAGAGAGCATTCGTCACCACACTGCCCTGCGGATGCATATTTGAACCGATATAGATCAGCCTTTGGGGTCTGGTGATCATAGCCGTAAGGATATAGGGGGCAAGGACGTTAACCGCAAAAATAGTGGGCCTATCTGCCTGATAGACACCGGCATTATGAATGATCGCATCACATGGACCCAGTGCATTGAGCTCTTCGGCAAGCTGTTTCGTCTCCTCCATATCTGAGAGATCAGCGATCAGTACACACTTGGCTTCAGGCAGCAGCATTTTTGCATCCTTTGCCCGCTCTGTGTTGCGGGCGTGAAGGATGACTTCGTGCCCCTGCTCCATGAGCATTTTGGCAGCTAAAAGTCCAAGTCCATCCGAGGATCCGGTGATGAATATTTTTGCCATCTCGCTACTCTATCAAATGGTCGCAGAATCGATAACGTATCGATATCTAGCCTCTCTGTTTTCCACTTTTTTCCATGCCTCTGTGATCTCTTTGGCTTCGATCATCTCGATTTGAGGGTAGATCTTGTTTGCAGCACAATAATCCACCACTTCCTGTGTCTCTTTCATTCCGCCGATCAGTGACGCATTGAAATTGACCCTGCTTGCAGCTAATCCGAGATTACTCAAGAGTATCTCAAATTTTTCAGGCATACCTACATAGGTAAAGAAACCCTTTGGTTTGACCGTAGCGACATAGGGAGCTACATCAAACTGATAAGGGATCGTACAGATCATAAAATCCAGCTTACCTGCATGCTCATAGAGCTTTTTCGTATCCTCTACGACGATCACCTCTTTGGCACCAAAACCTTTGATATCCTCTACTTTATCTGCTGTTGTCGTAAAGGCATAAACTTCCGCCCCTTTGGAAACAGCGAGCTTGATCGCCATATGTCCAAGACCACCGATCCCTGCTACACCGACCTTGTCTCCTTTTTTGAGATCAAACTTCATGATCGGCGAATAGGTAGTGATCCCTGCACACAGAAGCGGTGCGGCTACTTTGAAGTCAAGATTCTCAGGGATATGTACGACAAAGTGATCTCTCACAACGATACTTTGGGAGTATCCGCCCTGTGAGATCCCTGTCGGTTCCCTCTTATCAGGGTAGCCGTAGGTAAAGAGTGTATCGCTCTGATACTGCTCTTCATTCTCACACGTCGTACATCCATCGACCATACATCCCACACCTGCCCTGTCACCTACTTTGAACCTGGTGACATTCTTACCTACTGCTTTGACAATCCCCACGATCTCGTGCCCAGGAACCTGCGGGTACTGCTGTGGTCCCCAGTGGCCTTTCATCTGGTGGATGTCAGAGTGACAGATCGACGCATATTTGATATCGATCAACACATCATTATCCCCCACAGGCCGCCGCTCGAACTCCCAGGGTTTGAACACACCACTGGTATCAAATACTGCATATCCTTTTGTCTTAATAGTACCGTTCATCATTTCTCCTTTATTATCTGCAAAGAGTGCAGTCGGGTCGATAAAGACCAAACCTGCCCCCAGGGCTGCCGATCTTTTGATAAAATCTCTGCGTGACTCGTCATTGGTTAGCGTATCCATCGTGAGCTCCTCACTTTTTATTTACTGTTGATCACAGCACCGATATAGTCATATAATAACACAATATAAATATTTGTGATAGAACGATTCTTCTTCATAATTGCCTAATTCTGCAAATAGTGTATAATGTCAAAAAAAAGAGTATGTTATGTCCAATCAAGCACTTAAAAGCTATCAAGAAGAGATTAAAAACAAGATCGAAGCAGCCTACCATGATGAGAACCTGATCTATACTCCCATGGAGCAGCTCTGCTTTTATTACAAAACCGAGCCGACAGATATGCTTGCGACTGTCTATGAACCCTCTCTCTGTATCATCGTCCAGGGGGCCAAAGAGGTAGGAGTCGGTGAGGAGCTCATCCCCTATGATCCCGACAAATACCTGCTTGCATCAGTACATATGCCGGCACGTGTGCGTATCACAGAAGCATCGCCTCAAAAGCCCTATGCAGGACTTACCATTACTTTTACCATGGAACAGATATTCGATGTACTCAAAGATATACCCTCCAGGCCAAACCATACCGGCACTGCGAAAAGCGGGCTCTATTTTGGAGAGATGAACAAACGGTTGATTGAAGCTGTCTCCCGTCTTGTCAGCTTGCTTGATTCCACAGAAGACATTCCTGTACTTTCACCCTTGATCATCAAAGAGATCCTCTATACGGTCATGTGTGATGATGGTGGGTATATTTTCCGACAGTACGTGAGAGACGGCAGTGTGGAACAACGTGTTGTAGAGGCCATTACGAAGATAAAGGACGGGTATAAATCACCCCTTAATGTCAAAGAACTTGCACGTTCAGTGAGCATGAGTGAATCATCACTCTATCATAACTTCAAAAAGATCACTGCCATGAGTCCGTTACAGTTTCAAAAAAATCTCCGCCTGCAGGAGGCAAGACAGCTTTTGATCTCCCAAAATATCGAGGCGGCACAGGTTGCTTTCGAAGTAGGATATGAGAGCCCTTCACAATTCAGCAGGGAGTATGCAAGGATGTTCGGCTTACCGCCTATAGCCGATACACAAATGAACCGTCAGTTGTAATGGTTACTCGCTCTTGTTATCACGGCTACAATGGTAACAAGAAAGTATCCTTTAAAACTTTGCATAAAAAATCATCATAAATTATATTATTTTTTAATCTTTATCTAATAGTCATATGTTAAAATTTTTTAACGTTCGAAGTCTAAAAGCTACGCTTATCCTGAGATAAAGCCATGGGCATGGGCTCCTTATCTCTATAGGAAATGAAAATTTCCCAATGAGCATCCGGCCAGGGCTGAAACTGCGAAAAGGTTATATAAATGAAAACTGATCTAAAAGCTGAAATCGAAAAACCGAAGAGAAGAAGAGAATGGATCAAAGAGGATGCTACAACATTTGATCAGAAGAAAACGTTGGTGTTAAAACCCATTCATGAGATCACCGGCAGGCGGATAGATGACAGCGACACCTTTGAGATCAGAAATGAGGCTGAGTTAGGTGCGGTTCAGTCCGTTCTTGTCTATGTTTACAGTTTTCATCAATTTATTTATGAAGAGATAGACTCAAACCAAACGATAGATAGAGAGTATGAAAGGTATGAAGAACTACAGGAAACCTATATAGAACAAGCCAGGCTTATGTCGGCAAGAACGGGAAAAGTCTTACCCGATACCATCGTTGAGATCATGAGTGTCCCCTATACACCGCCGCAGACAAAAGCAAAAGGATTGAAGGTCATTAGAGAATTCTTCACGACCTGTCTACTGGATGCCGGTATGGAGGAGATACGTGCTGATGTGATCGCCGGAGAACTCATGGATATTTTCAATTGTCATGCCGAGGAGTTAACTATTGACCATACTCTTCAAGCTTTATTTGAGTTTGATATCCTTGCTCCGCTACTCATTCGTGAAAAAGAGTTTGGGATCAACCTGACCAAATACTACCCCTTTAAATCGTAAAAATTTACTCTTTTTCTTCGTTACCACGTACAACGTAGGAACAAAAAAAGCAGATAGAACAGTTCATGCATATTACTATGATAGGATCACCAGTAAACCTGTAGTAAGCTAAAAAAGGAGTCCTTATGAAGATCAAAGTTTATCTGGAAAAAGGCTATAAAATAGTAAATCTTTCTGTAGATGATGATATGAAAAAGATCAGCGAGATGTTTAAACAATGGGAGTATGTTTTATAGACATACACTCTACATTTCTCTCATTTTATATCAAGAGATATGGAACCAGTTAAATTACTAATCAAACCATAATATCTCAATATGACATATTATCTTCAAGTAATCGACCAAGATGCTACAATCATTATAATCTGTTGTATCAGGAGGGTAGCTATGAAGTTATTATACACATTCATATTCATTGGAGCGATCGCTGTAGTGTGGATCGGTTTTCACGAACATTTCACTGAATACCTGGTCAGTCTTATTGTGATCAGCACGATAGTGCTGGCTCTCCTTCTATGCTTTAAAATGTATGCAAGAAATTCCAAAGCAATGCGTCGCAGCAATATCAGAATACAACTGCTTGAGGATTGAAGTTCGGGTAAGCGTTTTTATAACGTCCCCGTTTGTCAAGAGATCTATTTGGGCATCTCTTATCCCCCAGAGATACTCCTCATTTTGCTATTTTTTTATAATCACGACGAACAGCTGACGTGGGATATGCCGGCAATGTCAAAGAGCTCAGAGGGCTTGGCTCTATAGTATCTCTCCTCTATCTCTTTGGATTGCTCCGCATAGGGGTTTGTCATCACTTCCTGCAACTCTTTGATAAGCGTATAGTCTCCATTGGCAGCTTGTTGATAGGCAGGGACGAGGAACCACTCCCGCAACGTGTATTTTGGGTTAACAGCTTTCATTTTGTTTGAAAGCTTTTCACGTGATTCATCCGAAGTGGCATTGATGTCGGCAGGGTTTGTAGTATGGATAAGTGATCTCCATTGTTCCAGCCACTCCGACCAACTTTTTAAAATCTTTTCATCCGATACGGAGTCACCGTAGAAGCTTTTAGTGAGTGGAGAGATATCCTCAGGTACCGTAGAGAGCTCGCGGAAGAAGATCGTATAGTCGACAGAGGTCTCTATCATCAGCGTTACAAGTCTATTGAAGAGTGATGCATTCAACGTTTGTAGTCCAAGCTTGGAAGCCCACATCTTTATCATCTGTCCCTGCATGACCTGAGGGAATCCCTCTCTTATCTCATCCAACTGATCCAGCGCATCCTGACTCGACTCCAGCAGCGGTTTCAACGCCAGGCAGAACATATGAAAGTTACGCTCGGCAGCTTGCGGTTGGTTGAGAAATGAGAAGTGAACCCCGCCGCCCGTCCACGGCTGATACCTCGGGTCAAACATATCGATAAACCCGAATGGCCCATAATCAAGGGTGAAGCCGCCTGCGGCACAGTTGTCACTGTTGAAATTTCCCTGACAGTAGCCGACACGGATCCAGTTTGCTACCAGCGAGGTGAGCCGTTTTCGAAACTCACGTGCCAGCAGGAGGACTTTTTCCTGTATAGGCAGATCTGCATCGATGACGTCACTGTACTCACGGTCAATGAGGTGCAGCACGATCTGCTCAAGCTCCTCCATCGCTTTTGGATGCTCATTTTTACGGGCACGCCGGCCGAAAAGTTCGAGTTGCCCTACCCGAAGAAACGAAGGTGCAACCCGTGTGGTGATAGCAACGGCCTCATCGATCATGACTTCTGGGTCTCTTGAGTATGACCCATTGGTAAACCATGGCCGCTTTACCGTCTCTGTGTTGGAGGTGTAGAGGGTCAAAGAGCGTGATGTCGGCACACCCAGGGCATGCATATGCTCTTGTGCCAGAAACTCGCGAATACTCGAACGCAGGACGGCACGACCATCCGCACCCCGGCAATAAGGTGTTCTACCGCCACCTTTGAGCTGCATCTCCCAGCGCTGTCCATTGATCACCGCTTCAAGGATGGAGATGGCACGACCGTCACCATACCCGTTTCCCGTTCGAAACGGACACTGCTCATAGTATTCAGACCCGTAGATGGAGAGTGCATACCCTGTTGCCCAACTATGCCGACGCATCGGCGCGGGAAGTTGCGAGCTATCGCCGGAGAACATTTTCATAAAATTCTCTGATGTTGCCAAAGCGTCGCTAAATCCGAGTTCACGAAAGAAGTTCTCACTGTGAGCGATATAGACGGGGTCTTCAATCGGTGTAGGGTTGACGGGAACAAAATGTCCGCTGAAGACCTGTCGCGGCGCATGATCCACTCCGTCTGAAGTCGCCTCCGGGTCAGCGCTCAGTCTGTCCATGAGTGAATAATCTGCCAGTCTCGCAAGGTCGCTGAGCGTCTCTACCCTTGCAGAGGTTTTGTTTGTCTTTTCCATAGAGTTTCCTTATCTTAAAAACGTGCACACATTTGAATATGACAACAACTAACTCTCTATATCAACCGTCTGCCTATGCGTACTCAAATCTTCATATTTGTTCGCCACTATATCAGATAAAACAAAATAACAAATGACCAAAGGCACATTTACCCACCCTATTCAACAGCAACTGTTACTTTTTCTCTACCAAGTCTAAGAGAGGATGCACGACCTCCAATGAGCGGACGGTACTTAATTTCCGGCAAAAACCGGGATAAATTTGGGGAGAGTCAAAAATTGGTTAGTCTGGAAGTATCTGTTTTAGGAATTGATGTGGTAGTGGATGAGGGATTCAAAAATTCGGTACTCTCTAAAAAAACAGTTAGCTGTTGGCGAACAAATGACGTACAAATCTGGCAGACTCTGCCAAACATAATTGATCTATTACTTTTTATAACTATACTCTTTTAGTTCTTCACAATACTCTTCCATTGTTGGTATATTCATCTCAAGCCCTGAAATATAATTTTCTAAAAACGTTTTCAAATACATAATGCCATTTCTAGCTATATCAATATACTCTTCCACAGGCTTCATCATCTCTATTTCTAATTTGTAGATCTCCATGAGCTCTTCATTTTCAAATATTGTAGCAACACTATCATATAGTCTCTCCAATTTCTCTTTTTTTACATTGATTGAGATTAGAATAGTAGGATCTTTATAGATGGCAACGGCTAGATCAAATAGATCTCTCGAGTTGGCATCTCCACACCTGTAGTAAACTTTTTTTGCAATAATCTCCTCAATACTTTCAATAAGTATCTCTTTACCCCATAATCTAACCTGTGAATATGGGGTAGCGGTAAAACCATTGACTGTAAAAAACTGCATCTTGCTATTATTATCAATAGCTATTTCTGTATATATTGGGTGTTTTTTAAGATCATCCTTATAATTGATTCTGGAAAGCCTTGCTTTGATATCCTGATCTGTATTTCTTGGATCAATTTTATTAAGAACATTTTTTTCATTACTGTATATAAAAATATCTATATCTGTAGAGAAACGATGTTGCCAATAGAAGGCACTAAGTGCAGTTCCTCCACCGAGAGCTGCCGGTGCATCTATACCAACATCTCTAAGCAGTTCCAAAGAGATATCAAGCATCTCCTCTTGAAGCTGAAAATCATACATTCTCTAATGTACTTTTTTTATTTAAATATTGCTTTGCAAAATCTGTATGAACTGCTTTTTTGAGAGTACTTGCATTTGGTGCTTTACTACTTAATCTAAATCTTCTATCCCATACTTTAGCAACACCAGGTAAGGCACGTTCAGGCATATCTTTATAGATACGTTTGATATCTCTTTTAGAAACATTCAAATTTTCCACCAGATCATTTAGATCTTCCTCGTCACACTCTTTAAAAAACTTTGAATATATAATCTTCTCTCTCTGTGTTACAAGGCTATACTCATCTTTTGAAAATGCTTTTTTTACTTCCTCGATCGTATATTTATAGTTATCTGCAATATTTCTGTTCAAGATATGTAAAATACGGTGTGTACTTCTCTTATTCAGAATCTTTGTAGCAACACTTTTACTTGTATTGGAGAGATACCTGTAAAGTTTATTTCTAGGGTGATCTTCTTTTTCCCAATCGTACAGTGTTGTAAGTGGAATATCTAGGATATTGCTTATTTCACTTTTAGTCACAATTCTCTCCTTTTTATTACATTATATACGATATTCGTAATAATGTCAACTTAACTTTTATCATTTAAAGGCAGTGGGATGGATATAAAGAAGCTTCTCTCGTTCCACTTCTCCTGAGGTGGAATGCATATAGAACATTAGAACAAAACTAGATTATTTATTATGCAACGTCTTTTTCAGCATATCAACTTTTATACTATAAATTAAAATGGATAAGATCTGGAAATCAGTCAATAGAGTAAATGAAATATAAAATCTATATTTAGATTAAAAAGTTTGTTTTGGGAAGTTTATTTTGAATGGCGGACAGTGAGGGATTCTATTTATACAATTCTACATACTTCCTTAAAGTTTTACAAATTACCTCTATAGCCCCTATATAAAGGGATATATATAAATCTTTCATTAACCAAACTTTCATATAATAGTCTCATGTATCACAATAAATGGTAACCAATAGGTAACCAATATAAGGGCTAAAATGTCACGTATAAAGTCAAAAAAATATACAGGTGTTTATCTCAATCAATTAGTGGATGGAGATATAAGCTACTCCATTACTTACAAAGATAATACAGGTAAACTTATACGCTATACCGTTGGTAAAAAATCCAATGGAATCACCGAAACATTCGCTTACAATCAACGTGCTACATTCATCAATAAAATCAAACATGGTGTTGACCCCCAAGAACATAGAAAAAAGAAGCATATCACTACCCTTGATAATCTTGCAGATGTTTACTTCAAAGATAAAGCGCATGAGAACAAAGCCAACACGAAACAAGAGGGTCGTTACAATCTCCATATAAAGCCCTCTTTAGGTTCTAAGGACATAAACAGTATTACAAAGGCAGATATAACTAATCTTCAAAAAGCACTTAAAGCAAAAATGAAAGCACCAAAGACCATTAACGGGATAATACAGCTCTTAAGTGCCATCATTAACCACAGTATTAAAGAAAAGGATTTAAAGCTCATAAATCCATGTACGGGTGTTAAGAAGCTAAAGACTGATGATAAGAGGGAAAGATATCTTACTCTTGATGAAGTGAAGAAATTAACTAATGAGATAAAAGACGATGATGTGTTATATCACTTTGTAAAGTTAGCACTCATGACAGGAGCAAGACTTGAGGGTGTACTGAATATTCAAAAGAAAGATATTAAACTCGATACTAATAGCGTAACTATAAAAGACCTTAAGAGCGGGGGTACATACACAGGCTTTTATGATGACGAGTATAAACAAGTATTAGAAGTCCATATAAAATCTTTAAAAGCAAATGACTATGTTGTGGGTGGAAGTGAAGAGAAAACTGCTTCAAGAACGATACAAAGGCATTTAAAAAAGATACTTGATAGACTCTTTAACAAAGGACTTGAGATTAGGGATTTTAAAAACCGTGTAGTGATACATACACTTAGACACACATTCGCTTCACAGTTAGCCATAGCAGGTGTACCAATACTTACTATCAAGAACTTAATGAACCATGCAGACATCGCCCAAACGATGAGATATGCAAAGCTAGCACCAGACCAAGGGATAGAAGCTGTGAAAGGACTCTATAGATGAAATCAATTATAGACGAAGAACTTGAAGAACTTTTTGCTTTTAAGTGGAATATAGATAAATGGACGAATGAAGAACTCGAACAACTGACAACTAAGGAAGATACTACTGAAGAAGTAATAATTTCTCTAAAAGTCAATATTCCTAGAGACAAGGGAGGTGTCAGCTATTATCTTATCCCACTAGTTAGGGTTCCAGTTATTAGTTTTTTAAACGAGTTCATGGATGAAGATGGTATAACTGATGACCTATCAGACATGATTGAACTTATGATGATGAGCACAATGTCATTTCTTAGCAGAACAACATGGTATTTATTGGAGCATGAAGGTGTAAAAGAAGTTTTATCGGATATGCTCAGTAAACAAAGTTTTGAACATAGACATGATTTAATAATGGATTTTGCTAAAAACTATTTAGTAAAAACTATGTGTGAAATATGTAAAAAAGTACCTATGTTTAGTGAAGAGTTTATGTATGAAGAAATGGAATATGCACATGAGTCCGGCATATATGAAAACTATATTAACTCAATTAACTCAATAATTGATAAAATTTATTTGAGCGAAGCCTTGCAAAACAACATTGAATCACTGCAGACAGTTCTTAATAATACTTTTGAAGAAGCTACTTTGCAAATAGAAAATATTGATTTGTCACTTTATGAAAGTATTATTAATAAAAAAGTTCCTTTACAAGATATGTTAAACACTATAATGCATATAAAAGATTTATTTTTAAAAGTATCAGATAGCAATAAAGCACTAGGACAGTTTAAGACAAAAAATCATCCATTATCTTTTCTTTATGATGATAGGGTTGTAGACTCGAAATACACAAACAAACCAATATTTGAAAGACTTCTTGTAGGATTAATTAACGCTTCTGTATCTGAAGGCATATTGTCTATAATCGATAAAACAGACAAAAAAAAGTATGAGGAAAACCTAGAGACTCTTAAAAAGTTCAAAGTAGGTATTGAGAAAATAGAGTTGGCAGAAGAACTAATATATTTATGTGACTCAATAAAGTATCGTTCACACATACCAACGATTGCAATATCCAATGCATACTTTGGACTTAGTGTAAAGCAAACATTATCTTTATCAAAATTTTTATTGCCAAGTATAAATAAGAATACAGTATTTAAGCACTACCCAGACTTATTTCATTTACAAGTAAATAATCAAATAGTTTTTGCTGATTAAGGTAGGTATTTTTTTACGTAAATTTATAAAAAAAATATCTATGCAACATTCCTAGAAAGCTTTATAATTGCCTTTATAAACCCAAACAAAGGCAAACTATGACACTTCAACAACAATTAATCTATAACGACCTTAAAGACCGTTATGGAAAAGCTACGCTCTCTAAAGCCGAGATGGCTAAAGAGCTTGGTATTTCCTATAGTACGATTGACTCCTATATTTCTAAAGGTTACGGCATACCCAACTATAAAAAATTGGGGAAAAGCAAAAATGCCAAAGTTGTGTTTAACATCATTGATGTAGCAGAGTTTCTTTCTCAAACAATAAAGACCGCATAATGATAATTTTCTTAAGGAGGTGTGATATGTAGGATACTTCCATCATAACTTTAACAGTGTAAAGAGGTGATGGGGTATCTTGAATATGAGAACTCAATTATACCACACATCACTCTCAAATCTCTCTTAAAGTTTCGACCTTTAGCCCAAGTTCGTAGGGCAAGATTACCCATAAAAAGGGAAGGATACACCCTACTCAAAACTACGAAATTTCAAAGGATGAATTATGGTATTTCCAGCTAATAGAACAATAATAACTCAACATCTACCAATACCACAAGAACAATTAGAACTGAAGATTAGAGAGCTACGTGCTAATGTAGCCACTATCGAAGAGATGGATATAAGTGATGAGTGGAAATCACTTGCTACAAACATCACTATAAATCGAGGGTGGAGAAAGATAGACGATGCCAAAAAGAGTAGCCTACTCACAATCGCTCACTCAAACAGTAAAGCATTAGCAACAATCGTCTACCAGACCCATACTAAACTCAGTCTTGAAAAGATGGAGACAATAGCTACCATTGTCACCAATGAAGCAGACAGGATAAAGATAATGGAGCTTTTACTCAATAACAGTTGGGAAAAAGTAAAGAAGAGCATTTATCTCATTATTGCTTCTTATGGAAATAAAGATGAGTAGCTTACTTCCTACCACCGATAAGGTGCTACCTGTAGTGATACATGATGACATCATGTCAAAAATCTTCAACTATTTCAAAGATAGTGAAGAGAAAAACTATACAGGCTATACCTATGCAGTGTATGCGTTTTTATATCACACTGCAAGGCGACAAAAGAACATTAGGGTATATGCAACAGATACTTTTATTATGAAAGGTACAGGGATAGGTCAATCCCTGCTACCAAAAATCAAGAAGTTTCTTGCAGAATTAGACCTTATAGAGGTTATCCAAGACCGCTCAGGAAGCGGTACATTTGCAAAACGATATATCGAAGTGAAGTTTGTTTGGAAGCCAGAGACATTAGACAAGCTATTTTATCAGGAGGATAATTTGTCAACACAGTACAAAATAGCCAAAGAACTTCTTTGGAACAACTCACACCCCTATGAAGAGCTTGAAGCCAATAAGATGTTTGAATTCGATGCAATGGTCAATGGACAGGATGCGACACTCTGTGCAGAGATATTCTATTTTAATGAAGATAGACACCTTATCGCAAAGGCAATGGCAGATAGAGGAGAGTATGAGCTTGACTATACTGTGACCACAGATAATGTGCATGAGGTCATTATGAGTTTGGCTGATAACTACAAGTATAGTTTTAGTGCCGTACTAAAAACACTCCAAACTAAAACTGAGAATATTTTCACCACTCCTTAGTTTATCCGTAAGCGGTTTGCACCGTGAGCGGTAAATCTACAACAAATACCCAGTAGATAAAATATAAATACCCCATAGATAAATACAAATACCCAAAAAGAGATAGATGCTTTTCCAAAGAAAAAGCACCGCATTTTTTTATAATAATTGATTTAAGTTTAAAGCCTGACGAAAAAACTACCTCCCCTATTTTAGGGGTCTCTAGAGTCATTTAAGGTTTCAAAATTGACGATAAAATTCAAGTTTACAGTGTAGACGTGATTTAATGGTTAACATAAGAGTGGATATATAAAAACTAACAAATATTACTTTATCTAGTTAAATACCCTTAGCCAATAATGTAATAGCATCTACAAAGTCATCACCAAAACCAACTTTTGAGACTTCAATACGTTCATTTAGTCCTGTATCACTTGTAAAGTGTATATCTTCATATAGAGCAATTGGTAATTCTCGGTTATCCTTAAATCGCTTATCAGGTCCTCCACGTTTATTAACATATTTCCAAGTTGTATCAACTACTTTTGCATCCTTGGGTACACTTTCTTCTTCTATAAATCTTGTATTTTCTACCAATATATTTAAATGTGGATAACTGACTGCACCAACTTTATTAGACTCAAATACTAAAACCTTATCTGGAAAAAAATATAAAGTCTGATTCCCTACAGGAATAGATGGGATAGCAATATTGGTTTTTACATAAGGTGGGTTCCCTCTTTCTAAAGATATTGATGTTCTTTTAATAACACTTGTAGCACCTGCATTACGTTTTCTGTCCTTCACCCCACCCTCTGCCTCAATATGCCACTTTCTTGATGATGATGAAATCTTATTAAATGCATCATGTAATTTTTGAAACAGAGATTCAATATCTGGTTCTAGTTCATAAAAAATAACTGTCGTTTTTCTAAGACTATCTTTGATGGAAGCTAGATAGGTTAATACTGTAGTAAGAATCGCAAAGATTATTGCAGGAGTTGCCGAATCTGATTTATTCAAAGTAAACAATGTAACTAAAAGACCAAATCCTGCAACAAAGGGCCATATCCGTACCTTTTTTCTCTTTTCATTCATTTCAGCAACTAGTCCTGCTGAAGAAGAATCAACCATCTTAGCAATGTCACCACTTTCAATCTCGGTTAGTGGTTCATGTTCAAGCTCTTCATATCTTTCGTGTAACTCTGGATGACTAGAATTCCCATCAGAAGTATTGCTTCCCGATGATGGTAATGTTTGCCTATAATATAAGCCTCCACGCCCCATATGAACATAATTACCACGTGGACCAGTTCCTACACGAAACCCAGTAATACCAGCAGATACCCCTATACCTGATTTTGATAGATTAAATCTAAACGGACCAACACTAATAGCTTTTCGAATGTAAAAACCCATCTTCAAACCCCCTTTTTTATTCTTATGTCTATTCTAGCCTAAAACTATTTAACTATTTTGTTTATCTTTACTCTTTGTGATAAACTAAAAAAAAGAAAGGGGTAGAAATGAAAAAACTTAGTAGCCTATTAATAATGTTGAGTGTTATTGTATTCGCAAATACAACTTTTCCAGATACGAATAAAATGAATAATCCAATACAACAAGCATCTCATAAACAAGTTGAGGACAAAAAACTTGCTAAACGTGGATGTTGTTCTCATCATGGTGGGGTGTGTGGATGTAATGACAGTGGAAGGCAAGTATGTTGTGATGGAACATTGAGTCCTACGTGTACATGTAATCATAGTACACCTCTTCCTGAACAAATACATTAATCTTTTCAAGCTTAAATAGTGAGGGCAAGTGTGCTCTTATTATTTTAAGCATTTAACTACATACAAACGACTAAAAAATTAAAAGAGTACATTATGTATAGTCTCAAAAAACCTAAATTAGGAACAGACCCTAAAAAGGGATGGCCTTTTTATGCAATGCAAATGACTAGCTCATTTATTATCAAAGACTTCTTCCTTATATCAAATTATAGAAAGTGTATAAGACATTCATCTAATTATTATGATATTCAAAATAATTTAATTCATTTGATGGAAAATAAAACAGGTGAAGTAGTTCCTCAAAAAGATATGATTTTAGCAAATGCAAAAGAACTATCAAATTGGACTAAAAAAATGGAGTCAGAAGGCTTTCATGAACTATATCTTCATTCATTTATTGGTATATGGTCTTCATTCGAGGCTGGACTAGAAAATTGTTTTTCTGATTTTATTGAAAATGACCGTACTAGTGCCGAAGTTATATTAACAAAATTTAAAAAAACACCATATAGTATTGAAGAATGGCCATGGACCAAATCAATATGTTTTGAGTTAGCATCAAAATTGGAGTTGAAGGCTAAACAACTTACAGAAAATACTGGTATAGATTATTTTCTAAGATTAAAAACTATATTTGCATGGTTTGGTGTTCAAATTGATATAGAAGAAATTCATATCAATAATCTTGCTGAAGCAAATAGAGTAAGAAATATTATTTTACATCGTAATGGTGAAATTGATTCTAAAGATGCATCAGATTTTCCTTCTTTATCTGAATGGGAAGGTGAAGTCATGCCTTTTACTGAGAAAATATTTAAGAATTATTATGATGCAATTATTAAGACATTATTTGCTATCAATAAAGGAACCATTGAAAAAGTTAAACGAGAAAAACTCATTGATGGATTTGCTGATGGAAAGTAAGTATTTAGATGAGACCATTCAGAGGTTATTCCTCTGAATTTTTTAGTTAAGTAGTAATAAAGTCTGCATAATCAAAAGTAACTGTTCCATTTGCTCCAGTAGAAGCAATAGACCTAATTTCAGATGCCGTGTATTTATGTGGGTTTCTAACCGTTATCTGTGTATTATTTGCTTTAGCAAGTGAAACAAAAGTTCTCATCTCACTAGGAGTATACCTTCTTGCATCTAATATTAAATTACCGCCAACCGAAATAACTGTTCTTAACTCTGAAGGTGTTAGTAACATTATTTTTCCCCTTTTTTAATAAATATTCCAAAAAAGTATATCCTATTAAGATAATTTTATACTTTGAATTATGAGTTAAAACCCTCTCATATTTCCAGAGTCATATCCGCTGAATCCTCCAGCACTTCCATATTCTTTGAAACTATCATGCTTTCTCCTTCCTGCTTGGGCTATGGATATCTTTATCTTTTCACCTGTAAAGACTGCATAACGTAAAGCATCCAGTGCATCATCAAAAAGCTTGGCTGGTACTTCCATTGCTTCACCGTTTTTATCAAGCTTCCATGAGTAGGATTCAAGCTCTTTGATAAGGTTTATACTATCAGCGGTCACATAGAGCTTTTTGCTCTTGATATGGTCAATCCCTGCAAGTACATCTTTTTTAGCTGGTTTACATCGTCTATACCCTGCATTAACTATCGTTTGTATCTTATCTGGGTTTGCTGAGTCAGCATAGATGATGCTATCTGTTTTGATACCATCACGCTTCATAAAACTTATCAGGTCAGTAACTAGGGTTTGACTCTTATAGAACAGCTCTTTTACATAGATTGTATCTTTGGTAACTCTTGCTTCAACAAGTGCTTGTGGGTGATTGAACCCAAAGTCAATACCATAGGTCTTAAACTCATAATCCTCTGGTAGCTCTTCAATAAGTTCATACTCTGGATAGATAAGCCCCGTTCTATCACCCCAGATACCTTTTGTATAGATATCATGAAGGTTCTTATTCTGTCCTATAAGGTCATGAAGCACCTGCTTGTATCTCTCATCTAAAAAAGGGTTATCAAGGTAAGTACTATGAATGATAGTTGCATCTTTATCGATATTATCAAAGAAACGGGCTTTTAACCACGATTTAGAGCTGGTAGGGTTGAAGGTCATGATAATCTGTTTATAGTGCTCTGTATGCCCTCTAAGCCTCAAATCTAGCTGGATAAAGTCCTCTTGTGTTATCTCACTGGCTTCTTCTATCCAAATGGATGTAATACCAGTAATAGACTTTAGCTTTTCAACATCATCCAAACCACTCATGATGAGTTGATTTTGATTTGCCTTACAAGTAATGGAAAGGTCTGAAAGATTTATTATAAAGAGGTCACTTAACCCCCATTTACTGATAATATCCCTAAAGAGCTGGAATACTGAACGCTTTAGGCTTCTGGCTGTTTTTCTAGCTATCAAGAATCTATGACCATTTTCAGTGAGGATTCTAAAGAGTACCTTTTGAGCAGTGCTGTAGGATTTACCAGAACCAGCACCACCGTAAGAGATAAGATATCTTGTTTTGATACTGAGTGCTTCATACCCCTTAGGGGTCATAGCACTTTGTAGGTCTGAGAGGTCAATATCATAAACCATCAGGTAATTTCACTTTGATTTCAATTGTTCCAGACTCAGCACTTTCATCAGCTATTCCAGCCATTGAAAGAGCATACTTGATTGCATTGAGTTGTGTTGCTCTATTTGTATCATCACCAATGATATCTTTGAGGTTTTTCACGCTATCAAGTGCTAGGTCTTTGAACTGCTCTTGGTAGTAGGATTTCTCAAGGTAAGCGATTTTATCCATGATTTCAGGCTCTTTGAGAAGGTTGTAAGCTTTAGTAGAGGCATAGGATTCACTATACCCAGCCTTCAAAGCGGATTCTTTCACGCTTCTGGTCTCTACAAAGGCTATACAGAAGTCATGTTGCTGTTTGGTCATAATCACTTACCTTTTACTTACTCTGGGGCTGGAGAAAAAAGCTCTTTCATAGCTTTATGTTTACGTTCAATGATTTGTTCTAAAAGGTCGGCTCTCACTCTTGCTTCAAACAAAACTTTGAGGTCATCATCTAAGATAGAATCGCTTTTCTTTTGAGGTATTCTTTGATTATCAATGCTCACAAAGCTGTCTGGTTTGATAGTCGATAACTTTTCAGCAAAAGTACGTCCATATCCCAAATGAATTGGAACACTATCAAACGATACTCCATGCTTCCTACATAGTTCTGAGAATTCACTGGTAAACTCATTCCATGTAGCAAGGTCTTTATCCCTTTGCTTATTGTTTTTAGTGAATCGTGCCTTTTGTTGTTTGATGAACGTCTCTTTACTGCTGATATCTTCTCTATACTGTTTACGTAGTCTCAAAAGCTCTTCAGGGTCTTGGATATCCTCCAGCTCTTTTACTGAGCGTTTAATGATTTCATCTTTCATATACTTTACTGATTCAACTGTTCTACCTTCACTGAGTATCAATTCAAAATGGTCTATTTTTAGTTCTTTTTTCATTACATTCCTTTTTATAAACAGAGAGAAGGTGTACTTCTCTCATAGAGGAGACGTGAGAACGTGGTACAAATGATAAGAAGAAGTCTCCCACGTTCATCGTGCTTAACCTCTGTTATTTTCGTAGTGGTCTATAATGACCAAAAGTTGTTGACTGGGATTTCTCTGCTCTTTTTTAGCGAGTGCTTTTAGCTTCTCTTGTGCTTCAGATGATAAGTACATATCAATCCTTTTTATGAATGTTTATATACTAATTATAAATCAAATATGGGGATTTGCAGTGAGTGTGATTTCAACAGACAATATTATTAAAATGTAATATTAAACAGCACCTTTATACTTCTTATCGTTAGTAATGAATATTAGCTATAATAAATTACTTTTTATGGAAGAAGGGGAATTAATATGCAAAAAATATTAGAAAAAGAACATTATAAGCGTCCATTTTTTACAACAGTTATATTGTTACTAATAGTTGTCATTCTGGTACGTTTATTTTTACTTCCTTTGGCTGACCCAAACTTATCATTAGAATGGCCTAAGTTTATAGCTTCTTTATTGGATAAATTTTCTACATCTTTAATAGTTACAATTTTTATTGGTATATTTATTTTTTGGTTCACTCCCAAGATTGTTAAAAAGTCGAAAATGGAAGTTTTAGAACCAAAAGAAATCTCAAAACTATTAAAAAACGCTACCCAAGATTCTAGAAGTTGGATTTTTAAGGGGGCGACAGGTAGATATACTCGTTCTTCTACTTTACCTTTAATGGCTGAGGCAGCAAGACATGAAAGTATTGGTAGAGATATTCGTATATGCTTGATTAATCCTGACAATACAAAACTATGTGAAGAGTATGCTACATATAGAAGAAGTTTAAAGTCTGCAAGTAAATCAAAACCATGGGATTCTAAAAGAGTCCAAAATGAAGTAATTGCAACCATTGTGAGTGCCCTTATTACACAGCATGACGAGCCCTTATTAAGAATAACAATACATTTAATAGATACTTTTTCATCTTTTAGGCTGGATATATCTGACTTTTATGTAGTGATTACCAAGGAAGATAAAGAGGCAACTGCATTAAGAGCAGACATAGGAACTTATTTTTATGATTCTTATAAAGATGAGGTAAGATTAATTGAAAGACAATCAAAAAAAGTAACTATAGATGAAGAAATTTCTAGTTTAGATAAAGTAAAATTTACTGAAAATGAATTAAAAGAGTATTTACAACATATTAATATTTTACCTTCAAATGATATTGAAAATCTAGATTTAAAAACAATATCTAATCTTATAAAAAATCCTGAGAACCCTTATGCATAATAAATCAGTTTCTACAGAGATAAAAGACTTTTGTAGTCAACTTGATACAGGAACTATTAATGCTAAAACACTTTTAAATAAAGTTCAAATAGCCCAAATAGATTTTTTTTGGCATCCCTTAGGTTTTATTATAGGTACTTATTTAAATAATGGCAGAGAAAAAATAAGGATTCATATTTGGCCAAAAGATGGTGGGAAAAAGCAATTACCATATTGGAATATACATGACCACATCTTTGATTTAAAAAGTTGGGTTTTAAAAGGAGAAATAACAAATATAGAATATGATGTTATTAATGATAATTCATCAACAAAATGTTTTTACGATGTAAAATACATCGAAAACCAATCCTTAATGACAAAATCAGAACAGCATATTAGTTACAAAATTTCAAAAAAAGAAACATATGCAGAAGGTGAAATATATACAATTGATGCAGGTATATTTCATACATCTGAAAAAACAAATATTGGTAATGCTCTTACAGTGGTATTAAGTATTAACACTGATATTAAAACTCCTAAAGTCATTGGTGAGGAAGAAGGTGAAAATTCATATCAATATAATAGAAATAAGGTTGACTCTTCATATATAAAAGAACTAATAAACGAATTTTAATTCAATGATTTGAATGGATGCTTTTAAAGTATAAAGTTTTTCTTTAGATTTTTAAAATGGTTACCAATAGGTTGCCAAAGCATAAAATTACCAAACCTTAAAAAGTCTGTCAAATGCCTATAATACGTTGTTTGTTGGAATTTTTGTGAATAAATGGCGGACAGTGAGGGATTCGAACCCTCGGTACCCGTAAAGGTACGCACCCTTAGCAGGGGTGTGGTTTCAGCCAACTCACCCAACTGTCCATGCGTTTTGTGGGTGAGATTATAGTCCATGAAACTTAAAGTAAAGCTTAAAAAAATCTTTTTTCTCTCTTTTTTTCATATATTTTTAAAACTTGATTGATGTAATGATTTATATAGTATGATTACAGAGAAAAATTTATCAATTCAGGTGTAACAATGTTAAAGAAATTTATTCCGCTTATTATCTTGGCACTTTTTGCTATCGGTGCGTATTTTATGAAGTTGGGTATGGACCAGGCCGTCAATATGGCAAATCCACAGAAGGTGCAGAAGTCCGAGTAGGACTTCTGTCAGTATTTAATGTATAAAAGCAGACTAGAAGTTTGAGATCACTTCAAGAATCTGCTCTACTTTTGCCTGAGGGTTACTCTCTTTATAGATAGGACGCCCCACTACAGGATAGTCAACCCCCTCCTCATTTGCCAGTTCCAGTGTTGCAACACGCTGCTGATCCCCTGCATCTTCACCAAACGGTCTGATCCCGGGACATAAAGTCAAGAACGTATCTGATGTAGCCTTTTTGATCGCCCTGCTCTCAAATGTACTGCACACCACACCGTCAAGCCCGTTCTCATAACTCATCTTCGCAAACTGTTCAGCCTTCTCATCGATACTTTTCTCATAGATCGTCTGAAAGTTCTCTTCATCAAACGAAGTGAGTGCAGTCACAGCCAGTACCAGAGGACGGTTCTCATAGCTTGATAGTCTCTCCATCACTGTTTTCATCGCTATTGGTCCTGCACTTGCATGGATGTTGAACATATCTACACCGATCTTTGCGATCTCTTCTGCCGCATCTGCCATCGTATTGGGGATATCATAGAGTTTAAGGTCCAAAAATATCTTGAAGTCAGGGTTGATCGCTTTAAGCGCTTCGATAAACGGCTTTCCGTCACGGATATACGATCTGAAACCTACTTTCATCCAGACATCATACGATTTGAGAGACTCTGCCAGAGCCAGGTTTTCCTCAGCTGAAGGGAGGTCAAGTGCCACACATAGTTCCATTATTTTCCTTTTTGTATCCCGCTTACACTGCCATCATTCCCATGGAAACGAGCACCTGAAAGTAACCAGACTTTAACGTGTAGATTCCCGATCGGAGTCGGGAATGACAGGAGGTCATGGTCTGCACCATTCGTAACCTCTGAAACGGGGTTAAATAATTAGTGCTATAATTATACTTTAAAATTCATAACTAAGGACTAAACGACTATGTTTGGAAGAAGAAGCGAAACAAAGAGATATGATATCCCTCAAGATGTAATGGAGACATATAACTATGCGAAGATCACAACAAGCAAAGGTGTAATCTGGGTAAAACTATACGGTGAAGATGCACCGAACACCGTAGCAAACTTTGCACACCTTGCAAATGAAGGGTTCTACAACAACCTTAAATTCCACAGAGTGATCCCTGGATTTATGGCTCAGGGAGGATGTCCGCACTCTGGACCTGGCGGTAACCCTGCTATGGCCGGAACAGGCGGTCCGGACTGGTGTATCGACTGTGAGACTGACATAAGTACACATGCACACAGACGTGGTGCACTCTCTATGGCACACGCAGGACCAAATACAGGCGGTAGCCAGTTCTTCATCACTTTCGTACCGACGCCACACCTTGACGGTGTTCACACGGTATTCGGCGGTATCGAAGAAAATGACACTGAGAGCTTCATGGTGCTTGACAAGATCGAACAAAATGATGCGATCGAATCTATCGAGATCTTTGCTGAAAGAGCATAACCACTTTAATAATGGGGTTGACCCCTCATATCACTTTTGTCATCCTCGGACTTGATCCGGGGATCTTAACTCTAGATTCCCGATGCCCGCAGGTAATACCCTTGCGGTGCAAGTCGGGAATGACACTTATTTAAAGGACACTCATGTTCGGATACTACCGTGTTGCATCTGCAGTCAATCAAACTACCGTAGCAAATCCTGCCAAAAATGCCAAAGAGGTGATCTCACTTATAAAAGAGGCACATCAAAAAGAGGTTTCTGTCATTGTATTTCCGGAGCTCACACTCACAGGATACACTGCCAGTGATCTTTTACTCAACCAGACCCTGCTGCAGTCCCAAGAGGATGCGCTGAATGAGATATTAGATAATATAAAAGAGATCGATACTGTTGCAATCCTCGGATATGCGCACCTTGAAGCCGATAGGCTCTATAACTGTGCGATCGTAATGCAAAACGGCAAGATTCTCGGACTCGTTCCCAAAAGCTACCTGCCGAACAAAAAAGAGTTCTATGAAAAACGCCAATTTGTAAGCGGTAGGGATATCGTACGCTCTACTACTACAGTGATAAATGAAGAGGTGCCGTTCGGTGTCGATCTTCTCTTCAGTGACGGCAAAGAGATGACCTTCGGCGTAGAGATCTGTGAAGACCTCTGGGCCGTGACTCCTCCGAGTAACCACATGGCAAGTAACGGAGCCAACCTGATCTTCAACCTCTCGGCAAGCAATGAACTGATAGGGAAACACGAGTACCGTGAAGAGTTGGTCCGTACACAGAGTGGACGCTGTATGGCTGCCTATGTCTATAGCTCGGCAGGTGTGGGAGAGTCAACGACAGATACCGTCTTCGGCGGACATGCGATCATCAGCGAATACGGTACGACCGTTAAACAAAATGAACGTTTCAGGATGGATAGCCACCTGATCACGGCAGATGTCGACCTGGAGCGTCTCAGATGGCTCAGGCTCAATGAGACAAGTTTCAGTGACGGCAGACGCAAGCCTGTACGCACCATCAAAGTAGCCCCTACTCCTGCGATCCGCGACATAGAACGTGAGATCAACCCTATGCCGTTCGTACCTTCTCAGTATGCTGACAAGCAGGCACGGTGCGATGAGATCGTACAGATACAGGCACACGGGCTTATCAAACGTATGACACATGCCCATATCCAAAAAGCCGTGATCGGGATCTCAGGTGGACTGGACTCCACCCTTGCCCTGCTCTCTACCCACAGAGCCTTTGCGATCATGGGATGGGACCATAAAGATATCGTAGCGATCACCATGCCGGGTTTCGGTACCACCACACGAACCAAGAGCAATGCAGAGAAGCTTTGTGAAGCTTTGGGTGTGACACTCAAAACCGTTAATATCACCGACCTTTCGCTCAATGAATTCGAAGCGATAGGACATGACCCCGATGAACATACCGTGACCTATGAGAATGTTCAGGCAAGGGCTCGAACCTCTATCCTGATGAACACAGCCAACAAGATCGGAGGACTCGTCATAGGTACGGGGGACCTCAGTGAAGTGGCCCTTGGATGGTCGACCTATAACGGCGATCATATGAGTATGTACTCACTCAACGCAAGTATCCCGAAAACACTGGTGCAGTATGTGATCGAGTACTTCAAATCCGAAGAGAAAATCGCAGCGATCATCGATGATATCCTCGCTACCCCTATCAGCCCGGAACTCCTTCCGCACAAAGAGGATGAGATCGTACAGCACACAGAGTCTATCGTGGGGCCTTACGAGCTTCACGACTTCTTCTTGTACCACTTTATCAAGTACGGAGCAAAGCCTGAAAAGATTCTCTACCTGGCGAAAAAAGCGTTTGATACTAAATACGATGAAGAGCATATCAAAGAGTGGCTGGTAATGTTCCTCAGACGATTCTTCACCCAGCAGTTCAAACGCTCATGCATTCCTGACGGCCCCAAAGTCGGTACGATCAGCCTCTCTCCAAGGGCTGACTGGAGGATGCCGAGTGATGCGGATTTTAAGGCGTGGGTGGAGAGATTGGATTGATCTTTCAATATAAGTATCTTTATTATATACCTGCAATATACGTTGTATCTGTTATTCTTAGACGATTAACAGATAAGACGTTTTATATCGGTACCTGGTATCCAATACTGATTGTTTTTTCGTTTGTAATTGCAGGGGTTATTACCAGACCTATTAAACAATTTTTAGAAAAAAAATATAATCAACCTGAAAAGAACAGCATCACCTATTTACTCTTCTTCTTTGCATTTTGGTTTTTTTTCATGTATGACCTTCCTCAAATATTCCATTCAATGAATAGAGAGCAAACTGATATTAATATTTCAATTATTCAAAAAAAAGCTTATATGAGTGGTGGTAGAAATAGTTATAAAAAACACTACGATTTTACTGTTTCCTCAGATAATAAAACTTTTGATAATACAACTATGAAAGCTTTAGACGATACTAAATACGCTTATTTACGTGAGAAAGATAAAATTATTCTAAAAGGAGATATTTCTCCTTTTATGTTCAAATTACAAGATGTAGATCTAGTTTTTTCGCCATTAACAGAAGAAGAGAATAGACATCCTCCTACTCCATCTATAATATACAATTAAGGATATCATTATGAAAAACTACAAACCGCTAAAACACTTCACACATACCGTACTGCAGGGGCTATTTGGACTGCTCCCCATTACGATCTTCGTCGTCTTGATCCTCTGGATGTACAGCAAGGTCGATACACTGGTCGGCTGGATGTTTACCACGGTCGGGTTTACCCCTGAACACCACAAGTTTTTATGGTTTCTGCTGGCTCTGGGGATCTTCGTACTTCTTCTCTACTTGATGGGGCTCCTAATAAAGACAAGGCTGGTCGGTTACTTCGAGTCACTGATGACCAGACTGCCGGGCTATAAGACGATCAAAGACCTGATCAACATCTTCAACTCCTCCAAAGAGGGAGAGAACCGCGTACTTGTCGTCGTCATAAAGGGATTTGCCAAGGAGGGGTACAATATCGGGCTGATGTATTCGCAAAAAGAGAGCATCATCAAAGACCACTACACGGTCACCCTCTCCATGTCCCCTATCCCCAACGGCGGATATATGTTTGAAGTGCACAAAGAGAACATCTATGTGATCGAAGAGGCGACCTTCGATGATAACCTTCAGTACCTTCTCTCTATGGGGGTTAAAAGCTTTGCAGAGGTGATCAAAAGTGAGCCAAAACCGCTCGACACTCTCCCCTCTCTTGAGAGTTGGCTTGTTACGCATAAAAACAGCTAAACCTTAGCTGTTTAGAGCCTCTGCTACCTAATAGACCTTTTAGCATTACTTAGATAAAATATTACAAAATTTAATATCCTGAGGTTTATTTTGCTATATAACGTAACAGACATTCAAAACATTTTACCACACAGATACCCTTTCCTACTCGTTGACAGAATCACAGAGCTGGAAGCGGGACAATCTATCGTGGGATATAAAAACATCACTATCGCTGAGCCTGTATTTCAAGGGCACTTCCCTGATCACCCTATCTTTCCCGGTGTGATGATCATCGAAGGTATGGCGCAAGCCGGTGGTGTACTTGCATTTGAAAGTATGAGCGATGAAGAAAAAGCAAGCAATACTGAAAAAGTGGTTTATTTTATGAGTATTGACAAAGCAAAATTCCGTGCGCCTGTAACGCCGGGAGACCAACTTGTATACAAGCTTGACGTCATCAAGAACAAAGGTGCCATCTGGAACCTAGACGGGAAAGCTTATGTTGATGATAAGTTGGTGGCTCAAGCTGAGCTTAAAGCTATGATCGTAGACAAATAGGACCGATCTATATGTCAATTATCCATCCAACAGCCATTATCGAAGATGGTGCACAACTTGGAGAAGATGTCACGATAGGCGCTTTTGCCTACATCGGACCGAAAGTCAAGATCGGTGACGGTACATCAGTTGCATCACATACCGTGATAGAGGGAGATACGACGATAGGTAAAAATAACCGTATCTTCTCCCATGCAGCGATAGGTACTATCCCGCAAGACCTGAAATTCAAAGGAGAAGAGGTACAACTCATTATCGGTGACAACAATACGATCCGTGAGTTTACCCTTTTCAACCCGGGAACGGAAGGCGGCGGTTCTGTCACAAAAGTAGGAAACGGTAACCTCTTTATGGGGTATGTACACCTGGGACACGATGTGATCATCGGTGACAACTGTATCCTCGCGAACGGCGCAACGCTGGCAGGCCATGTTGAACTGGGCAATCATGTCGTGATCGGCGGACTTACACCGATCCATCAGTTTGTACATATCGGTGATTTTGCCATGATCGGCGGCGCTTCTGCACTGTCACAGGATATACCGCCGTTCTGTCTGGCTGAAGGTAATCGTGCAACGCTTCGCGGACTGAACCTGACAGGACTGAGACGTGCCATGGATCGTAAAGAGATCAATGCACTCAAATCAGCCTACAGAGAACTCTTTGAACAGGGTAAACCGCTTCAGGAAACAGCGGCAGCCCTTTTGGACAATACCGACTCAGCAAAAGTCAGACAGTTGTGTGAGTTTATCCAAACCTCTAAAAGAGGTATCCCTTTTGTAAGGAATGAAAATGTCAAATAAACAAGAATGTAGTTTTTGTCACGCGACAGAGAGTATAGAAAACCCCTTGATCGCAGGTGAAGGGGTCTATATCTGTTCAAACTGTGTGATTTCTGCTTACAAGATACTCTTCGGTGAAGAAGAGCAGGAAGAGATAAGCACTGCAGAGATCGCGCATACGCTCTACACACCTAAAGAGATGTATGCGATGCTCAGTGATTATGTCATTGGTCAGGAAGAGGCGAAGAAGACCCTCTCCGTAGCTGTCTATAACCACTATAAACGTATTTTTAGAGAGTTCGAAGAGGAAGATGAGACACAGATCTCCAAGTCCAATGTACTGCTTATCGGACCGACAGGATCAGGTAAAACGCTTCTGGCTCAGACGATCGCAAAGTTCCTCAATGTACCTATCGCTATCGCCGATGCGACCAACCTCACTGAGGCAGGATATGTCGGAGAAGATGTGGAGAACATCCTTACAAAGCTTCTTATGGCAGCAGACGGAGATGTGGAACGTGCCGAGCAGGGAATCGTATTTATCGATGAGATCGACAAGATCGCACGTATGGGAGAGAACAGATCCATCACCCGTGACGTATCAGGTGAAGGGGTACAACAGGCCCTGCTTAAACTGATCGAAGGTTCAGTCGTCAATATCCCGCCAAAAGGCGGCCGTAAACACCCGAATCAGGACTTCATCCAGATAGATACTACGAATATCCTTTTTGTGTGCGGCGGTGCATTTGACGGCTTGAGCGATATCGTTAAGAGAAGAATGGGCAGTAATACCTTGGGGTTTGGTCAGGAAAAACGTTCAAAGATGGAGAGTGAAGATCTTCTTCCTCTTATAGAGTCTGATGACCTGGTATCCTACGGGCTCATTCCTGAACTCATCGGTCGTCTGCATATCTTTGCTACACTTGGCAAAATCACCAAAGAGGCGATGGTGCGTATCCTGGTAGAACCGAAAAACTCATTGGTCAACCAGTATCAGAAACTCTTTGCGATCGATGATGTGAAACTGACGTTTGAAGAGGAAGCTCTGGAGCAGATTGCTCAGAAAGCGATCGACAGAAAAACCGGTGCACGCGGACTTCGCTCGATCATGGAAGAGATACTGCTTGATATCATGTATGAGCTCCCCGAGCTTGAAGGCTATGAAGTCGTGATCACAGAAGATGTGGTAAATGAAGGTGCAAAGCCTGTCTATATCAAACATAAAAAAACTGCATAAAAAACCAGAAGGGAAGAATAGATGTTTAAAAAATTACTAGGTATGTTTTCCAATGACCTGGCGATAGACTTGGGAACAGCAAATACACTTGTGCTTGTAAAAGGACAAGGAATCGCGATCAACGAACCTTCAGTTGTGGCGATCCAATATGATAAACATGGTCAGGAGCGTATCCTGGCTGTAGGACAGGAAGCAAAAGATATGGTGGGTAAAACACCGGGCAATATCAAAGCGATCCGTCCTATGAAAGACGGGGTTATCGCGGATTTCGAAGTGACCGAGATGATGATCCGCTATTTCATTGAAAAAGCACATAAAAGAAAAGGCTTCTTCTCCCCTCGTATTATCATCTGTGTACCCTACGGACTCACCCAGGTTGAGAGACGTGCGGTAAAGGACTCGGCTGAGAATGCGGGTGCGAGATATGTCTACCTGATCGAAGAGCCTATGGCTGCTGCGATCGGTGCAGGACTTCCGGTAAAAGACCCGAACGGTAACCTTGTGGTGGATATCGGTGGTGGTACGACTGAGATCGGTGTTACTTCTCTTGGTGGTCTGGTTCTCAGTAAGTCTATCCGTGTGGCGGGTGACAATCTGGATCAGGCGATCGTTGATTACGTCAAAAAGAACTTCAACCTGCTTATCGGTGAGCGTGTCGCTGAAGACCTTAAGATCAAGATCGGTACGGCGATCCCTCTGGATGAGGAGCTTACGACTGCCGTCAGAGGTAGAGATCAGGTAGATGGAAGCCTCACGGCTATTGATATCACTTCTGAGCATATCAGAACCGCGATCAAACCATCTCTTGAAGAGATCGCCGATGCACTCAAGTCTGTGCTAGAAGAGACTCCGCCTGAACTTGCGGGAGATATCGTAGAGAACGGTATCGTACTTACAGGAGGCGGTGCACTGATCAGGGGACTGGACAAATACCTCTCTGATGCGGTAAAACTCCCGGTATTTATCGCCGAAGAACCACTATTGGCAGTGGCAAAAGGAACAGGAAAAGCACTCGAAGAGATCGACCTACTACAACAAACAGCTTATGAAGACTAGACTTGTTATCATTGTCATACTGTTACTGATCCTGACAGTACTTCTTACAAGAAACGATGAGCGTATCACCAATACGCTTATCACCATTATCAATCCTCTAAAACAACACTATAAGAACTTCACACAGGATATAGAAGATAAAAGTCAAAGCTATATTTTTCAAAAAGAGTCGATCGAGAAATTAGCCAGAGAAAACAGGGTACTCAGACAACGTCTCCTGGAACAGACACACTATATCAGACAGGTCAAAGATATCTACAGTGTACTTCCTCAGCTCGAACGCTATCCGGTTCACAATATCTCGATCACAGATACCATCTCCTATGTAAAACTCAACAGTTTTTCCCAGATACTGCTTACAAAACCAAAAAACCTCAGAGAAAAAAAGCTCTACGGTCTGATACAGAAAAATGTAGTAGCCGGTATCTCGCAGGTAAAAAACAATCAACTTTTCGGATACCTTACCTCTGATAAACAGTGCCGTTTTTCAGTCTTTGTGGGCCCAAATAAAGCACCTGGGATTGCTGAAGGACTGCAACAAAATGAGATGCAGATCAAATTTATCCCCAAATGGTATGAGATCAATGAAGGGGATAAAGTGGTCACCTCAGGGTTAGATGCCATCTTTTTTGAGAATATTCCTGTAGGGATCGTCACGAAAACAGAACTTCACAGTTCTTATAAAGTGGCCTATATCAAGACATACAGCGATATTTTCCATCCAAAAACATTTTTCCTGATCAATGATGCAAGAGCAACGCTCGTTGAAGGCTTTGAGAGCAATGAAACACGTTTGAGCCCTACCTACTATACCGTGCCTAAAACGATAGAGAATAATGCTTCAGAACCATTGGCTGAAACGCTCGATGAAAAGAAAAGGGTTATCTCCAGTATACCTAAACGTATCGACCAGACCCAGGAAGATGTGGTAGAACCCGAGACCCCTACTGAAGAGAAAGAGATAGAGAAAAAGATCAAAAAACAGAAAGAACGTTATATTCCGGAGCCGAACAACGATCAACTCGACCTTTTTTAAAAGGGGATTTCTCCATTATAAATACTATTAATAATGGAGAAAGAAAAGTGCAAAATTTTACAAGAGGTGTTCAACGCCTAGCCTTAGCCAGGATAACCTAAGCATCTTGTGAAATATTGTGCTTTTATTCGCACCTTTTGGCATCACTTACTTTCCCTTCTACCTTCTTATAGACGCTTGAATTAACTACGGCCAGTCCGATAAGTGTGGCCTATCCCAAGAAAAAGCCGGAGATGTTGTAAAAGTTGCTTAGAGTTAGGGTTTCCTTAAGCCCTTATTTTGGCTCTTTGGATATAATATTATTCTAAAAAATAGGGTCTAAAAGCCCTGCCAATAAGGTGATCTTTCCATGCCAAAACGCAATGATATCAATACTATTTTACTTATCGGTTCAGGACCAATCGTAATTGGTCAAGCATGTGAGTTTGACTACTCCGGTACACAAGCAGCTAAAACGCTTAAAGAACTTGGATATAGAGTTGTACTGATCAACTCAAACCCTGCTACGATTATGACAGACCCTGAGTTTGCAGACAGAACTTATATCGAACCTATCACTGAAGAGGTGGTTAATAAGATTATCAAGCAAGAAAACGTAGATGCGATACTCCCGACAATGGGTGGTCAAACAGCACTTAACGTTGCTATGAGTATGTACGAAAAAGGTATGCTGGATAATGTAGAGTTCCTTGGTGCGAACCCTGAAGCGATCAAAAAAGGTGAAGATAGACACCTTTTCAATGAAGCAATGGTCAAGATCGGTATGGATCTACCGAAAAGTGCCAATGCCTACAGTGTTGATGAAGCGATCAAAGTAGCGAAAGAGATCGGTTTCCCGGTCATCAGTAGAGCCTCTTTTACACTTGCCGGCGGCGGTTCAGGTGTAGCTTACAATATGGAAGAGTTCAAAGAGCTTGCAAAAACAGGTATCGAGGCAAGTCCGATTAATGAGATCGAGATCATGGAATCGATGCTTGGATGGAAAGAGTATGAGATGGAAGTTATCCGTGACAGAGCAGATAACTGTATTATCGTATGTTCTATCGAAAACTTCGATCCAATGGGTGTACACACAGGAGATAGTATCACTGTAGCACCGGCGCTGACATTGACGGACAAAGAGTATCAGAATATGAGAGACGCCTCTTTCAAGATCTTGCGTGAGATCGGAGTGGATACCGGTGGATCAAACGTTCAGTTCTCTATCAACCCTGATACAGGACGTATGATCGTTATCGAGATGAACCCGAGAGTTTCTAGATCTTCTGCCCTGGCTTCAAAAGCGACAGGTTACCCTATCGCAAAAGTAGCGACACTTCTTGCAGTCGGATTTACCCTCGATGAGATCACCAACGATATCACCGGGACGCCTGCAAGTTTCGAACCGGTCATTGACTACGTTGTAACCAAAGTTCCAAGATTTACTTTTGAAAAGTTCCCTAATGCCAACTCAACTTTGACTACAGGTATGAAATCTGTCGGTGAAGCAATGTCTATAGGTAGAACGTTCAAAGAGTCATTCCAAAAAGCACTCTGTTCACTCGAAACGGGTCTTACAGGGTTCCAAAAGATCGATTGTGACGGTGAAACACTTGTACGTGAGATCAGAAGACCGAACGCTGAGCGTATGCTTTACGTCTATGAAGGGCTTAGACGCGGAATGAGTGTCGATGCGATCTTTGACCTTTGTCAGATCGACAGATGGTTCCTCTACCAATTAGAAGAGATGGTAGAGACAGAGAAAGCGATGGATATCGCGATGCTAAGTGATGCGGGGAGACTAAGAGCTGCAAAAGCAGAAGGATTCTCAGATGCCATGATCGCAGAGATCATTAACAAAAAAGAGGGTCTGACGCTTACAGAGAACGATATCTACAATGCCAGAGAAAAAATGGGTACATGTCTCGAGTATAATGAAGTAGATACCTGTGGAGCAGAGTTCAAGGCGCTTACTCCATACCTTTATTCGACAACAAACATTACAAAGCTTCCAAAAGCAGAAGCTCCTGCAAGTGAAGATAAAAAGGTACTGGTCATCGGTGGTGGGCCAAACCGTATCGGTCAAGGTATCGAGTTTGACTACTGTTGTGTACACGCAGCATTTGCTATCGAAGATATGGGTATGAAGTCGATCATGTATAACTGTAACCCGGAGACAGTATCTACTGACTACGATACTTCGGATATCCTCTACTTCGAACCGATTGACTTTGAACATGTAAGAAATGTGATCGAAGTAGAAAAACCGGACGGTGTGATCGTACACTTCGGTGGTCAGACACCGCTAAAATTGGCGAAAAACCTTACGGCGATCGGTGCGAACATCTCCGGTACACCGGCAAAAGTGATCGACCTTGCAGAAGACAGAGAGCAGTTCTCTACCTTTATCAATGAGCTTGGTCTCAGACAACCGGACAACGGTACGGCTTTTGCCAAAGATGAGGCTATGGCGATCGCCAACCGTATCGGTTACCCGGTCCTAGTACGCCCTAGTTTCGTACTCGGTGGACGTGGTATGCGTACAGTATACTCTGATAATGAGCTAAGACAATATATGGATGAAGCGGTCAGTGTATCCAATGATGCACCGGTACTGATCGACAAGTTCCTTGACAGTGCGATAGAGCTTGATGTTGACGCGATCTGTGACGGTACAGATGTCTATATCGGTTCCGTCATGCAGCACATCGAAGAGGCAGGTATCCACTCAGGTGACTCGGCATGTTCACTTCCTCCTGTAAGTATCTCAGAGGAGCTTCAGGAGAAGGTAAAAGAGCAGACAGCTGAGATCGCACTCGGTCTAGGGGTTATCGGTCTACTGAATATCCAGTATGCGATCCACAAAGGTGAGATCTACCTGATCGAGGTAAACCCGAGAGCATCGAGAACCGTGCCGTTCGTCTCTAAAGCGACAGGTGTTCCTTTGGCAAAAGTGGCAACAAGAGTGATGCTGCAAGGTGACCTGAAAGAAGCACTCAAGTATTATGATACGTTTAACGTCGTGAACTTCGACAAGAAGATCATGGAGCCAAACCTCAAAAACCACGTAGCGGTAAAAGAGGCGGTATTCCCGTTCAACAAACTTCCGGGATCAGACCTGATCCTTGGGCCTGAGATGAAGTCTACGGGTGAGGTTATGGGTATCTCTGACAACTTCGGTATGTCATTTGCAAAAAGCCAGTTTGCAAGTAAGAACAACATCCCTCTGGAGGGGAAACTCTTTATTTCATTGACAGAGATCGATAAGCCGCAGGCAGGTGAGATCGGTAAGATGTTTGTTGATCTTGGATTTGAGATCGTTGCAACTTCAGGAACACATACGGCACTTGAAGCGGCAGGTGTACCGTCAACAAAAGTACTCAAGATCTCTGAGGGACGTCCGAATGTTGATGATATGATCAAAAACGGTGAGATTGCGCTTGCGATCAACACCAGTGACAACAAGTCAAGTAAAGATGATGCAAAGACGATCAGACAGTCTGTACTAAGCAACAATGTTGCTTACTTCACGACGATCGCAGCAGCACGTGCTACGGCACTTGCGATCAAAGAGCTTAAAGAGCACGGAGGTGATCTTGAACCTAAAGCGATCCAGGATTACCTGGCATAAGTTTGCTCTCTCTTCAGGTTTCCATCTAAGGATGGAAACCTGACACATACTTCTTTACACATTTTATTTTCAATATACCATTAGAGATAAAATAGCTAGTGAAGCAGGCTTCTTCTATAGATTCTAGAAGCCTGTTACACCGTTAATGATTCTTATGCTCTTTATATTTTTTTTCTTGCTTGTATCTCTTATCCTGCTTTTTAGAGGCCTTCTCATGCTCTCTCTCTTTATACCTCTTCTCTTCACGATAACGTTTTTCATCATAGTAATCATGTTGATGTTCACCCAGGTAGTGTTTGTTATGTTGGTAATAACCTTTTTTATGATTTGGATGCTTACGGTCCCTTCCAAAATGCTCTTGATATCCTTTTTTGTAGTAGCGTCCACCGATTAATCTTCTACCGTCATAGTAGTAGTAACCATCTCTCCAGTCACCGCCATAATAATATTTGTTGTTATAGAAATAATAAGGTCTCTCATCCTGATACTTCGGTTTACTATAGAGCCTATAACTTCTTTGGTACTGATCATAATATCCTCTTTCATAATAGCGGCCGCCATCGAGTCTACTCCCCTTATAGTAGTAGTATCCATTTCTCCACTCTCCGCCATAGTAGTATCTGTTATTATAATAATAGTATGGTCTCTGATCCTGATAGCGCGGTTTATCAAATGCACCCATGATCACCTCGGTCACCACTCTCTCCACGAGAGATTCTGCAGAGAGTTGCATCGGTAGAGACAGACTCATACCTACCATCGCGCTCATTATTACTTTTTTCATTATTTCTCCTGTTGTTAACGCTTTCATAGTATAAAATAAAATTGTGAAATTATTGCACTCATGTGGTAATATCTTTATAAAAGATAAAAATCATAGTATAATGAGCCGTATGGGAAGAGTACTATTATTATATCTAAGCATTTATAGCTTTTTTTTGACGTATAGTGTCAATGCAGAAGAAGCCATCCGTATTACATCCGACAAGAAAACATACCCTCTTACCGCCTCCACCCTGCTCTGCATCGATACACTGAACTCATACTCTATCGACATGTTTTTAGAGGATAATGACCCCTCTATATGCAAAACGGTCAATCAAAACGGCCTGCCCCATGGATACTCAGATGCGACGATTTGGGTGAGGTCAAAGATTCACACCCCTGCCCCTGTGAATCAACAGTGGATAGCAGAACTGGACAATGCCCTGATTGACTATGTTGACCTCTATGTGATTAAGAACGGCAAGGCTATTCAACACTTTGAGAGCGGAGACAGGCGGCCCTTTGCATCACGATCCATAAAAGCCAGAACCTATCGCTTTCCGGTTGAACTGACGCCCGGGACAACAGAGTTGCTCTGGAAGATCCGTTCCCAATCGGGTATCAATCTTCCCTTAGTACTTTATGACAAAGAAAAATTGGAAGAGAAGGACCTGAGCGAGTATCTGCTTTCCGGTATTTTTTACGGTATTTTGATCATTCTGGCCATCTATAATTTTGTCTTTTTTATCGTTGTAAGAAAGATTATCTACTTCTATTATGTCGCTTTTATCGTCTCATACGGGATCATGACTTTATCTTTTCACGGTTTTACACCGCTGCTGATATGGTTTGATTTTCCCTGGCTCTATAATGATGGCGTCTTGTTCTTTGTCAGCATGTGTGTGCTCTTTTCCGTACTTTTCGGACAACGGTTTCTGGAGACTGCAATCAATGCACCAAGAGTACATACGTTTCTCAATGCCTTGATCATCTTCAATATGATTCCTGTTATCTTAAGCTTTTGTGACCTTTATGCTATCACTACCAGGTTGGCTGCATTCCTGGGTGTCATTACACCGATCATACTTGTCTTTGTGGGGCTTTCCGTTTTAAAAAAAAATGAAAGAAGGGCTAAACTCTACCTTTTGGCGTGGAGCCTCTTTTTCTTCGGAACGACGGTTTTTTCTCTCCATAAATTCGGACTTTTTCAAGGTTCATGGTTTATCATGCATGCCCAACAGTTCGGGGTGCTGTTCAAGATCATGGTCCTCTCCTATGCCTTAAGCGATCAGCTGCAGTCACTCCTTTATCTCGATCAGCTTACAGGAGTGGCAAACCGTGAATCGATCAAACGACTGTTTGCTTCAGCAGTACGCAATGCCGACAAAAACCAATACGCTTTTGCCGTTTTAACACTCAATATCGATGATTTTAAAACGATCAATGACTCACTGACACATAAGGCAGGGGATGAACTGCTGAAAAAGCTTACGGATCGTCTCATATCATCCCTGCCAAAACATAATACGATCATCCGAATGGGGGAAGATGAGTTTCTTATTCTCTTTGAACATATCGAGAACACCACTACTCTTGCCCGCCATGCCGACAATATCCTGATGTTGATACGAAAACCCTTTACGCTTGATAAAGAGCTGATCCATATCACAGCAAGCATGGGTATTGCGCTCTACCCCAACGACGGGCAGGCGTATGATATCCTGATAAAAAACAGTGGAACTGCCCTTCACAAAGCAAAACAGCTTGGAAAGAACAGAGCTTACTTCTTCAATACGGAGTTGGACAACTATGCCATTGATCACTTAAAGCTGCACAATGATCTCTACCGTGCACTGGATAAGAAGGAACTTTTCCTTTTATACCAACCAAAGATCAATGCCAAGGACCACACGCTTGCAGGGGTAGAGGTTCTCCTTAGGTGGAAACATCCTGAACGGGGGATTATTCCGCCGGATATTTTTATTCAGATCGCCGAAGAGAACAGTGTGATCCTGCAAATCACAAGGTGGATGCTCGAAGAGTCCTTCAAGAAGCTGAAACAGTGGCATGAAATGGGATGGAAAGAGATCTATATCGCAGCCAATATCACCGCCAAAGACCTTGAGGACAAATACTTCCTCAAAGACCTGCTGAACCTTCTAAAACAGTACGATCTCACTACCGATATGCTGGAACTTGAACTGACAGAAAGGATCATTATGCATTCATGTGAGGAGAATATCCATAGAATGGATGCGTTGCATCAAGCCGGGATAAAAGTCTCCATTGATGATTTTGGAACAGGCTACTCTTCCTTTAAGTACCTGAAATCCTACCATGTCAACTCCATAAAGATCGATAAAAGCTTTATCGATCAGATCGAGTCCGATCCCAGAACAGCGAAGATCGTCAAAGCAATGACCGCACTCGGACATGAACTCGGGATGAAAGTCGTAGTTGAGGGGGTAGAAAATAAACAACAGGTAGAGATGTTAACGAAGATGCATTGTGATATCATCCAGGGATACTACTTTGATAAACCGTTGACGGAAGAGGAGCTCACCGCCAAATATTTTCTTAAAAGATGACTCTCTCCTTTCTCAATGCTTTTTATCTGCTAAATCACTTTCTCAAAATCACTTCGATATCCAAGAATATTTATACTTTTCTACTATACTTCCAAAAATCATACACCGATGAAAGGAACTTTAATCATGTGGGATCAACGATACGATCAAGACGAGTTTGTCTACGGAACCAATCCGAATGATTTTTTAAAAGACAATTATCACACTATCCCCCAGGGAGGCAGAGTACTCTGTCTGGCTGAGGGAGAAGGGAGAAATGCCGTTTTTCTTGCCCTGCAGGGCTATCAGGTCACTGCGATGGACCAGTCAAAAGTAGGACTGCAAAAAGCCAAAGCATTGGCTGAGAAAAATGGTGTAGAGATAGAAACCGTTGTTTCAGATCTTGAACATTTTGATCTTGGAGAAAATGTTTGGGACGGTATCGTCTCTATCTTTGCCCATGTTCCTCCTTCCATAAGGATCAAGCTTCATCAACAGGTACGGCGTGCGCTCAAAAAAGAGGGAGTATTTATCTTGGAGGGATTTACACCCCGTCAGCCGAAAATGAGTGGTATGGGTGGACCTCCCCCATCACAAAAAGCGCTTTTTATGTCGCTTGAATCCCTCAAAGAAGAGTTATCCGGCCTAGACTTTAGCACAGCGCTGGAGAGAGAAAGAGAGCTTTCTGAGGGGAAACATCATGAGGGATTATGTTCTGTTGTACAAATTGTGGCGCTAAAGGTATAGACTTTTAGCACCAAGCGCAGCCTATCAACGGGAAAAGGTATAGCGAACTAAACGTGTGCTGCGATTTCCTTTTCTTTGATACGTCTCAAGGCCCTTATCTGTGACTCAACGATCTTCTCGATATCAAGGACCTCTCCGATTCCGAGTTTTATCAACTTCTCTTTTCTTTTCTCATCTGCAACGATATAGACTTCAATGCCGCTGCTTTTCAGCTTCTCGATACTCTCGCTCAAGGCATAGATTGCAGAGAGATCCATAAAGGAGACCAGACTGCAATCCAAAACCACATTTTCGACATTGAACATTTTGTCTACTTTTTCAAGAATATAGGAGGTGGAACCGAAGAAAAAAGGACCTTTGATATTGACGATCCTTACAATTCCGTCTTTGACCATCCTGTCTTCTTTGTTGGCTTCCGTCTCCCCTCCTGAGATATCCACTTCACTCTCCTTGATCAATCTGTGTATAATCAGGAACGACGAGAGTACCACGCCCACACCCACAGCCACGATAAGATCGACAAAAACCGTAAGAATAAATACGATCATCATCACAGAAACATCAAATTTAGGAAGGATCTTCAGTTGGTTTAACATTTTATAATCAAAGATATCCATTCCCACTTTGATCAGGATTCCTGCAAGTACCGGCATCGGTATATTGCTTGCCAGAGGAGCGAATACCAACAGTATAAGCAGTAAAAAGACAGAGTGAAACATTCCGGAGATTTTACTTGTGGCACCGCTTTTTATGTTGGTTACCGTTCTCATCGTCGCACCTGCACCCGGCAGTCCGCCAAAGAGTGAGGCAAGTGCATTTCCTATCCCCTGGCCGATCAGCTCTTTATTTGAATCATGTTTGTCTTTCGTCAGGGAATCAGCAACAAGGGAGGTCAACAGAGAGTCGATCGTTCCCAGTATCGCCAATGTAAATGCCGAGATAAGGATAAAAGAGATCGAAGCACTGTCAAATCCAAACTCCACAACACTCGGCAACCCTGTAGGGATATCACTGACATACGAAACGTCTAAATGCAACAGATAGGCAACAAAAGAGAGCACTACCAATGCAATAAGCGGAGAAGGGAGTTTAGCCGTGATCCTCTTAGGTACAAAATAGATGATCGCAAGTGTTGCCAAAGTCAATAGGAGTGCCTGAAGGTTGAGCCCAGTGATTGCATGAGGTATATCTGCGATCGCTTTGATGATCGATGATTGTCCTTCAGATCCCAAAGCCACATTGATCTGCAATAGAATAATGATCATCCCGATACCGTTCATAAACCCTGAAATGACAGGATAAGGGATGAACCTCACAAATTTACCGACTTTCAAAAGCCCCAGCAGGATCTGAAACAGACCGGCAAGTAAAAATGTGGTAAATACCAAGGCGATATTAGCCCCAAATGCAGCGACGACAGAAGCAGAGATGACTGTCATTGGACCGGTCGGCCCTGAGATCTGGGTTTTCGTACCGCCGAACAGCGAGGCAAAAAAACCTAAGAAGATCGCACCGTATATTCCTGCACTCGCACCCAATCCACTGGATATCCCGAAAGCGATCGCCAAAGGAAGCGCGATAATCGATGCCGTCAATCCGCTTAATATATTGTTCATGTGATCCCCCTACTTTATCTGAACATGATAAAAAATTGTCGAATTATATCATAATGAAATAAGCTTTGATACGCTTCAGCAGGGTACTATAGAGAAGCAATTGTTATAAATATCCCTTATCTATTTTATGCTATACTGATCACTACATCAAAAAAAGGGAAGATCCATGAAAAAACTACTTTTGACACTACTGATAGGGTTAGGATTAATGAGCAGTGCTGCAATAGCTGAGGATAAAAAAAGCATCTTTGTAAATGTCACATCAAGTGATAATATCAAAGCACCGATGGCAGTTATGTTTGCCAACAAAGGGTTGCAACGCGGTCTTGATATGACGATCTTTTTAAATACCGAAGGGGTTCGTCTGGCAGTCAAGGGGTTCAACCCTCCAACCAACGCCCAAAATGGTAAAAATACGCATGAGATGTTAGCCATGTTTGTCAAAAACGGTGGAAAACTGCTGGTATGCCCGATGTGTCTTCAATCGCAGGGGTATGATAAGAGTGACCTGATTCCGGGTGCTGTCATCAGTGATGCCGATAAAACATTCGATGGTATCCTCTCAAATGATAAAGTCATCAGTTTCTAATGCTTACTTAAGATGGGTTCTCTTTTTCAGAGAACCCACAGCTATACATTTCATCTCTTCATCACATTCTACTTTACATCTGACTCGATAAATCTTTTTGCCGGTTCCAAAATCATGAGATTATGAAAGAACTCACGGAAATAGAAGTGTAGGTCGGGGTGCCCTCACCCCAACACCATTGACGTTTTCTCCATATAGAATAGATGATTGTTTTAACATAAAAAAGTAATTGTTTTCAAAGTTTTTTTAGTCAATACGTCAAATTATCCCACTTGTAGGTGGGCCTAAAGCCTCTACTTCCAAATCAATATAAGTTCTTTCACTGTCTCTGGAGCTTGGGGACAAGGGAAACTCACTCGATAAATTTTTCTCCTGTTACGCTATAATGACACTATCAATACACGGAGTAGACCAAGTGCTGACACATAAAGTTTTCCTGACACAGACAGATACTACTATCGGATTCGTCTCACAGGATGCAGAGAGACTCACACAGATCAAACAGCGTCCGCCGTATAAACACTATATCACTGCGGTAAATTCACAGAAGACCCTTCAGCGCTTCACACGTATCCCTTCTCGCCACCGCAACAGGGTAAGAAGAAGCCAAAAAACAACCTTTATTATGCCTGATGGGCACTCTTACCGACTGATACGAGACAGACATCATCTTCTCCTGATGAACCGTCTGGGGTGGGCCTATACCACCTCTGCCAATCTCAGCGGGAATGCATACGATGAAACATTTGCCAAAAGATCTGCCGATGTGATCATCGCACCGTTAGAGGCTACTAAACAGGCTTCTACGATATATAAACTAGGAAAAACCACACTAAAAAGGATACGTTAATGTCTATCATCTATCAAAATGAACTGATCAGAATAGAGACTGAAGAGAGTGAGATCCCTTGGCTGAAGATCTTTACACAGGAACCCTACAAAGAGATGAGTGAACTTCCCCACACTATCAAACTGGAGATCTTTGAACTCCTGGATATTATCGAAAAAGAGATGATCAGATATTATCAGCCGGATAAGATCAATATCGCAAGCTTTGGGAATTATGTCCCGCATCTTCATTGGCATATCATGGCACGTTTCAAAGAAGACAGCTATTTCCCTGAACCGATGTGGGGGACAAGACAGAGAGAAGCTGATCTAAACCTTCCTGACTTTCAAGCCTTTTGCGAAATGATCGCTGCAGAACTTACAACCAAGGTAAGATCCTATGAGTATAGTTTTTAAATGCCATATGCCCTCCTAAAGAATGTAAGTATCTTCAATAAATCCCTGATCATTCACAAAACAGGGCAAGTATGCTCATGGATGTAAATATCATGAGTACCGCTAATGTAGGTGAATTTTATGCCTATAGAGTTGAAATGATGAGAGGGATTGAGTAGAAAGAGAGAAAAGGGATGCAAAAAGAGAGAACCTCATAACCCTCCATGAGAGTCAGAATCCCTGGATATGCAACCGATCGCGGAGATTACTGTTACCCTGATTACCGATACTGCACCAGTAAGATGGTATCTTGCTTTTCCAAAAGAACATCTGAACTGACGGGTTGAAGTGATCCACAGTGAAACGAGACAAACACTTGGGAAAAGTATTGGAAAAGATCTGCTAAATGATCATGCCAAAGATCTATCCTGATTCTTTAAATAAGTGTGTAGCGGAGTGAGCACCCAATAGTTGCGTTGAACTTTTTAATAAGCTCTTAAATTATCAATCAAAAAACATCATAATGAGCGTTAGATCCTAAAGACCTATCGCTCTCTTCTATGTCTCTCTTCTTCAATCTCAGAATTTTCTGTTGTCCGTGTTCTTACTTTCGTACGTGTTTTCTCTTGCGTACGTGTTTTCTCTTGCGTACGTTGGTACTCTTTAGGTCTCACATGGGTTCTTTGGAGTTCACGTGTTCTTGTTCGTTCCCTCGTTACCGTATTTGTTTCTCTTGTCGGTCTTCTTTGTGTATCTTCGATTCTCCGTCTCTCTCTGGGTCTTTGCGTATCATAGGTTCTTGTTCGTTCTCTGGTTACTGTATTGGTCCGTATTGCCGGTACTCTTTGGGTATCATAGGTTCTCGTTCTTTCCCTTATGATACTTCTCTCCCTGACAGGAGTGCTACGGTGATGTCTTCTTTCATACTCTCTACGTGTTTTATAGTATCCGTATTGTCCGCTGACTGCCCTGTAACGTCTGCCATTATAATATCGGTAACCACGGTGATAGTAGTGACCTCCATAGTATCTGCGTCCTTTATAGTAGTAATACCCATTCGTGTATCTACCGCCATAATAATAGGTACCGCCATAGTAATAGTAGGGTCTGTCATAATAGTACGGATAATCATAAGAGATCATACTCCCTACTACTACACCCGTCGCTGCACCCGCTACAAATGCCTCCTCTTGGGGAGTACATCCTGTATTTAAAAGTAGTGCGGAAGAAATCGCTGCTATTGCACCTAGTTTTTTTGCCCTCGTCATCATCTCTGCTCCTTTTTTCCTGTATGATCTATCTACGGTATCTTCTTTCATAGTCTCTACGTGTTTGATAGTATCCGTATTTTCCGTTTACTGCTCTATAACGTCTTCCGTTATGGTATCTATAATGATGGTGATAGTAGTGACCCCCATAATATTTGCGTCCTTTATAGTAGTAATATCCGTTAGCATACCTACCACCATAATAGTAGATACCCCGATAATAATAAAAAGGCCTGTCATAATAGTATGGCCGATCAGAGGTCATTATGGCACCGACCACCACTCCGGTAGCAGCACCCGCTGCAAATGCCTCTTCTTGAGGAGTACATCCTGTATTGAACAACATCGCTGAAGAAATCACCCCAATGAAACCTATTTTTTTTGTCATGGTCATTATCTCACCTCCTTTATTTCTTTATTATAGTATAAAAATTGTGTAGATTTCGTGTAGATTTTTTGTATAATATAAATTAATAATATAACTGTCATTGCTAATAAAATAGACACTATTATAAATATTATCATAAATAATTATTCTAATATGCTTTATTTCAGCATTAATTATGTATGATGAGACATTAATTTATATAATTGATATATTTTAAATATTTAATAAATATTTTTTATAAAGGAATTCTTATGGAAAGAAGATCGTTTATTAAAACAGCACTCTCTGCTGCCGGTGCTGCCGCACTCGGAAGTACGGGTCTGAATGCTGCAACAACACGTCAACCTATCGATAATAGAAAAATATCAGAAGTGGCATTCCCTGAAAAAAGACCGATGATCACCTATTCTGACAGACCGCCGTTGCTTGAGTCTCCAAGAGATGTATTTGCTTACCCTATCACTCAAAATGACCAGTTCTTTGTTCGATGGCACATGCCGGATATCCCAACAAAGATCGATCCGAAAACCTACACGATCCATATCAACGGTCTTGTAGAAAAAGAGCTGCATATTACACTCGATCAGCTTAAGAATGATTTTGAGCAGGTAGAAGTTACAGCAGTACTACAGTGTGGCGGTAACAGCCGTTCAGCATTTCAACCGGTTGCAGGCGGTATCCAGTGGGGTAACGGTGCAATGGGATGTGCAAAATGGAAAGGTGTACGTTTAAGCGATCTTCTGGACCAGGCAGGACTGAAACGTGAAGCTGCATGGATCGGATTTAACGGTCAGGACAATGCAGCCTACTACAAAACACCGAACTTCGTACGTGAACTGCACCTCGATGAACTGGATGATCATGTGATCGTGGCCTATGAGATGAACGGTGAGGATCTTCCATACCTTAACGGATATCCGATCAGACTTGTAATCCCGGGATACTACTCGGACAGCTGGGTAAAAATGCTTAGCAACATCACGGTAACGGACAAATACAAAAGTCTCTTCTTTATGGATGTTGCCTACCGTGTACCGGATAATGCGTGTGAGTGTGAAACACCGGAAAAGAAAGCGAAAAAAACAAAGCCTATCACTAAGATGAATGTAAAATCGGTGATCGGTTACCCTACTCAGGACTCTATCGTAACACACAACTCTCATCTTGTTGTAAGAGGTGTGGCATTTGACAGCGGACATGGTATCAAAGAGGTACTGATCTCACTGGATGAAGGTAAAACATGGGAACAAGCGATCCTGGATGACGGTTCACAGGGACGTTACGGGTTCAGAGCCTTCAGATACAGCTTCAAACCGACCAAATACGGTAAAGTGAAGATCATGTCAAAGGCGATCAACAAGATCGGTGATGAACAGCCATTTGCAAAAGATATCAAGTGGAACCACGGCGGATACAAATACAACGGTATCGATGAAGTTACGGTTGAAGTGGTATAAGGAGTGATGAAAATGACTATGAAACATACAATAAAAAAACTATTACTGGCTGCTGCGATCATCGCTACACCGCTTAGTGCAAAGGTCAATGAAGATGTAGCCGTACCCTATGTTGCCTTCCCTATCAAAATGGGTAAAGGATTTGATACGGTACAGGCACAATGTCTTATGTGCCACTCTTTTGGATATATGATCAACCAGGGAAAACAGTCCAGAGAGTTCTGGAAAAAGAAAGTTGAAAAGATGATCGTTCACTTTAAAGCTGATCTGATCAGCAAAGAGGATCAGAAGATCATTGTAGACTACTTCTTTGAACAATACGGGAACGGAAAACTGAAATAGCCCCTTCCTTCTATCATTTCCGACCACGATCGGGAATGATGGAAAACCTTATCACTATCTTCCTACTCTCCGGGCAACTTAATCTTTCCTTTTGATCTGCGTGCAATAATATCACGGTATAACCACTCCTCTTTAATCTGTTCTTGTTCTTCTGAATCTAACTGTGCAGTCTCATACATCCCTTTATCTTCACGCTGTCTTTGCGCTTCATAAAGGATCAGTGCCGTAGCCACCGAGACATTCAGACTCTGTACCATTCCCTGCATTGGGATAATGATCTTATGATCTGCGAGGGCTAACACCTCTTTGGAAACCCCCTCTTTTTCATTTCCCATCACCAGCAGTGTCGGTTTGGTATAGTCTATCTCTCTAAATGAGACTGCGTTTTCATCAAGATGTGTCACTACGACCTGATACCCTTCTGCCTTTTTTTCTTCCAGGAACGTGACCTTCTCTTCCGTAGCGATATGCTTTCTTCTTAACCACCGGTGTGCCCCTTGGGTAATGGTCTTATGTACTTTCAGGGTATCATTGCAACCTGCAGCATAATAGAGATGCAGTACACCTGCCCCGTCACAGCTTCGTATGATCGCCGAAAGGTTTTGAGAGCTGTTGACATCATCCAGTATCACTTGCAGATCAGGTTGTTTGTGCCTGAGTATCTCTTCAATGCGGGAGATACGCTTTTGGTTGCTCATCTCTCTCATAGGCTCTCTGGTATTTCGTTGGATACCTTGGTCTTTCCTATGATCTTCTCAAGTTCACTGCTCTCTACGATCTCTTCTTCGATCAGTTTCTTTGCCAGCTTATCTATCAGTTTCCAATGTTTGTCAACAAGCTTTTTGGTATGCTCTTGAGCGACACTCATCCAGAGAAGAAAACGTTTCTCTATCTGCTGAGAGAGGAAGTAGTTGTCCATCAGTGCGATCGATTCTATATTGATAAATCCAAGCTCTTTGTCCATCCCCAGGCTGGTGATCGCTGCATATACGTTGATCGATGCCTGGGCAAGATCTTCTATCGCACCGCTGTCCATCTTGCTCTCTCCGGCTTTTTTCATCTTTGCCATCCGTCCTGAGAATAAAACACATACATCGTTGAAAAGCTCTTCTTTGGTAATATTGGTCATCTCATCCTCGGCATTATAGGAGACAAATCCCAGCATCTTGCTTCTTCGGCTTATTGTCACCTGCTCGATCTTGATATTCGGTAAAAGCAGTGCAGAGAGAATCGCATGTGCAGCTTCATGGTAGGCAGTCATTCTCATCTCTTCTTCCAGGTTTTTGACCATCTTTGTCTCTACTTTATGCCCATACTTTATGATATTGATCTGTTCTATGAGGATATCTTCCGTGATCACATCGCCGCCCTGTTCGATCACGCTCAGTGCAGCCATACGCCCCAGTCTCTCCAGGTCCATCGCACTCATACCCGTGATATAGCGTACGATACGTTCCGTGTCTATCTTCGGATCATGCGGTTTTTGCAGGATCTTCTCTATAAAAAATTTTCTTGCATCCCTGTCAAGCTTGGAGACCTCAAGTAAAAAGTCAAGTTTTTGCGGGGCAGTGAGTACCGGGTCTACTCCCTCCAGCGTCTCAGCAGTAGCGATGGTAAATACCATTTTCTCTACAGACTCCAGAACCTTGGAGATATCAGAAAAAGAGACATTGGTGATCGCACCCTGCATCAGTCCCTTGATATCGATATCTTCCAGTATCACGATCGACGGGGCATTTTTGGCCGCTGTCTCATACACCTGTTTGATATGCTCCAGATCAAAGAGTTTTGAACCTGATATCTCTATATACGAGAGGTCTGATTCATAGGCAAATGCTTTTGCCAACATCCTTTTGCCTATACTTACCGGCCCGTAAAGAAGCAACCCTTTGGGTGCAGGGATATCAAATGTTTCAAGCTTTTTTGGATTTTGAAGTATCTCTATAATCGATTTGAGACGCTCTTTAATAGGCGTATGCCCTACCACATCCTCAAAACTGATTTTTGACTTCTGAAGTTTCGGCGTATCTTTTGAGGGTTTTTTTTCCTGCATCGGTTCATTCCTCTTTCATCTGATCTATATGGATTCATTTTATCATAATCCTCTACCTATCTCTCTGGGTTGATCGTTTCTCCACCAATATTCACCCCATTTCCTTATCTCTATCATACCAAATACCCACAGTGACAAGAGCATGATCATCCATACGGAATCTGAAGTGAGAGGCTGCGTATGGAATATATCGGAGAGAAAATAGATCGCTATCAGCTGAAGTACCGACCCTATACCGATACCGTAAAAGATATAGGGGTTGATCTTCAACGACCTTTTCAGATTTTTCAAAAAGGGTTCATGCTCTTTTAGCGACTGCAGTCCGTTGATCCAGGTTGCAATGACAAATCCCGTAAAAAGTGTAGAGATCGCACGCTCTTCGCCATAGTGATCTATCATCCATACATACAAAAAGAGTGATCCCAGACTGATCACCAATGCGGCATACAATACACGTAAAAGCTGTACCCTGTCCAAAAACTGCGCGTGTATCCTGGTCGGCGGCTTTTTCATCACATCCTCTTCCTCCTTTAGGAAGGGGAAGGTTTTATCCAGTGCACTGTCGGCTACCAGGTTGATCCAGAGTATCTGGACCGGGTAGAGAGGCAACGGCAAAGCCATCAGGATCGCACCGGTAATCAGGATCACTTCATCCAGGCTTGTCGCGACAAGAAAATAGATGGACTTGCGTATATTTCCGGCGATCGTACGCCCCTGTTTGATCGCATCGACGATCACGGATAGATTGTTATCCCCCAGTACCATTTTGGCCGTAGACTTGGCTGCATCCGTACCGCTTCCCATCCCGATACCAAGATCGGCTGCTTTGAGCGCAGGGACATCGTTGACACCATCACCGGTCACTGCGACGATCTCCCCTCTTTTCTGCAAGGCTTTTACGATGCGGTATTTGTGCTCGGGAAGCACCCTGGCCCATACACTCACCTGCGGCAAAACTCTTCTCAGTGTCTCATCATCCATACGGTTGAGTTCACTCCCCGTTACAACCCTGTCTCCCTCTTGATAGATACCGACCGACGCTGATATGGCAGAAGCCGTAAGGGGATCATCCCCCGTGATCATCATCACCTTTACACCGGCACTCTGTGCCAACGCTACTGCCTCTTTCACCCCCTCTTTGGGAGGATCGATAAAACCGACCAGCCCTACGATCTCTATCTGCCACGCTTCGATATCATCTGTTCTGTACTCTCCCAATCCCAAAGCGATGACTCTTAATCCCTTTGAGGCCATGGTGTCATGCTCGTGCTGAAGCGTTTCAAAGTCATCATTGTTGCGTGCAAATTCTCTGAGCGATTCAAACGCACCTTTGACAAAGATCTTATGTTCTTTTTGGACCATGTTGGAACTTGCCATCAGCCTGTACTTCGTGTCGAAGGGATAGAGGTTGACACGGGGATATCTCTCCCTGATACGTATATATTCACTGCCGACCCAGCGTGCCAATGCGGTATCTACCGGGTCCCCCTTACCTGCAACAGATTCATTCGCAAGGGCTGAAACCGTCTGGGCAAAGGTCTCATGCAGGGAAAAAACCTCCTCTACTTCAAGCTTCCCCTCTGTGATGGTCCCTGTTTTGTCTGAGGCGATGACCGTTGCACTCCCCAAGGTTTCGACAGAAGGCAGATGCCGGATATAGACCTTTTTCAGACTCAAGGCCATGGCACCGATCGTCAGTACCAACGTCACGACGATCGGCAACCCCTCAGGCACAGCAGATACCAGCTCGGCAATGACCAGGTAGATGATCTCTATGCTCTCTCTTCCCTGCCAAAAAGCCAGTAAGGCAGTGATAAAGATCATCACAAGCAGTAAAGACATATGTTTTTTGCTAAAGTGCTCCAGGGCCTTGCTAAGCGGTGTATCGGGTGACGCTTCTGAAGCTTTTGCCGCGATTGAAGCAAAGTAGGTATACTTTCCCGTAGAGGTCACGACCCCTTCTGCTTTTCCCTTGGTCACTGTCGTACCCGAAAGCGCCATATTGTCCAGCTTGTAGGGGAGTGTATCCGGCGGGAGGATCAGTTCCGCATCTTTTTGTACGGGGAGAGACTCTCCTGTGAGGACAGACTCATCGATGACCACCCCCTCTGTCTTTGTGAGCCGGATATCGGCAGGTACCAGATCTCCCTCATAGAGTATGATCAGATCACCGGGAACAAGTTCCGATGAAGGGAGCGTTACTACACGCTTTTCACGTTTGATCTCTGTTTTGCTCTGAGTCAATTTTTTTAACGCTTTGATCGATGTCAAGGCTTTAAGCTCCTGCCAAAACCCGATCGATGCATTGATCATGATAATGAAAAGTATCAAGACGCCTTCATGCAGGTTATCCAGGATAAAAGAGAGAAGTGCCGCAATGATCAGTATATAGACCAAAGGAGATTTAAACTGTGAGAGGAACAAGACAACATAGTTGTGTCTCTCTTCCTCTATCTCATTGGGACCATAATGTAGAAGACGCGCTTTCGCCTGTTGATGTGACAATCCCTCGGCAGAACTCTCCATCTCTCTCAATAACAACGCAACAGTTTTACTGTGGGGATGTTCAGATATCATGATCTCTCTTCACTCTATTATTAAGTATATAACCGAAGACTCTAAAAGTACCTATAAAGATCATAACGAAGAATCTCCTGCGATGTCAAGCAGCCTATCATGTTATACTCTACTAAGGAGTTGTCATGAAAAAGCACCTTATTGGGTTGGTGGTATGGGGTCTGCTCTTTGGTTACATGGAGGCAGCCATTGTGGTCTATCTGCGCCAGATCTATTACCCTGACGGATTTCTATTTCCTCTGGTAGTGATGGATGGGCATATCATGCTTACAGAACTGCTTCGTGAAGCTGCGACACTGATGCTTATGTGGGCAACAGCGGCATTGACCTACCAAAGGATGCAGAGCCGTATTGCTGCATTCTTTCTGCTCTTCGGGGTGTGGGATATCTTCTATTATATTTTTCTGAAAATGCTGCTGGACTGGCCTGAAGGCCTTGGAACATGGGATATCCTCTTTCTGATCCCTCTTCCCTGGGTCGGACCGGTCTGGGCACCTGTAGTGGTATCGATTGCGTTTATCTTTTCAAGTACTTTTATTCTGACATTGAACCATAGGGACCGTTATCCGGCCTTTGACAGAAGATTTCTACTCCTGGAGCTGTTGGCGGCAGCTATCATCATCCTCTCATTTATCCCGCCCGGCAGTGCAGTGCTCGACCAAAGTATGCCAACTGACTTTCCCCTCTTCCTTTTCCTGGGAGGATTGATGCTTGGTATCGGTGTATTTGTTTACTATATCTACGCCTGCAGGAAAAGATAAACCGGCAAACCCGCGCTTTTGTTATAATAGAACAAAGTGATGAATCGTATAAAGGAAAAAGATGAGAGAACGGGTAGAGATAGGAAAAAACTTTGATAGAGAGCCGGAGTGGAGAGTAAAGAGCGGGGTTCTCTTGATCTATATCCCTCTGCTCGTTACCGTGCCGTTTGTTGCTATTGGCATCCTGTTGGTTAGGGCTCACCTACGGCTGATGGGGGCACAAAATGTTAAACCTTTTAGAAGCTTTCTTCCCCACTGGGCTTCACATCGTTATACCCATGGCAACCAGATCGTTTATAAAGAGAAGAAAAACTGGAAAAACCTGAGTTCTTACCGGTTTTACTGGATATTCAACTGTAAGGTCTACTGTCCTTTCAGTGTCGCGATGTTCAGATATATGGCCTATCTTGTAAGTATCGTCGAGAACTGGTGGTGTCCGTTTGATCATGATCAAAAAGAAGCCTACAGAGATTCGAGTATAGACTACTCCTACTGGCATATCGATGAGAAAGAGAGATCCAAGCTTCATGAGGATGACAGAGAGAACCCTATCTGGAATCAAGACGCATCCAAAGCGTAGATTCTGTTTTGACTACGAACGTTCTCACAAGAGAAGAAAAGTCGCTATAATAGATCCAAAGGTGGTTTCCAAATGCTAAAAAGAAAAACAGAGCTTTTCAAACTGTTAGGTTTTACCGTATCTGTGGATATGAGTTGGGGGATCATTCTCTTTCTGGTCGTATGGTCACTTGCAAAAGGGGCTTTCCCCGCCTACTATCCGAACCTCACTATGCAGGTCTACTGGATCATGGGGATCATCGGAGCCCTTGGACTCTTTATCTCCATTGTCATTCATGAATTCTCCCATTCATTGGTTGCAAGAAAGTACGGACTGAATATCAAGGGGATCACCCTCTTCATCTTTGGTGGTGTCGCCGAGATGAAAGATGAGCCGGAAACTCCCAAAGTAGAGTTTCTCATGGCGATCGCAGGTCCGGTAGCCAGCCTGCTCCTCTCTCTACTCTTCGGTATCCTTTATCAGGCAGCATTGGCGATACAACTCCCTGTGCCGGTCACAGGAACACTCGGATACCTCAGTGCGATCAATATGATCCTGGCTATCTTTAACATGATACCGGCATTCCCGACCGATGGCGGGCGTGTACTCCGCTCTGTTTTGTGGTGGGTCAAAGGGGATATCCGATGGGCAACACGCACGGCTTCGCGTATCAGTGTCATCTTTGCCATGTTCATTATCTTTACAGGGTTTATGCATCTCATACAGGGAAGTCTCATAGGGGGAATCTGGTGGATACTGATCGGCTCCTTTCTTTTCAGCGCTGCAAACTCCTCCTACCAGTCACTCCTGATCAAACAGTCATTTGCAGGGAAAAAGGTAGAGGAGTATATGAATCCGGAACCCGTCACCGTCTCCTCTCATATCACACTGCAGGAGTTTGTTGAGGCGTACCTCTATCCCTACCACCACAAGATGTTTCCGGTGACAGAGAACGGCAGGATCTCGGGACTCATCACACTGCAGGCACTCAAATCCATACCCCCTGAAGCGTGGGAAACGACACAGGTGGCGCAGGTAACACAGGCCTCCACAGAAGAGAATACCCTCTCCAAAAAGACTCCGGTTCAGGATGCAATGATGGCGATGAATGAGAGCGGGATCAGCAGAATGCTTGTACGTCAGGATCATAAGATCGTAGGTATCATCACACTGAAAGACCTGCTGGAGTTCTTTACGTTAAAAGTGGAACTTGAAGCGTAGCATCTATCACAAACTCTGAGCGTGTAAAAAAATTTACGGAAGAGTACGTGTAGGTCGGGGTGCCCTCACCCCGACATAATTCATGATCTCTCCTTTCGCGTAGGGTGCGTAATCACGCACCAAAAGTGATAACTTTTTCTGTTTTACATAGTGCATACAGAGATCCATGCTACATAGCATAGCCTATTACACACTCCACCTTTTCCAACTTGATATAATGTAAGACGATACCATTAAAAAGGTAAAGAAAATGAAAAAGATATTATTGTTATTACTCTTTACGTTTGAACTGTATGCCCCCTATCCATCATCTGAAAGATATGATACCCCTGTACCCTTATTGGTACCGACACCATCCGGATATCTGTTACGTGCTCCATCAGGTGAGGAATTAAGAAGGCCCAGGATCCCAACAGTACCTGAGGTGATCGGACCCTCCGGTCTCTCTATCACGCAATTGGAGAGATCCTGTAACTTAAATGACAGTGTCGGTTGTGCCAAACTTGGTTATCTATACCATACAGGAGAAGGGGTAAAGCAAGACTATACCAAAGCAAAAGCCTATTACAGTAAAGCGTGCCATATGAATGCTTATTCCAATGTAGCATGCAATAACCTTGGTGAACTCTATGAATATGGAGATGGAGTAGAACAGGACTACAGGAAAGCAATAGAGCATTACAGTAAAGCCTGCCTCGATGGTTATAATATCAGCTGTACCAATATTGGTATCTTATATATGGAAGGGAAAGGCGTCAAAAAAGATGCCTCTGAAGCAAAAAAATATTTTAAAAGAGGATGTTTTTTAAATGACAGTGCCGGGTGCATCAATCTCAGTCTATTATCTCCTCATAACTCCCCTGAAGCAGAGAAGTATGCAAGGATGGGATGTGAGTTGAACAGCGGCCCGGCATGCTGGCAGCTTGGTGATATATACCATACTCAAAAGAATTATCTGAAGGCCAAGAGGTATTTTAATCAAGCTTGTGAGTTGAGTAACGGTACAGGGTGCAGAAAGCTGGGTGAGTTATACACCAAGGGTATTGGTGGACTAGTGCAGGATTACGCTGAAGCGAAAAAGTATTACATGAAAGCTTGCGAGTTACAGGATGCTTTGGGATGTAAACACTATAAAGAACTGGAGGAAGTCGGTACATTCAGCATAACAATATCTCCTGATACAGATAAGAATAGTGAAGCAGGTAGATAAAGCGTTATTACCTATCCGTCGTTCCTACTTTTTTCGCTCCCACGATTTCGTGGGAGTGTATACACGAACTTGGCCTATCAAGACCTCATGAAACTCCACCAATAGGTGGATTAAAAGGTTTATGGTATCACACTATTGGGATAGGCATTACCACGTACAACGTGGTAACGAAAAAAATTTACGGAAGAGTACATGTAGGTCGGGGTGCCCTCACCCCGACATCATTGATGGTTTTTCCCTATAAGGTGGATGTCGGGATAAGGGTATCCCGACCTACAAATACCAGAGATGTTCACCTGCTTCTTTTTTATACTCTCAGGAGCGATGAAACGAGGGTAACCTTTCGCGTAGGGTGCGTAACCACGCACCAAAAAGGATATTGCATACTAAAAGTGATGACTTTTACAAGGGTAGCGTTCGCTGTTTTTCGCTGCTTTGGCAAAGATCGTCAATGGTGTTCCGGTCTCTTCTGCGATCTTTTTTACCGCTTCCAGATTTTCCGGGTCAAAACCGACCAGCATCTCATACTCCTCCCCGCTAAGCCCGATATTGTTATCGATAGAGAGAAGATCCTCTTTTCCATATTTGTTGATATCAAGAAGCTTGTTCGTATCACAATAGAGTCCATCAGAGATATCCATACCTACCCGTAGGTAAGGTCTCGCACGCTCGACAAACGCTGCACGGAGTACCGGCTCATAGAACCTTGCATCCTCCGCTATCTCTTCTCCGCGCATCAGTGCCTGAAGATTTGCTCCGCTCTCTCCGAGTACTCCTGTATAGGCGAGCAGGTCTCCCTCTTTGAGCCCGGTACGAAGCAACGGGTTGTCGCTTTTTGAAATGATCGTGATGGAGAGATGAAGCTTGTCTCCCCCGATCGTATCTCCCCCGATGATCTCACACCCGTACGCTCTGGCTGTAGCCTCAAGTGCTTCGGTCAGCAGTTCTATCTCAAAATCCCGGATATCCTTGGGGAGAGAGAGTGTCACGAGTGCATATTGCGGCTTGGCGTTCATTGCGATCGCATCGGAGAGGTTTACCAGCATCGCTTTGCGGGCGATCTGAGTGAGGCTCATCCACTCTCTTTTGAAATGCACATCTTCAAAAAAGGCATCCATACTATAGAGTGTATCACCGATCACTGCTGCATCGTCACCGATATGTTCCGAGGTCAGGGAGTTGATAAGGTACTGTTCTTTGTCTATCTTTTGCATGTGAGATTGTAGCATACTCTATAAGAGAGTATGGGACCCGAAAGTATGCTTATTCCTATATTTCCGGAGTTAAATTGGCTGATTTCTAACAAAATAGTTAAAAATAGGTCCCTACTTAATAATTTTCAAAAGCTTAACTAATAAAAGCTTGGCTATAATCTAGCCACTATCATTAGGAGAAATACGCCATGAAACTACAGATAAAAGCATTCTTTTTTAATGCAAAGACTGACTACCTGCCTTACTACAAGCACTTCAAAGTAGTACTTGATGAAGATGCAAAAGCAAAAGACCTGCTGGTAGCCATCCAGGAACAAAACGACATGTTCGAATTTCCAAAACAGAAACTGATCTTTAAGATCAACGGTCTTGTGGTTACCGCTAACGAAAAAATGTCAAATATCGTAGAGACACTTGGTACTGAACTTCAAGTAGACCCGGTCAACAGCTACCGTGCCAACCATGGTTTCCGTATCAATGACAAAGATTTTATGGAGAGTTACGCGCTTCTTGAGCCATACTGTAATGAGGAAGACCTTACATACTATAAAAGCCTTTATGCCCTCCACTATGCTTCTGAAACATCCAACTTCCAACGTGACTATATCGGTGATGCGGTACTGCTTCTCGCTCACAGGCTCATAGAGAACGGTTCTGAGTACAAAGCAGAGATCTTGAAGGCGATCAGTGATGCTGATTCCGGGCTGTTTGACTGCGAATATGAAAACAACCTTTTTGATCCCGAAGATCATACAGAGACGATCAACGCACTGAAAATCATGGCGAAAGGTACAGATGAGACGCTTCCGTCTATCTTTGAAGTACTTCTCTCAAAATTCATGGGTAAAAAAGAAGAACAGAAGAAACCTGCACTCAAAAAACAGTCCGCTCGAACAATCAGCACTGTCGAAGGGAAGAAGTGTGCCTACTACAGCGGTACAGACGTGATCAACTCTACAATGTTTGAGGACATCCAAAAAGCCGGCGCAACGGTCGTACGTTTCAGTAGAGAGACAAAGGGTTCCGGTGCAACACTCTTTGAAGACCACAGAAGACTCGCGCTTACAAAAGCGGGAACAAACCTGCTTGATGCACTGGATCATGGTGCAGATGTTCTGATCGTAGAAAATGAAGCAGACTACGATCTGTTTAGTAACAATCTCAAAGAGATCGAATCAGTCATGGGGAGAGATATCAACCTTGAGATCGTTCTCGCATCTGATTTCCTGGCATCAAACCAAAGAGCAGCTGCTTAAATTTGTTACTTTAGGTTACGATCTGCGTTTTAGTCCCGCCGCTATGACGTAAATCGTAACAAATTACCCTCCTACTCTACAGACTTTCTGAAAAATTTCTAAACTTAACTTTCTATAAGATATAATTATTTCAACTTCAGAAAAAGGACTAGTCGTTATGGATGTAAAAATCTACGAATATGATGCTGTTATCGTTGGAGCTGGGCTTGCCGGTTTGGCTGCAGCCAAAGAGCTTACGGAAGCAGGCAAGAAAACAGCAGTCATCACAAAACTTCACCCACTGAGATCTCACTCAGGTGCAGCACAAGGGGGAATCAATGCTGCTTTAGGGAAAGAGGATTCGACTGAACTTCACGAATTTGATACGGTCAAAGGTTCAGACTACCTTGCAGATCAGGATGCGGTTGAGCTCATGTGTACCAAAGCACCTGAGACGATCAGATGGGCTGAGCGTATGGGAGCAGCCTTCTCAAGAGATGAGGAAGGGAACATTGCGATCAGACCGTTTGGTGGTCAGAGTAAACCAAGAGCATGTTATGCAAAAGACAGAACAGGTCTTGCAGTGCTTCAGGCGATCTATGAGCAGGCATTCCGTGCAGGTATCGAAGTATTCGATGAGTGGTATGCAGCTGACCTTCTTTATGAAGACGGTAAAGCATATGGAGTTGCGGCATACAATATCCGTAACTCAGAGCCTGCGATCTTCAACGCGAAAGTAGTGATGTTTGCAACAGGCGGTCACGCCAGAGCATACAGATTCAACTCAAATGCACACGCAAACACGGGAGACTCACTCTCAATCGTAGCGCGTCACGGTCTTCCGTTGGAAGATATGGAGTTCGTACAGTTCCACCCGAGCGGACTTGGTGGTTCAGGAGTACTTATCTCTGAAGCAGCACGTGGTGAAGGTGGACGTCTCTTCAACTCAGAGGGCGAAAGATTTATGAGCAAATATGCGCCGAATGCGATGGAGCTTGCTTCACGTGACGTTGTATCAAGAGCGATCATGGAAGAGGTACGCCAAGGTAAAGGTGTAGGTAAAGACGGTCAGTCGGTAAACATCGACCTGACGCACCTTGATCCGGAGATCATCCTTACCAGACTACCTGAACTTCGTGAACTTGCGATCGCATTCCAGGGTCAAGATATGCTTAAAGAGCCTATCCACATCTCAGCAACGGCACACTACTCTATGGGTGGTATCCCGACAACGATCAACTGTGAAGTGCGTAAGAACCCGAAAGAGACGGTAGAAGGTTTCTATGCAGCGGGTGAGTGTTCATGTGTTTCTGTACACGGTGCGAACAGACTCGGTGCAAACTCAGTACTGGAAGCCCTCCTCTTCGGTCGCCATGCGGGTGAGAACATGGTGAAAAAGCTTGATGAAGGTATCGAGCTTAAAAAAGCAACGGTTGAAGATGCAGAGACAATGCTTGAAGAGCTTAACCGTATCAAAACATCAAACGGTACCGAGAGTGTTGCAGGACTCAGGGCTGAACTTCAAGCAGGTATGACAGACAATGCCGGTGTATTTAGAACAAAAGAGTCTCTCGAGAAACAACTTACAAGTATCGATGAGCTTCTGCAAAGATTTAAAAACATCCGTATCGATGACAAATCCAATACCTATAACACTGATCTTCAAGAGGCACTTGAACTCGGTCACATGCTTGAGTTCTCGAAGTTCATTGTATACGGTGCATTGATCCGTGAAGAGAGCCGTGGCGGTCACTTCCGTGAAGACTTCCCTACGCGTGATGATGAGAAGTTCCTTAAGCATACCTATGCATATATGGATAAAGAGTACAATATCACAACCGAATGGGGTGATGTCGTTCTAGGTAAGTTCGAACCAAAAGAAAGATCATACTAAGAGGAGGAAGAGATGCAAAACAACGAAACAAGAAAAGTGACCATCAAAGCGTTTAGATTTAATGCTGAGACGGACTATCTTCCTTATACAAAACAGTATGAGATGGAAGTAGGAAAGGATGAATTGGTCCTTGACATTATGAACCGTATCAAATGGGAACATGACGGATCATTCTCATACCGCCGTTCTTGTAGACACGGTATCTGTGGTGCCTGTGGTATCAAAGTAAACGGTAAACCGGTACTTGCCTGTAAGCAAAATGCACTTGAGCTGCTTGATATGTTCAACAACGATATCACGCTTGAGCCACAGAGTAAAAAGCGTGCGATCAAAGATATGATCATAGACAAAGGCGACTTCTGGCAGAAACATGCGGATGTGCAGCCTTATGTTGTGGCAGATATCGACCCGCACCCTACCCATGAGACAAAACAGTCTGTTGCGCAATTTAACGCAATGCTGGATTCAGACCTCTGTATCCAGTGTGGTAGCTGTCACTATGCCTGTCCTGCACTTGAGGCGAACCCTGACTTCCTTGGGCCTGCAGCACTTACGGCAGCCTATAGATTCAGTATCGATACACGTGACAATGCGGCTGAAGAGAGACTTGAGCTTACTGCACAGCCGGGTGTTGGTGTTTGGGACTGTGTAAAATGTTTTGAATGTGCGCAAGCCTGTCCAAAAGAGATCAACCCTATCGAGAAGATCACAAAACTTCACAATATGCAGTTTGAGCAAGGGATTGCAGAGCGAAATGTTGCAACAAAACACGCCGAAGGTTTCCTCCGTGGTATGAAGAAAACAGGTTACCTGGATGAAGCAGATATCGTACTCTACTCTGAGGGTATTCTCGGTATGCACAAACACTTGAAAACGGCGATGAAGATGATGAAGTCCGGTAAGATCCACTGGCATTCAGGTGTACCGTTCATCAACAGTATCCCGGAGATCAAGAACCTGGATGAAGTTCAAAAACTGATTGAAATTTCACAAACAAACAAGCTATAAGGAGTAAAGATGAGCCAGTTAAAATATGCACTTTTTACAGGATGTACTGCAAAGCAGTCAACACCTGAGCTACTTTCATCTACACTTGCTGTAGCTGACAAGTTGGGTATCGAGATCACGATTCTTGAGGAAGCAAGCTGTTGTGGTGCAAGCCACCTACAGGATTTTGATGAGTTCCTTGCACATGTTCTCAATGCAAGAAACATCTGTTATGCTGAGAAGCACGGTCTGACAATGATCACGATCTGTAACACCTGTCAGCTCAACTCTCAGATGACGAAACATGCCCTTGATACAGACCCGGAACTCAAAGCAAGAGTAAACGAAAAGCTTGCTGAAGTCGGTCTAGAGTACAAAGGGACATCAGAGATCAAACACTTTTTGTATGCATTGATCGATGACTATGGTCTTGATGCGATCAAAGATAAAGTAGTCACACCACTCAGCCAGTTCAATATCGCACCATTCTACGGATGTCACAACATCAGACCTTCTGAGCTTCATGAGCACAGCAATGGTGGTGAAAACCCATATGTGCCTACATCACTCGATAACCTTATCGATGCGCTTGAGGGCCATCCGGTAGACTATGCGAGTAAAAACAAATGTTGTGGTTTCCACGTAGAGCTCCAGGCAAACCACACCTCTGAAATCCTTACAGGAAATGCACTTGTAGATGCGATCGATAACAACGCGGATATGGTCGTAACACCTTGTCCGCTTTGTCACCTTAAAATGGACACCTACCAGGATAGCGTAGGTGAAATAATGGGTCGTGATATTGAGGTCCCTGTACTTCATATGCCGCAGATGGTAGCACTTGCACTGGGCGCATCAGAAGAGGAGATCGGACTCAAGTTCCACGTCTCCAAAGCAAAACACCTCTATACTGCCTAACACTTATTTTGCTACCCTTCGGGGTAGTATTTCATCTTACCTACTCTTTTTATTTATACTTTATCTACTTTCATTATAATACGGTAAAAACGGAAAATTCATCATGCTTAAAACAATTTCACTCTGGGGTGTGGGTGCGCTACTGCTTCTTCAGGCAATCCAGATCGATATCCCTGCGCCACCGTCAACCATTGATAAAAACAATGAGATCAAAGCTTCCCATGAGATCATGGGCATATTGAGAAGTTCATGTTACGACTGTCACTCCTACCAGACCAAAATGCCCTGGTACGGTAATGTTGCGCCGATCTCCTGGGAGGTAAGAGCGCATATCAAAGATGGCAGAAGATGGCTGAATTTCCAGGAGTGGGAAGGATACAGTGAAGAGAAGAAACAGAAGATCTTCAAAGGGATCGTCAAGACGATCAACCACCGTATGCCGCTGCCTATGTATCTTACTATGCATGAAGAGGCAGAATTGACAACAGAACAGCGTGATGAGATCAAAAATTGGGCAGAAAACAATATAAAATAAAAACAAATAAGACAATTTTTATCCCATTTAATTATTTTTATGCTATAATGGCTGTACAAATCAAATAAAAAGGAAAGAATATGCCAAAGATCAACAAATACCAAGACATTTCAGAAATCGATAGAGAAGCGAAAAAAGACCTTATCGATAGACACTCTCCATTTATCCACTGTGCAGATACTGCAAAAGCAGGTGAGCCGTTTGAAGTAACTGTTAAAATGGGTAACGAGTATACTCACCCGGATGATTTTGACCACTATATCGAGTCTGTATCACTTTTCAACGGAGATACACTCCTTGCAAAAGCGACTTACGTACCGGGAACTCTTGGTAACACTAAAGCTCACAACACAACAACATTTACAATCATTCCTACTGGTAAAAAACTTAAACTAGTAGCACACGGTTACTGTACAAAACACGGTATCTGGGAAGGTACTGAGAAAGAAGTTACTGTAGAAGCGTAAGCTCCTGCTCTTCTTAATATATAGGGCTTCAATGCCCTATTTTACTTACTCCCCTATTTTCCAAACATCACTTATTTTGTTATTTTAAAGAACCATTAAAATGGTAATAAAATACCAACACACATTTAATTTTAATAAAATATATCATTCAAAAAATAATTTGACCCACTACTCTTACAAGAAAGAGTAAACCTAATTACTTTACTCTTTCTTATGATTTCTTGGATAACTCTATAAATGTCTCCCCAAAAGAAGGATTGTATTTTTTTGCTTCTTGGATATCAACAAATGGAATTTCCTTTGTGGCAGTATAAGTGTTCCCAAAAACATCATATACACGTATTTTTGAGTGGTTCCACCTGTCCTCAGGTGTAACCCATACTCCAATCCTCTACCCCTATACCCCCTTGAATCCATCATTAGATGGCAAATAATACTCAGTAGTCTATAGATTTATCTTGTTCCCAACGTCCACGTTGGGAATAGATATAGCGCTGTATGGTACGGGAGAAGACGTTATTGCGGATTCAATCTGCAGTATGCATTCCCGATCAGAAGATCGGGAACGAGAGGAACCCTCTATGTTGGTGCGTGATTACGCACCCTACGCGAGAGATCACTCCTATAAATATAAAAATGATAGCTGTTTATCCGGATGTCGGGGTGTCCTCACCACGACCTACACTTTTACTTTATATCTGATAGTCCCGAATTTAAATCCAAAGTGCAATTTTTTGTAATTTTGAGATTTGAAGAGGTTAGATGCTAAAATCAAACTTCCAAATCCGACCAAAGATAAAGGAAGTAAAATGTCGTATAAACATCTAACCCTGAAGGAAAGATACCTGATTAATGCTTATAGAAATACAAAGACACAAAAAGAGATTGCTAAAATTGTTGGAGTACATCCCTCAACCATATCAAGAGAGTTAAAAAGAGGTAGAGGGAAAATAGGGAAAGAGTACTGGGTGATAGCTTCACATAACAGAGCAACAGAAGTACAGATAGAGAAGTCAAAAAAAGCGAATCTAAAGCTAACAAAAGAGACAAAAGAACTGATCAAAAAATACCTCAAAAAAGAGTTCTCCCCAGAGCAGATTGCAGCCACATTGGAGATGAAGCATAGTATCTCTGTCAGCTATGTAACTATCTACACATATATTCATGTAGATAAGCTAGGTAATGGTACACTGCATACCCACCTGAGACAACAAGGCAGAAGACGGAAGAAGTATGGACAATCACGGAAGAACCGTATCAAAGAGAGGGTTTCCATAGAAGAGAGACCCTCCCTTGTTGATGATAAAGTAAGGGTAGGAGACTTTGAAGCAGATACCATTATAGGTAAAGGAAGACAAGGAGCTATTGTCACTATTGTAGATAGAAAATCAATGTATCTAAAACTCTCTTTGCCCGTAAACAAAAGGTCACATGTTGTGGCTAATGAGATGGTTCGATTACTTGCTCCTTTCAAGAAAAAGGTGCATACGATCACTACGGATAATGGATTGGAGTTTGCCGGGCATAGAACCATCTCTAAAAAACTAAAGTGTGACTACTACTTCTGTCATCCTTACAGTTCTTGGGAGAGAGGATTGAATGAAAATATCAATGGATTGATCAGGCAATATATCCCTAAAGGTAGCAGCTTTGAACATCTGACCCAAAAAGAGATCAGAAGAATTGAAAATAGACTCAATCATAGACCTAGAAAATCTCTAGGTTGGAGAACTCCTTATGAGGTATTTCATGAAAATTTGAAAGTTTCATAGGAGGTTTTAGATAGAATTTTTAGAGGCGAAATTGCACTATGAATTTAAATGTGGGTAGTTTATACGTGCTGCAAACACTCTTCACAGATACCGTTGAGTGTGATGTTGATAGAATTGACCTTGTGCTGTTTTGCCATATGGGAGAAGTTGAGGAGATCATCAAATCCCAGCTCTTCCAGACAGAAGACCCTGTTGCACTTCTCACACTGGAAATGCGGATGCGCTGTGGAGCCTTTGGGGATATACTCGTATTGGCTCACACCGTCTTTCCCTACAAACTCCTCTACAAGCCCTTTTTCATGAAACTGCTGGAGTGTACGATAGACGGTTACCAGGTTGACCGAAGTCTCTTTCTGACACGCCAAATGTAAACTGTTTACATCCATCGGTGCTTCAGCATTTTTCAATGTATGCAGCAAGAGACTTTTTGCCCGGGTATTTTTGATCCCTTTTTCTCTCAGCTCTTCTTTTATTTCGTCACTATTCATGCAAGGCATTATAAACAATCATGCTTAATCCGTGTTAAACGTTTCAAAGCATATGCCCCAACTGATTTTTCTTCACCTGCAGATATCTTTCATTGTACTTTTGCACTTCCGTAATGGCAGGGATACGTTGGATGATATCTATACCAAGGCTCTCGATATATGCTATCTTCCTGGGGTTGTTGGTCACAAGGCGCATCTCTGTGACACCCAGGTCTTTTAAGATATGCCCAACAGCCCCATAGTCTCTCTCATCAGCCTTGAAACCCAGTTTGAGGTTGGCTTCGACAGTATTGTAGCCTTCGTCTTGCAGGCTGTAGGCATTGACCTTGTTGACCAGTCCGATATTTCTACCCTCCTGACGGTGATAGATGACCAGGCCGCCCTCTTTGGCGATCAGCTCCAAAGCCAGGTTGAGCTGATTGTTGCAGTCGCACTTCAGACTGCCGAGTGCATCACCCGTAAGGCACTCTGAATGGATACGCACGATAGGATCATGCAGTGTCTCAAACTCTTCGCTCATGATCGCCAGATGCTCCTGGCTGCCATCCTTGTATGCCTTGATCCTGAAACTACCGTGTCTTGTCGGCAGGTTTGCGATACCGGACTCTTCAATCTCTTCTACCTTCAAACCGCTTGATTTATCTATTATTATATTTTTCAAATCACTACCTATAAATTTTTATAATATTTTTTAAAACCGGATAGTAGCATAATTTAGATTATAAATGCAAATGGATTGCATTTATAAAATTCTATTGCACACTTTCAAATCAATACAAGTGTGTTCGAGCTCCCGAAGATACGAAACCAAATGAATCCCCTATTTTGGTGCGTGATTACTCACCCTATACGAAGGGTCATGCCTTTCTGTCACGTATTTTGTGATGCTATAGTAATGCTATGCATCTATGGTAGCCTTTTACCACTATCTATAGAAGGAGAAGAAGTTGAAAGAGATCAAGTTTCCGTTTCTGGAGCATACCGGTGCACAGCTGAAAAGTTTTGAAAAAGGGAGTGCAGAGGTTGAACTCCATACCAAGCCCCACCACCTTCAGCATCTTGGTTTTATCCATGGGGGAGTCATCTCAACCCTGATGGACAATACCGGATGGTATGCGGCGATGTCTAATCTGGATGAGGGGTATACTGCAGTGACGATGGAGATCAAGATCAACTATCTCAAGCCTGCCAAAGGAGCATATCTCGTGGCAAGAGCTGACGTAAAAAGACAAGGGAAATCAACGGCATTTGTCACAATAGAGCTTCTCTGCGAAGAGAAACTTGTTGCCTATGCTACCGGAACCTATGCGATACTCGAAGAGAAGTAGCGATTAGCGCGCTTTTTTTTCAAAAAATACTCCAGTGATTTACCATTCTGCTATAGAATTGCAAAAAAATTTTATGGAGTTTTTATGCAAGGAAAAGTAACTGCTCTGGTAGAGCATAGTAGATTCGGGCAGTTGATCATGCTGCTTATCATGGTCAACGGTATCACGATGGGTATACAGACCATACCTACACTATCAAGCGGAGAACGTTCTCTGTTGGATCTTTTCGACCAGATGGTGATAGCGATCTTTACCGCTGAGATCGTGCTTCGTATCTATGCGCATCGGTTGGCCTTTTTCAAAAGCGGTTGGAGTATTTTTGATTTTGTCATTGTGGCGATTTCACTTGTACCTGCTTCTGCCGGCTTTGAGGTACTCAGGATCCTGCGTGTCTTCAGGCTCTTCCGTCTTATCACCGTCGTACCGCAGATGCGCAAGATCGTTGCTGCACTGCTTGGCACCATTCCCGGTATAGCCTCTATCGCACTGCTGATGACCCTGATCTTCTATGTCTTTGCCATTATGGCTACGAACCTTTATGGAGAGACCTTCCCTCAGTGGTTCGGAACTCTGGGGACGTCGTTTTATACGCTGTTTCAGGTGATGACACTCGAGTCTTGGTCGATGGGTATTGTACGCCCCATCATGGAGGTACACCCTCATGCCTGGGTCTTTTTTGTCCCATTTATCTTTCTTGTCTCATTTATTATGGTCAACCTTGTCGTTGCCATCGTCGTAGATGCGATGAGCACGCTCAAAGATGACACCGAAGAGGTGATCATCGATGAGATGCACCATACCCAGAATGATACAGCCGTACAGTTGCAGGCCCTGCATGATGAGATAAAAGAGCTCAAAACACTGATCAAAAACGGGCGTGAAGCGTAGCCCGCTCTTTGCTCCCGTGATCTAGTATGGGAGCAAAGTAAAATACCTTAAAACAGCGTTTTGAAGCCGAAAACCGGGGAAGAACAACTACTCATCAACTGCCTCTACATAGTATCTATGGTTCTTTTGACTGATTGTCAGTTTTGTTTCAAAAATAGTTGAAAGATTTTCATTTGTAAGTATCTCATCTTTGTATCCGCTTTTGTATATCGTATTGTCATATATCAACGCTATCTTGGTGATATCTTCAAAAATCTCTTCAAGATGGTGAGTCACCAGGATAATCGAACTTCGCCTCGCAAGCTTTTTCAGCATCTTCAAAAAGTTTATCTGAGCTTTGATATCGAGTCCTACAGTCGGTTCATCCAGGATAAAGGCCTGCGGATCATGGATAAGCGCACGGGCGATGATACACTTTCTCAATTCCCCGGTAGACATACTACTTACGCTTTTCTCTTTTAAGTGGCCTATCTCCAAAAATTCCAAAGTTTGCGATACCTTGTGGTGTTGCTCTTCTGTAAAATCCTGGTATTTGAAGATGCTGAAACTGCTGTAAAATCCGCTTTGTACCACCTCATATCCGCTTAAATAAGAAGCTTTGTCAGAGAAGAAGTTATGCAGATCATTGCTGATCACACCTATCTTATCTCTTAGCTCAAATAGAGAGTAGCGAGACTTTCCAAAGAGCTCTTTGGTGGAGTTTTTGTCAAACCGAGGATGAATTTCCGACTGTATCAGTTTCATCAAAGTGGATTTTCCTGAACCGTTTGCACCCAGTATAGCCCAGTGTTCCCCCTGTTTTATCGTCAAATCGAGATCTTTAAGAATAATCTTATCATCATATCCGACAGTGATGTTTTTGAAATGTATAATATTCATAACGGTTACCTTATCAAAATTATTAATTGGTAGTATAAAAGCGGTATGGTAGTGTAAAAAAATTTATCTATCATTCATAAGATCATCTCTGCTGAGTATCCAGAGAGTCAAACCTCTATCGTTCCTCTACAAAGAAGATACGGCAACAGACCTGCCATTGAGCTAAAAACCTCTTTGTATCGCAGGTCAGGGAAGAAAATACTATACCCTATCTCCCCCTCTCTGAAAAACTACATTCTCATCACTACAACACTGACAGGGGGGAGAGTACACAGGGTCTTCTTTATTTGAATGTCATCAGCGCATATCCATCATTCTGATACTTGATCGTCTCGATAAAACTGTTGGCTGACACCTCCACAAACGGTAGAAGGTCATCTTCATCGATATCATTGGCCTGTAGAGACATCGAACAGGCGATCACTTTGACATTCTTACGTTTGCCGAGTTCTATCAGCCATTTCTGTGCCTCTTTGGTATTGGGAATATCCTTGTCATCCACCACTTCATCAAATGCTTTTGATACCATCGGTACACATTTACCATGCAGGGTCAATACGACTGAAGTCGTATCTTCACCCACTTCCATCATATCCATCGTTTGACCAACAAGCCACATACGGCTTTTGATATAGGCAGCGTTACCCGAACTGCAGTCAAAAAGTGCTTTATACTCTTTTGCCTCTGCACTAATGCACAAGAGAGCGGATAGGAACAATGCAGGGAAAAGTCTCATACTACTCTCCCAGACCGAAAACATTGGAAAGGGTATTGATGTAGTTGAAGTATCCTGTGATCGCAACCGCCTCGATGATCTGCGTATCACTCCATCCCATCTCTTTAAGTGCCTCGATCTCCTCTTTGAGGATCTTGTAGTTATCTTTCTGTGCTGCTTTGATACAGAAGTTCAGCAGTGCCTTTTCCTTCTCATCTGTACTGATGGACTCTACACCCTGCAGGATCTCTTCGATCTGTGCTTCAGAAAGACCGAGCATTTTAGCAATATTTTTGTGTACATCCACACACATCTTACAGCCGTTCTCCTTCGAGATGAGCAGTGCGATCGCCTCTTTGATATCATAACTCAGTGTCGTCTCATCCAGCAGATACTTCTGTATCATCTCATCTGTAGCAAAATAGATCTTCTCGTCTATCGCCAACAGTTTGAAGATATCCCCCAGTTTTCCGGTTTTCTCCAAAATCGGTCTTGCCTTCTCCTGGATCGCCGGTGTCATATCCTCAAATTCAGGTAGTGTAATATGTGCCATAATTATCCTTCAATGTATAGTTAAACTTAACGTTTTTAATTATAGGGTATAATTCTTAAATATATACGTCAAAAGGTAAACCGTGGAATACAAGATATCCGAGCTGGTAAAAAAAAGCGGCGTCCCCAAATCTACCATTCTCTACTATATCAAAGAGGGTCTGCTGCCTGAAGCCAAAAAACTCAAAGCCAATGTACATCGCTACAGTGACACTCACCTGGAGCTGCTGCAATATATCAGTTATATGAAAGAGCACTTGGGCAGCAGTAATGAACAGCTCAAGGACATCCTGCAGTTCAAGAACCAATCCTTCTCCACCTCTTCAGGCATGATCGTACCCCTGATGAACACACTCAGTGCCATACCATCTGATAGCACACACTATACAAAGGCCGAGTTTATCAAGCAGTTCAGTGTAGAAGAGAGACTCCTGGAACAGCTTATAGCCGATGAGATCATACTCCCTACCACACAGGATGACTTCACGGAGAAAGAGGCATCCATCATTAAACTGATCGGCTACTTCAAAGAAGCAGGTATAGAGTATGAGATCCTCAAAATGTATGTATTTCATGCCAAAGCATTGAGCCTCCTGGAGCATCAGATGCAGGCAAAACTCTGCGAGATACGCAATGAAAAAAACTTTTCTACCCTATGGAAAATTCTCTTTGAAACACTCTTCAATGCCAAAACCTATATCTTTAACAGGCAAACATATAAAGCCTATTTTTCTACATTAAAAAATGAAATTTTAAAATAGTTCTAAGATCGCTTTGTATATCATAATGTAAAGTTAAGCTTTACATTAATACAATGTTATGCTTGTGGCAACCATCACTATGATCCTGGTAACACTGTGAATAGTTTTATTGCCTTGTTGATCAACAAGGTAAAGTCAAGTTGCGCATTCAGTGCTTACTGATAACAAGCATTAGATACAAAGACAAATCTTTAAACGAATGGAGAACTATATGATGAAATCACCACTATCCCTTATGCTTTTTCTCATCTTATTTGGAAATACGCTGTCTGCTGCCGAAAGGTACGATGTAAAGTCCTTTAGGGTCATTACCAAACTTTGTGGAAAGTGTCACGGGATACCTTTTCATTTTGCAAAACAAAAAGATGAAGATGAGTGGGACGAATATTTCGAAGATGATCAGAACCTTTTACAACTACATCAAAAAGAACCGGAAGCATTGTCAAATCTAAAAAGCAAAAAGTTTAAGTACTATCGAAAAAATATCTTAAAGTTTTTTATAGACAACTCAAAATATGCAGGAAAAGTACACGGTTGTGATGCCAATTTTTGTGGAGCACATTACTAAATAATAGGAGATTCTGATTTATTCAATTAGAGAACTATTTACTTCAAATTATTTAATATTTTCAAACAAAAGGAATTCATATGAAAAAAATAATCACTACATTATCTATCTCAATGCTTCTAGTGAGCTTGTTTCCATCTCAGAGTACGGCAAGTGTCGCATTGGGTAAAAAGACCTATAAAAAGAAGTTTCATAAAAAATGCGGATTTACCAGTGTGAAATTTGCGAGAAACCATACACAGGGTGAATGGGAAGCGATCTATGAAGCCGGTAAACTACCGCAGGAAGCACAAAAAATCTGTCCCAAGCTTGACCTGAAAACCGTTAAGAGCGAACGCTGGGAGGATATCTATCAGTATGTCACAAAGTATGCACTTGACGGAGTAGCACCTAACGGGTGTACGGATTAAGGTGTCCTGTCCTCTTCTAAAGGAGAGGTGTTGACATAAACCCTACGCAAGCAGGTAAGCAAACTTGCTTACCCAGTCACTCCACGCATCTGAGCCTTCAACATCCACTCCGTTGAACTGCATATCTTTCACCAGCATGATCGCAAACTCACCGGGCAGACACATAGAGAAATCCAGTACATTACGGATCGCCTCATCACTTTCATTCTCCCTCAGGGCATTTACCAGACCGATAGAGAGTGCCATCAATACTCTATGGTCATCCTCTTCTACTTCCGTCAAAGAACCATCCAGTATCGTAGAGAGTTCCGGGAGCTCCTGCATCACCTTTTTGAACGAGACATATCCGATAGCTGCTTCACGCCCTACCGCACCGCTGATACTATCTAATATGAGATCATTCTCAATACCTGACTTAACGATACTGTCGACATACTCCCAGGACCTTGGTGTCGCAAAGCTCTTCTCATTGGTCTGCGGGTCAAAAGTAAAAAGCATGGACTTGTCATATGCCAGATAAGCGATGATAGAGGCTTCTACACCTGCTTGATAGGCCCATGCTTTCCAGTCATCGAAATCTACCTCCATCTCAAAGTGTACAAATCGGTTGGCAAGAGGAGCAGGCATTTTGTAGACGACTCCTCGGTCGTTTTCACGGTTACCCGCCGCTACGATACTCCACCCTTCCGGCAGTTCATACTCCCCCACCCGTCTGTCGAGGATCAGCTGATAGGCTGAAGCCTGTACGGCCGGTGGTGCCGTGTTGATCTCATCTAAAAAGAGTATCCCTTTGGAATCTTTATCTTTGGGCAGGAAGCTCGGCTTTGCCCATACCCCCTCCTGATGCTCGGCATCAAAGAACGGTATCCCTTTCAGGTCTGTCGGGTCAAGCAGGCTCAAACGAAGATCTAAAAACTCCAGTGCTTTTGCCTCTGAGATCTGTTTGACGATAGAGGATTTACCTATCCCAGGTGCTCCCCAGATAAACACAGGTAGTTTCCGTTCGATCAGGCTGCCGACGACTTTTGAAATATCGGATGATTTCATATGTTATTCTCCTCGAAAAAAAGCGTGCTATGTCTTATCGTTATTTTACCCATATCTGCACGCTCTTCTTTTAAATTCCTTTCTCCCACACTCTTATAGCTCATATCACTACCTTTGTTGTATTGTGGTGTTCGATAAAAACCTCATTTTGAGTCAATGCGTTACGCAGCCTCATATCGATCTTGAGAACATCAAGTATCTCGATAGGTGTAGAAGGGTTGGCCGCCAGCCCTTTATTGATCTCCAGTACCTCACGTGCATAGAGCGCACGCAGTATCTTTTCAGGCGTATTTGGGTTGGAGGCGACCTGGTGCATCATCCGGATATCATTTTGATAGTCGGCATAAAACTTCTCTATGATATTTACCGCTACATTCGGGTTACCTGCCAATGGGTAAAAGATAGTGTTGATCTGTTTTTCATACAAGGTATTGAGAGTCGTTTCCTCTACTGTCTTGTTGGCTGCCAGTTTCTCCAGAAGGGCTATGTTATCATCCTCTGCAAGTCTGTCAACGATCTTCTGATCCAACTGCTGATTTTTCCCGAGTTCGGCAAGCAGATCCGGATCATTTACCTTCTCAGTGATCATCTTAAAACGCTCCTGACTGATTGGCTGATACCAGAGTAGAAGTTTTACGACATCCTCACCTTTGGCTAACAGTAGTTCAAAAAGCGCATCATCGATCGACTCATTGGCAGCCAATGCTTCATGGATAGCGATATCCTCTCTCGTTATGAACTTTCTGAGCTCTTCCAGCGGTACGACCGGGTTGGCAGCCAGATACATATCAACCTTCGGGTTTCTAAGACTAAGCAGACGCTTGATCACGTCATCATTGAGAGAGTGACTGGTCGCGATCACTTCATAGAGAGAAGTTTTACCCTGATCTTTCTGCTTGAACTCATAGTTTGGAAAGCCTATCAGGGCATTCAGCAGGTCAGGATCGGTTGCTTCACGGACCAGACGTTTGAGCGTCAATGTAGAGTAGAGCTGATCACGTTCAGCAGGCGTGATATCTATATATCTTGTCAATGTAGCGATCACAACGGAGCGGTCGTCATTGTTATCCTCTTCCTCTTCATGCCACGTATACATCTCAAGCAATTTAACGAAGAGCGCATCACTGATATCAGGGTTCTCTATCATACGCAGTACACGTGCCTGATCGTTGGAGAGTTTGATCGCCATAAGCAGTTCATTATCATTGATCCCCTCAGATAAGAGCTGCTCAAACTCGTCAAGTCTGTAGGCAGGTATCTTATCTGCATAGGCATCCTCGGAAATCATCTCCTCTACAGGGTTGAGGCTGTGGTGCTCTACCGTAGCGACTACGCCCTCTTCGATCGCTTTGACTCTGGTGACTTTATACTTCTTGAGAAACCGCTCTGTCTCCTGGACCGTATAGGTCCCCTCTCTCCCTAAAAAGAGTATCTTTTTGCCTTCGGCTTGTTCCAATAGTTCTTTTAAATCCTGCTTTTTCATAGGCTTACTATAGCATACCACTGTTTAATAGGAGTTAATATGTCCTATTTATTTCAGAGTGTTGCAGAGGGATCGATGCTGATATCCCTGCAAGCCCCAAGATTATCAATATCATCAAGTACCCGATAGTTGGCATATTTACAGAGAGTCATTAATAGTATTTAATATCACTCTTTGGCATCAGCCAGTGTGAGAGCAAAAAGTACATTCACCCCATGCTGCAGCAGTACGTTCTGTGCCTCCTGAAGTGTGATGCCTGTAGTGATCGTATCATCTACCAGTATCACATCGATATCTTTTTTCCCTGTATAGTTGAAATTTCGGCGGTTATTCAAACGAAACTGCAGATCTTTACCCGAATAGCTTATTCTGTTTTGGGCCAGAAGCTTTCCATGCATGATCTTGGTATATTTCGTTCCAAGCTCTCTTGTAAGCAGTGCCGTATGCGAATAACCGCTGCCTACATACTCATCCACACCAAGGATATAGACATCGCTCTCCAATGATTCTGCAAACTCTTTGACAAAAGGCTTCATTGTCATTTTGGCAAGCTTCTTATAGATACGGTATCCCTCAGCTTTATGTTTCGTATGCAGCAGTGATTCTATCGCTGAGTAAGGATAGAAACTGATAACATCCAATGTACCTACCCTTCGCGTTTGTACCTGTGGTTTAAAAAGCTTCTCTTGACACTCAGGACAGAGAATCTGAAAACTCAGTTTTGTACAGGCGTAACAGCGCATCAGGGTATGAGACTTTCCAATGCTTCAAGCGCTCCCATCGGAAGCTCGATATCGGCACCGAAACTCTCACGTGGATTGATGCGGATCAGAGGTGTGTTGAACTCTTTTGCGACCTTCTCAGAGGTATTTCGAACGGTCGGGACCGCCGTACCTGCCCCCATCTCTATAATCGCGAGTTTTGCACCTGCATCGGCCAGCTTCGCGATCCATGCTTTCAGTCTCTCCCTCTGTGCATCGGTACGGCTATGGTTCCAGCCCCAATCGCCGAACATAAGGATATTGGGGCGTGCCATACCACTACAGTCGGGACAGGTTGGCAAAGGATCTTCAGCCTTAAACCCCTCACCTATTTCCACGGTAGTGCTATCCGAACTCCAGATGATTTCCCGGCAGTCATCCAGACACTGCAGATGATGGATGGAGCCGTGGCACTCCATGACACGTTCTTCGCTGAATCCTGCTTTCTGGAACTGCCCATCGACATTAGAGGTAAAGACAAATGATCCATATTTTTTAGTATTAGAAAGTGCGATCAGTCTTCTGAAACCCTCATGGGGTACGGTATCACGGTAGAGCTGCAGCCTATGTCCGTAAAATGCCCAAGCCAGTTTCGGATCAGACTCAAACCATTGCGGATTTGCCATCTCTTCAAAACGAAGGTTCAGTTCCCTCGCCTTGGGATAGGCCTTCCAGAACCCCTCTACTCCACGAAAGTCAGGCAGTCCGCTGTCTACCCCCATCCCTGCTCCGGCAGTAATGAAAAGTGCATCCGATTCCGATAACAGCTCTTTTGCTTTTTTGATATTCCCCTCTAACTTCATAACAAGATTATAGCATACTTCATTACCCATGCTATAATATCCCCAAAACCATCTGAAAAAGGCAAAAAATGAAAAAGTTCTCTCTTCTACTCTGTACACTCTTTATCCTGCATGGCACTCTGTTGGCTGCAGAACAAAAAGCTGTTTACGACCTGACAACCGGCGATCCGCAGAAACTGGAGAAGTTTCTGCTCAAAGGGCTTAAGGTTCTGGCAGAGTATTACAAAAAAGAGAAGATCGACTACCATATGGCTGTCGTGATCTCGGGAAATGCCTATCAGTTTTTTGTTGAGGAGCTGAAGGCTTCCCCCTATGCGAACGACAACTCGCTGAAAAAACTGCAGCCCAGTATCGCACCCAGGCTCAGAGAGCTTGCAGAGGTCTATGACATAAACTTCACGATGTGTAAAACAGGGATGGAAGCCAGAGAGATCCCCGAGGCATCACTCTATGACTATGTCGAGGCAAAAAAAATGAAAAATGTCTACCTGATAGAGTTCCAGAATAAAGGATATGCCTATATGCCGATCCATTGAATGACTTTAGAGTACAAAAAGCCGCTTACGTTATAATTGGGTAGTTCTCTTAAACAAAATAAGAAAAGGGGGAAGCGATTATGAAAGTCAGTGATATCAAGATCATCCAGACCTACCTTAAAGAGGAAGGGTTCTACACTGCCAGGATAGACGGCAAACGTGGGCCCATAACAGACGGTGCCGTTAAAACTGCGCTGATCAATCGTGCGGATAGACTCCCGCTGGTATGGCTGGAGTGGCCGCTCAAGAGGAAGGCTGTTGCCTACCTACAGCTGCTCTGTCATGAGCATCAGATTGATGCAGGGCCTATCGACGGTTTCTACGGACCGCAGACATTGAATGCGGCAGACCAGCTTAAGTTACTTACCAAAACCGGAGAACTTCCGAGAGGTTTTGGCGATATCATCCCCATCAGAGAAAATCCTCACAACTTTCCGGTAGAGACCTATGAAAACCTGCTTGAGCACTACGGTGAACCCTGTATAGAAGAGCATTTCGTCAGAGTCACCTGTCCCTGGACACTGCGCCTGGATTGGGACCTCAATAGCACAACAAGCTCGATACGTATCCATGAAAAACTTGCAGACAGCCTGGGTACGGTACTGGAAAAGGTGCATGATCACTACGGGATTGAGGGTATCAAACACCTTGGTTTGGACAGGTACGGCGGAAGCTTCGTCTGCCGTAACAAGCGCGGAAGCCTCGCTGCCAAATCCACCCATGCCTGGGGGATCGCTATCGATTGGTTCCCCTCCAGAAACCAACTAAGATGGGACAGTCAAAATGCCAGCCTGGCACATCCTGATCTGGATGCCTGGTGGGAGTTCTGGGAAAAAGAGGGATGGCTCAGCCTGGGACGCTCCGAGGATCGTGACTGGATGCATGTACAGGCGGCAAAACGGTAAAGGTGATAGGATAAAGCTCTTCCCTGGAAGGGGTGAGCTTCGGCGGTCACTTCTTCCCTTTTGCATACTCCTTCGCCTTCTGGGAAAGATCTTTAAGCCGTGCAAGCACCTTCCCGTTGACTGACTCGGCAGGATACTCTCCTTTATCGTCTTTTTCCCCTGCTTCCACATCGGTAAGGATCGTCATTCCCTCATCAATCGTCTTGACTGCATAGATCGAGAACCTCCCCTCCTTCGCAGCCTCAACCACTTCGCTTTTGAGCATCAGGTGTTTGACATTGGCCGCAGGGATCATCACACCATACGTACCTTTGGGGTCATGGTGCATACAGATATCAAAAAATCCTTCGATCTTTTCATTGATCCCGCCCACAGGCTGTATCTCGCCAAACTGGTTCACCGACCCTGTGACAGCGATATTCTGCTTGATCGGCAGACTTGAGAGTGAAGAAATCAGTGCATAGAGTTCCGTCGATGAGGCACTGTCCCCCTCCACCTTGCCGTAGGTCTGTTCAAATACCAGGGACCCCACAACACTGAGAGGAAGATCATACGCATAGCGTGAGCCAAGATAAGCACTCAGTATCATCACCCCTTTGGAGTGGATAGGACCTCCCATCTCAACTTTTCTCTGGATATCAATGATCTCCCCTTTACCGATGCGGGTCGTGGCAGAGATACGTGTAGGAATACCAAACTCATGTCCGCCCAGAGAGATAAAGGTCAGTGCATTGATCTGCCCGGTTTTTCTGCCGCTCACATCGATCATGATCGTTCCCTCATCGATCTGTTCATAGAGCTTCATCTGTACCCGGTTTACCCGTCTTTTCTGTGCGGCAAGCGTCTCTTCGATATCTTCGGGTTCTATCACCTTATGGCTGTTTTTCTGAGCCCAGAAATCAGCTTCTTTGAGCAGGTCTGCCAGTGTATGCAGGTGGGTAGAGAGTTTATCTGCATCGGAGACGTCCCTTGAGCACTGCTCGATCACCCTGGCCGTTGCCTGAGGTGTCAACGCAAGCAGTTCATGCCTTTTGGCAATCGTACCGATCATTCGGGCATAGAGCAGGTAGTTCTCCTCATCTCTGCGTATCTCATCTTCAAAGTCCGCCGTCACTTTAAAGAGCTCTTTAAACTCCGGGTCATAATGGTAGAGAAGATAGTAGAGATATCTCTCCCCCACCAATACCACCTTGATATCAAGCGGTATCGGCTCCGGTTCAAGTGTCGTAGTACTTACAAAAGCATATTGTTGCGCCAGGGATTCAATACGGAGTTCTTTGGCACGAAGTACCCTTTTGAGCTCTTCATAGGCAAAGGGCTTCATGAGCAGCTTTCTGGCATCCAGTACCAGATAACCGCCATTCGCCTTGTGGAGTGCCCCCGGTTTGATCATACTGAAATTGGTTACCAGTGTCCCCATCTGCGAAGCATGTTCAATACGCCCTATAAGATTTTGATGGACAGGATTATCCTCATAGATGACCGGTGCAGTATCTTCTTTCTCTTGAGAGATAAAGAGATTGACCTTATAACGCTCAAACGGTGATCTGTAAAACTCCATCATAAAAGAGGGAAGCCCCATCTCCTCTGGTTTTACAAGAAAATCCTGTACATGCTTGACGATATCTTTTTCCATATCATCAAGATAGCTTTTGATCTTCTCATACTCCGCATAGCGTTGACGTACTTCATCAATGATCGAATGTACCGCCTCCTGTGTGATCTTTTTGTTAAGCGACTTGAGCTCTTTTTGATGCACTTTATTCAGTTCAGTGACCTTACGCAGTGCCTCTTTCACCAGAGCTTCAAATTCGGACATATGCGCGGCGATCTTCTCTTTTTTCTCACCCCCGATGGCTTTGAACTCTTCAGGAGAGAGTACTTTTCCCTCTATGACCGGGACAAAGGTAATACGGTTTGATGAGGAGATGTTCATCTGCACATCACGTTTGACAGCCTCATCCTGCAGATTCCTGAAAATTTCCGTTTGCTGGTCCATAAATGTTTGATTGAGTGCTTCACGTTCATTATGGTAACCGCTGCTCTCAAAGACAGCCGGAAGCACCGTTTTAAGAAGTTCTACCAGTTCATCGATATGATCCCTGAAAAGCAATGCTTTCCCCGGCGGGAGTTCTATGGCCAGAGGGGTACGCTGATCTTTAAAATTGTTTACATAGCACCAGTCACTCGGCGTAGGTTCGCTGTTGGATTTTTGTTCCAGATAGCGCATGACAACCGAATGTTTGCCGCTTCCTGAAGGTCCCATTGCAAAAATATTATATCCATCCTGGGCAATCTTCGTACCGAAGTCAATCGCATCCAGTGCACGCTCCTGACCCGGGGGCTGTTCCAATGGTTCAAGATCGTCTGTCGTATCAAACCTGAACAGTGAGCTGTCACAACTATGATATAAAGCCGAAATGTCCAGGGGCTCGTGCATCATTCTCTCCTCCCAATTCATATTCTTTTAAGTATAACAAAAAGATCAGAAGTTATCACTGCCTCTTTTTACCGGCAGCTACTCCTTCAACCCGTAAATATCCTCAGTAATGGCGATACAGTAGACTTGATAGATCTGAAGGGGATTCTGTCTTACTGTCACCTCCAAACCTAATGCTTCAGCGGCCTTCTTTAAGGAAAGCACCGTATCTTTCTCCATAGTGGTAAACTCAACCAGCATATCACCCCGGTATCCGGCATAGCTTCTTACATCGATAATATCAAAATCAAGTGCTTTTCGGATCATCTCTCTTCGTGTCTGATCCATCGTATGTTCGGAGGTAGGAAGTTTTGAAACCGATGTTCTATTCGGCTCCCAGATATAATCACTAGATTCTTTTGCGTTTGTATCCTCACCCTGCATAATGCTTATTCTCCTTTTTTTGCTCATCAACCATCAAGTATAGCAAAAAAAGAGAAGAGTTCATAAGTATTTAACATGAAACCAAGTATCACTTTTTTCTTAGCACTACCATATTTTTCCCGTTATCCGCTACAAATTCACAATCCGATATCTCGGATAGAACTTTAAATGTCTGAGGGGTAAAAAAGACGATATGCGTCGGGTCCAGATGGTAGTACCATTTTTTAAAAGCCGCTATATCATTGGGATGAAACTGTGTCTGAAGTGCCAGATATCCCCCCTCTTCAAGCATCTCCAGCAACTGCGAAAAAATGCCTTTGGGATCATGGAGATGTTCAAATACCTCGGTAGATACAATGAGTTGATATTTTTTACTATTATCAAGGTTTTCGGGGTGATAGACAGGATCGTAATAGTCCGTTTCAATCCCCTCTTTACCTAGCATATCTGCCAGAAGCGAACTTCTTCCACAGCCGAAATCCAGTGCGCTTTTCGGTTCACCTACCAGTGGGAGTACAAAGTCCATAAAACGTCTGAAGTAGGCCTGATACCCCTCATCTTCAGGATCATTTTCGTGGAGATCATAACGCTCTTTTTGTTCAGGGATCGGTTTGAAGTGTTCTTCTGACTTGCTGATACATTGGCAATGGGGGCAATAATAGTAGACTATCGTACTCTTTTCATCAATAAATGTTTTTGTATCATAACCACAGATAAGACAGTCCATTTTCATCCTTTTTAAACGTATGCTATGTTACTATTAACCCAGTTAAATTAAGGATAGAAATAAGATGAAAAGACGGGATTTTCTTACCGCTACGGCTGTCGGTGCCACAGCGATCGCACTTCAAGGATGCCACAGGGCTGAGAAAGAGACGGTGAAAGACAAATCAGTCAATATCAACAAAGGCAAAAAGACCACGCTCAAACTGGCAACCTCCTGGCCTGCACACTTCCCTATCATGGGTACGGGTGTGGACAGGTTTGCAGCACGTTGTCAAGAGATGAGCGGCGGGACGCTTGAGATCAAAGTCTTTGCAAAAAATATCCTGGTCCCTGCCCTGCAGGTTTTTGATGCGACCAGTGCCGCGCAGATCGATGCATTCCACTCCGGTGTCTACTACTGGAAGGGCAAAAACCTTGCCTTCTCCATCTTCGGCGGTATGCCGCTTGGATTGACCAGTGAAGAGATGATCACCTGGATGAAATTCGGTGGCGGGTATGAGCTCTGGCGTGAACTCTACGGCAAGTTCAACCTCTATCCTCTGATCGGCGGTACGACCGGTCCCCAGATGGGCGGCTGGTTCAAAAAAGAGATCAATTCACTTGAAGACCTGAAGGGTCTCAAAATGCGTATTCCCGGACTCGGAGGAGAGGTGATGCAGCGTCTTGGCGTCAACCCTGTTCTGCTTCCGGCCGGAGAGATCTATACCTCTCTTGAACGTGGAACCATCGATGCAACCGAATGGGTAGGACCGGCACTGGACAGTATGATGGGCTTTGCCAAAACTGCCCCATACTACTATACAGGGTGGCATGAGCCCGGCTCGATCCTGGAAGTGACATTCAACAAAGCCAGATGGGAAAAACTAAGCTTGGAGCATCAGGCGATCATCACTGCTGCCACAGAAGAGTTGACAAGTACGATGCTTCAGGAGTTTAGATATGAGAATGCCAAAGCACTTCAGGAGCTTCCAAAACATGTAGAGATCAAGTCATTCCCGACAGAAGTGATGGAAGCAGCCAAAACCACACTAAAAGAGGTTCTGGCGGAGCAAAGTGCACAAAGTGAAGACTTCAAACGTGTTTTAAAGAGCTATGAGGATTTTGTCACACTCAACAAACCCTGGGATGATATCAGTACGAAAAACTTCCTGAATATCAGGGGATAAGCACTACAAAAAAGCCAGCAATGAGGCTGTGACCGCTACATTGAGCGACTCCACGCCTCTTTGCATAGGGACGATGATCTGCGCATCACTCAGATGCTCTACCGCTCCGCTTACCCCTTCACTTTCGTTCCCCAGTACAAAGATCGTTTTATCTGTGTACGCCATGCTTTTATAGCTCTCTTTCGCATGCGAAGAGAGCGTATAGACCTTGGCTCCCTCTGTCTGAAAGTTTTTCAACGTTTGGGCAAGGTTTGTTGTCTTGATGATCGGCATTTTAAAAAGCGTTCCCACACTTGCCTTGATCACAAGCGGAGAGATCTGTGCCGCCCCTTTGGTCGGCAGGAGTATCGCATCGATATTCCCCGCTGCACAGGAACGGATGATCATGCCGAGGTTTTGAGGGTTGGTCACCCCATCCAGGGCTATGATACGGTAGTTTTGGTTTGCTTGAAGAAAATGCACTTCATCACCAAAATGTTCCAGCACGATATCGAGTGCCACCCCCTGATCCTGCTTCGCATTTTTGGAGATGCGTGAGAGAGAAGCCTTATCATGATACCTGATCTCGATACCTCTTGCCTCTGCACGTTTCTTCATCTTTTGAAGCTGGTCATTGGGTTTGTTGGATTTGGAGAGATGAAGTTTATGGATAGTGACAGCACTATCTTCAAGTGCTTCCATCACGGCATTACGCCCGTAGATGGTCAGCACCTTGTCAAAAAAGGCTTTTTTTGCCAAATACTCTGGGGAGTCTTTGGAGCATTTAGCGTTGAGCGTTGAGTGTTTAGAGCTTTGTGGCATAATTTTTTTTCAATCCTATGAGCATTTTTGAGATTTCATTGATCTCGTTTACCCAAGATAAACCGATCTCTTTTTCTATATATCCGATCTCTATACCGATATATATTTGCGTGATGAGTTCAGCCGTAGAGCCTCTGGCTATCTCTATAAATCTAAGTGTCTCTTTATTGGAGTCTTTTTCTATACCTTCAGCTATATTACTACCAATAGAGAGTGAACTTCGTGTGATCTGATCTTTGAAGCCAAAATCCCGACATTCAGAAAAATACTTATAAACCTCTACACTAAGTCTACAACTACGCTTCCAAACATCAAGCCTCTCACATCTCACACAAATCCTTTTCTCTAAATGCTAAACGCTGAACGCTAGCTAAGCAGAGCTTAGTTATTACCGTCCCAAGCGATTTTTGGTTTACCCTCATCACTGAACTCTACAGCAGGCATTCCCATGATGTTAAATCCTGCATCCACATAGTGAATCTCACCTGTAACACCCGAACTGAGATCTGAGAGCATATACATACCTGAGTTTCCTACCTGGTCGATCGTTACGTTTTGCTTGAGCGGTGCATGTGCCTGGTTCCATTTAAGCATAAAGCTGAAGTCACCGATACCTGCTGCTGCCAATGTCTTGATCGGTCCGGCAGAGATCGCGTTAACTCTGATACCGTCTTTACCGAGATCTTCAGCAAGGTATTTTGTCGTCATCTCAAGTGCTGCTTTGGCAACACCCATAAGGTTGTAGTTCGGGATGTACTTCACACCGCCGTAGTAGCTGAGTGTCAATACTGATGAATTCTCTGAAAGGATCGGCTTCAACTCTCTTACAACTTCGATCAGAGAGTAAACCGAGATATCCATCGCGATATCAAATGCCTCTTTTGAGATATCATAGAAACGTCCGCTGAGTCCCTCTTTGGGAGCAAATGCGATTGAGTGTACGATAAAGTCGATCTTACCGAAATCTTTTTCCAAAGACTCTCTCAGTGCAACGATCTCTTCAGGCTTACTTACATCACATGGATAAAATCTTCCATCACATCCAAGCTCATCAGCTACAGGAGCAAGCTTTTTCTCAAATCTCTCATTAAGAAATGTGATCGCCATCTCAGCGCCCTGTTCTTGACATGCTTTGGCAATACCATATGCAATAGACTTTTTATTTGCGATGCCGAGAACGACACCTTTCTTACCTTTCATTATCATACTAAATCTCCAGATTAAAAATTGCCGTATTTTATCATAGTTGGAGTAAAATGCCGGACATATTATAGGATGAAAGTTATAAAAAATGAAAAAAATAGTGATAATCAACACCGGCGGAACATTTAACAAGGTGTATAACCCTATAAAAGGATTACTGGATGTGATTCAAGACAGTACTGTTTTGGATGAATTGATGAAAAAATGGCTTTGTGAATTTGAAGTACTGAATATTATCGGAAAAGACAGCCTGGATATGACCACGCAGGACAGAATGGAACTTCTGGCTACGATCAATATGAGTGAGTATGATGACTTTATAGTCGTTCACGGTACCGACACGATGGAGCTCACTGCTGAGTACATTGCTGATGCGGAAGTAGAAAAACGTGTCGTCCTTACCGGCGCGATGGTCCCCTACTCGATAGACCCTACAGAAGCGACTGCAAACCTGGCTTCAGCGATCGGTTATCTCCAAAGACTGGACAATGATGGTGTCTATATCGCAATGAACGGGGTATTTGGCAGTTATAATAAAGTCACAAAAGATAGAAAAGAGGGGAAGTTTATCTATCAATCCTAATGTTAAGCGCTTAACGCTTAACACTTCTATTTATGATTCTCCACCGTAGGCGGTGTAGCATTACCGCTTGCCTGCATATCCAGCGCTTCGGGATGTTTTCTGTAGTGTTCTCTCACCGCATTTGCAAGTTTCTGTTTGACTTCCGGGGTCACCGGTGAAGGTGATTCATCCGGCAGTACATCGATGATCGCCTGAAGCAGCTCATCCTGAGGTTTCGGCATTTTATTTATCCAGCTTTGAAGCAGGGCTCTATCTACATGTGACGGGATCGATCCCATGATACCGATATCATTTTGATCATGTATCAACAATCCTGCCGTCGTACCCCGGTCCAGTGTAAGCACCTGGAAGAGATAAAGCGTATGATACTGAAACTGTAACGCCTTATCTTCAGCATCAAATGTTCTATAGTACCCCAAAGCCTGAAGCACGATACCGATATAGGTATCGATCACACTCTCTCCAAAGCGCTTCGCAAATGCCATATCCTGGTCAAAGTGACCGCTGTTGAAATTCTCCAAATAAAAGTGGCTGACCCCTCTTGTTCTGCCAAGTACCGGGATATCAAAATATCTATCTCCCTGTGCAGTACCCTCTTCATAGTAGTCACCTGAAACTCTGTCCAGCATCATATCAAACTCTCTTTGTGCGACACGGTCCACCATGGAAGGATTGAGGTCAGCCATGATACGCCAATACCCTTTCCCCTCCTTCATCTGTGTCCATGAGATATGCATGTGCATCGACGGAGCATGAGGATTTTGCGGGTGGATGATCGTAGAGATCGCAGTAGCAGAACCCAATTTCTTACTCTCATCATCGTCGTAGTGTACCTGTGAAATGTTGACCGAACCCCTATTGAATATCAGTTCATCTCTTGTCTCATAACGTACACCGCCTCCGTGTCTGCCTTCATCTCTAAGCCACTCTACTGCTTCGCAGCCAAGGTCCTGCCCAAATGTATGACTGAGGTCATCCAACTTTCTTACAAAATAGCTTTGAATATCCTCGACTAGCTGCTTGGCAATCTTGGCTTCAAGGGAGTGTGCAGGTGTCACCATTTATATCCTTTTATTCCCCAAAATCCTCAAAGAGAAAAAGCATTAACCACAAACATTACAGCTGTTGCAAACTTTCTATCTCCGGATTTTAGATTTCAATCTGTGTGGGAGTATAACACACACTATGTTATACTAGAGCAGTTTAAATAGTGAAAAACCTACAGGAGTTTATATATGAAACAACACTTACTCTTTGCCGCACTGTGCGGATATCTGCTGACAGGATGTAGCGTGACATCGGAACCGGCACCATCAAAGCAGCTATATCTTGTCTCAGAGTCCCAAAAAGTTGAAATCTATAACAGTACGATGAAAAGACTGGCACTCAGTACAAAAAATGATCCCAACTATCAAAGAATCGCACTCGATACGGCTGAGAATAAAGCATGGTTTAAAAGCTTAAGCTACAAGCTTTGGGACAGAAAGATCACCAAAAGAGCGTTTATAGCAGAAGGACTCAAACAGTATCCTGACCATCAATACGAATTTGAGTTTATTGCGGAAGGACTCAACCTTCAGCAGTAGACTCATCCGCATAAGCGATCGGGTCTTTCGCCCCTGCTTTTGCAAATCCCTTCAGTCTTAGCCTGCAGCTGTCACATACCCCACATGCCACCTCTTCATTTTGATAACAGCTCCATGTATAGTGTAACGGTACATTACGTTTGAGTGCTTCGGTCACGATCTCTGCCTTGCTCATCGCTACCAAAGGCATCTTGATCTCCAGATTCGTTTCATCTTTTGTCCCCAGATTGATTGCACGTTCCATCTGCTTGATATAGCTTTCACGACAATCGGGATATCCTGAACTGTCCTCTTCAACCACGCCGATATAGAGGGCCTGGGCAGCGTGTTTTTCTGCAACAGCCGTGGCAATAGAGAGAAAGATACCGTTTCTAAACGGTACATAGGTGACAGGTACCCCCTCTTCGAGACCACCGGTAGGCACATCGATGCTTCGATCTGTCAGGGCCGATGCACCGATCTGCTCAAAAAAATCCAGGTCGATCTCATAAGACGCTATCGCTTCGAGTGTCTCAGTGATCTTTCGAAAGGACTCCAACTCTTTTTGCTGTGTACGCTGTCCGTAATTAAAGTGCAATGCAATGATCTCATAACCTTCATCCTTGGCGATCTTTGCACTCAGGGCGCTGTCCATCCCGCCTGAGATAATACATACTGCTTTGGGGGTACTGCTCATATCTTTCCTTCTGCCTAAATGAAAGGGTATCTCTAAAGACCCTATAATGACCATAGAAGGCAAAGTTGGGGTAAGATTTGGGGAGAGATTTTCGAAAGCCTAGCCGTAGCTAAGTCAAGAAAATATCTCACTGAAGATTGCTCCAAATTTACCTTCCCTTTGGGCTTCATGAGCTACACCTTATGCTGCGTTGTACCTCCTTGACTATGCTTCAACATAGACTGCGTCGGCACGCCTTGCCTAAGACGTAGCTCAAGAAGCTATGTCCACTATAGGGTTTTTAGAGGTAACCCTAAAGTATTTTACCAATATTTGGGTAAACTTCGAGCATGATAGAACTAGACAATCAAACAGATTTGGATGTAGATACAGATGCACTGGAGAAGATCGCTTCAGAACTCACCGATGCTCCCATCGAACTGATCATCACAGACAATGACACCATCCGTGAACTCAATGCGCAGTACAGGGACAAAGACAAACCGACCGATGTGCTGAGCTTTCCTATAGAACAGGCCATTCCGGGTATGCCTTTGGGCTCTATCGTGATCTCTGAGGCCTATGTGACGCAAAAAGCTGCAGAGTTCGGGCATAAAAAGAGTGATGAACTTGCACTGCTCTTTATCCATGGTCTGCTGCACCTCATAGGCTATGACCATGAGATCGACAACGGCGAGATGCGTGCAAAAGAAGAATCACTGATCGAACAGTTTGCACTGCCAAAAAGTTTGATCGTAAGAACGAGAGACCAATAAACAACCAAATCGCAATGTAAGCGGGACATGAAAGTCGCGTCGCAGCATTTGTCTAACGGACTTATACAGGAAATCACTCAATGATTTCTCGTACAACCGCGTGGATCAGGACGTGTACAGGTGTGGGTAAAATTTGCTCACAAATTGTACGTTCCGATCCAAATTAGCCAAAAAAGTGCGACCAGTCGCACAAGAGCCGTCCGCTAAGGATTTGTCTAACGGACTTATACAGGAAATCACTAAATGATTTCTCGTACAACCGCGTGCTTAGGGGCTTTGCCTCTAAGCAAATCAGCATAAAAAAGGAAGACAACCGTGGAATTTTTGATATTTATTATCGCAATGGGTGCACTCATATGGGGTGCCGACAAGATCGTAGAACAGAGTGAGAAGATCGCGATCCATCTCAATATCTCGGAGTTTGTGATCGGTGCGACACTGGTAGCACTGGGGACAAGCCTTCCCGAAATGGCAGCCAGTATGGCAGCAAGTGCCAACCACCATCCGGAGATCGCTATCTCCAATGTCATCGGTAGTAATATACTCAACATTACGCTTGTCCTTGCAGTGATATTTTTGATCGTCAAAGAGCTCAACCCGGATCGTGACTTCTTTGCTAAAGACAGTATCTGGGCCCTGATGCCGATCATGATCTTTCTGCTGATGTCTATAGACGGTGTCATTTCACGTTTTGATGCGGCACTGCTTCTACTGCTGATGGTCTCATATGTGATGTTCCTTCTCAAAGATGCCAAAGGTCTGGGAAGTGAAGAGGTCGATGAACTTGCAAGAGAAGAGTTCAGCTGGTTCTCCTCTATTGCCTGGATCATGATAGGGTTTGTACTCGTTGCCGGTGGTGCACACTTTGCTGTAGACAGTGCTTCCGGTATCGCAAGAGGGTTTGGTGTCAGCGAATGGGTGATCGGTATCGTAATGATCTCATTTGGTACCTCTCTTCCTGAGCTTGTCGTCTCTGTTTCTGCAGCGATGAAAAATAAAGTAGAGATGGCCATCGGAAATATCATCGGATCCAACCTTGCCAATACGACCGTGGTACTCGGTGCAGCTTCATTGGTCAGACCTATGGAGTTTACAATGAGCAACTATGCTTTCGATATCTCCACGATGGTCGTGGCAACACTTATGCTCGTCTTTATCGCAGCCAACAGGCTCTACAGCAAACCGGCCGGTATCAGTCTCGTGATCGTTCTGGGGCTCTTCCTGAACAACACCCTGCAAAGCGTCGCTTGATACTTTTTCCATTTCCAACGCTCCCGAGAGTGTGAAAAACTTCACGGACATGGAAGTGTAGGTCGGGGTGCCCTCACCCCGACCTACAGATATCATATAGGTTATCCATGCCTTTTGTTTATATTCTCATGAATGATGAAGTGATATAACCTTTCGCATAGAGTGCGTAACTACACCACCGAAATAGAAGGTTAGGAACACTGTCGGAATCCATGGATGAGCGTGAATCACCTCGTCCTAAAATTCAAACCCCTACTTAATTTATAACTTTAGATCACATATAGATTCCCACGAAATCGTGGAAACCAAATAAAAGATCATCATTTTAATAGATCCACATCCGGTAGATTCTCGAAAACATCCAAATAGGTTTTTGAATGATTCAACAGATCGGTCACAACACGCAAGGGTTCACTCCAGATTTCGGGGAGATCCTTTTCCCCTTCATATCGGATAGGAAAAGCCAGTTTTTCAATCGGCGGGCAGAAGTCTGCTGAGACATTCTCTTTATTGCCTCTTGGGTCCACTCTATACCATCCGATATCCTCAAGATAGACCGCATTGAGTCCATGAAGACTAAAACTGTCACCTGTGCCGTCATCATTGACTGTCAATCTCTGATAGCATAGTCCTGCAGGTATATTGTTGGCCCTAAGCAGTGCAGCCAATAGATGGCTTTTCGCATAACAGTATCCCGTTTTATACAAAAGAACATCAGAGGCTTTTACAGTTACGGGATTGAGTTTATAGTCATTGCTATGTTTTATCTCATCCCTTACAAATTCAAAACAGGATCTGATCGTATCCTTTACAGTCTTGGAAGAGAGCTCCTTTGCTTTTGCAGATACAGATGGCTCTTTCCAGTTGATGTATTGACTTGATTCCAGATATCTATTTATATCCATGCTGAACACCCCTCTTTGATAAATGCTTTACTGGTTCCAAAATTCTATTTAAGATCCAGAGAGTCAGATTGAATATCACAGTAAATGATACACTCTCAAACTAAGTTTCTCTCGTCCTGGGAATAGAGTTCATATATTCTTTTAGGTAATATTACCCATATTGATATTACACAATATATTAGGAGACAAAAATGATACAAAAAGGGAAAAGCATGAAAAAGAGAAGATGGGGTATCGTATCAATACTATTGGTGGTATTGATCTTAAACGGATGTGCAACGCTATACAATGACCTACCATTCAAAGACTCAACATCCACACTGCAATTGAAGGTAGTAACCCGGGACTCCAAACTTTTCAACAGATATAAAGTCTACCTGGGAGATGGTCAGAGAGCGTTAGGATATATCGATGTAGAGAGCGGAAAGAGGAAGATCTCAACAGATAAACCGCTCTACTTAACCATAGAGCACTATCATGCCCTAAGTAAAATAGTCAAACATAAATCATTTATACTCCACCCGGAAAGAGATAGGGACTATGTGGTTCTGATAGAGTTGCGGGAGTATCAAAACTATATACACCTCAAAGAGTTTAGAAGCGGTCGCTTGCAGGATGTGGATATCGATAGGATAGAGCTGCGTTAGTTTTTAAAGCAACGCAGCTGTACAACACGAAGATCCGGATATTATATTAAACAATATGATATCCAGTTAAAGACTACTCTTTCCCCATAAACCCGTGGCATGAGCTGAAGTCACCTTTGACCCATTTTTTGATGGCTCTAGCCTCTCTCATATGCATATCACCCGTGTGGATGGCGAGCTTTGTCTGTTTGGCATTGAGCTTCTCTACAGATGAGGAGATACGGTAGATACCGCCTTTTGGTTGACAGAATGTACACTCTCCTATCATTACACCGCCCATAAAGAGTCTAAAGGCATAGACTGATTTCTTACTGGAAACACGTTCAAATGTATGGTATACAGTATTTCCCGGCATTCTGACAGCACCCGTACCCACTTCAACCAGTGACGGTGTATTGACATTCTCCGCACACATATGCAGACCTTTTTTGAAGTTTTGAACAGCTTTGGTGTAAGGTACATCCACAGTAGAGTAGATATGCTTATATGCTTTTGAAGCCACAACTTCTTGATGTGAAACCGGAACTTTTACATTGGTACATCCTGACAACAGAACCAGACCCGAAATTGCTAATATCGTATTTAAAGTTTTTTTCATACATTCCCCTTAATTTAAAATTAAAGTCTATGATACTTTATCTAAGAAAAAATTAAACTTAATATATCGTTTAATTTTATATGAAACAATATAAACACATTAGAACTCTACCCTCTCTATTCCCGTTGGCTGGCCGCTCTCCACACGCTTATGTACATTGTTTAACGGTTTGATATGGGCATCTCTTCCGTAGATATAGCTCTGCTCATCTACGATCACCTTGTAGGCTTTGTTCAGCTCCAGTGCCCTCTTCGCTGAAGGGTAGAGCAGATAGGAGATATCCTCTTTGATCTTCGCTGCTTCCTCCTCCTTCAGTGCCCCATTTGCATCAAAGAACTTCTCCAAGACCTCATCATTGGCCCTGAACTCATCGCCTGCATGGTTCAGCTCAAGATAGAGCCGGTACTCCCCTCTGCCATCCCGAGTCAACGGTTCAGAGATACCTTTGAGTCCCTCTGGATCCCAGCTCCAGTGGTACCATCCGTTTGGTTCCAGTTTTCTTGGGAAAACAAAGGTACTGTCAACGATCGCGCCGATACCGCTGTGGCAGCCGATACAGAACTGCGTCTCTTCGTAGTTCTGAGGCCTGAGATCACCTTTGGTATCTTCGATAAAACCCTGATAGACCCAGCCAAGCCCGGTCCCAAGACCCTCCTCACTGTTTCCGATGATCGTTCTCAGCCTGTCCGGGAACTGGTCCTTCTCTTTGATCTCGGAAGCAGCAGAATTTTGCATCTGGGCATAACTGTTCCAGTGTCTCTTCTTGCCGTAGCGCAGCTCTTTCATTCTGGGAGCCATCTTGATGGTAGTGTTGTTTTCATCGATATCGATATATCTCACGCTGTGAAGGAACTCCGTCCCTATTGGATAGAGTCCGGGAGCGATCAGATATTCATTGCTCTGCAACAGTGCATTGGCTTTCCCGACATACTCCATTGAGAAACCTGTGATCCTGTTCGTCGCAGGGTCATAGGTCGGTTTGATCCAGTTGAACTTCACCATACTCGATCGGCCGAGTGTTCCGTCCTGATCGAGGTCCACGCCCAGTGCCGTCTCATCCACCTCATCGATGATGATATCCTTCTCTTTGATCAGAGACTCCACGATCGCCAGATTGACCTTGTAGACCGTCAGGTTTTCCTCACCCTCATCATCCTCTCTGAACTCGTGCGGAAGCCGTATCAGTACATCATCCGTACTCCCATTGGTAGGCCAGAAGGTCCCCAGAAACTGATAGTAGGCAAAGGCTCTCCAGCCGGTATAGTGACCCTCTGGATCTCTGTCAAACCCCTCACTATCAAAAGAGAAGTAACAGTCCGGCGTATATCCGTCCCACTTGCCGTTTGCATTGAGATCCCATTCTCTGGGCAGGTGATGTAATTTTTCTGACAGAAGAAGGTGCCCCTTACTATCCCTATAGTTATCTTCTCTGACATAACTGAGAATCTGACTATCCGATATCCGGGCTACTGCCTCTGTACGGTCTTTAAAAAGATTGGTAAACCGGTTGACCTTTGTATATTCGCTGAAGTCATAACGCTCCTGAAGATCAGCATCATTGATATAGTTCGGTGCTTTGGAGTTGATATGGCAGGTAAAGCAGGGATTGTGAACGACTCCGCTGCTCTCTTTGGTTTTTGTATAGCATTGGCTGCTGATATAGGCTGCACGGTTATTGAATGAATCTGTTGATTGGAAATCTATCCTGACCGGGTAGACCTTCGGCGTATTCATTTCCGCACCGACAGACCATTGCGTCACTCCCGCCACACAGACAAAAATGGTTAAAAGAGCACCGGAACGTTTGAACATCTTTACACCTCTCAGCTTCAGGTCATCTACAACCTCTTCAGAAGAGACTTAGCACCCTCTTCTGATCTACTTATCGCATTGTACCAGAAGTGTAAAATGTTCCACAAGAAAATCCTTTTATTCTATCAGCGGTATTCTACATGGTTCTCTATCCCTGTCTCCTCCTCTGCACCTATCTCCTGATAGACATTCTCTACCGGCTTGATATGCGCATCCCTTCCGTAGATATAGCTCTGTTCATCCACGATCACCTTGTAGGCCTTGTTCAGCTGCATCGCTCTTGAAGTAGAAGGGTAAAGCAGATGGGAGATATCTTCATGCATGATCTGCACCTCTGTTTCGTTCAGCTCCCCGTTATCATCAAAAAATCTCTTCATCACCTCGTCATTGGCACGGAACTCATCACCTGCATGGTTCTCTTCAAGGTAAAGCCTATATTCATCCCTCCCGTCACTTGTCCGGGGTTCAGAGATACCTTTGAGCCCTTTTGCATCCTGACTCCAGTGGTACCACCCTTTTTGAAAATGGGTAGTTTCAAACTTTCGTCCGAAAACAAAGGTACTGTCCTTGATCGCACCAATACCGCTGTGACATCCGATACAATACTGCGTCTCCTCGTAGTTTTGCGGTCTGAGCTCACCGTTGGCATCTTCGATAAATCCCTGGTATACCCAGCCAAGACCGGTCTGAAGTCCCTGCTCGCTATTGCCAATGATCGTTCTGAGTCTTTCAGGAAACGCATCTTTCTCTTTGATCTCGGAATCGGTGGCATTAGAGAGCTGAGGATAGCTGTTCCAGTTCACTTTGACACCGTAACGCAGCTCTTTCATCCGCGCAGCCATTTTGATCGTGGTATTGGCCTCATCGATATCTATATAGCGTACAGAGTGCAAAAACTCCGTATATCTCGGATAGAGCCCGGGAGCGATAAGATACTCGTTTGAGACAAGCAGCAACCCGGCCCTCCCCACATAGCTCATTGAAAAGTTTTCTATCTTCCCCGTGGCACTGTTATAAGATGGGGTAACCCACCGGAATACCACCTTTTCGGCCCTGCCAAGCTCCCCGTTCTGATCCAGGTCAACGCCGAAATCTTTTTCATCCACTGCGCTCTCAAGAGCGATATCCTTCTCTTTGATCAATGCTTCGACGATGGCAAGGTTGACTCTGTAGGTTTCCGGATCGAACACCCCCGCTTCATTTTCCCGAAACGCTTTCGGAAGTCTGATCAGCACATCATCGGTCGATCCGTTGGTAGGCCAGAAGGTTCCAAGAAACGGATAGTATCCGAATGCTCTCCATCCTGTATAGTTTCCGCTCCTGTCCCGATCAAACCCTTCACTATCAAAAGAGAAGTAACAGTCTGGGGTATATCCATCCCATTTCCCGTTTTCATTGACATCCCAGACACCCGGAACATGGTTTAGCTTTTGGGCAAGCTTGATCTCTCCGTTTGCATCCTTGTAGTTATCCTCTCTGACATAACCCAGTATCTCTCTATCGCTTATCTCTGCGACCTCAGCCGTCCGGTCCTTAAAGAGGTTTGTAAACCTGTTGCTTCGGGTATAATCTCCGAAATCATTGTTGATCTGAAGGTCCCAGTCATCGACATAGTTCGGTTCGTCGGAGTTGATGTGGCAGCTGAAGCAGGGGTTATGGACATTACCCTTGCCATCGACAGGTTTCGTATAACACTGTGAGGTGACATAGGCTGCTCTATTGTTCAGTGAAACTGACGCCTGAAAATCAATACCGCTTTCATCAATATGAGAGAGCGTTGTTTCCTTCTCATGATCATCGTATGCGTTCGCATCAGAACTGCTACAGCCTGAGAGGTGAACACCCAAAGCAGTGACAACAGCGACAGAGAGTCCCAAATAGAGATTTTTTTTCATTGTGTAGATCCTTATACTATAAAAAATAGCTGTTTATGAAAAGAAAGCAGCTATTGTTTATACTACAGGGGACAAAAAAGGGATAAACCCTTTTTTGAGATGATCTAAAGATTATCTGAGCCCTTTGCCGTCACCTTTGACCAAGTCAAATGGTCCGACAACACCGATCGATGAATCTTTTTCGGCTGTAGCCTCGTTGGCAAGTGCATAGTCGGGATCATTGGAGCTCACCTCACCGAACGGGTGCTGTGTCGTCAGCGTCATATACCCAAATCCGTTCACATCCGGATACCAGAATGGAGAAGTCGTTTCTGAACCGTACGGTGTTGAGATGATTCTAGTCAATGCACCTGTCTGCGTATTCATCGTCCATACAAAGTCGTTTGGATGTGAACTTGTATCTTCACCGATAGCCAGGAGATGTGAACCTTGAAGGTACGTTACGTTATCCGGGCTTGCGATACCGTCTACATCACAGGTATAGGCTACATACGGGGATGACGCATCGTACGTCTTAGGCGTACCGGCGATCAACCCTTTCATGTTGACAACAACCATCTCACTGTTGATCGCATTTCCGTCTCTATCCTTGATAGCCCCTTGCACATCCAAAGCATATACCGCACCGCACTTGTTCTCAGTCAGTTGAATATCGCCTGAAGTATCGCTCATCCCTTTGGCGACCTGACTCATCGCTACATAGAGTTTGTTGTCATCCGCATTGAAAGTGATCCCCTCTTCTTTTCTGAACTCTGTCGTTGCACCTAGCATTGAAGCATATCTTCTTGTCTCCAGGAATGCAGCCGCTTTCTCCTGACCTTCAACCACTTTCAGACACTCGTTACCCGTTGCTGTGTTTGTATGTGTAAATCCTGCAGGACATCCTGCATTGTATTCTGCTGTTTCAAAGATATCACTGAACTTTGGTTGAGCAGTTACGATCGCCTTGATCTCTGCATCTGTAGCACTTCCGAGTTTTACCCAGCTGATAGTTGCTTCACCGCCTTTTGCCGTATCGGCTGTCTGATTCCATTTCGCAGCATAAAGCGTACCGGAACTAAGATCCTGTGCCTTGTCCGCAATATACATATAGAACCCTACGTTTGTACCGTCATCTGAAAGATAGGCCGTTTTTTCATCAGGCATCACATAGGCAAGCTCCCATGCTGCTCTACCCATAGAGAAGTGTTTTGTATAGGTATATGTCGGTGTTGCACTGCTTCCGTCTACTTTCACTTCAGGGATATACCCATAGTAGTACGGGTTGTTATCATAATCTTTATTGGCATTGTTTTCATCCTGCCAGTAATATTTTGTCACTTCATCGAAGTACTTGTCTCCCGAGAGCTTCGTTGCCTCATTCATACCGTTTTCGATTTTTCTTGCATCCGGCTCATACTCTTCCGAGCCAAGGTGGGAGTTCCACGGTGTTGTCATACCTGCACAGTGTACCCAACCGCCGAAATCTTCTTTCTGGCTGATATACTGCATGGAGTCCTCTTTGACGCTCAGCTCACCTGTCGTTTGGTCCTGTTCAAGTTCAAAACCGTACATGGCACCCACTTCACACTCGAACTGTGCTACCATAAATACTCTTCCCTCTTTTTGAAGCAGTGATACATGGTCAAGCCCTGAACCGAGTGCATTACCGTTGGCACCGTCACAGATGAATGGTGATCCGTCACTGTAGGTGATAAGCTTATCCGTATAGTCTTTCAGTAAACCGAAAGTTTCTCCGTTATTGATATCCCTTGCTTTCATCAACTGCGTATAGGAGAGATCCCCCGTTTCTCCATCTGCATACGTTACACTCTCTGAAGTTAAAATTTCCATTTTATCACTCTCTGTCACCGGTGCTTCAACTTCACTCAACTCCGCTACAGCAATGCTTGTCCCCTTTACAGCACCATCTGTGTCGTTGTTATCACTGTTACACCCTGTCAGTGTCCCGATCAATGCTGCAGATGCAGCGATACTTAACCATTTGCTCAAAATATTCTCCTTGTTCTGATATATAGGCAGGGGAATAGTAGAACAGTCCGGTAACAAAGTGGTCACTTTTGGGTAACATGTTTGTTTCTGAATTTTTTCTTTCCTATAACACGCTTCATCCGGTTTAGAGGTTTTCCCTATCAATTTTATGCATGTCAAAGAAAAATTGTTCTATCATAGTTCAAGGTAAATACCTAAAACAATAAAAAGGATGGCATATGTTAGATAAGAAAAAAGCGAAAAAATATATCAAAAAAGAAGTACAGAAGCAGATGGACAGCATGCTCAGAAAAGAGCTGAAACAAGAGGTTAAAAAGAAGATCAAAAACTATAAAGAGGAAGAGAAGGTCTCTAAAGGAAAAAAGACCAAAAAAGCAAAAAAATAGACAGAGGTTATTCCCTCTGTTGTACTTCCAGTCTGCTGACGCGTTGGATCGTTTGAAGTACACTGTCGGGGTTGAGGCTGATTGAGTCTATCCCCATCTTTACAAGCGCTTCAGCGATCTCAGGGTAGTCTGACGGTGCCTGTCCGCAGATACCGCTGTGTTTCCCGTTACGTTTGGCCCCCTCTATCGCCATCTCTATCAGTTTTAACACCCCGCTGTCACGCTCATCATAGTCAAATGCCACGATATCGCTGTCCCGGTCCACGCCCAGTGTCAACTGCGTCAGATCATTACTCCCGATACTGAACCCGTCAAAATAGGCACTGAAGGCATCGATACTGATCACATTGCTTGGCAGTTCACACATCATATAGACCTTGAGGCCGTTCTCACCCCGCTTGAGACCGTACCTCTCCATCGTCTCTATCACCTGCCGGGCCTCCTCTACCCTTCGACAAAACGGGATCATCAGGATCACATTCTCAAACCCCATCTCTTCACGCACTCTTTTCATCGCTGCACACTCCATCGCAAACCCCGCTTCATAATCAGGGTGGCTGTAGCGCGATGCACCGCGGAACCCTATCATCGGGTTCTCTTCACTCGGTTCAAAGAATGCGCCGCCTACAAGCGAAGCATACTCATTGGACTTGAAGTCGCTCATACGTACGACACAGGGCTTGGGATAGACCGATGAAGCGATGGTTGCTACCCCTTCAGAGAGTGTTTTGACAAAAAAGCCCCGGTTATCCTCATAATCCATTGTCAGCTCTGCAAGCGCATTCTTTGTCCTCTCATCCGTTTTCTCAGGATAGAGCAGTGCCATCGGGTGTGCTTTGATGGCGGTATTGATGATAAACTCCATTCGTGCAAGCCCTATGCCCCCTACAGGGAGTGAAGCCAGGGTGAATGCCATCTCAGGATTTCCAAGGTTCATCATGATCCCGGTCTTTGTCTGTGGAAGGTCTCGGAGGTCGGTCTTGGTCACCTCATAATCCAGGATCCCCTCATAGACTTTGCCGCGTTCACCTTCGGCACAACTCACCGTCACCTCTTCTCCCTCTCTTAGAAGGGAAAACGCATCCTGGGCACCGACAACGGCAGGGATACCCAATTCGCGTGAGACGATGGCAGCATGACAGGTACGTCCCCCCGTTTCGGTGATGATCGCCGAGGCGATCTTCATCACCGGTTCCCAATCCGGGCTGGTGGTCTTGGCAACAAGTACATCACCTTCCCTGAATGTATCCAATGCAGAGAGGTCATCCATCTTATGGACCTTCCCGCTTCCGATCTTCTTACCGACTGCCTGCCCCTCAAGCAATACCTTTGCCTCTTCTTCAAGCCTGTAGGTTTCAAGAAGGTGTTTCTGGACTTTTGAATGTACCGTCTCGGGACGTGCCTGTACCATATAGAGTTTACCATCCAGTCCGTCCTTTGCCCACTCCATATCCATCGGACGTTTGACGCCTGCCTGTTTGCTATAGTGCTTCTCCACCTTGATCGCATACTCGGCAAGCTGCACGACATCCTCATCCGTGATACAAAAACGGTGTTGCGCTTCAGGGGTCGTCTCCTCATTACGGATCAACGCTTCAGAATCACTCTCATTAAAAACCATGCGAAGCGCTTTTGTCCCCTTTCTTCGCTTGAGTACAGACCTGTATCCTTTCTCAAATGTAGGCTTATGGACATAGAAGCTGTCCGGTTCGATATTCCCCTGAACGATATTTTCCCCCAGGCCGTATCCTGCATTGATGAAGACTACATCTTCAAATCCGCTCTCTGTGTCGATAGAGAACATCACCCCGCTCTGGCCGATATCACTGCGTACCATTTTCATCACTACGACACTTAAAAAGACTTTGAGGTAGTCAAAACCATGCACATACTTATAGTGGATAGAACGGTCTGTAAAGTTGGAAGCCAGACACCTCTTGTAGCTCTCGATCAGCTCTTCAGGGGTGCGGATATTGAGAAATGTTTCATTCTGCCCTGCAAAGGATGCATCGGGAGAATCCTCCGCAGTCGCGGAACTTCTTACGGCCAGACTTACCTCATCGCCATACTCCGCCTTGAGTGCATCAAAACCTTCTCTGATCTCACGCTCTATCTCTTCAGGCAGTTGGCACTGATAGACGATCTCCCTGCACTTTTTCCCGCTTTTCTGCAGGGAGAGCACATCTTCCGGATTCAGACCTTTCAGTGCTGCTTCAAGTGCGTGCCATGCATGATTCGATGTCAGTATCTCTACATACGCTTCTGCAGTGACGGCAAACCCGTTGGGTACATGTATCCCCTCTGAGGTGAGGTGACGGTACATCTCCCCCAAAGAGGCGTTCTTGCCTCCCACCAGTTCGACATCATCCATCCCCAGTTCATTGAACCACTTGATATATCCGGACATAGTCTATCCTTTCATCTTTTGACTATTGTACTGCTAAAAAAATTAAAAAGAGCTCTTCTTTGACATCCTGTGATCTTTTGGGCTACAATAAATAAAAGCGGAAGGAGTTATTATGGCTATCGTACAATCTTTTGGTGCAGCGGAGACAGTGACCGGATCCTGTCACCTGTTGCAGCTGCAAAACGGCATCAACCTTCTGATTGATTGCGGGATGTTCCAAGGGTCGGTGGAAGCGCACAACCGTAAACCTTTCGGGTTTGATCCTAGTGAGATAGATTTTTTATTGATCACGCATGCTCACCTGGATCATATCGGGCGTATCCCAAAACTTGTCAAAGAGGGTTTCAGCGGTACGATCATCACGCACAACTCCACAATGGACCTGGCTGAAGTTGTTTTGATGGATAGTGCAAAACTTCAAGAAGAAAGCTATAAAACCGCCTACAAAAAAGCCCAGCGTATCGGCGAAGAGAAAAGCGTTCCCAAACCGCTTTATGAGAAAGATGATGTACGTCTGGTCTATCAACTCCCCGTTAGAGAAGCAAGGTATGATGAAACGCTCTCATTAGGTCATGGAATTAGCGTCACTTTCAAAAATGCAGGACATATCCTTGACTCTGCGATCATCCGTATCACCTTTGAAGAGGATGGCGTCTCAAAGAGCGTTGTTTTCAGCGGTGACCTCGGCAACAACAACGACCTGGTTATGCCCTCTCCCGATATCCTCGAGGAAGCAGACGCACTCTTTATCGAGTCCACTTACGGCGACAGGAACCACAAAGGAGTTGAAGAGAGTGATGAGGAGCTTGAGGCAATCATCAAGGAGACGATCAACAATGAAGGGAATGTCCTTATCCCCTCTTTTGCGATCGAACGTACCCAGGAGATTCTCTGCCTGCTTAAACAGATGTATGACCGTGGTGACCTGCCTGTTTGCAAAATCTACCTTGACTCTCCCATGGCGATACGTGCCACGGAGATCTACAAAGCATACCATGAAGAGCTAAGTGAATGCTGTAACGCGTTTTTGGAGCGAGACGGGACGATCTTCGGTTTTCCCTACCTCAACTATACACTGCATGTACATGAATCCATGAAGATCAATGAAGAGGAGTCACGCTGTATCATCATTGCCGGAGCAGGCATGTGCAACGGAGGACGTATCCTTCAGCACTTCAAACACCGGTTATGGAATGAAAAGAATGCCCTGGTCTTTGTAGGCTATCAGGTAGAAGGTACACTGGGAAGAAAGATTGTTGACGGAGAGAGAAAGATCAGGGTCTACAATGAAGATATCATAATCAAAGCTGCAGTGCATACCATTAACGGGTTTTCCGCGCATGCCGATCAGAGTGATCTGATAGAATGGATGCAGAGTTTCAAAAGGTTGGGCAAGATTTTCCTGATTCATGGAGAGCGGGACAAACAGGAGATCTTTCAGAAGGAGATACGCAAACAGATGGATAAGAAAGCCCATATTGTAAAGTATGCTGAAACGATAGGAGTATAGGTTGGACTATCATACGCTGAGCAGAGAGGAGATACTTGACAACCTCGATACCGATGCTTCAGGTCTCAGCAGCGAAGAGGCAAATGAGAGAGAAAAGCGATACGGTCTCAATATCCTTCCAACTGAACCGGAACCGACCGTCCTGGAACATTTTGTCAGGCAGTTTAAAAGCCCTATCATCTATGTACTTCTGGCTGCTATACTCCTCTCCCTCATCATCAAGGAGTATACCGATGCAGGGTTTATCCTCCTTGTACTCTTTCTTAATGCCATGATCGGTACCTACCAGGAGTACACCTCTTCACAAAAGGCCAGACACCTTCAAAACCTCATCCAGACCAGAGCATCGGTCCTCAGAGATGGTCAGTTGCATGAGATAGAGAGCAGCCATATCGTCCCCGGTGATATCCTGCTCTTTGAACCCGGAACCAAGGTCTCGTGTGATATACGGCTTCTCAGCTCGAACCATCTTCTTGTCGATGAGTCGCTGCTGACAGGAGAATCTGTCGATATCTACAAAGATGCAGAATTTCTCAGCGATGATGCATCCCTGATCGTAGCGGAGAGAAAAAATATGCTCTTTGCAGGGACCTTCATCTCCAGTGGACGCGGCCGGGGAGTCGCAGCTGCGACAGGTGCTTACACCCAAACCGGCAAGATCGCAGCACTTTTGAGCAAAAAGAGACAAGCCAGAATACCGCTGCTTGAGAAGATGGAGAAGCTGACCTTTACGATCTCTCTCTTTATAGGGATCACGGTGGTATCTCTTTTTGTTTTCGGTCTGCTCAAAGGGGTGGATCTCTATACGCTCTTTCTCTTCTCTGTAGCACTGGCTGTCTCCACGATACCCGAAGGGCTTCCTGTTGCCATCACCGTGGCACTCACCTCCGCTTCACTGGCCATGTCCAAGCGCAACGTCATTGTACGTAAACTGGCAGCTATCGAAGGTCTGGGTGCCTGCACACTTATAGCCAGCGACAAGACCGGTACCCTCACCCAGAACCGTCTCAGCGTGGAGTATTTTATCTCTCCTACACAGGTCTATGATACCGATATCATGGGAGATGCACAGGAGATGGTCTACCTTGCGTCCATTCTCTGTAATGAGATGCACTACGAGGAGGCCAAAGAGGGGAAAGTGGAGTTCTTCGGAGACCAGGTCGATATCGCCCTGGCACGTTTTGCGGCAGATGCGGATGAGTCCTATATCACTGCGGCAAAAGCCTACAGAAAGATCGATGAGATCCCCTATGAACCTGTCAACAAGTTCTCAGCGGTAATGATAGAGCTTGAGGGGGAGATCATACAGTTCAGCAAAGGCTCTCCCGAGACCGTCCTCGCGCATTGTAAAAACAGCGACGAAGAGAAGAATCGCATTTTGGAGAGTGTTGACGAGTGGGCCATGAGAGGCTACCGTACCATCGCTCTGGCGTATAAAGAGTCCGAAGAGGAAGAGACGATCACGCTCAACAACTTTACCTATCTTGGCTTTGTAGCGATCATAGATCCGGTACGTGATGAAGCACCCGAAGCGGTAAAAAAAGCACAAAATGCCGGCATAAAGGTCGTAATGATCACAGGGGACCACCCCAACACTGCACTCTCCATCGCCAAGGAGCTTGGCATCGCGAAAAGCCACTATGATGTCATGAACGATAAAGCACTTCGGGAGTGGGAAGAGAACGGCGCCAAAGTAGAGGAGATCAAAGAGAAAAGTATCTTTTCCCGGGTCACCCCTTCCCAGAAGATGAAGATCGTACAGGCATTCCAGGAGCTGGGACACTATGTAGCCGTGACAGGTGACGGGGTCAATGACTCGCCTGCCCTTCGCCATGCAAATATCGGTATCGCAATGGGGAAAAGCGGTACCGATATCGCCAAGTCCTCCAGCGACCTGATCATTACTGATGACAATTTCAGCTCTATCGTAGACGGTATCGAAGAGGGACGCCGTGCACACGACAATATACGAAAAGTGATCTATCTGCTTATCTCCACCGGATTTGCCGAGTTAATCCTCGTTATGCTCTCCTTTTTGACGGGTCTACCGCTCCCTCTTCTCCCGGTACAGCTGCTCTGGCTCAACCTTGTCACCAACGGGATAGAGGATGTAATGCTGGGGCTGGAAAAAGCCGAACCCGGCCTCCTTTCACGTCCGCCGCGTTCTCCCAAGGAACCGCTCTTTAATTCCCTCATGCTCAGACGCATTGTCGTAGGCGGGTTCTATATCGGTATCACCTCTTTTCTGCTCTTTTACCTGCTGCTTGAAGACGGCATGAAAGAGGAGAGCGCCAGAAATATCGTACTGCTTCTTGTGGTACTTTTTGAGAATGTCCACGTATTCAATGCCCGTACAGAGACCAACTTCCTTCACCAAATAGGCTACAAAAACAGCCTCTTTCTTATCTACTGGGTACTCTTCACCCAACTGCTGCACCTGGCATCTATGCATATTCCGTTTATGCAGGAGCTACTCTCTATTGAACCGGTCAGTCTCGAGATCTGGGCCATGCTGTTCACGCTTGCCCTCGGGCTGGTACTTGTGATGGAAGCGGATAAGTGGGTACAATTACGTAAAGGTACCCTGCAAAGGAGAGAAGTATGAATATCGCATTCTTTGAGATCAAAGCGGAAGAGAAAAAGTTTTTCGAATCCCGCCTGGATGGCCATAAACTCTTCTTTTTTGAAGGGACGATCCAGGAGGAGATAAGAGAAGAAGCACCATTTGATATTGTCTCACTCTTTATAGATTCCCGTGTAGAGGATCACCTCCTTTTACTCCTCCCCGATCTCAAGTATCTTCAGACCCGTTCCACAGGATTTGAGCATGTAAGGTGTCATGCACTCTACGCCAGACAAATGAAAGTCAGCAATGTCTCAGGCTATGCCGGGCCTGCAGTAGCCGAGTTTGCTTTCTCGCTGCTGCTCAATATCTCCCGTCAAACACATACGGCACTCACACGGTCAGAACAGGGCAACGGAGAGTACCTTGATCTCAAAGGATTTGAACTTCAGCACAAAAGGATCGGGATACTGGGTCTTGGAACGATAGGTACGCAGATGGCAAGGATCGCCAAGGGATTCGGTATGCATCTCATGGGATATACGCGTACCCACAGACCGGTCTATGATGAGATCGGCATCGAATTGACAGGCTTACATGAACTGCTGGAGAAATCTGATGTACTGATGCTGGCACTTCCACTCACACCCGCCACAAAACATATCATCAATGCACACAACGCTTCCTTCATCAGGCCTGAAGCGATCATTATCAATGTTGCACGGTGTGAAGTGATCGAACCCTCTCTCTATATCACACTTCCAAACAGCATTGCTTCAGATGTCTGTAGTGACATTACCCTGGCAAAACAAAAGAACTTCTTCTATACGCCGCATATGGCCTACTATACACGAGAGGCACTGCAGAGGATACTTGAGATCTCACTGCAAAACATGGAACAGTTTATTGCAGGTAAAACCCCGCAAAACTGTCTTAAGTTAGCGTGTAAGAAGGAGTACACTCATGCATGATTCAAAAGTCAACCAAACCAGTTCCAGTTTTCTCTACCACAATGAGGCCAGAGGGGTCAGACTGCAGCTGGACTACCTCAAAGCTGAAGTAAAGATGCGGGAGCACCATATCAAGCACACCATTGTCGTATTCGGGAGTGCACGTATCATAGAACCTGAACGTGCTGCACAGATAGAGAGGGAAGCCCGCAAAGCACTGGAAAAGGACCCTGATTGCCCGGAGCTTCAGTCCACACTGAAAAAAGCCGGGAAGATAGTGGAAAAGAGTATCTATTATGCAGAAGCCCGGGCATTTGGCAGACTGGTCGGACAAAGCGGGAAAGGCCCCGATGATGCCCGGATCACACTGATGACCGGTGGAGGTCCAGGGATTATGGAGGCGGCCAACCGCGGTGCAGAAGATGCAGGTGCCCTCTCCATCGGACTCAATATCGAACTCCCCTTCGAACAGGAACCAAACCCCTATATCACTCCTGATCTGGACTTCTATTTTCACTATTTTGCCATACGTAAACTCCACTTTGTACACCGGGCCAGGGCACTGGTGATCTTCCCCGGAGGATTCGGTACCCTGGATGAACTTTTTGAAATCTTGACACTAATCCAGACCCATAAGAGCAAACCTATACCGGTCATCCTTATAAGTAAAGAGTATTGGGAGAGGCTTATCAACTTTGAAATGCTTGTCGAAGAGGAGATGATCTCTCCCAAGGACCTGGCTCTGATAGAGTTCGCTGGTACGGCCTCGGAAGCATGGAACAAAATCCTGCAGTGGTATATCGACCAGGGTGACCCGCTTTTTTAGTCGTGGCCATGCCATCAATGCGTGAGGAAAATGTATCACGCTCTCTCCTGAACGTTGTTTCAAAATGATCATCAATCCATGCAGTCACAGAAACACCGTTTCCACTATGTTATAATTTCACCAATTTTAATGAAGGGTTAACTTCGTGGACGTATCAGCAAATAAAACACAAAAATTTATTCTTAAACTTTTTCCGGAGATCATGGTCAAAGGTGACTCTGCAAAAAAGCAGATGGTAGGACAGCTCTATAACAACCTCCAGACACTGCTCAACCCCCTCAGTGAAGAGATGCATATCAAGAAATTCAGTGACAAGATCGAAGTGGTGACACCTATCGTATTGGTTGAAGAGGTCAGACAGATCCTCCTGGACACCCCTGGTATCGACCAGGTACTTGAAGCACTGCAGTTTGACGCGATGGAGAGCCTCGATCAGATCAAGACCAAAGTAGGTGAAGTCGTCGCAGAAGGGCTGAAAGGCAAAAGCTTTGTCGTGCGTGCAAAACGTACAGGGAGACACCCGTTCAACTCTTCGGAGATGGAGCGTACGGTCGGCGGTTATGTCCTTGCGCACTCTGAAGCAAAAAAGGTGGACCTGCATCACCCGGAGATCACTGTTCGTATCGAACTGATCAACAACCAGCTCAATATCATCACCGACAAACACCAGGGGCTCGGCGGATACCCTATCGGCACACAGGGGGATATCCTCTCACTGATGTCGGGAGGATTTGACTCCACCGTTGCCAGCTACCTGACGATGAAACGCGGGATCAAAACCCACTTTATCTTCTTCAACCTCGGCGGTGCAGCGCATGAGATCGGGGTCAAACAGGTCGCGCTCTATCTCTGGAACAAGTTCGGTGCCTCCCACCGTGTGAAGTTCGTCTCTGTCCCTTTTGACACGGTAGTAGAGGAGATCTTCCGCTCCACTGCAGAGACCTATATGGGGGTGACCCTCAAACGCCTGATGCTGATGGCAGCAGAAAAGATCGCCGATGAGATGGAGATCGATGCACTCCTTACAGGAGAGAGTGTAGCCCAGGTAAGCAGCCAGACCCTGCGAAACCTTGCACTCATCGACCAGGTGACCAACAAGCTGGTACTGCGTCCTCTCTCAACGATGAACAAACCCGAGATCATCGATATCGCCACTAGGATAGGTACCCGTTATTTCGCTGAAAATATGCCCGAATACTGCGGTGTCATCTCAAAAAACCCGATCACACACGGTTCCTACAAACGTATGGAGAAAGAGGCAAAACGTTTTGACTATACGGTACTCGACAAGGCCGTGGAAAATGCACAGACGATCTGGGTGGATGAGGTCATCGATAATGTGACGCAGAGTGCACCGGTAGAGGTGGTCAACACGCCCGATCCCGAAAAAAATGTGATCATCGATATCCGTTCCGGTGAAGAGTGTATCTCCACACCGTGCGACTGTATCAAGATCCCGTTCCACAAGCTCAAAACCGAGTTCAAAAAGCTTCCGAAGGACAAAGAGTACCTGCTCTACTGCGAGAAGGGTGTCATGAGCCAGCTGCATGCACAGTACCTGCGTGATGAGGACAAAGAGGAGAACGTCAAGGTCTACCGCCCTTAGTTCTCTCCTCCTCAGCTTCCTATCTTGGGAAGTACCGCAAATACAATGTGCGAACGCTACTCTACACTATCAAATAAAATACCTTCTTGATCAAAAAAACCTTTCTCTTCCATTTGCGGTATCAGGAGATCATCGATATAACGCTCAAAGGTCTTTCCCGGTTTTTGTTGATTTGTTTTTTTTGCGGCTGATGCGGTATGACCGTTCGATACCGAAAGCATTTGAATCATTTTGCCATAACCCGGCTCCCACAACACTACACTGCTAAAAAGCTTTTTTAGTGCAAGGTAGATATTGATCCCTTCATAATCCAGATCTCCCCAAAAATAGTAGTGAAACTCTGATTGATGATCAAAGATTGCATGGAGATCTTCATTTGATATACCTATACCACCGGGTGCATTGATATAAAAAGATCTGTATTTTCTATCGATCAGCCTTGAAGCGGTTCCCATAAAGCCGGAGAGATAGATCAATATATACCTATTCGATAAAGATTCATTTCTTTGCAGTGACTCAAAGGTCTGTTTATTTTCAATGAACAATATACTTTTGCAATTTTCATTTTTCAGACTTACAAGTATTTGGATAGGCTGTTGTTCTATCTTCAGCATATCCCAAAATTCAGGCCGGTTATCCAGGATTTTTGAATGTCCCCAAAAGATAAAGGCACTGGCCTCTCTTACAAGATCATTGCTGCGATCCAGTTTCAGATAGTTTTCTATACGATCAATTACATTTTTTGCAGATTTATTCTCCAGTTCTATTGGCTGTGTGTTCAGTAAAACTTCTTTGACATTCTGAGCTAAGTGAGATACCGCGATCGCTTCTTGCCACTGCGCTTTATAATGAGAGATTTTCCTATCCAGTATCTCTCTGCATAGCGCTTCAAATTCAACATTAAAATACAACATCGCCTTTCTCTTATAGAGCGCAAAAGTATTGTGTTTATCTCTATATTCAACCGAGACAACGCCTGCCTCTGCCAATGCACGTATATTTTGTTCCGCGGCTATCTCCCCATTGACCTCAGATGGTTCATAGAGTTTCTTAAGGCACTGTTTGTATGAGACGGGGTTCATACTCAGTTTTAAGGGCTTATCCCTTTGTGTTGAAGGTGTTTTTTCCAAAAGCGTAAGGAAATAGCCTACAAGCTCCCGGTTTATATCATGCGCCAACAGGGTTTTGAGATGATCGGTTTCTATTGTATTCAAAGTGTTAATCAAATAAAGAGACCTCGTTTCTAATTCTGTTTTCCTCATCTTTCATTAAGCGATTCACTTCCTCATTATTGATAATCGTATAATCAACATGCTGATGGACCAGAAAGTTATGATAGGAACTCTCTTCGGTCACCTTGTAGATACCGTATCTGTCACTTGCATACGGCATTAGAACGGATTCATCCTTTGTCGGCATAGCAGCTATCAGCTGAAAACCGAGATCATCTTTGAGGTACTTGATGATATCACTGGTCCTTCCATCATCCACACGGTTAAATGCTTCATCAACCATTAAAAAACCGACTCCCCCGTCCTTGTTTCCTCTGTTTGTCGGGTTGAAGGCTGAGTATGCTGCAATAGATCTGATAATATAGTAGCTTGTCGTAGCCTGTCCGCCGCTATCTGTTGCCAAGTCAGTGAGTGAAACAGAGTTCTCGTCATCATTGTTAAATATTTTATGTATGTCGTACGCTTTATAGTTTCTGTAATCGGAGATGATCTTCAGCTCTTTGTCCGATTCGCTGTTTTCCGTATCGAGCAGCAGTTGTTCAATTTTATTTTTTGTTTCAATATGCTCCTGCGGCAACGCATTTTTGTCAAACCCCAAAGAGTCTCTGTTGGCATTCACAACATACTCAAAATACTCATAGTACTCTTTAAACTGCTGAATAAAAGGCTCTTTGATGATAAATCTTTCATTATCAAATTTGTGTCTTTTCAGGATCAGGTTCAGTCGTTTTACTTTTTCTCTACCGTCAATGATGGAGTTATACACGGTCTTACAGAACTCATCTTTAAAAGTCTGATCAAATGTTCCTTTTGCAGCGGTTAATTCCTCATTCTTTTTTTTGAGAATATTTTCTGATATTTTCTTCTGAGTAGCCTGTTGTTGCTGCAGGTATTGGTGCAGGCGGATAAATGCTTCCGTCGTATCCCTCTTGACCGATTCAAAATTAAAATCTTCTATCTTCGCGATCTCGGCACAATCATCATTGTGACGTATCACCAGGTTTTCATATTTTGTGATGAGATCTTTTACTGCTTTGTCAAAGATCGGCATTAAAGACTTATCCTCAGATGTACGTTGCGCTTCTGCATCCAACTCTGCCAGATATTGAGTGAACGATGCTGAAAGTTCAGGTTGTACAGCACGCAGATTCTCCAGCTGTTTTTTGACCACTTCCTGAAGGCCCGATATCTCACGCTGAAGGGTTTCAATGGCATTTTCCTTCCCTTTGATCTGCGTTTCAAGACTGCCTGTATTCTTGATCGCTCTTTTCTCTTGCTTCTCCTGCTCCGCTTTCTCCTCTGCAAGCATCTTTATCCTAGCCAGTTTCTCCTCTGCATCGCTGATATCGATAGAGTCCATCTGCGCATCCAGACTGCTTATCTCGGTTTCTATTTTTTCGAGCGATTGCAGTTTGGCATTAAAATCATGGAAAGATACACCGATCAGGTCTTTATAGAGTTTATCGGCCTTATCTCTCATGGCTTTTATTTGTGACAGCTTTTGCTCATTTTCATCCAACTGCTTCGTGAGTTCAACATACCTCTCATATCTGGCTGCCTCACCGATGTAGCAATTGGATTTATCTGCCAGACACTCAAACGTCGTGTATCCGCTTGCAGCCAGTCCATCGGACTTTAACCCTCGCCTTGCCTGTGTCAACTCATAGGTTGTACTGCACTGCATCACATTTGCATAGTTCAATTTCATATATGCTTCTGCGATATCGGAGTGAAACGTAACAAGCGATACGATCGAATCGCTTTTGACCTCCTTTGAGAGCTTTGCCATATCGGAAAGAAGTTTCGTACCCTGTATGATCTTAGATTTGAGTCTTCTACTCTTTAACAGATCTGTAGCTTCCGTTTCATACCCCTCTTTCACAACGATGGCAAACCTGTTGTTCCCCATAAAACCTTCAATGGCACCCTGCCATTCCCTATTGGTGATATCCAGGAGTTCACACAGCGGTCTTGGTTCTGCTTCAGGACAGCTCTCCTTTAAAATGGCTATATCTGCCTGGTTCGGATAACTGCTTGTGCCGGTCAGAGAAAAAGCCTCAATATCATCTTTTATGGCATCTGTTTTTTCTTTCAGCGTTTTATATCTGTTGTCAAAGTCGGAAAATTCGGCTTTCAGATCTTCCAAAAGCGGTGAATCTTTATCCAACAGCAACGATAGGTCTGTATGCAGAGAGTGAAATTTTTGTGTCCAAATCTCTATCTCCTTTTTACTTACAGAGTGAACAAGATCCTGCAATCTGCCGAGTATACCCTCCTCAACATAGTTGTTCAAAGGCAGGATCTGGTCCAGACTGCTCAGATGCGCATAAAGGTTTGAAACACCATCGTATATCGTATAGAGCTCATGTATCGTTTCATTTTTTTTCGTTCTGGCATCCTCAAGCCCTTTGCTGAGTCTGTTTCTTCTGGCAATTTGTTCATTATCTTCAAGGTTTTGGTTGAGTTCGTCTATCTCATCCTGGATAAACCTGCTTCGATCTTTTGCTTTCTCTTCCGCTTTTCGTTCTTTCTCAAAGGCTTTATTCAACTTCACAAGATCACTCTTTGACTGATCCAGGTTCCTGAAACTCCGCACTTCCTTTCTTTTTTGCACCAGATACTTTTGAACAAAATGATCTCTCCACTTCTCAAGTGCCTCTTCACCCGATAAGAGTACTTTTTTTAAACTCTCTTCACTTTTCGAAATATCATCTGCTTCTTTTTGTATCCTGCTGAAACTGGCTATGGCCTCCCTTAGACTTTCGATCACAGACGACAGGTCATTCTCTTCCAACAACTCTCTTCTTACAAACTTACCTATGTTATCTGCTTTGGTCGGGAAAATATACTTTACAAACGCTTTTGCCATTTTTTCGGCTTCATTATACGCAACAGCAGATTTTTCATTGAACCTTCCATAAAGCTTCATCAGGTACTCTTTTTTACTCTCACAGATCAATAGGCTGTTTTTATACCCGGATTCCAAATGTTTTTTCAATTGTGACCACTCTTTGATACTGGTCTCATCCATTAAAAAATCATCTGCATGAAGCTCTGTATCAAAACACAATCCCAAATGAAGGTTATCCCCTTTTGCTATTTTTCCTCTTGAACCACCTTCAAGTTCCGCTTCTCCGTAAATCCAGGCAGTAAATTTTGATCCGGCCTGATTTTCAAATACCAAAGCAACAACACCGATAGACTGCTCTCTTGTAAACTTCATCTGTTCTGCGCCAAGGATATAACTTGCAAAAGAACGTTTTTTTTCATTTCTCTTTTTTGTAGAGTCTTCACTCTGCCCGGCATTGTAATTGATAATGTTGTTGATATCGCCTGTCATAACGATCTGAACAAGATCCTGAAAAGTACTTTTCCCCGCACCGTTTTCACCCGATACCAACGTTAATGAACCTCTGAAGTAAAACTCTCTTTGTGTCAGGTTTGCAAAGTTTATCCCTATCGCTTTGTGTAGCTTATAAGACATCAGTTATCCTCCGTAACTACTTCTGAAGTACCCTGCCTGGAGAACTCCTCCAACGTACTTTTCACTATGCTTTGCGGGACCAGGTCCAGGATCAATGGACGGATCACTATCGGATACTGTTCCGCATTGTCAAAAAAATCTTTATGATATTTGATCACCCTTAAACGTTTAAGTTCTCTAAAAAGCTCCTCTTTGGCTTTACTCGTCTTATTGATCTTTTCGGCTATGTTCAGATTTAGCTTTGAACGAAAAGCACTCATAAACTCTACCTGGGAGACAGCAATGGTAAAATCTTCCTCTTTTTCAGCACCATACTGTTCATAAAGCAGATAAAGTATGATCAATGATGCTGCGATCTCCTTACTGATATTAAATCGCAGTAAAGAGGAGGCCGACTCACTCTCTACAACATTATGATTACCGGGAAAATCTGCATCAGGCGGATAGAGCCTTATTGACTCGAACTCTTCATTATGATATACACCCATACCGATCACACTGAGATAGTCAGCTATCTCGTTTTTCACCAAAACAAACTTATCGTACAGTGTTTTTTCTATGACAGGATCATCGCTTGAATGCGTTCCGGCTCTTGGTCTGCATATCACACCGTAGTGCAGCAGGTAGATGATAATATCTCCAAAATCATTCATATCTACATAAGAATCTTCAATATACTTTTCAATATATCTTCTCGTATCCATTGATCTAATCCTTTTTATTAATGATGTACTCATCCGTTGTAAAGTACTTGTTTTTAGATATCGAACCGGTTTTTATCACCTCGAACATACCGCTTGTTGAAGCAACCGAAACGACATTGATCGCAAAGCTCAGGTCCTTGTATGTATCGATCGGTATTAAACCATTGATGATAGAATCTTCTTCTTTGAGCGTTTCGATAATTCTTTTTTGCACATCGGCAGAGAGGTAGGCTCTTGACTCTCTTATAGCGGTTTTTATTTTGTGTTCTATCTGCTCTTCATGTGTAGGCTGACGTGTGATGGTCGCGTTATTGTTTTTAACTCTTTTTTTTGTGATGTTTCTTACTTTGATTTTATACGGGTCAAGATATCGGGACCTGGATACACTTATCTTCTTAGTGATCGCATCAAGGATCTTTTCCTGCTCATTTTCATCGGAATCTTTGATCTGAAGTGCCAGAGTATTCATATGCGATGACCGCTTGATCATCAAGGAACTTACCTGCTTAAGTACCATCTCGGAAAATTTAAAAAGCGATTTAATGGACTCGATAAGTTCCGGCATCCTGTTATCTTTGGCATTTTTCACTCTATCGGATATCGTGATCAGCTGAGTCTCTACAGGGTATTCATCCTCTGTAAGTGTCGGATACCTCTCGACCATTCTTCTGTTTCTCGCCTGCAACGTTTCTGCATCATCCAGGATATCATTGATGACCTCGTTGATCCTGTTCGCATGTTCAGAGATACTGTCTTCATTGAAATAGACGGTAATACTGGATTTGAAATCTTTTTCTATATACTCGATAAAATTTTCTCCGGCCTGCTCCACGTTTTGTGTAGCATCATGGATCATCTTTTTTCTCGCTTCATGGATCTCGTTTATCTGATCCATGAGATCACTCACGATATAATCGCTGGTCTCAAGGGCATCTACCAGATCATAAGGATCACCGTCTCTCTTGTATGACTCGAGTAAGCCCAAAGTAGTTCTTACATTGCGGTGTCTTGTAATAGTATCTTTGTTATTTAACTGATAAAGGGATTGTGCAACTTTTCTTCCAATTCTTGTAAAGTTATAAATATACTCTATCAGGAGATTGTCAAATTTAGATTCTATCCAGCCTGTCTCTTCCAGGCGGTTCAGGATGACAGAGAAGTTTTTATTTTCCTCATCTGTATCAAAATCTCTTTGAACTCTTATGATCATTGATTTCAAGTACGCTTTGTTGGACGTTACTTCTCCCACTGAACCTTTATATATCTCTTCATAAAATGTCATCAGCAGTTTTTCATAGAAAGAAGCATTTTTCCCGGTCAGGATATTAAAGAAATCACTATTCTGCTCTGTGATCATAGAGGATGTTTTTGTCGTCGTTTTAACTTTAGCCATTGAAGTAACGGAACCTTTTTATGTAAAAAACTTCTTTTACCAACGTCTCGAAATTGAAATCCATTCGGGGAAAGGGTCAACTCAAAACTGACCAAGCGGTAAAATACCGAATTATAGCGATATAGATTTTGAAACATATTATTGAAGCATGCGGTTTTGGTAAAGAATCGATGTATTTTTATTCATTTTGAACAGAAACACCCTTTTGGAAGGTTACGGAGTATAAAATGTTGGATTGCCCAAACTGACCTTATGACGCTTTCTCTCTCCCCAGTATCCTCTCAAAGACCTCCAGATAGCGGGCGATATGCTTCTCTTTCTCCTTTCGCCGATACTGCATCACCCAGCGCGGATGCGGTACCGTATGGATCTTTCCGAACAATCCGTGCGTTTTATTGAGTGCCTCCAGGTACTTCAGATTCTTCCCCTGCCCTACACAGATGATATCCCGGCTTCGTACGCCAAACTCCAGCTGTTTTTTGATACTCTCCAGGATAAAATCATTCAATGATCTCTCCAGTACCTTGTCATCATAATAGTTATAGTTCTTTCCCTCTTTGATAAATCCTACCGGGGAAGTGGAGGTGATGTAAAAATCCCCGTAAAATTTCTCCACACCGCCATACGCTTCGATCACTTCAAAGATAAACTCCGCACTCAACTCTGATCGCTTCTCAAAGCTGTTGGAGATACCGCAATACTCCTCAAGCTTTTTGCCGTCACTGAACCCTATCCCGGTGACCCCTGCACCCAGCCTTCCCTGGTTGATCCCGAAGAGAAATACCCTGCCCGCATTGTCGGCATAGTATTTTTCAAAAAAGCGCTTCATCACCCTTTGCGTCTCTGCTCCTCCGAACGGAAAGATTGTTTCCACATGCGCGGGCAGCTTCAGATCATCCTCCATACCGAAATAAAATTCCAGGACCTTTTCACCAAAGTGCTTTTTCATCATCTCCTCCTCTCATACCATCTTATCGGGAGTTCGGGTTTTTGACTTCAGGAATTTATCCTTCCCCTGAAAGCTTCCCTTCTATCTCTCCAGCGGACATCGGCTTGCCTATGTAGTACCCCTGAACATAGGTACAGTGGTGTTCTCTCAGAAATGCCAGCTCTTCTTCGGTCTCCACACCTTCGGCAATCGTATCTATATTCAGCGTTTTCGCAAGGGCCAGCATCGCCTCGACAATAGCCATACCTTCCTTATCTTCCGGAATATTTTTGATAAAGGAGTTGTCGATCTTTATCTTATTGACCGGAAGCCTTTTCAGGTAGGCCAGAGAGGAGTAACCGGTACCGAAGTCATCCATTGCGATCTCTATCCCCATTTCACTGAGTTCATGAAGTCTGGAGATGAACTCTTCAGGTTTCCGCATCAACTGTGATTCAGTCACCTCAAGCTCCAGCCATTCAGGCCTGAAACCGCTCTCTTTCATACATTTTTTGAGTATCTCCATAAAGTGCTCACTTCTCAATAGTCTCAACGAGAGATTCAGCGATAAAATACCCGGATTGAGCCCTTCCCGGTACCATCTGGCTGTCTGCTCCATGGCCGTTTTCATCACCCATTGATCGATCTCGATGATCAACCCCGACTCTTCAGCGATCGGAATGAACCTGTCAGCCGATACGACACCTATCTCTCTATGGTTCCATCGTATCAGGGCTTCTATGCCTACATACTCCATCGTAGCTGCATTGACCTGCGGCAGATAAAGCAGGGAGAACTCATGATGTTTGAGTGCTTCACGCAGATTGCTCTGCAACACCACACGTTCCATCGCAAGTTCTGTCAGTTCATAAGAGTAGAACTGGTAGTTGCTCCGGCCCTCTTCTTTTGCTTTATACATCGCTGCATCCGCATAGCTAATCAGGTCATTGGCTCTATCACTGTCCTGGGGATAAAAGCTGATACCGATACTGCAGGAGATATAGAGCGAGTGATCCTCTATCTGTAGAGGCTGAGTCAATGTCTCCTGTATATGTTTTGCCAGCACGGCAGCATCACCCATCTTTGTGATATCCTTCATAATGATCGTAAATTCATCGCCTCCCAGCCGTGCAAGGGTATCTCTCTTCCGGATCGTTGCTTTGAGACGTTCAGAGACGACCACCAGTACCCTGTCACCGACATGGTGCCCCAGCGAGTCATTGATCTGCTTGAAGTTATCCAGGTCGATAAAGAAAAGCGCCAACTGCTTATCAGATTTTCTCGTATCATCGATCTCCTGCTGCAGTCTATGATTGAAATATTGCCGGTTGGGCAGGTCAGTCAAAGGATCATGGTTGGCTTGATACTCCAACACATCTTTTTGTTCAAGCAGTTTCTCCTGCGTCTTTTTCTTCTCTGTGATATCTTTCCAAATGACATAGATCACCTTTCGATCATCGAGCTCCATCGGTGTCATGGTCACTTCCGCAAAAAAATCCTCTCCTGTGGATTTTCTAAACACCCACTCAAACTGATACATCTTACTGTGACGTGCGATCTCTACCATCTCTTCAGCTTTTTTATAGGAGTCGCGTCCATCAGGTTGACACGGAGGAGAGAGCTTTGAGGGGTGCAGGTTCAAGACCTCCTCTTTGGAATCGTACGCAAGCATATCCACGATCTTCTGATTGCACCGTACCAGCTTTCCTTTCTCCAGGATCACAATACCGTCCGAAGATTTCTCATAAAGTGTCTCAAAGATATCTTTCTGTTTTGCAAGCTTCCTTGTCTTGGATTGGATCTCTTCTCTCAAACGGTCCGCATACGCTTCATTGTCATCACGCATTCTGGCGACCAGGATACCGATGATCAGCAAAAAGATCAGATAGACAACGATCGATCCCGCAAGCATATCCTGGAAATCTTCATACATCAAGATAAAATACCCGCGGTCTTTGATCTGGATATTCAGTACCCCTCTGACATCACCGACCTTATACCCGAATCCGGTCTGGTAGTGTTCTCTGATGACAGGGAGTACCTCCTCCTTTTCTCCATGACATTTGATACAGGATTGACGTATCTTTAAGGGTTTTACATAGTGATAGGCATCTTCCCGTTTGACAAAGATCTCATTCTTCTCAGGATGTTCTCTGAAGTAGCGGATCATCTCCAGTTCAAACGGATTTGCCATCCCCTGAGGATTGCGGGGTTGATCGGAAACACTTCTTATGGAGATCTCTTCCTTCACCTTTTCGGAGAAACTGCGGCTGATCGAAGAAAGGCTTTTTACGGGCAAGAGTTCAAGTGTCGTTTCATTGATATCGATATGCCCCTGCTCCAGGATATCCTGATAGGTGATACGAAAGGCATCGATAAATTCCGCAAGCGTACGTATCTCAGTCTGGAGAATCGTTTTTTGCGTAAGTTTCATCTGGCGATCATACTCATAGACCTTATAGCCCAGCATACCCAACACCAATAATGATAAAACGATAAACAAATTAATATTTTTCATGCATGATACCTGTGTGATCTATTGTATCATATTTTAATAACTTATAATGATTTATCTATTGTAGAGATTTTATACACCCCCTATCTTTATTGCAAAAAACCTGCTATAATGCCGAACTTTTATGCAAGAGTGTACTGAACTCTATTTTGAGATAACGATGATTTATCTCCTCTCATTCCTCGCTGACAGACGCGACACAGTTTGGTATCAACTGCAGAAAACAGGTTATATACCTCTTGATACTATTTTATATGATTCCAAGAAGCCCTTATTACCGACAATTTAACATAAAGAAGAATAATGACATTTACAGATTTCAACCTCAAAGAGAGTATCCAGTCTGCTATCGCAGAAGCAGGATTCAAAGAGCCAAGCCCCGTACAGAAAGAGGCCATCCCTCTCGTCCTTGAAGGACACGACATGATCGCACAGGCACAGACGGGTACAGGTAAAACCGCTGCCTTCGGTCTGCCGACCATGAGTATGATGCAGGCGGACGGGAGTGTTGAAGGGTTGGTTATCGTCCCTACCCGTGAACTTGCGATGCAGGTCAGTGATGAGCTCTATAGATTCGGTAAAAATGCCGGACTTAAAACAGCGACCGTCTACGGCGGTACTGCGTACGGCAAACAGATAGAGCGTATCAGACAAGCCTCTATCGTTGTAGCGACTCCGGGACGTCTTCAGGACCTCCTGGAGAGCGGAAAGATCAAGATCAGTCCAAAGTTTGTCGTACTTGATGAAGCCGATGAGATGCTTGATATGGGATTCCTCGATGAGATCAAGAACATTTTCAAGTTCATGCCGAAAGAGCGCCAGACACTGATGTTCTCAGCTACGATGCCAAAGGCGATCCGTAAACTGGCTGAAGAGATTCTTGAAAACCCGAAAACTGTCTCTATCACAAAATCAGAGACGACCAACACGAAGATCACACAGCAGTACTACGTGGTAAAAGAGAGTGAAAGAGATGATGCGCTTGTAAGACTTATTGACTATAAAAACCCGACGAAGTGTATCATCTTCTGCCGTATGAAAAAAGAGGTAGACAGACTTGTAGCACACTTGACAGCGCAGGGCTTCAAGGTAAGCGGTCTGCACGGTGATATGGAGCAGAAGCAGAGAGAGGTAACGATCCGTGCCTTCAAACAGGGCGGGATCGATATCTTTGTGGCAACGGATGTCGCAGCGCGTGGTCTGGATGTCAACGATGTAACCCATGTCTTCAACTACCATATCCCGTTTGACTCCGAGTCTTACGTACACCGTATCGGACGTACAGGTCGTGGTGGGAAATCAGGTGAGGCGATCACTCTGGTAAGCCCGAACGAACTCCGTACGATCAAACGTATCGAAAAAGATGTCGGTACACAGATGAGCACAGAGATCATCCCTACCCGTATGGAAGTACAAAATGCCAAAGCCAATGAGCTTATCACAAAAATCGCTGAGACCAGAGTGACAGAGAGTGCCATCAACCTGGTTAAGACTCTGCAGCACGACCTTGATATCGTGACGATCGCTCACCTCCTTGCATCAATGATCCAAGAGGAGAATGAAGTCAAAGGTAAAGACAAGATCGGTCTAAGCCATGAAGAGATCGCACAAGCCTTCGAGAGATCAAAAGACGAGAGAAACAAGAAGAACAGAGGCAGAGGGGGCCAAAGAAGAAGACGTGATGACCGCAACCGCAATGAAAGCGGCGGAAACAGACGCCCTAGAAGCCGTAAGAGCAGCGGAAGCGGACGTGACAGCCGCAACGGCGGACGCGGAAGCAACAGAGGGTAAACTCCTCTCCCTCTTCAACCCCTTTTTCGTCATCCTCGAGCTACGCCCCGGGGATGAGAATCGTTAAGCAAACAACAATAGTTTGTTGTTTGTAGCTTCGGAACCGGAAGTGTTGTGCAGAATGCACCACTGAAGGCAAAGATGTGAAACAAAACCCTGCAATGTATCACTCCATCCACATTTTTTAATCACCTTTTACTCCCAAACCCATATTTTAACAATAAGACATTCTTTGATATACTACCTACACTTCAAACAAGGGGAAAGAGGACATTGTCTCACAGAGAGTGCAAGCACAAGGTTCCTCTAATAAATAGATGCACGCACCCCACGGAGCGCGACCGTTAGGTTAATAAAAGGATAAATATTTGAGTAAATCAGAAAATACAGAATCTAAAAATTCAAATACTGAAGATATAATTAATGCAACAACAGAATTAGTAAAAGCAATTCCAATTTATGAAGATGGACTACAACCAGTTACTAAACAACTTGGTAAATCACTAGAAACTGTAGGAAAAGCAATTAATGTAGCGTTGTTACCAATTAGTTGTGTTGTGTGGGGAGCAGACAAGTTAAAAAGTTTTATTGAAAATGATGTTGCTGAAAAACTTAAAGATACTCCTGAAGAAAAAATATGTACTCCTGATCCAATAGTAGCTGGGCCAGTATTAGAGGCGTTAAAATTTGCAGGACATAAAGAAAGTTTAAAAGAAATGTATGCAAATCTTCTCGCAAAATCATTAAATCAAGACACTACAGATAAAACTCACCCTTCATATGTTGAAGTAATTAAACAATTAACAGTCGAGGAAGCAAAGCTTCTTCACCTGCTATCGAATAAAGAAAAATATCCTATTGTATGTAACTTTGTGAATACATCAAAAAATTCAAATTTATCAATAATGTTAAGAAATAGTTTTAATAAAATTTGTAATGAAATCAATATTGATAAAGAAAATTCCAATACTTATTATGATAATTTACAAAGATTAAAACTTATAGAAGTAGTTGAAACAAGAACTCAAAAAATTGAAGAAGACTTTATGCATCAAATGGGTTTTTCAATTCCAGGGGCAGACAAATTTGAATTTAAAACAACAACTAGTTACATATTAAAATTTACAAATTATGGGAGAAGATTTGTAGACGTATGCATAGAATAAAACCTAACAAATCATTGGAGAGAAATATTTGACCCTGCGGCTCAAATATTTTTCAACTTAAACATTAGCTATCAGGAGTAAGTATGCGATGTAAACCTTCAAAAGTCAGTTGCACTGCTGCAGAGACTCCAATCAACTCATCTCTTCATACTCTAGTACGTTTATACCAGATTCATAACCGACCTGACTCACAGGGCGAACTATCGTTTTTTCAGACTATGCCCTCATTAGAGTCAGCTATACATCATGCTGCCTTTTCTATGAATCAATATGACAAACGTTTTGATCACCAGCGTAGACTGAAACGCACATCCCTTAACCAGGCAAAGATAATTCTCCTGAATGCAATAGAACAGTTAAAAGTAGTTTGCTCGTTTCATGAACTCCATGAGTTACTCCTAGAGCTGCTTTTGCCTGTATATGGGTTAGGGGAATTATATGTGTATGACACGGCTCTCCGACTTGGCTCGTTTCTTGGGCTAATGCCAGAGCATGTTTATCTACACGCAGGTACTCGCACCGGTGCACAAGCATTGGGTTTAGACTCATCTGCTCAGTTCATTCAAATAGACGCACTACCTAAGCCAATACGGGTACTCGCTCCCCACGAAATTGAGGATTTTCTATGTATATACAAGAAACACTTGAGGAACTGATATCTAACAAACCAAAGGAGACCAATCAAAAACCCGCGGGTGGCTTTTTGATTGCTCATTTTAAACGTTAGTCTACAAAAGGAGCGAAAGTGAAAAAAGAAAAATCGGCTACAAGTGTTGTCATACATCACATATTACACACAACTATTCTATTTCCATTCTTTGGATTGCTGACAGGGTATTTTCTACTCAAGTTTTTAGGCGATTCTCTTGATACTACAACACTGAGGATTCTAAAAGATTTGGTAAATATCGGTTTTGTCTTTCTTGGTGTGAAGTATTCTCTTTCGTACATTGACAAAAAATACTCCGTTACAGATCCAGAAAAAAGCTCAAAAATCTCGATTATTGTTTTTGCTGTATTAGCTGCATGTATGTGGGTCCTTAGTATTCTCAATGGTTTCAATATCATCGGTATTGTTTACAACACCGTATTTTTCGGAATTGTCTTTGCAATTTTCTTTGTGATGACAAAAAAATACTTTTCGAGCTTGCAAGCTCAACAGACAGCAGAAGCCTAACAAGGCTCTGTACACCAATATGAACCCCGCTTGCTGGTTTCATATTGGTGAGTTTAAACATTAGTGAAAGAGGAAAATAATGAATGGAATTGGTATCGTAATTGGAATAATTTTCGTAGTTTCTTGTATTATTGTTCCAATCGTGTTTATTCTACGAGCACCTTATATTAATCTAATTGAAAAAATAGTTTGGTTTTTACTATCAATATTGGGTCTTCCTATAGCATTTATAATGGACTATCCGTATCATCAGGCAATTAAAAATGCCACCAGTCAAGAAGAAATCAACCAATTAATTGCAACTCACCATGCAACGTCTTTTCCACAAGTTACTTTTGTATTTTGGGCTTTGGCAATTTTTTTGATATTTAAAATTTCTTATGCAAGAAAACAAGGGATTTGGGAAAAGGAAAATAAACGTCACTAACAAACCAAAGGAGACCAATCATAACCCCAGGGGCGGCTTTTTGATTGCTTGACGGGTTCCACCTCTCCGCAGATGAAACCGGAGAAACACAGCTGAAAGTCCAATATAGTTTCCCCTCTTCCCTAATGAGGCGAAAATATAGCCCAAACCCTAGGCAGAGGCATGATGCTTTATATGCTATAATCACAACAATAAGACCAGTGCCACTCTTTAGTATAGAGAGATTGACGCCCCTTTTTCATCTACCCCATCACACAAAGGTTTTGATCATGTCGCAGCCATCCAAAGTATCTTTTCTCGAATTTGTCTCACTGATGGCTCTTCTGACTGCCATGACAGCCCTCTCAACCGATGCCGTCCTTCCTGCACTGGGTGAGATCGGTCATGACCTCCATATCACCGGGAGCAACAACAACCAGCTTATCATCTCCCTCCTCTTTGCCGGTATGGCGCTTGGCCAGATCATCTACGGTCCGCTCTCAGATACTATCGGACGAAAACGCAGTATCTATATCGGCATCACGATCTTCATCCTTGGCTGCATCCTCTCCATCTTCAGCAGTGATCTTACTACCATGCTGATCGGGCGATTTCTTCAGGGGCTCGGTGCCGCTAGTACACGTATCGTTACCATGGCACTTATCAGGGACCGTTATGAGGGTCGGGAGATGGCCAGGGTCATGTCCTTTATCATGACCGTCTTTATCTTTGTACCGGCCGTGGCCCCTGCTTTTGGAGAAGGAGTGCTTTTGGTGTGGGAGTGGAAAGCGATCTTTGTCAGCTTTCTGCTCATCGCTACCCTCACCTTCATCTGGTTCGCCCTGCGCCAGGAAGAGACACTTCCTCCCAGTGCGCGTGTCCCCTTCTCCCTGCACCATATCTACAAAGGTATCAAAGAGACCTGCCTCAATCGTACCGCCTTCAGCTACACCATCATCGCGGGGATCATCTTCGGTGCTTTCCTAGGCTACCTGAGTTCGGCACAGCAGATCTTCCAGGACGCCTACAAGACCGGAGAAGCTTTTGTACTCTACTTCGGCCTGCTCTCCATTGGTATCGGGTTCGCCTCCCTTCTCAATGCACGGCTGGTGATGCGTCACGGTATGCGAAAGATCAGCGGCTATGCCCTTACCGCCATCACACTTGTCTCGACACTCTTTTTTCTCTTTGCCTGGATACATGACGGACTGCCGCCCTTCTACAGTTTTATGCTCTACGGCTTCACAACCTTCTTCTGCATGGGGCTGCTCTTCGGTAATCTCAATGCCATGGCGATGGAACCTCTCGGCCATATCGCCGGTATCGGTGCGGCCGTGGTAGGTTCACTCTCGACCTTTATCTCAATTCCGCTCGGGATTCTTATCGGCCGCTTTTACGAAGGCACCATCCTTCCCCTTGTCGCAGGATTCACGCTACTGGGGTTCTTTGCACTCCTTCTCTTCCGCTATGCCAGTCTCTCGGAGATGAGATCGGTCCATCTTGAAGAGAGTAGCTGAGAAGCAGGCGATTTCTTCTGACGGGTTCTCTCTGACCAGTTCCACCTCTCCTCAGGTGTAACCTCATACTTCAACGCTAATTCCCCATTCATCGATGATATTGTATTCCATCTCGGGAGAGCTGGAACAAGAGAAAAGAAGGTCAGGTATGATTTTTGTATATTCCTTAAATAGTCTGTAGGTAAGGAGTATATTTTGAATGCGTGTTTGGTAAATATATGTGAGGCTTTTGAGGAGACAACCGATTTTTTCTCAGACAGATCTCAGGAAAAAGAGGAGATCGTGACAAAGCTTTTTTTTGATTTTCTGGAGTGTTTTTCATCTTTACAAGCAGAAAAACTCGAGTATCCAAAAGAGTTTCAAAACGATGTAAAACTCTATTTGCAGGGACATCCGATCTTAAAGAAAAAATTTGAAGATGTAGAGATCCGCTATTTGATGCTGAGCGATTTTTACGATTTTTGCAGATTGACAAAAAGGTATACAAAATAGCAAATACCTTAGGTGTTTTTGATAGACAACTGAAATTGAGGGGTCACGATGTGGCAGGAAGTATCTAGGCAAATAAGAAAGGAAACAGATGTTAAATTTTGGGCCGTTCAAGTCTCTTTCGACGAAAGAGTTTCAAGAAAAAAGAGAGGAAGGCTTTGCAGTCATCGATATAAGAAGAGCCGACGAGTGGGAGGAGTACGGTACTATAGAGGGCAGCCATAAGATCACATTTTTTGATGAGGCAGGAGGCTATGATCTTGATACGTTCCTGGAAATATTTACGGAGGTGGTCACAGATAAGGAACAGCCTTTTATCCTAGTATGCGCCCATGCAAATAGAACAAAAACCGTTGCTGAGATAATGGGCCTAAAACTTAAATATAAAAATGTCTATGAGTTAGACGGCGGTATCAATTGGGGTTGGATCGATAAAGGTTTGGTCACGGTAAAATAAAGAGCGTTTTTCTCGTCCCAAGCTCCAGCTTGCGGAACGAGGGAAACATGCTATAATCTAACCATGAACAGATGGATGCAGATAGCCTATGACGAAGCGATAAAAGGGATGAATGCCAACGAAGGTGGGCCGTTTGGGGCCGTTATTGTCAAAGACGGCGAGATCCTTGCCAAAGCCCACAACCGTGTACTGGCGACAAACGACCCGACAGCCCATGCCGAAGTGATCGCCATCAAAAAAGCCTCGCAGCTGCTCGGTACCCACGACCTCTCCGGATGTACCCTCTACGCCACCACGCAACCCTGCCCGATGTGCCTCGGGGCTATCTTCTGGGCACGCATAAAGACGGTCTATTACGGTACTACCACACTGGATGCGGCCAAAGGCGGTTTCGACGATGCGCGTTTTTACGAGATGATAGAGGGACGAAACAGTGATATAGCGTTCAAGCAGATCGATCACGAAGCGTGCGCGGAGATTTTTGAACAATGGGATGAGAAAGAGGACAAACAACTCTACTGAAGCCCACTCGTTTCATCTCTTCTATAATCAAGAGAGATAGTTTGCTCCCTCAATCCCACTTCTTGCTATAGCCGGACATTTTTTTGTATACTAATAATGACTTCAATAAAGGGGATGAGGAGATTGTCGCACAGATCGTGCAAACACAAGGTTCCTCTAATAAATAGTTATCTCGGCTGCCCGCTTACCCGCGGCACCGTTAAACAATCATACAAAAAGGAGCGTTAAAATGGCAACACAAAATCCGTTTAGTCCTGCAAGGGAAGTAGCAAAAGTCTTTGAAAAAGACTCTGGACTTCGTAATAGGTTAAAGAATGATCCCAATCCAATGGATGTAATTTATGAAGTCGCGGACAAAGTAGAGAAAGAGTACGAAAAGACGAACGACCCTATATTGTACAGAGTTGCAATCAGTGTTCTGGGAATCTTAGCAATCGTAACTGCAGTCGGAGCTCTAGCATTAACAATTGTCGATAAAGAAACACCCGAAGTACTTGTCTCATTGGGATCAGCCGCAGTCGGAGCACTTGTCGGACTATTTGCTCCTACACCTACTAATTCAAGATCTGCTTAACAGATCAAGGGAGACCAATCAAAAACCCGAGGGTGGCTTTTTGATTGCTCATTTAGACGTTAGGTTGCAAGAGATTATAATGGATAGTGATTTCAAAAAAAGGGGGAAAAATGAAATATATGATCAACAAAAGCGTCTCAATTCTATCGATTTTTTTGTTTTTTGTCACACTCAGCGGCTGCTCATTGCTCATCGACAGATATGACAAAATCGCCTATCAGAACGCTACTTCCATCAAAGTGGATTCTTTGGCATTAATGGGTAAAGCAACGACGCCTTATACCAAGAATGAAAGTGCTGTAGATACACTTCAAATAAAACTTGAAAAAGCGTATGAGTATGCCAAAGGACGGCCCAAAAATGATATTGTGACAAAGCAGTGGGAGATCATGAAAAACCCCAACCGTAACCTATTGGGTGGTTTCCTGGTCCGCTGGAAAAAGAAAGGGGTTCTTTCAGAGACCTTTATAACAGAAGCAAAGAGAAATACTGCACTCGGATTTGATCAGATCATCGGTCTGGAGAGTGGCAAAATTAAACCAAAAGAGAGTAAATAGGAGGAACCCATATGTCGCATTTTGATGATTTTGTACATACCGTGCAAGAAGGTGTAGAGGGGCTTGCGAAGACAATGCTGAAAGGATTCAAAGACGAGGCGCTCACGGATACAAAGACGTTTATGGAGTCATCGAAGGAGGAGCTCCAAAGATGGACAAAACTCCTTGCCCAAGGTGAATTGACACAAGATGATTTTGAATGGCTCGTGATGGGAAGAAGAGATGTCCTGGAATTACACCTTTTAAAACAATCAGGGCTTGCTTTGGTGAGACTGGACAGATTTAAAAATGCTTTGATCGATCTGATCATAGACACCGCATTTGACATCTTCCTGTAAAGTTCGACTTACACGCTTATCTCCGGGATGCCCAGTCCTACAGAGATAACACAGTGTTTCAGATGTTTCTCGTCCCCAGGCTCCGGGTTGCGGGACGAAGTAAATTGTTGAAGGAAAAGAATGAAAGATCTAAACCACTTTGAATATACTGCACTGGCAGTCAACGTATACCATACCTATACCCAAAAAGAGGAAGACAGCACCTTCAAACAAAGCCTTTCTCAAAGTTCACAGGATGAGGACAAGTTTAATCCGCTTGGACTTGACTTCCAGAGAATCTACAACTGGCATTTTTATAATAATCACGGCAGTATCGACGACACTCCGCTTGTTCCTGGGAGCAGAACTTCTGAAAACCGAGTCATATCCCTGATCAAGAAGATCAAAAAACAACAAGAGAAATACCGTAATGCTACCGCAGAGGAGAAAGAAGATGCATGGGAATATCTGATTGATGCCTCAGGGAGATTGATACATCATATCCAGGATATGAGTACATTCAGTCATGTGGTCCCTGTTTATCACGGACCGGGGTTAAAGGACAGCTACGAAGTCTTCGGTGCAAAACTTGTCAACAAGATCACCGTTGTACCTCAACGTGAAAGCGTTGCAAATAGTCTGCATATCCCCATCACTTCCGAAGAGATCAAAACAGTGATTGAAAGATATGAAGGAAAATCATTATTTGATATCTATGATATCTCTGCAAAAGAAACCCTTAACATCCTGAATAGTGACAACGATCATTTTGAGCTCACACTCAACGGGGAAACAACACAGAGAAGATGGAACAGTTTCTGGAGAGAACACAGCAACTCCGATGTGGATCCATGCAGCTGCATGGAAAACAAGTTTAAAGATTTCGGCAGCTTCGGAGAACTCTGCAATCATTTCGGAGAACCGTTCTTCACTGTCGGCGATAACTTCTACGAAGTGAACCATACCGAATATATGAAGATATACAAAAAGATGATGAAAAAATCCATTCTGGATACTGTGGCGGTCATAGACAAACTCTTTTCTGAGCTATAAATAGATCAAACCATTTGTGAGTGCGCATTTTGAACGTTATCTATACACCCTTATCGGGGCGATGAGAGGAAGAAAGAGTGAAAAGCAAAAAACCTTATAACTCAAAAGAGAGGTTTGCAAATACCCCTTCAACACTTTGTGCGCTTTTATAGCGGGTACGGAGGACTCTTACCTTTTTGGTCTTCATATCGCATACGGCTATACGGAAGCTCATACCCATTTGCGGTTCGACGATGCAGATAATTTTTCCCTCATACTCCCGTGTAGCGTGGATGATCCCCTGCAGGTCGGGGAAAAAGTATTTTGGATAGCTTAGCGGTGTGATCTCCACGATCTTGATCGTATCGCGCTCTTCAAGGGTATCCAGTATCAGCTGTGCATCTTCAAAGCTCTCAAACTGTACACACCAATCATCAAACACCTTATTGAAATGGTTTAGATCTTCATCCAAAAAACCTCCGGCAAGTGATTGTAAAGCAAAAATTTCCATCTATTTCATCCTATTTTATCAAGGCGGAATTCTAGCATAATTCGCTCGTGAAGAGCAATAGATCCAAGGATTGGATGCGTGCTTTTTTGACTGAGAGATAAGATAGGAGTTGGATTCTGTTTTTCCCTTCCTAAATTTCACGATAGGCATACACCCTCTACTTTCCCTCTTCTCCAAGCTCCAGCTTGCGGAGAGTGAGGGAAAACGAACTCGGCAGCATTATAGTGACAGTACGGCTGCCTAAAGTATTTTAAACCTGTATTTTTTGAGAAACTGTGTAGGCAATACAATCCCGATAGCAATAGCGCCAAATACAAACCATGTTTTTAACCCGTAATGCAGGGACTGGATAATAATCTCTTGATTGTTGATCTGGTGTGTTGAGATCTGAATGAAACCTATCATCGCTTTATAGGCATTGACCGTAGGGACTAAAACGATCGAACTGCTGATCGCATAAACCAGAATAGGTATATTTTGCTTATGAGAGAAATAGAGACTGATACACCCTATAAAAAACGCTGCAATAAATGTTGAAAACTCCAAACTGAAGTCGTAATGCAACATATACTTTTTAATCAATACAGCCCCGGTCCCAAGGATAATAATGGGGATCAAAGAGCGTTTTGGAGCATTGAAAAGGATTGCAAAAGATAATGAAACAAACAAACCGATGCTGATGTCAAGGATCATACAAACTTCTCCACACCCAAAATATGCAATGCCAAAGATATCCCGATAGCAATAGCAAAAGAGATTATCACTCCCCTCACTCCTCGAACAAGACCCGTGGTGTAGTGCCGCTTGGTAAGATCGTTGACGGAGTTAATAAACGCAACACTCGGAACCAAAAAAAGGATGGATGAAGCGATCGCTATATGTGCCATCTCATTGTGAAGCGTTAAAAGACCGGAACTTATGGTTGTGACAAAAGAGACGAGAATGATGGCGATGAAAGGGTTCAAATACTGCTTTAATAAAAAGCCGTTAAGATAAAACCCTATAGAAGCAGCGATAAACGTTGCTACGCACATGTAAAGATCCCCGCCAAAAAGCAAGCTAAACGCGCCACATCCGATACCCGCCATTATATTACGCAGATAATACGGGTACATAGGACTGAAACTCTCTTCATCTTTGAGCGCCTCAAGAAGCTTTGTGCTATCTGCTGTAGTATCCATTTGATCAATGATCCCCGTCATTTTATCAAGTGCGGTAAAATTGACATCCTGCCTCTCTGCTCTATAGAGTTTCGTATTATAGATCTTTCCATTTGAAGACAAACTCAGCAAAATTGCATTCGGAAAGATCAAAACGGTAAGATCCCGGCAACCCAGTTTCATTGCAGCTTTGTTGATACTTGTCTCCACAAGCTCTGTTTCTGCCCCGTGTTGTAAAAGCAGTTTGCCAATTTGTGAAAGTAGATCTATGGTTTGTTTTTCTTTGTTCACGTACTTTTTCACCTTCTCTTGAAGATGGAATTATACTTAAAGTTTTCTCTTTTGCATCGCTAAAATACAGCTATTTTTTTCTTGCTTTTCACGTTGTATAGGTTCATGAAGAAACCCGTTATCAGAACATATGACCAGAGACTTTTGCAAAACCTCAAGCCCGAAAAAAGGATGGATTAAAAAGTGAGAGGTGATGGTCCGTCAAGAGGAGTTGAACCTAACGGCATTACTGCCGCTAAAACCTGAATCCAGGCTACTGCCAGCAGCGTATCCATGCAGGCATTTGGTCTAATTGAAGTCAAAAAAATCTATAATAGAACATAAGTAAATCTAAAAGAGTGTCTACCTTTCAGGGTACACCGTTATATCACTTCACATAGGAAAGAACAATGAAAACACTATCTAAAAAACTCACTGCACTGCTGGCCGGTACACTGCTGGGCACACACCTCTATGGTGCTGATGTCTTCACACAGAAAAACATTGGACTTGAAGCTGCCAGTGATATCGCCAGGATGAGCATCGAGTCATGTCGTAAGGCAGGCTATAACGTTTCCGCAGTCGTTGTTGACAAACACGGTATCCTCAGAAGTGCGATGCGTGATGACCACGCTGTGAAACAGACACTTGAGATCGCACAGCGTAAAGCAAATATGGTTGTGATGGCAGGTACTGCTTCCGGTGACTTTAAAAAAGCGAGAAGCGACATCCGGCAGGAGCTCAACCACATCGAGGGACTTATTGTGATGCAGGGTGGACTGCCGATCACTGCAGGCGGTATACTCATCGGGGCAGTCGGGGTAAGCGGTGCACCTGGCGGTGACAAAGACGAAGCGTGTGCTGCAGCAGCCATCAAAAAGATCACAGAGAGACTTGAGTTCGCTTCTATGGGAGAGGATTAGGCTCAGAATATCTTCACTCGTACACACAGCTCAGAGAGTGTGAGAGAAAAAAACAGGGTGCATATTCACCCATAGGTTAGACTGGTTCCACCTCAGGGGAGCTAGATAGAGAGACATTACTTCTCCTTCGTCATACCCTTGATCCCCTCAACATCGATCGGCGTGGACCACTCTGCATCAAATACCGTCTCCATCTCCTCCACTTCCTCTCTGATCTCGGCTACCCGCTCTTTCATCTGCTCATGCAGCTCCAGGTAGCGCTTGTCGCTGGCCAGCATGACTTCCTCTTTGCCTTGTTTCCATCGGTGTCGGCTCAACGCTTCGACGACTTCGGGAGCGACGGATTTGAGGATAGCTGCTTCCAGGAGTTCGGCTTTGTTCTCCACAACGTTGAGCTCGACGCCGAGGGTCTGTCCTTGGTCGATCCATGCCTGATTTAGCTTATTTTTCTTATTTGTGCTGAGCGTATAGGTGGGATAACGGGAGACGATCTCTTCGTAACTCTCTCCGAAAACGATAGGAATAGCAGTAAACTCGATATCCGGGTTGATGAGTTCCAGGTCAGTTTTGACCTTTTCGGCAAGGGAGTGGAAGATAGACTCTCCGGAGGGATCGTAATCCGTAATGGCGATCAGATAGGACTTGTTGTGCTCGGCGGTACGGTTGAGATACTGTGCCACATTGACTGACTCGAAGGAAGGGATCTGTCCGGTACTGCTGTAGATACCGCACAACAGAGCCTCGGACAACAGATCTGTGCTTCGGGTCGGTTTTTCGCTAAAGAGCACGATGGGGGTATTGTAGGTGTGGGTGTCGTTGCTGAGTCCCTTGGTAATGAGATTGAGTCGGCTGTAGATCGTCACGTCACCATCCAAAAAGAGCTCATAGAGGTACTCACCGATCAGGCGGTTGACATAGATATCCCACTGATCATCAGGCATATTTTTGAGATCTTCGATCTCCCCTTTGAACTTATACCAGATATCTCTGATATTTTCTACGCTCTCACCCGTGCCAAGAAACCGGTCGATATATCCGGTGAGTTTTTTGCGGATGCCTCTGTAGTGTTTCATAACGTACACCTTTATCCATACAAAGTTAGAAATATTATAACAGTTTTTCTCTCATCTGCAGGCCGGGGTCCGGGAGAAAAATCCGGGTATCCTCCACCCTGCCTTTTTTCTTGCAATCACCACTCCTTTTTTGTATACTAATACTACTTCAATAAAGGGGATGGATAATGCTGGTAACAACAACGGAAACACTGCCGGAAAACTTGAAGATCACCACGATGTTTTCCATGATTGAGATTACACATAAGATCCAGATATCCCAAAAAGGATTGATCAAAGGTTTTCTGGAGAGAAAACGCGATGAACACCAGGAGGCATATGAGAGATTGATCGAGAGTGCTCCCAGTGAAGCCAATGCCATCATCGGTGTGACACAGAGTACTGCAACCCATACCTTTCCGGAAGGAACTTTTCTTTTTATTACCTATATAGGTACACCCGTGGTTCTTGAAGAGAAAAAAGAACGCAGTGAAGACTCAAACCTATTTGATTGAGGAGAGGGTTTTCAACACATATTTAGCTATAATTCCAAAATTCAATACAAAGAGCCTATCCCATGTGCGACTTCAACAACCTCACCGACGAACAAAAACTACACTACCACAAGATCCTTCTGGATGCCGCTGATAACTTCGGTGGTAAAAACTTCTTCCTTCAACTGCTTGAAGCAGTACGCGAGAGTTCTACACACCCCCTGATCTCAGCCAACAGAGAGTTCAATATCGGTCTGGGTACGGTAAAGTGGAATAAGGTGATCTTCAGAGACAAGCTTCAGCTTCTTCAGAAAGCGAGAGCGCAGGAGAGCAAACAAAACAACCTTCTGCCAAGCAAAGAGGATAAAAGCTATAAAAAAGTTCTCAACCTCGTACGGACACTCAAACCGATCGTCTTTACCGTAAGACCGGAGCGCAAAGAGGACGGAGCGGGATTTATGTTCCAGCCTTTTGATATCATCGATGAGGAGACCACCAGGCTCAACCCTCTCTTTGATGCGATCTTCTTCTGTTCGGTCGGAACTATCAAGAAACTACTGAACTACGAACCAAAGGCTCTGTAAATGTCACAGGGACAAAAAAGAGCAGAGATCAAGTACGGTATGAACGTCGGTATCGTACTCAAGGAGGACCAAAGTACAGGCTACATCACCTACGGGGTGGTGCAGAAGATACTGACCAACTCCCCTACCCATCCCCACGGTATCAAGGTACGCCTGATGAGCGGTGAGGTAGGCAGGGTCAAAGAGATCGTAAGATGACACTCTATATCGACGGTGACGCTTTTCCCAACCTTCTCAAGCCTATCGTACTGCGGAGTATCGAACGCCTGAACCTGCCGACCAAGGTGGTCGCAAACAAAAAGATCCATATCGGTGCATCCAGACATATCGAGTATATCATCGTAGAACAGGGGGCCGATGAGGCGGACCATCGTATCGTCGAGCTGTGCGAAGCGGGAGACCTTGTCATCACGGCAGATATCCCGCTGGCTGACCGTATCATCTCCAAAAAGGCACACGCTATCGACCACAGAGGAGAACTCTACACGGTAGAGAATATCAAACAGTACCTGGCGATGAGAAACCTGATGGAGAGCATCAGAGAAAGCGGGGAGATCACCGGCGGACCCAAGCCATTTTCACAGAAAGATGCCCATAACTTTGCCAACCAGCTTCACAGCTTTCTCACCAAGCATATCAGATAACGCTGCATCGGGCAAAGAGGTCTAACCTTTTACGCTCAGTCACACACTCCCTATACAAACTGCACCCTAAGCAAAAACAGCCTCCTTTATGTCATAATATAGTGTTACGGCATACGTTTCTATAGGGGAAGATAGAGACACTGGACTTTAACCTACTCTTCTCATCCTCCCTTGAAATAAAGTACAGATAGCTATGAGGAAAAAATGAAAAAGTTTATATCAACAGCATTCATTCACTCTTCTATTTTTTCTACTCAAACAATGGCATCAGAGGAAAATGAGCCACATCAGATACTCTGAAAAAGCCATTGAAAAATTGGGGAGATAACGCATCACCAGGGATAAAGGAGAATAACAGATGAAACAGTCCACTACTACCGACGGTAGCATTACGTTTACACTGCCCGACTCAGCATCGGATATCGAAAAAATTGAGATTCTTCCGGAGAAAGTACGTCGGCGCGGAGAGGCGATATCTCCTGATGCCTCTTCCGAACTTGCACAGATCCTTAAGGCACTGACCGAAGAGGAGTCTGAGAAGCCTGAAAACCTGGTTCACGGTTTCAGTGTCGATGTCGGGGAAGGCAGGCCGGTCCGTACGCGTCGGGGTGAAAAAACCGAAAAGCCCGAGAGTCTATCCATCGACGTTACCCTGAACCCAGAGGAGGATGCAGTGATCCTCATCGAACAGGACGGCGCTTACGAGTGGCACTTTCCCGAAAAAGTCGCCGAGAAAAAACGTCGCCTTCGAAGAGGCGGTCCGTCTGTCGTTGCATCAAAAAGCGCACACTTCAATATCCCTATCGGTGAAGGCAGAGCACCAAGAAAACGCCGGGGAGATACGCGTGTATTCGGTGGGGCGGTTACAAACTATATCAAGGGAAAAGTCATTGGATTTGTCCTGAAATTCGTCGTGCGAAAGGCAGTCGGTGCACTCTCCCGGCGACTGGAAAAAGGTGTCAAACCCGGTCCTGTCATCATCACCTCGGCAACAGATACCCAAAGCTGGAAGCACGAACAGGACTACAGCAATGTAAAACTGCCTAAGGAGCGTCCGGCGAGAATCCTTCTGCTGATCCACGGTACTTTCAGCAGCACCGAGGGTAGCTTCGGTGCCCTAACCGAGTATGAAGAGGGCCAGAATTTTCTCGACCGGGCACTGCAGTACTACGATGCCGTCCTGGCATACGACCACCATACACTGGCCGATACACCCGAACAGAATGCAGAGGAGATTTTCAAGCAACTGAACGACCTGCAGAAGTGCTCGAATGGCGGCATCGTGATTGATGCCATCTCGTTCAGCCGCGGAGGACTTGTCTACCGCTATCTGACCGAGCAGATCGTACCGAAAGAGCACGCTCTGCTCTCCTTTGACAAGGCTATTTTCGTAGGCTGTACCAATGCCGGTACCGAATTGGCAAATGACGAAAACTGGAAAACCCTGGTCGACTTCTATACTACGATGGTCGCCGGTGCAAGCCGTCTGCTGGCATTGCATCCCGGCAGCCGTGTCGCCGGCGAGATCATGAACCAGGGGATCAAGATCATCGGGAGCCTCGTCAAATATATGGCACAAGGTGCCGTGGCCGACAATGGGGTACCCGGCCTTGCCGCCATGCGTCCGGAGGGTAGCTTCGTCAAGGCTATCAACGCAATACCTTCGAGCCGTACACGCTCCGGTGCACGACGCTACTATGCCATCGGTTCGGACTTCGAACCCGGCCCCGACACCTCCGCAGGTAAGCTTGGCAGACGCATGGCACTGAAAGTTGCTGACGGTGTCGTCGATCGCCTGATGGGTAAAAAGAACGACCTTGTCGTCCACAGGTCTTCCATGTTTGTCATCGATCCGATATCAACAGCAGGGCTTTCAGATAAAATGGCGTTCGACCGGAACGGTGAAATCTATCATACTGTTTATTTCCATCAACCGCAGGTCGCACGGCAATGTGCCGAATGGCTCGGATTGCAGCCCTCAGGGAGTGCCCGTATCGGCGATACACCAAGGGAGTGGTGGGCCTCCGAAGTCTCACGCGACTTTACGACCCTGCCGTCAAGCATGAACGTCGACGTCGTAGCACGGACGCTGGAGGACGATAACTCCCGCTTTGTTGTCCTGGAACGTGAGCATAATGGAGAGAGACTGCACTACGGAATCTCGCGCAGCGAACTTGAAACTTCTCTTGATACTATCTCAAACCGCAATATCCCGCTTGATGATGCACTGGGCATGCACGAAAGTGATGCACGAAGCATCACCCTGGATGAGGCACTCGACTCAAGCGATATCGACGGTTTCCGCAGCAAAACGGCAAGCATCTCTTCACCCCTTCCCGGCGGGGAGACGCATGCCGTGATCCTTGATGAGACCGGACCGGTCGGTGTAGCTGCTTCTCCCGAGATCATCACCATAGAAAAGATGGAAGAGGAGACACTGCCAAAAAGACGCAGAAGCGCAAAGCGATCATCCTTAAGATCGCCAAAAAAAGAGGCTGAACCGCTTGCACCCGGAGAGGTATGGTGCTATGCCCATGCCGCGATGCAGGAGGAGGCGCTCCTCAACAAGAAATCGACGGTAGAGGTAACGCTCAGCCGGGATGAGATCATGTTGGCAGCCGGTGCCACAAGCAGAGGCAGTCGAGGCAAGGTACAGAGTGACAAGGACCTTATCATTCAGGTGCAGGCGCGCAAGCATTGTATCCTCAGCGGTGAGTCGCGTATAGAGGTACCTGTACCTGCGCCCAACGACGATACATTGCTCTATTTTGACATCATCCCGAAATATGAAGGTGTCGGGGAGGTACGGATCATCGTACGACAGGGCAATCGTCCCATCGCTAACCTCAAACTTTTTCCACGGTTTGTTACGACCGCCACTACCGATGTAATCGGTATGGCCAGCGCCGAAGCAGACCTTATCCCCGCAGACAACCGTACTGAGATCAAAAACGTCCTCTTCATCAGGGAAGCACAGATGGGTGATAAACGCGTGCTGGATTTCGATTTCGATTTCGAGGTGGATGGCAAAAAATATGGCGCAAGGGGTCGATCCGAACCTTTTGAAAACGGAAATGTACGGATCGATTACATCACAAACCTTTATAAGGAGATCGAAGATTTTTGGGCAGAGAGTGCATCCGACTACGAAGCTTTTATGTTTCAGCTGCGTGCCCGTGGTGCGGAAATCTTCAAAAAACTGATCCCCAAAAAGCTTCAAAGCGTATTATGGGAGCAGCGGGATAAGATCAAAGCGATCCAGGTCTTTTCGGACGAACCCTTCATTCCCTGGGAGTTGGCTTATCTGGTCGAACCGGGCAACCCCATCTCACCCGACAGTCATTTTCTCGCAGAAAAAGGCATGGTACGCGGCTACTCCAATCCTGATGGCATTACGCAGATGGCTCCCACCAAGCTGAGATGCAGAAAAAATATGGCGCGATATGTCATACCCGACTACCCTGCTGCATCGGGCCTGCAACTGCCCGCAGCAAAGGAGGAGCAGGCACTACTGGAGGAGCTCTGCAAGGCTCAACCGATCAAACCCGACAAGAGAGATGTCGTTACTGCGATGATGCAACCGGACAATTTCGATATCCTCCATTTCGCTTGCCACGGCACGGCCAATCCAAACTCTATCTGGGATGCCGGCCTCTTGATGCAGGGGAAAATGCAGGGAAACACCTATAAAGAGGAGAAACTTCTCTCAAGTGAGGTTGAGGGGTATGCCAAACTTCAGCATGATGGTTCACCGGGGCCACTGGTCTTTCTCAATGCCTGTCAGATAGGCAGAACCGGCTACAGTCTGACCGGCACCGGGGGATTTGCCCGTGCATTCATGAAACAAGGTGCCGGAGCCTTCATTGGAACCCACTGGAGCATCGGCGACAATTCAGCTCTGGAGTTTACGAAAACATTTTACACGCAGTTGAAAGAGGGAAAGAATATGATGAGTGCGGTCACCGCTGCACGCAAGGCGGCCAAGAACAACCAGGAGGTCACCTGGCTCTCCTACGTCATCTATGCAGACCCCTACGCCAAAGTAGAGATAGAGGAGTAGATCACAAGTGGTCAGCCAGTCGTTGTCATAGTGCAAAGAGCTAAAACGCTATCTCTTTGCCAACGATTTTCACACTTTTCTGACAAAACATTTCAGAGAACGCTGCATTGGACAAAGAGGTTTTCCCCTCCTGCCCTCTCCCCTCAGTCCCTTGCCCTTGTATTCATCGGATATTTGTTATATACTATAAACAAAATGACAGTGAAGAGGGGCAGACACTCCTCTTTGAAATATAGTATATATAAATCTGCCGCTCTTAAAGATGGAGGGTGATATGAAAGAGTATTCAAAAATTCAGACTGAATTTGATCTGATGATTTTAGCGGGTGGAACACTGCTTGCCCGCTTCTTATCCCGGAGCATCGGATCAAAAAAGAGAGGTCTCAGTCATTTGAATTTACCGATTCATATCATAATGAGAAGATGACTATCCGGCATTTTATTGACTATTTATACACTCAGCATATCAAAAGTACTGCTTTGAGCCTTGAACATACAAAAGAGAGTCTCCTCTTTGGTATCATAGTGACGATCGCCGTGGTTGGCCTGATCACCTATATTCAAGACTTTATCGTTTCTCTCAACGGCAGTGATATCAAGGGTGCCGTGATCGACACACTCCTCTACCTCTGGGTTATTTTTCTGCTCTTCTGTAAAGATATTACCTTCACCCAAAGATCCCTGGGGCTGATCATCCCTATCTGGATACTCTCGATCTCTCTTGCCCTGGACTCGGGCATCAGGGGTATGGATTTATTATGGCTCTTTGCCGCTCCTACGCTTGCAGGTATCCTTTTGGGATTTAAAGAGGGGGTCATCACCCTGCTTCTGACAGTAGCAGCCCTACTTCTCACAGCCCTTCTTATCCACCATACCGATCTCTGGGAAACTCTGCCCTTTCTTCCCTGGTCGGCCACCTCGGGCAACTCCATTGCCCTGGGTACACTGATCATGCTCACAGCTTCTGTCATGCCTATGGGACTTAACAGAGTATTTAAGCGCATTGACAAGAAGCTCAAAGCCATTGCCCTTACCGAGGATGCGACGATAGAGACCATAGCCATACTGGCAGAGTACCGCGATAAGGATATAGGAGAGCATCATGAACGGACCAAGCAGTATGTCCGTATCATTGCAGAAGAGTTAAGTCAACTGACCGAGTACCGGGATATTCTCACCCCTGAGTATATCGCACTTCTCTACAAATCAGCACAATTGCACGATATAGGAAAGATCGGTGTACCGGACAGTATCCTCCTGAAATCCGGGGAACTTACCCCTGAAGAGCGGGAGATCATGGAGGCTCACACTATCTATGGAAGAGATGCGCTTCTACGGTCCAAAAAAATACTGGGGCAGAACAACTTCCTGGACTTGGCCGCCCAGATCGCTTATACGCATCAGGAGCGGTGGGACGGTTCCGGGTATCCGCAGGGACTGAGAGGAGAAGAGATCCCCCTTTCAGGCCGTATCATGGCTGTAGCAGATGTCTATGATGCACTGAGAAGCAGAAGAGTCTATAAGGCACCCGTGACACACGAAGAGGCCATAAGCTACCTACAGGAGAAGAGCGGGGTTTTTTTTGATCCCCGGATTATAGCGCTCCTTCCGGAGCTTGAGTCAAAGTTTTTGGAAACAGCCACTGCGCCTAAAGGTTGATATTGATCATAAGTTATGTTAGAATAGTAAATGTATGGGGAGTAACGATGTGGCAATGCCTCATAGCGTGTAAGAGGAAACAGGGGTAATTGAAGAATCATTTCGAATAAATATCTTTCAAAGATGAAAATATTTATTAAATGATAATTTTTATTACTAATCTATAAGTATCGTCGTTGTATAATTACTTATCCAATTTATAAGGAGAACATATGAAAATGTCTAAAATCATCGCTGCATCACTTGTAGCATCATCCGTACTTTTTGCCGGTCCATTGGCGGATAAAGCGAAGTCTATGGGGCTTCAGGCAATCCCTACAGATAAAGCTGAACTTTTAAAAATGACTGACCCGAACGGTACGATCACACCGGAGAGAGTAGAGCTTGGGAAAAGACTTTACTTCGAGCCAAGACTTTCAAAAAGTGGGATCATCTCCTGTAATACCTGTCACAACCTTGGACTTGGGGGAACTGACGGTGCACCGGCAGCAGTAGGTCACATGTGGGTAGCCAATCCACACCACCTGAACTCGCCGACTGTATACAATGCGGTATTCTTTAAATCTCAATTCTGGGACGGTAGAAGTCCGCACCTGGAAGATCAGGCACAGGGACCTATGCAGGCAGCACCTGAGATGGCTTCACCTGCATCATTGGTTGTAGATAGAATCAACTCTATCCCTGCATATGTAGAAGAGTTTAAAAAAGCATACGGTGACGATGTAAAAGTAGACTTTGAAACGATCACATCAACGATCGGTATCTTTGAAAGAACACTTGTCACACCATCTAGATATGATGAGTTCCTCAACGGTAAAGATGATGCACTTACCAAAGAAGAGCAAGAGGGTCTGAAAGTATTTATGGATCAAGGGTGTGCTTCATGCCACAGCGGTGTAGCACTGGGTGGAACAATGATGCCTTTCCCAATGGTAAAACCTTATAAATTTGCAAATGTAGGCGACTTCAAAGGTGACAAGAACGGTATGGTAAAAGTACCGACACTGAGAAACGTTACAGAGACTGCACCATACTTCCACAATGGACAGATCTGGAGCCTTGCTGAAGCAGTTCAAGAGATGGGACGTACACAGCTTGGTAAAGATATCTCCGATGCAGATGCAGAGAAGATCGTGACATTCATGAAAGCGCTTAAAGGTACAAAACCTGAGATCACTTATCCGCAATTCCCGGAAAGTACAGCTACTACTCCAAAGCCTGATTTCAAATAATCTATAGAAGAGTCCCTCCGGGCTCTTCTTTCCCTCACTTATTTCTCAATCTTTAACTCCTTTCAGCTATGATAACCCTATGGCTTATTATCTGATATTGATCCAATTCTTTTTTGCCCTGATCGCACTGTTCCTTTTCTGGAAGAGCATAGCATACTTTATCGGTATCTGGAGATACAAAAAGTTCAAAAACATGCCTCTCCCTCCGGCCTATAAAGCGCTACTCCTCTCCCTGCCACACTACCTGCATCTACCGGGTGATCTCAGGAGAAAGATAGATACACGTATCCTTCTCTTTCTCGATCAAAAGGAGTTTATCGGTGCAGGGATGGAGATCACAGAAGAGATCAAGGTGACCATCGCCTTTTATGCCTCACTGGTACGGCTGGGGTTTGGGCTGGATGCACATGACCGGGTGGCTACGATCATTGTCTACCCCGAACACTTCATTGTAGACCGCTCCCGTAACGAAGACGGTATCCATCATCAACACCGCGCTATACTGGAAGGGCAGTCAGCAAACGGTACGGTGGTACTCTCCTGGCAGGATATCCAACATGACATCTCCAAAGAGAGCAGAGAGAATGTCATTATCCACGAGTTTGCCCATGAGCTGGATTTTGAGGATGGGATGCCTGACGGTACGCCCGAACTTGATAGTTCATCAGACTATCCGCGCTATGCGGCAGCCTTTTCCAATGCGTTTATCATCCTGACCAAACAGGTCAAACGCAATCTTATCACGCAACAGGCTGGTTTTCTTGGCACCTATGCGCTGGAGAATGAGGCAGAGTTCTTCGCAGTCTGTTCCGAGCGTTTCTTTATGGCCCCGCAGAGACTCCAAGCGCTCTTTCCGGCGATCTATGCAGAACTTGAACATTTTTATAAGCTGGATACGCTGGCGCTCTTCAACACTCTAGAAGCGCCCTGATCTCATCGGCATAGATCACCTCTTTTTCGATAAGTTTCTCGGAAATAGCCACGATATCCTTTGTATGTGCGTTAAAGAGCTCGAGCATCTTTTTCTCTTTCTCTGAGATGATCTTGCGCACCTCTTCATCTATCAATTTTGCCGTCTCTTCGCTGAAATCCTTCGGCAGTGCCATCTCACGCCCCAAAAAGACATGTTCTTCCCCTTTTTGGTAGTAGACTGCCCCAAGCTTCTCACTCATACCCCACTGACTGACCATATGCGTCGCCAGGGAAGTAGCCTCTTTGAGATCATTGGCTGCGCCTGAGGAGAGATCACCGAGCAGCGTCAGCTCAGCCACCCTTCCTCCAAGCATCACACCGATCTTATCCAGAAGATAGGCTTGAGGAAAATTCCTGATATCTTTGAGCGGTAACTGCTCTGTCATCCCCAGTGCCTGTCCCCGGGGTACAATACTGACCTTCTCTATAGGGTCGGCATGTTCAAGCAGCAGTGCCGCCAACGCATGTCCGCTTTCATGGATAGCCACACGCTTTTTCTCTTTCTCATCCAGGACAAACTCCTGTTCAACCCCCATGATGATACGGTCACGCGCATAGAGCAGGTCATTTTGCGATACAGACGCTTTATCCTCTCTGGCGGCATGCATCGCGGCCTCATTGACAAGGTTTGCCAGGTCCGCACCGCTGAACCCTATGCTCATTTTGGCTATCTTTTCAAGGTCTATCGTTTCATCCTGACGGACTTTCGCCATATGGATATCCAGGATCTTTTTACGTGCATCGATATCGGGAAGTACCAGGGTGATCTTGCGGTCAAACCTTCCCGGTCTCAGCAGCGCATAATCCAGTATATCAGGACGGTTGGTCGCTGCGATGACCACCACCTTCTCATCCGTCTCAAACCCGTCCATCTCGGCCAGTATCTGGTTGAGCGTCTGCTCCTTCTCGTCATGGCCCCCGCCGATACCGGCACCTCTAGCCCTCCCCACTGAGTCGAGCTCATCGATGAAGATAATGGCAGGGGCTTCGCTTTTCGCTTTTTTGAACAGATCACGTACCCTTGCAGCCCCTACGCCGACGAACATTTCGACAAACTCGGAGCCGCTGATGGAAAAGAACGGTACTCCCGCCTCACCGGCTACCGCCTTGGCCAATAAAGTCTTCCCTGTACCCGGTGCTCCGGTCAAAAGAATCCCCCGGGGGATCTTTGCACCTATCGTTTCATACTTTTGCGGATTTTTTAGAAAATCAACCACTTCATAGAGCTCGATCTTGGCACTCTCAGCGCCTGCAACATCATCAAATGTCACCGCAACCTTCTCTTTGTCATACTGTTTGGCAGTGCTACGCATAAAATCAAACACGTTCCCCTCACCGCCCATCCCACCTAGCTGTTTTCTGAAATTATAGATACTGTAGAGAATAAAGCCCACAATGAGCATGAACGGCAACATCATCAGCAGGGAACCCCAGAACTTTGACTCCTTCTGCGACTTCACATGGATATCGACCCCATTTTTCTCCAACAGTTCCAGGAACCTGTCGTCCGCAAACGGGGGAAGTGTCGTTTTGATATACTCTGCTTTTTGTCCAACTTCCACTTTGAGAGAAGCACGCGCCAGGTCTTCATCGATCCATATCTCTTTGACCATATTCTGCGCGACCCTGCTTTTGAACTGGTTATAAGAGAGTGTCTCACTTTGGCTTTGTGAACCGATGTAGTAAAAGAGCTGCAGTGTCAGTATCAAAAAGAACAGCATGATCCATAGATTGGAAAAAGGCTTGCTCGGTCTGTTGGGTGTCGGCTGATCGTTCATGGTCTCTTCCTTCTGACTTCTTATCATTGTACCAAAATATTAAACATTTTATAACAGCAGTACCTCTCCTTGAATGTGTGATCAGAGCAATGACAGCTGTAACTTCTTCTTCGGAATGCTCTCTCTTTTAGATAGGATAAAAAGTATGATCTGTTTCTCAAACTCTTCAAGTAGCCACGGTCATAAAATTACGCTACAATGCGATTATGAAAAAAGAAAAAAGATTTTTACCTACTACCAGAGCCGAAATGGATGCACTAGGATGGGATCAGTGCGATGTGATCCTTGTCAGCGGTGATGCCTATATCGACTCACCGTTCATCGGTGTCGCGGTGGTAGGCCGTATGCTTGAAAAACTCGGCTACAAGGTCGGTATCATCGGACAGCCCGATATCAAAAGCGACAAAGATATCAAACGTCTGGGTGAACCGCGTCTCTACTGGGGTGTAAGCGGTGGAAGTATCGACTCGATGGTTGCCAACTACACTGCCACGAAAAAGTTCCGTAACAGCGATGACTATACCCCGGGCGGGAAGAACAACAAACGCCCTGACCGTGCCGTACTCGCCTACACCAACCTTATCCGCCAGAACTTCAAAAACACCGTGCCTGTCGTACTGGGCGGTATCGAAGCAAGTCTGCGCCGTGTGACGCACTATGACTACTGGAGCAATAAACTCAGAAAGCCTATCCTGTTTGATGCCAAGGCGGATATCATCGTTTACGGAATGGGGGAAGAGGCTGTCCGTGAACTGACTCAGGCACTGGACAGAGGTAAGGAGTGGAGAGATATCCGCGGACTCTGCTACATCAGCAAGGAGCCCGTAGAGGAGTTCATCCAGCTCCCTTCACACAAAGCATGTTTGGAGGAGAAAGAGAAGTATATCGATCTCTTTGACCACTTCTATGACAATAACGATCCGATCTCAGCCAAAGGGCTTTGCCAGGAAGTAGACGGGCGCTACTCTATCCAAACCCCGCCGTGTGACTATCTCAATGAAAAAGAGATGGACGAAGTAGCCAGCCTGCCCTACACCAGGGAACTCCACCCTTACCATAGACCGGAAGGGAAGGTGAAGTGTCTGGAGACCATCAAGTTCTCCATCATGACCCATCACGGCTGCTGGGGTGAGTGTAACTTCTGTGCGATCGGTGTACACCAGGGACGGACCATTCGTACCAGAAGCGAAGGAAATATCGTCAAGGAAGCCAACCAGTTCAAAGAGTATAAGGACTTCAAAGGGATCATCTCGGACCTTGGAGGGCCTACGGCCAATATGTACGGCTATGAGTGTGACAAGAAACTCAAACACGGAACCTGTGCACACCAGCGCTGTGTCGACTCCAAGCGGCTGTGCGGTTCCATGAAACCTGACCATACCAGAGTAATCGGCTTGATGAAACAGGTGAGAAACATCCCGGGTATCCGTAAGGCCTTTGTCGCTTCGGGTATACGCTATGACCTGATCAATGAAGACAAACGCAAGGGCTACAGCTACCTGCGTGAACTGGTCAAGCATCATATCTCGGGACAGATGAAAGTAGCACCGGAACATACGCAGCAGCATGTGCTTGACCTGATGGGAAAACCGGGAAAACAGACCCTTGTTGACTTCAAACGTCTCTATGACAAGCTCAACCGTGATATGGGAAAAAAGCAGTTCCTCACCTACTACCTGATCGCTGCACACCCGGGCTGTACAGAGAAAGATATGCATGAGCTCAAACACTTTACTACCAAAGAGCTGAAGATGAACCCCGAACAGGCGCAGGTCTTCACCCCTACTCCCGGTACCTACTCGGCCGTCATGTACTATACGGAGATGGACCCAGCCACACGTAAAAAGATCTTTGTCGAAAAAGACCCTATGCGTAAAGAGAAACAAAAAGCGATCGTGCAGGCAAAGGATAACTTTAAAAGCGGTTTTGCCAGTTAAGATAGTAAAAGAGCAACAAGTTGCGAGGGCGCTCTGCCGAAGAGTCTTTTTCGGACTTGTTCGAAAAGGAATAGTTCAAATGAAACAAAAAGCGATCGTTCAGGCCAAGGACAACTTTAAAAGCGGTTTTGCCAGTTAGGACCGTAGGTCGGGGTGCCCTCACCCCGACGTTTGCATGCAAGTTACATATGAGGTTCTATCACGAAAAGTGAGGGGTATCCCCACTCCAAGCTGCAAAAAGGAATGAATACATTGAAAAACAGCCCAATCTATATCACAGACCTGGACCATACCTTCCTACGTACGGATCAAAGCATCAGCGACTTCAGCGCAAAGGTATGGAATGAATTGAGCAGAGACTCCATCCTCTCTGTTGCTACAGCAAGAAGTTTTCAAAAGACCCATGATTTCCTCGGAAAACTTCACCTCCATGCACCGATGATCCTCCTGGACGGAACCATGGTCGTCACCCCAGAGAAAAAGCTGATCGATATAAAGCTGATCAACAAAGAACTTGGCGATGCGATCATCAACGAGGGAAAAAAATATGATATCTTCCCTTTTATCATCGCACTGAAGGATATGGAGCTCAACGAGTCTTTCAATGTACCCACAACGCTCAACCTATATCAAAAAGGGGTACTCAACAACTACGCGAATGATCCCCGCCTGAGAGTTCACAAAGAGATCCATGCAGAAGAGATGAACCTCAAGATCGTCTACTTTGGATCTTATGAGACACTCAAGCCTCTCACGGATCACCTGCAGAAGACCTTTGGAAAAGAGCTGGAGTACAAACTCTCTCCTGAAAAGTATAGCGACGGCTGGTTCCTGACTATTCTTCATCCCGAGGGAGACAAATCCCATGCGCTGGCAACGGTAGCGGAATACCTTGGCCGTGATACCCATGAGATGACCGTCTTTGGCGACAGTATCAACGATATCGGGATGTTCAAGCTGGCAGGTACTTCGGTAGCAGTCTCCAATGCGCTTGATGAAGTCAAAGAGGTCGCAGATATCATCCTGCCTCACTCCAATGATGAAGATGCCGTAGCAAAATATCTTTCTGAAAGATAACGCTTTCGGTGTAGTGATATGCACCGCTGTTTTTCAAAAAAATCCAAAAAAATAGCACTCATTTTCCTTCAAATATAGAGTATAATATGACATTATATTTTTAGTAAGGACAATGATGCATATTGGTTTTATTATTGCAAGTTGGGAGGGCATGGAGCCTCAAAAGAGTTCGACATTGGCGATCATCAAAGAGTGTATCAAACGCGGCCATAAGGTCTCTATACTCTATACCACTGATCTTACCGTAAGGAACAATGTTGTACATGGTTTGATCAAGACCATAGAAAAAATGGATAAAATCCCGGAGAGTATCGTAAGTTTTCATAAAAAGGTCACTTTCCAGAAACGTATGACTGCATTGCATGCCTTTGACTGTCTTATGATCCGAAAAGACCCTCCTATCAATCCGCTGGTTCTCAATTTCCTTGATGCGATCAAAGATGAAGTGGTTATCATGAATGATGTGGATGGTATACGCAAGGCCAACAACAAACTCTATACCACGACATTCCATGATCCAAATAATACCTTCCTGCCCGTCACCCATGTTTCAGGGAGTAAAAAATTCATCAACAAAACCATCGATGAATCCGAAGCGGAAAAAATGATACTCAAACCGCTAGATGCCTCAGGCGGAAAAGGGGTGATCGTTCTGGAAAAAAATGCGAAAGAGAATATCAACTCTCTGCTTGATTTTTATATCGATGAGGATGGAGACAAATATGTGATTCTTCAAGAGTTTATCGAGGGTGCAGACCAGGGTGATGTCAGGGTATTGATGCTCAACGGTAAATTTATCGGTGCCTATAACAGAAAGCCTGCTGCAGGAGAGATCCGTGCCAATATCCAACAGGGCGGTACCGCACACAAATATACGCTTACAGAGAGTCAACAACGTATCTGTAAAAAGATCGGCAGTAAACTGGTTGCAGACGGTCTCTACTTTGTCGGGGTAGATATGATCGGAGATAAAATCCTGGAGGTGAATGTACTCAACCCGGGTGGTATTACAAACATCAACAGACTCAACAAACTCAAACTTCAAAGAGAGGTGGTTGACTTCATTGAAGACAAAGTCAATGAAAAAGTAGAGAAGAGAATCGAACTGGAGTACCTGCTCAAACGTCTGAATGAACTGAGAGAGTAGGAATGAAGTGACAACTTTTAGTCACTTCACTCCTCATATCTCAGGGAAAGAAGATAACGCTAAACCAAACTGCAACAATAGATCATCCACTGCATATCACCTCTAAAGTTCAATCAATAAAAATGAATCTCCTTCGCTTTTACAGTTAGCAGAAGAGAGTTGTATCAGATACTAATGAGACAATACATTGACTCAATCTACACTTTCAATATTATATTTATCTATTTTTAATTTTTAAAAAAAATTATTTTCTACTTAAGTTTTTTTACATTACAATAGGAACAGTTTAACTATAAAACATGTGGGAAAAAACAAACGTTTCGCATAAAGTACTACAGGAGAATATGAAGGGTGAAGATCTTTAGTAATATAAAAGTGGTTTAGACGCCTTCCATGGCATCTTTCAATCAGACTTAACCTTCTTAGGAGGATGTGATGTTTGACACTAAACAATTTTTGAAACATACTTCAGGTGGCGGTACCTCAAATCAGGAGTGGTGGCCCAACCAGTTAAATCTCGATATCTTACACCAGCACTCTTCTCTATCCAACCCTATGGATAGGGATTTTAACTACGCTGAAGCATTCAATAGATTAGATTTAGATGCCGTAAAAAGAGATCTTCTAGCCGTTATGACAGACTCTCAGGAGTGGTGGCCTGCAGATTTCGGCCATTATGGTCCACTCTTCATCCGTATGGCATGGCACAGTGCCGGTACCTACCGTACCGGTGACGGTCGAGGTGGAGGCGGCAGCGGGAATCAACGCTTCGCTCCTCTAAACAGCTGGCCTGACAACGTCAACCTGGATAAAGCACGCAGACTCATCTGGCCCGTCAAACAGAAGTATGGCCGGAAAATTTCATGGGCTGATCTTATGATACTGGCCGGTAATGTGGCACTGGAATCAATGGGCTTTAAAACCTTCGGATTTGCCGGTGGACGTGAAGATATATGGGAACCCGAAAAAGATATCTACTGGGGTGCAGAAAAAACGTGGCTGGATGATGAGCGGTATAAAGGAGCGCATGAGGAGTTGGAAAACCCTCTTGCAGCAGTCCAAATGGGGCTTATCTATGTCAATCCGGAAGGTCCCAATGGAAATCCCGATCCACTTGAAGCAGCTAAAGATATACGTGAGACCTTCGCCCGTATGGCGATGAATGATGAAGAGACAGTGGCATTGATCGCCGGTGGCCACTCCTTTGGTAAATGTCATGGTGCAGGTGATGCCTCCCATGTAGGTCCTGAACCCGAAGCAGCCGCTATTGAAGCACAGGGGTTTGGTTGGGGAAGCAGCTTTGGTACGGGGAAAGGGGCCGATACTATCTCCAGCGGGCTGGAAGTTACCTGGACCTCTACACCGACCAGATGGGGCCATAACTTCTTTGAGAATCTCTTCGGGTATGAGTGGGAACTGACAAAAAGCCCGGCAGGCGCCTACCAATGGAGAGCAAAAGAGAGTGAAAACAGCATACCTGATGCCCATGATCCATCAAAACGCCATGCACCGACGATGTTAACGACAGACCTCTCTTTGCGATTTGACCCTGCGTATGAAAAAATCTCAAGACATTTCTTTGAAAATCCCGATGCGTTTAGAGATGCTTTTGCCAGGGCCTGGTTCAAACTCACGCATCGTGACCTGGGTCCACGTGCACGTTACCTTGGTCCGGAAGTCCCTGATGAAGAGCTCATCTGGCAGGACCCTATCCCGGCCTGTGACCATAAACTGATCAATGAGAAAGATATAGCTAAGCTGAAAGCCAAACTCCTTGAGTCAGGACTCTCAGTCGGTGAACTGGTCTCTACTGCATGGGCTTCTGCCTCTACCTTCAGAGGTTCGGACAAGCGGGGCGGTGCAAACGGTGCACGTATCCGTATGGCACCGCAGAAGGATTGGGAAGTAAATCAGCCGGAACAACTGACGAAAGTGGTTGCAGCACTTAAAAGTATCCGGGATGAATTTAACGATACACAGAATGAGAATAAAAAGGTCTCGCTTGCTGACTTGATCGTACTTGCAGGATCTGCGGGTATTGAAAAAGCAGCAATGAATGCCGGATATGATATTACCGTACCGTTTATACCGGGAAGGATGGATGCATCTGAAGAACAAACCGATATCAACGCATTTTCCGTTTTGGAACCAATCGCCGACGGCTTCCGAAACTACGAAAAAGCCAAGTACGCAGTATCCGCTGAAGCGTTACTGATAGATAAGGCACAGCTGCTTACACTTACTGCCCCGGAAATGACGGTTCTTATAGGCGGTATGCGTGTTTTGAATACCAATGCCGGAGGAACCCGGCATGGTATCTTCACCGATCGGCCGGAATCACTGACAAACGATTTTTTCGTTAACCTGCTTGATATGAGTACCGTATGGAAACCTCTCTCGGAAGATAAAGATCTGTTCGAGGGATGCGATCGTAGAACAGATGAACAAAAATGGAGTGCTACCCGCATCGATCTGATCTTCGGTTCCAATGCCCAACTGAGAGCGCTGGCTGAAGTCTATGCCGGTTCTGATGCGCAGGAGAAATTTCTCCATGACTTTGTAGCGGCCTGGACCAAAGTGATGAATCTGGATCGATTTGATCTAGTCAGGTTATAACACCTACATCGTATACGGACTGCTGCTTTTGAAATTACTAGGTTAAGAAAGGAAGATAATGTGGGCTGAAAGATCCATGCAACCGGAATATGGCGATTAGCGGTTAATATTAAAGGGGAACAACAGCATGGATCTTACAGCCCACATGCGAGAAGATCTACGCATCACAATAGTGATGCTTTAAACCTTTTCTATAGACTTCATAGACTTTTTCTGCAGGAATATGGTTATCATATATCTGCAAGATCTGACGAATAAAATTGATCGGATACTCTACATAGTGACCGCAATCCTCTTCATAATACTGCTCCAATGTCTCATACATCAGATCATAGATCCCAGGATCTTCTTTTTTGAGTCTCTGAAGATACGATTGGGCCTTTATTAAGGTCTGATCGCTAAACTCACCCCGTGTAATGTAGTTTTTTCTCTCTTCTACATAAAGTTTCAAACTCTTTTTATTTCTCACATAATCGCTAAACAGTTCAATCAAGGTCATTCTTTCTCCTTTTAAACCTGTTATATCCTTACGGCACGATAGGTATCGTTTGAGACATGAATAGCAGGAACAGTGGTTCTGCTCAAGATAAACAGTTCCATCAAACTTACCACAATATCAAGGGGCTTTTCCCCGTCAATGACTTTGATAAGTTTTCTTTCTGCATAAAATGTTCGTATCTCTGCCAAAGGCTCTGTATAGATCTTCATACGTTCCGTAAAGACCTCTTCTTTGTCATCACTTCGTAACTGACCCGGTGCAGCTTCCGCCGCTCTACCCAGTATACGCTCTCTTGCAACCTCTTCACTGACTCTTACTTCAATGACAGAGACAAGATTGATCTCCTCTTCTCTGGACAAAAGTTCATCAAAGACTTTCATCTGCTCAACACTTCGAGGGAAACCATCGATGATCACTACCTCTGTAGGTGCATATTTAATCGCTGTGATCACCGTATTCATAATGATCTCGAGAGGAACCAGCTCACCTTTTTTAATATAGCTGCTGATCGTCTCTCCAAGTTCACTGCCGCTGGCTATCTCATCACGAAGCATATCGCCTGTTGAGTAGTGAACAATATTTTCCTTGTGCCTTGCGGCGATAAGACTTGCATCCGTTGTTTTACCGGAGCCCGGTGCCCCGATAACAAGAAATAATTTTTTTGCCATGAAATGCTCCTTTTGGAAGTCAACTGATATATTATTTCATGTCAAAATAGCATTAAGGTAGCATTGATGAAAATTTTTAAACTTTTTTCTAAAAAATTATCAAAGGTATTGCTTCTGCGAAATGTACACTATATACCTTCTATCCGGTACCATTATTTTTTAGTATAGTCTATTTTGTTTCTCCATATAATCATCCCCGATAAGATCACAAAAAGGATCAACAACATACCTGATACTACACTTGAGGTGCCATCGGGTCCTTCAGTGAGAGGAAGACCGCTGGTATTCATACCAAAAAAACCGACCACAAGATTAAGAGGCAGGAATACTGCAGAGATAATTGTCAGCAGGAAAATGAGCCGATTCATCTTCTCTGTGGTACGCGTAGTGTAAAAGTTGAACAGATAATCCAGTTTGGCAAGTTGAAGTGCTGCAGATCTGTGTAGACGTTCACAGTGTTCATGAAGATCCGCATAATGGTTCAGAGGGAAATTCTCACTACTCTCATAGTGTATGACCATATCATTGAGTACCGCCGTTGCCTTTAGCATAACACGTTCAATACGTACAATATCCCTTTTGAGTTTCAGCCACCCATCCATAAAATTTTGCTGTTTTTTATCACTATAGAGCGACTCTTCAAGTGTTGAAATCTCATCTTCATATGCCTGAAATGCCCTCAGTACATTGTCAAGCTTTTCATCGATAATCCTATAAGGACCATCAAAACGTTTTGAAAGAATCTCCAGTTTTTGCGTCAGCGCATTAAAAAAATAACTCGCTTCTTCGGTAATAATGAATCCGAATGAAGTGACATCAAGTTCATGGATATTCATCACTACGGGTAAACGTATGATCAGCATATCATACGTTTCATTTTCATCAAAGACAGAAGGGTGACGTCTGTTATGCAGGTCTTCATGGTGTAAAGTATCGATGAGTGATTCGATGGTGTTCATACCTTTACCTCTCTTCAAATATCCACTCTGGTTTGATTGATATTTTTAACATGTAGATCCATCTGAGGGAATGGAATCTCTATACTATGCTTGTAGAGTGCTTTATATACGAGTATCAGGAAGTCTGACATGGTGGCATTTTTTCTCTGAGTATCCCAATCTATCCATACCAGCAGTTCATAATCCACACTGCTGGCACCCATCCCCGTCATACGAATCATCGGTTGCCTCTCTTCATTCTCTCCTCTATAATACGTTAATCCGCTTTGTGCAAGTTCGCTGAGTACCGCTTCCTTTACCCTTTCAACTTCCGTACCGTATGCCACACCAAAAGGGATATGAAGTCTTCGCATCGTATCATCCAATGTCAGGTTGATCACATTGTTCTGTATAAAGGAAGAGTTTGGAACGACGATATCGATATTGTCCAGTGTCTTGATCACCGTTGATCTGATACGCATATCCGTTACCGTACCTCTGAGTGTATCGCTGAGTTCGATAAAGTCCCCTACCCTTACACTTCTTTCAAACATCATGATGATCCCTGAAACCATATTTGACACGACCGTTTGAAGCCCAAAACCGATACCGATAGCCAATGCACTGGCAAACATCGAAAAAGAGGTGAGATCGATCCCCACACTATTGATAGCCACGAAAAAGGTAACGACAATGATAAAGTAATAGCCGAAATTAGCTATCAGCTTGGTTGTCATAGGTGTGGCCTTGCCCCAGCCTGAAGACCATCTTACGACACGTCTCCTATAAAGCGCTGCGATGAAGGTACCTATCACAAATATCAACACCACCTTCAGGATATCAGCACTGTTCACTGCTTTTTCGTTAAAGACAAATAAGGGCTTATAGAGCAGTGAAATAAAATAGTTGAGTGTATCTATCAGACTCTCTTTGGAGGTAATTACAGCGACAGAAGTCACACCGAAGTATGTTTTCCCCAGTGACCGTAGCAGTTGCAGATGCCGTTGCAGCCCATCTTTCTCAGAGGATGTCACAGAGGCAATGACTTCAGCAGATCTTTTCAATGCATCATAAAAGGAGTTATCTTTTTTTAGCGCAAGTTCAAAGAGTGCACTATCGAGCATACTCTCTGCGGTGATGATCGATGCACTGTTTAATTTCTCTTCCAGGGCTTTGCGTTCAACCAAGAGCGTCTCTACTTCCTTAGACTCTAGCAGTCTTTCATGTTCTATCTTCACATCCAGTGCTGCGATTTTACTTTGCAGTTCATCAAGAGTCAAAAGATTTTTTTTGATCCTGCTCAGACCTGTTTCATAGCCGTCTGTACCGAGTACAGGAAGTATACTGGCAAAAAGGCTCTCATTAAATTTGATGACCTCATCCAGCATGGTTATTTTATTACTTTCATACTCAAGCAACTGTCTGTAAAGCGTGTACTGCAGCTGATAGGTTCTTAACTTATCCCTGTTCTCTTCGGTGATATCCTTGATATGCTTTTTGACATACTCGAGCTTACTGCGTAACTGTTCGACCTTCTTTCTACTTTGGTCTAACGTCTGTTTGGCTTCGATATACCGATCTATACTTTTTTCAAACGCTTTGGGATCAACCTGACGCTTGGGATCAAGGTTCTCTCTTTGATAGTCGATCTGAACCGTTTTTTGATCCTGGGATCTGATCTGTGTTAAAAGGGCGGATTCAAGCGTCGCAGATTCTCTGTCGGGATCAGCGGTGATATTTGCTTCCATCTGCGTCAGGTATCTCTCTTTGCTCTCAGGAACAAAAAAACGTTTATCCACGTCTGACGCGGATAAGAGTGAGAAAAGAATCAAAAACAGGGATAATACTGTTCTCATGTTACTTCCTTATACCTTGCTCAGTATATTCATGCTGAATGCCACTCTTTCATCGGCACTACGCTCTTGTCTCTCCTCATCTATACGCTTGACTCTATGGTACTCCCCCTTGCCGTTGGCGATCTGTATCGCCAAACCGGGACGTGCATTCAGCTCAAGAAGGAGCGGACCGACATTTTTGTCAAAAACGATATCAGCTCCCAGGTAACCAAGACCGGTCATCTCATAACACTTGGCACCGATCTTCAATAACTCTTCCCAATGCGGTATCTGCAGGTCAGAAAAGTCATGTTTCGTATTGGGGTGGATATACACCGGGTGGTTGTGCTGAACGGCATTGATCGCCTTACCTGTTGCGATATCGATCCCTACACCGATAGCCCCCTGATGCAGATTCGCTTTGCCGTTACTCTCATCTGTCGGACAGCGCATCATTGCCATCATAGGGTATCCTTTGTAGACGATCAAGCGCACATCCGGGACACCTTCATAGCTGTAGTTTTGAAACACGGGGTCAAACTCCACCATCTTCTCGATGATCGCTATATCATAACGCCCTCCCAGAGAGTAGAGTCCACTCAGGATATTGGTAATATGGGTATGCACATCGGTAAGTGTCATAGAGCTACCGTTTGCCCTGATAAAGAGGTCATCTTCCCTGTGTGTGATCACCACGATGCCTTTTCCGCCGCTTCCATGCACCGGCTTGATCACAAAGCTGTCATAAGGAGCCAGAATCTCATGAAGACGTGCCAACTGTGACTGCCATTCGATCTTTCCGTAAAGTTCCGTTACGGCGATCCCCGCCTCTTTGGCGATCTTCTTGGTGATCAGTTTATTATCTACCAGGGGGTATTTACTTCGCTCATTATAGCGACCGATCAACTCGATATTTCTATAGTTCATACCGATCACTCCTCTCTCCCGAAGCTTTTTAATCTGATCCAAAAAACTCATGAATGCCCCAGAGGTGCAAACCTGAAGAGTTCGCTTAGACGGTAACCGGTATAACGGCCGATCAAAATGATCACAGCTAAAACGACCATTAACAGTTCAGGGAAACTGAAAAAGAGATAAGCCGCATACTCATTCATCATCGCAAAATATGCCAGTACGGCAACAAGCAGTGAGCCGCTCCCCTGGATCAATACCTCTCTTCCTCCCTCTTCTTCCCAAAGGATAGACATACGTTCAATCGTCCATGAAAGAATGATCATAGGGAAGAAGGTCACACTCAGCGCCTGTGTGAGCCCCAGCTTATAACTTACGATACTCATCAGCGACATGATCGCTATAACGACGATGATCACGGCTGAAATTCTGGCTACAAGCAATAACCTCAGCTTTGAAAGGTAAAACCGGATGAAGAGTCCTGAAAAAACGATCACAAAGAACATAATCAGTCCGTTGAGCAGAGAGGTTTGTATAAATGCCAGGGCAAACAGTACAGGCATAAAGGTTCCCATCGTTCGTATCCCTACAAGGATACGCAGGATCACTACGATCAATACTCCCATCGGTACCAGCAGGATCTGCTTAAATGCATTTTGCTGGGAACCCGGCAGGGTAAAGAGAGAAAAGTTCAGAAACTCACTATTACTTCCGTAGAGATTCTGCTGGATGGTGGAGACGACAGGTACCTGTGTCCGGATCACGGAGAAGCGTAACTTCGGTTTGCTTACCCCCTTGGTCTTGAAAAGCGCCTCATTGCCTCTTTGCCATATAAAAAAATTATTCGGTTTATAGACATGTCCTTTTTGATAGTCAAACAGTTTCCACCCCTCATCTGTCAACACTTCGAACATCTCGGTCAGCTTACGCCCTTTTTGTCGATCTTTGAGCGCAATACCCCGTACTTTCCGCACAGGTATATTTTCATGCATCAGGATCTTGACGATCTGTGATACGCTGTCCTCTCTTTTCATTTTCAACAGTATCTGCACGGAGTCACTTGGTGCTTCCCGATTAAACTGATCGATCAATTGCGCAGTAAAGGTAAGCGGGCCGGATGAGTGCTTGCGTACTGTCTCTATCAAGCTCAGAACTGCCGAGCGTTCTACATCATCCCATAAGGCAAACAAGGCCTCTCTGTCTACCTGAAGTTCGTTTTCAATAAACTCTGAAGCAGCCTCAGGCTCAACACCATAGGGATAGACAGGCTCGGGAGAGACCGTGATCTTATAAAAGATCTTCTGTTTTCCCTCTACTGTTCTCTTAGACCATACGCCACGTTCACCCTCTTTTGTTTCTGAAATCGTATACCCAAACTCTCCCGATTCACTCTCCTGAGAGATGATCTTCATATCTTCCTGTGGGGATGGCAAGGCCATCGAAATATCAGCAGGACCGTTTTCCCCGATAAAACTCGCTTCGGCACTGATCGTATAATAGTCTTTTTTTGCATGGGGCGTTAAAGGGATGTTTAAATAGACCGCTTTATACCATACGATAAAAAGGCCTACCGCCGCAAGCATAAATGCGATCACTACAACCTGAAACTTAGAAGACATTATTGCTCCTCATATAACTTAGGCATTTGGGTGTATTTCAGACTTACATCCACGACAAAACGTTCATATAAAAAATTCCGTCCGATCAACAACTTATATTTGAAGTTACTACGATCTGCCAACGTTACATCTACACTTTCGGAAACATCTCCCAATATCATCCTAAGACGTATCACAGGACGCGGTATAGACGCTTTACGATGCTGTTTGATCTTAATAAACTTCACAACCTTGTGTTTACTTGTATGACCGTTTATTGTGATCTGAACCCAGTCTTGCCCATCTTCATGCAGGACTTCCATCTCGTCTACACCCAAAGAACTTGTAGTCGCACCCGTATCAATACGTGCATCTAAAATAACATTCCCCGGGATGACCCTTACCTGCTCGACAGCACCGATAACCGGTTTTATCACCTCTTGATTAACCAACTCCTGTACCGTGATATTCTGTTCTTCGACAGTCTGATTCTCGTCTATACTCTCTTGTGCTACCGCCTGAGATACCAAGATCAATCCAACTACCAACGCTCTAACGATATAAACTAAACTGTTTTTCATCTTCCACCTTTAAACTAAATGAAGAGGTATAATTATACTTCATTATCATTATGTTTACAATAAGTAATTATTCATAGAGAGATTTCAAAGAAGATATACACCTTGTGCATCTCTTTATTCCTCATCACTCCATGCCTCTTCATCATAGGTATCAAGCGCATCATAATCAACAGTGAATATCTTGGCGTATCCTCTCTTTTGCAGCTCCTGATCCAGCTCGTCGGAACTGAAACCCGAATGTCTGCACTTCTCTATGATCTCTTCAATATCACTCGGCTTCACATCATTGATACTCATCTCAAATCTAATATCCTCAATTGTCATTCTGTCCTCCCATGAAGATAAAACCCCTTTTTGCCATTATACATCATTTTTTGACTCATGTTACACACTTTTTACATCAACAATGTGTTAAACTCACTCCACAAATAAAGAAAACCTGAGGAAAACTTATGGATACAGTGGTAAAAATCCTTGAAAATATAGTTGTTCTTGCCAACGCAATGAGTTTCTATATCCTGATTGGTCTGCTGATCGCCGGTATTCTGAAACAGCTTATCCCTGATGATTTTATCGCATCGCACTTGGGAGAGAGCAAAAGTGGCTCTGTGATAAAAGCGACACTGCTTGGTATCCCTATGCCGGTCTGTTCCTGTTCCGTCATTCCTTTGGCAAAATCACTGCAAAAAGAGGGAGCCAGCAAGGGTGCCGTGCAGAGTTTTCTGATCTCTACACCTATTACAGGCGTGGATTCTATCCTGGCCACCTACAGTTTCTTCGGATGGTTCTTTACGCTTTACCGGGTGGTTACCTCTGTATTCATTGCCATTATTACAGGTATACTGCAAAATCTTATCGAGAGTAAAGAGCGCGTAAAAGCGGAAGGATCAGGGTCCTGCTCCGGTTGCTGCTGTGAGAGTCATACAGCTGAAGAGAAAAAAGGGTTCAGCACTACAGAGGCTCTCAGGTATGCCTATGTTACCCTCTTTGGGGATATCTACAAAGCACTTTTTATCGGATTGCTCTTCGGTGGCCTCTTTACCACCCTGCTTCCCAAGGAGATACTGGAACCTCTCTTCGAGTATCCACTTCTTACCTATTTTGCCGTATTGCTTATCGCAATGCCTCTCTATGTCTGTGCGACAGCATCACTGCCTATCGCTGCGGCTTTGATGCTCAGCGGTATGAGCGGCGGTGCGGCGTTTGTCTTTCTCTCGGCAGGTCCCGCAACCAACACCGTCACGATGGGTGTCGTTGCCCAAATGTTCGGGAAAAAGGCACTGATGCTCTATCTCGGTACGATTGCCTCGTTCAGTATCCTCTTCGGGTATCTTTTCGATACTTTTTTTAGCACACTGGAGGTACTGACGATCACGACTGAAGTGGAAAACTTCGGTCTGCTTGATACCCTCTCTACACTGATCATGTTTGGACTTATCGGGTACTATTTCATAAAAGGCAGACGATGAGAAACCTGACACTGCGTATCCAGGCCTATCCCGGCGACCTGAACCCCATAGGCACGGTATTCGGCGGATGGATCATGTCTATGATGGACAAAGCTGCCTCCATTGCAGTAGATGATCTCATCGACTCTCCTGCTGTAACCGTAGGAGTAACAGACCTTCGTTTTATCAAACCTGTAAGAAGCGGTGATATCGTTACGATCTATACTACGATACAAAAGATCGGAAACACTTCCATCTCGGTCTATGTAGAGGTTGTGGTTGAGTGCCATAAGCTGCATTGTGATGCACGCTGCGAAATGTCGGTCACAGATGCCACGTTTACCTTCGTGGCTATCTCAAAAGAGGGGGAACCGCTCTCTGTACGTTCAGTCCTGCGCACCAACCTTGATCAGGATATTTTGGAACTACTCAAGTAAAAGAGAAGCCAAAGTTACTCCTCCTCTTTGACCTCGCATCTTCCGATAATCGTCTTGTAGAAGTATGCCAACCCCACGAACATTGCCGTCGTACCGATCAAGAGGAAAAATGCCGCCTGCATATCTTTATAATCTTCCAATGCAATTTTAAAGACCACCATCAACGTCTCGATCAGGAGTGCAATAATGATAGAGACCAAAAACTTACCCAGTACCTTGTACTCTCTTGCCTCATCGTGTGTAAAGCTGTGAAAGATCACTTCATGTTCGATGATCTGTTTTGCCAGATCAAAAATCGCTATCCCCAGGGTCGCTGCGATGATCGCTTTAAAAATATCATGGAAAAAGTCTATATTTTCCCCGAAAAAGATCATGACAAATTTGTATCCGCCATAAAAAAGGAGCGCAAGTGATATCGCGACCAAGAGCCCTGAGCCAAGCATATAGACTGCCTGCTTGAACTTGTGATGGGTGCTGTTGTACTCTATCAGATGAAGCTCCTCAAGTACCGTGATCAGGTTACAGTCAAAGATATAGTAGATCCCATTCAGTTTACGTACAACCGTGATACTCGCTTTTCCGGTACGGTAGTGGATATAGGGATTGGAGATATAAAAACCATCCTCATCAAGCTCAAGCTTGGTAAAGTAGTGGCGTTTATCACTGCCGATGTTGAACGTCTCTTTTCTTTGACGGCAGATCACCGGACTCACCTGGTGATACCCCTCATCGACACTATAGACCAGCTGCAAAAAAGTATACTTTTTCAGTATCTCATCGGCATGTTCGATATACTCCTGAGGTGCATTCTTTATCGCAGTAGTAATATAGTTGTCTACTGTCATCTGATGTTTCTTATAAAGGTTAATGACTACTTTCATTCTCTCACTCCCGATGGGTTATCATCATAAAATATCATAACAAAGAATAGATTATAAAGTAACGGTACCCGCTGTACGGAATACGTTAATACCTTACTTTCCTCTCCTTGTCATACGCAACTTCAAAAAGCACTTCAATCGTTTTCTCTTCACCCGGAGCCAAAACGACACGCATCTCTACTTTACCCTCTTTCAGCAGCCTGTAGTCCACTTTTTTATCGGAACTGATCTTTAAAAGTTTGACCTCTATCTCTTCAGTGGTGGATGTCGGGATACGCTCTGTAATGGTGAGAGATTTATCTTTATCGGATTTATTGGTCAGTGTTAGGATATATCCGTCTTTTTTACGCACAGTGTTCCCGAAAAAACCCGTATCTTTTTCTTTGCGGACAATGGCTCTGCGTGTCACCTTGATATCCTCATCGATCTTGGTATAGAGATGATAGCTTTTTTCCCGATACTCGCCAAAGGCACGGTCAGTGATCAGCGCTTCCCCCTCTTTGATCTTCCAGGTATGACTCTCTATCTGTGTTTTCGGGCTGAAACTGCACGCTTCATAGACGCTGAGATTGGCATAAGGAGAGAGGTGAAGGCCGCATTTCATCTCTGCACTCCAGCTCTGGACCTTCACATTGACCGCTTCTCCGGTAGAGGGAAGGTCAAGGTCACGTGCTTTATACTCCCTGGCATCTACATATTCGGCAATGGGTGCAGGAGATACTTCTGCCATCATCTCCATACCCGCTCCATCCATCATACGCACGCTCTTTTTCGAGAGACTTTGCGTGCGTGGCAACGGCGGCTGATATTCGCTGATGATCCAGGGATGAAAATGGACCGGACGTACGGTACGCTGTGCCCTGCGAGCGTAAAAGGTCGCCTCATCCGCTGAGATATCCACTCCGGATCGGTTTGTCACGGCCAGATACTGTGTCACGTTTACCCTCTCCCCGCCGGAGAGATCTGCTTCATAAAAAGTGTGGAAGGTGATCGACCCGTACGGGAACTTCAGTTCGGTCGGAACCTCACATCCTTGAGCGTAGTATAAAGGGAGTGTCGCCTTGGTCTGTTTAACAAAAGCTTCTTTTTGAAGCGCAAAGCGGATTTTCTCTCTTTCATGTTCGGCCACGAGTTTTGCACGCTCACTGCCGATCTCCCGTGCAGCATCGATCGTCACCCTGGCATCCAGTGTCGTCGGCCGGTAGAGTGAAATGATCTTATCAAGAAGCGAGATATTGTTTTTAATCCCGTCGAGTTTTTCCTGACCGCTTTGCAGGAGAGTAAACGCATGGCAGAGTCTTTCATCGCTTTCGCATGCAGCGTTTTGTTCCAAAGCCAAAGGCTGACCTTGACAGGTTGCCGATACCCCTTCTGCCATCCCCAGATAAGGACTCTTGGGGCTATAGGTATAGCGTGCCGTATCTTGATAGACCTGAAGTGAAGAAGCGTGTGAGAGTGTCGTTATAAGCAGTAAAGAGAGAGAAGGAAGTATCCGTTTCATCATAGCCTCCGATAGATATCATGAGACTATTATAACACAAGAGATCACTTTCTCCTGACGTTCATCCTTTTAGACTTCTCTTTGAGAAAATCATAGATCGCTTTGATCTCTTCATCCGTGAGGTAGTAACGCGGCATGATATCATGATAGCTGTTCATTGCCAGGATCATCTCATCAAGACGCTTCCCGCGTATATCAGGACCTATGATCTGCTCTTTGCCGTGGATATCCCGAAACTCGGCGATCACTTTTCCTTCGCCTGCTTCCCCGTGACACTCTACACAGCTCACTCCGCGCGGATAGGTATAGAGCATCTGCCCATACTCATAATGGGAGATGAAATCTTCATCGGCACTGAGCGGCGAAGCGATGAACGGTGACAGTATAAGCAGTAACAGAAGACGTTTTAAGATCATACCGGCATTCACTCCCCTAAACTATTTTTGATATAATACCCAAAAATCAATTAGGATAGTTTCAATGCAACTGATCGATGGTAAAGCCTTAGCCAATAAAGTACAAGCAACCGTTTCTGAAGAAGTGACTAAACTCAAACAGGAAAAGAATATTGTTCCCGGACTCGCAGTCGTAATCGTAGGTGATGACCCTGCAAGCCATGCTTATGTGAAGATGAAAGCAAAAGCGTGCGAAAAAGTAGGCTTCTACTCAATCGTTCATAAGATGCCTGAGACAATCTCACAGGATGAGATCATCGAGATCATCAATATGATGAATGACAATCCGCATATTCACGGTATCCTCGTACAGCTTCCGCTCCCTAAACATATCGATACTGACCGTATCCTCGAAGTGATCGACCCGAAAAAAGATGTCGATGGTTTCCATGCCTACAATGTAGGCCGTATGGTCACAGGACTGGACAGCTTCGTTGCCTGTACACCGCTTGGTGTGATGAAGATGTTCGAAGCCTATGATATCGACCTGCAGGGCAAAGATGTCTGTGTCGTAGGTGCAAGTAATATCGTAGGAAAGCCGATGGCTTCTCTCCTGCTCAATGCTGATGCTACGGTAACGATCACCCATATCTTTACCAAAGACCTTAAAGCCCATACCAGCAAAGCGGATATCGTGGTTGTCGGGGTCGGTGTACCTGGATTGATCAAAGAAGATATGATCAAAGAGGGAGCGATCGTCATCGATATCGGTATCAACCGTATCGCAGACGGCTCTCTTGTAGGTGACGTAGATTTTGAACCTGTGAGCAAGAAGTGTAGCTATATCACACCGGTACCGGGCGGCGTTGGTCCTATGACGATCGCGATGCTTCTGGATAATACACTCAAGTCTGCAAAACAAGGCCTCTAAGTGAAAAAAGTCCTCTCATCAGCATATAAGTTCTCCAGTTCATGGACCGGAACGATCATTATCGTGCTTTTCCTGATCTTCTTTGTCGCACAATCTTTTGTGATCCCGAGCGGTTCGATGAAACGTACGCAGCTTATCGGGGATTTCCTTTTTGCCAAAAAGTTCAGTTACGGTATCCCTACCCCTCACCTGCCTTGGCTTGAAGTACCCGTACTTCCGGACTTTAACAACAATGGGCACCTTATAGAGGGACCCCGCCCGCAAAGAGAGGATATCGTTATCTTCCGTAAGCCTCAGACCCCGAAAGTACACTTTGTAAAACGCTGTGTGGCTGTAGGTGGGGATGAACTGCTCTATATGGACAAGAGACTCCTTATCCATTTTCATGACCTCACGACTGAAGCACAGATCAAAGAGAAGTACCCTGAGGCTAAGATACTCAGCCTTCGAGGCAAACTGTGGGCAGAGAACCCTTATATGAGTAAATACCCGGGTATTCAGTATGCCCCTGAAAACTTTACGGCATTTGAATATCTTGCCATGCTTTACAACAACAACAAGCCTATGGATATGTACCCTGTATACCTTGACGAGCTGGGAGCAAATGCATTCTATAAAAAGGTCGAAGAGGATCACTACTACATGATCGGTGATAACCGGGACAACTCAAACGACAGCCGTATGTGGGGTTCCGTAGCCTACAAATATATCGTAGGTCAACCTTGGCTGATCTATATGAGTCTTGAGTTCAGATCGTATGATGAAGTCTTCAACGGGGACACGTACGGCAATGGGAAAGACAATGCCAGACTGAGCCGCGTCTGCGGAGACCACCCAATGGAGTCACCTGAGTGTGAAGCACTGTGGAACAATCAGCGCTATACGGTGAGATGGGGACGTATCGGAAGAAAGATCGATACGATCCAGCTTGAGGAACCGATAGAATAAAGAGCGTTATACAATCGTGGAACGCTTCGCGATTGTAGTAACGGAACCAGAGTGGTAGAAACGAAATAAAGCCACGAAGCAAACCTCTTACAAGCTTTCTTATCTAAAAAGCTTTTGAACTAAAAAAAGGAAAAACATGTCAAAAAAATTCTACATCGCTACCGATCACGCAGGATTCGCTATCAAAGATTTCGTCAAAGAGGTCGTCAGAAACCTGGGATGTGAGATCATCGATCTCGGTCCGGACTCTGATGATAGAGTAGACTATCCGGACTTTGCTAAAAAATGTGCAAATAAAGTGATCGAAGATGAGGGAAGCTTCGGTATCCTGATCTGCGGTACAGGTATCGGTATCTCTATCGCAGCGAACAAAGTACCGGGTGTACGTGCTGCGCTCTGTCATGATACCTATACGGCAAAACTGACACGTATGCACAACGATGCCAATATCCTCTGTTTTGGTGAGCGTGTCGTAGGTAAAGGGGTGATCGAAGATATGATCGAAGCTTTTATCAATACAGAATTCGAAGGCGGAAGACATGCCGGACGTGTCGGAAAGATCGAAAGCTGCCAGTTCGGTGCAAACCTCGGGTAATCAGGAATTGAACCCTCCGAACATATCGTCATTCCGGACTTGATCCGGAATCCATAAGCTTTAACTTGTTCCATATCGGGAGATATGAAACGAAAAAACTCAATTCATAAAAACATAGACCGTTCACCCTGAGCCTGTCGAAGGGTTTGACGGACCTTGACTGGTTACACCTGCAGAGAGGTGGAACAAGAGAAAATATGGCAAACTGTCATATTTCTTGAAATAGGCGGACATTTTTTGTATACTACTAATACTTCAATAAAGGGGATAGAGGACATTATGTTCCTCTAATAAATAGTTATGCCTCAATTCATTTACACCTTAATGCAATCAGATATAATTATGAAATTCTTAACTTGACAATAATTAACAAAGACAATAAATGAACAAAAAAATAGCAAGATCAGGCACATTTACAGACAATATGAAATTACCAATACATCGGTGGTTCCGTTATTCCGCAGGCTTTTCAGCCGAATGGGTTCAGTCAGAAATCCAAAAATATGAAGAAGCTACTGGATTAAAGGCCAGAATTCTTGACCCATTTGTGGGTTCAGGCACAACAGTACTTGCAGCTTGTGCTACCGGAAACGAGGCTTATGGGTTCGATGGCCACCCATTTGTGGCAAGAATTGCTAAGGCGAAAAATCTTTGGCATTTGGATGAATCTGAATTCAAAGAAGCGTGTCAAAAAGTATTTGAAAACGCTAAAAGCAATCAAGATATGACTCAGCGGCATGATGAAACAAATTTGCTTGGTAAATGCTATGACTTTGAAGCTCTGACGAAGTTAGATAGGTTACGTTTTTCGTATGAAAAACTTGCCGATGATAATCCTATCTGGGAATTAGTTCGTCTAAATATCACATCAATTTTGCGTGCTTGCAGTAATGTAGGAACAGCACAATGGCAGTATGTTTTGCCTAATAAAACAAAATCAAAAGTTCTTGATGCGTTTGAAGCCTTTTTAGGTAAAGCCGACTTGATGGCATCGGATATGGAGTATGCCAAAAGTGCGAATTGGAAAAATTTGGCGCACATTTACGAACAAGATGTTAGAGAAGCAATTGATGTACCAAAATGTAACTTATTGATCACTTCTCCACCATACCCAAATAACTATGATTATGCGGATGCTACTAGACTTGAGATGATGTTTTGGGGTGAAATTGACGGTTGGAGTGATTTGAAAACTGCTGTCAGACCTACAATTATGCGGTCTTGTTCACAGCATTCTGCAGCTGACAAAATTGTGCTTGACGAAATTCTCCAGGAGCCACTCTTGGCTCCCATTATAAATGAATTAACTGCAGCCACAAAAGAACTTGAAAAAGTTCGATTAACTAAAGGTGGGAAAAAAACATACCACACAATGATTGCTGCATATTTTTTTGATCTTGCAAAAATATGGAAAAATACAAGAAGTGTCATGGATGAAAACTCTAAAATTTGTTTTGTAATTGGAGATTCAGCACCATATGGAGTTCATATTCCTGCGGAGAAATGGCTAGGAGAATTAGCACTTGCTAGTGGGTATCAATCTTTTGAATTTGAAAAGTTAAGAGATAGAAACGTCAAATGGAAAAATAGAACGCATACAGTCCCTCTGCATGAGGGTAGATTATGGATAAAGGGATGAAATGGCAAGAGCACCGGTACACAAGTTAGGACAAATGATTGGTGATTTTATCGAGAAGTATTTTGAGCAAGAACTCTCTCAAATTTGTTTGGAAAGACAACTATATCTTGACGTAGTTGGGAAATACAGAACAGCTCGTAGAGGGAAAAAAGTATCTTGGAATGATATTTATGGAAGCAAGCATGATTTGGACTTTGTTATTGAAAGAGGTGGTACAGATCAACTACTAGGAACTCCAGCAGCACTGATTGAATGTGCATGGCGAAGGTATACGAAACATTCCAAGAATAAGGCTCAAGAGATTCAAGGAGCCGTTCTACCTATTGCAGAGAAATATAGATTTCACAAACCATTTTTGGGAGCGATTCTTGCCGGTTTCTACACAGAACCTTCAGTGCAACAACTCAACTCGTGTGGTTTTGAAACTGTATATTTTAAATATGCAGATATTGTAAATGGCTTTGACTCTGTAGGAGTAGATGTTCGATACGATGAACAAACATCAGATGAGGATGCAGAACAAAAAGTACTAGCACTACAAACACTTTCACCGCAACAATTTCAATATGTGTTTGATCGTATAGCCCAGTTGAGCCGTGCCGAAATAGAAACTTTTAAAAGAAACCTAATGCATGCACTAGATCGACAAATTACCCAGGTCATAGTAGCGCCACTATATGGTACAAATATCACTTTTTCCACTATTGATGAAGCAGTGGATTATTTAAATCACAATGATTTTGGGTATCTTCCTGAAAACATCGAGTTTGTTAAGATATTTATTCAGATAAGGTATTCGAATGGAGACCTAGTTTCTGGTGATTTTGCAGATCAAGTCAAAGCAACTCAATTTCTTGTGAACGTTGTTGGAGCATAACAAACCAAAGGAGACCAATCAAAAACCCGCGGGCGGCTTTTTGATTGCTCATTTTAAACGTTGGCTTACAAATAGAAAAATATAGGAGTACATAATTGGGACGAGAAATCTCACTTTTTTCTGACTATCACCAAAAAGAAAATTCATTAACTAACTACTGTGGACTCATACTGAAACTATTGTATTCGGAAAATCCAGCAAGCTTTGAAGAGGCCATTACTTCAATGGTTTCGGGAGATGTAGATTTGGAGTTTAGGGGTCAGGTGATAGTAATAGTATACTAAGCTACGAAGTGATAGACTTGTAAAATAAAATGAATTCGAAGGGGAAGAAGAGATGCCAAGAAAACCACGTATCGAGACACCTGGATACTATCATATTATCAACAGAGGAGTAGAACAAAGAGTAGTTTTCAAAGAACCGGAGGATTATGAATATTTCATAGAACTGATGTGTTTGAATGCAAAAAACTATAATGTCAACATACATAACTACTGCCTGATGAGTAACCACTATCATCTACTTATCGAAACAAGAAATGAAAACCTTTCAAAGTTTATGAGACAGCTAAATATGAACTATGCTATCTACTTTAACAAAAAATACCATAGATCAGGACACCTGTGGCAAGGAAGATTCAAATCATGGTATATTACAGATGAAGCGTATCTATATACACTGATACTCTATATAGAACAAAACCCACTAAAAGCAAAGATAATAAAAGGGGTAGAAGATTATCCCTACAGTTCAGCTCACTACTTTCTACTGCCACAACAATATAATGAATGCCTTAAAGAGAGTTGGACTACACTACAGTATCAAGGAGATACCGAAGCTATCAAAGCATTTTTGTATTCTACTGTAGATACGGAACAACTGCAGGAACTCAAAAAAGCATCCACACTGTTAGAAGCACCTCATATAGATAAAAAGCCGGATGCAGAAAAACTCAAAAAGATGTTATCAATAGCAAAAGATACGAAAGAGAGAAACAGACTCATACTCCAAGCATATCAGGAAGGCTATTCTCAGCATATGATTGCTAAAGTATTGGATCTGGCACAACCAACAGTCAATGGGATTATAAAAAGAGGGAAGAAAAATAGTACTATTACTATCACCTGACCCCTTTACCCCATACTCCAAGCATACCCGAATTTAAATCCAAAGTGCAATTTTTTGTAATTTTGAGATTTGAAGAGGTTAGATGCTAAAATCAAACTTCCAAATCCGACCAAAGATAAAGGAAGTAAAATGTCGTATAAACATCTAACCCTGAAGGAAAGATACCTGATTAATGCTTATAGAAATACAAAGACACAAAAAGAGATTGCTAAAATTGTTGGAGTACATCCCTCAACCATATCAAGAGAGTTAAAAAGAGGTAGAGGGAAAATAGGGAAAGAGTACTGGGTGATAGCTTCACATAACAGAGCAACAGAAGTACAGATAGAGAAGTCAAAAAAAGCGAATCTAAAGCTAACAAAAGAGACAAAAGAACTGATCAAAAAATACCTCAAAAAAGAGTTCTCCCCAGAGCAGATTGCAGCCACATTGGAGATGAAGCATAGTATCTCTGTCAGCTATGTAACTATCTACACATATATTCATGTAGATAAGCTAGGTAATGGTACACTGCATACCCACCTGAGACAACAAGGCAGAAGACGGAAGAAGTATGGACAATCACGGAAGAACCGTATCAAAGAGAGGGTTTCCATAGAAGAGAGACCCTCCCTTGTTGATGATAAAGTAAGGGTAGGAGACTTTGAAGCAGATACCATTATAGGTAAAGGAAGACAAGGAGCTATTGTCACTATTGTAGATAGAAAATCAATGTATCTAAAACTCTCTTTGCCCGTAAACAAAAGGTCACATGTTGTGGCTAATGAGATGGTTCGATTACTTGCTCCTTTCAAGAAAAAGGTGCATACGATCACTACGGATAATGGATTGGAGTTTGCCGGGCATAGAACCATCTCTAAAAAACTAAAGTGTGACTACTACTTCTGTCATCCTTACAGTTCTTGGGAGAGAGGATTGAATGAAAATATCAATGGATTGATCAGGCAATATATCCCTAAAGGTAGCAGCTTTGAACATCTGACCCAAAAAGAGATCAGAAGAATTGAAAATAGACTCAATCATAGACCTAGAAAATCTCTAGGTTGGAGAACTCCTTATGAGGTATTTCATGAAAATTTGAAAGTTTCATAGGAGGTTTTAGATAGAATTTTTAGAGGCGAAATTGCACTATGAATTTAAATGTGGGCATATCAGGAAGGCTATTCTCAGCATATGATTGCTAAAGTATTGGATCTGGCACAACCAACAGTCAATGGGATTATAAAAAGAGGGAAGAAAAATAGTACTATTACTATCACCTGACCCCTTTACCCCCATATAAGATGCTGGAACGTATTGCAGAAATAACTGCAGCTTTTTTTGCAGATACTAACTCGGTAAATAACAGGGGCGTTAAACCAGATCCAGTTCATTTTCAAAAATTCAAATTGCTGTATGGGTACATTTACCAAAACCTAAATGAACCTGCGAGAAGCATATTTGTCAACGCATTTGAGAGCCGACAAAAAAGTGGCTAACAAACCAAAGGAGACCAATCAAAAACCCGCGGGCGGCTTTTTGATTGGTCATTTTAAACGTTAGAGGAACATATGAATACAGTGTTTTCAAAAATTGATGAGTTTGTAAAAAAATGGAATCAAAATGAATCTTTACAACCTGCAACACTTGAAGAAATTGATAAAGTCGAAAGACATCTAAACATCAAGTTGCCAAAATCATACAAATACCTAATGACTCGTTATGGTAACTTATATACTCCAGATATTTTGGAAACTATTGTAGATAATAATCTTGAGATAAATGATCTACAAGACTTTGATCTACCAGCTCAAGCATTAGAGAGAACAGAATCATGGCAAAAAGCAGGACTACCTGTCGGCTATTACGCATTTGCATCAGATTCAATGGGCAATATGTTTTGCTATAAAAACAGTGACTGCAGCGACGAGAGCTTTGAACCCCATATTTGGTTTTTTGATCATGACTTTATAGAAATTGAACAAGAGTCAGAAAACCTACTATCTTGGATAAAGAAGTTCAATGAAATATAAAGCCTCTAACAAATCAGAGGAGACCAATCAAAAACCCGCGGGCGGCTTTTTGATTGCTCATTTTAAACGTTAGATGAAAAAGAGAAGATCAATGAAATCGAAAAAAAATATCAAAATTATTCTATCGCTATTGTTCTCTCTTCTAATGGTCCCAATTCTGTTTTATCTTGGAATGTTTATGACATGGGGCAGGATCTTATCCGTCGGAACCGTCTTGAATATTGCGATCATCGTCCCATTGTTACTGTTCACTTTCAACATCCGTAGTATTACTAAAACATCTGATGAAGAGAGTAAAGATGAAAAAGAAAGCACCCCGCTATTTATCGGTAAAAATCTGCTGATGATGGGTGGGATGATGATTCTTATGCCTGTCGCAATTTTTTTATGGTCAAGTGCTACTGATAAACCTGAACAATATTTAAAGCTGTACCGTTATTACGATTATCCATGTGAAAATACCGTTTTCGGAACGGTCAATAAAATGGCACTGGTAGCTCATGGCAGCAGTTTTATGCACGAAGGTGCGTATTTCATAACACGAAATACGCTTGAAGAGTATCATGACTACCTTGAGCATAGAGGCAACACTCCCTATATCGAAAAGAAGATATACCCGATAGGTAGCAAGTTCAAGGTCATCGGCTATTACATGGCGAGAGATTTTGCAGGTTACGACCAGAGCTATTTAGTGCAATCAGTCGAAGACAATAAAACTGTTGCGTGGATTTGGAACTTCAAATTCGACTCAAAAGAGTGCCATCCGCATTTCTATTCCGAACATACGTACCTTAGTGAAAATCCCACGTTCAGTTTGGAAAGAGGAAGTTATAACGAGCAAGAGGTTAATCTTACAAATATGACTATGAAACCTTTCAAATAGGGTTAAACCAATGTACGAAAATAAATCTAACAAACCAAAGGAGACCAATCAAAAACCCGCGGGCGGCTTTTTAACTCGTTCCATATCTCCCGATATGGAATGCCTATCAAACCCTCAATAAACCAGCAAGTATAAAACCGCTACAATAACTGATGGGAAGAAGTCGTTATAAAATCTATGAATCTACACATCCGTATTTTGTCACATGTACTATACTGCATTGGCTGCCACTCTTTACAAAAAAAGAGAGTGTACAAATAGTGATAGATTGTCTGAAATTCCTACAGGGGAAAGATAACCTGAAACTCTATGCCTATGTAATACTTGAAAATCATCTGCACTTGGTTGTACAAAGTGACGATATAGAAAAGAGTATGAAATCATTTAAACAATATACGGCAAAAGCATTATTGGATTTACTCAAAAAAGAGAATGTTAAAACCATACTCGATCAGCTTAGATTCTATAAAAAAGCTCACCATAAGACAACAGAGTATCAGGTTTGGGAAGAGGGATATCAGCCAAAGTTGATACAAACAGATGCGATGATGGTAAGTAAGATCAACTATATTCATCAAAACCCTGTAAAGAGAGGGTATGTGGATGAAGCCGTACACTGGAGGTATTCCAGTGCTAGAGATTATGAGAGAATGAAGGGATTGATTGAGATTGAAAAGTTCTGGTAGCCCTAATTTTCGTATGCATTCCATATCGGGAGATATGGAACGAGGAGAAGCCACAGTAACAGAATTGCAAAGAGATGCATTCAGACCTATCGTAAAGTGCTTCACTTCATAACATTTACATAACCTATGATAAAATACCCGCTACTATAATTCAGAGGAACTGCCATGTCACTATCAAGCGAAGAGAAAGAAATTATATTAAACAGTATCCGTGATATCCCCGATTTCCCGAAACCGGGGATCGTTTTTAAAGATATCACTACACTGCTTGGCAATGCTAACGCTTTCAATACGCTCATGGACCATCTTACCAACCGTTATCTCGGATATGACCTGGACTATATCGCGGGGATCGATGCGAGAGGGTTTATCTTCGGTTCGATACTGGCAGACAGATTGGGGATCGGTTTTGTTCCTGTGCGTAAACAGGGGAAACTCCCTTATACCACGGTAGCGGAGAAGTACTCTCTGGAGTACGGTTTTGATGAAGTGGAGATACATATCGATGCATTCGGTGAAGAGAAGGGAGCCAAAGTGCTCCTGATCGATGACCTGATAGCGACCGGCGGTACGGCAAAAGCTGCAGCCAACCTGATAGACAAAGTCGGTGCCCACTGTGTGGAAGCCTGCTTCATTATGGAGCTTGCATTCCTCAACGGACGTGAAGGATTCAACAGTGAGGTCTACTCCGTACTTCAAATAGACTGATTTTGTATTCTCTCCCGGGGTAAGCTAAAGATTGTTTACCCCTCCCTAAACTCTCATTCGATATAATCACCTAACTAAATCATAAGAGTAAAAAGAATGAAAAACTATTCAGATATCTATATTCCAAAACCAAGTCCTCATGATCCTGACGAACTTGGACACTTCGGTAAGTTTGGGGGAAGATATGTACCCGAAACACTCATGCCTGCACTTGAGCAGCTTAGACTCGACTATGAGGCCGTACGGTTTGACAAAGGATTCTGGGAAGAGGTGGATTACTACTACAAGAACTATGTAGGACGTCCCTCTTCACTCTACTTTGCCGCCAATATCTCTGAAGAGGTCGGTGCGAAGGTCTATCTCAAACGTGAAGATCTGAACCATACCGGTGCACATAAGATCAATCACTGTATCGCCCAGGCAGTCCTTGCCAAAAGACTCGGAAAGAACAAGATCATTGCCGAGACCGGTGCAGGTCAGCACGGTGTTGCCACAGCAACCGTAGCCGCGCTCTTTGGTATGGAGTGTGAAGTTTTCATGGGTGCCAAAGATGTGGCACGTCAAGAACTCAACGTCTTCAGAATGAAGCTCCTTGGTGCCAAGGTACATGCGGTAGAGTCAGGAAGCCGTACGCTCAAAGATGCGATGAATGATGCGATCCGCCACTGGGTGACCAATGCACGTGACACCTACTACCTGATAGGAACAGTTGCAGGACCGCACCCCTACCCTATGATGGTACGTGATATCCAGTCTGTGATCGGATGGGAAGCGAGATCCCAGATCCAGGCTGCGGAAGGTGTACTTCCGGATAAAGTGATCGCATGTATCGGCGGGGGTTCCAATGCCCTGGGTATCTTCAACCACTTCCTTGAGGATGAAAGTGTAGAGTGTATCGGTATCGAAGCGGGTGGTGAAGGACTGGAGTGCAAACACGGGTGTTCGCTTGAAAAAGGGTTTCCGGGGGTACTTCACGGACAACTCAGTTACCTCCTTCAGGATGAAGACGGGCAGATCCAGGAAGCCCACTCCATCTCGGCAGGACTGGACTATCCGGGTATTGGACCGGAACATGCATATCTCAAGGATACGGGTATCGTAAAGTATGACCACATCACCGATGATGAAGCAATGGATGCATTTGTATGGCTTTCACGTGCAGAGGGGATCATCCCTGCATTTGAGAGCTCCCATGCGGTCGCATACCTCAAAAAGCTTAACCCCGAAGAGATCAAAGGCAAAACGATCCTTGTCAACCTGTCAGGACGCGGGGATAAGGATATGATACAGGCACAAGAGATTTTAAAAGACAAAATATAGGATAGCACATGTACTTCAATATCACAACAGACAAAATCAAAGATATCAAAGCGGATTTAGAACTCATTATCGTCGCTGATAAAAATATGGAACACGACTTTGTAGCGGATGCCAAACTACTTGGTAAAGCAGGCTTTAAAGGCGGGCAGGATGAGCTGTGTTTTCTTGTAGAAAAAGACAGACTTTATGTAGGTGCCGATTCACTTGCATCTGAATCTATCAGACCGGCCGTTGCTACTGCACTGCGTTCGCTTATCGGAAACAAAAGCTATAAGTCTCTTAAAGTAGCTACCTACCTGGATGATGCTTCAACGGCATCACTTGAGGCGATGGTCGAGGGGATTGTTCTGGGAGGCTACACTTTCAACAGATACAAAAGTGACAAACAGAAATCTGCGATCAAAAATATAGAGATCTCATTGGAGAGCTATAATGCGTATCAGCTTGATGCCGAGAGTGCGATCAAAGCGGTACACCAGGCAGAGATCCTAGCGAATGCTACGAACTTCACCAGAGATATCGTCAACACCACGCCTGATGACTGTTATCCTGCGGTCATGGCTGATATCGCTATCGCTCTCTCCAAAGACAATGAGATGGATCTCACTATCCTCAAATCAAAAGAGATGAGAAAAGAGAAGATGGAGACACTCCTTGCCGTAGCAAGAGCAAGCCGTCACAGACCGCGTGTCATCCACCTCTCTCACAAACCTAAAAATCCTAAAGCGGTCATCACCCTTGTAGGAAAAGGTCTGACCTATGATTCAGGCGGACTCAGCCTCAAGCCTGCGGACTATATGGTGACGATGAAGTCAGACAAAAGCGGCGGATCAGCCGTGCTTGGTATCATGAAAGCCGTATCGGAACTCAACCTCGATGTTGAAGTACACGGCTTTGTCGGTGCAGTGGAAAATATGATCGGCGGAGATGCCTACAAGCCTGATGATGTACTCACTGCAAAGAACGGTAAGACGATCGAAGTACGTAACACGGATGCAGAGGGAAGACTGGTTCTGGCAGATACACTCTGCTATGCACAACAAGAGGTAAAAGCAGACTATATTTTTGACTTTGCTACACTTACCGGTGCTTGCGTAGTCGGTGTGGGGCACTATACTTCAGGGGTCATGGGAAATACAAACCAACCAAAAGAGATGGTCGTTGAGGCTGCGCAAAATGCGGGTGAACTGGCTACCAAGCTTGACTTCAACCGATACCTGAAAAAGACGCTCAAATCAGATATCGCCGATCTCTGCAACATCTCTAACACGAGATACGGTGGTGCCATCACCGCAGGTCAGTTCCTCTCGGAGTTCATCGATGAAAACCACAAAGAGAAGTGGGCGCATATCGATATCGCGGGTCCTGCCTTTGTAGAACACGTATGGGGAGAGAACCCTCACGGAGCAAGCGGTGCCGGTGTACGTATGATGGTAAAACTGCTTGAAAAGCTGGCGAAAGCGTAACCTATGCTTCTGGATATTGATACACTTCCCTTGGTAGATATGGCGTTTATGAACGAAGTACACCAAGAGGATGTGCATCTGATCAACCGTCTCTTTGAAACACTCTTAGCTTATGAGAGTGAGCCTACAGAAAAGAACGCTTTAGCGGTAGATAGCTCTTTAGAAAAGTGGTACACCCATACCGTCTCACACTTTGAGGGGGAAGAGGTGAAGATGAGAGAAAGCGGTTTTCCCCCTTATGCCATGCATAAAGGTGAACATGACAGGGTACTTGGAGAGATATCCAGCCTGATGGAACAATGGAAAGGGACCAGGGAACCGAAGCCTCTCAAGATCTACCTGATCGAAGTACTGCCTCACTGGCTTGTGACACATATAGAGACGATGGATACGGTGACAGCCAGATTTCTCAAGAGAAGCATAAGTCCGTCTAATATATAATAAAATGAAAGAAATATTTTTTAATATTTGTATCACTATCCAAATATGCAGAAGGGGATTCGATGCCTCCATCAAATACATCATCTTTGATTGACCTGTTTTTGATCGTTTCTCTTTTCATATCACTTCTTGCGGTCTCTCTCTATGCTTACACAAGAAACAAGAGCAAACAGAGACAAACAGACTCCCCGTTATCGACATCCAAACAGATAAAAAGTTATGCAGATAAAACCAATATCTCACCCTATACAGACAAAACGTATGAACATACATCTTCCCCTCAAACGCTACGTCAACGTCCAAGAAATCTCCCCTACACGACAAGGGAACCTTTTGAAGAGGCAGAAAATATCACAGTAGATGACTTCTATAACTTTAAAGGAGCAAGGGTCCTGCTTGTGGAGGATAACAAGATCAATCAAAAGATCCTCCAGGGGATATTGCAAAAATCAGGGATACTTATCACTATCGCCAACAACGGAAAAGAAGCACTGGAGCAGCTCCATCTTCCCGATAGGGAGTTTGACCTGGTATTGATGGATATCAGTATGCCTCTGATGGATGGATATACCTGTACAGAAAAGATCAGAAATAATCATCATTTTGATACGCTGCCTATCATCACCTTCACCGCATTTACCATGGGCAAAGAGCTAGAGCGTATGTATGCAGCCGGTGCGAATGGATATATGACAAAACCCCTGAATATCGGACGGCTTTATACGCTGTTTCAAACCTACCTGGGCCATATTCTAAGACCTGTCTCTACGCTTTCCGCACTTAAGATGAAAGGATTGGATGTGGAAGCAGGCATCGCTGCCTATGAAGGGGATGAACAGCTCTATAAACAGATGCTCAGAGAGTTTATCGCTTTAAACGGCAGCCTTGTCAAACAGATGCCAAAGTGGATCGAAGCGCAAGAGTATGAGAAGATCAAACTTGCATGTGTAAAGATCGGCCCCAAACTCCACTCACTGGGTGCTTATGAAATGGATGAAGCGGTAGCGAGAATGAAAAAGTTTTTTATCTACGGTACAGAACACCGTATCGAAGAGTTCAAAGAGGTTTTCCCCGAGAAACTGAACAGACTTATCATTGCGATGAGACTCTATCTTCAAGATGAGATCCTCTAAAACGCACAACATCATGCTGCATATAGACTCTTCTGATGCATACTTACGGGAAACTAACCCCCTCTTCACCAATTTTTAGCTAAAATCACAACCATTAAACTATAGTAACATAAGGAATGACATGGGACTAGGCATAGGACTTGTAGGATTACCGAATGTCGGTAAATCCACCACTTTTAACGCACTGACAAAAGCACAAAATGCTGAGAGTGCTAACTACCCTTTCTGTACGATCGAACCGAACAAGGCAGTCGTACCCGTACCGGACAAAAGACTTGACGAACTCGCAAAGATCGTCAACCCGGAACGTCTCCAGCACTCTACACTCGATTTCGTAGATATCGCAGGACTTGTAAAAGGTGCTAGCAAAGGTGAAGGGCTTGGGAACAAATTCCTTTCAAATATCCGTGAAACAGAAGTGATCCTTCAAATTGTTAGATGTTTTGAAGATGAGAACATCACCCACACTGAGGGGAGTATCGATCCGATCAGAGATATCGAGATCATTGAGCAGGAGCTTCTTTTGGCAGATATGGATTCACTGGAAAAGCGTATCGACAGCCTGAAGAAAAAAGCCAAAGGTAAAGATAGAGATGCCGTAGCACAACTGGCGATCGCTGAAGAGCTTATGGAGTTTATCGCAGAAGGAAACCCTGTATCAAGTTTTGAAAAAGTCGATGAAGATATCTTCAAACTCATGAACAGAGACCTCAGATTCCTTACAAGCAAAGAGATCATGTATGGTGCAAATGTCGATGAAGACGGACTCGCTGAAGACAACGAGTATGTCCAGGCGGTCAAAGCCTATGCTGCCGAGCGTAACAGAGAGGTGATCAAACTCTGTGCCAAAGTGGAAGAGGAGATGGTGGAGTTCGATGAAGAAGAGAAAGCCGAGATGCTCGAGTCACTCGGTGTAGAGGAGTCAGGACTTGACCAGATCATCCATAAAGGATTTGATAAACTGGGACTCATGAGCTACTTCACTGCAGGTGTCAAAGAGGTACGTGCATGGACGATCCGTAAAGGTACGACTGCTCCGAAAGCTGCAGCCGTGATCCACAATGACTTTGAAAAAGGCTTTATCCGTGCAGAAGTGATCAGCTATGAGGACTTTATCGCGTGCGGTGGGGAGCAAGGTGCCAAAGAGGCAGGGAAGAACAGACTTGAAGGTAAAGAGTACATCGTACAAGACGGCGATGTGATGCACTTCAGATTTAACGTATAAGTGTGGAAGTTGAGGCAAAACCTCTATAACAACGCCAGCGTTGTGAGCCCTCCGCTTAGAAGCTTGGCTTTTAAGCACATTAGCAAAGGAATGAGATGAGAAATTTAATAGTAGCTGCGTTGATACTGTTTGCTCTGGCAGGATGTGAGAACAAGAAGGGTGCATTTATCGAAGAGGTACCGAGCCAAAACAAAGCACCTGCTGCGATCGCCAAGCTGAAGAAGATCATCAAGGAGAGAGGACTCACCCACTTTGCCACGATCGATCACTCCGAAAATGCCAAGTCTCTCAATATGGCGCTCAAACAGAACACGGTAGTGGAGTTTGAGAATCCTCTCACCGCTACGGTACTGATGCAGTGCAACCCCTCGATGGGGATGGATCTTCCCCTGAAGATGCTCTTTACCACAACCTATGAGGGAGAGACGACCATCTCATACACCAACCCGGAGTACTGGTCTTTAAAACACAACATCAAAGACAAGAACTGCCTGAAGCTCATCAATGAACTGACCAAGGGCATGCGAGACCTCGCAGAAGAAGTAGCAAAGAAGTAGACACATGATCATCACAACCAACGATATCCTCTACAGGATCAAAAAAGCCCTGCACCTCACCAATGAAGAGATACTAAAAGCCTATGGTTTGGAGGAGTATGAAATGACTCCGGAGCATCTGGAGAGCCTGCTCAAACGCCGTCAGGATAAGGGCTTTGAACAATGCAGCTATGAAGAGCTGGGGGTCTTTCTGGATGGACTGGTCACACTCAAGCGCGGCCCTGCTCCGCAGAAGAAAAATGAAGAGGAAGCGGTAGAACTTACCAACAATCTCATCCTCAAAAAGCTCCGTATCGCACTCAACCTCAAAGAGCACGAACTTCAGATGCTCTTTGCCCTGGTAGATGTAGAGCTGAGCAAACAACAGCTCTCTTCCCTCTTCCGCAAAGAGAGCCACAAAAACTTCAAACCCTGCTCGGATGAACTCCTGGATGCCTTCTTGGAAGGATTGGACGAGTTTTACTATGAAGGGGGAGAAGAGTACTAAGACTCTACTCTTCTCTTCTAAATCTGTTCCATCCGAGATCTTTCGCGTAGGGTGCGTAGCCACGCACCAAAACAGTAGTAGGTTTGGCACTGCCAAACGTCTCTTGAGAAGATAATGCTGATACAAAGCGATGCGATGATGATAAATAAGATACAAGATATTCATGCCGACCCGCTGAAACGCGGATATGGTAATGGTACCGGTGACTGGAGATAAATTGGAATATCTTTTTTATTTTTTCTTAACTTTTATCATCTCTACCATTTTTTCTATTGGAGGGGTTGGTTCATCGGTGGCGCTTATCCCATTTTTAAATTTATTTGGAGTGGGATTTGATATGGCCAAAGCCTCTGGACTTTTTTCCAATACCCTTTCAACCATCAGCGCTTCCATTCTTAATTTTAAAAAAGGGTTAGTGGGTATCAAAGAGGTACTCCCCTTCGCACTGGCTACTACAATCTTCGCACCGCTTGGAGCTTATAGTTCTACATTTTTGGATACGGAGTATGTGAAGTTTGGATTTGGGATATTTTTATTCATAAGTGCTACTTTGATGCTTAAAGGGAAACCATCAAGTCATGTGCATACACAAATCAAATGGCTTATGATTTTTGGTGGAATACTCGTTGGATATATAAGTGGAATTTTAGGAATTGGCGGTGGTGCAATCATCGTGCCACTTTTAATATATCTTGGATATGAAGCAAAAAAAGTAGCGATTTTGGTAAGTTTTATAATCCCTTTTTCAACACTTTTTGCATTTAGCACTTACCTCTTTTTGATAGAGATTGATTGGTTGCTTTTAGGTGCTGTTGCGATTGGATCAATTCTAGGCGGGATTGTAGGAAATCATTTGATGATCTATAAACTTTCACAAACTCAAATAAAGAGATTTTTAGCGATTATCCTTTATCTTTTGGGCATAAAAATTATATGGGCGTTTATCTGTGGATAAAAAACAGACTTTTCAATAAGCGATATTTTTCTCCTACGCCCCAAGCTACAGCTTGGGATGCAAACTTTTCCTCGTCTCACCTCTCCGTAGGTGAGATGCAGACACTACGACTTTGTTTCTTGGGTATTGCTTCCACCTATCGGTGGTATTGATTGTTTTAACTGAGATATGCCCTGCACTAGGCTTATTTTTCCACTTTTTCCAGTGCGGCCGTTGTGTCGTGGGAAAAGTCCCGGGTCAGGTAGTCTCGGGTCATCGGCAGGGAGAGTTCGAGGGCATGGATGACCTGGACCTCTACGGTGACCGTTTCGGGGCGGCATGAGAGCAGGTGGCCGCCGCGGCGGCGGTCGTTTGTGAGAAAGTGCAGATGCAGGCCCGGCACGTTGAGCGAGGCCATGAACGCCGGGGTAAAAAATCCGACGAGGCACCCCTCTGTATCCTTAAAGTCGAAGGTATGCTGTTCGTGCGCCGCTTCATCAAGCGGGCGGTAGTTGTGCTGTTTGGGGACGGAGCGTGCCCGGATGTGGCTGAAGCTTCCCGTAACGCGGATGGCGTAGAAGAGGTTCGGCGAAGGGAAGAGGCTTTCGAGACGTTCCTGGAAAGTCTCGTAATCCATCCCTTCGTCGAAGGTCGTCGAAAAGGTCGGTTCGAAAAAGGTAACAACCGCAAAAGGAGTGTGAAGCTCCTCACTCACCTCATGCGCCTCACCGTCAGCGGTGATCTGGTAGATCTTGCCACCGAGCATCACCATCTCACCATCGAGGTCGTCAAAGGTTCCCAGCCCAAAGTCTCCGTGGCGTTTGACCTCGGCAAAAGGGATGTTCTCTTCATACAGCCCCTCAACCAAGGCATTAACCGGTGCGCAGAGATAAAGCGGGCGAGCAGAGGCGGTTCGCTTGGCAGGCATCGTAACTCCTTTTTCAAATGCTGTTGTTATCTCCTCATTATAGCACAGCGGTGTTATCCCGACACCATGTTCAACTATCGGCTATTCCCTCGTCACCAAACTCCAGCAGATGTGAAAGAACTCCCGACAAGCGTGCATGTGCGCTCATGGGTGTAGCGTATCAAGGTGTAGCTAAGGAGAGTGCTCACTGGAGGGTGGATAAAATCCACCATCATGGTGGGATGTTCCCACCCTACGAAAAATCCGTTCGTACTGCATTGCGTAGGTTTGGCACTGCCAAACATCTCTTGCGAAGATCATACTGCTACAAAATAGATTTATACCAATCCTGAGAAGCGTAGATATATAGACGGTACCACTGATTGAAGATATAGTCCGGCAAGGAATTATGTGTATATGGATGGTTTACTGGGAATTAAGAGGTTTTGGTGATACAATAATAGGTATGGCACTCCCCAAGCTCCAGTTTGCGGGACGAGGAAGAAGAAAGAACTGGAAATAAACATTATACCGACCAGGAGAATAAATGAAAACTATAGAGTGGAATGACTTTCAAAAAGTCGATATTAGAGTCGGAACCATCATCGAAGTAGAAGATTTTCCGGAAGCAAAGAAACCTGCCTTTAAATTGAAAGTAGACTTTGGAGAGGAGATCGGTGTGAAAAAATCCAGTGCACAAATAACAGAGTTATATACAAAAGATATGTTATTAAATAAGCAGGTGTTAGCTGTCGTTAATTTCCCACCAAAACAAATTGGCCCTATGATATCCGAATGTTTGGTTACAGGGCTGCATAGACCTGATGGTTCAGTCGTACTTTCGACTGTTGATATGGAGTTACCAAACGGTGCCAGGTTGGCATAATCAAAACTTAGAGAGCATTAAAAGATATAAATTTGAAAAAAATAATTTTTGTAGTGATGATTGAAGAAATATTTGATGAGAACATGTATGCAGAGTATATCGATCAAGTTGTAAAAATTATTCAGGCACATCAGGGTGAATATATTGCCAGAAGCAATAAGATAATACCTTTGAGTGGGGAAAAGCCTGAAAGATCTATCATTATAGCCTTCAACTCAATGAAAGAAGCAAAAGAGTGCTTTTTTTCAGTAGAATATTCCAAAATAAAACATCTAAGAGAAAACAGTACAAAATCAAGAGCTTTCCTTATTGAAAACGATTGAGATGTAACAATATGAGAACCTACAACTCTTTACTGGTTTCCAAATTTTTTGTGGAAATCCATACAGATATATAGGATAGAATAATAATGTATACACTTGTATAATCAAACCCAAAGAAAGGAAATAAAATGGAAAATGAAAAAAACTTACAGGAAGATACGGTAAATGAAGATTTTGAAATGCATCTAGACTCTCTCAAAGAGAGATACAGTCAAAGTACATTGAAAGAGAAACATAAACTCAATGAACATATCAAGCATATTTTGGAAATACACGGCAACCTGGACACAGAAACCATAGAAAAAGAGTTAAAATAATATAGATGAAACAAGCTGGAATTTTATCTCCCAAAGCTCCGGCTTGCACTTAAGGAAAAAATTTATCAAAAATCATTATCACTATTATCTACCACTGCGGGACAATTCGCTATAATGCCGATTATGAAAAAATTACTACTTATTATCACACTATTAACGTCATATCTCTCTGCAAATATCAAAACCGTTGTCAGTATCTTACCCCAAAAAACTTTCGTTGAAGCGATCGGTGGGGAGAAGGTGGAGATAGCCCTTATGGTCAAACCGGGGAACTCGCCACACACCTATGAGCCTAAACCTTCACAGATGAAAGAGATCACCAAAGCGGAACTCTACTTTAAAATCGGTGTAGAGTTTGAACAGGTATGGATGGAGAAGTTCAGCAGTCTCAATGCGAATATGAAGATCATAGACCTCTCACAGGGGATAGAGAAACTGCCGATGGTATCCCATGAACACCATGATGAAGATAAAGCAGAGGATCATGATAAAGAGCATGACGTGCATCAGCATCATGAAGAGGATGAGCACCACGATGATGCAGAGCACCATGAAGAGCATGACCATAAGGGTACCCTCGACCCGCATATCTGGACCGATCCGAAAAACGTGCTGACTATCGCAAAGAATATCTATGCAGCACTCAGCAAAGCAGATCCGGAAAATGCAGCCTACTATAAGAAAAACCTTGAAACCTTCACGGCACAGGTCAAAGAGACAGATGAGGCGGTCAAAAAGATATTGGCAAACACGCCTGAAGATGCAGCCTTTATGGTCTTCCACCCGGCATGGGGGTACTTCGCAAAAGCCTATGGGCTGGAACAACTTCCTGTAGAGGTCGAAGGTAAAGCACCAAAGCCTCAAGAGCTTATGCATTTGATCGAAGAGGCAAAGAAGAACAAGGTAAAAGCGATCTTTACGCAGCCCGAGTTCTCTGATGCGACAGCCAAGCTGATCTCAGAAGAGCTCGGTATCAAGGTGATCAAGGTTTCTCCGCTCGCACCCAACTGGTCACAGAACCTGATCAACTTAGCCAACGCTGTTGCAGGGAAGTAAGCTATGAGTGTGATCGACGTCACCAATGTGAGCTTTTCTTACGAGAAAGAGCTGATCCTTGAAGAGATCAATCTTAGTGTTCAAAAAGAGGACTTCCTGGCGATCATCGGCCCGAACGGCGGAGGTAAATCCACCCTCCTCAAGGTTATCCTTGGTATCCTCAATCCCAAAAAAGGGACGGTCAAAGTATTGGGGAAAGAACCGAGCAAAAACCTCTCTCATATAGGGTATGTACCGCAAAACACCAATGTCAATACTGATTTCCCTATCAAGGTGATCGAAGTGGTGATGATGGGGCATGTGGGCGGAAAGCGTCCGCTATTCGGTTATGGCAAAGAGGAGATCTCCTGTGCGATGGGAGCATTGGCACAGGTAGGCATGGAAGCCTATGCCGATCAGAAGATCGGCTCTCTCTCAGGAGGTCAGAGACAGCGTGTCATGATCGCCAGAGCGCTCTGTGCACACCCTTCCATCCTTATCCTTGATGAGCCCACTGCCAGCATCGATGTGGCAGGACAAAGAGATATCTACGAACTCCTTAAACTGCTTGCCAAGAGTGTAACGATCATCGTCGTCAGTCATGATATCTCAGTGATCCTGGAGTATGCCAACAAGGTAGCGCATATCAACAAAACACTCTCCTATCACGATATCTCCAACAAAGAGAAAACCTTCCATACCCACAGCAAAGGAGAGCACTTTTGTGAAGTGGAACTTCTGCAGATGCTGGGTTCCAAAAGCAGTTGTGAGGCGTGTGAACCTGTAGAAAAATGGAGGACAAAACCATGATAGAAGCACTCTCCTATGGATTTATCCAACATGCACTGATCGCCGGACTGCTGGTCAGTCTGACTTCCGGTATCATCGGGTCACTCATCGTGGTGAACCGTATGGTATTCCTGGCAGGAGGGATCGCTCATGCCTCCTACGGTGGGATCGGGCTTGCAGTCTTTTTGGGACTGCCGATCTTTTTGGGCGCATCCCTTTTCGCTGTAGGTGCGGCGCTTCTTGTCTCCGCGCTGACGCTCAGAAAACGTGAACGCATCGATACCTTTATCGGGCTGATCTGGGCGGTCGGAATGGCCATTGGTGTCATCCTTATCGATATCACTCCGGGATACAATGTGGATATGATGAGCTATCTCTTTGGCTCTATCCTGGCTGTAAGCAGTGAGGATCTCTACTTTATGGGGGCACTGCTCGGGGTGATCGTTGCAGTGATGGGCCTGAGATACCGTGATATCCTTGCTGTCTCTTATGACAGCGAATATGCGGCCCTTCGCGGTGTCAATGTACGCCTTTTCTATACACTGATCCTGATCCTCTCCGCACTGACAGTAGTGATCGCTATCAAAGTGGTGGGACTTATCCTGGTGATCGCCATGCTGACGATCCCGGTCTATATCGCAGAAAAACTCTCAAATTCCCTGGCGAAAATGATGCTCTACTCCGGACTTATCGCCACCCTCTTCACGTTGATAGGATTGGCAGTCTCTTATACCTATAACCTCACCTCGGGCGCTTCGATCATCATCATCTCGGCAGTAGGGCTTGGTATGTTTCTGCTTCTCAATAAGTTTAAGAGTGCTTCATGATCCTTTTTAGGACGCTGCTCTTTTTCCTACTCTTCAGCAGCTTTACCTTCGCGTGTGCGTTATGTAGGGCGCAGGTACCTCATGTCACCGTCTCTATCGAGGAGCATCATACAGCAGACCGCATAGAGCTGGACTTTACCTGGCGTTTCAAACAATACTTCTCTGCAGAAACCCTACTCAACCATGACAAAGACAGAGACGGTAAACTGAGTGCCGCAGAGCTTGATCAGATCACCACGACGTTTGCAGACTACCTTTCTCAGGACCACTATCTCACCTATATCAAGTATGTTGAAAATGTCGATGCCTATGATGTGGCACACTATCTCGACTTCTCTATCAGCAGGGTAAAGACCTATTACAAGTCTGATCAAATGTATTTTCAGTACCACCTCTCCCTATCCCAGAGACCCAGGGTGGGAGATGCGATATACCTTAGCATGTTTGACAAGCAGGGGTTTTTCAGATTTGCGATAGAGAAGGTTTCGCTGCAGGAGTCTGACAACAACTCGACCTTTATCGATGCGGGAAGCACCTCGTTCATTCCGTTAAATGATATGAAACTTGGCAGTTCAATAGAAAACATTCAAAACACACTAACGGATAGAGAAAACAACGCTACAGGTATGTTAGGCTTCCTGGGGGAGAAACTGCAACAGACAAAAGCGCATATTTTCGGACTGGTGAAACAGATCGAGCGTGAAGGGTCTATCCTTGCATACTTTTGGCTCCTTGCATTTTCTCTTATCTACGGGGTGATCCATGCCCTGGGTCCGGGACATGGCAAAAGTCTGGTCGCAGCCTATTTCCTGGGTAATAACCGCTCTGTTTTTAAAGCTTTCAGTGTCGCATCGCTGATCGGTGTGGTACATACCTTCTCTGCCTTTTTGCTGACCTTTGTGATCTATTTTGTCCTCAATACCTATCTCAGTACCTATTTTGCGGACCTGGAGTCAGTCACGATCAGGATCAGTGCCGTGATCATTATCGTCATTGCACTCTATCTGCTCTACAAAAGACTGCCGAAAAAAGAGAAGAAACAGCCTCTATGGTCTGCGACCCAGCCGCACCAGCATGCGAGCAGTTGCGGCTGTGGTGCCTGTCAGAGTACCTCTACCGATCTCGGCATTATCCTCTCGGCAGGTATCGTCCCCTGTCCGGGGACGATTACGATCTTTGTATTTTCGCTGAGCCTGGGTGCCTACTTTGTCGGTTTCCTCTCCGCTGTGTTCATGAGTATCGGAATGAGTATCGTGATATTTGCAGCTGCCCTGCTCTCTATCAAAGTACGTCAGAAGAGTACCTCCAACCATACACTGAGAAAAATACTCGATTACGGAAGCCTGCTCTTTATCTTTATACTGGGTGTCGTTCTCTTCTTTCTGGCATAGCGTGACAGTCTGGGTCACAGCGTGGGCTGGCAAGCTCACCGGAACCCTGCTTCGACAGGCTCAGCATGAACGGTACCAACATACCATCCAATCGTTCGTCCTGAGCCGGTCGAAGGACTTCCATGGATGCTTACAGCTCTCCCCCGCTTTTGATAATATCTATACCGAACTTCTCACGCAGTTTCTGCATCGACTCAGTAAGGCTGGAAGCCTTCTGATCCTCACCATAATGAAAGAGATCCATCGTGACCCCCTTCTCTTCTGCAAAGTTGGAGAGTGTAAGATTCAACTGTATGAGCGCATGGTTGGTATGGGTATCGATCTTGTTAAAGAGCTCCAACATCACCTCCTTGCAGTACTGTTCGCTAAAAAGCCTGTTAGCGTTGATAAACCCCTTTGATTTGCTGCGGTATTCATACCTGATCTTCAGTGCATAAGTGGTAGGCACGTGACCACCCTTATGGACAAGAAAGGCAAGGTGCCTGCAGAGGATCGTGATACGCCTGCGTATCTCATCACGGTTGGATTCCGGGTCAAATGTTCTGCCTATACCGATAGATTTTTTGGCATGGGCTACGGAGATCCCCTCTTCGTCGATGCCGCAGACACGGTCATAAAGCTGTTTTCCCGGTTTACCCCAGGAGTAAAAAAGCGCCTCTCTCCCTTTGATATCTCCAAGTGTACGAATCCCCCGTCCCGCTAAACGCTCCTGATATCCCCTGCCGATACCCGGAAACTTCTCTATGGGGATATCTTTGATAAAGTGGTCTACTTCACCCGGATAGACTACCTTGATACCGTCCGGTTTGGCAAATCCTGTGGCCAGCTTTGCGATCCACTTGCTTCCGGATACACCGATAGAGATCGGCAGTTTCATCTCCTTATACACCTTGTTTTTAAGCGCGAGTGCAAATGCTTCTATCTCGTGATCTGCTATCCACCCGCTTACATCACCGAAAAACTCATCGATACTGAACTGTTCTATGGAAGGGATCTCTCGCTCCAGCATCACTCTTAGCTGGTGTGAAAGTTTATGGTAGAGCGGATAGTCCGGCGGGATGACTGTAAGGTGCGGACAGTGCCTGAGTGCCTCGGCGACGCTCATCGCTGTTTTGACCCCGTATGCACGTGCTTCATAGGAAGCTGTCGTGATGATCCCCCGTACTCTTCCGTCAGGATCTACAAAGTACTCCTCAAAGCTTTTCCCCTCATTGCTGCTCAGAATGGAGCTGGTAAATGCACCATTGACGGCACTGAGGTATCTGCGCTCTTTTTTACGATCAAAGATACTCAGGTTGCTTCTTCCTCCCACTGCAATAGGGATACCATGCAACTCAGGCGCATCGATACGGTGTGCGGCTGCGAAAAAGCAGTCCAGATCAAGGTGCAACATCATAGTGTAACTCTATCCAATTTTTCAAAACAAGCCTCAAAATCTTTCAAAATGCGATATTTTGCTATACTTCTTTTATGGAAATCTTTTTACAAACAATCGGTGCAGTGAATGATGAGACAAGGATCAAACTCTTACGCTTTATAGATGAACACGGGCCTCTCTGTGTCTGTGAACTGGAAGAGTCCTTTGAGATGATCCAGTCTCGCATCTCACGCCACCTCAAGATACTCAAAGATGCCGGTTTCTTACGGGTGGAACGCCAGGGACGCTGGGCATACTACTCTATCCGTTCTCCTCTGGACAGCTTTCGACAGAATGTACTCAAGGAGATCAGTTATCTGGAGATAGAGCTTCCAAAATTGACTAAGGCATGTACCAATGATTAAAACCTCTATCTCTGTCATTATCCTCTTTTCTATCGTGACTGCGCTGGTATTTCTCTATTTTGCCGAGGATTTGGCAGAAGGGCTGTGTGAGAATAAGATATATGAAACATATCTCTCACCCGATCAATCGCTCAAAGCGGTTACTTTTCAAAGGGACTGCGGCGGGACAGACGGCGCTACAACGCAAATCTCTATCCTTGATGCAAGCCAAAGCCTGGAGAACAGGGCCGGTAATGTGTTTGTGGTAGCAGGAGCACCAAAGCATCAGGCACCCGATATCACATGGAACAGCGATCAGGAAGTCACCGTCCATTATCAGACCGATGGGAGTGAGATAAAGGCTGAAACCCATTGGGGAGCGAAGATCCCGCTCAAAATCAACTATCAGTAAACGATACAATGAACTGGCTCGCACACGTACTGCTCTCAGAAGCGAAAGTGGACTTCCAACTGGGTAACTACCTGGCAGACCCCATCAAAGGTAGAGCCTGGGAGAGTGCCAGTAGCGACCTGAAAAAGGGGCTAGCCGTTCACAAACTGATCGACAGCTATACCGACAGCCATGAGATCTTCTCTCTCAGTAAATCCAGACTGAGAGCGCACGGTCTGCTCAGGGGTGTGGTCATCGACCTGACCTATGACTATCTTCTCTCTAAGCACTGGGAGAAGTTCTCCAGGGTTCCCAGAAGGAGATTTATCACGGACTTTTATACCAATGCTATCAAACGCGCTCCTGCGCTCCCCCTGCAACACCAATCTCATATCCATAATCTTGTGAAGCAGGACAGGCTCAATAAGTACAACTCCCTTGAAGAGCTGCACAGGGTATTGATCAGTGTCGACAAGAGGTTATCTCCGAGACTTTTAGCCAGAGAGCGTGCAAGCGGCTACATTAATGAAGTGGCAGATGCAGAAGAAGCATTGGAAAAAGACTTTCTGGACTTTTTCCCTGACCTGTGCGACTATCTTAAACCCCATCTGGACCATCGCCATATCGGGCACTGGAGACTCTATGAGTAAGCTGCCTCGTGCGCCGAAATTTATCGCTGACTGTCATCTAGGAAGAGTGGCAAAATACCTGCGTATACTGGGGTATGATACCCTCTACTTCACCCATATCGAGGACAGTGACCTGATCAAAATGGCAAACGAAGAGGGGCGTATCATTCTGACAAGAGACCGTGAGCTTTCAGAGCGCAAGAGTGCCAACGCCTTTCTGCTGAGAGAGACAGATACCCAGGCACAGCTCAAAACGATACTCGAACACTTTGGACTCTCAAAGGAGATCAAGGAAAATTCACGCTGTACCGTCTGCAACACACCATTGGAGAGCGTCGATAAGGAGGAGCTCATCGACCGGCTGCCTGAAGGGGTCAAAAAACATTTTGAGTTTTTTGAGCGCTGCCCTACCTGCAACCGTATCTACTGGCATGGTGACCACTACCGCAATATGGTCGCTCTCCTCAAAGAGATCTCATAGGTTAATCCCCCGGCGTATAGGCAGCAATGATCTCGTCCAGGTGCAGCTCTCTGTCTTCATCCTCATCCATCTCGCGGGACTGACACAGCTCACATACCGTCCCTGCTTCGGTACTCTCCATCAGCGCCTCTACTGTTGTCGCACCACCCTTGATCGCTTCTATGATCTCTCCAAGTGTGATCGCCATACACTGACATACCTCATAGTCATCACCCAGTTTTGCTATCTCTTCTCTTGTCATGATATATACCTTTCTTATAATGATATATTTAAAATGTAACTAAAAGTATCAGAATAGTCAAGTAATTTGTATGATTTCATCTGTCAATCCGCACGTTAGATCATGAACAGACCTTTTCTTTAAAACATATAAGTGGTAAAGAGTGCGGCAAGTTCATCCTCGCTCAACACTCCGATATGCCGATAGACTTCTTTGCCGTTCCCATCATAAATAATTTGGGTCGGTATCATCATCACATGAAGTTCGGATGCAGCATCACGCTCTTTTTTGACATTGATAAAAGAGATGTTGTACCCGGGGTGTTTTTGTCTAGCTTCATAGAGCATCTGACTCATCACCTTACAGCTATGACAGCTGTCTGAACCTACTTCCAAAAAATAGGGTTTACCTTTGCCGATACTCTGTTTCACCTGCGCGTATGCACTCTCTTTGAGCATATGGTCATCACCAGAGGCAACCGAAGCGAACAACATCAAAAAAACTGTAATAAAAAATCTCATTTTCTCTCCTAAATCTGTAAATATACCTGCCATGCAAAATAGAAACCTATACCTATCAACATCAGTGCAAAACCTTTATTGATAGCGTTTGATACTTTTGCAACGGCTTTATTTGAAGCGATACCCTGTGCAAAGCCGACCGAAATACCCGCCATCATCAGAAGCAATGAATGCCCCAATGCAAATGTCAAAATAAGTCCATAGGCATATACATACCCGCTGTTGGCAGCAACGGTAATCATCGCAACAAGCGGTGCCGAAGCACAAGGCGTACTGACCAAACCAAATATGATCCCTATCAAAAATCCGCCAAAGAGGCGGTATCTGATCAGATGCAGCATAATAGCTGACTTATTTATCTCACCCAGAAGACCCCAGGCATACACACCGATGAGTAGACTCAAAACCGAAGCAAGAAGGTATGCCCAGATCGGAGCCACGGAAAAAAATCCCCCGAACTTTGCCACAATGAGACCCAAAATAGAAAAACTTATCATCACACCAAGCGCAAACAAAAATGCAAATGCATAGGTATAAAATACTTTTTTTCTCCCCTCCAGATCCTTGTTCAATGCTACTGCACTTCCTACCAACAGAGGTACAGAGACGAGTGAACAGGGAGCAACTGCCGTGATGCTGCCTGCCCCAAATGCACCTGCAAAGGCCAAAAGCGAATTTGATTCAAGTAATGCCAGGATACTCTCTTGCATTTTTACCCGTTAATGAGTGCCAAAACTTCATCTACACTCAGCAGTTTCCCGGTACTTACCACTTTGCCGTCAATCACAAGTCCGGGTGTACTTACTACCTGGTACTCCATGATCTTCATAATGTCATCCACTTTTTCTATCTGGGCGAATTTACCGCTTTTAGCAACCGCTTCTTTTACAACTTTTTCCAACGCAACACACTTGGCACACCCTGTACCCAATACTTCTATCTTCATAGCAGACACTCCTTCATCATTGGTTCTAACTCTTCTGCATGCACATCACCCGTAATCGTGACAGTTGCACCGTTCTCTTCAGCCGTTACTTCTATTTTCTCGATTTTCTGCATCATTTCAGGATCACAGGCACAGCTGCACTGCCCTTCTTGACACGCTTGTACTTTTGCATGAATCTCTTCAGCCTTGAAGCCGCCTAAAAACGCTTCTATACCATGATCGGTATTCTTGACTTTAAACACTCTTTCTCCTTTATAATATAAGATTAAATAGATACCCGATTGCGATAATCCCACTTCCTACGATGGCAAAAAATATACCGATGAGTTTGAGGGAAATGATCTTTTTGAGTATCAGTGCTTCGGGTAGGCTTAGTGCCGTTACCGCCATCATAAAACTCAGTGCCGTACCTAAAAGCATCCCTTTGTCTGTCAGAACCTCTACCAGAGGCATGACACCTGCAGCATTGGAGTACATAGGGATTCCCATCATCACGGCGATAATCACAGCGAACGGATTGCCCTCACCCGTATAGCGTGCGATAAAGTCAGTGGGGATATAGCCATGTATCCACGCCCCTACCCCTACACCGAGCAGGACATAGAGGTAAATCTTTCTGAAGATATCCAGGGTATAGTTCCATGCCTCTTTCGCTCTATCTTTAAATGTCAGTTTTACAAGCTCGGCTTCCAGTGCTGCATCCGTTGGCTTCACCTCCAACAGTATCTCTTTTTCTGCCCCCATTCGTCCGATAAAATAACCGCCGAGGATGGCAACCATCAGTCCGAAACCGATATAGATAGCTGTAACCTTCCAGCCAAAAAGTCCAAAAAGCATCGCGATGGCAATCTCATTATTCATCGGGGCAGAGATAAGATAACTAAACGTTACCCCTACAGGGATCCTTGCCTGGATAAACCCCAGAAAAAGCGGGATCGCAGAACAGGAGCAAAACGGAGTGATGATCCCGAACAGTGAAGCTCCCACATGTCCGTAGAGTGCCGATTTCCCTTGAAGATGTGCACGGACATACTCTGTATTGACCCACGTTCTCAAAAAAGAGACGGCAAAGATGATCGTGAGGAGCAAAAACCATATCTTTATCGTGTCATAGAGAAAAAAGTGTGCAGCATCAGCCAACTTCCCCTCTAAACCTGCAAAGTTATAGATAAACGCTTTGGAGAGCTCGTTCCACATTTAACAAAGCTCCTCTTTGATGATCGGAAGGAGCTCTTTTTCAATGAGATTCAATGTTTTTTCATACTCCTCCACCGCTTTGCCGCTTGGATCTTCAAAACCTACATGTATCGTCTTGACTGCTTTGGGAAACATAGGACAGGTTTCATGGGCATGGTCACATACCGTTACGACCAGATCAAATGGCGTATCGAGTACCGTCTCAATGACTTTGGAGTGGTATGCATCCCTCCAGTACCCTTTTGACGCTAAGAGTGCCTGGGCATTCGGGTTTACTTTACCGCTTGCTTTGACGCCTGAACTCTGTGCTTCCACACACTCACCAAGCTTGGCATTGATAAGCGCTTCGGCCATAATTGAACGGCAACTGTTCCCCGTACATAGAACCAATACATTTTTTTTCATATTTTGCATTCTCCTGATTGTAATATTCTGTCTTAAGCAGGAAGTACGATACCCCAACAAAGGATCACTACTCTCTATTTGTCATTGAGTGCGTCAACACTTTAACAGCATCTCTCTGTTGACCACTGACCATTCGTGCTGAAAGTCGGTTCACAGCATCCGATCCCTCCGGTAAAACTGTCGCCTCCAAATGTCTCTGCCTGCTCCATCGTATGGTAGTTTTCCCAGATCACAGCCTGAGGGTCCTGGACCCAGTACTTGTTGGATTTTGCATAACAGCATACTGCCTCTTGTTGCTTTTCTCCCAAAACACCGGCAGCCTGAAGTCTCGCCTCAATCTCCTGCACCGCTTCGTCACTGTCAACCTGCAGGCCCAAATGGTTCAGCCCTTTTTTTGCTCTGCCCGAAGAGATCGCCATATTGACAGCAGGGTCGTCCACCAGCCATTGGGCATAATCCTCTTTACGTTTTGTGGGTTCCTTCCCGAAAAGCGCCGTATAGAACTGTATGCTTTTTCCCAGATCCTCTACCGATATATGTATATGTAACCTTTTCATCATGCTCTCCTCGTTTAGAATTAGGAAGATTGTAGCAGAATCAGATCATTAAATCAAGATATCTTGATATGATTATTTATTTCTGCTATAGTTACTTCATTATTTCATTGGAGTAAACGATGTTTTTAGCGGTATCAATTTTTTTAATTACCTTGGTATTTGTGATATGGCAGCCAAAAGGGCTTCAAATCGGTACGACTGCGATCATCGGTGCCATAGCGGCACTGTTTTTAGGCGTAGTCAGCCTGGATGATGTATGGATCGTCACAGATATCGTATGGGATGCGACACTCGCATTTATCGGGATCATCCTGCTATCGATGGTACTTGATGAGATAGGATTCTTTGAGTGGGCAGCGCTTAAGATGGTGAGACTGAGCCGGGGGAACGGCCATCTGATGTTTGTCTATGTATTGGTGCTTGGTGCAGTGGTCGCAGCCCTCTTTGCCAATGACGGGGCAGCACTGATCCTGACCCCTATCCTGCTGGCCAAGATGAAACATCTGGAGATGAAGCCTCTGGCGGTCTTTGCCTTTTTGATGGCTGGCGGATTTATCGGTGACAGCGCCTCCAGTCCGCTGGTCATATCCAACCTGACCAACATTGTGACAGCAGGCTATTTTGATATAGGGTTCTGGGAGTATGCCAAAAATATGTTCCTCCCTAACCTTTTAGCCATCATCGCTTCTTTGGTAGTATTATGGCTCTACTTTAGAAAAGATATCCCTACCCATATCAATGTTAAACATCTTGCAACACCTGAATCTGTGATCAAAAACAGTACGATGTTCAGGCTCAGCTGGTGGTTTCTGGGGCTATTGATGATAGGCTACTTTATCGGTGACTATTTCAACCTCCCTGTATCACTCTTTGCACTGGGCGGTGCACTGCTCTTCTTAGCAATAGCCAACCACTATAAAGCAACCAAACCCATCATGACGATCAAAGCTGCACCCTGGCAGGTGGTCTGGTTCTCAATAGGACTCTATGTCGTGGTCTACGGGCTCAAAAATGCAGGACTTACCTCTTATCTGGCAGAACTTATCATACACCTGCAACAGAGGGGAGAGACCGCCGCAGTGATCGGTACAGGATTCCTCTCTGCAGGGCTGAGTGCAGTGATGAACAATATGCCGACGATCATGATCATGGATATCGCCATCGACGAAGCGGGCCAGGAGGCCCTTGCCTATGCCAATATCCTCGGAAGCAATCTGGGACCGAAGATGACACCTATAGGATCACTCGCCACCCTGCTCTGGCTGCATGTACTTGCACAAAAAGGAGTCAAGATAGGGTGGGGAGAGTATATGAAAGTCGGGCTTGTCATCACTCCGCCTGTATTATTGACAGCATTACTGGGGTTACTATAAATTTGTTTATTCATGCTGATGTGAAGCATATACAGCTAAGTCATACGATGAAAGGAAAAATAAGATGAATATAAAAGAGTTTTTCGCATATGGTGAAAAAGTAGCAGGATATGAGGTGGGGATGCTCAACGAAAGAGAGGCACGTGCGGCAGCAGCTATACTGTTTGTCGGCGCATTTCTCGGACTGATAAATGGGATCATACTGCATACGGCAGTCTTTTCTAAATATTTTATAACATTTTTTGCGATCGACTTTACAATGCGTATCATCCAGCCACGGTATGCACCCAGTTTGATGCTGGGGCGTTTTTTTGTACAAAACCAGAAGCCTGAGTATGTTGGGGCTGCACAGAAGCGTTTTGCATGGATGCTGGGATTTATACTGGCATGGCCGATGTTCTACTATCTGGTCATTGATTTCCAACCCAACCCGCTAAAAGTTATGGTATGTATGGTCTGTATGGCCCTGCTCTTCTTCGAGGCGGCATTCTCTATCTGCCTGGGATGCAAGATCTTCGAATGGGTCAAGAGAAAAGATCCGAAGTACTGTCCGGGCGGTATATGCGAAATGAACATTAAAGAGCCCATCCAGACCTTTTCCGTGGCTCAGAAGGTTATCCTTGTCTCCACATTCCTGATCATGGGTTACGGTATTTATGCCTATTTTACGAAACTGCCCGACAAAACTATTTTTGTCCAAAAGATGAAAACCATGATGATGAGCCAGGCGGAACTTGATGCGATACAAGAAGCAAAAGAGCAAGCTGAAGTGGATGCATTCTTCAATGACGATGATGATTTCTAATGAAACCGATATAATCTTCAACGCAAATCAGGATGAATGGCCTATGCAAATATCCTCGAAAGCAATCTCTCTCACTCCCAAACCGAGTTTAGGTGTGTATAGTGAACTGATCTGCCACATGCTCCGTATGGATTCCCAAATACAATTTGGGAACCAGTGATAAATTGAAACCTTATAAAGTTATATATTTTATAAGGTTTTAAAACAAGACGTTTTTGGTATACTCTTATCATTAACAAATATCATAATAGAAGGATTCTATATTCCTTTAATAAAATAGTTAGGCAGGGGATAGTAAATGCAAAATTTTGAGAGTAAACAGACAAAAACGGCTGACGAGAAGTATTGTAGTGAATGTGGTCAAATAATTAATATTAAAGCAGAAATTTGTCCTAAGTGTGGTGTGAGACAAGTGCCAATTTCAGAAGTCATCAAAAACTCTACTAATGAAAACAAAAAGTTTGGTGAAAAGTTTTTGTTCTCAGGGGGAATTTTATTGATAATCTTTTTACTACTCATTTTTGCTACTCAACCTCGGAGCGAATGGATGAATGGAGTCATTGGATCATTTGCGTTTGCGTTATTTGGTGGCGTTATAGCAATGGCTATCCCAACCACAAGAAAAATAATCTATATACCAGTTATTACTTCACTAATGATTTTTATCGCTTTTTTAATTGGGATATCAACATCCAACTAACTAAAGAAATCAATTTTTAAAGGCAAATGCTACTGAATTAGTAACAATTATAACATTTGCGGTCAATATATTTGTGCTTAAATTCATTCTATATTTTTAAAATATGAAAACCTTATAATCTAACATATTTTATAAGGTTATCCGCTATAGCGACGTTTGCAGGCCATAAATCCATACCCTTCAATTGAAAACCTTATAAAATGTTCTCTATTGGGATGTTTTATAAGGAAACGACACAATAAAAATGATTTGAATCATTTATCGAAGTATTGGTTGCCACGTACAACGTGAGAACCAAAAAGCATGGTTATCTAACTTTTTTCAAAAAAGCTTCCACTTTGGAAAGTTCCTTTTTTGCTTTTTTATCTCCAGGGCGAATACGAAGACATTCCACATACTCTTTTTTAGCTTTTTCAATCATCTTTACATTCCGATTTTTCCATCCGGTATAAAAATAAGATGCTCCGAGTCCGTAGTGGTTTCCATAGTGTTCAGGATAGGCATCTACACCCAGTTTAAACCATCTCTTAGAATTGACACGGTCACGCTTCTTCCCACCTCCCCAGTGCATTTCATGGCCTTTTTTATAATAGGCTTCAGCAAGCACCCATCTTCCCATACCATAATTGGCTAACGAAAGACTTTTCTTAGCATAATGAATAGCACCATCATAATCTTTTCGTTTTCTAAGAAACGAGGAGTAGTTGATCAAAGCCCAAGGTGAACTAGGTTGTAGCCTGATAATCTCAAGATATGACTGTTGTGCTTTCTTGTAATCTTTAAGTCTCCAGTATGCTTTGGTGAGCTCCTGATGAGCATGACTCTTTTGCCAGTTTTCAGTAGAGAAAGATAGTGCTTTTTTAGCATATGATATTGCCTTTCTGCTCTCTTTTTTCTTGTTGGCAATTGTTGCATTCAAGAGAAGCACACGAACATTGTTTTTATTGATTGCTTCTGCCTTCCGAAGCAACTCTAATGCTTTTTGTGTACCATAATTTGTATGGTCGTTCATATAACATGCGGTTGCGAAGATATATCCATCTATCATCTGAGGGAAGTTATCCATCACCTTTTGTGAGATTCTCTTAGCCTTGTCCAGATTCTCTTTATTATAATTATCTCTTTGCAAGTAAGCTGATTGAAAAACAAGCCTTCCCCTCACCAGTAACGCCTCAGCACTATTTGGATCTATCTGTGTAAGTTTAGTAGCTATCCGTTGTACTTCTTGAAGTCTATTGGGTTCACCATTATAGGTATTCAACAGCCTGCTTGCTTCTTTGTATAGTTCATGAGATAATTGCGTATTGGCTCCGAAAAGCAATGTTGCAAAAATAAAAGGCAAAATGATTGTAAGCCGTTTGATAGTTTGACCTTTAAAATGAATGGTGAATAGCATCAGATTCCCCCCCCTTCCTGAGTTTATGGTAAATTATATCTTATTGATGGTTTGAGAACAAGACATCACCCTCTTCACCACCGATGAAATCATCTACCTTATCAATATTAAAACCACTCTTTCCAAAAAAACACCAAAAAGCTTCTTGAGGTAATTTCGTTTTTAGTCTATTAACATCTATTCAATATCCTTTGTTGTATTGGTCTAAACTTTTGTGCATTTTTATTTTGAGGGTCTCTATAAATGGTAACCGCTGCCAATAGTACCTAACTATTATAGTCTATGACTCATCCCCCTATCAGAGGCACTAGTTTTATAAATGAAACCCGTGTCTTATTGTCAATGCTCAGCATCTCATCAAGGCTGGATATCTGTCTATCGTTGACCAATACAAAAAACCTGTTCTCCTGAAACCCTTTAAGCGCTATAGATATTTGCTTTTCCGCATCAACCATACCGGCACTTTCATCTGCAGGATTCACAAGGCCGGTAAAGACCTTCTCCAGTGAATGCGTATTATGGTTAGTGGTCTCTTGCAAAACACGCTCTATGATCAAATCCTTCAGTGTAATTTGACTCTCATCTATGACTAGTTTGATTTGCCTATATACCTTTCCGGTAAGTTGTTTATCATTTACTACGACTGTGTTACTCATCAACGGCTCCTTATCTGAGAGAGTATGGTTTTATCTTTTATCTTGTCATCATTTGCGAGTAAAAATGCTTTACTCAGTATGAGGCTCAACATATTGTCATCTTCAAACGGCAGCATCACTTTATCTCCCTTGAGCCCCATCGAACGGTCTTGAACGATACAGAGATATTGGTTATCAGGTTCCATCTGGATGTTGCTTGATCCAATATGGATTTTATAGGTTCTCAGTTTCCCTTTCACCACCAAAAATCTATCACTCAAAGAGCATTGATCGGCGATCGCAAGCATAGGTATCAAATCCTCCAAAAGCTCTCTCCTTGTTTTGGCACTTTCACTCAACTCACCAAAAGAAAAACTGCTCCAATAATCATTCATCATACCATGCGCCTCAGGTCCTGAGTCTACCCAGTTTGGATCACTCCCGATGCTGCAGATACTTACAAACAGATCTATATCTCTTAATACTTCAGAAAAGACCTTTTTGGGCACCTCGCTTAAATTGACATATTCGCCCTCTTCATTTGAGTAAAACTTCACCTGGTCTGTCGTCAGATAGAGATAGATACCCATCTCATTGACATACGCTTTGTCGATGATCGGTTCCACCCAAAACTCCACACGATACCCAACGGTAGTCTCCAAGTAAGGCGTATTATAACTATCCCATTCACCTTGCAGTGTATAATGCCATCCTCTTTGAGAGAGCAATGCATTAAACTGGTGTTGCTTTAAGATATGGGATGCAAATCTATTGGAGTATGTCTCCGTCGCGATCTCTGCATCTGTGAGTACATAGACCTCCCGGTGCGCCTGCTTGAAGGGTTGCCGGATGGCGTTTTGCAGGATAAACTGTCGCCACTCTCTAACCGTTTCGGTACTACTCTCTATAGGATGCCACAAACTTACATGGGTCACCTCTTTTAAGGCTATGGGTTTTCCATCTACGTCTACAAATCCTTCATCCCTCTCGATACCCTCTACCCTACTGCCGTCTTTTTTTTCAAAACACCATATCAGCGGTTTTGCCACAGACCATACAAGAGGATGCTGATAGTAGTACTGCTTCCATATATCAAGCTCAAGCCTTCGTGGCTTGGCATAGTGTCTCTCCAGCAGACTTTTCACAGACTTGGTTGTCTCTTTGATGGACTTTATCAGTGTACGCAGCGCTTTGAGCTCATCAGGGTATTGCTCTTTGATCTCTTTTGGTGTAGTTTTTTGTGATTTATTATTTTCTTTTAACCATGTTTGCGTCACTTTTTCTACACCCGAGAGTGTTAGGATGGTTGTTCTCTCTCCGATTTGTTTTGTTAAAGTCCTATCAGGACTGAAGCCATAGTCCGGGATAGAGCGTTCGTTAAGTTCATCTTGACTAAGTCCCGTCTTTTCAGAGAGGTGTTCAAGTGTTTTTTCGATCTGTTTTTTAGTACTTGGATGCTTTACGAGTGTGGAGAGTCTGGTGATCTCATAGATCGCATCCTCCGTAGCAATTGATGAGAGGGAAAAAAGAGAGGCATTTCCTATTTTTGGAGAGAGAGGTCCATGCCCTGGGATCTTTTTGAAGCACATTTGCGCAGCTTCTCCCAGTGCAGCGGTCAACGCTTTATCATCGATACTACCGCATGCCCAGATAAGACTGCGAAGATAGTGGTTGTATTCAGTCACTATAGTTCTGGGATCCAGAGTATAAACTTGACCATAATAGCTGGTATCCCTGATCTCAAAATCGGCTTTCCCCCCGATGCTGCCGAGTATCTTTAACATGAAATCAACGTATCTTGCCTGGCCGATCTTCTCTAAAATTACGCTGGAATCTTTCATCCACTTTTTACTGGGTTTTGCACTACTCGCATTTGACATATCCAAAAGTGCATTGAAATGGTTCTGTATTTCGGGTTTCTGTGCTTCGATATTCTCCAAATAGGTAGCAGTCCAGAGATCAACTTTTTTGATCTTTCTCTCTTGAGGCTGATGCCCATGAAGCAGGAGCTCAATCCTTGCGATAACATCCTTCTCATCCGTATAAAAGTTTTGATGAAGTTTTTTAAAAGATTTCAATGCAGACGTTATCTTCTTTGGTAATACTTTGTCTTGATATTTTCGCTCTACCAGACGTAAAATAGACTTCGAAGGGATAAAGTGGTGTTTTGCTTTTTTCTCCAAGAGCACAACCAGATAGTCATCATCCAAGATGACCTTTTTTCCTGCATATCGTTTGATCAGATAGTTGCATGCTTCCAGTGTGTAACTTACGTAACTCTCATTTTGAGAAATTTTTGCTGCTAGATTGTAAGTATATACAATGATCTGCCCTACTTTTTCATCAGGTAATGCCAAGACCTTATCCAGGCTCTCAATCTCATTATACTTTACGTTATACGCGTAAGGTATGGCATCCTTGATAAAAGTATCTATGGCTTTTTGCACATCATGATCGATGGAGATACTATGACCCAAATTAAAGATTGTTGATAGCATATAAACCCCCGGTACTTTCATACTCATTGTCAAGATTGGTTATAAGACAAACACTCATATCTACTCTTCCCCCTTATTTGATCTAAATTTATCAAAATCTATCACCATAATTTCATCAAACCCCGTAAATGCCATAAACCTTTTATCTTTATAAAAATCATATGCTCCTAGATAAAAACCTACAGGTTCATAATCCTGCCACTGTTTACCATTATCATAAGAGATAAACATTTTAGCTCGCGTACCGCCGAAACCTCCTAACATACCTTGATCAATTTCTGAAGTGATCACAACAATAAGGTCTTTGTATTTGTACAATCTTCTAGGAAAGACTTTTTTGTTGCCAAATTGTTGAACTACACTCCATTTTCCATTTTTATAGTTTTTTAAGATGGTCTTTTCATTTTCTTTACCTAAAAACCAATAGGTATCTGTTTCAATCACTACGGTTTGCGCACTTATAGATGTCATTTTTATGCTGATTACATCATTAGATGAATTCTTACGAAGTTCAGTTTTTTGAGCATATGGCCCTATTCTTTTCAAAAAATATTTATTGTTGTTTTGGTCAAAAGTAAACCAACTATGTCTATTGATTTTACCCTTATATTTCCAATTATTCTCACCAATAACATTCTCATAAATACTATTCGTTGCATTTTGATCAAATACAGATCTGCCGTATTTGTCTCTTTTGGCAGTTTCTTCATTCCAATTATCTACGATAATATAATTGCTTGCATTATCTGAACTAAAATACTCGATCTTCTTTTTAAAACTAACTAGTTTTTCTATATCTTCAGACTCTTTAGAGACCTTATATACACCATAGGTATCATTAAAATCTACTGCCATATAAAAACACTCGTTATTGTCAAATACCCTAGGAGAATATATAGTGCTTTTTAGATCAATGTCAGCCTCTTTCCAATGTTGATATCCGCTCATAACAGAGCTTTTAGCTATTTTTAATGAACACTCTATTTCTTTCACTTTCCCGGTACAATGATTTCTTATAAGATATGCCTCTTTTTCATCGAGTATCATATGATCAAATGTTCCATATGCTAAATCTGTTTTGATACTCTCACCAATCTGTTCCGTGCTATTTAAAAAGAAGAACGCTAAAACTATTGAGAGAAAGGCTAACGTTATATATTTGATCATTGGTCTCCTCCTTATCAACACTAAAAGTCCTCCACCAGTTCAAACTCTTCTGCACCGGGAACCTTCTCAAACGCAAGCCCAACTTGTGCATTCAAAAACGGGATAATACTGAGATCAAAGTTTGCGATCGTATTGACATCATAGATGGCATGGTTGTCAGGGTTGTCCATATACGCATCATCTTCATATCCACTCATAAAGCGCCAGCCGCTGTCATATTCATTATCCGGATACTCTCGGTACATGAACCTTACAGGATACCCCTCTTCAACGATCATATGTGTAGCAATACAAGCACCCAAGCCTACAACTAACGGCTTAATATCTTTGGGATCGGGTTTATTATTTTGATGCATTTTTCTTCCCCTTTTTCATCTTTAATTTACTAGCCAGCTTCTCGGAAATGATAAAATAATCATGAACGTACTAAGAGTAGCTTTCCCCACCGATTATCGTTTGAATGATACCTTGTTTGTTTTCTGCTGCTTCCTTAATGACTCTACTGTACTTTCCAACCATCAATTCATCATCATTTTTTTTGGCTAGAAGTAACCCCTTGCTAAATATCGATTTTGCAACAGTTTCCTGTATCTCCTGATTGTCATCATTATGAAACCTATCATATAATTTTGTATAAATTTCAACTGCTTTATTGTCTTGATCCAGATGAGATAAAGCTGCTGCCTGGTTTAACATAAAGTTTGCAAGCAGCATTCTTATTTTTTGATCTTCAAGATTATGTTTTTTCTCTATCATATCGATACTTTCCGAGCATAATTTGAGTGCCTGGTTATATCTGCCAAGAGTAATTAGGCTTGAGGCTTTCCCACCTAATGCATACACCACTTGTACTTCCATATCATTATCTTGCGTATCTTTATAGTGATCGATCATATAGTTAAAGAGCTCAATCGCTTTTTCATCTTGTTGTAAATGTATACTTAAGATAAACCCTTTTGAATAGATCGCTTCCAAAACTTTTAGTTCGATTTGTTCATTTGGAAAGTCGTTAAATCTTTTGATAAGTTTTGTATAGGTTTCCATCGACAGCAGATACTCTTTGCGCATCAACAAGGTATATGCCTTACTATAGAGTGCTCTTGCAACACGGTACAGTAATTCATTACGTTTTGAGCTTTCAAACGTATTGATCAGTAGATCACAGTAAAACAACTCTTTATCATACTTTTTAAGACGATGCAGACTTCTGGACTTATTATAGAGTGCAATCGCATAGTAAAGATCCAGCTTCTCATTTGAACGCTCATAACATCTCTCAATCATCTCATTATATGTGTCTATCGCACTTTGATGTTTTTTTAGATCGCTGTAAATCAGTCCTTTTTGCAAATAAGATCGAATCACATAGAGCTCGATGCTTTCATAGGTACAACTTTGATAACGCGTTATAACGATCTCATAATTTTCAAGTGCTTTCTCATATGATTTTTTATCCTTGTACTCACTTGCTTTATCAAAAAATATCGAAGCGACCTTTTCAAGGATATGCTGATGTCTATTTTCCAAAATTGTCATTCTATTTTGATTCATCATCTTCATTTCGTCAATAGTATCATAGTAAAGAGTTTGAACATCTTTCTCATCTTGAATGCACCTTGTCAGGATAGTTCATTTTATACGTATCGAAAACTTCTCTCAACTCAGAAAAAGGTGTCAGTCCGGCTTCTTTAGGCTCATCAGGGAGTTTGGCATGATCTATGTACCTGAGGTTCATCGTTACATCATACTCACCAAGTGCACTGTCTAGTAAAATATAAAATGCCCCGATATATAGATTTCTCTTCTCTTCCGTATAGGTCGGATGGTACAGCAACAGGTCAAAATAACCATCCTCTATACGGTAGTAGAACCACAGTTTCTTCGGATCGAAATCTTCACCACTATAGTTTAATATGAACCCCATATAATCCGCCTGTCTAGGTCGAAATGCGATCACTTTCCATCGATCCAGCTTAGGGGCAGAAGAGACAAGCTGTTCCACTACAGGAAAAATCTCCTTCAGTCCGTCCGCACTGATAATGAGCTCTCTTATGCCTTTATCTTTTGTAGATATCTCGTAAGTCGCACCATCTTGATACTTCGTGAGTTTTGAAGAGAGTTGGGAGAGTAGATTTTCTTGATCTTTTTCAAGTTCAAAATACTTTGATTCATTTTCTGAAAACCACTTCCAAAATATATCTTCAGGACTCTTTTTGGCAAATAAACTCATAGGCAGTACTCCTAACAATATAACAACTAAAAATTTTTTCATTTTTTATATGCGTTCTGTGTATTTTCATAGGCATATTCATGAAGAAAACTATCATCTTCACTGATCAAGATATTGCCATCAAAATCATCAAATCCTATCCTTGGATTAAAGTCTTGTCCATCAACGTGAATCTCATATTGATCGTGCAGCATCGCAAAATCAAAAGTAAAGTCACCAACGATCTCTTTGGCTAATGCATCATCAACTTTATACTTTTTCAGCGTATTCTGCAATATAGATATCATCTCTTTTTGCCATTGGTTTGTCAATGCTTCATACAGTTCTATCTCATCCATCATATCCCTCCTTCTTTAAATAACACTTCCGCTTCACTCTTCCTCATAATATCCCTTCTCAAAAGCGATGATACTCTCAGCCGGCAGCGTGCTATCCTCCTCTGCGTTAGGGGTATAGGCCCCTATCCCCAATCGATAGGATGTCAAGGAGTCAACCTCTACTTCAAGATCCGGATCCAGCTTTAAAAGCAATCTTCTCAGTTCCTCACAGGAGAGTGAAAACAGCTCTCTGCTTTCTAAAAAGACCTTTGCCGGTGGGTAAAACTCTATCGCTTCGACATTGCCCGGTTCTTTGTAGTAGATAAACAGATTTTCTGTTTCATACTGCTCGCTGGCCAGGATATCCGAGGGAATTTTGAAAAAGCTATCCGATGCCTCTCCCAAGAGTGCCTTGACCTCCAATGCTCTCATCCCGAAATGCAGCTTCCCTGCACCTTCATACGGTCTAATCTCAAATCTCATGCTTTTTCCACCTTTTTAAACATCTTTTGAATCTCTTCATCTTCTTTGATCATTTTGAGACACCCTCTACCAAAACTTCCACCAAAGCTTATCATCGCCTTTCTTATCAACCGATTCCTCTTCTTGCAGATTTGGATCAGGAATCACAAAAAAGTCTATATGTACAGCGATCAACTCTCCTGAAGCATCATATCCGCCTATCACAGGGTATATACCATCGCCCCATCCCGAATGAAATAGTATAAGATTGTTCTTCTGACTACTCAACGGTAGTTCGATATTGGCTATCCCCTCACGTATATGATCAGGGTTGTCCATCAGCTCAAACCAACACTTCTCTTCAGCACAATCGAACAGCTCATCAAACCACTTCTCTTCCTCCGGCATCCCTTCCAGAAGTGACTCTGCGTCAACAAAACATGCCGTTCCGGCATCCACGGGAAAACCGATGAACTCACCCTCTTTTAAGACTTCGCTGCTTGCCTGCCCATCTATCGTAGGTGAAAGAAGTTTTCGACGTACCTCCTGGGCATTTTCATCGAAGATGATAGAGGCATAGGCTTCACGGTAGTGACTGCCGTCCAGTTTTGAACTCACGTCCGCCACGGTCACAACCACTCTGAACTCTCCTATGGGAACCGGAACATAGGGATTCTCTTTTTTTTGCATGTCGCTAAAAGGATCACAACAGACAAGCTTGCCTGATGGGACTTTGAGTATTCCGCACGGTATCTGACTCAATAGATACCTCTCACCCTCTACCTCTATGACCCTCTCTGTCATAGCACTCCATTCGACATTATTTGGCCACAACATACCTTCCCCTTTCAACCCTCTCAACGAATGGTTTGGTATCTTTTGCTTCCGCTCTAGAGTTTTGTTTCATTTTTCTTCCCCCTCTCATATTCAATCAGACAACCCTATCTCATATCACTGCAGTTCAATCTTCACTCCCGTAATCTTTTTTTTCTTTAGAGTCTCTGCCAACTTTCTGATATCACTTTATTCTCCCCCAATTGATCTTTATTATACATATTGGTTACTTAGCACCCATTTCCATTGATGGTAGATTTACACGATTTCTCTGCAACTGCCACGCCTGATCTACAAGCCCTTGCCTATGAATCCCCCTAATCGTTACAGAGTGAGCAGAGGTTCTCTGCTTCATATGCCTTAGCTCACTATTTAACCTTAAGTTAATATTAAAAAGTATAGTATAAGAATATACAATAAATGGAGTTAACAATGTTTGGAACTGTTTTATTGATTATAATCGTATTAGGGATTGGAGGGGTAATCTATTTCGAATATAAGAGTGCACAGAAGTATAAAAAAGAGAGAGAAGAAAAACGCAAACAGAGAAAAGAGTCAGCCCCTTCAAGGGTTGGCCCGGTTAAAACAGTAAAAAAAGAAGAAGAACCTAAACCGAAAGCGGAATCCAAATCCAAATCTGAACCCAAACCTAAACCTGAGCCGGTAGAGGAGAAAGCCGTTGTCACAGAAGAAGTGACTGCCAAGCCCGAACCGGTCATTGTGAAAGAGGAAGCAGAAGAAGAGGTACCGGAAAAAGAGTTACCTGCATGTAACTATCCTCCGTTTGACCACTCTCGTACGGTTGAAAGCCTGGGGCTCTCTGATGAAGATGCCAAGGAGTTTGTCGGTGAACTGATCTCTCAACTCGATAGCCATCTTCCTCTAATAGCAAAAGAGGTAGAGGCAGGTAACTTTCATGCACTTGAACAGCTTACCCACTCTGTCAAAGGTTCAGCAACGAATCTTGGGATCGGTGGGGTGGCAGATCTCTTGACTGATTTCAATACCTACCTAAAAGAGGGTAAAGATGTAGACGTTGTCAAAAGCTACTATGCGTGTCTTGAAACCTATACCCAAAAACTAAAAGAGCAGTATGCATAATGCATAGCTGCCGTTAAACCCCTGCTTTACCTGTCACATATAAAACCAACATCTCATTTTTCTTTGATAAGATTCAAAAAATTTTCTTCCAATGTCTCAGCAGAAAGCGGCGGAGAGAAAAGGTAGCCCTGATAGCTTATTGTCGGATCCATCTTTTGAATAAGCTCTTTTTGCTCTTCCGTCTCTATCCCCTCTACCACAATGTGATAACCAAATCTTTTGGCAATCATGATAATACTCTCTACCAAAAACCTATCCTCCCGGTTGATCAGAATATCCTGGATAAACTCCCTGTCTATCTTGAGTACAGAAAATGAAAGTCGCTGGAGATAAGAGAGAGAGGAGTAGCCGGTACCAAAATCGTCGATTGCACACTTGACACCTTGATCCTGCAGTTCTCTGATCACGTCATTTGTCTGTTGAAAGTTATCGATCAAAGACCTCTCAGTGATCTCCAGTTTGATCTCGTTCGGTTTGATACGGTATTGATCGAGCACTTCAAAGAACCTTTCAATAAACCCGTATCGTTGAAGCTGTTTCGCATTGACGTTGATCGATACATATTTCAGGTGATATTTACCCTGCTGTTTCCACTCTGAAATCTGCTGACAGACATGTTCTATCACCCACCATCCGATATCGTCGATCAGTCCGGACTCTATAGCCAGGTCAATGAAGGTAGAAGGTGCCATCTGTACATTGCTCGGATGATTCCATCTGAGCAGTGCTTCCGTTGCCCTGAGTGTATTATCTCTGATATTGACGATAGGCTGATAGTAGAGCTGAAACTCCCCATTGGCTATCGCCTGGTTAAGCTCATGCTGTAACTGAAAAAGTGCTTTTCTCTGATCATCCAGTTCAGAGTTGTAGTAGGAGAAGCCTTTGCTTCCTTCCCGTTTTGCCTGGTACATCGAGATGTCCGCATAACGTATCAACTCCTCGATATTGGTTGTCCCGGGTTCGATGATCACAATGCCTATACTGCTTTTTATAGAGAGGTGCAGCTCATTGATCATAAATGCATCGGTAAAAAGCTTTTGTATCTTCTCGGCAAAGCGCTCTGAAACCTGATGTGCTTCTTCATCGGTGGTAGCACAAAACGGGATAATCATCGTAAACTCATCTCCCCCCAGTCTGCTGAGAAAGTTCTCTGCCCCGGCAAGCGCTTTCAAGCGGTGAGAGACCAATATAAGCAACTGATCACCTACCCCATGTCCCAAAGAGTCATTGATCTGTTTGAACTGGTTGAGATCAAGATAGAAAAGTATCGAGTAGTGCGTCTTGTGCAGCGTTTCATTGGCCAGAGAGAACATATACTCTTTAAAACTCCTTCTGTTATGAAGTGAGGTAAGCTCATCATGCCTGGCCATATACTGGAGCTCATCATTGGCTGCTTTCTCTTTGGTTTTATTTTCAAGCAGTACGATCCCTCCTATCAGTTCTCCCTCATTGTTCATCAAAGGAGAGCACTTGGCTTCAATCCATAACTCAATCCCCTTTAAAGAGATATAGGGACCGTGATATACCTGTACACCGTCTATTAAAGACTTTTTTATCACTTCTAGCGGCCGTTTATCTTTCATGCTATTGAGATCAAAACCGATTAACTCCTCCGAAGTAGAGTTTAACATCTTCAAGAGTGCGGCATTGCAGTCTACAATACGCAGATCAAGATCAAAATAAAATCCACCGATCGGCGTCTGCTGAAAAAGACTGTTGAGTTCATCCTGTTTGCTAAAAAGGGCTTTTTTTGCCTGGGTAAGATCTTCTTCTTTCTGATAGGTCTCTATCAGACTGATACTGGCATTTTGATTGACGCTGAAAAGTATCACCAGGTACAATACAATAAGAAAGAAACTGACTGTACCGATCCCCGTACCCTGAAAAAGGAAATAAAAACCTAACGGCAGCAGTAAAATCATCAGATAGATCGTCGCGATACGCCGATCCGGCGAAAGTGAATTCATCGCCCCGCCACTCAAACCGAGTATCAGCATAGAGGTAAAGAGATAGAGAGATGGACTCTCCGTATAGGGTAAAAAAATCAGAGGTGCACTTCCCCATAAGAAGGCGGTAAAAAATGCTTTATAGGCGAACCTGTTATACCATTTTGTGTACTGTTTGCTGCTACAGTCATGTTTCAGATAATAGTAGGTGTCATAGATCCTGTTCGAGATGATGCCCAGAGAGGCGAAAAACCAGGGATAGAGGAGATACCCAGGTACACAATCCGACATAAAAAACGTCACTATACCCGTCAGTACCAAAAGTGCCGGCATACTTTTTTTTGCGTAGAGATAAAGCTGATCAAGCAGTTTTTTATTGATCTCTTCAGATAAATGGGTCTGTAAAAAGCTCCAGAGCTTTAATTGATTTAATCTCAGCATAATTACTATTATATACCAACTCTGGGATTTTATGCTGTATTACTGAGACTTCATGCTATTCTGCGCTATAAATGAAATCTATCCATTCAGTTTCTAAGTTTTTTTGCAAACTCCAGGGCCTGGGACGTAGGGTTTTCGCCGGCTATGATCCGGGCGATCTCATCTATCCTCTCTTTGTCATCAAGAGATCTTACTTCACTCTTTTGTGCCGCTTTATTGACCACCAAATGTTGATCCGCCTTGGCAGAGAGATGCGGTTGGTGGGAGATCGCAAAGATCTGATACACTTTGGAGAGCTGAGCGATCATCTCTGCAATCGCGATAGACTCATCACCGCTCACATTCGCATCGATCTCATCGAGTATCAGTACACCTCCCCTGTTCTCCTTGCCGATCGTGGAGGCCATCAATGCCAAACGCACACGGTTAAACTCACCACCGCTCAGCGTATCCGCACGGGAACCGCCAAGCAGAACATCACAGATATCACTTCCGGACTCATCAAAAGGTTTGGCTGTAAAAGTAAAAGCGAGCGCAGGCAGTTTAAGTGCGGCAAGATAGTCCGATAACTTTCGCTCGATCTCTACGGCCTCTTTTTGACGATAGCGGGAAAGCTGTTGTGCCAGGATATTTAACTCGCCTGCCTCCATCCGGATAAAGTTCTCCAGCATACTCTTATCCTGTTCGATGTTCTCATAGCCGGTAAGTTCTTTTTTCTTCTCCTCTTTATAGCGCAGTGCCTCTTCAACCGAACCATAACGGTTTTTGAGTGCCGTCAGGTCTGAAAGCCTGTCAAGTATCTGCTCCACATCCATCTCTTCAAGTTCTTCAGCCAGAGACTCGGTCTCTTCAAAATCCGCACGTACCTGGTTCAGTGCATCGGTGAAAACCGAGGCATCCTTATCCAAAAGCCTGTAGACCTCCTGCACGCTTGATTCGGCATCAAAGATCGCCGTGGCATGCTGCATCACCTCTTTGATCTTGTCTATACGGGAAAGCTGATGCTTTACCTGCATCAGCTCCTCATCCTCTCGCACTTTCGGATCGATCTTCTCAATCTTTTCAACTTCATACCGGGCAAACTCTATCAGTTCGGTAAGCTTGGCTTCATCTTCTCTAATCTTATTGAGTTTAAGGAGCTGATTTTTATAGGTTGCGTAGCGTTTCTTATACTCTTTTGAAAGCTTTTTATAGCGTTTGTCTTGAGCAAGCAGTGAACTCTCGATCATTGCCAAAAGCTTCTCGGACTCAAATCCCCCTTTGTCCCTTACACTCAGATACTGTACATAAGGAGCGAAGAGCTCTCCCAACGCTTTTTTGGAAATATTCTGCCCGTCGATATAGTGACGTACCTTCTCTTTTTTCACTGTCTTGATCGTCACCTCTTCCTCAAGGCTGTAGGCTTCGGACTCCAGTTTCAGCGGTTTTGCAAGATTGACTTCACACAAAGCTGCTGCACCGGGTGTGCTGTGTCCGAAACTTGCGAGTATAGCTGACATCAGTACAGACTTCCCGGCACCGCTGGGCCCGGTAAAGACGACCAGTCCCTTTTCAAACTCCACTTCAGCTTCGGAAAATGTGACAAGTTCACGAAGATACAGACGTTCGATCAATGTTTATCTCCCCACGAAAGTTTTTCACGCAGTACAGAGAAGTAGTTTCTCTCTTTTCTATGAAGCAGTCTTGCACCTCTCTTGGCTCCTTTGATGACAAGTACATCACCCTCAAATATCTCATAGGCATCCTGCCCGTCGATCATAGCGATCACCTTTTCATCCGGGGAGCTGAGCTCCAGTGTAAAATCGGCCGGTACCACAAGCGGACGCTGCGTCAGGGAGTGTGCCATGATCGGTGTCAGGATAAACGCCTCAGTCAGAGGGTACATCACCGGACCGCCCGAAGCCAGGTTATAAGCGGTTGATCCCGTAGGTGTTGCAACGATCAACCCATCCCCTTTATAGCTGTTGAACATCTCTCCGTCGATCGCCGCATTGATCTGTGCCATTTTCGAGATCACAGGACGGCTGATGACCACATCATTGAAGGCAAAAAACTTCTTCTGTTCTCCGGAAGATTTACGGATATACCCCTCGATCATCATACGCTCATCAACACGGTACTCCCCTGCAAGCAACTGTTCAAGGAACTCCTCTACCTCTTCGATCGTAATATCCGCCAAAAAACCGAGATTGCCGGCATTGATCCCCAACACCGGTTTACGGTACTCATAGCTTCTTCTTACCAGGGACAACAGCGTACCGTCACCCCCCAGGGAAACCAAAAAATCCGAAGTCTTGCACATCTCATCAAAGGTTATTCCCTTGCAACCGATCATCTCTGCGGAGTGTTGTGACAAAAGCACACGGATCCCCTTATCCTCGAACTCTCTTTTGATCTCTTCATACAACGGTTTGATCTCAGGGGAGTCAGGTTTAAGTATAAAGCCTGCGGTTTTTATCTGTGCCAATCTTTCCAAGGTATGACGCTCCATCGTTTTAATATCTATTAGAGTAGCATAGTTTTGCTTTGTCGGTTTTAGTAGATACTCTGCTGATTTTGTATTTTATATGCTTTTCAAATATGCGGGTAAAAATGTGTCAAATTGTCATATTCATACCTGATGATCAAAATGATCATCAAAATAATACTTTCCATTCTAAACTATTTTTATAGTAAATTTTTGCTATAATTTCGAAAATAAATCTAGAAAGGGAAAATGTGCAACCGCCTAAAGGTTTTGGAAAAAGATATTTTACACTGGCTTCCATTTTGGCTTACAGTGTTCAAAAAGAGCTGCAAAACCAAACCGTTCAGGCTGTTTCCCTCTTTGGCAAAAGAGTCTCAAAAGAAGAGGAAGAGATCGATGAGAACGATCCTCCTTCAGATCTTTTGGCATGCTTGCGCACCTTAAATGCCAAGCCTTGCCACTGCAACTGTTATTACAGACTAAGAACCAGAATCATTTTAAAAATCAACCATTTCATTCCCAGATGCCCCTACTATACTACATGGTTTGCATTTAGAAGAACCGGTGTACACCCTCCTCACATTACACTTTAACCCAAATCTGGAAATAGAAAATCTGCAGTAGCTGCAGTGCTTGTAATTAAGAGGTTTAAGCAAAATATGAGTTGCACCCGTAGGTTCAACGATGATTTTACTTGAAGCCCATGAGTGCAATGATTGTGGCTAATGCTTTTTTCTATTTACGGATTTGGGTCCAATCCATAACAAACACACAAATCAAGATCAACACACTATATACAAATATCAAAGGATAAAGTAATGTCTACAAAAAGCTATATTGTAGGATTTCCAAGAATTGGAGAACAGAGAGAGTTAAAAAAATCGTTGGAGAGTTTCTGGGCAGGTAATTGCTCATTTGATACGGTAGAAGAAGTAGCTAGTGAGCTGAAAAGCAGACACTGGAACTACCAGAAAGAGGCGGGGATAAACTTTATCAGTTCGAATGACTTCAGCCTCTATGATACGATGCTGGATACGGCGGTGATGCTGAATGCCATCCCGAAAAGATTCCAGGCATTAAAAGATGAAACACTTTACTTTGCTATGGCGCGAGGGAACAAAGAGAGTGTCGCGATGGAGATGACCAAGTGGTTCAACACCAACTACCACTATATCGTTCCTGAACTCAGCCTGGAAGACGAATACCGCTTGAACGCTGCAAAAATCATCAATGAGTATAATGAGGCAAAGGCCCAGGGGATTAAAACAAAGATCAACCTTATCGGACCTCTCACATTTTTAGGTCTCTCAAAGCGAGTGGACAGAGGTGATACCTATGAGCTTCACGCCAAGATCTTGCCGATCTATGAGGCACTTTTACAAGAGATTGCAACACTGGATGACAGGGTCACCCTGCAGATCGATGAGCCTATTTTTGTCAAAGACAATGAACCTAAAGTCCTTAGTCTCATCAAACCTACCTATGACCGTTTGGCAGCAGTATCGGAGAATATCGATATTATCGTGACCACCTACTTTGAGCACTCCAATGAAGCGACAAAAGTATTGGTCAATACACCGGTTTGGGGAATCGGGCTTGATTTCCTCCATGGAGCGAAAAACAGCGAATCGCTGGAGCTTATCGCCAACAGCGGTAAACAACTGATCGCCGGAGTCGTAGATGGTAGAAATATCTGGAAAAACGATATCCAGACAACTTTAGGACTGTTGGAAAATATTGCCAAGGTGGTCTCCAAAGAGAATATTATCATCTCATCATCATGTTCTCTTCTGCATACGCCTTTTACACTGAAGTATGAAGAGAAGATGGATGCAGAGATCAAGAACTGGTTGAGCTATGCCGTAGAGAAGCTGGATGAAGTATCACTCATCTCAAAACTCTTCTTCAAGGGTGAAGAGAGCCTGGATGAGAGTGAGAAGAGCGCATTGGAAGAAAATAAAAAAGCCAATGAGAGCAGAAGGACATCCACACGCATTCACGATCAAAGCGTACAGAAGAGAGTGGATGACTTTAAGAGACTCAGCAGAGAGGGAGCCTATGAAGAGAGAATCAAACTCCAAAAAGAGATTTTGGGCTACAAGGAACTGGCGACAACAACTATCGGATCATTCCCTCAGACACCCGAACTGAGAAAAGCCAGAAGAGAGTTTAAAAACGGGCTCATCTCCAAAGAGGAGTATGAGGCACAGATGAAAGCCTATATCGATGAGTGTGTAGCCTTCCAGGAGGAGTGCGACCTTGAGATCCTGGTACACGGTGAACCGGAGAGAAACGATATGGTTGAGTACTTCGGTGAGCAGCTCAAAGGGTACGGCTTCAGTCAGAACGGCTGGGTACAGAGCTATGGAAGCAGATGTGTCAAACCGCCGTTTATCTATGGGGATATCAGCAGACCGGAAGCGATGACCGTAGGCTGGACCACCTATGCACAGAGCAAAACAGAGAAACCGATGAAAGGGATGCTGACAGGCCCGGTAACGATACTCAACTGGTCATTTGTAAGGGATGACAAGCCGAGAGACGAAGTCTCCAAACAGATCGCTGTTGCGTTGAGTGATGAGATAGATGACCTGCAAAATGCAGGGATCCGGATCATCCAGGTGGATGAAGCGGCGTTCAAAGAGGGATACCCGCTCAGAGAAGAGAATATCAAGAGCTATGAGGAGTGGGCAGTCAGAGACTTCAAGATCTGCGTAAGCTCTGCCAGAAAAGAGACACAGATCCATACCCATATGTGTTACAGTGAGTTCAATGATATCATCAAAACCATTGAAGCGATGGATGCGGATGTCATCTCGATAGAGACGGCAAGAAGCGGGAATGAGCTGCTGAAGATCTTCAAAGAGGTCGGCTACAAACAAGAGGTCGGACCGGGAGTCTACGATATCCACTCACCGAGAGTACCGAGCGTCGAAGAGATCGTCACACAGATCAAACTACTGCTTGAAGTACTCCCGAAAGAGCAGCTATGGATCAACCCTGACTGCGGTCTGAAAACAAGAAAATGGGAAGAGGTAAAACCAAGCCTTAAAAATATGGTGGAAGCGGTCAAAATCGTTCGAAACGAACTAGCTGACTAATACACTCCCTTTGCCCTTTCAGATTCCTGTATAAACATGCAGGAATCTTTTTGAGTCATAAGGGTATCTACTTTACTTTTTCCTCTTAGTAAGATATAAATATTTATTTAAATAAATTTCATGTTTTTTGCCATAATTAATTGGTCCACTTGCTTGTAAAACGCTATCTTCAAAGCTATTAGACCGTTGTCCACACATTACCGAACTGTAATAATGATATAAATCACCTCCTAAAAAATTTGGCTCAATATTAAAGAATAACCTCATATATCTTCGACTATGAGCTATGACTTGATCAGTATTATTCTCTATCACTTTTGTCTCATCTGAATAAAGAAATTTTCTTGTGAACGTATTAAGCCTTACTTCATCAAATTTAACGGTATAGTTCATTATTGGCATACTTTCTTTGGTATAAACCTTTTCATTCTTCATCACTTCATACGCATAAGATTCATAGAGTTTTAAACCTTTAAGTTCTTTATGTTCCTCTTGATAACTACTCCATAGAGGCTCTTTAAGATGATATACGTATATCTTTCCATCATTACCATTTAACGCCATACTCTTTAAGTGCTTACCATCAAGATAGTTGAGAATCATTAATACTCTATCCCCTTTACTAAATCCCGGATAAACATTATCTTCCCAATAGATACCTTCAGGATATTCAACTTTTTTAACGACTTCTGTTTTTGGATGAGGAGAGGCGATATAACAGTGATAGAAAGCGAGTATATAAGTGATAACTATATCATATGTGAAAGGTAGTGTTGCGATAAAAGTAACAAACAGACTTGAAAATACATTCATTCCTCTTGTTCTCATAGTTTGATAAAAAAGAACGTAGAACCAAATACCTAAAAGATAGATTGGTCCCAGTATCATCCCCATAACATTTTCCTTTCCTTAAAACAATTTCTACGCTAAAAACCCAATACAAAATATTGAACACTAAAAATAGAACATAATTATTCTTCCCCAAATAATTCAATTGAATTCAAGTCTAACTATTGTGACCTTAATAATTTTTATATTATCGATTTTTTATACAAAAGCTAAACTATTTACTGATTTAAACAAAGAAGTTTCAGTTCACTTCTTTCAAGGGTTGTAACTAAGCATCATATGTGCAGCGATCACATTGACCTCTACTTGTCCACTTGTTTACAAGCAGGCGCAGTAGATTTTGAAATGCCGGTTTAAGATCGTAAATAGTCATGATTGTTATTCCCCTTTTTGACCCATTAGTTCTGTCACGCGTCTCTTTGCACCTTTGAAGTCCGCCTTTCCCGTACCGAGTTTCGGCAACTCCTCTACTTTGAAATACGCACTCGGTACAAACAGCGGGTTCATCTCAAGCCCTTTGATCTGCGCTTTCAGCTCCTCCAGTTCCATCTCTCCTTCAAGCAGAAGCACCAGTTTCTCACCCTTCTTTTCATCCGGGACTGCTGCGATAGCGATCTGGTCGTTCTCTCCCAGTAAACCGTTTATCTCTCTTTCAACGAGTCCAAGGCTCACCATCTCACCACCGATCTTGGCAAAACGGCTGTATCTGTCTACGATAGTGAGGAAGCCATCTCCATCCAGGCGTCCCTTGTCCCCCGTGACATACCATCTGATACCGTCAATCTCTTTGATGACCGATGCACTCTTCTCAGGCTGACCGATATACCCTTTCATGATCTGCGTACCGCCGATCAGTATCATCCCCTCTTCTCCTGTAGGAAGTGCTTCAAAACTCTCAGGGTCTACGATCTTGAAGCTGCTTCCCGGAAGCGGCAGACCTACGGTACCAGCCTTGTTGCCCGTCTGTACCTTCCAACTGTCCTGCATCAGGACATCAGGGATATTGACCGATGCGACCGGTGTGGTCTCTGTCGCGCCGTACCCCTCGTAGATATCGTGACCGAACTTCTGTTTGAAAGCATCGCGTATCTCATTGGGCAGCTTTTCAGCCCCTGCTACTGCCATACGAAGATGGGAGAACATCAGCGGACTGAGCTTCTTGTTGCGGGTGTAAAGTCTAAAGAAGGTTGCCGTAGCAAAGAGCATCGTCGCTTCATACTTGGCAGCCATCTTACCGATACCGAACCCATCCGTCGGATCAGGATGTGCTGCGACAGGGATACCTTCGATCAGCGGCAGCAGTGTCGTTACCGTCAGCCCGAACGAGTGGAAGATAGGCAGGGTACCCAGCATCACATCATCATCATTCGGGTTAAGTAGTGTGGTGATCTGTTTGATGTTACCCATCATATTTTTATGCGTAAGCTCGATCCCTTTCGGTGTGCCTTCACTACCGCTGGAGAAAAGGATCGCAGCGGTATCCTCTGCTTTTGCCTTTTTGATAAAGAGGAGACGAAGCAAACTTGCCGGAAGGAATTTTGCTGTAAGCAGGGTCAAAAGCCCTCTTGCTTTGCTCATCTGCCCTTTGATATCTTCCAGATAGATCACCTCAACGCTTGAAAGCAGCTCTGTCAGATCAAACCCTTTGGCTTTGAGTTTGGCCACAAACTGTCTGGATGCCACAACATGGGTGATATCGGCGATCATCAGTGCATGTTTGAGGCTCTCTTCTCCGCTTGAGTAGTTGAGATTGACTACCGTTTTTCCAAGGCTTAGCAGCGCCATATTGCCCATAGAACCACCCACTGCAGTAGGGAGAAGCAGACCGACATTTTGCGTATCTCTCAGCATCGGTTTGAGTGCACCTGCGATCATCAATGTACCTGTGATGAATTTGTGCCCGCTTACCTCAATACCTGTCGAGTCGGCCATAGAGAGCCTGTTTCCCACCTCTTTTGCAGAGTTGATCCACGCCTCCTGCAGTGACGGTAGACTCTGTGCATAGCGCTTCCAGCTCACTACAGAGAGATCAAAAACCGATTTTTTCACCTCTCCGGCACTACTGTGTATATCCATCATCCCACCGAAGGTCACGGAGATATCTTTGCATCTCTTACGCTTCATCTTTTTTGAGGCATACGAGAAGTTATCTTCCCACAATCCCCTGAGGTAGAACGGTACGATCACCGCATCGCTCACCTCTCTGGCTGCGACCTCAAATCCCCGCTGAAACGTACTGATATGTCCATTGCGGGAGAGATGCCCTTCGGGGAAAAGCGCTACGGTATCACCCTTATTCAATGCTTCGGTGACGGAGGCAAGCGCACTTTTACTCCCTCTGCTCGAGATAGGGATCACCTCAAAAAAGTCTAAGAACGGCTTAAAATACCACTTCTCATAATAACTTCTCTCCATGACAAATCGAATCTGCTTCGGGTAGGCGATCTGTAAAACGGCCCAGTCAAGAAAAGAGATATGATTCCCTAAAAGCAGTACCCCTTTGTCATGCTTGATATTCTCAAGTCCCTCTACATCGATATCATACTTGAAACTTACAATGAAACGGACGATGTAACGCACCAGTGACTGGGGAAGCTTAAGAAACGTATACCCCATCCCCAGAAGTGCGACTGCGGCGATGAGATAAAACAGTACTTTGCTTGAAAGTTCCAAGTACCCAAAGAGTGCCGTAAGCACCAAAAAAGTGAACATAAAGATATTTTGAACAAAGTTGTTCCCCGCAAGCACTTTTCCAAGCTTTTCATCCGGCGCGGCAAACTGTATCAGGGCATTGAGCGGTACGATAAAAAGTCCTGCAAAAAAACCGAAACCGAAAAGCAGCAGTGCAAGTCCCTCTACGGTATGCATGGTGGGTATCATATAGAGTACAGCTGTCATCCCCAGCGCACCGACCGGGATGATACCTGTCTCGATATAGTGTTTACTGACACGCGCTGCAAAAAGGGAACCGGCAATGATCCCGAAACCGGAAAGGGAGAGCAGCCCCTGGGCCACCACTGTATTGGTCACTCCGATGTCACTCTTGAGATACTCTCCAAAGATCGCCACCACCACCTGGGAGATACCCCAGAAGATACCCAGCCCCAAAATACTGAGCCAGATCGCTTCTGAAGATTTGAGGGTATGGATATTCTCTCTGAGATAATGAAGATTTGTATATTTTTTGGGTTCAAAATGTGCCGCTTCATCGACAGAGACTGCAGGAAATGTTTTGAGAAGTCTACGGGCAAACAGATACTCTATCATACTTGCAGCGATCAACAGGTAACCGACAGGAGCGATGTAGGTCAATATCTCTGAAGCATCCATAGAACGATCCTGCAGCAATGACTCAAAAAAGAGTGAGTAGATTACCGCTCCCAGCAGTATAGAGATGATCGTAACGGTTTGTACCAAGGCATTGGCACTTGCCAGGTTACTGTTACCCACCATCTCTTTGATCAATCCGTATTTTGCAGGAGAGTAGATCGCACTCTGTGCCGCAAGCACAAAAGTCAATAGAAACGATAACCAGAATGCACCACTGTAATAGGAGATCAAAATCAGTGATGTGATCGCCACAGCTGCCAATGAAGCATACTCGACCACTTTTGTCTTGGGGTATTTGTCGCTGATAAATCCCGCCGGCGAAAAAAGAAAAATAAACGGCAAGAGTATCAACGCATTGACAATCGCCGTCAATATAATCAGCTCAGGCCCCTCATAAGATTTGAAGATCGTATTTTGTAGAATGATTTTATGTCCAAGGTCAGTCATCGCATTAAGAAATACGATCAAGATATACGAACTGAACCCTGTGATTTTGAATAGTGTTTTCATTTGATTTTCCCCTTTTTATAACGTAATTACCGACATCAGGTTAATGAAGCCCTTCTTGATGTGCTTTGATCGTATGTGTGTTAAAAATATACGGTTTAAGTGTAAGCACCAGATCAAACAGAAGTTCATAGCGTGCATTGTGAGACTCGGTCTCACTCGAAAGCAGCTTTTTGCCTATCTCATTTTCCTGCTTTGCAAGATACCTGGCATTTTCTACGTACCTGTTGAGCAGAGTGAAGTCCAGCCCCAACTTCTCTGCCCGCTTCAGTATCCCGACGATCTCAACCTCTTTGTTCCCATAGCCGGATTCGCTCTCGAAAAGATACCCTTTCTGCAAATATGCGTGAAGTGTTTTTTTATCAATACCTGTACGTTCCAAGAAGACCTCTTCAGTATATACCTCTTCCGATTTTCCTCCGGATATCAAAGAGAGAGAATCGATGATCATCTCAAAACTTCCGTCAAAATCAAAACGGTTATTCTCTAAAACCGTCTTAATCTCTGCAATCGAGTAAGAGAAGTTATGCTGCAGATACTTGATAAACTTTATGATCTGTACACAACTTTTATCGTAAAGATGTACATTGGGTTTGGGTTTGGAAGGCTCAGGAAGCAACCCCTCTTTAATATAATAGAGTATGGTTGATTTGCTCTCACCGGTCTGTGACATCAACTCTTTCATCTTGAGTGCCATAAGAACTCCTTTTCTGTAGAACTTGTGACAGTATAGAGTAATATTACTTAAAGTGTAAAGTGTCACTCTACACTTTAATAAAAAAGTGAACCCGTTCTTATTTGATGCATAGGATAAACTATCGCATCAACTTACAAGTACGGGTCCCACTATACGCTATAATCATAGTAACGAAGCATGATAGATAAAGAGAGATAGATGCAAAATATCAAAGCGTTTTCACAGGACATAGTGCTTAGAAATGGTGAGGATGTAGTGATACGTGCGATCAGACCCGATGACAAACGACGTCTTCTTGATGGATTTCACCGTTTAACGGGCAAATCCATCTATTTTCGTTTTTTATGCGGTAAACGCAACCTCACAAAAGATGAACTGAAATATTTTACAGAAGTGGACTTTGAGCATCATGTAGCTCTGGTCGTGACCAAAGAGGAGAAGCGTCAGGAAGAGATCATCGGGGTCGGCAGGTATGTTCAAGATGAAGAGGAGCGCCCGGAGCGGGTTGCGGAGATAGCCTTTGCGGTAGATGATGCCTATCATGACGTAGGGATAGGCACCCTGCTCTTTGAATACCTTGTGACCATTGCCCGGGATAAAGGAATTTCAAGATTGACTGCGGATGTATTGTTGGAAAATAAACATATGATGAAGCTCTTCAACCACAGCGGCTTCAAACTCAATTCATCCATAGAAGAAGGGGTGGTACACATCGAATTTGATATCAAAGATCACCCATTTAACAGATACTATATAAAGTAATTTCACCTACGATCTGGCAAGTCAGACCGATAGAGTACGCTAACTACCTTTAAGTATATGTACTACTTTCATGACCGCCAAAGCCACGGCACCCACGATCAACCCAACCAGCAATTCACCAAAAATAAAAGGTATGAAATGAACCATCTCATGGATGCTATGAGCGTTGTGTACAAAGATACCTCCGGCTACAAGCAACATCGCCAGTGTACCGATAACGGTAAGCGCTTTGATCACCTTCGGCAGAGCAAGGACGAAAAACTCCCCTACTTTACTCTCTCCCCCGCCTAATGCGATAAGTTTGTACCCGAAATCATCCATACGTACCAATAACGCAACCAGACCATAGACTCCCACAGTAGCCACGAAAGCGACAAATGTCACGGCAGCTATCTGGACAGTGAGCGGTTCAGTCGCTACAGCACTGAGTGCAATGATCACGATCTCGATCGAGAGGATAAAGTCGGTCATAATGGCAGACTTTATCTTCTTTTTCTCCTGGGCCAATATCTCTTCATTGGTAAGCTTCTCAAGGCTCTCCAGTTTTTCGTGTTCCCCATGCGGGACAAAGTACTCATAGATCTTCTCTGCTCCCTCATACGCCAGATAGACCCCTCCTACCATCAAGATCGGGATGATGAGCCAAGGAGCAAAAGCACTGAGCAAAAAGGCAAAAGGCAAAATGATCGCTTTATTGATCAAAGAGCCCTTGGTGATCGCCCAGAGTACGGGAAGTTCGCGTGAAGAGGCAAAACCCGAAGCCTTCTCCGCATTGACTGCCAGGTCATCCCCGAGTATCCCTGCCGTTTTTTTCGTGGCTACCTGTGTCATCGTTGAGACATCATCCATCAGTGTAGCGATATCATCCAAAAGTGCAAAAATTCCTGCTGCCATATCTATCATCCTTAAATATTATGGCCGATATTCTACCATTTTCAAACTCTTAAACAACAATTGGATATAATCGCGTCACTATTCAACATACAGGACAGGAAGCGACGTGAGAACACATTATTGTGCCCAAGTAAATGAAACAAACATTGGTGAAGAGGTTACTGTAGCTGGTTGGGTTTCCAGCCGCAGAGACCATGGTGGATTGATCTTTATCGACCTAAGAGACAAGGATGAAGTAGTACAGTTGGTATGTGACCCTGCAGACAATGCAGATGCACATAAACTGGCTGAAGAGGTAAGAGATCAGTTCGTACTGATCGCTACAGGTAAGGTAAGAGCCAGAGGTGAAGGTCTTGAGAACCCGAAGCTCAAAACAGGTAAAGTAGAGATCGTAGTTGACAAGCTCGTGATCGAGAACCGTTCCAAGCCTATGCCGTTTGATCTTGGCGACGAAAAAGTAAACGAAGAGATCAAACTCAAGCACAGATACCTTGAACTCCGTACGCAAAAGTCTTACGATATCTTCAAACTGAGATCAAAAGCGACGATCGCTGCGCGTAACGCGCTTGATGAACTTGGGTTCCTAGAAGTTGAAACACCAATTATCACAAAATCTACACCGGAAGGTGCGAGAGACTACCTTGTACCAAGCCGTGTACACCATGGTGAGTTCTATGCACTACCGCAGTCTCCGCAGCTTTTCAAACAGCTGTTGATGGTCGGTGGATTTGACAGATACTTCCAGATCGCTAAATGTTTCAGAGATGAAGACCTTAGAGCAGACAGACAGCCGGAGTTTACTCAGATAGACGTCGAGATGAGCTTCTGTGACCAGGAAGAGGTGATTGCAACCGCTGAGAAACTTCTACATGATGTATTTACCGCATGCGGATTTGATATCCCTGCTACATTCAAACGTATGCCGCACTTTGAAGCGATGGAAAAATACGGTTCAGACAAACCGGATATGCGTTATGATCTTGCAATGGTAGACGTGATCGATATCTTTGAAAGATGTGACAACGAGATCTTCTCTAAAATCGCAAGTTCACCGAAAAAGAACCGTATCAAGGCACTACGTGTTCCAAAAGGTGATGAGATCTTCTCTAAGCGTCAGATGAAAGGATTTGAGGACTACGTACGTAAATTCGGTGCGCAGGGTCTCGGATACTTCCAGATGAAAGAGGATGGGCTTAAAGGACCGCTTACGAAGTTCTTCACAGATGAAGATATCCAGTTGATCATCGACAGATGCGAACTTGAAGTGGGTGACGCGGTATTCTTCGGTGCAGGTGAGAAGAAACTTGTATGGGACTATATGGGTAGATTCCGTATCTTCCTTGCTGAGACAATGGATATCATCCCTAAAGACAAGTTCGAGTTCCTATGGGTTGTAGACTTCCCTATGTTCGAAGTGGAAGATGGTCAGGTGAAAGCACTTCACCACCCGTTCACACAGCCAAAATCACTTGACTATGATGATATCGAAGAGATCGAATCTATCGCATATGACATCGTACTTAACGGTACGGAGCTTGGTGGTGGTTCTATCCGTATCCACAAAGAAGATATCCAATCAGAGATCTTCAAACTTCTTGGTATCTCAGAAGAAGAAGCACAAGACAAGTTCGGATTCCTGCTTGATGCACTTAAATTCGGTGCGCCGCCGCACGGTGGATTTGCGATCGGTCTTGACAGATTGATCATGTTGATGACAGGGGCCAGCTCTATCCGTGATGTTATCGCATTCCCGAAAACACAAAAGGCGCAGTGTCTTCTAACACAAGCACCAAGTGTAGTAGACCAGGAGCAGCTTAAAGAGCTCAACCTTAGAATCAGACAGCTGCCTACTGCTTAACACATTGCTTTGTCACTGGGACTGCTTTAGCGGCAGGCTCCCTGAAAGAAGTGCCCTTGGGGTGCTCAAGTGACCCGTCACTTCAATCGCATATATGCGATAACGTAGCTGTTTGAACTTTGCGCAAATGGCATACTACATTAAAGAAAGGAACTATAATGAAAAAACTATTTTTGATCATCGGAGCACCGGGTTCAGGTAAGACTACAGATGCGAGTATCATCGCAGGAAAACATGAAGATATCGTACACTACTCTACAGGTGATATGCTTCGTGAAGAGGTAGCAAGCGGTTCTGAGCTTGGACAGACGATTGAGAGCTACATCTCAAAAGGTGCACTCGTACCACTTGATATCATCGTAAACACCATCGTATCAGCGATCAACAATGCTCCGGTTGACACGATCCTTATCGACGGTTACCCAAGAAGTACTGAGCAAATGACTGCATTTGACGAGATCGTCTCAAAAGAAGAGAACATCGAGCTTACTTCAGTGATCGAAGTAAGAGTAAGCGAAGCGTGTGCAAGAGGTCGTATCCTTGGACGTGCAGCTGAAGCAGCACCTGGTGAGCAAAGAAGCGATGACAGTGAAGAGGTATTTAACGATCGTATGAAGATCTATACTGATCCATTGGCAGAGATCCAGGCATTCTACACTGAGAAAAATCTTCTTAAAGTGATCGATGGAGAGAGAACACTTGATCCTATCGTTGCTGATATGGAAGCTTTCATTTTGGAAAATAAATAATTTTCTTCAAAAGGGTCGATTTCCGACCCTTTCTTTTCCTCTCCCCCTCAACCTCACTTTTAACTACTAACAAGCTATAATCTATCAATAGTGTCTATAAGGAATACCCTATGAAAGAGAACTCATTCAAGGTCGGATATACTGTACTTGTGATGGCAGCCGTAGTGATTATCCTGGCAGGTATCAAGATGGCAGCCGTGATCGTCGTACCTTTTTTGCTGGCATTCTTTCTTGCAGTGATCCTCTCCCCTTTCTATCTCTGGCTGAAGTCCAAAAGAGTCAATGAAGTCTTTGCTCTGGTGATGATAGTTTCACTGCTGATAGCGATCATTACGATACTCTTCCTGCTGGTAGGGAATTCCGTAGAGGACTTTACCAACAATGTCCCTGCCTATGAAGCAAAACTGCGTGCGGACCTGATAGCCCTCCTTGAAAAACTTCAGAGCTGGGGCGTAGGAATCCCCAAAGAGGATATCCTCAACCTTGTTAATATGCAGAGTGTCATGCAGTATATCGCTACGACCCTGAAAAGCCTTGGTTCACTGGTTACCCAGTCATTTATGATCATACTTACCGTAGTCTTCATGCTGATGGAGATCTCTCAGTTTAGCCGTAAACTGACACAGACCAACTCCAATTCGCTTGAAAAGTTTATCGATATCAGTGACAGTATCAAACACTATCTGCTGCTCAAGTTCTTTACCTCAGCTGCCACAGGTATGGTGATCACGATAGGACTCAAGATCTTTGATGTCCACTATGCCGTACTCTGGGGACTTGTCGCCTTTATGCTCAACTTCATACCAACGATCGGTTCCATCATCGCTGCGGTACCGGCGGTACTGATGGCCATCGTCCAGTATGACATCTCTACCTCTCTGGGGGTTGCCCTGCTCTACATCATCGTCAATGTATCGATCGGTTCTATCCTTGAGCCGCGTATCATGGGAAAAGGCTTGGGGCTCTCCACCCTGATCGTCTTTCTCTCACTCATCTTCTGGGGCTGGCTGCTGGGTCCGATCGGAATGCTGCTCTCCGTACCGCTTACGATCATGATCAAGATCGCACTCGATACCCAGGAAAATACCAGATGGATCGCCATTATGCTTGGCTCCGGAGAGGGACAAGCCAAGCGAGCGTAGAATGCTTCACAATTGTTTAACGGTTTGCCTACCTACCGACAAACCAGTGTATAAAAGCCTGCTTCTACTCTCTCTGATAAAGCAGTCTGTCATTCCGGACTTGATCCGGCATCCATAAGCATTTGGCTGTGCGGCTTTATTTTCGAATACTCCGCTTGTCATTGTCTAAAAATACGTACCTATATCGCTATACGACTTTACTCTTCTTTAGGCATTTCGATAAATAGGAAATGGCTATTAGTGATAGCTTCTATTTGCAATGTACTTTCATCTACGATCTCCATTGCATCACCATCATCCAACACTCTTCCGTTTACTCTTGAAACTCCTTCAATCTGTACAAAATAGATTTGTCGATCTTTGTCTATGGTAAAGTCTATACCTTTCGCAGCATCAAGCTCAGATACATAAAAGTTGACATCCTGATAAATTTTGATTTTAGCATCACCCTCTTGTGATGATACAATATTTAAAAGCGTATTCTTACGCTCCTCTGCCTGAAACCTATAAGACCCATAAAGTCTATCCAGACCTTCTCCGGGAGGCAGGATCCATATCTGTAAAAGTCTGAGATCTTGACTCTTGTGCCAATTATGTTCACTATGAAAGATGCCATCCCCTGCACTGAGGTATTGGACTTCTCCTCTTTTCAGCGTTTCAATGTTCCCCATTGAATCCTTATGGCTTATCTCGCCGGCTACCACATACGAAATGATCTCCATATCTCTATGTCGATGCATCTCAAAGCCGCTCATTGGATGGATAATATCATCATTCACAACTCTCAACACGCCAAAATTCATATGGTTTGGGTTGTAATACTCTGCGAAACTAAAGTGGAATCGACTCTCAAGCCATCCCAAGTGGGAACGTCCCATATTCTCTTTAGGCAATTTTTTTACCATCTTGTATCCTTTGATTACTCTGCCTGGAGAATAAATTGTTTCAATATTTTTTGACTGCTTTCTAGCTGTAGTGGCTTTTGAAAATTCGTAATGATCTCTCTTGGCATAACAATAGCCCCCAGTCTGGTAAACTGTGTTCTCATCGCATTCATTAGATCATGGCCACCACTACCGGAATGTGTGGCAAGCTGTATTTTTTTCATCTGAAACACTTCTCTGAAATCTTCACCACACCTGGAGACCCAGGCAACGAAGTTTGATAAAACCGGTGGTAAAGAGTAATTATACTCAGGAGCGACAAAAATATATCCGTCAGCCTTTTTCATACGTTCAACCAGTTCACCTATCTTCACAGGGATACCGTCACGGTCTTCTTTTCTACTGTCATACATCGGTAGTTCAAGATCAACCAGATTAATGATTGCACTCTCTGTATTGTTCTCTTTCATTTGGTTTTTAATACTGGTGGCTAATTTCATGTTTGCATTTAAACTTGATACAAATATCAGATACATTCCGTACTCCTTGGATTTACCGGTAATCATTTTGTGTGTGAACCATCACAAAACGGAGCATTATCGGTTTTCTTGCATCGACATAGATGATACTCTTTTTCTTCATCAACAGTAAACTTTAAAGGCGTAAAGTCTGTTGTTTTGTGACTTCCGTCACAAAATATCTTATCTTTGCTTCTGGCACACGTACAGTAGTAATAATCTCTATTGGGTTGTAATTGTATTGTTGCCGGTTTCATTATCTATCTCCCTGATGATATAACTCGTTATTTAGCCAAAATTCCTTCTAGTTCAATAGTGATCTTCACAGTCTCACCTACTGCAACACCGCCTGCTTCAAGTATCTCATTGTATTTTATACCATAGTCGATTCTGTTGATTTTTCCGCTAAGTGCTACTCCAACCCTTGTATTGCCCCAGGGGTCTTTCACCATACCGTTATTTTCAAACTCGAGTGCCACATCTTTGGATACACCTCTCATGGTGAGTTTACCGTAAGCCGTATCCCCTTCAACTTTTTCCAGTACAAATGTCATTTTGGGATATTCTGCTGCCGCAAAAAAGTCTGATGTTCTCAAATGTTCATCTCTTTTCGCATTCTCTGTATTGATAGACTTCACCTCCACCGTTCCATTCAAACTCTTGAATGTTTTTGTTTTTTCATCATATTCAAATGTTCCGCTAAATGTATCAAATTTTCCATTTACATTTGAGATCATCATATGTTTGACTTTAAATCCGATATGGGAGTGGTCCGGATCAACATTATAGGTTCCTGCAAACAGTGTCCCTCCTGCCAAAATCGATATAAGTCCCAGTTTGATCAATTTCATCTTGTTTCCTTTTAATACTAATTAGTAATATTTACACAGAAAAACTACAACGACTTGTGTAATTTTCTCAGAAGTGTAAATAGTGTGTCGGTCTCCTCTTCGCTTAGAACTTCAAAGTAGCTTTCGAAGTTTTTTGCATGTGTTGGAAACAACCTGGCTATCACTTCTTTACCCTTATCCGTTATAGATAAAATAGAGGCCCTTTTATCTTTTGGATCCGGGAAAGAACTTATATAGCCGTCTCTCTTTAAGTTTCTGACAACAACCGTTACGTTTCCGGGTGTACTCATAATGAGTTTTGTAATCATCCCAATATTCATATCACCTCTATGGTAAAGCACCTCCAATACTTCAAATTGGTTCATCGTAATACCAAATGAAGTGATAAAAGCAGTTTCATTTGCCCTTATTTTATTATAGGCTCTCAATAGCTGTATCCATGTTTTCATAGACTTATCAGCACTTTTCCCATAGGTTGTTGTATTTTTTATCTTCATCGTAAATACCTCTTCGAAAATTATAGTACTAATTAGTAATAATGTCAAGTATTTATATTTCTACATAGGACCAAATACGATTGTAATCATTTTCGGCTCTCCAAATCTTATGGTTTCGAACCTACAAACTGCCTACGCGGGTCGCTTTGCGCCACTTTGCCTTCAGCGGTGCAGAAGTGCACATCGCTTTCGGTTCCGAAGTGAGAAACAACAAGCAGCTCTCACAGAGAGTGCAAGCACAAGGTTGTTTCCTTAACACTTCTCATGGTTCCGAGCTTACAAACAAGAAACTCTTCTTGTTTGATTAACAGCTCTCACAGTTTCGAACCTATAAACTGCCTACGTGGCTTCACTTCGCTCCGACCACTCTGGTTCCGAGTCTAAAAATGACAAACTCTTGTCATTTTTTTAACGACTCTCACTATTCACGATTTCTTAACGGTTTTGCCTACGCGGCTCACTTCGTTCGACACGCTTCGGTTCCGAACCTATAAACGTGAGGTTCACTCACGTTTATTTAACGGTTCTCATCACTATACGCTGTGACGTTGTAGGTGGCTACCAGGCCGTCTTCGGAGAGGCACTCTTTTTCAAAGAACGCTACGATCTCTTCTCTTTGGCAATGTTTTTCAAAAGCCTCTACACTGGCCCAGCTCTCATTAAATACAATCGGCATACTCTCACCCGGTGCATAGGGGTTGTCGATCTTTTTGGTCACACGGTAGGAGAGGCAACCCTCTTCTCTGAGTGTATCAGGCTCCAGAGCTTTCAGTGTTTCAAAAAGTTCATCAAATTTTCCCTCTTTGGGAGTAAACTGAGCGATGCAGTAGAGTGTTTTTGACATAGTGTTCCTTTTTGGAGGGATTATACATTTTAGACACTAAGAGCTCTGTTTGAGTATATAAAAGCCACAAAAAATTTTTTATACACATAGATATACCTATCATGATCAGAATAACATTACTTTGTCTATAGAATTAATACATATTAAAAGTTTATTTTTGTATATTTTTAAATCTTATATAAAAAGGACAAGAATGATAATAAGAGGGAAAAAATTGCGACATACCGGAATAGCACTATCATTGATCGCTGTGACTTCACTGCATGCGACCAACGGGGATACGATGATTTCTGTAGGAACAAAAGCAAGGGGTATGGGAGGGGCAGGTATCGCTGTCAGCCATTGCGCCGAATCAACACTGCATAATCCGGCACTCATTACTTGTACACAGGGAACTTCCATTTCATTTGGAGGAATTGTCTTTATGCCAGATATCAATGCCCAAATGGGTACAGCTTCAGAACACGAAAGTGATGCGGATATGAATGTCATTCCCTCCGTTTCCATCTCCCATAAACTCAATGATCACTGGTATCTCGGTATCGGTATGTGGGGCACTGCCGGCATGGGTGTTGACTACCGGAATGCGCCACGCACGATGACTGATTCGGGCAATATGCATATGGTCACCAACCTGCAGCTGATGCAGTTCGGTATCTCTGCTGCCTATAAAGCGGATGGCTTCAGTTTTGCCGTTACCCCTATCCTTCAGTACGGATCGCTTGATATCAACTATGACGGGTTTGATGGCAGCAGTGTAGGAGACGGAGTGGCACAGGACCTGAACTTCGGGGTGAATTTCGGTGCCTCTTATGACTTCTCAAACGGTTTGACACTGGGAGCCGTCTACAAATCAAAGATCGATATGGACTACGGTAACCAACTCTCCAATGCGACACAGCCGTTTGTAGATCTTGGTATTTTCCCCGAAGCGATGGGGGATCACCTGGAACAACCTGCCGAGATCGGCTTCGGAATAGGGTATACGATGGAGAACCATACCTTTGCGGTTGACTATAAAAAGGTCCAATGGTCCGACGCCAAAGGATATAAGGACTTTGCTTGGACGGACCAAAATGTCATGGCATACGGGTACCAGTACAGCAGGGACAACTGGGCACTGAGACTCGGATACAACTATGCCTCGCACCCGATCGAAGAGATGCCGAGTGCGCCGTCATCGACAGTGACAAAACCAAACTTTCCGTATGCAGGAGGGAATGCGATCAACCTCTTCAATCTTCTGGGATTCCCTGCTACGGCAAAAACGCACTTTACGCTAGGTGGGACCTATGAGTTTACCGAGACCTTTGCAGTTGATCTTGCCTATGTACATGCACCGAAAACCACAACAACGATGAATACGATCATAGGTTATAGTAATAATGAGACACCTGAAAACCCCGATGACGATCAACTCTATATCGGAGAGTCAAGTGTCAACCATACCGAAGACTCTCTCTCTTTCCAGCTTACCTATACATTCTAAGCTGCTCTCCCCTCCTTTTGGAGAGGGAAAGTTCTCATCTCTGCTCGCAGGTATTACTCCGGGGTATTGTAGGACCTGTCTCCTGCATCACCAAGTCCGGGATAGATAAACATATTGCTGTCAAGTTTTTCGTCGATCTGGGCGATATAGAGGTGGATATCGGGGTGTTTATGATCCACCACATCCAGTCCTTCAGGTGAACCTATCAGATTCAGCGAGATGATCTTCTCAGGCTCTTTGTTCTTGATCACACTGATCGCATCACACAAAGATCCGCCGGTTGCCACCATCGGATCAAGCAGGATCACGGTTTTCCCTCTGCACTCCGGTATACGGTCATAGTAGATCACGCTCTGGTGTGTCTTCTCATCTCTCCGCATCGCCAAAAAACCGGATGAGGCTTTGGGGAAGAGTGCAGTGACAGACTCGATCATCGGAAGTCCGGCACGCAGTATCGAGACGAAGAGAAGATTCTCCTCATCGATAAATTCAAATACCCTTTGACTGTTCCATGTTTCGATCTCTCTTTCTTTTAACGGCTCGGAACTGAGTGCTTCATACGCCATAAGCCGTGCGATCTCATGTACGATATGTCGAAAACGCAATGCATCTGTCTTCGTCTCTCTTAACTGATTAATCAGTGTTTTTATCACCGGATGTGTGAGTTCTGTGATCATAATACTCCTTTTTGTAAGTATAGCTAAATAAGCGATACGATCTGAAACCCGAGCAGTGTAAGATTAAGCACTATCCCCACAACCGGTACATAGAGTGGATAGGTACGTACACCTGAAGGGTGGGGATTTTTACGTTTGACAGATATCAAAGAGAGATTGACCAGGGTAAAGACGATAAAGATCACAAAGCTGCTAAACTGTGCCAGTGTCAAGAGTTCAAAAAAGGTCGCAAGAACAAAAACAATTACCCCGCTAAGTATCGTAGAGGCGATCGGAGTGCGTGTCTTCGGGTGGACACTGCCTAAAAACCCGGGCAGCCAGTTTTGCCTGCTCATCCCATAAAATATACGTGAAGCCATAATGATCTGTATCAATGCCCCGTTGACCACTGCCACCATCGCTATGATACTTAACACGTCTGCACTCTTTCCGGTTGCCGTCTCATAGACCTTTGCCAAAGGTGCAACAGAACTTGCCAATGTTTCCGGGGAAAGTACCAGGACAGAGACCAGTGCAATAGCCATATAAAAGAGTGTAGTGATCAAAAGTGTCATCATAATGGCACGCGGCAGCGTTTTGGTCGGCTCTTTCACCTCCTCGGCGATATTGACCATATCTTCAAATCCTACAAATGCAAAAAAGGCCAGAAATCCACCGAGAATGATCGCATTGATCACGGAGAATTCCAGTGGGGGTACCGCCATTTTCAAAGGGATATCCCAACTCTCTATATACCCTGCTCCGGCATAGATCACCATCCCCAGTCCTATCATCTCTACAAGTGTTAAGATAAAGGCAATGATCATCGACTGTGTGATGCCCCATACCGCAATCAAGCTAAGTGCCATCACAAGGATCACAACAGTCACGATCTCAGGCAGCGCAACAAAGGTACTCAGGTAACCGTGAAAACCATGAAGTATCGTCGCAGAGGAGAGTAGTCCTCCAAATGCGATCAAAAGCCCAACCGCCATAGAGAGTAAAGAGGAACCGAACCCTTCATAGATATAGACCGCCTCTCCTGCACTAAGAGGATATCGGGCCGAGAGCTCTGCGTAGCTCAACGCGGTAAACAGAACCACCACACACGCCAGCAAAAATGAAAAAGGCACATAGATCCCGGCGATCCCTGCCATCTTACCGATAAGTACGTAGATACCGGCACCGAAGATATTTCCAAGTCCATAGAAAATGAGCATAGGAAGGGTAACACTGCGTTTTAAGCTGGCAGGATCGGATGATGGCATAGGCAGGCTCTTTTTTTGTTTATTATAACTTAGAAATACACAAAGTAGATCAGGCTGGAATATATCCCAATTTGAGCTCTTTTTCGCTCCGACGATTTCGTGGGAGTGTATCCTGAACTGATATCCCAAATACAATTTGCGCAGCAGTAGGAAAAGTTTGTTATACTTAAAATAAAGAAAGAGGGGGAAATATCAATGTGCGATAGAGTGCTGGCTTTTATTAGTAACTCATATCCATTTCTAAAAAAGTTAGAAGTAGATGATCTTAAACTGATTCCTGTATGGACACTTATAATAGCAACCGTACTTTTCTTTTCGGTTAAACCTGAACCTTCCCAATTTCTAATAGTTTCAATCATAATTTTTACGCTTTTGATGCCTGTTATCTTTTCTATTACTTTAAGAAATGGTTATAAGTTTTATGATGATTTTTATCTAACAGATTTGATACGAAAACCTACAAAAAACACTATAAGAAGTAGAATTTGTATAGGCCACATATTATCCCTACTAACGATACTGACTATATATTTTTGGAATTTTGTATGAATAATAGAGAATTTATTTATACCTTATTGTTGGATGAGGGCATAGATGTTTGGAAGCCTGTTGAAGCTGAAAAACTTGATGGCAACAGATATAGAATCCTTGAAGATGACAAAAAAGCGTTTCATCACTATTTAGAAAAATGGGAATTTAAAATGAATGATATAGTTAAATGTGAATATAGAACTTTAACAGAGGGAAGAGACAAAAAGCATCATGTTTTAGTTGCGGTCGAAAAGTTAAATTAAAGTAATTGAGAAAGGTGGATATATGACTGAACTAAATGAAAAAATGATAAATATTCTCACAAAAATATCTCATCTAGATGATGAACTATATAAACTTTTATTTGTATCTAATAATATCAATGGTTTGTCATTTATTAAAATTGATAACACTTTGTATTATACAAATAAGAAAAATGATAATACACAAATAGTGGGTTGGTATATAGAAAATAAAGAAAATGATAAATACAAAGAAGTTATATTTTATGTAAATAATAATCCCGTTAGTATATATTTCTATATTGATAGAAATACAGATACATTACTAGAAGTAGAATTTTTAGATTGGACGGGGGAAGTTTGTAGTAATGAATGCATTGATATTGCATTAAATTCTGATATAAAAATAGAATGGGGGAACATAATTAAGTAATAGATTCCCAATACCTAAACGATAGGTGATATCACAGGTTTCGTCACAGTTGCATAAAAAATATTGGTAGTTGATATACTGGTCATCCTTGCATTAAACATATCTCCGTTCGATCTCCTCAAAAAGTTCCCACTGTGCAACTATCACCTATCAATAAACTTGATATTGAGATGATACAAAAACTGTTATAATAGTGCCAATAAAGAGACCCAAAAGGATTCCTATGACACTTTATGCCTTCGCATCACACTATCCGGTACTTCAAAAAAAAGAAGAGTTGCTCCTCAACGCCGGATTTGACGGAGAGATCGACCCTTTTAAAGTCGTTGCATACTTTATCAAAAACGGTGAGATAGAGATCATAAGAGAACTGATCGGGTCCGGCTATGATCTCAACAGTACTGAGAGCGGTGATTTCGGTTCATCCCTGTTGCACAATGCCATCCGATACGATCAGATGGAGATATTTCACTATCTGCTTGACCAGGGTGCCGATATCGACTTTGCAGATGCAGTAGGCTGGACGCCGCTGATGGAGGCGATCATCGATAGCAAACCGGCATACGGAAAGATACTGATCAATAAAGGGTGCAATCAGAATATCGCGAACAAAAGAGGCGTCACCGCAAAACAGATGGCACAGATGTTCGGACAGCAGGAGTTTTTGGTCTTTCTGGACTAAATTTTCACCATGAAACGGAACGAATTTCGTAAATCACTGCAGAAGATCAAAAAAAACCTGGATACAACAGCAGACAAGATCGTGCTCAATGAACTCTCAGAGCACAAAGAAGAGGATCAAGGCTTCTGCAGCTGCAAAGATGCAGAGGGACTGCCTAAAATGCTCTACCCTACACTCAAAGAGGCTGAAGAGGAACTGGCATACCTCAAAAAAAGCAATCTTCGTATCTACCCCTGTCCGAGTGAAAAAGGATGGCATCTGACCAAAGGTTGAAAGACTAGACGCTGAGTACCAGTTTCACAGGACAGTGGTCACTCCCCATCACCTCATCCATGATCTCAGCCTCCACAATACGCTCTTTGAGATCCTCAGAGACGAAGAAGTAGTCGATTCTCCAGCCGACATTTCTTCCTCTGGCCCCTGCTCTGTAGCTCCACCAGCTGTAACGCTCAGGCGTATCACCGTGAATATGACGGAAAGTATCGATATATCCGTGGGAGAGAAGCTTATCCATCCACGCTCTCTCCATAGGAAGGAAGCCGGAAGTTCCTTCATTCGCTTTAGGGCGTGCAAGGTCTATCTCACGGTGTGCGGTATTGACATCGCCGCATACGACGATCGATTTTCCCTGTTTCCTCAGATCATTGATATGCTCCAGGAAGCGGTCATAAAATCCCATCTTATAGCTCAGACGCTCATCACTGCTCTGCCCGTTTGGAAAGTAGACATTGAAAAATGCGATATCCCCGAAGTGGTACTCGTTGATACGCCCCTCATCCAGGATATCTACATGCCCGCAGTGATCAGGCGTCCCTTTGATGTCGGTATAGAGCGCTACCCCCGACTGCCCCTTCTTCGAAGAGGAGTTGATACTCTGAAATTTGAACTCACGGTCAAAGATCGACTCAGGTATTTGCTCGGCTTCTGCCTTGATCTCCTGCAGTCCCAAAAAATCTACATCATGCCCGTCGATCCATTTCAGTGCTTCTTTTTTATCCACGGCACGGATACCGTTGACATTCCAGGAGATAAAAGTAAGTTTATTCATAGGTCATCCTCGTTATATTCTACATCATTCATATTTGGATGGAATCATAACACATTAGACTAAAGGCTCAAAATGTCAATAGAAGATAAAGAAAAATGGGACAAAAAACATATAGAAGCCCCTATCCCTACCCAACCTATCGATCTGGTCACCAACTTTGCCAAACTGGCACCGGGAAAACAGGCACTTGATATCGCCTGCGGCATGGGAAGACATGCCAGATACCTTGCCTCCCAAGGATTTCAGGTAGATGCCCTGGATATCAGCTCTACAGCCATCGGATCACTGCAGGATACAGAGAATATCCATGCCAAAGAGGTAGATTTCGACAGCTACAGACTCGAAGAGAACAAATACGACCTGATCGTCTGCACCTACTTCCTTGACCGCAGACTCTTTCCCCAGATAGAAAAGGCACTCAAAGAGGGAGGGATCTTTATCTATGAGACCTTTATGTACCACCCCGATAACGACCGCTCCACCTCAAACCGTACCTTCCTCCTGGAAGAGGGAGAACTCGAAGCAACCTTTGATGAGAGATATGACATCATGCATATCAGAGAAGCGTGGACGACCGACTACACAGGTGCCAAAACGATGATAGGCCAGCTAGTAGCCAAGAAAAAAGCCGGAGGAATGACCATAGACGACTTCTGGTCATAAAATACTCTGTCAGGAAGGTGCGTGATTACGCACCCTACGCGTAAACTTTACAATTTGAGATATTTTTTTACATTATCCTATGAATCTTTTATAATGATTGTATGGCAAATTATAAACGAATATTTCTTGATGGTTATAGTTATTTTATTACAGTAGCAACACATCAAAAGAACCCTATATTGATAGAAAATATTACACTGCTTAGAGAAGCATTTAGATACAGTAAAGAAAAATATACCTATCAGATAGAAGCTATTGTGATTTTACCTGACCATTTTCATATGATCATTACACCACAAGATGTAAAAGAGTATCCTAAAATAATTTCAGCTATTAAACGTTATTTTACAAAATATTGTGAACCTAAATATTTTGTACATCTTGAACAATCATTAAGTAGACAACAAAGAGGTATGAAGCCTGTTTGGCAAAAAAGATTTTATGAACATACTATTAGAAATGATAAAGATATGTATGAAAAATTACAATATATTTACCATAACCCTGTCAAACATTGTTATGTAAAAGATGCAAGAGAATGGATATATTCATCATTAAATACGCGTAGGGTGCGTAATCACGCACCGAAATAGAGGATTAAGATTAGTTTACGATAGAAACCTGCGTCCCGGGACGTACACTCTTGAAAATTGTCTGGGATACTTTATACGGCAGGCGGATGCACCCGTTTGTCCCCGGATACCTCTTGATATATTTGCTTGCATGCAGCCCGATACCCGAACTTGTCAAACGCATCCAGTTCTTGAGTGAAGCCCCCTGATACCTGAGCCCTTTTTTACTCCCGCTGAACTTGCGTTTATCCCCTTTATAGACCATCTTTTTACCACGGTAGTACTCTCCGAAAATGGTTGAGCGCTTATCTGCGATCTTCTCTGTGATCTTGAATGTACCCTTGGGCGTACGTTTGTCTCTATAGATCTTCGTATTCGGTTCAAACTTGTTTTTTGCCCCCGTCGTACAGGGAGAGCAGAGTGCCACTTTACCGTCTACATAGAGTCTCACACGCTGTTCGGAGACATCGACTTTGAGCTTGGTATTGCGTCCGTTTGCCCGCTTGAGAAGTCTTTTATCCTCAAAAACTTCATAACTTTTTTTCAGATTGACATGCTTTCTAAAGTCGCTGTAACAGCTATAACACCGCTTCCCTTTATAATGTTGAGCCACTTTTATATCTTTTGGAAACGTTACTTTTTTATAAACACTGTCAAGCTTTTGCTTCGTTTGCTTTCCTACCCAGCCATCTGCTTTTGCAAGTCCGTACTTCTCCTGGAAAGAGATCAGTGCCTCCTTCGTGTGATCACCCCACTTACCGTCTACTTTGAGTTTGGCTCCAAGTTTTTTATCACTGTTCAATGCGATCTGGAGATTGCGGACGGCATTATAATTGTTCTCACACTGGTAATACTCATTACCGTCACACATATCGTTATGTTTGCTGAAATATCCTGCATGAAGTGCAGAGAGGCCTAGAAAAATTACAAAAAGCGTTCTTATCATTTTTTACCTTGTTCAAGAGTAGTGCCCATAGATAAAAAATTCTATCTATTTTGATATTAATCTTTTATAAAATATCAAAATATGATCTTTATGATAAGAGGATCAAATATATGATGTCCCCCTACCCCATAGGGTAAAGGATCTCATCGTGCACCTCGTCACAGGCTTTCAGGACATCATCACTGAGTGTCAACTCCATCGCAGCCAGCGAAGCATCCAGCTGTTCAGTCGTTGTTGCCCCGATGATCGTGGAAGCGACAAAACTGAACTGCTTGGACCAAGCCGTAGCCAAAGTAACGGGGTCTATCCCTGCCTCTTGGGCGATCTGAAGGTATTTTTCTGTCGATGCAAGTGTCTTCTCGTTCAAAAATCTTGTAGCCATCGCTCTCTGTCTGATATTCGGTGATTGCAGATAGTCAGTGAAGCGCCCTTTGGCATGCTTCTCCAAATTGTACTTTCCGCTCAATACCCCTCCCGCAAGCGGAGAATACGGCAACAGTGATATCTGCTCTTTCTCTGCGACAGAAGCCAACTCGTCCAGAAAGCGGCGGTTGAGCAGAGAGAAGTTGTTCTGTATCGATTCAAATCTGGCATACCCTTTATACTCAGAGGTCATCAATGCTTTGGTCGTACCGTAAGCGGTATCATTGGAGGTACCGATATAACGTACCTTACCGCTTTGAACCAATCTGTCAAATGCTTTCAGACTCTCTTCGATCGGCACAACCGTATCGGGCCAGTGCATCTGGTAGAGATCGATATAGTCCGTATCCAATCTCTTGAGACTTCCCTCCACGGCACGTTCGATATGAAAACTGTCGATCGCCGTCATCCCGTGTCTGATCGGTGGGACGAACCATCCGTTTGCCGCTCCGGCAACTTTACTGGCAAGGATCACGCTCTCTCTCGGCTTGGTTTTGAGCCATCTTCCTACGATCTCTTCGGTGATACCCGCTTTATCTGCGGTCGGAGGTACAGGGTAGAGTTCCGCCGTATCGTAGAAGTTGACACCGGCTTCATAGGCTTTATCCATAATGGCAAACGCCTCTTTTTCACTGCTGCACTGTGTTCCGAATGTCATGGTACCCATACAGATGGGACTTACCCTAAGACCGCTCTTCCCGATATAACGATACTCCATTGTTTCTCCTTTAACATTACCTAAAAGTTTAACTGATCACGAAGGATGAGAGCAGTCCTACAAGACCGCCAAATACCCCACCCCAGACAACAAGCCATCCGAGATGCGCTTTGATCAGCTCCTGTACCAGCGATTTTACCATAGTAGGTGTCAGCTCCTCAAGACGTTTGGTGATCAGCTCCTCCACCGCCTTTATCATATCATCACTCAGTGAGGAGTGCTGAAGGTGATGCTCCAGCTGTGCTTTGAAAGTATCGGAAGAGACGATCTTGCTTACTGCTGATTTAAGCTTCTCACTGAAAGGCTCACGCAGTCCCTCCAGTGCCGCCTCACCCCCGAACATCGATACCGCACCTCCGAACTTGGACTCCATCACCGTCTTGCTCAAGGCATCAAATGCCGGAGAGAAATCCGCACTTTGCACCAACGGGCTCAGGTCGATCTTCTTCTCCTCATCGGCAAAGAATGCTCCGAGCTGCTCTTTTGAAAAGAACTGCTTCATGATCATTGTTTTGATGGATAATTTGAAGCTCTCAAAATTTTTCTCTATGACCCCTGAGCCGTAGAGCAACGGTACTCTCTCAAACAGCATATGGATCGCAAGCTGATTGGTGATCGCTCCAGAAAGTGCAAAAAGCCCGGTAAAAAGCACTGCCGTATGGTACGCTTCAGGTACCAGATAGGATCCCAGGATCAATAAGAGGGAAAGAATATCGGTAAGTAAAGACTTTGACATAATACTACGCCCTATTTAAAATAATCTCTTGAAGTTCATCCACACTGCGTACTGCCTGCTTATGCTCTGTAAAGCCCCAGTCTACCATCACATAATCTATCCCTGCACGCTCGCTGGCCATCTTGTCACGCGGTCCGTCACCGATAAAAAGCGACTGCTCCGCTCGCATATCCAGCTCTTCAAGTATCTTATGGAGCATATCCGGATGCGGTTTGCCCTGCGGTACGTCATCATAACAGGCGATAGCATCGAAGTGTGCATCCACTCCGAGGTGTGTCAAGGACTCCAAGGTAGAGTTCCGGTAGGCATTGGTAGCCACAGCAAGAGATGCCCCCTTCTCTTTGAGCAGATCAAGCATCTCCTTGATCCCGTCATAGAGCACCAGCTCCTTCTCGTGGTTATTGGTATAGTACTCCGAGAACCACATCTCATGTTTGGCATCAAACGCCCTGGCATGGTAGAAGACCTTGGCAGGGTTGATCGTATGGTCATTAACACGTTTGAGGATATACTCCTGCTCCATCGGATGGAAGCCCAGTCTCTCTCTTACATAGTTGATCGCATTGGCGATGGTCAATGATGAGTTGACCAGTGTACCGTCCATATCGAATATAATCAGTTTTTCTTGCATGAATCCTCTTTGTTGCTACTCTCTCTGCTGAACTTCAGGTAAATAGAGAGAGCAATGATCAATGCCGTAACCCCCCCGATCAGGTAGACTGCAGGAAGCAGGTGGCTAGGGTCAGTGATCGCGAACTTGAATACCAGCATCAATGCCTCAATGGAGAGTGCGATGATAATAGAACCGAGGAAACGGACCATCGTCTGATGACTGTCCCCCCTGCTCTCTTTCTTCTCATGCCCCAGGACCTCCTCCTCGAAGATCGCCTTGACCAGGTCCACGATCGCCAGAGAGAGGGTCAGTAGGATAGTCGCTTTGAACATCTCATTGATATCGAGCTTTCTGATATCAAGACCAAAGCCCATAAAACTCGATACGCCTTTGAAGAAGAGAAGCATCGCGACAGCAAAAAGCGCGACAGAGAAAGCCGCATAGACCACTTTGCTGAGTGTTCCGAAGCTTGAATCCACTGAACTTGGATGGACCATACGCAGGATATCTCTCAGGCTGATATCCACACAGATGATATAAAGCAGCTTGCCTTGCTGATCATAGATCGGGAAGGTTGAAGTCACTACCAGCTGGTTGCTGACCAGTGACGGGTAGGGATCGGTAAGGATACAGCGGTGTTCGCTCATCGTACGGTAGTAGTAAGCCCTGTTGCTTCTATCTTCCCCTTTACCGAATCCATGAAGCGTCTCGTTAGTGGAGACATTGTCAACGACCTGTTCCCCTTTGCCGTCAAGCACATAGATCACTTCAGCCTGAGGCAGTGCCTTTTGAAGGGTATCGATATTACGCAGTACCTGATCGATACCCCCTTCGATATGTTTGGATATATTACGGCTGAGGATATAACACAGGTAGGCCCTTGCTTTGGTGCGTATCTGTGCATACTCCTGTATCTCTTTTACAACCATCTACTTCTTCCTTCTATGCTGATTTGCTTAGAAGCAAAGCTCCTAAGCACGCATTGTCCTCAGCGGACAGCTCTTGCGAACCTGGTTTCACTTTTATACTTGTGCTGATTTGCTTAGAAGCAAAGCTCCTAAGCACGCATTGTCCTACGATTCGGCATTTCACAGCTTTTCATTTAGTGCAAAGCTCGCATCAGACTTTAGTCTAGAAATGCCTCACATGCACTGCGATTTAGTCGCTTGTCAGCGGACAGCTCTTGCGAACCTGGTTTCGCTTTTATACTTGTGCTGATTTGCTTAGAAGCAAAACTCTTAGCAGTTTCATAGTATACCTACTTGAGCTCTCCGACCACGTCTCCGAACGAAACCTTCTGGTTGATCGCCACTTCAGTGACTATACTTCCTTTAGGGGAGAATGTCAAGACTGTCGACCCCATCTCAAACCAACCGAAGAGCTCACCCCGCTCTACAGAGAGATCTTCATAGGTATAGTGTCTCGGCTCTCTTATCTCGGAGTTTGTCTGGACATTCGGCTCAAACGTGACTACCATTTTACCCACATTCAGCGCACCTACAAGTACCAGAATATGCGTTCTACCCTTGCTGTCTTCCCCCTCTATCACAACCCTCTCATTTTCGATAAAGAGATCAGGCATATTGTGCAGCAACGGAAAGTTCACGGGATAGAGTTTTCCCGGGATATGCGTCAATGAATGGATCTTTAGGTCAAGCGGCATATGGTAACGGTGGTAATCTTTCGGAGAGAGGTAGAAGTTGACAAACTCTCCTCCATCCACCTTCTCTACTGCCTCTTTGTGATACTCACCGAAAAGTCTTTCGATATCATAGCTCATCCCTTTGATCTGATAGGCACGTCCCTCTGTGATCGTACCGTAATCGGTGATCAGCGCATCAACACCGGAAATCAGCTTGGACTTATCCTCAGGGAGCTTACGAGGCAGCTCTATGGCACGGGTAAAGAGCTTGTTGAGTGATTTGTAACTTGACGGCGCTCTAAACTCCCCCATATCCAGTCCCATCAGTTTCACGTAACCGGCATTGATGATATGCTGGATCACTGAAGGGAACTCCTTGGAAGCAAATTTGCCGAAAACGGCAGAGATCGCAGAGGTATAGTGTTTTTTAGACATTAGTCTCCTTTTTAGTATAGTATTCCAGTGCATCTTTCATCAGGGAGATGTGATAGTTCTCCTGGAAGTTGATAAAGTCAAAAAATGCAGCAAGTTCTGCACTGTCTTTTCCTACTGCTTCAGAGAGTGCCCTGCACTCCTCTTTGGCAGCCAGCTCTTCCTGGATACCGTCTTTGAGGAACTGTACCACATCTTCGACCTGGTAGAGCTCTTTCATAACGATACGCGGTACGCTGAGTATCCCCATCTTGGCCATCATATTTCCAAAGGATTTCAGGTGGAACTGGCTCTCATCGATCATAATCTGAAAGATCCTGATCAGATAGGTATCATCGCTGTGAGCTTTGAGGTAGTTATAGATGAGTATCAGCTCATACTCTTTATAGCTTTCTTCAAAAAGGAAGCGTGTAAAGGCCCGGGTCGCTTCATCACTGAGCGTTACGCCCGGATACTTCAATGCTTTGTTGAATGCCTCGATCTTTTCATCCTCCATCCTCATCATCACCCCTGAGATATAGTGAATGTCCGATGAGATACGATGTGCTAGATCACGGTCCGGAGAACTTGCAAGCTGAAGATCGAGCGCGTTCAGGTTTTTGATGATCCGGTGCAAGAGTTCGCTCAGTTTATCTACCTGGATATTTATCATATCACGGTCGTAGTTGTACGATTCCTCAGTCTCGATCAGTTCATTCTCCAGCCAGGTAAAGTGTCTGAAAAAGATATTGGCAAAATCAAAAAGCTGCTCTTTTTTCTCTCCGCTGCTCATAAATCCGGCCATCAGCGTCTCAAGCCAGATCTCATGCATCTTTATCATGACTGTTTTCATTGGTCCGCTCCTGCCTCATCGGGGGTCTCACAACTGTTTTGGATCTTATAACTGATGATCGGGAAATCCGGCTCGGTTTGTCTTTTGATATAGACATCTATCGCTGCTTTCAGTGCGACTGCGACCATCTCCGAACAGGCAGCCTGTTCAGGGGGAACACGGTCAAGCATCCCCAATGTAAAGGCGATGATATCCTCCGCCCTGTCAAAATCCGCCCCTTTGGCTTCCGTGGTGATGAGGGAACCCGCTACGATCGTCGTCGAACAGCCGATCGCCTGAAACTTGATATCTTCGATCACCGGCTTGCCCGCTTCTTCTTTCACCTTGAGGTGGATCAGTACCTTTTCACCGTTTTCCGGGTTCTTCCCTATTCCCTGTGCATCGGCACCTTCGATCGACCCGTAGTTTTGCGGGTTCATCATGTGCTCGATCAGCTGTTCATTTGCGTCCATATATTCTCCCATGCTTCTAAATCTGGCAGTATTATATCCTTTTGTATTTTATATTGTATAATTCTTCATTAAACCAACTATAAACGGAGCTTAATTCATGGCTGTCTACGTACTCTTTGATACAGAAACCACAGGAAACCAGGAACAGGACCGCATCATCCAGATCGGTGCGATGATCGTACACAACAAAGAGGAGATAGAGGTCTATGATGAGCTCTGTAGCACAGAAGTGCCTATCGCTCTGGAAGCGATGGAGGTACACAATATCACTCCGGATGTGATCGCCAACCAACCGCCATTCTCGGAGCTTGCATTTGCCAAGAAGATCGAAGAGTACAACAAAGAGGAGAACTTCCTCATCGCACACAACATCCAGTTTGATCTGGGAATGATCCAAAAAGAGGGATTTGAAAACCGCTACACCCTCATCGACACCTTCAGATGTGCCAAACACCTCTACCCGGATATGCCCTACCACCGCCTGCAGTACCTCCGCTACGCACTGGAACTTTACCTAGTCGAGGGTGCAGAGGCCGATAGTCTCGGCATCACGATCAAAGCCCACGATGCGATCGGGGATGTGCTGGTGATGAAACTCCTCCTCTCCAAACTGGTACAGGCTGCCATGGAGCAGTTCGAAGGCAAAAACCCGATGCAGACACTTGCCGAACTTACCCAAACCCCGGTACTCATGCGTACCTTCAAATTCGGTAAATACAAAGGCAGAGAGATCGCAGAGATCGCCGATGAGGATATGGGATACCTCCAGTGGATGCGAAAGAACCTCGAACTCGATGAGGATATGGCGTTTACGCTGGATAACTACCTGCACTAGTTCTCGTCTGAACAGTTAGCCTCACTCTCCTCGTTCCACCAGTCCTGAAATTGTGAAAGAACTCGCGGAAATAGAAGTGTAGGTCGGGGTGCCCTCACCCCGACACCATTGATGTCTTCTCCATATAAAGTGGATGTCGGGATAAGGGTATCCCGACCTACAGATAGCGGACAGAAGATCTATTGTTGTTTATTATTGCTCGTTCCCATCGTCTCGATGGGAATGCCTACCGACATCATGGGCTTTAGAACAATTTCTTTCATCCCTTTTCTTTTTTACAATTCATAAGGCACTTTTGATATACTGATGTTACTTCAATAAAGGGGAAAGAGGACATTTGTTCCTCTGATAAATAAATTACATAATGATAGAAAACATTATTACAAACATTTTGACATTTGATATGAATACCATTGGGCTAATTCTTGGATTTATTGGCGCAGTGCTTGTGACTATATTCGGATTACCGTCGATACCTCTACTAAATAAAGGCATGTATGTCGAAATAAAAGTAACTAAAGAAATGAAAATTTATTCAGCAATATCAAGAATTGGCTTGGTTTTTATTGCTGTTGGTTTCGTCTTTCAGTTATTAGGTGTCGTACCAGCAAACCAATGAGTGTAAATTTCAGGAAGAACATACTTCTTAATAGAACGTAAATAAAAAATAATGGGACCAAATACTGAAAAACTACACTTAATGCTTGAAGAGACTATTGACTTACTAAAACACCATGATGTCACATATTGGGCAAATTGGCTTGAGAAAGAGATGCTGAGGATTGTCAAAGCCGATTTTCAAGGAGTAGAACATCTCTTATCGGCATTTGGTGGTATGAGAAGTCTCAATGATTTATATATTTGCAAAGAAAACGGTCATATGATAGAAGAGGATCAAGTCCCATCTGTAAACGATCAACTTAAGCAACTGACTAGTGAAATTTACAATTTGGCTGAGGAAATACGCAAGGAAACAGATTTATAAAGATTGCTAATCTCAAATATTATTACTGAAAAAAAAGGACTAATATGAATAAAAACATCAACGAATACAAACGATTCATAGATGACATGGTCAAACTTCGACCCTGCATTAGCGCAGAATGGGTACTTGAAGGACGTCGGTGGCCTGAAGTCAATAATGATCCAAATGACATAGCTATTAACCAGTTTGTAGACTCACTTTCCCCAGAGCACAAAAAGGTTCTTGCTTATATGCTAAACAGTGCCTTTGATTCCGGGATTCATGATGTCCTTGCTTATTTCAACGAGGAATCGATGGAGGGACTGAGAATCTGTAAAAATGGAACTGAGTTGCCACTGGAACCTTTTGACACAGAGATGCATTATGATTTCATCTGCAGAAGTGAAAGTGACCAATGGCCGGATGAGACGAGATAACAAACCAAAGCAGAACAATCAAAAACTCACAGTCAGCTTTTGATTGGTCATTTTAAACGTTGTTTAGCTGGTTCCATATCTCCTGATATGGAACCTATACTTCCCATCGGATATATCAAAAAACAATAACTGCAAGCTTAATGGTCAGTATGCATTCCCGATCAGGAGATCGGGAACGAGATTGAATAGTTTCTCTCAGGCAGAGGATTGAATTTCAGTGTTGATTAACGGTCATCTACAGACTACTACGATGTACATTATCTCTTTGCTCGTTCCCATCGTCTCGATGGGAATGCAGATTTAAATTTCAGTAGTATTTACCGCTTATAGTAAGAAACGATCGTTGCTTTCTCTATCGTATGGTGATTGATCATAAATCCTACTAACGCACTGTCACTCTTATCCGTCACATCCAGTTTTACTACATCCAGCGCATGGATGGTAAATCTGTACTCATGCGGCTTGTCGCCTTTTGGTGGGCAGGCACCGCCAAAGCCCGGTTTTCCGTAGTCTGTCATCGTCTCCAGCGCACCTTTTGGCAAGGCATTGGTAGTTGAGGCATTTTGTGCGATATGATCGACATCTGCAGGGATGTTCACGACGATCCAGTGCCACCATCCGCTGCCTGTCGGAGCATCGGGGTCATAGACAGTAAGTGCGAAACTCTTCGTCCCTTTCGGTGCATTTTTCCAGAGCAGCTCCGGAGAGATATTTTTTCCGCTGCAGCCAAACCCGTTGAACTCCTGATCGATGGTCAACTGTCCCTGAAGGTCACTGCTGCTCAGCGTAAAGTTCCCTGCACTAAGCAACACAGCCATACTCATCATAGTGATTATCTTCTTCACTTGATACTCCTTTTAGTTTCTAGTCACACTTATTGTAGTACAGTGATATAAAATTTAGCTTTTTTTCTATTTTGGTGAGTGGTTACTCACCCTACGCGAAGATTTTTCCTTCTATCCAATCTCTTTGGAGGCACGCTTGAATTGGAGGGAGTAATTAACGGTTATATAGGCATTCCCGATGCCCACAGGAAATGCCCTTGGGGTGCGGGTCGGGAACGAGATTATCATGGGAGCGAGGAGATCCTGAATCAAGTTCAGGATGACCAAAATATATTACTTTAACTTCTCCGCCACGAGTTGGTTCACCACTTGCGGGTTTGCTTTACCTCCTGTGGCTTTGAGGACCTGTCCTACAAAGAAGCCCAAGAGTTTGGTATTACCGGCTTTGAACTTCTCAACGTTATCCGGATTTTTCGCAATGATCTCATCGATCATTGGTGAGATGACTGCCGGGTCACTGATCTGTACAAGCCCTTTGGCTTCAACGATCTCTGCCGGGTTTTCTCCGCTCTTAGCCATCTCTTCAAATACCTGTTTGGCAATTTTGTTTGAGATCGTCTCATCATCAACCATCTTTACAAGCTCGGCTATCTGAGATGCAGTAAACTTAAGATCATTTATCTCTTTTTCTTTGAGTTCTCTTGCGACTTCATTGGCTACGATATTGGCGATAGTCACAGGAGAGTTGTTCGTGGAGAGAGCCTCTTCATAAAAAGAGGAGAGTTTCTCATCACGTGCCAAGATATCAGCGACCATACTGTTTAGTCCGAGCTCGCCTGTATACTTCTCAAAGAGTGCCTGTTCCGCTTCACTCATAGGTTCTACTTCACCGTCAATCTGTACCGGTTTGGCTTGTGGTTTGCGCTCACCCCTTGGTGCTTTTGGTTTATCCTTTTTGCCCCAGGAGTCTTTAAGGCCTACGATCTTGTTGAACACAGGTGCTTCATCGGTGTAGTCAACAGGATCAGCATAGAAATATCCCTGTCTTTCAAACTGGAATCTCTCATCAGGCTTCTCTGTGATGACCGCCGGTTCGATGAGCGCATCTTTGATAATTTTCAGCGAGTCCGGATTGAGATCATCCAATCCTTCAGGCGCTTCTGACGAGTAGAGTCTGTCATAGAGTCTTACCTCTACAGTTTTGGCAGCCCTTGCATCCACCCACTGGATGGCACTTTTGACTTTGATACCACTCGTATCGCTTCCGCTTTTTGACTCAGGGTTGTACTCTGCTATGATCTCCGTGATATTGCCCTCAGCATCTTTGATCACCTCTTTACAAGTGATGATGTAACCGTGTCTCAGACGCACAGCCTGATCAGGTGTTAGACGGTAGTAACCTTTTGGAGGATTCTCAGAGAAGTCTTCACGCTCAATGTAGATCTCTTTGGAGAACGGCACTTTTCTTGAACCCTCTTTAGGTATATCTTCCGGGTAGTATGGCGCATCAAGCGCTTCAGACCCCTCATAGTTCTCGATCGTCACTTTGAGCGGATCAAGCACACACATCACACGCGGTACTTTGCTGTTCAGGTCATCCCTGATAGCAAATTCAAGCTGTGCAACATCCACAGTCGAGTTTGCTTTTGCGATACCTATACTGTCACAGAAATTCAAGATAGATTCCGGGGTATACCCTCTTCTTCTGTATCCGGCAATTGTCGGAAGACGGGGGTCATCCCAGCCGCTTACCCTTCCTTCATTTACCAGTTCCAAAAGCAATCTTTTGCTCATCACCGTATAGTTGATACCAAGGCGTGCAAACTCATGCTGGTACGGTCTCGGCGGTTCAAGCCCCAGCGTATCAAGTACCCAGTCGTAAATATCGCGGTTGTTTTCAAACTCCAGTGTACAGATAGAGTGGGTAACCCCTTCGATATAGTCTGAGAGACAGTGACCAAAGTCATACATTGGGTAGATCGCCCACTTGTCCCCTGCTCTATAGTGGTGGGCATGACGTATACGGTATAGAAGCGGATCACGCATCTTCATATTTGCCGCACTCATGTCGATCTTGGCACGAAGGACATGTTCACCGTCTTTAAACTCACCGTTCTTCATTCTCTCCAGAAGGTCCAGGTTCTCTTCTACACTACGCTCTGCATATTTACTGCGACGTCCCGGTTCTGTAACCGTACCGCGGTATTCACGCATCGTCTCTTCATCAAGAGAGTCAACGTAGGCCTTGCCCATTTTCACAAGTTCTACTGCATACTCGTAAAGTTTGTCAAAATAATCAGAGGTATAACGTACATGGTTATCCCACTTAAATCCAAGCCACTCTACAGCATCCTTGAGCGCTTCGACGTATTTCGTGTCTTCTGTCGTCGGGTTGGTATCATCCATTCTAAGGTTACAGCGACCCTGATAATCACGTGCGATACCGAAGTTTATAGCGATAGATTTAGCATGTCCAATGTGAGGGAAGCCATTGGGCTCAGGAGGGAATCTTGTAACCACCTCTTTATATTTACCTGATTTTAAGTCCTCTTCAACGATTGTACGTAAAAAATCTTTGTGCTCACTCATTGCTTTTAAACCCTTTGATTTTGAAACTTTATTATAAGAGCTGTATTTTATCCAATTAGAGCTTATCACATCATAGATAGAGCAGGTAAAGAAGCGACAGTATCAGCCAGTGTGCTTTAACATATTTATAAATTAAACCTACTATAATAACACTCTTATATATCACCGCCTCGGGCAAATACCCGGTGCAGTGACAAACCCGAACCTTTTGGAGTAAGATAAATGCTTAGATTTGCCCCGTCACCGACCGGTGATATGCATATAGGAACCCTGCGTGTAGCGATCTTCAACTACATGGTAGCCAAACAGAAAGATGTGAACTTCATTGTGCGTATCGACGATACCGACAAAGAGCGGAACATCATAGGGAAAGATACGGAGTTCATGGAGATACTGGAGAAGTTTGCCCTGCCGCATGACAGCGTAAGCCATCAAAGCGAGAACCTCCATATGCACCAGACTCTGGCGATCAGGCTTCTTGAAGAGAAAAAAGCATTTGTCTGTACGTGCAATCCTGAAGAGGTGGACAGAGACAGATACAGCGGGAAGTGTTTTAACGTGGGTGCGGAAGAGCTTCAGAAGCTCAAAGAGGAGAAGACCCCCTTTGTCGTACGCATCAAGGCACCTGATGCGCCTATCGTGACCCATGACCTGCTCAAAGGGGATATCGAAACAGCGCCGGATGAAGTAGACGCTTTCGTGATCCTCAAAGCTGACGGCACACCGACCTGCAATTTTGCCTGTGCCTGTGCTGACATGATCTCAGGGATCAGCCTGATCATCCGTGGGGAAGAGCACCTCGGTGATACAGCTAGAGAGATTCATATCAAGAGAGTGCTTGGCTATGAGGAGGAGACGGAGTATGCACACCTGCCGATCATCCTCAATGAAAAAGGTCAGAAAATGAGCAGATCTGATGATGCCGGTTCAGTGAAGTGGCTCTTTGAACAAGGCTTCATCCCCGATGCGATCGCGAACTACCTGATCGCACTGGGCAACCAGACACCAAAAGAGATCTTCACGATGCCCGAAGCGCTGGAGTGGTTCGATCTTGCGCAGATCTCAAAGTCCCCGGTAACGTTCGATATCGACAGACTTCGTTTCCTCAACCGTGAGCACCTTAAAATGATAGATGACAAACGCCTCTCAGGCCTCTTTGGGTTTGCGGATGAAAATATCGGAAAACTGGCGAAGGTTTACCTCGAAGAGGCAAGCACGATCAACGAGCTTGAAGCAAAGATCAGACCGATCTTTAAACCAAAAGATTTCAGCGGCGAGTGGGGAGAGCAGATGAAACAGATCTCTGATGTGATCTTTGATGCCCCTATGATCAACACCTATGATGCATTTGAGTCGTACATCATGGAAAAGACAGGGCTCCAAGGCACGAACTTCTCACAACCGCTTCGCTACCTGCTTACGGGTACAGGTAACGGACCTGAGCTCTCAACTATCTATCCGTATATCAAATCTTATATTCTGGAGGTCGCTTCATGAGTTCACTACTCTATGCCATCGTACAAACACTACATACTGTTATCACGCTCTATATCTGGATCGTGATCATTGCTGCGCTGATCAGCTTTGTTCAGCCTGACCCACGCAACCCTATCGTGCAGGTACTGCGCCGTCTGACTGAACCTGCCTTTTCATTTGTCCGCCAAAAATTGCCTTTTGTGGTATTCTCCGGGGTAGACCTCTCGCCACTGGTGATCATCCTGGGTCTGCAGTTTTTGGATATCTTTATGATGAGAAGTCTCTTAGGATAAGGGAGGTCACCCCATGAGACTCAAAAGCGTTGTACTCTCCCTCCTGCTGGCATCCTCTACAACGCTTTATGCGGCTAAAACCCTTAGCTTCAATGAGGTACATAAGATGCCTCAAAGCGTGGAGAAGGACTACTATATCTGGCGTTTCCTTTCTCAAAAAAACACCTCTGCCTCTGAAGCCAAAAAGATCATACTGGAAGCCAGCCACCTCAATAAAAAACTGAGAACTGCTTACCGCACAAAAACCGGCACCGCTCCCGAGATCAAACAAAAACGAAGCATGGCAACGGCTGAAGAGAAAGCACGCTGGAAGAGCAACTACCAAAAACTTCAAGAACTCAAGAAATCAAAGGCAGACTACCCTGCCTGGGCCAAAGAAAACCCTGAAATCGAATGCTATCTCTTCAACAACTGCGGTACAAAGATCAGGAAAAAGAAGTATGACAAACTGCTCAACTCCAAGCAGTTCAGGGTCTTAAGCATGGACAGAAAGTTTGATAAAAGTATCCGTATCATACTGAGCGAAAACCTGCCAAAACTGCAAAGATCTCTCCTTCAGCCGCCTGCCCATTCCAATGAGATCTCGGCTAAAACACACTTTCAGATAGGACTCTTTGCACTCAAAGAGGGAAAAGAAGATATCGCCATGATCTACTTCGGTCAGGCACGAAAAAAAGCGGAAAAACGCCGAGACAAAGATCAGGCTAACTTCTGGATGTACCTCGTCACCAAAGAGCGGGGTTATCTCACCAACCTGGTCAACAGCCATGATGTCAATATCTATACACTGATCGCAAGAGACCTGCTTAAACTCCGCTATCCGAAGATCATTACCCCGAAAATTTCACGCTCCAAGGTATTTCACTATGATATACTTGATCCCATAGACTGGGCAGAACTCAAGAAAAAGATGTTCTCGGGCGACTACAATCTCAATGACCTCGCTGATACCTATAAATCCCGCGAGACGGTAGGACACTATACCTATATCAAGGCCAAAGCATCCAACTACCAAGAGATCTACTTCCCGATGCCTTACCGCGATGCGATGAGAGGGATGAGCAAAGAGCGTCAGGCACTGCTCTATGCCATCGCCAGACAGGAGAGCCGCTTTGTGCCGGCTTCAGTCTCTCGCTCTTTTGCTCTGGGGATGATGCAGATCATGCCGTTTTTGATCGAAGATATCGCTAAAAAGAAAAAAGAGTATATCGATCTTGATGACCTCTTCAATCCCTACAAAGCGATCGAGTATGCAGACTTCCACCTGGACTACCTGAATAAATGGCTCTACCATCCGCTCTTTGTCGCTTATGCCTATAACGGGGGAATCGGATTTACCAAAAAGCTGATCACAAACCCAGAAAACTTCAGAGCGGGACGCTATGAACCCTATCTCAGTATGGAGAGTATGAGCAATGTAGAGACGAGAGAGTACGGCAAACGCGTACTTACCAATTATGTTATCTATCTTAACAGGCTGGGTGTCCCTACCCGTCTTCTCCCTCTGATCAAAAAGGTCACCGATCCCAATGAAACTGACCAGTTCAGGTAGTTAAATGGCCTTATTATCTTCCACATATTTTGCCACTTTGGAAAAAGACATCTCTTTTTTTCCATAGTTGCTACTCTCAAACGTCACACTGAAACGCTGACATGGCGTATACGGGAAAGTGACCAGGTAGTAACTGTTCCACTCCGTTACAAAAGGCAATCCCTCCAAATAAGGACTCTCTTTTCCAAGCGGTTGGATACTTTTAGGTTTATTACCGTCCAGAGTCAGGCGATACGCTTTCCCCAATCGGTTAGAGGGCTCCTCTTCAAGATAGATGCCTACGACAAATTGTTCCTCTGTTTTCTCTTTCCCCAGTTTGGTGCCTGAAGGATAGAGATAGGTCGCGGTTAAAAACGCTTTAGTCACATTATGATCATAGAGTTGTACTTTTTCGGTTTTCTGCAGATGTCTGTAGGCAGTTTTGTTTTTTTCAAAACGATCGATGAGTGAATCTTCTGTTTTCGAAGAGCAGCCACTCAGAAGGAGTAAAAGTGTCATCAATCCTATAAATATTCGCACTCGGTCCTCCTTGACAATTGCTGCCATTTTAACATAGATTCAATAAACATTTAAGTATAATTCGAAGGCTAAAGTAAAGGATATACGTGAAGAAAAGAGTTGCAGTAGCATTTACCGGTCCATCAAACAGCGGTAAAACCACTCTGATCGAAAAAGTTGCAAAGAGACTGATCACTGAAGAGAGAGTGGCTATCATCAAAAATGATCCAAAAGACAAGGCCGTATTTGACACAGAAGGCAAAGACAGCTATAAATTCTCTCAAACCGGTGCCGAAGTGGTAGTCACCTCACCTACCCGTACCACCTACTTCTCTCAGCAGGAGAAGAGACTCGATGATATCATCGCTATGATCAACGACTTTGATATACTGCTGGTAGAGGGGCTCAAAACATTGCCCCTTCCGCGTATCGCTATCTTCCGCAATGAGATAGATGAAAGTTATCTCGACTGTTCAGAAGCGATTGCCATTGACGGGAGTATCGACATCAATGCGTATGCCATCCCCTCTCAGATCGATATCCTGGACCTCAATAACACCGACCAAATTATAGCATGGGTCAAAACACACGCAAAAAGTGTCTAAAGGAGAAAATAATGCAAACTGTATTTGAAGCGATCAAAAAAATCGCCTTTGAAATCGACAACGCGATCAAGACCGCTGATCTTGGATATGCCGAGGGAGAAAATGCTTCAGGAGAAGACCAGCTCAAACTTGATGTACTCTCAGACCAGATCATCGAGAAAGAATTTGCCAAAGTACCTGCGGTAAACAGTCTTGTGAGTGAAGAGAAAGAGGGCGAGCTTGAGCTTCATGATTCAGGCAGCTACACGGTTTGTTATGATCCTTTGGATGGATCCAGTCTGGTAGATGTCAACCTCTCGGTAGGTTCGATCTTCGGTATCTACCAGGGGATTCTGGATGCACAGAACCTTGTCGCTTCTGCCTATGTCGTCTATGGGCCGAGAATCGAGCTCGTGATTGCGATGAAAGAGAGCAAACCGATGCTCTACCGTGCGGCAGGTGACCAATTCAGGGCGATCGGTGAGATCACGCTCAATGAAAAAGGTAAACTCAATGCACCGGGCGGAACACAACAGAACTGGCCGCCGCACCATAAAGCATTTATAGATTCACTCTTTGCAGAGGGATACAGACTACGCTACTCCGGAGGCATGGTTCCGGACCTTCATCAGATCATGCTAAAAGGCGGCGGTCTCTTCAGCTATCCGGGAACCAGCGACAAACCTCATGGTAAACTCAGACAGCTCTTTGAGGTTATCCCGTTTGCCTTTATGTATGAGCAGGCAGGAGGACAGGCGATCAATGACAAAGGTGAAAGACTGATGGAGCTTGTACCCGGACATCATCACGATACCAGTCCGTGTTTCTTCGGATCAAACTACGAGATCGAAGCACTGAAAAAAGCGTATGGGGTTAAGTAATGAGCGAAGCTGTGCTTGATGAGTGGCAGATCGCTCTTCAGCAGAAAAAGAGCAAACTCGAAGCATGCCAGAAAGAGAAGCATGTTCAAAGCTGTTTAAAGTGTGATCAGCTGCTTCACTGTGAACTCAGGGATGCTTATGTGAAAGCCGTCTATGAGAGTATGAGTAAAGGCCAGGGCGGAGGCTTCGAGTTCTAGCTTTTTCCACATACCTTACACACAAGATCACTATCCTTGAAAAACATCATTAAGGAGGTGATCATGAAAACCCTGCTTGTTATTTCCCTCGTTTTAACCTATTTTTCCACTCAAAGTTTCTCTGCCGAGGAAGGAAGAGTACTCTTTGAAAAGAAGTGCCTCAGTTGTCACCTCCTCTCTAAGCCCGAAGTTAAAAGCGCGATCAAAGCACCGCCACTCTCTGTGATGGTCCCCCGGATGAGAGAGTTCATCGAAGATAATAAAAGTGTAGAGACGCATATCAATGAGTTTGTCCTTGATCCCACGGAAAGAAAAGCGATCTGTCCCGCGGTAGATATCTTTGGGCTTATGCCCACCATGAAAGGGGAACTTACCAAAGAGGAACTGGCGATTATCGCGAAGTGGATGGTAGATCATTTTTAATCTTAAGTAAACCCTGACACTCAAACCTGTATACTTAGGCAAACGACCCGAAAGAGAGGCTATGAAGGCAAAAAAGATACTCCTTATTATTTTTTTCAACCTTGCCATTATCATCGCAGAGATCATTTTCGGAGTTGTATCGAACTCCTTTGCACTCATAGCCGATGCACTCCACAATACCGGGGATGTCTTTGCCATCATCATTACCTATATCGCACTCCGGTTCGGCACAACCAGCCCGACATTTCAATATACGTTCGGGTTTATCAAGGCGGAGATGATGGCCGCTTTTACCAATACGCTTTTTTTGCTTCTGACGATGTTCTATATGATCTATGAGTCCATCGGAAGGTTTTTTGCCCCAGAGGTGATCGCACCCGAATATATGATCGTGGTGGGGATGATCGCTGTAATCGCCAACGGGATCAGTGCCTACCTGCTCCATGCCATGGGTGTAGAGGAACATCACCACCATGAAGATGACCATCACCACCATCATGGCGATGCCAATATCACTTCAGCCTATCTGCATATGCTTGCAGATGCACTGGTATCAGTGGGGGTAGTCGTTGCCGGGATCATGATCTACTACTTTGAGATCTATGCGATAGATGCCCTGCTTACGATCATCTTCTCCCTCTATATCATCCGGCACTCCTTTCCTCTTTTTAAACGAAGTTTTCTTGCGCTTATGGATGCCAATACGATCGATATCACTTTGGAACAACTGGAAAAGATCATCTTTGCATCCAGCCGTGTCTCCAGCTATCATGACCTGCATATCCATCAGCCAAACTCCAAACTCGGTTTTATCTCTTTTCATATACTCCTGGATGATGAAGCGATCTCGCTCAGAGAGTGTGAAGCGATTACCTGTCCGATGAAAGAGAAGTTGAAGGCACTGGGCTTCAACCATATCCTTATAGAGGTAGACTCACTGACCAATAAAGCTGCACACCAAAAGTGTGTCATTACAGGCCAATAAAGGGGGAAGTAGATGGGAAAGCAGTATCAAAAGTTAGAACAACGTGATATCGAATTTATCAAAGCACAAAAAATCTTCTATCTTGCCAGCAGCTCAGGTAAAGAAGTGAATCTCTCACCTAAAGGATACGACACTATGAGGGTTTTGGATGAGAGTAGTCTGCTTTTTGCAAGTCTTCCGGGTTCTGGTAACCGTACCTACCGTGATGCGCTCAATGATGGAGAGTTTACTATTGTATTTAATGCATTTGAAGGTGCCCCGCTTATCCTAAGACTCTTCTGTAAAGCCCAGATCATCCAAGAGAGCGACGAACATTATGAGTCCTACCTTGAGTGCTTCAATTTACACAAAGGTATCATACGCAACCTCTTTTTATTTCATATCTATGCAGTGGAATCAAGCTGTGGTATGTCTGTTCCTTATATGGAGTATAAAAACGATAGAGAAGAACTTAAAGAGTGGGCAGTGGATATGGACAGACGAGATCAGCTTGGCGAGTATAATGAGAAACACTTTATACCTCCTGATTTAAGTAAATTGGATTAGTGTTATAATACGTTTTATGAATAGAGAACAGCCTACTAGGGAAAAGATCCTTGATGTTGTATTTGAACTGGTCTACATGCATGGATATAACGGTACCAGTATGTCGATGATTTTAAAATCCTGCGATATTCCCAAAGGTTCACTCTACCAAAGTATAGAAAGTATAGGGGTCAGGTGATAATGATAACTCATTTCTTACTCCTCTTTGCCACCCCATATACTGCAGGCTGTGATATACCAAGTACTTTCTCTCTCCCATAGGGGATGATGGGAACGAATAAATATCCCTTGATCAACTTCACCATCCAAATATTTGTGGAGTATCGGGTCAGGACTCTGCCATACAGAGGTGCGAGGGTCATAATACCTAGCGCCATGTCATGAAAAAGAACATGCTGAAATTCAGCGATAGAGTGAATTTATTTTATCGTAGCGGGGCTTGGGGTTAGATGTCACCTAGCGGTGGCTTGTCATTGTCTGTTATTTTATACTCTGGTATGGGTTCCACCTTTGGAAAGGTGGAACCAGAAAGGAACTTTGAGTCACCGGAATTAGTGTTATAATACGTTTTATGAACAAAGAGCAGCCTACTAGAGAAAAGATCCTTGATGTTGTATTTGAACTGGTCTACATGCATGGGTATAACGGTACCAGTATGTCGATGATTTTAAAATCCTGCGATATTCCCAAAGGTTCACTCTACCATTTTTTCAAGTCTAAAAAAGAGATGGTACTCACCGTCATCAAAGAGCGGCTTGGCCCTAAAATGGATATCTTTTTTACATTTAACCCTATCGAGGGCAAAGACGGTATCGATGCGATCATCGAAGCCATCCTGACTATCTCTAAAAATCCTATGCTGATCACGTACGGTTGTCCTCTTAACCGCCTCAATCAGGAGATGTCACCGGTAGATAAGGAGTTTGATCGGGAGATCACCCTGCTCTATGATCACCTTAAGGCAAAAATCATCATACTGCTTAAACAAAGTGAGCTGAAAGCAGATACCGATATCGATTCACTTGCCGACTTTGTGATCGAAACTGTCTGGGGTGCACTCTCCTTAAGCCCCTCTCAATCATCAAGCAGACGTTATCTCCACTCGGTGAAACATCTCAACAGCTACCTCAGATCACTCAGAAAATAACCTCAAATAAGACTAGACCAATCAGTCTAGTTTAAGGCAATCTATTCTACTATATAAAAATTAGACCGATTGGTCTATATACAAATAAAGGGGAAATCATGTTTATCATCGAACCGATCAAAAAAGAAGATGCAACCGGCAAACTGAAGCTGCTTTACCAAATGATAGAAAAGCACTTAGGATTCATCCCTCCTCACTTTGAGCTGATGGCAACGATTGACATCAAGGCGATGAAGGATTTCCTTGACTACAACACTGCCATCATGTCTCATGAAAAGATCGATAGAGACCTTATGCCGTTTCTCAGACTCTATATCGCGCAAAAGGAGTGCAGAAACTACTGTATAGGGTTCAACACGGAGATACTGAAGAAGATGAATATCGATGAAACCGTGATCAATGACATTGAAAATCACCTTGATGAGATACCTGTGGAACATGCCCAGAAGATACTTCTAAAAAAGGTCATTAAAGCGCTCTATCATGCAGATGAATTTGGCAAAAAAGACCTGGAAGCACTCTATGACGAGAGGTTTAATGACAAGGATTTCTATGACATTCTGGACTATGCAACAACTTTTATGGGCAAAAGCAAACTCATAGAGGTCTATCGCAAATAAAAAGTAGGGAGAAGAGAAGCAGGTCAACTACCGATCAGGCTTAATTTTTCAGCCCGGCTCATCTTCTTCTTGATCTCGTATTCGCGTCTGCTGGCACTGCTTCTGTCAGGAAAAGTTTCACTGTAGACCAGGCTCACCGGCCGTCTGCTTCTTGTATACTTGGCTCCCTTTTCAGAACTGTTATGCTCATTCAGACGGCGATCGATATCCGTAGCGATACCTGTATACAGGGTATCATCGGCACACTTCAGTATATAGACAAAATAACTCATTTTTGTGCTGGATCATCCTCTAAAGAGTACTGCTTGTAGTAGACACGGAGCACATCATCCGAGATAAAGATCCTATCAGAGTAGTCTCTGATCCTTATCAATACATCCTTTTGCTTCAACCCGTCAAATCCCTGATAGAAAAGCGGCAGGATCAGCGGCCGGGAAGAGAGCCTTTTACAATCTTCAACCTGGATATAATAGGAACGGTCCATCCCAAGAAATCTATAGAGTATCCTGTTCTCGATATGATAGACTTTTTTATTTCTCAACCTTCTTTTTTGAAGCTCTTTGTACTTATGAGCGATACGCCTCTCTTCATTGATTCTTTCCAGAATTTTCTCTTTTTCAGACACGGTAAGCTTTTTGTTTCCCTGCTTCTCCTGCCGCTCTGCCTCCTGACGTGCCTTTCTATCCGCGTTCAATCTCTCCAGGATCGTTTTTTTCTCTTCCTCACTATAGATATCTTCGGATTTTATTTCAGCTTCCTGGCGTGCCTTTCGCTCTGCATCCAACCTCTCAAGGATCATTCTTTTCTCTTCAGCCGTGTAAACATCCTTGGATTTTATTTCATTAGACATAAAAACCTCACTCTTCCAAATTAATATTGACCTATTATAGCATAAAAGATTAATATTTATTTATATGAGAACAAAAAAGTTCTACTGTATCATCCACACTACAGCACATTTTGGCTAGAATATCTCCCAATATTTACACCTCGTAAATCCAAAACTCATTTGTTTAAGGAACTACCTAATGTCTTGTCACAAAAATGCCTATATCACTACCCCGATCTACTATGTTAATGATATCGCCCACATCGGTCATGCCTATACTACGATCATCGCAGATACACTTGCACGCTACTCCCGTATGAGCGGTTTGGAAACTTTTTTCCTTACCGGTACCGATGAACATGGTCAGAAGATCGAAGAGTCTGCAAAAGTAAGAGGCAAAAGCTCCCAAGAGTATGCAGATGAGATCTCTGCAACCTTCAGAAACCTCTGGGATGACTTTGGCATCAGCTATGACAAATTTATCCGTACAACAGATGCGGATCATATGAAAGGGGTGCAAAAAGCCTTTTCAGTGATGCACGCCAACGGTGATATCTACAAAGATACCTATAAAGGTCACTACTGTATCTCATGTGAGACCTTCTTCCCGGAGATTCAACTGGTGGACGGTGAGTACTGTCCTGAGTGTGGAAAGAGCACTACAGTAGTGGAAGAGGAGAGTTACTTCTTCAAACTTTCAAAATACGAGGACAAACTCCTTCAGTGGTACAACGACAACCCGGAGTGTATCCTTCCAAGAAGTAAAAGAAACGAGGTGATCCGTTTTGTCGAGGGTGGGCTCACCGACCTTTCGATCACACGTACAAGCTTTGACTGGGGTGTAAAGCTTCCTGAAGAGATGAACGATCCAAAACACGTCATGTATGTATGGCTTGATGCGCTGATGAACTATGTGACTGCATTGGGATACGGTACAGATGAAGCCAACATGGATTTCTGGCCTGCCCGTGTACAGATCATCGGTAAAGATATCCTCCGTTTCCATGCGATCTACTGGCCTGCATTCCTGATGAGCCTTGGCCTACCTCTGCCGAAACATATCGCTGCACACGGATGGTGGACACGAGACGGTGAGAAGATGAGTAAATCAAAAGGTAACGTGGTAAACCCTAAAGAGGTAGCAGATGCATACGGTCTGGACAACTTCCGTTACTTTATGCTTCGAGAGGTACCTTTCGGCGGCGACGGCGACTTCTCACAGAAAGCACTGATCGACCGTATCAACTCTGATCTTGGAAATGACCTGGGGAACCTGCTTAACCGTCTGATCGGTATGAGCGGTAAATATTTTGAAGGTGAAGTCTCTTCTGTTCATGTAGCAAAATTCTATCAGGAAGAGCTGGATGAAGTACACGCTTCACTTGACTTGCTAGAACCGCTGCTCTTTGAAATGCAGATCCATAAATATCTTGAAGAGCTTTGGAGACCGCTGACTGTTGCAAACAGATCGATCGACAAGTACCAGCCCTGGACATTGATGAAAGAGGGTAAAAAAGATGAAGCGATGGCACTCAACGGACTGATCGCAGCGATCCTTGCAAAAGTATCCGTGATGCTTTACCCTGTGATGCCGGAAGTGTGTACAAAGATCTCAAGAGCCCTTCATTTCGAGATCGACAATACAAGCTGGAATGCACTGATCAAGGAGAAAACACTTCTTGAGACATTTAAACTTGAGAAGATCGATCCACTCTTCCCTCGTATAGAAGCACCGCTTTTGGAGCAGGTTGAGCCTGAAGATACAAAAGAGACGCCGAAAAAAGAGGCGAAGAAAGCTGAAAAGAAAGAAGAAAAAGCCGAGGGTGTTGCGCTCATCGGTATCGACCAGTTCTTTGAAACCGTCCTAAAGATCGGTACGATAGTAGCAGCTGAAGAAGTACCAAAGAGCAAAAAACTTCTTCTGCTTCAGGTAGATGTAGGTGAAGAGAGCCCGAGACAGATTGTCGCAGGGATCAAAGAGTGGTACGGGCCGGAAGACCTTGTCGGTACACAAGCGTGTGTCGTAGCCAACCTTAAGCCGGCAAAACTGATGGGGCTGAAGAGTGAAGGGATGCTTCTTGCAGCCAAAGATGAAAACGGCCTCAGTCTGCTCAGACCGGAGACCCCAAAAATTGCAGGAACAAAAGTTAGCTAATGAAAATTGAAGATATTATAAACCTTACAGACGGTACACTTACCAATGAGCCGCAGGTACAAGCCATCTCTGCTGCCACAGTTTTCCCCTCTAAGGTTGAACACGGGGACCTCTTCTTCTCATCCACGCAGGAAGATATTGATAAAGCCATAGAACATGGCGCTTATGCCATTGTCTATGACAACAAAAAGATCATCAAAACAGATGATGAGATCGCATGGATAGAGGTATCAGATATCAAACTGGCTGCGTTTAAACTCATCCGCTATGTCACACTCAAAAAAGAGGCCGAGTTTTTCCTGCTGGAACCTCACGAAATGAGCTTCCTGAAGATGATACTCACACACAAGGGCAATGTAGCCTTTATGGCCGATGAGTGGCGCAAGGTGTTTGAACAGATCCTGAACTCTGATGACTATCTCTTTGTAGGGACCGATCAAGAGTTGATGAAACTGATAAAACCGGATATCAAAAAGCTCAAAGAGGATGTAGAGGGGTACCTGATCGGGGATACGCTCTTTAAATCTACCTTCAAAGTCGGCGGATATGTCTATCAGGAGAAGGACCTTGTGCCTTTCCACCTGGAATATCTGCTTCGTGTCGTGAACTTTTGTGATACCTATGAACTGCCGTACGATATCGAACGTATCAAGTATACCAAGCACTTCATCCCTGTATTCATCGATGCAAACCTCCAGAGTACAGCCAAAGGGAAGAGTGACCGCGTAGCGATCTTTACTGACAACCTTGACGATATCAGCCGTGCAAGAGAGTATATCAAACGCTCCAATAACTGGGTAAAAAGCATTGTCCTCACGCCGCCGAAAACAAAGGTTGAAGGGATCGACCGTCCACACTGGTTTGAGACGGAAGAGGAGCTCAAAGAGATACTCAAGAACATCCACTTCAACTACGCCTTTATCTACAAAGCAGACAGAAGCATCCTCAATACGATCAAAGAAGAGTACAGCCTCTTCTAAAAGTAAACCGTGTTTAGCTTCAAAATACAATCAAAAAAAGAAGCAGTAAAGCGTGTAAGATCCAATCTTTGGTTCATATACATGTATGCTGCTTTGATGTTTGCACTTTTTTTCATTGATACTAAAAATTACATTTTTTTGATCATTGGACTTCTCTATACCATAAATGCTTTTTTGATAAAAAAATTTATGAGCAGGGCCGCTGCTGTAGTCATGACTATCCTTTCACTGCCTGTCGGATATATCATGTACCAGGCAAATGTGGTCAATATCGCATTGAACTTTATGGTTTTTCTCTTTTCTACTCAAATGGCAATAGCCACATTTTTCTTTCATAAAAATATCACACCGATGGTATCATCGAATAAAAGTGAAAATCAAAAGATCCTGCCGAGTCATATTCTCAACGCAATGATGCTGCTCTATATCTTCTTATTTTTTGATTTTCAATCACATTTACTCTATTTTGACTATGATCACCAATACAGTATCTTTATCATTTTATTACTTTTAACCATTGCTATTGTTGCAGCCCAGCTCTTAAAAAAATATTTTCCGCAGGATAAATACGGCATAGAATATTATGCTCTAACGATCGTTGCAATACTGATATTCACTTATTCTGGTCTACCTAAGATCCTACATTCAAAGAGTAAATCAGAGGTTACGCTCAACGCTAAAGTGTTGAAGATCAGAGAAGTTAGACGTACTAGTAAACATGGACATTCATACCATTCCTGTCTCATAGAAACTTCAAATGAAAGATTGAATCATCAAGAGATAGATGATATAAATGAAAATGCTTTTTATTACCTCAAAGAAAATGACATGCTCATTATCCATGGTGAAATTTCTGATTACCTCTTTAAGACCATAGACATTGAATTTCCCGATAGAGAAATAAACGTATCTTACCAACGAATGCGTCGATCCAAGTCATAGCAAACACTATACAAACAGATCATACTGCAAATGTTCATCTCAGGATAAAGTAAGCATCCTCAATACGATCAAAGAAGAGTACAGCCTCTTCTAAATCTGCTATACTGTCACTATGAAGATAGTGACAGTGATGCTGATCGTACTGATCATCCTTGTAAGTATTGTATGGATGGCCAAACTGCAATGGCATAGCTATACAGCTTTGCAGTTTCAGAAAGTTAAACATTCTCCTGCATCCCCCTCTTCTATCGATCCGGAAGAGATCACTACCCTGCCCCCTATCGTACAAAAATATTTTCGTTTGGTACTTGAAAACAGAGCACCGCTTATTCAGATAGCGGAGCTTTCTCAGACCGGAGCCTTCAGAGCCAAACCGGAGATGAAGTCATGGTCCGCCATGCATGCCGAACAGAGGTTTTCTACCTCTCCCAGAGGGTTTGTCTGGAGTGCAGAGATCTCGATGCTTCCCGGAGTCCCGATCACGATATGCGACTCCTATATAGAGGGAGAGGGCTCTATGAAAGGCAAACTCCTCTCGTTGGTTCCCATTATCAATACAAGCACTAATAAAGCGCTCAATGAAGCGGCACTCCAACGCTATCTTGCCGAAGCGGTATGGTTTCCAACCGCCCTGCTTCCAAGTCAGGGTGTCAGATGGAAAAAGATCGATGAGAGAAGAGCGACAGCAACCATCACAGATCACGGCATGCGTGTCTCTATGGAGTATACCTTCAATGAAAAAGGGGAGATTGTCTCTGTTTATACGCCCCGAAGATACAGGGAGGTGGATGGAGAGTACATCGCTACCCCTTGGAGAGGCAGACTCTCAGACTATACCAGGGCAGATGGTTTTCTCGTCCCGACTTATGCAGAGGCAGCATGGCTGCTTGGGGAGGATACCTACACCTACTGGCGTGCAGATATCAAACAAATAGACTATATCTACCGATAATGCTGCAACAATCGATCATCTACGGAGTGTAGCGATCAGTCTGTTCTCATTGAGCAGAAGATCCAATGCATCATTAATGTTTTGAAATACAATGTCACTTGCGACTAATGACTTGGTAGCGCATCCCTCTTCCTGCTGGATAGCAAAACCGAGTATCGCCTCCTGAAGTATCAGTGCATCATTAAGCCCGTTGCCTACAGCAACAGTCTGCTGCGCACCCAAATGCTTGAGATAATCAAGCTTTGCATAATCCTGTGACTCTTTTCCGATAATATGTATATGAATGAAAGGTACATTGCACTGTTCCTGTACAGAGCCGAAAGTATCGGCTGTAATCACATGGATCTTTAACTGTGTTGAAAGTTGTTCAAGCCTTTCTAAAACACCTGCTTTGATCTGGCCGTCACATGCCAATGTTCCGTTATAATCCAAGAGTAGATGTTCAACTGTTATCTCGGTCATCCCCGGTATCGTTATTTTTAACACTTTATTCCTTTTATATGAGTGATTCCAACACTGTGTCTATATCGGAAAGGTCCGAATACTCGATATTCAATCCTATCCCCTCGATATTGCGTTTCATCCCCTCTCCAAGACTTTTGACCACCAGCATATTGCCTTTTTTTAACAACGGAGGGATGATACGTCCCGCTGCCATCCCTTTAGCACTGTCATCATCGACAATGGTAATACCCTTTGCATGAAGTGCCTGATAGACAGGATTGTCGATATAGCTGATAGAGACAATACTGTCCTCCTCGATCTTCGCAAAAGCAAAGAGCTTTGCAGTAAGAAAATAGGGATGGATCGTCACCCTGTCATTGGTAGGATAGACCAAAACAAAATTTCGTTTCTCCTGAAGCAACTCTATCCCTTTGCCATACATCAACATCTCGGTCACTTTCTTTCGTGCACTTTTGATGATCTTGGCAAAGGTAGGCCGGGAAACACCAAGCTGTTTGGCACACTCCTCCTGGTAGAGTCCTCTGAAATCAGCCAGATAGAGCGCTTCAAGTTCATCATCGCTCATCTGTATCATCTCTTTTGCTTTATGGGTCAGCGGACCGAATAACAGACTTTTCGGTTTAAATGTAATATTTCTATTCTTCATCACAACTCCATTATTTACATATGTAAACAATATAACGTAGCATAAATTCGTTGATTTCTTCGTTAAAAAGCGATATTTTGAGATATTTTATCAAAAAAATCCATATTTAATTTTTAATTTATTTTACATATGATAAATTTACGGCGATTTAGTATAGGATATAAGTATAGGTGACACCTGTTGTTGCTTCCTCCTTCTCAGGTGTCACTTATACTTATTTCTTATATTAATGAAACAGAAAAAGAGATGACTGTGATACCTCTGCTGATCAGATGACAGATGAAGGTATCTCTACAATCCTTTTTCAATGGATTGAAAACGACACTCAGAATTGTTACTAAATTGTGATAAACAGCCGTTTATCAGAAGAAATTCAGTACACATAGGGAGAAGTGACGCTATAGTGTCGCTTCAAAAATCACATACTACACAAAAAACTAAAATATGGTTTTATTGCCGTAGAAAAGATAAAAAGAGCAGTATCATGAAAATCACAAACCTTATCACTGGTATCATCTTTTTTTACATCGATGGTTTCAGACAGATGAAAGTCGGGAAAAAACTCTGGCTGCTGATAGGGATCAAACTTCTGATCCTCTTTGGCGTTCTGAAGTTTTTTTTCTTTCCAAACTACCTAAAAACAACCTATGATAACGATGAGGCACGCAGTGCCCATCTTATCGAACACTTAACAAAGGAGAGATAATGATCATAACATACAAGGAGAAAACATGGAAATGATGCATACAGAACTCGTGGATTGGTCAAGAGCACAGTTTGCACTGACTGCACTTTACCACTTTTTATTTGTTCCGTTGACACTCGGACTTTCATTTATCGTAGCCATTATGGAGACGATCTATGTAAAGACCGGTGATGCAAAATGGAAAACAATTACCAGATTCTGGATGACGCTTTTTGCGATTAACTTTGCGATCGGTGTAGCAACAGGTCTCATTATGGAATTTGAATTTGGAACAAACTGGGCAAACTACTCGTGGTTTGTAGGAGATATATTCGGTGCACCGCTGGCAGTCGAAGGGATCTTGGCATTCTTTATGGAATCCACCTTCTTTGCAGTCATGTTCTTCGGATGGAACAAAGTCTCCAAAGGCTTTCACCTGGTCTCTACCTGGCTGGTAGCAATCGGTTCAAACCTTTCAGCACTTTGGATCCTGATAGCAAACGGATGGATGCAGTACCCGGTAGGTATGGAGTTCAATCCGGATACCGTACGTAATGAAATGGCAAGCTTCTGGGATGTAGCACTCTCACCTGTTGCAATTGCGAAATTCCTGCATACGATCGGAAGCGGATATGTGATCGGTGGACTCTTTGTCATCGGTATCTCTGCATGGATGATCCTGAAAGGACGTGATGTCATTGAGGCAAAACGTTCTATGGTAGTCGGTGCGAGCTTCGGTCTGATCGTATCGATCTTCCTTGCAGTGAGCGGTGACGAGTCAGCGTATCAGGCGGCACAGCATCAACCGGCAAAACTGGCAGCGATGGAAGGTCTCTATAAGGGTGAAGAGCGTGCAGGGATTATCGCAGTCGGTATCCTCAACCCGGATAAAAAGATCGGTGATGACCTGCATCCTGTCTACGGTGATATTGAGATTCCTTACGCACTCTCATTCCTGGGATATCACGATATCAATGCCTTTGTTCCCGGACTGGATGACCTGGTACTCGGTAATGAGAAGTACGGTATAGAAGGTGCCGCTTCAAAAATCGAAAAAGGTAAGATCGCGATCAAAGCGCTTGAGGATTACAAAGAGGCGAAGAAAGCGGATGATCAGACGTCAATGGCTGAAGCAAGAAAACTCCTGGATGAGTATATGCCGTACTTCGGTTATGGATTCCTTGAGAAACCGACCGATATCGTACCGCCGGTTGCGACAACATTCTATAGTTTCCACATTATGGTAGGTTTGGGAATGTGGTTTATCATCCTCTTCCTCATCGTGCTTTACCTCACGATGGCAAACGATATTACACGCTTTAGAAAAATACTCTGGCTGGCACTTTTGAGTATACCGTTAGGGTATATCGCAGCAGAGGCAGGATGGATCGTAGCAGAAGTAGGTAGACAGCCATGGGCGATCCAGGACCTTATGCCTGTAGGTATCGCAGCAACGGATATCGACGCGGGGAATGTTCAGGTCTCATTCTGGCTCTTTGCCCTGCTCTTTACTGCACTGCTTATCGCAGAGATCAAAATCATGTTGCGCCAGATCGCAATTGGTATTAAAGGAGGTCACTAATGTTTGAAACACTATCACTCCATGCACTGCAAGTGTACTGGTGGATCATTATCGCACTGCTCGGCGGACTGTTTGTCTTCATTATGTTCATACAGGGGGGACAGACACTGCTCAATCAGCTTTCATCATCGGAAGCTGAAAAAACCATGCTCGTCAACTCACTCGGACGTAAATGGGAGCTCGGCTTTACTACACTGGTACTCTTCGGTGGTGCACTCTTTGCTGCATTTCCAAAGTTCTATGCGACCAGTTTCGGTGGTGCCTACTGGCTATGGTTGGGAATTCTCTTCTCATTTATTGTACAGGCCGTCTCTTATGAGTACAGAAAGAAAGAAGGAAACTTCCTCGGTTCCAAAACCTATGAGGCATTTCTCTTTATCAACGGAAGTGTAGGAACGATTCTACTGGGGATCGCGATCAGTACATTCTTCAGCGGTGCGGCATTTACCCTTGATGACAATAACTTCGTACACTGGGATGTCGGTACACGCGGTTTGGAAGCATTGATGGAACCGTTAAACTATCTGCTTGCATTTGCGATGCTCTTCCTTGTGCGTATCATCGGTGGGATGTACTTTCTAAACAACATTGACCATGAACCGATCCGTAGCAGAACACGTAGTATGATCAAACGAAACATTGTCTACTTTTTGCCATTTTTCCTTGGGTTTGTAGGATGGGTACTGCTCAAAGACGGTTATGCTTATGATCCCGAAACACTGGAAGTATCTCTGGTCTCTATGCACCACCTTACGACTTTCCTTGAGATGCCGTACCTGGCAGGAATGTTCCTCATCGGTGTAGTGATGGTACTCGTAGCAGTATTCAACTCTGTCTTCAGAGAAAAGAACTGTTGTATCTTTACGGTAGGTATCGGAACGGTATTGACAGTGATGGCGCTCCTCTTGAATGTAGGGCTGAACAATACTGTTTTCTATCCATCTACGACTGACCTGCAGAGCTCACTCACTATTGTCAATGCAGCGGGAAGCCACTATACGCTGACGGCGATGTCTTATGCATCACTGATGGTACCGTTTGTACTTGCATATATCGCCTATGTATGGTATGCAATGGACAGAGTCAAGATTACAGAAGAAGAGATCACCTCTTCAGGTGAACACCACTATTAAGAAAGGATTCGTTATGGATTATACCGCTTCACTTATTTGGCTGACTGTATGGCCATTGATTATTTTTTTGGGGTATAAATTTACTGCATTTAACCTCCAACACTTTAAAAGACTTGAAGAGCTTGAAGAAGAACACTAGCATTACCGGACAATCAAGGGATCCCTTGATTGTCTTATACTATATATAAACTACTCAAAATCCTATCATAGTATAGGACGGCAGAAGAGTAAAATTACCTCCATCACCTCTCCTAACGTATCACACTTCACCCCATATAAATCGTATTTTCACGCTTTCTTATCATCTCATGCTTATGAAGGAAACAGTCTCTTGCCAGTTTTACACCATCGAATAAAAAGATAGAATAGTGAGCGTTACAAAAGCGTTTAAACTGCATATATGTATATTGATATTATTTATAATTTATCCTCTGTAAGAATAAAGATAAAAAATAAATTTTTACAATTTTATACCACATGGCAAAACTATTTTATAGATTTAAATTTTATTTTATTGTTAGATTCTATAATAAAATTTATAAATCAATATTATTATAATAATAAGTATTATTTATCCAATTAAGCTTTTTTCTGCTACTATTTTGGCAATTTTTTGAACAAGAAAGGTAAATTTTCATGAATAAACTCATTGGAATGTCACTCGTGGCAACACTGGCAATGACAAGTATGAACGCTGCAACTGTAGAAGAGCTTGAAGCAAGAATTGCAAAGCTGGAAAAGAAAGTAAAGAAGAACAATAAAACAATCGTTGAAGTGAAAAAACATGATGCATTCGATAACATCAAATTCGGTGTGGATTTTAGAAATGCGGTTGATTCACTCAGTTATAAGGACAATGAAACGGGAGAAAAGGTCGATAATAATTCACTCTTGACAAGCAGACTCTATTTGACGATGGCTGCTGCACCGACTGAAGGACTGATCTTTAAAGGGAAACTTGCGATCTATTCAACATGGGGAGCACACCTCTATGATGAGTCTGCAGGGCTCAAAGACTGGTCAGCATCTTCCAAGGCAACAGATACACTTATGCGTGTAAAAGAGGCGTATTTTGTCTACTCTACTGAAGTAGGTGAGCAACCGGTCAGTTTCTCTATCGGACGAAGACCATCTACAAACGGTTTCCTGGCTAACTACAGAGAGAATGAACCGGATGCAGGCTCTCCATTGGCACACATTACCAACATGGAGGTAAATGGAGCCATGGTGAAACTTGACTGGGGACGCTATATTGAAGGTGCCTATACAAAATTTGTCTACGGAAGAGCACACACTGGTGAAGTAGAAGGTGTTTACGGGAAAACTACGGATGGAAGATTCCCATATGCCGATATTGATTCGGATGCAGAAGATGAGAATGTTGATTTCCTTGTAGTCGTAGGTGATGCCTACTATAACGGTCAATACAAACTTATGTATCAATGGGCACATATCTTCAATACCAAAGGGATAAACCTTGATACTGATGTTACTAAAGTTGATGCAGGTTCGGCAGACCTCCTCTCTCTTGGGCTTCAGGTAAGCGGTATCGGTGACGGGATCAGTGATTTCCTTGACGACACCATGGTATTTGTTTCTGGTGCCTACAGCTACTATGATGCAAAAGACGGATATCAGCTTCTTGGTTCTGAAGATGGAGGAAGCCAGGACGGTTACTCTATCTGGGCAGGTGTCGTTATCCCTGATATGATCACAGAGAGCGGTAAATTCGGGTTTGAGTATAACCACGGTTCCAAATACTGGACACCGATGACTTGGGCTGAAGATACGGCTATCGGTTCCAAGATCGCGGTACGTGGTGATGCCTATGAAGCATACTGGAACTTTAACCTCTTTGGGATAGAGTATCTTCCTTCACAAGTAAGATATACCTATGCACAACATGACTATACACCAAATATCAACTGTGCCGGTTGGGTTGACTCAGATCCGGTTGATATCACTGCACAGGATCTAAGATTCTCTGTGAGTTACAGATACTAATTCTATGCAATATGCAGGTCTTTAATACAAGACCTGCTCTCCTACACCCTATACAGATAATAGGCTATCTTACTCCTCCAACACATGTCCAAAACTTATGGTAGCCTATTGTGTGTATCCTATTGGCTCAATAGAAGATCTATATACTTCCAATTCAATACATAGTGATTTTTATGACTGTAGTTAGAGGATATCCCGAAGTACCATGGCATAGTGCAATACCCAAAGGTTGAGTAGAAGTATTCCCATCGATGAACCGCGGGAAAGAAGTTTCTGGATGACTGTTTTCTCTTTATAGATGGTCATCAGAGAGATTACCGTATGAATGATCGTCATCACGATAATCACTGCTACGATATAGAGCTTGATACGCAGTGCATCCATCACTTCATTACTGATATCTGAAAAGAGTATCGTCAATAAACCATTCTGGTCGATCATCTGATAGCCGGTAATAAGAAGAATGATCAGGGCGACTACTTCGAAGTAACCGTAGATAGGACCGATTCTGGGATAGACCTGACTTTGTCCCTCTTTGTCCCTCAGGCTCACCCCGAGGATAAACATAAAGATCGCTCCTCCGATCCAGGAGATCGCAGCGATCAGGTGGAGGTGGAGAAGCCAGGCTGACATTAGCTATCCAGTTTGAGTACAGCCATGAAGGCCTCTTGAGGCACCTCTACCTTACCGATAGACTTCATACGCTTTTTACCTGCTTTCTGCTTCTCAAGAAGCTTACGTTTACGGGTAATATCACCCCCGTAACATTTTGCAGTCACGTTTTTCCCCATAGACTTGACATTGGAACGCGCGATAATATTGTTTCCGATACTCGCCTGGATCGCCACTTCGAAAAGTTGTCTTGGGATCAGTTCTTTAAGCTGATTAACAAATGCAAGCCCTCTGGTACGCGCTTTCTCTTCAGGTACAATGATAGAAAGAGAATCCACCACCTCTCCTGCAACACGGATATCAAGCTTGACCAGATCACCCGGTCTGAATCCTATCGGTTCATAGTCAAAACTTGCATACCCTTTGGTAGTAGACTTGAGTTTGTCATAGAAATCCATGACAATTTCGTTCATCGGGATGTCATACTCCAGTAACACACGTGACTCATTGAGATAGTCCATCTTCACCTGTATCCCGCGGCGGTTGTTCAAGAGTGTGATCAGGTTTCCTACAAACTCCTGAGGTGTCAGGATCGTTGCTTTTACATACGGCTCATAGATCGTATCAATCTTTTGAGGCTCAGGAAGTTCACTTGGGTTCTGTATCTCTACCTCACTACCGTCTGTCTTTTTGACACGGTAAACAACCGTCGGTGCCGTAGCGATCAGATCAAGATCGAATTCGCGCTCCAGACGCTCTTTCACGACCTCCATATGAAGCATTCCAAGGAAACCGGTTCTAAACCCTGAGCCTAGAGCCATTGAACTTTCAGGTTCAAAACTGAGTGAAGAGTCGTTAAGCTTGAGCTTATTGAGTGCATCACGAAGCTCTTCGAACTTATCCGTCTCGATAGGGTAAAGCCCCGCAAAGACAAACGGCTTTGCAGGTTCAAACCCGCTGATCGCTTCAGCGGTTGGATTTTTTGCACTAGTGAGGGTATCCCCTACCTGGATCGCATCTACTGACTTCAGACCCATCACGACGATACCGATCTCTCCGGTTCGGATCTCTTTTGTCTTGATCGGTGCGATAGGGTTCGGGTACATCAGATCAAGTACCTGGTGATCCTGCTTGGTACCCATGACTCTTATCATTTCACCTTTTTTGATGCTCCCATCCATCACACGGACAAGCGCCAGTGCCCCCAGGTAGTTATCAAACCAGCTGTCATAGATCAATGCTTTACAAGGAGCATTCTCATCACCCTGCGGTGCAGGAATACGCTCAACGATCGCATCGATCAATTCAGGGATACCCACCCCTGTTTTAGCCGATACAAGGTTATGCTCGGTCGCATCGATCCCTATCGCCTCTTCAAGCTCTGTCAGTACCCTGTCAGGGTCTGCAGCAGGCAGGTCGATCTTATTGACCACAGGAAGCAGTTCCAGATCATTCTCGATCGCGATATAGACATTGGCGATCGTCTGGGCCTCTACCCCCTGTGCAGCATCAACAATCAACAATGCACCATCAGATGAGGCGAGAGAACGGCTCACTTCATAGGAAAAATCCACGTGGCCCGGAGTGTCAATCAGGTTGAGAATATACTCTTCACCGTTTTTGATATAGTTCAGTCTTACAGACTGTGCTTTGATCGTAATCCCACGTTCTTTTTCTATGTCCATCGTATCCATGACCTGGGCAGACATCTGTCTATCCGAAACGGCACCGCAATGCTGGATAATACGGTCAGCAAGCGTAGACTTACCATGGTCGATGTGCGCGATGATAGAGAAGTTGCGTATATGTGATTGAGGTATCTCTTTTGCCAATGTTTTTCCTTCTTATTTTTCTCCTTGAAGTAAAGCAAAGCTTCACTTCAATTCTTCTCACTAAAGCTTTGCCTATTGGCTCAGAAAGGTCATCCCTAAGTTTTAGTTTAGATACGAGAAAACGATCTATTGTCACTTCTCATTTGGTGTAGAGTTACGAAAGCGTGCATATTTTGCGAAGCAACACGCAATAGAAACGTCGTACACTTGAGAAGTAATGCTTTTTTGCCTACTTTTTAAAAAAAGTAGAAAATAAATTTATCAAAAATTAAGACTAATTCGTCTCAAACAGAGAGTTTACACTCTCGTTGTTGTGAACACGTCTGATCACTTCACCAAGCATCCTAGCCGTAGAGAGGACTTTGATCTTACTGCACTCTTTTGGCATCGGTATCGTATTGGATACGATCAGTTCATCAAGCTCACCCTCTTCGATACGGTCAAACGCCGGACCTGAAAGTACAGGGTGTGTACAACATGCCATCACCGATGTTGCCCCAAGCTTTTTAAGTGCAGATGCAGCCTTCACCATTGTCCCGGCCGTATCCACCATATCATCGATAAGGATGACATCCTTACCTTCCACATTACCGATCACGTTCATCACTTCAGACTCATTGGCTTTTTCACGTCTTTTGTCCACAATGACCATTTCAAGACCAAGCTTTGCTGCAAAGTATCTTGCTCTTGCCACCCCACCGATATCCGGAGAAGCAATGATAGGGTTTGGAAGGTTTTTACTCTTAATATAATCGATAAACAAGATCGCGCCGTAGAGGTTGTCTACAGGGATATCAAAGAATCCCTGGATCTGGGAAGCATGAAGATCGATCGTAACCACACGCGTAATCCCCGCTGTCTCCATCAGGTTCGCTACAAGTTTCGCAGAGATCGGTACTCTAGGAGCGGCTTTTCTATCCTGTCTTGCATATCCGTAGTATGGTACCACTGCAGTGATAGACTTCGCAGATGAACGCTTCAGTGCATCCGTCATAATAAGAAGTTCCATCAAATTGGCATTTGCCGGTGCAGAAGTAGGTTGTACAATAAATACATCTTTACCCCTTACTGACTCTGCAATCTGTACATTGATCTCACCATCAGAAAAACGATTGATTGTTGCTTTAGCAAGTGGCATCTCAAGGTAATCAGCTACCTCTTGAGAAAGTTCTGGGTTTGACGTACCGGAAAATATCATATATCCGCTCATTATAAGACCTTTAGTGTGAAAAATTTCATTACATTTTCGTAATAATTTATACGCGTATTCTACACAAAAGTTGATAAAAAGGTGATTTAAAGGCTTCTGTGACTAAACTAATACCAGTATAATTTAGTTGGATATATATGATAAGAAAAGTCTTAAAGAAAACCTCATCCCGCAGTGACAAACTTGATAAATTTTTAGATAAATACAACCTCTCAAGAGAGTTTTTCGGTGTCAGCAGACGCAGTATTACAAAAGGGGTTTGGGTAGGACTTTTCTGGGGGTTTATCCCTATGCCGATGCAGATGGTCGCAGTGGTGCTCAGTACCTTTGCATTCCGTTTTAACGTGCCTATCGCCATCGCTATGGTGTGGCTAAGCAACCCTATCACCATGCCGCCGATGTACTATATGGAGTACCTCACCGGTAACTTCCTCTTAGGACGCGAGGGGCTGGAAAACATCGAACTTACGATGGAGTGGTTCACAGAACACTTTGATGAGATATTGGTACCGCTTTATGTCGGTACCTCTTTTTACTCCGTGATTGTCTCTACGGTTATCTACTTTCTTGTAAACTGGCTCTGGGTAAAGTCCGTCCATGAAGAGAAAGCACAGCGAAAAGAGAGACACAAAAGAAAGATCAAAGAGCTTCTCAAGAGAAAAACCCCTATCAATCACCCGATAAAAGAGCATGACGAAGTGCAGGAGGAAGAGGAGAGAGGATAACAACTCTCTTTAACAGATCACTCCCCCGCCGATCAGCTTATTTCCTTCATAAAATGCTGCAACCTGCCCGTGTGCAAGACCGAATACCGGCTCTTTGAGCTTCACGGTCCCCTTGTCACCCTCGATCTTCACATGGCATGGCACAGCGTTGGTACGGTAGCGTACCTTGACCAGACAGTCAAACACCTCTCTCTCTTCAAAAAGGTTGATCTTTTTGATCTCAAATTCATGGGCTTCAAGCTTCTCTTTCGTACCGACCACGATCTGATTGTTTTCAGGTTTGATCGCCAGAACAAAATGCGGATCATGGGCTCCGTTTACAAAAAAGCCTCTGCGTTTACCGATAGTGTAGTGCATATACCCTTTATGCGTCCCCACAACATTTCCCTCTGTATCCACGGTTTCACCCGGCATATCGATATCCATATGACGCGCAAGTACCTCATCATAGGTATTTTCGACAAAACAGATCTCTGAACTCTCTTTTTGCTTAGCGATATCCTGCAGGACACCGATATCAGCCGCATAAGCCTTCACATCCTCTTTGACCCAGTCACCCAGCGGGAACAGCAGTCTGGGGATCACCTCTTTTTTGACTTCGGACAGAAAGTAGCTTTGATCTTTATTCGGATCTTTACCCATATAGATAAACTGACCGTCAGAGTTGATATAGTGCCCTGTTGCTATGTACTCTGCACCGATGCTGTCTGCAAACTCTACCATCTTTCCGAACTTGATCGTACGGTTGCACATCACACAGGGGTTGGGTGTCAGTCCTTCCTTGTAGGAGTCTACAAAGTAGTCATAGACCTCCTCTTTGAACGCTTTACTCAGATCCAAAGAATGTATCTTGATCCCGAGATACTCCCCAACACGCCTTACTTTTTCAAGGTTCTCCTCATGATAGCCCTCTTTTTCATGGAGCTTCATATAGACACCCTCTACCTCATACCCCTCTTTCTGTAGCAGTATGGCACTCACCGTTGAGTCCACTCCGCCACTCATTCCAACCAATACTTTTTTACGATCTTTCATTTTATGCCTCGCTGCGTTTTCATTCAATTTTTATAGTCCTCAGAAGACTCTGTTTACCTGTAAAGCGATCCTGCCATCTACAATGACCAAGGAACCCTGTGCGACCCGCTTCTCTTCAACGACGATACTGAGATCATCAAAATGAAGATCCATGGTCCCGATCACATGTCCCACTTCCAGTTTTCTGCTTTGTATCTCTCCTAATGAGACGATCACACGCTGATATTTTTTTGATACGCTCTCGTTCGTATCTTCACTCAAAGAGATGATCCTGAGCCGATCCGCGTAGTTGTGATGCTCGACCGTTACCTCGGCACGGATACCCTCTGCATCAGACAATACCAAGCGTAATTCATCAAGTCCCAAAAGAAGAATATCCCCCTCTTTCAACTCCTGAAGCAGACTCTTTTTCATCTCAAAAGGAGGTAAGGAAAGTCTATAGTAAGGGTGAACCTGATGCCTTCGCATCATCATCTCCAAGCGGTTTGCCTGGGTATCACCCCGCATCAATATCTCCGATAAAACGTTCCAGAAGATACTCTTTGCTTGCGATACGCAGATCATCAGGAACCTCTTGCCCTATGGAGAAGTAACTCATAGGAAGATCATACGCCAACATAAAGTTGAGCAGTGTACCCAAATGTTTTGTTTCATCAAACTTGGTAATGATCACAGAGTCAAGATTCAAAAAAGAGAAGTTCGTATAGATATCCTCCATATCCTCATATTTTATCGTTGCCGGGAGGACAAGGTTTACCTCAAGATCCTTGAGGAGATCCGAATTCACATACCCTACCGTATGAATCAGTTTCTGCATATCATACGGAGACATTCCCGCCGTATCTACCAGAATGACATCATAAGAGTCCAACGCTTCCAGTGCCTCTTGAAACCCATTGACATTTTCTACAGCGACATGGTCGATCTGCATGATGTCCGCATAGTGTTCAAGCTGTTCTATCGCACCCACTTTATAACTGTCAAGGTTGATAAGTGCGACGCTGTAAGGTCTCTCCATCAGATAGGCATAGCGTGCTGCCAGTTTTGCGATCGTGGTCGTTTTACCTGTCCCGGTAGGCCCTACAAACATCATTACTTTTGGTGTAGAGAGATCTTCGGGTCTCTCTTTGAGTGCCTCATCGATCTCACCCAGCAGATAAGAGACCAGAAGTTTGCTGTCTTCAGCTATCGGCGAACCGGCCAATGTATTCATCATCTCATCCAACCAACTCTCAGCGATCCCTTTTCGCTTAAAAAGCGATTTCACTTCTGAAATAACTACATCATTCTCACTGATATCACTCTGGAGTGTCTCTTTCATCTGTGAGAGTTGAGACTTGAGCAGTGTAATCTCCTCCATAAGCAGTGCTTCTTCATCCATTGCACACACGGTATCAGTACCCATCGTCATTTGCATATAGACCGTTTTAGGGATGGCAACCTCGATCTCACATCGTAGCTCTCCATCCTCATACTGCAGCTGTCTGGCAGAGACCAGTTCGATCCTGTTACCATACTTCTCTACAGCTTGTGTGTATGCACTTTTAGGATCTGAGGCTACAAATGTTTCATGGATCATACCAGGTCACCTTTCATATAAGATAGCGGGATGAGTACCGAGTCCCGTTCAAACCAGTGAGGATGCGGGAGAGTCAACCTCTCCTCTTTCATAGTGATATTTTCATAAAAGATAATATCGATATCCAGTGTTCTCGGCCCATCTTTAAAAAGACGTTTTCGTCCAAAATGCTTCTCAACTTTGAGAATATATCGCAATAATGCCTTTGGTGTCAAGTCTGTTTCTATACGTACCAAAGCATTATAAAAATCCTCTTGATCCATATACCCGAAGGGAGGGTTTCTCAGTATCGGAGAGGTCTCCCTGATGTGAACCAACGCACTACGATTGAGAAAAGCAAAAAGGTGTTCAAACCGACGTACGACATCACCTATATTGCCACCGATTCCAAGTAGCGCTTCTCTCTTTCCCAAACGTTTGGAAGAGAGATAGGGATAGTGTCCTCCGATCAACAGTGTATTCTCCCGGTCGATACCTTTTCTCAGCATTTAAAGTACCACTGCCTTTCCGTCTATCATCGCTACCATATCTTCGATACGTATCCCAAACTCTCCGGGGATATAGATACCCGGTTCGATCGTATAGACCATGCCGTCTTCAATGATCGTCTCTGAGCGTGAAGCGATATAGGGCATCTCATGGATATCCAGTCCCACCCCGTGTCCGGTAGAGTGTACATAGTACTCTCCAAACCCGGCTTTGGTGATCAGGTCGCGCGTCAATGCATCAACCTCTCTGGCCTTCATCCCGGATCTGGCTTTTGCTATCGCATTGTCATGGGCCTTACGCACCACATCATAGGCTTTTTGAATCTTCTTTTTTGAAAATTTTGATTTGGTCCCGAAGGTAAACTTCTCACCCACCTGGACCGTACGGGTACGGTCTGAACAGTAACGCTTATATTTAAGCCCGGCATCCACCAGGAGTAGATCACCCTCTTTCATACGTTTTTTGGTAGGCAGCGCATGCGGTTTTGCAGCATTCGCATTCAGTGCCACGATCGGATCGAAACTGAGATCGTACTTTCCGTACCCTCCCAGGATAGACTTGGCCGTATGGGTAAGCGCAAACTCATTTTCACCGATACCGTTTTGTCGAAACTCTTTTGCCAGTCGGGAAAAGGCTTTGGCGCCCAGCTTCGCCGCTTTTGCAAGTATCTTGAGCTCTTCATCACTTTTAATGATACGTCTTTTATGGGAGAAATCCGGCTCCGGCTGAAACGTGACCTTTGTATTGTCAGTCAGGTGTTGAAAGGCTGCAACGGACCACTCTTTTGGATCGAAGAGCATCTTTTTGATCTTGCTTTTTTTGAGTATCTTTACTGCCCTTCCATAGAGATCACGATCTATCACCACCTCTGCATTTTTCACCTCTGCTTTGGCCTCTATCGTATAACGGCTGTCGGTAATGAAGTATGCTTCACTTCCGAGTGAAAGATAGAGTGCATTGTCACAGCTGTATCCGCACGCGTAATAGATCGCATTTTCATTGTTTAGCATATAATTCATGGTAACCTCTTCAAAGATGGTTTAGGAGTATTCTCAAATCAATGAGCCAAGGATGCTTCCGGACGGGTACCCGGAAGCGAAAGTTTTAAGCCTGAGCTTGTGCCTGAGCCGCCTGTGCTTTAGCCTGGTGTTCTTTCATCATTTTGATCTCTGTAAGCATTTGGTTCATCCCTACCATTGCAAGGTGGTACCCGTATGGTCCCATACCCGCGATCTGTCCTGCACATACAGGTGCAGTGAGTGACTTATGTCTGAACTCTTCTCTTTGGTAAATGTTAGAGAGGTGAACCTCAAGTGTAGGGATCTTTACTGCTGCGATCGCATCACGAATCGCAATAGAAGTATGCGTATACGCTGCAGGGTTGATGATGATACCGTCTGCATCGCCCAGACACTCCTGGATACGGTCTACGATCTCACCTTCAAGGTTACTCTGAAAAAACTCGATCTCGTGCTTGTTCTGCTCTGCGAAAGCTTTCATCTGTGCATGAATATCCTCAAGTTTCATTGGGCCATAAATATTTTGTTCTCTCACTCCCAACATATTTAGGTTTGGACCTTGAATAACTACAATTTTCATCTATTTTACCTTATTTAAAATTTTAGCTATCATTTTATCCAAATAGTATTAAACCCAATACAAAGAGATAACAAAAAAGAAGAGAGCTTTATGAACCTGATCACAGCAGACTATATCTATACCCCAAATGGATTTGTAGAGAACGGCACCGTTGCCTACAATGACAAGATCGAGGCAGTCGATACACTACAAGCCTTAACAGAAAAATACCCCGATGCAGATATCCATTATGCCGGAAAAAACTCGGTACTCTACCCGGGCTTTATCAACACCCACGTACACCTGGAGTTTTCAGCCAATACCACGACACTGAAGTATGGCGGTTTTATGCCATGGCTGGACTCGGTTATCAAACACCGGGATGAATTGATACAAGCATGCGACAATAGACTGATGCTCAGCAAAACAAAAGAGATGCTGCACTCCGGTATCACGACATTCGGTGCCATCTCCAGCTTCGGAGCGGAACTTGAAGCCTGCGTGGAAGCGGCCCAAAGAGTCGTTTTCTTTAATGAACTTATCGGCTCCAATGCCGCCTATGCCGATGCGCTCTACAATGATTTTCTCGAACGCATCAAGGCGTCACAAAGCTGTGAAGAAAAAGATCATATCACCCCGGCCATTGCGATCCACTCACCCTACTCGGTACACCCGGTGATCCTCCAACGGGCCGTACAGGTAGCCAAACAGAACAACCTGCCTCTCTCTGCACACTTTCTGGAGTCACAGGCAGAACGTCAATGGCTGGAAGAGGGGGAGGGAGACTTCAAACCGTTTTTCGAAAAGTTTTTCAACACCTCCACACCGGTAACCTCCATCAAAGAGTTCATGCATGCGTTTGACACCTATCCGACACACTTTACGCACTGCGTACAGGCCAATGAGGACGAGCTTGCACACCTCTCATCAAAAGGACACTCTATCGCACACTGTCCGCGTTCCAACAGACTGCTTGGATGCGGAAGACTGGAGATTGAGAAAGTAAGGGGATTGAAGATACCGTTCAGTGTGGCAACGGATGGGCTCAGCTCCAACTGGTCGCTGAATCTCTTTGACGAACTCCGCGCAGCAGTGATGATGCACCATGCCGGACCGCTGGAAACACTCTCAAACCTCCTTATCCGGTCCGTTACCTCAGATGCAGCGAAGATACTGAGACTGAATGTAGGACGCATAGAAGCAGGCAGGGAGGCAGATTTTGCAATCATTTCACTGCCTGACACCCCTTCATCAGTCGATGATATCGCACTGCAAACGATTCTACATACACAGAAAGCTTCAGAGGTATATATAGGTGGAGAGAAGATCGTATAGCCCCTCTTCCCATCCGGTGCGTGATTACGCACCCTACGCGAAATATCTCTCATTCCCAAGCCCCTGCTTGCGGGATGCAGACCTTAACCTGGAACTAAAAACAACGATATCCCAATCTAAAATTCTGATATTTTACGCTACAAATTCTCAAAGTAAAAAACAGGGTATAAAACCTCATAAAATATTTATTCTTCTGCCCACGCATAGATCACTTTTTTAAATGCCTTTTTTATTGTCTCTATTTCTTTATCAGTTAATACTTCAAAAAACTTTTCATCATGTGCTTCAAATTTGGGAATACAACTTTCAATGATTTTATTGCCAGCTTCAGTATTGTAAAGTAAATAACTTCTTTTATCGTCCTTATATACTTCTTTATAAATGAGATTTTTGGACTCAAGTTTTTTGACTACTTTACTTATTCCTCCGGAGGTGAATATAAGTCGTTCTGAAACTTCTGCAGCTGTCAGACCTCCGTTATTCAAGTGTAATGTAGCTAACAGATCAATTTCTGATTGTGTTAAACCAAACTCTTCAACTACATGCCTACTGTTAGCATAATGCGTATTACATATGATGGTCATAGGAATCACTAACGAGGCCATTTTAACGACATCACTATTTTCTTCCAGTGTTTTGTAAAACATATCTATATTTTTCTTTTTCATAAAGATATTTTAACAATAAAAATCAAAAAGTTTCCTACAACTACCTTCCTGGTAAGCCAATTATAACTTTTCGTATGTTACATTCCCAGGAAGCTAAATAGTAAGAAAAGCATCATGTGGTATTGTTATATCAGGAGAGGAGAATACATCATTTCAACGATCATATATGCAAAGAGATGATGTATTTCACTTATTTCGTACACTAACGCTTAAAAAGAGGTAGAGGAATGAACAATACAGTGTCAGAGGCTTGTCATGCTAAAATGACAGTTAACAATCATTTACATTCTATTTATAATTAAATTACAAACTTCCTGTAGAGTACCATCATATCAATGATGAAAAATAGGATTCAAAGTTTTTTAGAAAGGCCATAATGAAGTACAAAAATATCATGAAAGGAATCATATGAAAAAGGCTTTAATTTTTATGCTTTCTTTTCAAATATTATTTTCTAATGATGAATCGATTTCACATTTGAAAAATGAGTTATTAAATCTCAAGCGGCAAAAAATATTGAAGGATATGGATATTGAAGAAAACAGCTGGATATCCCCGGCAACGATCAGTGCATCGTTTGAAAAGAATAAAGATTCAACCGATGCTCTCTCAGAGAACCAACGTATCAGTGCCAGTTGGTCCCAGGACATATTTAGAAGTGGAGGAATTCAAGCGCTCATAGACAAGGCAAAAGCTTCAGGCAAAGCTGATCTTATAGGTATAGATATGGAAAGGTCCCAGTATTTAAAGGATATCTTTACTTATCTTTCAAAAATGAAACGTGATGAGTTAGTTGTTGAACAAAATAAGTTGACACTTCAAAATAGTGAAATCGACCTAATAATTATAAAAAAACAGTATGAAGTCGGTAATAAAGATATCACTGATCTCAATAGGGCTATATTGGATAAGGACAATGCACGTACAACATTGATCATTAGCCAAAATACATTACAAAGCTATATAACAGAACTAAAAAAACTCATTGGTGAAAATGACATTGCAAATATACAAATCCCGGCTATACCTTTAATCACTAAAAATGAATATCTAGTAAGAAATATGGAACTTGAACAATACAGTGCACTTGTTCAAAGAGATATCGCTGCACAACAAGTGACCAAAAGTTCTTATTTACCTAAACTTACACTTAACGGATCCGTCGGATATAATAAATATGAAGGAAATAACATAGGCTATGATGGTGACAGCTACAGTTATGGAGTAACCCTGAGTATGCCTATTGACTACAATGCTGAAAATTCTATAGAATCAAGTCAACTACAATTGCTCCAAACAAAAACTTCTCTTATGGATAGAAAAGCTGAAATTGAAGAAGAATACGATAACTCTATTGTCAATATCAAGACCTATAAACAGAAAATAAATGTTGCCAAAGAGATGAAAGAAATATATAAAAGCCTCTACAAGACAACAAAAGCTCAGTCAGCAACAGGTTTTAAAACAAATTACGATGCTGAGTATATAAAGAACTCTTTAACAATACAAGATTTAGAGATAAAGATACAAGAGTACAACATACTAATAGAAAAAATTGCACTCTACTTTAACCTGACGCACTGAAAGGAAAACATATGAAAAAAATAGAAGAGATTGTTGCCTACAAAGGCACCAGTAAAAAAAAGATCGCTGTTTATATAGGCGTTTTTCTTTTTTTGTTTATCCTTGGTTTTTCCCTATTCTCCGGTAAAGACCAAACCCGTAATCACTACTTGACGGAACCTTTAAAAAAAGGGGATCTGACTATTATCGTATCTGCCTCTGGCTATATCGAACCGTTGGAAAGTGTTGATGTGGGTTCGGAAGTATCGGGAACGATCAAAGAAGTCTATGTTGAGAACAATGACATTGTTACAGAAGGACAGCATTTGGCGCAACTGGATAAAACGAAATATGAAAGTATCGTAAATCAAAATAGAGCATTGCTGGATGCGGCCAAAGCTACACTTGAAAGTGCAGAGGCGAAACTGGAAAAGACCAAAAGTATCGTGGATCGGAATAAAGAACTACGTGAATCAACAAAAGGATCTTTACCGTCTAAAAATGATTGGGAAGAGGATTGGTCCAACTACCTTTCTGCCAAAGCTGATGTAGCAAATGCCAAAGCACAAGTGGAACAGTCATCTCATGCCCTAACCTCTGCAAAATATGATCTTGAAAAGACTCTGATTACTTCACCTATCAACGGTATCGTACTCGTGCGCGAAATTGATCCCGGACAAACTGTGGCAGCCTCTTATCAAACACCCGTACTTTTTACTATAGCAAAAAATTTAACACAAATGGAACTACGTGTGGATGTAGATGAAGCGGATATAGGTCATGTCAAAGAAGGACAGTCCGCAACATTCAGTGTAGATACCTATTCAGAAAAAATCTTTAATGCCACCATAAAAAAAGTTCGCGTCAATTCTGAGGAAACAGATGGGGTTGTAACATATGAAACGATCATGGATGTCAATAACAGTCAACTATTGTTACGTCCGGGTATGAGTGCAGATGCGGATATTGTAACCAAATCTATCAAGAATGTTTTTATTATATCAAGATCTGGGTTGTTGTTTAATCCTGTTGAGAAAAAGGATACAAAGGCATTTCAATTTAGAAATGAAGAAAAAAGCACAATAGATCAAAAACCACATGTATGGATCTTAAAAGATAATACGCCTCAAAAAATTTATGTCAAGGTATTGGAGAGAGAAGGTTCTAAAAGTGCTATAGCGTCTGATGAACTAAAAGAAAATGATCTCATTATTTTAGCTCAGGAGAAACAAGATGATAACTCTTGAAAATATTACCAAAACTTACGGTGAGGGTGAGGCGAAAACGCAAGTATTGAAAAGTATTGATCTATCGATAAATAAAGGTGAGTTTGTAGCTATCATGGGACCGAGTGGAAGCGGAAAATCAACCTTGTTGAATATTTTAGGCACTTTGGATATTCCCAGTGAAGGGAAATATGGTTTTCAAGGTGTCGAGATTGGATCACTTTCCAAAGATCAAAGAGCTCTATTCAGGCGTGAAATATTAGGTTTTATTTTTCAAGGATTCAATCTTATGAAAAAAACTTCTGCCCTCGAAAATGTAGAAGTACCGCTTATCTATTTAGGCATGGGGAAAGAAGAACGCAAGAAAAGAGCAACCGAAGCACTGATCAATGTTGGACTGCAAGATCGTATGTACTACGATCCTGCTCAGTTGTCTGGAGGGCAACAGCAACGTGTTGCTATAGCCAGAGCCATCAGTACGCATCCTGAAATTTTAATTGCTGATGAACCGACAGGAAACCTTGATACACAAAGAAGCCATGAGATTATGAAGATTCTAGAACTATTGAATCAGGAAGGGATCACCATTATCATGGTAACACATGAAGAAGAGATGGCCGCATATGCTTCAAGAATCATCTATCTACGTGATGGCATCATTGAGAAGGATATTTCCAATGTGGCTTAATGCTTTTTTTCAGGCGATCAAAGAGATCCGTCGAAATACGATGCGGTCATTGTTGACTGCGCTTGGTATTGTCATCGGAATTGCTTCTGTTATCGCTATGGTAAACATAGGGAAAGGAGCAAGTCAATCTATTACTGAAAGTGTGAGTAGGCTTGGTGGAAATACACTCTTCATTATGCCGGGGCAGGAACATGGACCGGGACAAAGCTCTTCAACGACTAAATCATTTTCTCTCAAAGATATGGAAGTCCTCAAAGATTCTATTTTTATGATCAAAGCCATCTCTCCACAGGCAGGTGCGACAGTCACTGCCCTCTATTTGGATCAAAGCTACCAAACAAGTATCAGAGGGATTAACAATGATTACCTGACTATCCAAAACAGAACCCTGGCAAAAGGTGATAAATTTTCAAAAGAGGAACTCAATAGTGGTAAAAATGTTTGTATAGTAGGACAAACGATTGTTGATGAACTCTCATTGGATAGAGATAATCTCATTGGAACCAAAATACGTCTAGAAAAGTTTTCTTGCAAAGTCGTAGGTCTGTTAGAAAAAAAAGGGTCTGATACCTTTGGACAGGATCAGGATGATACGATTTTGGTACCTATAAAAATGCTTCAAAGGCGAATCAGTGGGAACAATGATGTAAATGCAATTCTGATTTCTATTAAAGAGAACTTTTCACTGGAAGATGCAAAAATGCAGATAGAACAATTACTTCGTGAAATACGGCATATTAAGGCTGGAGATGAAGATAATTTTTCAGTACGAAGTATGACATCATTCATTGATACTTTGAAGCAAATTACAAATATGTTAACGATTATGCTAGGTGCTGTGGCGGCTATTTCATTGGTTGTTGGAGGAATAGGTATTATGAATATTATGCTTGTCTCTGTAACAGAAAGAACAAGGGAAATCGGTATACGTATGGCTATTGGGGCAATGGCAAAAGATATTTTGACACAGTTTTTAATTGAATCAACCGTACTTTCTGCAGTGGGAGGTCTCTTAGGTGTTATTTTTGGTCTTCTCATTACTTTTGCTGTATCATTTGTACTTGATATTATTTTAGTAATCAACCCGACTATCATTGCAGTTGCCCTATTATTTTCAATGCTTATTGGAATTATTTTTGGTCTTATCCCAGCACGGAAAGCAGCAAACATGAATCCAATTGATGCATTAAGATATGAGTAAAGTTTAATTTTAGTATTTTAGACCTGATGTTCGTTTCTAAAACCTTATAAATATATCACTTTATGAGGTTTTTCTCTCGTTCCAAACTTAGGTGGAAGCATTTCCTCGTCTCCTAAGCCGGAGCTTGGGGATGAGAGGAACTTAGCACTGAAAACTACTCCGTATCATGTTGTTTTGCAAAAACCCTGCTTACCTTTTTGCCTCGGGAGTCTTCCATCCATACCTTTGACTCTGTTTCGGAAATAGCTCCTTTAACAGTATAGTGTTCTCCTGGCTTTGGCGTAAACTGGAATTCCCCTTCGACTGCCAGATCGTCTCCAAAAAGCAGTTGCGCATCTGTAGGGAAAAATATCATACCCTTAATTGTCAATAGCTGTGGCGTAGCGCGTAGCGGTCGACCAATGATGCTTGGCGTGAACATGGTCCCCTGCCCATAGTTGTTAATTCTCGTTTGTCCCCAACTGGTCTCTATCGGTTTCTGATCGACCCTATCTAGGATAAAATAGTGTGCCTGTGTGGCTTCCTTGTTGCTAAACGAATCCGATACTATTGCTGTCGGACCGGTATAACCTTTTGGTACAGGGTTATACATTGATACACAACCTGTAAAAAAGAGTGAAAGCGCAATAAAAGCTATAGTTCTCATCTGTTAGTCTCCTCTATATTATGTTATTTCAGTCAATTTTCGTTCAAATATGACTACTTTGTTCCGGCACTTTTCAACATAGCCGCAACCGCTTTATTCCCTTTACTTTCTGCCAATGCAAGGGCTGTTTGCCCGGCGTAATTTTTTATATTCAGATTTGCACCGTTATCAATAAGAAACTTAACCCTGTCGGCTTTATCCAATTTTGCGGACCACATCAGTTCTGTAAACCCATTTTTTGTCTGCTGATGGTCAATGTCGGCACCATGTTTGAGAAGTAGTTTCGCAACCTCAAAATGTTCCTCATAGACGGCATACATAAATGCTGTGGTACCCCAACCATAGGTCTGTGCCTTTACATCAGCACCCTTTGCAAGCAATAGTTTGACAATATCCCTATGCCCCAGTATACTCGCTATCATCAATGCTGTTTCCTGTTCAGCATTTTTCACATTGACATCGGCACCTCTTTCAATCAGTTGACGAACAACGGCTATCTCTTCATCTTTGATCGCGTACATTAATGCCGTATTTCCGTTGGAATCTTTTATATTGACATTTGCATTTGGATCATTCACTACTTTGGCCGCATTGATCTGACCGGCACAACCGCTTAATAGCAGCACTGTTAACATGACCGTAAAAAATTTGATTTTTGATTGCATGATATTTCCCCTTTTTATATTTAAATGATATCCGATATACCCCTAATATCCCTCGTACCTACTCTCTGTGAGAAAAGACTTTTTATACTACTTCTCCTCACTAAACCTTACTTGCTGTTGAAATAGATCATTGACATAAAGCGCGTCACTTTCAGGTTTGTAATCATAAAAGAAAGTATAGACTTCACCCTCGATAAACGTTCCCTCACTCCGATAACTGCTCGCCCCCTCAAGTGTGATCTTATCTTCCCAACTATGGATACGCAGCTCCTCTTTCAATGCATCTGTAACTTTGAAAGTAGTTGTATACCCTATCACTTCGGGCTCCTCAGGCACATCAAAGTACTCCAGTATACAATCCTCTTCGCGCTTGATACACACCCCCACTCTCTCAGGATAGTTTTCACCAAACTCGACGGTAAATGTACACAGCCCATCTGTACATCGACTTGAAGTATTATAGCTATTCGGCTTTTTACACCGACTATCCTCTTTTACTGTACCCGGATAAAAAATAGGACAACTCTCAACATTGTGTAGTGTCATACCATAATTTTTTTCGAGTTTTAAGTGTTGCAAAGATGTAGAGCTTTGAGTTAAATGAGGTTCTGTTTCTGAAGCTTCGGCATAAAAATGTGTCAATAGGCGATCAAAATTCAAATCAAATAGCCCACTCACTGTACTGCCATAAGTTTTTAAAACAACAATAGCCAGTATCAGACCCCAAAAATAAATCAGATTTTTTAATAATTTTTCAAACATGATTTCCCCTCTTCCTTTTCCTTAGTCAAGTGTATCGAAAACTCACTTAACTGAATAAAACATCAAATAATTATTCAAACAATACGATATGTCTCCCTGCTTCAAGTCTCAATCCATTTTGATATTTTTTAGGCACGGTGACTTTCACCGTGTTCTGATCGACAAGAGAGACCTTCAGTCCATGCGTTGCACGAAATCCCTTTAAGAGATCATGAGGAGAAGCGGGTACAAAATAGAGAATGAGTGTACTCCCGGGCTCGACATTCAACCGTGTCTTTTTTTCCGTGATGCGGTAAAGTTTATCTCTGAAACTTTTGGTAGTAAACTCCCATGATCTCTGATAAAGCTCTCCGTCTACTACTGCTTCAAACTCTGCTCTGTAGGTCGTTGCATATTCCAAGCGTCTGATAGGCATGAAGACAAACTCTGTTTTTTTTAAGTGATGATGGGGATCGTTTGCATAGCTGAGAACTCTCTTTGGAGATATCTCCTGATTCTCCTCATTAAAGAGGCGGAATGTTTTGAGTTCAATCGTATGAAAGTGCAGATCATTGAACTGCACAGAGACAGGGTAACCGCTCACGTCATAATCAGGCAAAGGGTCAGGCTCTTCGTTGTAAAAGGCCGTTATTACCTCTTTTTGTCCGGGGTAAGGGTGCAGTACGATTTTTGCATTTCTCGATTTGATCTGTTGTTGTTCTTTTTCATAAAGGCTCTGAGGGATCAGCGTATCTCGGTTCTTACATACCTCTTTGAGATAGAGAGTACCGAAGGAAGGGACAAATGCCTTATGACATAATGCATTCAGCTTCGAAGAACCAAGATTATAGACGTATGCATTTTTGATAGACTGTAACCTCCCTGTCGAAGCGCTCCCTATACCTATCTGATCCTTGTCAAAACTCAAAAAAACAAACCGGTGATAGATCGCCGAAAGCAGATCATCTACGGATGCGGTCTCACTTTTCGTATTGACAGCGATATTTTCCATGACATCTTTGGAGAAGTATCCGTGATATACTACACGGTCTGCAGGGGTTCTACCTGTATAATTTTTATGCCCTTGATCTTCAAGGTGTCCCAGTTTCTGGTGTTCTATAAGGTAATGGGCATGCGATGCAGCTGCCTTGTTCAGCGTATTATTCTCTTGTAGCGGTATCAGTCCGCTGTGTTGACGGACTTGATTGAGGTAGTCTAATACCCTACGCTCTTCCCCGGCCTTCAAAAGAACAGAAAGAAGCAGGATCAGGAAGAGTGCATTAGATCGCATCTGCCGCTTGTATAAAATCTTCGGCTATCACCTGTGGGTCTTCCAGACCGATAGAGACCCGTATCAGTCCCTCATGCACTCCCAGAAACTTTCGTGCTTCTTCGTCAAAGTCACTGAAGATGGTACTCGTCATGTGCAGTGCAAGCGTTCTGTTGTCACCGATATTCGCTGTTTGGATCACCATCTTAAGTGCATCCAGCAGTCTGAATGCTCTCTCTTTGGTACCGCAATCCAGGGTCAAAAGCGGTCCGCACCCCTCTGCAAAATCCGACTTGTATCTCTCATGGTCGGGACTGCCGGGAAGTGAAGGGTGGTTCACACTGACACCGTCAGGAAGTCTCTCCTCCAGTATCGCTGCCACCTTCTCCACATTCTGGTTGATCCGTTCGATTCTCAGGGGGAGCGTCTCCAGTCCTATCATGGTCATAAATGATCCAAAGGCATTGGCCGTCATCCCCATATCTCTGATCCCACGTTTTTTAAAGAGAGGCATAAATGCCTTTTTGCCCATCTTTTTAACAAACTTATGGAGATCGGCATACTTCGGATGAAGCAATTTATCATCCGCAGGGTTTACTTCTCTAAACACGGCAACCCCACCGAGTGCAGCAGAGTGGCCCGAGATATTTTTCGTTGAAGAGTGTACCACGATATCTGCACCCATCTCAATCGGTCTCAACAAGATCGGTGTTGCTGTATTGTCAATCAGCAGTATCGTCTCGTATGCATTACAGAGATCGATAATCCTTTGAAGATCAGGAAGTCTGAGACTTGGATTGCCCACACTCTCCATCATCACCATCTTGATACCGCTCTTGAGTTTCGACTCGATATGGTCAAAGTCATCGACTTCACAGAAACTGTTGGTGATACCGAAACGTGCCAGGGTCTCATTGACCAGGGAGTAGGTTCCCCCGAAAAATCCACCGATACAGAGGACCTCATCTCCGCTGTTCAGGATCGCCATACTGACCATTGACATCGCTCCCATGCCTGAAGCGGTCGCAATGGCCCCGATACCGCCTTCCATCTTCGCGACAATAGATTCCAACTTACCATTCGTAGGATTTCCTACACGGGCATAAAGCGGCTTTGCTACACTCCCGTCAAAGATCCCTTCAGCCTCTTCGGCACTCTCATACCCAAAGGCCGCAGAAGGGGCCATCACCGGTGCGATGGGACCTACCCTGTTTCCCACACTGTGGACCATCATTGTATTGTAATGTTCGAAATCTACTGTTTTATCCATGGAGTTTTCCTGGTTATATTGAATAGTTCAGTGCCTGATTCGCTTTAAGCTGATAATTTTTCAGTTCGGAAAGCGGTATATCAAACACTTCGCCTACTTTTTCTGTGATATCTGACCAAAAGAGTTTCAATGTCGGATTATCTGTTCTGCAGACATCAGAAAATGCATCGGACTCCAAGGTCTCCATCACCTCTTTAAGTGTGACATCCTTCAGTGCTTTGGCAAGTTTATATCCCCCGTGTGCACCTTTGATACTGCTTAGTATCCCCTCTTTGCGTAATTCAAGCAGGATCTGTTCCAAAAAATTTTGAGGGATTGAAGCGTTAGCCGCAATCTCTTTGATCTTGAGTACCTTCCCCGCTTCTATTGACCCTAATTCATGTAATGCAGCGACTGCATATACTGTCTTAGTAGAAATCCCTATCATGACTACCTTTCACTTTCACACTACTCTACCCTCATTTCTACTACGTTAGAAGGTAAAATTATTTGTGATAAATGCCTTTGATTAATTGAATGGCGTAGTATAGCTTACATCCGATACAAAAATCAAATACCGTCTCAAGCAACGCAGCAATAAGCAGTAGGACAGCTACTGCCGAGGCAATACTGTAGAAACCCGTCAGATAGAGAACGACAAGTAAAAATGAAGTAAAAAATCCCATACCGAGTGCAAAACGTTTAGGGGATTCATCACACAGTTTCGGTGTGAGTTTACACCTGCTGACCATCTCTTTTGCAACCAGATGAAAAAGACTCAGGTCAGGCCTTCTTGACATCCTTACGGTAAAGTCAAACAGCAGTAACAATGCTAAAAAAGCATTACCGGTAATAACCAGAGCCAATGTAATCAAGGCCACTTGGGAAGAGATGATCCGTACCATATTTGCATCTACTCTTTTGGTAGATATAGGACAACTCGGCGCCATGTTAACTCCTTATAGTTAAGGCATCTCTAAATACCCTAGATTCACACTGTATATCGATCTTTCTTCACTGTTTCAGAATAGGACTGATGGGAGACAACATGATTAGGAAAGATCGCTATACCCTTGTCCACTGTGTTTATCTAGGGTATTTAGAAATGCCTGTTTTCTCTTTATAGAGTGAAGTATAACAAAGATTTTTTTTAATGTCAAGTAAATCTATTGATTTTATTATAAAATGTTTTTATCCATGGCCTAACCCCTCTACACACGCGTTACACACCCCCTACGATATATTTCTAAAAATCTCAATAAGGTTACAAATGGACAAAATGATTTATTTTGGTGAAAAGGTTGAAGGATATGATATCCCTGTACTGAATGAGAGGGAAGCCAGAGCAGGTGCAGGGATACTTTTTTTATTTGCTATGATCTCATTTCTCAATGCATATCTTACTCATCGGTTTGCATTTACTCAAATCTTTGTCACCCTGTTTATGGTTGACTTTTTTATACGCATCTTTATCAACCCAAAGTTTTCCCCTTCACTCATACTTGGGCGGTTATTTATTCAACACCAGCGCCCAGAATATGTCGGTGCTGCGCAAAAACGTTTTGCATGGAGTATCGGATTTATACTCTCTGTGATCATGTTTTTTATTGTTGTGATCTTTGAGTATATGACTCCCGTCAAGATCGCCATCTGTATACTCTGTCTGGCTTTTCTGTTTAGTGAAAGTGCATTTGGTGTCTGTTTAGGGTGTACGCTTTACCACTGGGTATATCATACATCTCCGCACTATTGTCCCGGTGATGTCTGTGAAGTCAGAGCTAAAGAAGAGATACAAAAGGTCTCTAAAGCACAACTCGCGATCGTGACGATTACGCTATTGCTTATGAGTGGAGTGACATATATTTCAATGACTCAGCCCCAAAGTGTTGTACCTTTTGAAATGAAATGCCAGGCCGGGAAATGCGGAAATGAAAAATGTATAGGAGGCTAACTGCTAAAGTATTGCAAAACAGATAGTATCAATAATAAATAAAGGGGAAATTACAGTATGAAGATAAAAAATAATAAAAAGTATTTCAAAAGCCCAAAAGGCTTTTGAAAGAAGCGTGATTACAGTCCAGCGATGTGGTCTGCTACAGCTTGGATATCAGCGTCGCTCAATGCAGCAACTTGACCTTTCATAAGACCACCCATACCGTATTGGTTAAGTGTACCTGCTTTGTAACCGTTAAGTTGTTCAACAGTTTTAGCAGCATCTTGCCCTTGAATTACTGCAGATTTGTTAAGTGCAGATTTTTCACCGTTTGCACCGTGACATCCAACACATTTAGCGTAAATAGCAGCACCGTCTGCCATTAGAGAAGTAGCACCAGCTAGTAACATTGCGATTGCTAGTTTTTTCATATTAATTCCTTTTATAATTTTTATTTTGAAGAGTGAATTATATCACGTCTATTTTTAAAATAGACACCCTCAAAAGAGTGCCTAGTAAAATTGACGCTCTCAGATTAGCAAGATGGAACGTTACCTGAGTCAGATGCATACTCGTATGCGAAGTCATAAATATGAGGAACCCAGCTATCTTTTAGTTTTACACCCGGACAGATATTTGCAGCTTCTTCAGCGAATTTACCTGCACCATTGATCTCTTCCCACTCATCTTGAGTATGTTTTTGAGCAAACTTAGCTCCAGAGAATCCACATGCAGCTTTCATTTTTTTCATATAAAGCTTTTGACCTTTTTTTACATCAGCAGATGCAGTTGTAGAAAGTACCGCTACACCAAGAAGTGCTGCAGTAGCAAGTTTCATTACATTTTTCATTGTTTTTCCTTTTCTATTTAAGATGAATCGATATTATCAGTTAATTGTGAAAAGATTGTGAAGGAAAAGTGCTAAAAAATGAGTGATATAGCAAAACTGTTTCTTCACGTTACACTTGTCTAGCACTTAGGAATGTGACCGTCACTTGCATATTCGTATGAGAAATCATATACATGCTCCCACCAAGACTCTTTGATCTTCTCCAGATCCAATCTAGGGCATATCTTCTTTGCTTCGTCTTTAAATTTTCCCTGATCCCAGATCTCTTCCCATTCACCTTGGGTATGATGTCGGGCAAATTTCACACCGGAAAATCTACATTTTTTACGAAATTTCTTTTTAAAGATCTTCTGTCCCACTTTTGCATCTGCAGAGGCTACTGCAGTTGTACTTACCATTGCAAACATTACAGCAAACAGGATCACCATTACTTTTTTCATTCTTGACCTTCCTCATATTAATATCATAACTAAGTATAGTAACATGAAATACTTAAAACTTATTAGATCTATAGATATTGTTAATTTAGTTTTCCAAATACTTTGTATGTCTCCCAGTAGATATCGATCGCCTCCTGCAACTCTTTATCACTGATATACAACCTCTCTTTGACTCCATACGTGTCTATAAACAGGTCTGACATCACTGAGATGTGTTTGGAGGGATAGCGCATATAGTGGCGCAGTGCTGCTTTCACTGTCTGTTCACCGCTGTATACCAGCAGATAGTTTTTGAACATCCCCTGCAGCGTTGTCGGCAGATCTCTATGACAGGGAATACAGTGGCGTTCATAGGCATTTTGGGCAAACAGCCCGACACTTAAGAGTATATAGAGCAAGAGCTTTTTTACCATGTTAACACCATCCTCGTTCCTTTATCTTTTTCCGATATTACCTCAATCTCTATGCCATATTCATCCAGTATCTTTTTAACAATATTCAGTCCGATACCAAATCCCCCTTCACTCTCGTTAAACCTTCTATAGCGATCAAACATGAGGATCCTCTCCCCATCTGAGATACCGACTCCGGTATCCCATATCTCCAATCTGCCTTCATGCAACACAATCCCTACTGTTCCCTTCCTTTTATTGTATTTGATCGCATTGGAGAGAAGGTTGTCTATCACCCGGGTAAGTTTTCGCCGATCCATCACGATCTCTGCATGGTCTATATCCATTTCACAGATCAGTTCTTTCGATTGTGCCAAGATCATAAAATACTCTGCCCTGTTATAAAGCAGTTCAGCAACATCGATCCGCTCATCTTCATTCTCTCTCTCCTGCTCCAGAGTCAAGTAGGTAAGGTCTTTATAGAGTATGGAGACTGTCTTTGCAGCGATATTGATACGGTTGAGTTTTTTTCTGTTTTTCTCTACCATAACATCGGTATCCATCATCTCGATATTTGCCAGGATCGCTGAAAGCGGTGTATTGAGTTCATGGGTGGTATCTTTGATAAAACGGTCCAGCAGCATCATCGAGTCTCTCATCGGCTTGACAAAAAGCTTTGCAAGAAAGTATCCAAAAAAGATAAAGAGCAGAAATGCCATAAGTCCATACCCCAATATCCTGTTGATCAAATGCTCATGCCATACCCCATCATCATCGATTTCAATGATCAGATACTTTGCCCCCAGATAGAAAATATCCAAACTTTTGACAAAGTGGAATACCCCATCTTCAAAATAGATTTCCTGATTAAAATCTACATTTTTGTTGTTCAGCAATGAAAAGATCTCTTTATACTCGATGTCATAGATCGCAGAGCGGAAGCGGGGATCCCGGGGGTAGTTTGTACGTTCATCAAAGAAGTGATGGAGGACTTTGAGACGCTTCGTCTCAATGTAGGCATACTTTGCCATATCGGCACGGTGTTCCGAGAGGACCAGCTCTTTTTGCGCTTGATAATAGAGTACCGCCAGTGTTGAGATCACCATCATTACCAAAAATACATAAAGTGAAAGAAACCTTCGTAGTGTTTTCTTCTCACTTCTCAGTAATGAACTTGTAGCCCTGCTTTTTAATGCTGACAATTCTATCTTTTCCTATCAATTTACGTAAATTTTTGATGTAGGTACGCAGTGCAGAGTCACTGGGCTCTTCATCATAGCTCCAAAGGTGATCGAAAATACGCTCATGCGCAAGCACCTCACCTTCATTTTTCACAAACAGCTTTAGCAGTGTTGCTTCCTTATGTCCTAACGAGACCGCTTTATCATCGATCATCAGTTCATTGTTGTTAATATCATACTCGATACCTTTTCCAACCGGGATACGCTCTTTCTCCTGATGATAAAAACCGCGCTTCAACAGTGTATCCATGCGTATTTTCAACTCCTTGAGGGCAAAAGGCTTACGGATATAATCATCACAACCGCTTTTGAATCCCTCTTCCAGATCCTCTACACTGTCCATCGAAGTGATGTAGATCGCCGGTGCTGAGACTCCCTGTGCCCTGCTCTCTTTCAGCAGTTCAAGGCCGTCGATCCCTGGTACATTGATATCAAGAAGCAGCAGGTCATACCTGCTTTCATAGAGCTTCTCCTGTGCCTCTTCGCCATTATAGACCGAGACAACCTCGTACCCCTCATCCTCAAGAAACTCAGTCACCGTTTCATTGAGATTTGTATCATCTTCCATTAGCAATATCCTGCTCATTGTTCTCCTAAACTCATCTATCTCAATCCCATACCTTTAGATATGTCATTGTTTCTATGTATAATTCAATCCTCATCCCCTGGGCTTTAGCACCAAAGAACTCAGAAACTATAGAAACTGACTGACCCAGTTTTGCAATCTTCCCGCACTGAGTGCACCACTGACACGGTCAACCTCATTGCCGCCTCTGAAGACGATCAGTGTCGGGATACTCTGAATGCCATACTGTGCCGCAAGCTGCTGGTTCTCTTCTGTATTGACCTTCAAAAACTGTGCCTTAAGCGGCATAGAGAGCGCTGCCTCTTCAAAAGCCGGTGCCATTTGACGGCATGGACCGCACCAGGGTGCCCAAAAGTCTACCACGACAGGGATATCCGAATTGACCACAAAGGTACTGAACTTCGCGGCATCTACCTCCACCGGTTTGCTCTCAAGCAGCGAGTTTTTACAGGCTCCGCAGTTAGCCTTACTATAGCTATCTTTTTTGGGAATACGATTCACTTTGAGACAATGAGGACAAACAACATTTACATTCATAATAAATATCCTTTAAAAAGATTGATTTTAGATTTAGTATGTATTATAGCAGATATAGTAAATATAGATTAAATCAATACATGATATAAGAAATATCTCTCGACAATTGTCGTAGCTTTTACGAGAAATCATTTAGTGATTTCCTTGTATCACGCTTTAACGTTAGAAGTGAGATGAATTGGAACGGAGCTTTGCTCTGTTTCAAGAAGAAAGGATGAAATATGATCAGAGAACTTGTTGTAGGCGGCGGATGTTTTTGGTGTACGGAGGCGGTATTTGAACTTCTTAGAGGTGTACATGATGTGGAGAGCGGTTATGCCAACGGCCATCTCCCCAACCCTACCTACAGAGAGGTATGCACAGGAGATACCGGCTATGCCGAGGTGATCAAGATCACCTATGATGACAGCGTGATCACAGTAGATACGCTTCTGGATGTCTTCTTCGCCACACACAACCCTACGACACTGAACCAGCAGGGGGCAGACCGCGGTACACAGTACCGCTCCACCGTCCTCTACACCGATGAAGAGACCAAAGAGGCTGCGGAAGCTGCGATGGAAGCCGCACAAGAAGAGTGGAACGACCCGATCGTCACCACCATCGAACCGCTGGAGAACTACTACAAAGCCGAAACCTATCACCAGGACTACTACCAGCAAAACCCTATGCAAGGCTACTGCATGGCAGTCATCCCGCCAAAGCTCGCGAAACTCAAAGCGAAATTCGGGAAAGAGGTGAAATGAGAACCGTTAGCGTTTCATTAAAGAACAGGGATAGATAATGATGGAGTTTCTCTCTTTTAAAAGATTTATCAGTACTGAGGTATTGATACTGTTTTATTATATCGGTGCAGTGATCATGCCTCTAGGGATAGTTCTCTTTGGCAAACGGCTACTGTATAAGTTTCATCTGTTTGATACGGCCTATAAAACAGGGAAGGAGATCGTCTGGAATACGTTGTCCGGCAATCAAAAAATAAAAGCTCTCATAGCACTCACAGCCTGTTTCATCTTCATGGAACTCTTTTGGCGTATGATGTTTGAGTTCCTCATAGCCTATATGCAGATACATGATGCCATAGTCCATTCGCAGTGACAGAAGTATAGGAAGTATAGAGTATAGAGAGTATAGGGGTCAGGTGATAATGATAACTTATTTCTTACTCCTCTTTGCCACCCCATATACTGCAGGCTGTGATATACCAAGTACTTTAGCAATCATATGCTGTGAATAGCCTTTCTCTATAGCTATGAGTATCTGCCTGTTCCGTTCTTTTATATCTACAATACCTTCAAAAAGCTCTTGAAGCTTCTCTTCTTTTGGTTTGTTATCAACATTGAGAGCTTCTACAAGTGAGGATGCTCTTTTGAGTTCTTGCAGTTGTCCTGTATCTACTGGGTTGGTTAAAAAGGCTTCTATAGCTTCTTTATCCTCTTTATACTTTTCTACTATCCAGGCATTTTCTAAACATTCAGGTATCTCTTTGTAGTTTAGAAAATAGTGATAAGAGCTATAGCTATAGGGATACTCTTTTAACTCACTAACCATATTGGCTTTCAATGGGTTTTGTTCTATATAGCACATAAGGGTATAGAGGTATGCTTCATCTGTTACATACCAGGATTTAAATCTTCCTTGCCATAGGTGTCCTGAGCGTTTATACTTTTTATTGAAGTAGATGGAGTAGTTCATATTTAGCTGTCACATAAATTTAGAAAGGTTCTCCTGGGTGATCTCTACTAGTAGGTGATAGTGGTTACTCATCAGACAATAGTTATGGATAGTGATACCATAGCTTTTTGCATAAAAGCACATAAGTTCTTCGAAGTACTCATAGTCTTTGGATTCTTTAAAAACAACTCTTTGTTCTACACCTCTGTTGATGATATGATAGTAACCTGCTATCTCTATACGTGGTTTTCTTGGCATAGTTACTCCTTGACATCAGTATAACACGTAAAAAATTAAGTTATCGTTATCACCTGACCCCTTTACTTAAAAAGAGGTGTAGAGACCTTTGATAAACCACCTGTATCTGCTGAGATGGATGGTAGTTGTGGCGTGGTGATGTCTATGGAGTCAAAGAGTATAGCGGTAGCTTGTTTTTGGTTGCTATTGTCAATTGTTGCAAAAGAGAGGTTGTTGTTTTCAGTTGTTGCAGTATTGCTACTATTTCCTCCACTGCAGGCTGTTATTACTGCACTTACTACTAGAGTTGCAACTATCCCCAGTATTCTTTTCGTTTTTTGGTTCATTTTTTCTTTTTCCTTGTTAATTTGGATATTTGTCATCACTGTGAATGACTAATCAAATACATTTTTTTAATCTCTCAGCAGGGTAAGCCTGCTGAATAAAATTATCTATTTTTGCTAAATAGTTATCTATTCTTTTATATGACATAGTCATATCTTCTAAGTCTGGCAAGTCATGTATTTTTATTTCTGATTCTATGATACCCTTCGCTTCTGCATTAAGAAGATTTATTATTTCATCTTCCCATTCATCAATATCCCCATAATTAAAACATTGAGTATACCGATTCAACATCTGCTTTGCTTCTCCTAAAGAAGTACTGTAAAATTCTTTATCTCCTGAATAAGAACCAATTGTAAAGATATCTTTTAATAAATGTGGCAAGTAAGGTTTTGTAGTGTTATAGGTTTTGTTATATATCTTTTCAATATGATCAAAAAACAATTCAAAGGTTATGGGTTCATCTAGTCCGTTGACTTGTTCTTTAAAGCGTAAAACATCTGTTTCTTTAAAATCAGCATATTTTAAACTTTGAGGCATACCTTTATGTTGCTGTAATTTAACATTATATGATAAGGAAATTGTAGAAAAAGGCACTAATAAATTGTGCATAAAAAATGTTGGTAAATATTTTGTTTTATCACTTGTCCTATCTAAACAAATTCCAGTCAACAATCCCCCATTTAACTGGAGCAACCATTGGTCTTTCCATAGAGTTAGATGAGGGAAATACTCATTCCATGCATTTAGTATTTTTAGTTTTTCTTTTTTTGTAGCCATATACTTCTTCCCTTGTTAATCTTTGACTGGGTTAATCTCAATTTGGTCCATGACATCTGGAACATTATTGAGATTTTTACTCTGTTGTGCAGATGATATACCATTCCCCGGTTCTTTTACAAATTTATAATCATACACTATGCCAGCATCTTCGTCAAATACATCAGGTCTTGCACTTCCTTTATCACCATAGAAAGTTGGTTTTTTATCTTTAAAAGACTGTTCTAACTTCAAATTCTCTCTGTTACCAGACATGTTTTGATACCGTTCAGTAAGTTTTTTAGCATAAGTGTGTTTTTTTGTTCCAGCTACACGTCCAGCATCTCCAATCTTTTTTTCAGCTCTCGTCGCAATCTCTGTCAAAAATTCTTTATCAGATAGTTCAGAAATAACTTTAGTAGATTTACTCGTTTTATTTGCTGCCTTGTATGCATCATATGCTTTAGTTGCAACTTTTCCAGCACCACCTGTAGCAACAGTAATCAATGCATCTTTAGCAAGTCCATCGGCAACAGCTTCCCAACCACCTTCTTGATAATTACTATAAGCATCATATGCTGCAATGGCTGCACCGACAGCAAACCAAAAGAATTCGCCATCTGGATCAACCATATTCACTGGGTTATTCGATGTATAAGTATAAAGTGCTAAATTTTGAGGGTTAAATACACCGTGATTGGGATTTCCATCTATGTACTTACTAAGTATCGGATCAGGGCTCTGCCACACAGAGGTGCGAGGGTCATAATACCTAGCCCCATATCATGAAAAAGAACACGCTGAAACCCAGCAGTTTATCGAATTATTAGCACTGGGGATGCATTCCCATCGAGACGATGGAAACGAGTTAAAAGAACACGCTGAAATTCAGCAATTTATTGATCTATTTTATTGTAGGTGGATTTGGATTTGCTTGTCACCTAGCGGTGGATTATGCTTTACTGTTGTTTTAAATTTAGGTATGGATTCCACATTGGAAAATGTGGAACCAGAGAAAAAACTAAAGTGTGACTACTACTTCTGTCATCCTTACAGTTCTTGGGAGAGAGGATTGAATGAAAATATCAATGGATTAATCAGGCAATATATCCCTAAAGGTAGCAGCTTTGAACATCTGACCCAAAAAGAGATCAGAAGAATTGAAAATAGACTCAATCATAGACCTAGAAAATCTCTAGGTTCGAGAACTCCTTATGAGGTATTTCATGAAAATTTGAAAGTTTCATAGGAGGTTTTAGATAGAATTTTTAGAGACGAAATTGCACTATGAATTTAAATGTGGGTGTATTTTCATTTTCTCCCCTTTTATAGTTTATATGTTGTCACCTATAAATTTAGTTTCAAAATTCACTAACAAATTTACTCAGTTTCTTTCTAAAAACTAATAATAAAAATATTTGAATAATGCTTAAAACAAACAAAATCTCATATGTTGGTACATCCTGCAACACTAAACTACCTAAATATATAGTTTTGTTATCAAAATAGTCAGAACTTATTACTGATTCTTTAAAATAATATTCAAGCAGTACTGCAAAAACTAAAGGTAATGTTATAACAAAAATGTGTTTAGCATTTAAAAATAACCAGATGAATATGAAAACTATCATTGGTTCAAGTATTTGATAAGCAATAGAAATCCATATTCCTATAAAATGACAAACTTGAGTTGAGCACTTAAAATAAAATGCTTGAGATACTATGAAAAATAATAAGAAAATATAATATAATATATAAAATATTTTATTTAATTTCATTTGTAATCTCCTTCCAGACGGAACTACTATCCATATTTACATGATCTCCAAATGCTCCATCATACCAGTTTTTATTTGGTACTTCTACTTGCATATTTTTCCCTCCTTCTTGTAATCTAGTACTATACCCAAAAGTATATCTACTTTGTAAGAAGCTTTTTAAACCATGTATACCTCCACCTAGTTGAACCATATCGCTACTATCATATACATTTAAAATATTTGCACCATCTTCAAATTGATCTTTATCAAGAAAATAATCATCTCGTTGCGGTGTTCCCATCATGATAAAATTATCAATTTTCTTTTTGCCTTCATAAAACTGAGTAAAATCTTTTCCAACGTTACCACCATGCGAATGCATCACAATATTGAGCTTTTCTCCATCTTTAAAATCATAATTTTCAACAAATTTTGCAAGTCTAAATGCTGCATTAGTACGTGCATTAGAATTATTTTCAGCCCCTTTGCTTCCTGCCATTCCATTATCACCACCCCAATTAAACTGATATACTTTTTCATTGAAAGTTTTTCCAACTGCTTTAATAAAATCAGGATCAGCATCTTTGGGACTAGAAAAAGTTCCATGAACAAAAATAGTCAGTGCACCATCAGGATCTATCGCATTGATAGGGTTATTATAAGTATAACTATAAAGCTTTAGGTTATTAGAATTAAATACTCCTTTATTTGTTTTTCCAGATATATATTCACCAAGTATAGGATCCGGAGATTGCCACACAGAGGTGCGAGGGTCATAATACCTAGCCCCATATCATGAAAAAGAACACGCTGAAATTCAGCAGTTTATCGAATTATTAGCACTGGGGATGCATTCCCATCGAGACGATGGGAACGAGTTAAAACTAAGGAGAAATAGAATGTATTTTGTAAAATGTTTCATCGTGTTTCTCCTCCTTTTTATTTATGTCACCTATCGGTGGACTATCTTTTTTAGTTATTCGCATTCGTATGGGTTATACCTGAGGGCTTGTGGAACCAGTTAGAACTCAGAAAATTTCTTATTTTATTTCTAGTTTTTTAGTTTCTTTTCCCCCACTTCCAAAGTGTAAAATAGAATCTATTTTATATACTGATTTATACTTTGACAAAAAATCTAAAAGTTTTTCATCTACATACTCGTGCTCTCTATTTACATACGGACTTGGCGCAGAAAAAATTCCAGCCCATGAACTGCCAGTTCCAATATGTACAATTTTATTCTTTCTTCCTATGTCTATACTTTCAAAGGAAGTTACATTGTACGGATCAATAGGTGGTCCATATTTTTTTAAATCATACTTACATGTTATATCAATATTAACATTATCATAAAAATAATAACCATCAATATTCTCACAAGAATAATTAATAGTTTGTGCAAATAAAGTAAAATCTTTTTTGAATGCTTTATACTCGTTTTCTGTCATTTCTTCAATAGTAGTGTGAGTAGAAGAAAAAGCATTCATTATGCAGCCACTCAAACCAAATAATAAACCGAAAGAAACAATTACTTTATATATATGTGTTCGAATTTTCATCATAATTTATTCTACCCCCAATGCTGACTTAACAGAAGACATTTTATGCATTTCAAAAGACCACCCCCCAACATCAATAGGGTTTCTACTCTTAGGTAAAGATGGAGGCACTAAAGGATGTTGTCTGCCTGAAGAGTCTGGCATCAATACACCTAGTCCAGTATAGCTGTTTTGTAAAGTAGTCAATGCTTCACCAACTACATAATAATTATCTATATTACCTATTCCATGTCCGAATATTACTGTCATTGGATGTACTCCAGCTGCATTATATGTTTTTGCTTCTATCCCTGTTGCTTCTGAAGCAGCTGCTGCAAGCCCACCACCCAAAGAGTGTCCGGTAAAAGCCGTATCCATTCCTTTAGTGGCTTTTGCAAATTTACTAGCATTTCTTTTTGCTTGTGCATACTGACTACTTGATGCAGTAATCCCTTCAACTAAATTGGCTTTCATATCTTTTCCATCATTGGTTCCCCTAAATGCCATGGTAACTTCCCCTGTATTAGTATTTTTATAGATACCAGATGCAAAACCAGTTGACTCATTAACTAGATCAGTTTGAGACACCCCATAGCGATTTAATTCTTTTTCATTGGTGACCTGTTGTATATGACCTGGTAACTTGCTTCCCATTTCCCCATAAACATGGTCGGAGATAGCAGCCCCTTCTTCTTTGGTAAGCATTCCATCAGGATCCACCAAATTCACTGGATTATTATAAGTATATGTAAACAGACTTAAGTTCTTAGGATTAAATACACCTGCATTTCCTTGCCCACTCATATACTCACCAAGTATCGGATCCGGTGATTGCCACACAGAGGTGCGAGGGTCATAATACCTAGCACCATAGTAATACAATCCTGTTACTTCATCCAACTCTTTCCCTGTAAACCTGTACGGTGTCACCTGCGTATTGGAATGCTCATGGGCGAATGTTTCCCCATAAGGGAAATACTCAAGGTGTTCATATACCTTACCTCTCTCGTCAGTTACAAAGCTTGAGCTTCCAAGATGGTCAGGATGATAGAAGTACTGCTCTTTTTCATAAATGATCTTTTGCGGTTTATTGCTTCCGCCTTTACCGTGTACGGTCTGAGACTCCTGTTTAGTCAATTTTGTTGCGATTCTCTGGCTTCCTGCAAAGAAGTGTTTGCTTGCCACTTCGCCTTCTCTGATCACAAAGTAAGGATTGACATAGAAGGTCTCTCCCTGTGCCGTACGTTTAAGCGATCTCTCACCACTTGCATCGTAGACATAGTAAGAAGTATGACCGTTATCGCTTCCGCCGTCAGTGACAGTCTTGATACGATTCTCTTCATCCCACTCGATCACTCTTGTGAGACCATTCTTGGTATTGTTCCATCCTGTCTGGTTACCGTTCAGGTCATACGTAAAGACACGGTTACCGATCTTCGTCGGAGCGTGCGGTTGTTTCGCCGTATGCTCATACGTCCAGTCATACGTCGTCGCATGCTGTTCGATCCACTTGTCACCCTCATACGGCAGTCTTTCGTGGTTTTGGTCCTATCTGACTCTATATCTTTTTGTTCTGATCCGATATAGCTTCTTATGGCACATATCGAGTAGCCAAACCGATCATCCATTTTACTTGCTCTGTATTCGGGTAGGGTTTCATCTTCTATCCTTTTTAGGATAGTAAAACACACACAACAATGCGGAGTTTTTGGTTCATTTGATCCATATACTATTTTGTTGCCATTTTGGTAACTTTTTGCTATAATACCTCATGAGAATCATTGCAAGAAAAACGCTCAAAGAGTTTTGGGAACAGCCGGAATATACAGATAGCGAACAGGCTTTAAAGGCATGGTTTGATGAAGCCAGTCAGGCAAAGTGGCAAACTCCCAATGATATCAAGGCACAGTATAAGAATGCCAGTATCTTAAAAGACAGCAGGTTTGTTTTCAATATACACGGAAACAAATACAGGCTGATCGTAAAGATAAATTATGACTTTGGTGTGATTTACATTAGATTTGTAGGAACGCATAAAGAGTATGACAAAATAGATGCAAACGAGGTATAAGATGAGAATAAAAGTATTAAAAACCGAAACTGACTATGAAAACGCGATGGAGAGAATAGAAGCTATTTTTGATGCCAAGCCTGATACTCCCAAAGGAGATGAGCTAGAACTTCTAACGCTGCTTGTAGAGAAATATGAAGAGGAGCACTATCCTATCGAGCTTCCTCATCCTATTGAGGCGATCAAGTTCAGAATGGATCAAATGGGGTTGAAACAAAAAGATATTGTCGATTGTTTTGGGGATAAATCAAAAGTTTCTGATGTATTGAATCTCAAACGAAAGTTAAATCTCAACTATATAAGAAATCTTCACCAAAAACTTCATATTCCTCTCGATGCACTGATTGGTGATTACGAAACCAAAAACACTCTTAGGGCATAAGGTTACCCATCGGGGACGATGGGAACCAGTTAAAGAGCATCATCAGCAATTTGAAATAACCTTATTTGGAGTAGAAATCTTATATACCTTCTGATCGCTTCCAACAAAACAATCTGAACGGGATCCAAAAGATTTATGGGACTGAAGTCTCCACTCTTCTATCATTTTGCTTGAAATAGCGATCCTTTTTCTGTATACTCTTACATACTAGACAGCTCCATTCAATGATAGAACTTATGTGTAAAGATAATACATTCAAAGGGGTTACACATGAACAAAGAAATTCTCATATCTATAGCAAATGCCATTGTCGCAAAACAGAAAGGTGTCCTGGCGGCAGACGAAAGTACACCCACGATCAAAAAACGTTTCGACAGGGTCAATGTCGAGTCCACCGAAGAGAGCCGCCGAAGGTACCGGGAGATACTTTTTACCAGTGAAGGGATCGAACGTTATATCGGCGGTGTCATCCTCTATGATGAAACACTGCGCCAAAGTACAAAAGACGGCACGCCTTTCGCCGAACTCCTGCTCAGCAGGGGTATCATGCCTGGGATCAAGGTGGACAAACGTGCAAAAGATCTGGCACTCTTCCCCGGTGAAAAGGTCACAGAGGGACTGGATGGTCTGCGCGACCGGCTGGTTGAGTATAAAGCGCTGGGGGCGAAGTTCGCAAAGTGGCGGGCAGTGATCGAGATCGACGAGCACGATATCCCTACGGAGTACGCGATAGAAGCCAATGCCCACGCCTTGGCACGTTATGCCGCACTCTGCCAGGAGCTCGATATCGTACCGATCGTGGAACCTGAAGTACTGATGGACGGCAGTCATACCATCGAACGCTGCGAAGAAGTAACCTCCAGGGTACTGGAATCCGTCTTCACAGAGCTGGATGCCCACCGCGTACTCTTTGAGGGGATGCTCCTCAAGCCAAATATGGTCATCCCGGGGTTGAAATGCGGGCGTCAGGAAAGCCCGGAAAGGATTGCCGAGGCAACGATCCGTTGCATGAGCCGCTATGTACCCGCGGCCGTCCCCGGACTCCTGTTTCTTTCCGGTGGGCAGAGTGCGGAGGATGCCACTGCCAACCTGAATGCCATGAACAAGATAGGCCCACATCCGTGGGAAGTCAGTTTTTCCTATGGACGTGCGCTTCAGGCTCCGGTACTAGAAGCATGGAGAGGAGAAGAGAACAATGCGGAAATAGCCCAAAAAACATTACTCAAACGCTCTAGGCTAAACGGTCAAGCCCGCGACGGAAAGTATGATCAAGGGATGGAAACAGCGGATTAAGGCGAGTCGATCTCTCCATCCAATCCTCAAGGTTTCAGAATGATAAACAATACCATACACTATAGGAGAAAGTTTTGAAAACGTTAGAAACAAACATTGAGATATCGGCATCCCCGGAAAAGGTGTGGTCAATATTGTGTGACTTTCAGAAATACCCTGAGTGGAACCCGTTTATCAAAGAGCTCGAAGGGGAAGCCAAGGTTGGCGAAAAACTCAAAGTACGTATCTCTCCGCCTCACAGTAAAGCAATGGTATTTCGGCCTACGGTAAAAAATGTGATTGAGAACAGAGAGTTTAGCTGGCTCGGTCGTTTCCTCTTTCCCGGAATCTTTGATGGTGAACATAGTTTCAACATCGAACCGACTAAATCGGGGGCTCTCTTAACGCAAAAAGAAAACTTCAGCGGTTTGCTTGTTCCACTACTTTGGAGAAGCCTCGACAGAAATACAAGAGAAGGATTCAGGCAAATGAATGAGGCACTGAAAGAAAGAGCGGAAGATACAAGCCTCTCATGAGGAATATACTTGGTATTTGCAACTGTCGTAATCTCTCCTTGCCTATGGACCTAATCACACAACTGTGCTAACTTCTCAACGGTATACCGCATAAGCTCTTCATCTTGTGCAAGCTCTTCACTGTACCAACACCGTGCCTCTGTCTCTGCATCTCTGCCAAAATCTTTTTCAAGTGCCTCAAACGACTTTTGGCACGCTTCTAAAAACTCATCTATTGTTATCATCTTTCCCCCTCTTTTTTTATTCTTTTATTAACGATTATCTTTTTAATGGATTGTCACTCCGTTTTTTTATTTTACGCTGCTGTTCTTCTGAGATATCGGGTTCGGAAAATGTCACCTGGTTGTAGATCACACACCCTTTACATCCGGGATCACACTTGTGAGAAAGCTTGATACACCACTCTTTCTCCTCTCCGTTCGTTCCCATATATTGACATGTCCATCCACTACTCATCTCTACTCCTAATAACGTATCTCAAATCCGTCTGTGTGAAACTCTGCATCATCTATGATCTGATGATCTATCTCTTCGACACTGCTAAAAGGCGACCCCTCCCGCAGTATCTGCACAAAGGTATCAAAGTCTTCATCATAGATCTCGGCCACGACTTCGACCGTCCCGTCATGCAGGTTTCTTATATAGCCCTTGAACTGCTTCTGCATCAATAATTGGGAAACCGACTTCCGATAAAAAACCCCCTGCACTCTTCCGCTGACAATAAAACGATACCATTCCATCACCCCTCCCCCCTTTTTTTTCTTTGATGAAAACTATTTATTGACTCTCTCTTTTCTACCATATTCTTCTTTAAGCATCTGTAAAAACTCTAAAATTCTCTGCTGAAATATAATATCCTCTTCATCTTTCATACAGTTATGCAGCTTTCCAAGACGCTCCAAGTCGATCTTTTCTACGTAACGGTTGACTGCCCTGCTTTCTCTCTCAACATCCTGAACCAGGTGTTCAAAATCCAGCCCGTTGTTTGTAACGATCTTCTCATGATACTCTTTTACCGTATCGATCAACAACTCTGCCCTGTCCGGATCATCCAGATAGATATGATGTGCTATCTCTTTGAGCGCTTGTTCTTCACACGCATCTATCCTTTCATTGGATGAAACCATCAGTGTCAGGATCTTTGCCCTATACTCCAATGAACTATGATGATACACCAAAAGCTCACGGAACATCTTGATAAAATTTCGTTTTAACTTTTTGATCACATGCAATCCTCTACGGTAAATTAATACAATTTTAACAAAATAATACTATAGTTTCGTTATGGAAAATATAGACCTTATCATTATCTTAACCACGGCATTTTTAGGAAGCGTGGGACACTGTATCGGAATGTGCGGAGGGATCGTTGTAGCGTACAGTTCTACCAAGATCGATCCAAAAAGTGCCTGGTGGCAGCAGACCAGTCAGCACCTGACATACAACTTCGGACGTGTTGCCACCTATGCGATCCTCGGTGCCATGTTTGGACTTCTCGGACGGGCCATCGCATTTACCCCGACAACCAAAGGGGTGCTTTTTTTACTCACGGGAGTATTGATGATCCTTGCGGGATTGTCGCTTGTGGGGAATTTCAAATTCCTCAACTCTGCAGAGTTTTCTATCTCAAAAAACGGCTGGTATCAGAACAACTTCCGTAAACTGATCACCTCCAAGAGTTACTCGAGCTTTTTTCTGCTCGGAATGCTCAACGGTATCATCCCGTGCGGTCTTGTCTACTCCTTTGCGATCTTTGCAGCCAGTACTGCCTCGCCGCTTTGGGGTGCTATCGTCATGGCAACCTTCGGACTTGCTACGGTCCCTGCACTCTTTTTTCTTGGAACGGTTACAAAGTTCCTTCAGAAAGGTTCACTGCGTGGTGTGATGATGAAGTTGGCTTCATTTTTAGTGATCATCTACGGAGTATACACGCTCTACAAAGCGTACAACTTTATCGCCCATCCGGTGGAGACACAACAGATGCTTGATGAGATGCAGTCAGGCAGTATCAAGAGTAAACTTGAGGGAAAATGCGGAGGGATGAAGTGTGCTCCTGGGAAATGCGGATAACGCCTCCCTCTCTTAGATCATTTTACTCTAAGCCCCTCTGCCATGCCAAATCGGAACGCCCTTTTTCGTAACCTACCTGGTAAAGGGCTCTCATATATCTTTTATCGAACATCTCTTCAAGCGGTGTGTCAAAACTGCCGGGCACATGGGTGATAGATACCTTGAAGTTATCACGCTTTGCGAGTGACATAATATTTTTTAGATTATCCCTTCCCTGGTACTTGATCAATGTACTGATAGAACGACTGGCAATATCACTGACACCAAGGTCAACAATTTTGTATTCGGGCGTTATTTTCGTATTGCGTATCAGCCAGAGATTCTTTTGGGGTCGGATCCCTAATGCTTTTTCATACCACTTTACGTCAAGGGCATATGGGTATACAAATATCTGTTGCGTCACACCGCCGTCCACATGAAGTTCCTGATATTTTTTCCCCTCTATCGTCACCTCGATCAATACAGGAGGGAAAACCCCCGGAACAGAAGCCGAAGCCAGCATGATCTGCTGAATAAGATACTTGGCATCGGGATGTCCGCTTTTGGCGATCTCACTGACCTCCCATATGACAGGGCGTTGAGCATCCAGATTCGTAGTACCGATCTGGAGGATACGGCCTTTTCTCGCCTCCCTCGCCAGTGCGGCAACAAACGCATCATCGATCTCCTCTTTCAGAATATCTCTAAGCGGTGCCGTATCTGCCACGGCAGAACCGCCAAACAGTGCCGTAAACGGGGTCAGTACAAAGATGTTTTTCTTGGAACTTTCGGTAAAGAGCCTTTTGAGCACAGGGTCATACTCCGCTCCCAAAAAAGCAAAAGGTGCGATCAGTGCACCCGTAGAGATCCCCGTAACCATCGTAAATTCGGGTCGGTCACCACGCTCACTCCATCCTTTTAGAAAACCTGCACCATATGCCCCGTCTTCTGCTCCACCTGAAAGGGCCAGGATATCCACCCTGTTATGCAGCTTCTTGTTTAACTTTAAACGATCCATCGTTGTATCGGCATACTCTGCCCTCCGGTCTCCCCAGTAGCGGATATGCTTGTATCCTGTAATGGCGGCTTTTGTATACTCTGCCTCCTCAGGTGCAGCAAACTGACGGGACTTTAAGGCACAGCCGGAAAGCAGCAGTGCAACCAGCATCATACCTGCAACTCTTGACATGGAAAACGATAAAACAGGTGACACCTATACTCCTTCAACTCTCTATAGCATTATACATTACTCCGTGAAATTTAACGAATCTCTCTTTTTTACAACTGTTACAAGTGATCGATTGGATATAATTTCTTTATGCAAAAAACATACGCCTATACCCACCATCCTATCAACTTTGACTTCAAACAGACAATCGAACGCTTCTTTGTAGAAGAGTTACCCCTTTACAGTTTCAGCGGTTCAGGCAACTTCCTGATCCTCAAGATCAAAAAGACCGATATGAGTACATGGAAACTCATCCATGTCCTCTCCAAGGCTACAGGTTTGGATGAACGTGACATCGGTTATGCCGGCCTCAAAGATAAAAATGCCACAACGATCCAGTACATCTCACTGCCTAAAAAGTATGAAAAAGAGCTGAATAAAAACCTCACGACTGAACGGATAGAGATTTTGGAGAGAACCTATAACAAGGCACCTATCAAGATAGGACATCTCAAGGGAAACAGCTTTTCCATTGTCCTTCACAACATTGCTTCCAAGGATGCGAAGTTCTTCCGTACCACTGCCCTGAAAATGCAAAAAGAGGGTTTCCCGAACTACTACGGCTACCAGAGATTCGGTGAAGACAGCCACTCCTATGAGCAAGGAAAAGAGATCGCACACAGCGGTAAAAAACTCAAAGGAAGTAAGGAAAAACTTCTCGTATCCGCCTACCAGAGCCACCTTTTTAATGAGTGGCTGAGTATGCGTGTCAAACTCTCATCCACTATCACCAAATATCCGGCTGAAAAAGCAGCAAAAAAACTTGACTATCCGTTAGAGCTGGTCAAGGTCCTTGCACAACAACCGCAGTTTTTCAAACTTTTTCTGGGAGACATGCTGCAGTCCTACCCCTACGGGAAGACAATCCCGCTCAAAGAGATGACAAAAAGTGCAGTCATGTTTTCACAAGCAAAACTCTCACCTACAGGTCTGCTCTGCGGAGCCAATGTAGAGCGTGCCAAAAGTGATGCGTATCACCTGGAAGCGCCTTTTGATGACAGAGAGCTCAGTTCGCTTAAGGGAGACAGAAGATATGCCTGGATCTGGCCAAGCGAGGTGGAGACCTGCTATGAGAGTGAAAGAAAAACACTTACGGTAAAGTTCTCTCTCCCAAAAGGGGCGTATGCGACGACATTTTTGGAAGAGATCGGAAAGTTTTCTTTAAAACCATAATCTTGTAGACTACCACGATAATCCAATCAAAGGAGAGAAGAGATGTTGATCTCGACAATCATCGCGATCATCGCCTTCACGCTCTCCATTCTCTTGATCCCATGGATCATTATACATATCCCATCTGACTACTTCACCCATCCCAAAAGACAAAAGTACCCCTGGCAGAACTATCCCCCTTTGATACAGGGGATAGCTATCATTATAAAAAATATTTTTGGAATTGTTTTGATCATTGCAGGTGTTGCCATGCTCTTCTTACCGGGACAGGGGATACTCACTATCATTGCGGGTCTGCTGTTTGTCAATTTCCCACATAAATACAGGATTGAGAAGTGGGTGATCAAACAGCCTATAGTTTTCAAAACACTCAATAAAGTTCGTAAAAAAGCCGGAAGAGCCCCCTTACACCTTAAGAAGTAACGCTTACGGCTTTGTTACTTCCGAGTGATAAAATGCCTGATACTCTTTTGCCTTGATCAAGAGTGCATACCTTCCTTTAAAACCTGTTTTTTCTACAATCAACGCTTGATTCACCCTCTGCATATTTTTTTGCTTGACATAAACCACGATCATCGCTTCAGGATCTTTTTCTACATAGGCATTGATCTCTTTTTCATCGTGGACAACCACCAGGGGATGATGTAGTCTCCCTGCAAACTGGTATTGGTTATGATACTTGCCATAGTGCAATACAGGAGTCTCTTTTTCTTGAAGCTGCGCGATAGAGTGTGCAAATCCGGATATATCCTGTTGCGCGAGGAAATTATGTATCGGCAGATGCGTGACAAACACTACAAGGATACTCCCGAGTGCAACCGAAGCAATCACTCTGTTTTGTGAAGTGAACTTTGTCCGGATAAAATAGATACCGGCAAGCACCATCACTACCCCGGAGATCAAAAATGCAAGGATATCAAGTTCAAACGTTATCTTGGCTTTTGTCACAGGCAGGACAAAAGGCAAAGCTGCCAATGCAATACCATAGAGAAGATAGCTGAACCCTATCAGCTTTGCAGAGAGTGTTTCTGTAGAAGTCGTGCTTCTTAAAACCCTGGTAAAGAGCAGTGAAAATGCAACAATCTCAGGCATGACATAATGCACCTGTTTACCGCTTATCAGAGAGAAGAAGAAGAGTGTAGCGAGTAACCATCCTGTCATTATTTTCAGTGATGAGTCAAATACCACTGCCTTGATAGAGGTATAGAACGGCTTGTAGAGTGACCATGGGAAAAGAAGAAGCGGCAATAACATCAGATACCACCATAACGGACGATAGTGTGCAAATGAGTTTACCATTCTGTTGGCAGTCTGTCCGAAGAAGATCGCATACCGGTATGCTTCTCCTCCAACGATACCTGCAGGTATCGCCCAGGCAAGTGCGATCATAACACCCCCTAAAAATGAGAGAGAAAGCTTGAGATACAACTCTTTAGATCGTCTCTTCTCCATAAAATAGAGGGCAAACACCATAAAGGTAAGAAGATGTACCAGGATCACAGGGCCTTTGGTAAGAACGCCCAATCCAAATGCCACGGCGATCATAATGAAGTGGTAACGTGACGGACTCTGTGTTACCTTGATAATATGATAGACCCCCAGCAATACAAAAAAGCTCAAGATCACATCAAACATGATCAGAGAGTTATAAAAAGCAAAGATCACGATGCCTGAGGCAACCAGGATAGATTGTGCCGCACCCTCCCGGTCATCCTGCCACAACGCCAGATAGAGTTTATAGATCATCGCCAATGTCCCAAGACCGAAAAGCATCGGGATAAGACGGATACTCACGTCATTGACCCCGAATATCAGCCAGTCCAGATGAAAGAGCCAAAAGAGCAGAGGAGGTTTATGGTGATAAGGCTCACCATTGATAAAAGGAACCAGAAAAGAACCCTTGTCCCACATCTCCCAGGCGACGCTTACATAGCGTGTCTCATCGATGATCATAATCGGCCGGAAATAGATACCGATGATGGTTACAAAAAGGATGATCCCAAAAGCGATCAACGCATTTTGTCTTGTAGTCTGATGCTGTTTCATTTAGACTCCTTCTTACTGATCATGATATTTCGTGCATAGATAACAGAACCAAACAGCTGCCCGAGGAAAAGTATCGGATCTTTTCTGATAATCGCATAGGTTAAGATCATCAGTGACCCTGCCAGACTCAGCAACCAAAACCCTATAGGCAGATGGGAACGCTTGATCTTTTCAGAGTAGATCCATTGATAGATAAAACGGAAGGTAAAGACAACCTGTGCAACACTTCCCCACACGATCAGCCACAACGGTATGGACTGATTAAAGAAGAGTCGTTCTATATCAGATTGACCGTTGGAGTAGGAATAGAAGAGGATCAAAACCGGGAAAGCCCATAAAAACAGGCGTAGATAGAGAGAGAGTCTCTGCCAGGTTTTTTGGATCTGCATATTGCGGATATAGATGAAGTAGGTGATCGTCTGTCCCAGCATGATCGCAAAGTCGTCACGCAGCCAACCGTAGAGAAAAAAGAGAAAAGAAGCGGCAAGGCTCAACTGCCAAAAGAGTTCCGGAGTGAGTACTTTTTTTACCTTTTCAGAGAGTATCCACTGTACCAGCAGTCTGGCAGAAAAAAGCAGCTGTGCAACAAGCCCGACGAGATAGATGATCGCATGATCGGAAAACCATTGGTGCATACTAGATATCCGCTTGTTCTATTTCATAACGGATATATCTACTGCGCATCCACCGGTAGGCAAATGCATCCTGAAGCGGTTTGATAGAGCGGTTAAAGATATTGAACTTTGACTCTCCGGCGATACGTTCAAAGTGCTGTACCTCCATCTGTCTGATCTCCCCGCCTTCAAGCTTGAGCAGTGCCGGTATGAAACGGTGCATTCCATCAAAAAATGGAAGCTTTTGCACTTTCTCGGTACGCAATACCTTCAGAGGACACCCCGTATCGATCACACCGTCATCGATCAGCTTTCGGCGAATCGCATTGGCAAAACGGGATTGAAGCTTTTTGCTGAGCGTATCCTTTCTTTTGGCACGGTACCCGATCACTGCATCACAACTGTCGATCTCACCCAGAAGCTTGTCAAAGTCAAAAGGGGTCGTTTGAAGATCGGCATCGATATAGCCGATCAGCTCGGTATCGGTATGATCCATACCGGCTTTGATCGCTGTACTCAATCCCCTGTTTTGTCTGAATTTTATAAAATGAAAATCGGGGTGTTCACATATCCTGATGATCCGGTCAAAGCTGCCGTCTGTAGAACCGTCATCTACAAAGAGTACCTGACTTTTGGTAGGGCTTTGGGCCAAATACTCTAAAAATGTCTTCTCAACACGATCAAGATTATCTATTTCATTATAAATAGGAACAATAATTGTCATTCTGTAACTGTTATTCATCTGCATTCCGAAGTATACACTATTTTCACATCAAATGACTTTACCGCTCTCCCTTTATCCAGCTATAGTCTGGGAGGATATTTTACACTGCACATTCACTGTTAATCTTTTCATATTATGATAGGTACAGTAGCAAAAAGCAATGAAGGTGAGAGGTGATGAAAAATACACTGAAACAGGATGCACTTTTGAAAACCATACGTACTTTGTTATACATACTCATAGGGTTGATCGCACTGCTCTTTTTACTCCCGCGGTTTGAAGCACTTTGGATCTCTATGCATGCAGAGCCCCGTGCAGTCACCGCAAGAGGAGCGCTCTCTGAAACAGAAAAGATGAATATCGAGATCTTCCGTCAGGCCAGCCCGGCAGTGGTTTATATCACGACATTGACAGATACGCTCAACCTCTGGACCCGAGATATCACCCGCATCCCGCGCGGGACGGGTTCAGGATTTATCTGGGATAAGCACGGACATATTATCACCAACTATCACGTGCTTCAAGGGGCTTCCGAGATCCGTATACGGCTGAGTGATCATCGTACCTTCACTGCTGTTTTGGTCGGTGCGAGTCCGGACCATGACATCGCCGTGTTGCGTATGCCTATCGCCTCAGGTATACCTGCACCGCTGCCTATCGGAACCAGCAGGGATCTACAGGTCGGACAGATGATGTATGCCATCGGAAACCCTTTCGGGCTGGACCAGACACTGACAACAGGCGTGGTCTCTGCACTCAACCGCAGTCTCTACAATGAGAATGGATCCCAGATCAAAGGACTGATCCAGACCGATGCAGCGATCAACCCCGGTAACTCCGGTGGTCCCCTGCTCGACAGTGCAGGAAGACTTGTAGGGATCAATACGGCTATCTACAGTCCATCGGGAGCCTATGCGGGTATCGGTTTTGCGGTGCCTGTCGATACCGTCAACCGTATCGTACCCCGGTTGATCGCACAAGGGCACTACCAAAGACCGCAACTCGGTATTACGATCGATGAAGAGATGAACAAAGCAGTCACGGATAAGCTCGGCATCAAAGGGGTAGCGGTCATAGGCGTCAGAGAAAGTTCTCCTGCATACCGTGCCGGACTGCGTGGTATGAAAATGCTGACACAGGACGGAGCAGCCATCGGTGATCTCATCCTGAGTATCGATGGACATAAGGTGAAGGATACCGCTGCACTGCTTGATAGACTGGAGAAGTATGACCGGGGGGACCGTGTAGAGATTAAATACTTAAGAGAGGGTGAAGAGAAGCGTACGATCATCACATTAGAGTAGGCTTCAAAGCACAGCTCACGCTGTATCTCTCTAAAAGAGAGAAGAGAGATCAGCTTCTGCAACTCCCTGCCTCTGAGCACTTCTCCTCTTTTCTCAAATTCAGATCTTCCATGCTGAGTTCGCTTATCTCTCTCTTACCCATCACTGCAAGCAGAGAACTGACCCCATTGAGCAGTGCCCGGTGATAGTTGGCAATATGGTGGGACTTTTCAATCACCAGGTATTTACTCCGCTTGGCTTCATTCATGGTAGCCAGTCCTACAGGACAGTCACGTCCGTTGGCCCCGGAACACTCTCTTGCACGGATACACCCCGCAGAGATCATAAACCCTCTGGCGATATTAACAAAATCTGCCCCATAACAGAGCAGTTCCACCACATCATCGGGTGTGAGTACCTTCTCACTGGCAATGATCTTGATATGCTCTCTGAGTCCATACTCCTCAAGAACCGCATTCACAATGAGCAATGATGCCTGGATCGACATACCGATCCGATTCATCATCTCCAGCGGTGCAGTGGCAGAACCGCCGTCTCCTCCGTCTATCGTGATAAAGTCTACGATCTTTTTCCCCTCATCCAGCCGCTTTTTCAACACTTTGGCATACGCTTCAAATGACGAACGAGAAGAGATCACGATCTTGATCCCTACAGGCTTTTGGGAGATATCCTGCAACTCTTCGACAAAGTCAAAGAGCATCTCCATATCTTTGGCATAGGGGAAACGGTTGGGGCTGAAAAGATCCTGGTGTGCTTTCACCCCGCGATAATAGGCGATATCTTCACTCACCTTGGAAGCAAGCAGTCTGCCCCCTGTCTGCTTGGCACCCTGAGCGATCTTGATCTCTGTCATACGGCAAAAACGCATCACTTTTTCATAACGGTCCGGGTCGAAGTTCCCCTCTTCATCCCGTACCCCATAGAGTCCTGAACCCATCTGAAAGACAATATCGGGTACTCCGGGAGGTATTTCATCCGGGAAATATTTGATCGGCTCTTCCCAATTGATACGAAAAAAGACAAGGTTCAACCGATCAAAGATAAATGATCCCCTGTCTTTTTGACGGACTACCATTTTTCGGTAGATACGGTGTGCGATCTCAGAGTTGGTAAAAAAGTACATGACCCGGTAGACCGTTTTGGCAAAGATCGTTCCCTCTCTTTTTTCCAGAAACTGATTACTGAGCACATCATAGCGCATCAGTGTCAGAAAATTGGAAGTTAACCCACCCTCTCCCGTATTGATAGGGAAATGCTCCCGATACGCACCTCTCGCGAACGCACGTGTCCCTTCCGGAGAGATAGAGCCGTCACTCATCGCTGAACGTCCTATGATACTGTATGACTTAAAGGGGTACCTGTGCTGTTCCCCAAATGTCACGGAGAAATCATGCTGTACCTCACTCACCTCATTGACAAAGTTCGCATGTTTGAAAAGTGTATCCTGCTTTGACTGGGGAAAAGTAGTAGAGAAGGAAAGGTAAGGGCTTTGGTGGCGAGAGACCTTGCTTATCCACTCAAGCTTCTCGAAAGAGTCATAGTAGGTCTCATCCCCGAAGTATTGGCGCATAGGATTACGCAGCAGATAAAAGAGATAACGAAGACGCCCTACCAGAGGATAGTTGATAAGGAGTTGATTTTTACGCTGGATAAAACGGTCATAGATAAAAACCGCGATCATCACTATCATCATCGCTAAAAGCAGTAGTTTGAAAAAAACACTCCAATCTGCTGCGAGGACTGTAAATTTGGCAAAAAAGTTCTCTTGATTATCCATCATCTCTCCTTTCTATGCTGATCTGGAGTAGAACAAAGTTCTACTCCACACATGCTCCTCAGAGGAGAGCCCACAGTGCCGGCACTGCATTGAAAAACCTTCTTTAACTCACTCATTATCCACTCCTTTTTCAAAGAAGAGGCGGTCCAGACTGAATTTCCCTGCCCCGAAACTGATCAGTAGCATAAAGAAGGTAAAGTAGTAGAGCGGTATCTCGACCCCGTTATTGGCAACCGAAAAACCGTTTGGCAGGTGAACAAAAAAGATGGCACCCAGCATTACCATTGAGAGGAAGACCGAAATATAACGGGTAAAAAGCCCTAGGATAAGCAGGATAATACCAAGTGACTCAATCCCTGTTACCAGATAAGTAACAAGTGCAGGGAAAGGGATGGTCAGCTCAGTAAACCAGGTCACTGTCTCATGGATATTATTCATTTTCAAGAGTGCCGGTTGTGTAAACCCATAGGCAAGCATCAAACGTATCAAGAGTAAAATAATATGGCGGGGGTAACTTACAAGTACCCTGAATTCACCGATAAAGTCCTTCATCCCTATTCCTTTTCCAACAATTTTTTCATTCCTATTATACACTATTGAAAGTATGAGTATTTATATATCTTATCTAAGTATATAATAAGTATTCAAGCGAAGACCGATAGTGCGCATCCGACAACAAAACTATAGTATACTTTGCCATGGCAATAGAACAGCATACGATCACATTATCACCGAAACAACGAGGTTTTCATCTCATCACGCATGAGATCGAACAGGCATTAGACTCTTTTAGTGCGATAGAGAATGGCATGCTGCATCTTTTCATCAAACATACCAGTGCTTCACTCAGTATCAATGAAAATGCCGATCCAACGGTACGTGAGGATATGGAGAACTTTTTTAATGATGTTGCAGATGCGAAACCCTACTATCTTCATACCTATGAAGGGGCCGATGATATGCCCGCACATATCAAAGCTTCGCTTCTTGGCAATGCCCTCACCATTCCTGTGACAGATGGCAAGATGAACCTGGGAACCTGGCAGGGGATCTATCTGGGTGAACATCGGGAGTACGGCGGAGGCCGGAAAATCGTAGTAACGCTTTACAGTTAATCAAAAATGATACGCTGACTGCTGATGCGGCTCAATTTTGGGAGCAGATCAAGAGCGAACAGCTATTTCCCCTTAAAAAGTAATTTCACTTTTGGGCTTGGCTCTTTGATGTAATATACTGCATCCCTATTTTGTTTGATGGCTGCCAATTGTACCTGCTCACTTGGGTTTTTGATATACTGTATAGCAAATCCATCTTTTTTGACGGCTTCCAATTGCATTTTCCTACTTGGATCTTTGATATATTGTATGGCACTTCCATAGCTTTTAAACGCTTCTAATGCCACCTCTTGGTCTGGGTTTTTTATAAAATTCACCAGATAACCATCAGTTTTTACCGCTTCCAATTGCATCTGTTTTGTCGGGTTTTTAATAAAATAGATCGCATTTTTATAACTTTCAAATGCTTTCAACGCCACATCCTGGCCTGGTTCCTTCATGTAATTGATCATATACCCGTCTTGCGCTACGGCTTCCAGCTTTACTTTTTGACTCGGCTCTTTGATAAAAAGCATAGCCATAGGATCTTGTTTCACTGCCATATACTGAATATTTTGACCCGGATCTTTGATAAAACGGATAGCCCCGGGATCCTTTTTAACTATAGTCATTTGTAGCTGCTTCCCAAGATGGTCTATCAATCGCAAAGATGCCGCATTTTGCTCTGCTGCTGCCAAGACAACCTTCTCACTCGGCTTTTGTATATATTGAATTGATGTTCCGTTTTGTTTTACTGCTTCCAATTGTATCTCTAGTGCCGGATTTGGTATGTACTGAATTAACCTTCCATCTTTTTTCACTGTTTCACGTTGGACTTCCCGGGTTGGGTTTTTAATATATTTAAATAACTCTTTATCAAGCTTTATTGCCGCTAGTTGTGTTTTTGGTGTTGGATTTTTTATATACTTTATAGCCGCTTTATTATGTCCAATAGCGATCAATTGCAGTTGTTCATTTGGTTCATTGATATATTTGATCGGCCACCAATCTTTTTTTACCGCCTCAAGTTTCACTTTTTGTGTCGGAAGTTTTATATACTGCAATGCTGAGGCATTTTTTCTCACTGCTTCCAGCTGCATCTCTTCACTCGGGTTTTTTATATATTTGATTGCATTACCATCTTTTTTAAACGCTTCGGATATCACTTTTTGCGTTGGATGTTTGATATATATAATGTAATGGGGGTCTTGATGGATCACTTCCAACTGCACTTTTTCAGTCGGGTATCCTATATCGTCTATTGCCATGGCTTTTTTACGGACAGCCGCCAATTGTGCTGCCTCGGTCGGATTTTTTATATATTTTATATCAAACCCATTTTCTTTCATCGCTTCGAGTTGTTCAAATTCGCTCATATTTGCGTACTTCTCCAACTCCTCTTTTTCGGAGAGAATGACTTCACCTCCGATCACTACCGAAGCATTGATGATGCTTGTAAAAAGTAAAAAAACCATCATTATTTGTTTGATCAAATGCATTTGTATTCCTGTTGTAACTATTACTCTTTTACTTTTATTTGAGTGATCAAAGTGGGGAAGTCCCAGGCTCCACCGGCAAAGCCTCTACATTGACCGGTTGAACTTGATGAACTCTCTACAAATTTTTCACCATTCCATACAAATGCCTCCATGCTCCAACAATCCCCTATCCCTCGTCCTTTATGAGCGTGTGAGATAGTGATACCGTCGACAGAGATCTCTAAATCACTGGCAGAAGTCACAAACCGGGGATCAAATGGCGGCTTTCTGTTGATCAGCCAGTAGCCATTGGCAAAATTGTATGCTGCCATCCAACATTGCTGAGAAACTAATGCCGTTTTATCATCAAGTCTATATATTTCCATAGAGGTTTTTGCTTCTTCAAAATCCATCCAGCAAACACCGTTCTCCCCTTCAGAATAGTAGTTGCTTATCAGATATTCCAATAACTTTTTATCCCTGCCTGAGAGAGTTACTTTTGGCAAGCTTTCAGCAGTTGAATAAGATCGGGGGATATAGATCACCGGGACAGGTGCAGGCTGCAGAACCTTGTCTTCATTTTTATGTCCTTTTTTGAACATTGCTCCGACAGTGCCTATGCGCTTTTGATACTCATCCATTTTAAGCATAGCTGCAAAAGAGCCTTTTTGGGAAAACTCCCATTTATAAGCATCTCCATAGGTAAAGTATATTTTTTTATCTTTTACCAAAGCACCTATCATTGCATCTGTGGTTCTTTGTGGAATTTTTTTTGAACGATCTATGATAAAACTGTTTTTACCGATAAACATTTTGAAGGTATGGGTTTTAACTCTGTTTTCATCAACATTTTCCGGATAATCCGCAAAATCTATTTTGCTTTCTATGACAGTTTTTGCACCTGCTTTTCTCTCAAAATACAAAGATATTGGAAAATATGATTGATCTAAAGTATATTCGGTGTAGCCTGCCATCCTGCAAGTATGGGTATTGTCACATACCACTTCCCAATCTTCATGACTGAAGCTTTCACTTGCAATGATCATAGAACAACCGATGATAAGTCCAATGAAAATTTTTTTCATTTTCTCCCCCCACTTTTTTTCCTCACCATATCATACCATGTACGAGTAAAACTTAAGCGTTTGACATAGGATCTTGAAGTATGGAGAAAGCTGTAAAAGTGTGATAGCGGTTGATCTGAACCGATAGTGTATGAAGAGGCGAAAAAGGTTAAAAGATTGTACGAGCCGGTATTGAGAAGAAGGCTCCCTCTCAATACTGAATAGAAGAGATTAACACTCCAGTTTTCTGTTGCGTGCAGCAAGTACGGTAAGTACAAACAAACCTGCTACCGCATAGTAGACCCACATCGGGATCGGCACCGGGTCACCCGCAGCGTACGAGTGTAGCCCTGAGAGGTAGTAGTTGACACCGAAATAGGTCATCAGTACCGTCGAGTATGACCAGAGTGCAGCAACATTATAGATAAATACCGACTTGAGTGCCGGGACGAAGCGCATATGCAGAACAGAGGCATAGATGAGGATGGTTACCGCAGCCCATGTCTCTTTCGGGTCCCAGCCCCAGTAACGACCCCAGCTTTCATTCGCCCAGACACCACCGAGGAAGTTCCCCACTGTCATCAGGATCAGACCGATGATCAATGCCATCTCGGAGAGGTTGGTCAGCTCTTTGATCGAACGGTCGATATCTGCATTCCCTTTTCCTCTGATGATAAAGAGGATCAGTACGAGAAGAGCAAGGATAGAACCAAGTCCAAGGAACCCGTCTCCCGAGATGATCGTAGCAACATGGATCATCAACCAGTAGGACTTAAGTACCGGTACCAGGTTGGTGATCTCGGGGTTGATAAAGCTCATATGTGCCACACCCATTGTGATACCTGCAAGTATCGCCGTACCTGCCAGGGCAAACGGGGATTTTCTTGCAAGAAGCAGACCCGCCAATACGGTAGAGAGTGCGATAAATACGATCGACTCGTACGCATTGGACCATGGCGCATGCCCTGAGATATACCAACGTATCCCAAGCCCGATAATATGTACGATAAAGGCTGCACTCAATATCCCAAGCGCGATACGCATTGGCCATTTCAACGAGAAACTCGGTTTCAGTATATTGACAAAGGCAAGAATCAAAACGATCAAACCAAGAAGGATATAGACCGGTACAAGCTTTCCAAAGAGTCCAAGTTCATTGTACTTGATCTCCATATCGATATGTGTTTTACTTGGTATCACCTCTTTACCGAACGTCTGCTGGAACTTGGCGATCAGAGTTAATCCCTGATCTGCTTTTCCCCAGTTACCGGATGCTGTTGCAGCCTCTACCTGCTGGAAGTAGTTTCCGATCATCAGCTGTACCATCTGCGCATCTTTAGAGGCAAACTGTTTCATCGCCTCCAGAGGAGCGAACCACTTGTTATTCTCATCTTTCGGCTTAGGGAAGATCTGCAGCAGCGAACCTGTAAAGACCATATAGGAGACATTGACACGTTCATCGATCTCGATCAGTTTTTTGTCATACTGGCTCTTCTCCAGCGGTTTTTTCTGTGATGCAACATTGATATCTTCATAGAGTTTATAGTTATTCTCTTTCTGGTCAAAAAAATCCGAGAACTTCGCAAATTTCGTATCCTCAGGGAGTCCCAATTTCACGGCGATCTTCGGGTGACCGATCTTGATTATCGGAAGTTCCTGATAGAGGGCAGGATTGATCGTCATACCAAGCAGCACCTGTGTCGCATCCAGACCGAAGATCGAAGATTTGCCTGAGATCTTTGCCACCACATCATGTGCCATGGTATCCATCGGTTTCATACGCCCCTGAACATCCTGAACAATCAACCGGCCAAACGCTTTTGCGTGTGCTTTATCGATGGCTTCTACTTTGGTCTGTGTTGCCGCATCAACCTTCGGTGCTGCCGCCTCCAGTGTCGGTGAAGTCGTCATGATACCCACTGCCAATAAAAGCGCAGCAGCACTCTGTTGAAGTTTTTTTGTCTTTTTAAGCAACTGCATAAATCTCCCGTTTTTGATAAAGAGCCCCCAGAACATACCTATCGTTAAAAGGATATAACCGATATATGTCGGCAAGGTACCGGGGTCATGGTTTACCGAAAGCACCGTACCTTTCTCGTCCGGGTCATAAGAGGACTGGAAGAAACGATACCCTCTATGGTCAAGCACATGGTTCATATAGATGGCGTAAGGTTGGTTGATCCCCTGCTCTTTATCGATCAGTGTCACATCACTTGCATAAGAAGAGGGTGTCATAGATCCGGGATAACGCTCAAGTTTGAAGTCATCCAGTTTGATAGCAAACGGTAAATTGATGATTTTGGCACCGACTCTCAGCTCTATTTTTACCCCGTTCAGTTCCAGCTGATGCAGTTTCCCCGTTTCATCTTTAAAAGGTGTCGCCGTAATGATCTTGCTTTCATCCCCTACGCTCACTTTAAACTCCATAAATTCAGGTTTACCGGACTTGTTTTTCAGATCATTCGAATCAATCACAAGGCGCGCTTTCGGATGGATCGCCTTAAGTACGACTGCGTTGTCTCCAAAACGGTAGAGCATACGTTGTTGGAACGCATTGACACCTGGTGCCAGCTCGCCTGTACTTCTGTCATTCATATTTAACGTTGTAATGATATACGGGAACTCCACGGTAAAACCACTCGCATCTTCTTTGATCAGGAGTGTCGGTTTCCCCTCTGTAGGTGCAGTCTCATACGCGATATCAAACTGATCGAACTCTTTGAGTTCTCCCTTGGCAATATAGTAGATCTCCCCTTTTCTTCCCGTAGAGATCTTCATCTCCAGGATCTTTTGACCGTTTGTATCCTCAACGATCTTTTCTTTGAAGGTAGGGAAATAACGTAAAAGTTCGATATCCACCTCTTTGTCACCCGCTTTGAGCGATTCATGAAGCGTGTTTTTGGTCATACTGGAAAGGTAGAGCTCTTTTTCCAGGTTCTCCCCCTGCTCCCCCTGGCTCGCAGCCACTTGCAACAGCTTGACATTGGAGACCATCACATTGCTCTGATGGCCCTCACGAATGTGCAGGATCCCTTCGTATCCTACATAGCGTGTGATCAATGCACCCAGTGCGATAATGAGAAAAGAAAAATGGAAGAGAAATACAGGAAATTTGCTTTTATAGGATTTAAACTTAACTATATTGTATGTCAGGATTAGAACAAAATAGACGAGAAATGCTTCAAACCATTTCGCTTTGTAGATCAGTGCCTGAGCAGTCTGTGTTCCGTAATCATTTTCTATAAAGGTTGCCACTCCTGCGGTCACCCCGAAAATAAACAGAACCAAAACGGCCATTTTCATAGATAGTAGTTGTTTTAACATACGATTTCTCTCCATTGACAAGTAATAAAGAGTGATTATATCTGATTATTTTCTAACGGAAGGTTAATGGATAGATAATGAGAAGATAAGAATTTATTATCTTCATTAAAAATAACAGAATTACACACTATCTATATTTAAGTATCTCTTTTGAAACAGCCTCTTAAATTTTTCTATCTTTAAGAGGGCTTCACCTTTGAACAGTAAATCTCTGCTCTTTTTTTATAGGACTCAAGTGTAGCGAATGCCAGATCATCACTTCTCATGTTTTGACGATATACTTCAGCTTTCTCTCTGAAGAGTTTGCATAGTCTTTGATCTTCCTGCTGTTTCATCTCTTCAGCTCTCTTCGTATCAGACTCAAAAAATCCAGCAAACAAGGAAGATACCATAAGTAATGTCGCAATAAAAATTCTCATCTGCTCTCCTTCTAACTGAAAATATTATTTCATTATAATAGAATAAACTTAAGAATTTTTTATATTAAAAATAAATAAAACTTATTTATTTCTTAACTCGAACATTGCTTCCTCTCCCAAAACCGGGTAAAAATAGCCAAAACCGAAATCTTTATCCGTTACGATCCGGCCATGGGCGACCACCTGATCTCCGGCTTTTAACTCCGTGTGAGATGCAGTAAAAACGATATCATCTGTCAGCGCAGCTTCTTCTCCGCTGCCATCTCCCAAGTGTACCCAGTCCCTTTTCATAATGTCCTTCGATACCTTATAGACCTTCGCCTTCAGTGAAACCTGCTTCCCTTCAAGGTATTTTCTGAACCGGTGTAGCTCTTCGACGGTATAAAACGGTTTTTCGATAAAATCCATCTCCAGAAGCGCCGCTTTACTCTCTACCGGTTTTTCTCTCACGGCCTCCTTGAGGCTCACGAACTTCCCCGGCTTCTCTGAGAGGTAGACCTCATTGGCAAAGACGATCTCATCAAATACCCTGTTGAGCTGTTTGCTTTTAAAATCCTTCATGACAGATCCGGTATCATAACCGATCATATCCCCTACTTTTACCGGTGCATTGGTAATCGCAACCCATCTCTCACTCCCCTTCTCATCTACCCTCAGGTAGTCATACCCCATCACATCGATCACCTCCAGAACCTTTGCATACGATATCCCTGTTTTTTTAGGATTGTCACTCTCTGCAATGCCTAGGTTCACGATCAACGCTAAAGTCAACACTATTTTTTTCATTCTTCTCTCTCACCTTACTTAAATTTGTATATATTATATATAATCATTACTAATTACTTATCCATATCATGATAAATAAGTTATATATAATCATATTTATGTAACATTCTTTTATCAATAAACCCTCTGGAGCTTCTATGTTACCTAGAATACTTTTTTACACGCTTCTCCTTCTCAGCCTTTCTTATGCAGAACGCTTTACCGAATACTTTGAGAACAGCATTATAAAATCTGAAATCGAGTACAGAGACGGTACCCGTACCGAAACAGAAGAAGGGGAAAAACATGGTCTGGAAAAGATCTATCATGAGAATGGCAAGACTGCCTACACGGTCAACAATGTCGACGGGAAAAGAGAGGGTGATCTGAACTGGTACGATAAAGAGGGACACCACATTGAAGTAATGCCTTATAAAATGGGTAAACGGCACGGGAACAATAAACTCTTCTATGATAACGGTAGAGTCAAAAGCAGCGTCAACTATATCAATGACAAAAAAGAGGGAACAGAAAAATTTTACTACAGTACGGGTGCTTTAGCCCAGGAGAGTCACTATAAAAATGACAAAAAAGAGGGGGTGGAGAAAGAGTACTATGAAAATGGTGCACTTCAAAGTACCGTTACCTATAAGAACAACTATAAAGAGGGTACAAAAAAGTGGTTTGATCAAAACGGCAAGATAACGAAAACCGAGCTTTACAAGATGGATAGACCTGTCAATGTAATGAAAAAGATACAAACTACCGATACGACTGAAATTATTGACGAATTTAATGCATTGGACTTTAATCCAAAAACCAGAAGACCGGAATAAAACTCATTTGGTCTTTCTGCTCTCATCTTAAGCAATTATCAGCCTTTCTTTTAAATAATATTTATTTTTATTATAAAATAAATATTATTTATCTATCTACATAAATCTTAACTACTATATAACATTAACTGTGATAATATTTTAACCTTAGGGTATATTTAAATAAAGAATATTTTAAATATACCCTTGATGAAATCATAAATCAAAGGGAGATAACATGATTGGGAAAATAGTACGATCCGGTTTGGTTTCTGCGCTGCTTTGCGGCACTGCGTATGCGGCTAAACCTGATTATCCTACGAACCCTCCATTTGCGTTGGACAAACTGGAAAAGGTGAAGATCAACGGGGATGTAGGTTTCCAACCGAAACAAGACTATAGCATGTTCGTAAACTACGAACTTGGTATGCACTGTGTTGGTTTTGAGATGAGTTACTGTTGTGTGATTCCACCATACAACTCGATTCAGTCTCAGGCGATCCAAATAGGGAAAAACGGAAAACTGCCTAAACTTCTTACACCGGATGATAAAGTAAAACTTTACTATAACACGAAAGACAACAGTTATAGTGAAGGTAACAAAATGAAGTACTGGTCTGTACCGAAAGATGTTGACGGGGATGGACACTTTGACAGCCCGGGTGACAACGTGGCAAACTATGTATGGAAACACCTCTTTATCTATAAAGACCTGGAGGGTACGATACCTGCTGGTATGACGGAGAAAGATAGACTGCACATCGGAAAAGAGGTCAAAGTGAAAATCGATGCGGGTCCATCCGGTAAACCGGTATCCGGCGGATATATGGACTATGTAGGGAAGCACGGCGGGAACATCGTGATGACTGATACCCTAGTACCGCCGGTTAAAGATGTCAAACTAGTTTTAACTGCTTCTCACCTTTGGGATGCATTGGGACTTCCGTTGACTGCCTTTAATGACAGTACAAGAAGAGGTACGATCCGTTCTGTTACAGAGAAAGATTTCCAACCGTTCCAGTACTCTCAGGTAGCACTACATGACAGTACAGGTAAGCCGATGATGGATAAAGAGGGTAAACCTTACCAGTACTTCGGTACCAACCCGGTAGATATCCCTAACTGTTATGCGTGTCACTCCAGAAACGGTAAGGCGGCACAGATGGCTAGAGATGAAGGATTGAAACAATCAGATGCTGAATATGACTACTGGAAATCCTACCCGGATGAGAGTGAGTATATGGCAAGACTTTCTGAGGCTTCGATCAACATTCTTTCACTTCATGATGCACACCACGGTACGACATTCCTCAATGACTACAGATCAGATGCACCGGGTAACCGTTTGGGTAAAACAGGTGAAGTAAACTGTGCCGACTGTCACGGGGATAATGTTTCAGGGAACCTGCAAGAGCCTAGACCGGGTGCAACCGGATATAAGACAGTGAAAGCAAAACCGTTGAGTGAAGCGATCCATGGATTCCACCTTGCAATGGTACCGATGCCGGATGCAGCAGGGAGATCACAATCATGTCAATCATGTCACCCTACGCACTTCCAAAACCCGAATATGAACGATGATACCAACCCGTTCCGTGTAACAGACAGATATGGCGAAGGTAGATTTGCAAAAGGTGATATCAGAAAATCGGGCGGGGGATGTTATGTAAGACGTGACGCGCACTCCAACCCGGATGCAAAGCCTCCATTCTTCCTCAATGCTTACGGTAAATGGCAGCTTGAAAACGTTTCGATGAAAGATGAGCACGGCAAACCATCAAAAGAGATGAGAGGTCTCTACTGTACGAACTGTCACTCGAAAGTGGCACACGAGATGTATGCCTATGATGATATTACACACGACAGCATGCAAACAGGTAAAACACTGAGAAACAAATCGCTTAAAGAGATCGTCAAAGAGGTAGCTGGCGGTGATATGAAGAAATTCGCAGCGATTGCGGATCCTAAGTCAACAGGTGACAATGAAGTACTCAAATACTACAGTGAGCACAAATCGGCAACACTGGTTAAAAATGTTGGTAAAGACGGTAAACTTGATCTGAAACCTTGGAACCATCCAAAAGGTGGAGAGGTACCGTACAAAGCAGCTTCAGGCGGTAATGACTGGTGGCTGTCGGCAGGTGAACCGCACTGTGCAGACTGTCACGCAGCACCGTTTGTTGAGCAGAATACCGGAGGAAAATACTTCCCGATCGATCAACCGAACAAGTATTCACTCTTTAGATACTCCAAAGCACACGGCAATATCGCATGTCAATCTTGTCACGAGTCAACACACGGACTCTACTCTACAAGATATGACGGTGAGAGATCAGTGGATATCACAACACATGAACAGGCGCTTCAATACTCACCGGACGGTAAGTATACAGGTCCGGTTACATGTGCAGCATGTCACACAGTCAATAAGAACGGTGTACCGTCACAACTCAAAGGTACAGACTATGAAAATGACTACTGGGCAGCGGTAACACTTGCTCACTTTATGAGAGAAGGTGATCAAAAACTTTCAGTCAAAGAGCTTGTGAAAAAATACCCGTATAAAAACTCTAGCCAAATCGTAAAAGATAGCTGGAAATAACCTTGTATCCCCGGGAAAATCCCGGGGATATCCCTACCGACTTCTTCCATACATATTGAGACTCTCATACAGTTAAACGTATTGATGATCCTGTATCAATCAGGATATAATTAAAAAAAATAATAAAGGAGAAGAAAATGAAATATCTATACCATGCACTTCTGATCTTGCCCTTCTCGCTCGGAGGTACCCTTGCCCAAAGCAGCGAAGTACCCTGCAGCAATCCCGGCAAATATGTCGTAGAAGACAGTGCACAGAAATCAACCTATGAACAGTGTAAGCGTAACGGTATGACCTACTGGTACAATGATAAGGGAGAGGTAAAATCATCCGTCAACTTCAAAGACGGAAAGGAGAACGGTACCTATATCTCCTACCATGACAACGGCAAAAAAAAGCTTGTCGTTGATTTTGTCGATGGGCAGAAACATGGGCTACAGCAGATGTACTATGACAATGGAGAGCTGGGATCCGAGGTCAACTACGTGATGGGAAAACGTGAAGGCGTCATGACAGAGTGGGATCAGGAGGGATACAAATCTTCTGAAGTCTTTTATAAGAACAACTATAAAGTCGGGATCAAAAAGTATTTTGACCAGAAAGGAAATGTGACCAAAACCGAAGAGTATAAGATGGACAGAAATCCTGTGATGCAAAAACTTCTCAAGGATAAACGCAAAGAGATCATGATAGACCTCTCAAAATACGGTCTCATGCCCGAGGATGCGCCTGAAGAGCAACGGGTACGCTAAAGAGCCTGAAGTAGTCCTACTTCAGCTCTCCCCAGCTGTCACCGATTGAAGCAGAGCAGACGAGCGGTACATTCAGTTCCAGTACACTCTCCATCGTATGGACGAAACGCTTCACGATCTCATCGACCTTCTCCTCTCTCACTTCAAAGATCAGTTCATCGTGGATCTGAAGCAGCATAAAGGCATCCATCTCCTCTTCTCTGATCATCGTATCGATCTCAAGCATCGAAAGCTTGATAAGATCGGCCGCACTTCCCTGGAATACGGTATTGACAGATTCACGCAGTATCCCGGCCTTTTGCATCCCGTTCGCATTTTCATAGTCAAAGATACGTCTGCGCTTCAGGATCGTCTCTACATAGCCGTCTATTTTGACACTCTCCTGGATACCTTCTACAAAACTTTTTACCGTAGGGAAGGTAGCAAAGTAGCTTTTGATCACCTCTTTTGCTTCACCCATCGTTACACCGGTATCCTCAGAGAGTTTTTTAGGTCCCATACCGTAGAGCAGACCGAAGTTTACTGCCTTGGCAAGGTGTCTCTTCGCTTTGGCCTCCTCTTCGCCAAAGAGCTTGACTGCCGTTGCCAGGTGGATATCTTCTCCCTGGTTAAAGGCTTCAAGCAGAGCCTTGTCTCCTGAAAAGTGTGCCAAAAGACGAAGCTCTATCTGGGAGTAGTCTATACTGACAAGTTTATACCCCTCTTTCGCAACAAATGCCTCTCTTACAGAACGGCCAAGCTCCGATCTTACAGGAATATTCTGGAGGTTCGGATCTTTGGAACTCAGTCTTCCCGTAGCCGTTCCTGTCTGGATAAACGAGGTATAGATACGGCTGTCAGGATCCTGTTTGGCAAGTTTCAGCAAAGGATCAACATAGGTTGAGAGCATCTTCTGGTTCTCACGATACTCCAGGATCTTACCGATCACTTCATGTTCATCGATCAGGGATTGAAGCACTGCTTCATTGGTGGAGTACCCTGTCTTTGTCTTCTTCCCGCCTTGAAGTCCCAGCTTGACAAAGAGTACCTCTCCAAGCTGTTTGGTTGACTTGATATTGAATTCGCTCTCTGTCAAGGCATAGATCTCTTCCGTCAAGTTTGCAAGTTTACTGCTAAGATCTTTCTGGAGTGTTTTGAGATGTGTCTGATCTGCCTTGATCCCGAGACTCTCCATTGTGATCAATACATTGATAAACGGATACTCGACCTCTTTGGCCTCTTTGAGCAGTGGCGTAAGCGACGCAAGCTCCATTTTCTTTTTGAGTGCAAAGTAGAGCAGTCTGGTCATCCATGCATCTTCCGCTGCATAGAATGTCGCTTCCTCTATCGTCACTGCAGAGAAATCCTCACCTTTTTTAACCACCTCTTTGAATGGTTTCATATCATATTTAAAGTGCTTCTGTGCCAATGCATCCAGCCCTACTTTCGTGCCCGGATCACTCAGCCATGCCATGATCATCGTATCGGCAAAAGGTACCATCTCCTCAAAACCGTACCGATGGTAGAGCAGAGAGAAATCAAATTTGAGATTCTGTCCTACGATCCTGTACTTCATCAGTTTTTTCAATGCCTCTATCGCATCCGCTTCACCTATCTGTGCCTCTACCCCCAGATAGTTATGTGCGACAGGTACATAGTATGCCTTGGTATCCTCATAGGAGAAACTGAACCCGACCATCGTCGCACTCTTGGTATCCAGCCCCGTAGTCTCCGTATCAAATGCCACGATCGTATCCTCATCGATACTATCGATCACCTCAAATAGTTTCTCTTTGGTATCAAGCGTCTCTGCTTCAAAACCCAATACATGCCTGGCCTCTTTGGGAACCTCTTTCACCTCACATGTTGCAGGTTCTCCCACGCGTGCCTTTTTGATCGCCTGGTTCATCTCATATCTATGAAATTCATCGATAAGGCAGCTTAGATAGTTTTTATCCTCAAAGAGAAAATTCTCCAGCTCCAGTGTCTCATAGACATCATCCCTCATCGTGACCAGGTCACGGGAGAGGAATGCACGCTCTTTACTCTCGGTGAGGAGTTTCTGTGTACGTGCCGTACCGCAGTTTTCAAGGTCATTATAGATCGCTTCAAGCGTACCGTATTCATTGATTAGCTTGCTGGCGCCTTTCTGGCCTATCCCTTTGACTCCGGGAACATTGTCTGAGCTGTCCCCCAGGATCGCCTGAAAGTTGATAAAGTCTTTCGGTTTGACACCGAACTTCTCTATGCAGGCCTCTTCATCCACTTCTCGTTTCTTCACCGAGTCATACATCACTACAGTACCGTCATCTATCAGCTGATAGAGATCTTTGTCATGCGAGACGATACGTACCTTCATCCCTTTCTCTTTTGCGATCCTTGTCACGGTAGCGATAATATCATCTGCCTCAAAGCCCTCTTTGGAGAGATTTGCAAACCCCATCTGTTCAACCCACTCAATAGCAATAGGAAGCTGTTTTATCAGGTCTTCAGGTGGTGCTTCACGGTGTGCCTTATACTCTTCATAGACATCATTACGGAAGGTTTTTCCTTTACTGTCCAGGGCAAAGACAAGGTAGTCTGTATTGTGATCTTTATGCAGAGAGTCTACAAAATTGATAAACCCTGTTAAAAGCCCTGTAGGAAATCCCTCAGAGTTACGAAGCGGGGGGAGTGCAAAATAGGAACGGAAAAAAAATCCAAATGTATCTATGATGGTAATAGTTTTCAAAATTCACCTTCAACTTTTTTTGTATTATATCGACAATTACAGTGAAGAAAAAGGAGTTGGCCAGAACTTGGACCATAACATTCAGTCAATCAGAACTATCTATCCGGTTTTAAAGTAAAATCTATCAATTTCCCCGGAACCGGTAAAAAATGTGACATTGAAAGTGTAAAAAGAGTATGCCGGTGAACGGTTTTAAGGAAGAGAATCTTATAATATGAAGGAATTCGTAATGAGGATAAACAATGGGTGGTCTGCTCAATGACAACAATGATAGTATAAAATTCAGACCTCATGAGAAAAAAAAGTTCAAATCAGAAAACAGTTTCGGGAAACAGGAGATAAGATATGAAGATACCCCTCTCTTCTTCCCTCCAGGATTCGAAAAGATATTCCTCTTCATCTACTTTATCTCTTTACCGTATATCGCCGGTCTGCTTTTTTTGTTTATCTATGTAACCCAAAGCGACTATGAAGCTTTTTTACTACTGGTACAGGAGTCTTCTTTCATTGTGACATGGGCAATCGGTTATGAGATTCTTGCCGTCATCGTACTGCTCTATATTATCAAGATGGCGATCTCTTTCAGTGTTCAGAACAAACGCGGCGCGAAAAAAGATTTTAAAAGACCTGTATAGAACGGGAATGTTCCATACGCTCTACCGCTACACTCCCAACTCTTTCTTCAGATATTCGCCTGTGTAGCTTCCTGTTTCTTTATACTCTCTGGCCAACGCTTCAGGCGTTCCCTCTGCAATGATCAGTCCACCTTTATTCCCGCCTTCAGGTCCCATATCGATAATATAGTCAGCATTCTTGATCATATCAAGATTGTGTTCGATGACCACCACAGAATTTCCAAGCTCAACCAGGTGATGCAGTACCCCGGTCAACCTGTCTACATCGGCAAAGTGCAGTCCGGTCGTCGGTTCATCCAGCACATAGAGTGTATTACCGGTATCTTTACGGCTCAGCTCTTTACTCAGCTTGATACGCTGGGCTTCTCCGCCCGAGAGCGTGGTAGCATTCTGTCCCAGTGTGATATAGTCAAGTCCTACATCCTGAAGTGTCTTGAGCTTCACCGCAATCGTAGGTATTGCTTTGAAGAACTCCAATGCTTCGGCGACACTCATTGCAAGTACATCCGCAATAGACTTGCCTTTATAGAGTACTTCAAGGGTTTGTGCATTGTAGCGTGTACCGTTACATGCATCACATTTCACCATCACATCAGGCAGGAAGTGCATCTCGATCTTGATCTGACCATCCCCCTGACACTTTTCACACCGTCCGCCTTTGACATTGAATGAGAAACGCCCTACTTTATAGCCACGAAGTTCTGCCTCTTTGGTCTGTGCAAAGAGTTTCCGTATCTCATCCATCACGCCTGTATAGGTCGCAGGATTGGAACGCGGGGTACGCCCGATAGGGCTCTGGTCAAGATAGATCACTTTATCCAGTGAATCCAGCCCATTGATCTCTACTCCGTCAATCTTATTGACTTTTTTCGCATGATTGAGCAGTTCTCTGGCTACGGGGAGAAGTGTCTGCAGGATCAAGGAACTCTTTCCGCTCCCGCTCACACCCGTAATACAGACAAAATTATGCAGCGGTATTTTGGCACTGAGGTTCTCAATATTGTTCAGTGTCACATTTTTGATCTCGATCCACTTCTCCTGATGTTTGTCATGGGTATAGGAGACATCTTTTCGGCCATACATATAATCAGCAGTCAACGTTTTTGCTTTTTTCAGTGCGCTGGTGCTCCCCGAGAAAACGACCTGACCGCCGAATTCCCCTGCTCCCGGACCGATATCGACGATATGATCCGCTGCTGCGATCGTCTCTTTATCGTGTTCCACCACGATCACACTGTTGCCTTTATCACGCAGGGACTGGAGTGTTCTGATCAGCTTCATCGTATCACGCTCATGAAGTCCGATACTCGGTTCATCAAGGACATACATCACCCCTGTCAATCCCGATCCTATCTGGGAAGCGATACGGATACGCTGTGCCTCTCCTCCAGAGATCGTACGTGCATCACGGCTGAGTGTGATATACCCCAACCCTACATCATAAAGAAAGAAGAGCCTCTCATAGAGCTCTTTCAAGATCGGTTCAGCGATGAGACGCTGTTGCTCGTTCAGGTGAGAAAAACTCTTTTCATCCTCGAAGTAGGCATAAGATTTATCGATCGGCATATCAATGATATCAGCGATGTTCTTCCCTTCGATCTTTACGGCAAGAGAACGAGGGCGCAGCCTGTGACCATTACATTTATCACACACCTTCTCGGTCATGTACTCGCTCATATCTTTTTCGTCTTTGAACATCTCATGCGCGAACTTTACGACCCCCGGCCACTCACGCTTCAGCTTATGGCGTTTCCAGGTGAAGTCTACCACTCCGCCTACCCCATAGAGGATCGCTTTCTGCTCGTGTTCTGCAAGTTCACTGTAAGGCAGAGTGATATCAATACCGTTTTGTTCACAAAAAGCGTTGAGAAATTTGGTATAGTAGCTTTTGTTAAACCCGTACATGATCTTCACCGCACCCTTGTCGATACTCAGGTCCGGATCGATCACTTTTTTGAGGTCGATGGCATAACGTATACCGAGTCCGTCACATGCCGGACATGCCCCTTTGGGCGAGTTGAAGGAGAAACTGACCGGTTCCAAGGGTTCAAAACTGAGCTTACAGTCAAAACAGGCCAAGTGCTCGGAGTAGTGCATATGTTGATGCTCAAACCCTATCTCTTCATGGTTCATAACCTCGACCTCTACTTCACCGAAGCTCTCTTTGAGCGCTTTCTCTACATCCTGCCCGATACGGTCTCGACTCTCCTCTTTGACCACTACCCTGTCGATCACGACCTTGATCGTATGTTTTTTGGTCTTTGAGAGTTCGATCTCATCATCAAGCCGTACCATCACACCGTCGATCATCGCACGTACATACCCTTTATGGCGCAGTGACTCGATCATATCGGCAAAGGTACCCTTTTTCTCTTTGACCAGAGGCGCCATAATGACCAGTTTTGCCCCGTTGGGAAGTTTGAGTACCTCTTCGATGATATCGCTTGCCGACATCGAAGAGATCGGTTTACCACACTCATGACAGTGCTGTTGTCCGACTCTGGCAAAAAGAAGTCTGAGATAATCATAGATCTCTGTGATCGTTCCAACCGTAGAACGCGGGTTTTTAGAGGTGGTCTTCTGGTCGATCGCAATGGCAGGGGTAAGCCCCTCGATCTTATCCACATCGGGTTTTCCTACTCGGCCGAGGAACTGTCTGGCATAGGAGGAGAGAGACTCGATATAGCGGCGCTGCCCCTCTGCATAGAGTGTAGAGAAAGCCAATGTCGACTTTCCTGAACCGGAGATTCCTGTAAAGACTACCAGTTTGTTTTTAGGTATTTCAAGGTCAATATTTTTAAGATTATTCTCTTTTGCCCCAAAAACCTGTATCATATCTTTTTTTATATCAGACATTATTTACCTTCTTAAAACCACATTTTATCGATAAGAATAGCAATCGCTACCACATACATCACCAGCAGTGCAATCTTATGATGTGTGGATTTTACATGGTCTTTAAGCCATATACCGCCCCACACACCGACCATAGAGGCGACAGCAACGATCAAACCGTTTTCAAAATCAATCGTACCTGTCAACAATCGGCTTGACATTCCTGCTACAGAAGAGAAGACAACAAAAAAGAGTCCTGCACTGACCGCCTTTTTGATCGGATAGTGCAACAGTCCTACCAGTATCGGTGTCAATACGATAGAGCCTCCTACCCCCAAAGTGATGGCAAAGATACCGATCACCAGACCTATCGCAAAAAGCACTGCCTTGTTGATCGTTCTCGTCTGACTGTCATCCTCTACATGTTTCGCAGTAAGCAGTCTAAAAAGGGCAAAAAAGAGTAATCCGAGAAATAAAAATTCAAGTATCCTGTCTGCGATGAACTGCGTCACATATCCACCGATAAACCCTCCGACGAAACCGCCAAGGCCTACCAGTATCCCGTCTCCCAGGATAAGAGAACCCTTTTTATGGTTCAGATAGGAGCCGTAAATCGAACTGAATACCATCTGAATAATGGAAATACCGATCGCATCTTTTGTTGAAAATCCTATAGCCAGCAGTATCGGTACCAGCATAGTCCCCCCACCTATGCCAAAAAAACCTGACATAGCACCGACCAGTATACCGACAGGTATGAGTTCCATCATCATCTCTATCCTACTCCATAAATTTTGATTGGATTATAACATGTTTTATTTAGGGGCTATTTAGCGGGGAGAGTATCAGTGAGGTCGGTGAATAAACTCTTGAGAAAAAAATGTTTCAATCACCTCTCTCATCTCTTTTGGGTCTTCAATACGGTTCACGAGATCCCTGAATGCTGATGCCCCTTGAAAGCCGGCTTTTGAGTAGCTATGCAGATTTTTCCGGAACATAATTGCCCCATAGTTCTCATAGTGTTCAATCATCTGATCAAAGTGCTCCAGGACCACCGCTTTGATCAAAGGAGAGGATACTTCCTCCATCCCCTCTTTGATCTGATGAAATATCCACGGCCTGCCTACAGCAGCACGACCGATCATAATACCGTCAGCCCCGGTATGCTCCAATACACGCTTCGCTTTTTCCGGAGAATCGATATCACCGTTTGCGATCACCGGGATAGAAACGGCTTTTTTGATATCACGGATCGCATCATAGTCTACCGGTGCCTTGTAGCGCCCTGCACGTGTACGTCCGTGTACTGCGATAAAGTCAGCACCGTTACCCTCGCAAAGCTTTGCGATCTCTACCGGATTCTTTTCATTAAACCCTATACGGATTTTCACCGAAGTATAGGGCTTGTGGGAGTACTTCTTGATCGTACGTATCGTCTCACCCATTTTCCCAAGATCAGTCAGCAGAGAGGAGCCTTGCAGGTTATTGACCACTTTAGGTGCAGGGCAACCGCAATTGAGGTCGATCACCGAAACATCCTCCAGGGTATTGACATATTCTACAGCCTGACGCATCACTTCCTGGTCTGAACCGGCGAGTTGTATACTGTAAAGATCTTCAAGCGGGGACTTTTCAACCATTTTGTAGGTTTTTTTACTTTTATGTACCAGAGCATTGGAGCTGATCATCTCTGAAACAGTAAGATCCACACCAAATTTCTTGACCACAGAACGGAAAGGCAGGTCGGTAAAACCTGCAAGGGGTGCCAATGCGTAGAGTGTTTTACTAAAATCGATCGTAGCCATAAATCCCTTTTACTACTTTGCTTCCTGGCAAATCGCCTCAATATTGATAATGTCTTCGAGTTGATATCTCTCGTTCGACTTTTTAAGTGTATAGAGTGCTCTAAATCTCATAAACTCGGTATCTTCCTGTTCATCGAGATATCTCCCGATCTCATCCATAAGCTCATACTCAAAGAGGAGATAGAGATAGGCATACTGTGCCTTAGTGTTTTTTGTCTGATAGCTGAAGAAAAGTGCCAGGTTCTCATCCGGTGTAAAAAGTTTTTTGGTGATCTCTGCAATACGCAAAAAGTTACTGCATGTTGGATTGATAGTGTCAATAAAGTCTTTGAGTATCTCCTGAGAGATCCCCATATCTTCCTCTTGATTGACACGTCTTAGCATCACCAGGAAATTATCCATATCAAAGACTTTGGCATACTGTCTTGCTTTAAAGAAGTTCTCTTTCGATGCAAAAATCTCAAGTGCCTTTTGCTGTACGGGCCCGGAGAACGATGAAGAGGACTTCATCACCTCTTCTACGAACTTTGCATCTACTTCAAGACGGTTGATCCTGTTCTGGATCAAGTAAGGGTTCCCTTCATTGAAAACCTTCGCAAGCTTATGCTCTTTCAGATCGATATATTCACCGTTTTGAATCTTTTGTAAAATACCGGTGATCTTTGTAAGTCTGGAGTTCAACTCAGGCATACCATCCTTCATTTGAAGGTTACTGTGGGAAAGCAGAGCAGCCGACTTACTGATATCGTCTATAAGATACTTCTGTTCTTTGGACTCGTTAAGCAGTGCCCAGTAGAGTGCATCATCCAGCGTCTGTGCATCTTTTTTCCATCGGTTAAGGATAAAGTGGTTCTTCAGTCCATATACAAGCATATGAAAAAATGTAAATACAAACAGTATAAACATTGGTAAAACTAGCCACGCAGCCACAGGAAAGTTCAAGTTAACCCCCATGACTTCAACAACATAATGATCTGCATTGACACTGTAGGCCAAAGCCCCCACTATCATCATCAGTACGGTTGTGGCAAATGTATATAAACCAAGTTTCATCTTCTACCCCTCATTCTTATTTTTCGTTTTTTTCGTTTATCTCCCGACATGTGATACAAAAACGTGCAAAGTTTTTCACTTCCAGACGTTTTAACCCTATAGGCTCTTCACACATCTCACAGACTCCGTAAGTACCTTTTTTTATTTTATCCAAAGCAAGTTCAATTTCGGCTAATTCTTTGCGCTGCTGGACCAAAATAGCACTATCTACCGTACTTTCAGCCGATGCTGCAGCAAAATCACCTTCGTCATTCAGTTCCAGATCACGCATTGCATCCAATTCAAGTTCTGTACCTGCCAGGTTTTTCTCGATCTGTTCTTTTCTTGCAGTAAGCTTTTCATCAAAAACCTGCATTTCTTCTTTCGTTAACATCTTCCTCTTCCTATTTATGGTATGGGTGGTTATGATTGATTGCCAGTCCTCTGAAGATCTGTTCAAGCAATACAACCTTCACTAATTTATGTGAAAGCGTAATTTTACCAAATGATATAGCTTTATTACATTTATTTAAAAAAGCGCTCTCAAAGCCGTATGCACCGCCAATATAGAGATTGACTTCACTCTTATCCTTAAGCAGATCAGCAAAATTATGACTATCTACCTCTTTACTTGACGGATCAAGTGCGACATTATAGCCACTGCCGAGATATTTTTCCAATGCTTTGGTGTATGATTTTTGAGCAGCATCGGGTGAAATATCATGTGCCCGGGCAATCTCTTTGTCAAAGACCTCTATCACCTCCACTTTTGCAAATGGTTTGGCGATCTTCTTATAGTGTTCTATCAAAGGGGCATAAAGCGGCTCTTTCCCTTTTTTATCGACAATAATGACATTGATCTTCATCTATCTCTTTTCCTTGCTTACAACGATCTCCAAGAGATCCATCGGGTTCATGCCGTTTCTTGCGGCGATCTCTTTAAACTGTTCATTCTCTTCGGCTTTGATCCCTTGTTTTTCAAGTCTCTGCAACACGTTTTTCAGATCCAATCCCTGGACCTCACAGAGCTGTTTCAGTGTCTTCTGTCCCATACCGCTGCCGCTGTGAAGAGGTACTTCACGCTCTTCCCCACCCTCTTTTATGATACGGTAGAGATGTTGCGGACTGGTATGATATCTATGGGCTATATCAAGCAGAGGTTCATTATCACTAAAGGTCACACCGTTCTTCTCAAGGTTTTTGCTCGCCTGGGAAAGATCAAAGCCAAGCTTTTGACTAAACCGACTCACACTGTCAAGCTCTGCATGGTTATAGGGCGGCGTACCGTAACTCACTTCCCACTCTTCACTCAGATAATCGCTCAGATCTACGATCCACCCGAAAGGCGGCAGCTGTGTCACTGCCCCGATAGAGACGATGGATACGATGAGCAGGGAGATCACCAGCTCTTTGGTCGCATGAAATGCTTTTGTCACTTTCTCTTTCATATAAGAGGTAAAAGGTTTCCAGTTATAGTAGAGGTGCAGCCCCGCTACCAAAAGCATCAAAAGGGTTACGACGATATGCAGTGCACCCCACTCTGTCTTTGTCAATCCGAGAAGTGACCAGTCAGCCCAGTATGCGATACGCCCGGGAGGAGCCGCGAAAAGCATCAGTCCACTGACAGACGAGACTAAAAACATCCAAGCTAAAGTAAGTGAAGTGATCTTTTTCATAAGAGGCTCTCCTTTAGAAATTTCCTGAAAGTATAGCCAAATCTTCACTTTCCCGGTATTAATAGTTCTCCAATGGATTATACTTGACCGTTACAGCTTCCGAAAAGTTGGGAACGTCATCATAGGTGAAGACAGAATAGTATTTCTCTTTCTCCAGAGAGGCGAAGTTGTCATAGGTATAGGTATCTTTGCCTCCATAGAGTTTTACCCCGTCATTGAAGTGTTTTGGAGGGTGGAAACTGTTACGTACGACATAATAGCCTTTGAGTGCCGGATCATCAACCTGGCCCCAACTTAACTTAATCATTTTATTCTCTTTCGTCATCTTAAGATTTTCCACTTTTGCTACTGGGTGACGACGTTTTTGAATGTACTTGACTATCAATTCCACATCCGGACTCCATTCAACAATACGGTTAGTTATACCCGCCGGTGAAGTCGGCTTAATTACAAGCTTAAGCTTTTTACCTTGCAGATGCATCAGATCGAGTATATTTCTTGAGAATGTATCAAAATTGAAATACTGACACTCTTTGGAATTAAGATCGGATTCTGCAACCTCATATCCGATATACTCGATCTTGTCACGGTTTTTTATATCCTCATACTCCCCAACCTCATCAAGTTCGACAAGCTCAACATAATAACGTACATCTGATCTCTTTTTAAACGTATTTTTATTACGTATACGTAATGCACATTTCGTAATGATCGTACTCTCCGGATCAGGCAGTTGTGAAAGGTCAAAGTCCATATACCCATACACTTTTTCCCCTTCTTGATCAAATCCACTCTTAAGTCCCACATCTATACTATTGAGGGAGATCGTACTCATCGTTGTTGCAGGTAGTCTGACCTTTTCAGGTTCAACTGTATATTTGATATCAAGAACCGGTCTATAGTGAATACCCCCACCAAACTTCCCGTATCCGATATCAAATTGCATCATCTGAGAATCTTCTCCCTCAGGAAGTGATTTTGGACCATCGATACGAAATGTCACTTTTCCTCTGGCTATCTCCTCCTGAAGCAATCTACACTCATGCCTGGAGAAAGTCCAATGATTCCAGATCCCTTGAGTAAGGTTACTTGACTGAATCGCACGCCCGATCACCCCTTTGGTCTTGGCATTTTCTATCTGATCAAAATCAGTCACCTCTGAAAAGCTATCCTGATCAAGCAGTGAAAGATTCCACTCTCCATACTTTTCAATCTTCGCAGCGACACGGTTCATCGGATAAAGATAAAAACGAGCTGACTTGATGATCGCATCTTTTGGAAGTGCATCAAAATCAAAACTCACCACTGAATCACAGATCCCTTTGGATTTATTGACCCCGACAAAAAGTGAATTGAGTCCAAAGTGCGAGCGGTTCTGTTCATGGGTAAACTCCCCAACATATCCCGTATCACTCTTGCTTGCAAAGAGTAGTTTAAAGAACTCATCATCCTCAAGCCATGTACGTACCTTCACTACAGGTGCAAAAGGTGACTTCAATCCAGTATGCTTATTGACCGCTCTGATAGTATAGTGGTAGTTTGTAGAACTGGAGAGATCCGTATCTACAAAGCGGTTGTCACCGGCGATACCTACTTTTGTACGTTCATTACAGGCATCTTTGTCTTTGGTACTTCTGTAGATCTCAAAAAAGATATCATCTCTCTTTTCATATTGCCATATAAGTGTAACAGAAGTAGCATCTCTATTCTCGATAGTGAACATATCTACCCTTTTGGGTGCATAGGATGAGTAGTTCATTACTTCGCCAAATGCCATCTTTAATGCAGGAATGTTTTCATGAATGCTGCTACTCATACTTTTCATATAGTCAGGAATGTTTTTCGTACCTACTTCAACCACTGTCGAGATAATACCCTTGGAGTAATAATACTCTCTTCCACTCCCGCTGATCAATGCGGCAGGTGGCTTTCCTCTATGGATACCGTATTTACGTCCGGTCACCTTTGATATCTCATCATTCATATTGGCACACAGTACATTCATATCTGTACCGTCTATCTCTGATTCATGCATAAACTTATGTGCAGGGAAAAAAACATTTCCCTGAGAATGGTAATCAAAGGCTATAGTAATGTTATCATGGGCATCCACAAACGCTTTGATCGCACTGGTCTCCGCTTCGCTGAACGGTTCTTCACCGCCATATACATTTGAGCTGGTATTGCTCTGCTTGACAAAACCTATAGAGAAGTTACGGTTCAAATCAACACCGATGGTCCCGTCATGATTCACACGTCTATTTTTACGCCAAAAAGAAAAATGTTTACGTGAATATTCATACCCGTCAGGATTGAGACACGGTACCATATAGATGGTTGCTTCCTCAAGATTCTTTTCAAGCTCAGGATCTACAAACTGGTTGTGCGCTACATGTTCTATAAACTTGAGCGCCAACTCATTACCGATCCATTCACGGGCATGAATACTTCCTGTATAGAGCATTGCCGGTTTCTCATCAGCTTTTTCTACATTTTGGCTGATCTTTACTAGAACAATATCCCGTCCTTCATAGGTTGTACCTATCTTAATCACATGTAAAAGATTGGGATACTCTTTCTCCATACTGTAAAGATAGTCTAAACTCTCCTGATAAGACATATACTGTCGTTTCATTTACTGCCTTTGATTGTTTTTGAGTTATGTAGGTCATGGGTAGCTTATAGAAGCTACCCACTCAAATAAAAAATGAAGTTTTACACTCTTAGAGCTTATTTTTAAATAAAGTCCATGCCTCTTTGAGTTCTTTAAGCATCCTCTTTTTGAACCATCCGAACTCATTTTTGAGCGTTTTAGGGGCATTTTCTAACATTTCGATGAGCTCAGGTGTATCAAATTTATCTAAAATCTTTTCAGATTTTTTCTTACCTATCCCCTTTACTGATGTCAAGACGTCTACCATATCTTTTTTTTCGATCACCATGACTGATTCTTCAGACTCTTCTGTTTCATCTGAACCCTCTTCATCAAGATATTCTGGATTACTTTTTGTCTCTACCTGCTTGATACTTTTACCGTAGTTGTCCTGGAAATTCCACTTCTCACTTGGCCACTCTTCATTCTTTCTATCTTCAGTAAGCAAGATGGGGTAGAGAGAATCAAGTTCATGTAAGTACATCTCCCCTTCCTCTGTCTGCTTAGTCTTTGTATCAAGGAAAAATGCACCGTCATAACTAGGTGTATAACGACCAAATGTGATATAACGCAGTGTTCTCAGTACAGAACTGTCCATTTTCCCAAGCTCTTCCCAGTTAAAGAGTGGAATGTTCGGCAACGGGAATCTTCCCTCAGAGAACTTCCACATCAGATACTGACCGATCCAGTCTCTGATATAAGGGAAGGCTGCAAATGCAGTAGCACACTCAAGGATACGGTACTTACCATCCTCCCCTACAGCGATATCACATGCCCAATACTCTGCATTCGCTGCTTTTGATACCTTCACTGCCAGATCAAGCAGCTCTTTAGGAACATCCATATAGTCCATTGTACCGCCCTGGCTTGTGTTAGTCAGCCACTCACCCTCAGGCGGTCTTCTCCAGAATGCACATACCGGCTTATGCCCGATAAGCATCACACGCACATCGGCTGCCATCGGAACAAAATCCTGAAAATACTGTGGATAGTATTTCTTCTTGGAAAAAAGCTCTTTTGCCTCATCTGTGCTATCCACTTTATGAACAAAATATCCCCCATAGTTAGAAGGACCGTAACTCTTTTTTATGATCTTAGGATAGTCGGTTTTTTCGATAAAGTTTTCTGCTTTTTCTTTATCATAGAAGATATAGGTCTTAGGTACAGGAATATCATACTTCCATGCAAAACGTGTCACATTCTCCTTCGATTTATTGGCAAACTGTGTATCAAGAGAAGGAATGAACTCTACATCAGGCAACGCTCTGGCAATCTCTCTGAATGTCTCATACGCTGTTGCAGGAACATTACCGATCAATACATCGATCTTTTTACGCTTTACCTCTTTGATGAAACGCTCTTTATCGTTTTTCCAGTGATACACCACAGTCTCTATCTTATCCGGCCATCCTCTAAAGTTTGAGTGATCAAAAAATCTCAATACATGATCAAGATAGAGAAATCCCAGTTTTGGTAATTTTTTTTGTTTCGTTTGCTTTTTCGCCATTTAATCCCTTTATAGTGTTTATTTCTTGTTTGCTGTTTTTCTATCGATTAGATCTACAATCAGATCGATCTTTTTCTCATTGAAGTCCAGTCCCATCTTTTCCTGTTCAGGTGTTGCAAAAGCAGGGATACCGTTCACTTCAAGGACGACATACTCTTCTTTTTCCTGATCATAGATGATATCCACACCTGCAATATCCGTACCGCATATCTTAGCAGCTTTAATTGCCAGTTCAACTACCTTATCATTTGGTTCACGTAAAAATACTGATCCGCCGCTGGTCACATTCGTTCGCCAGTCTCTCTTGCTTGCTTTACGTCCGTAACATCCCACAAATTGACCATCTACGATATCCACACGGAAGTCAGTATTATCATATTTGACAAACTTCTCTACATAGAAAAATCTTAAATCCATTTGATTCAAGAACGGAAGCAATGTATCCAAGGTTGCTTCATTTTCTATTTTAGTAAGTCCTACTCCTCCCCATCCATCAGTCGGTTTATAGACCATTTTATCCCATTTTTTAATGATTTTTTTAAGATGATAGCTGTCATCCCTGTGACAAAGTTTGAAACTCGGTGTAGAAATACCATGCTGTCTAAGCATAAAATTAGTTTGAAATTTATCCTCGGTCAATGCAAATGCCTCATAGGTATTAATCATAGGTATAATGCGATTGAGTGCTTGATAGAGATACACCTGATACTGTGTTTGCTCTCCGGCATTGTATGAAAAAAACAGATCAAGTTGATCCAACTTCAGACCATCATGAAGTACATGACCGTTCTTTGCAATTGCATGCCTCAGATTAATATCTGTGATTGTTTTGATATCCCTCTCTTTGAGCTTTTTGACAATCTTTTTTTGAATAACGTCTCCACCGCTATTACTATAAAGCCACAAACCTATTTTACGTCCCATTTTAACCTCCTCACTTAATGTTAAATTGTACAATGATTTACTAAAATAACTTATAACTTAGTGTGATTAAATTGTAATCATTTTATAGATACGGAGACAACAATGAAAGTAGAAAATTTTAAAGAACTGAAAAAGTTAATTGAACGCAATTCATGGACAAAAAACAAAGAAGGTGTCGATGAAAATGGTAAAATTTTTACATCATGGATGGAGGAGATCGGATATTCACTTACTCGGTACACTAGAGAGGATATAGGTGATCATCTACATTTCACAGCACCTATCAAAGAGGGAAAGAGACTTCTGCTTTTAGGTCATCTCGATACCGTTTTTCCCCCTAATACCTTTGAAACATTTGATGAGGATGATGAGTGGATCTATGGACCCGGCGTATGCGATATGAAAGGTGGCAACTATGTCGCACTACAAGCACTCCGTAACGTCTATAAAAAATTTGGAGAGATCCATAATATCGACTTTTTACTGGTCAGTGATGAAGAGACCGGAAGTGATGACAGCAAACATCTTTCTGCAAAACTGGCAACTGACTATGATTACTGTATGGTTTTTGAGGCTGCGGGCGCCAATGATGAAGTAGTAACCGGACGTAAAGGCGTAGGTACTTTTTTCATCGATATTGAAGGGATCGCTGCCCATGCAGGAAACCACTACAGTGATGGTGCCGATGCGAACTTGGAAGCAGCACATAAATTAAGTAAACTTGTAGCCTTAACCGATCTTGAAAAACAAACTACGGTTAATGTAGGAAAAATAGAAGGGGGGATAGGAGCCAATACGATCTCACCACATGCCAAACTAACCTTCGAGCTACGCTACACCACTGCAGCAGAGAGGGACAGAGTCCTTGCTGATATCAACCATATCGTCATGGAGTCCACCGTCACGGGTACTACCGCGACACTTTCAGGAGGTATCCAAAGGGATGTGATGCAGCCTTCACCTGAGCAGGAGTGCTGGATAGAACAGATCAACAGCCTCTGCCGGGTAGAACTGCCCACGGAAAAACGCGGAGGGGTAAGCGATGCCAATATCATCTCTTCTCAAGGAGTAGCTACGATTGATGGATGGGGACCCTTCGGTGATGGAGATCATACGGTGAGAGAACGTGCCTCAAAAAAGAGTTTTGCCGAACGCATTGCACTGGTTACAGAGATATTTGAACACTTCCTGCAAGGAAAAATTCAGTAAGAAGGATTACAATTCACTCTAAAAAGGCACGCGATGCAGAGTGATACAAAAATTCTCTTTGTCTGTTTAGGCAATATCTGCAGGTCCCCCCTGGCGGAAGGGGTGGCACAAAAACATATCGATACAGAGAATCTGCCATATTATGTAGAGTCGGCGGGTACAAGCAACTGGCATGAGGGGGAAGCCCCCTGTCACAACTCTATCAAAGTGGCGCAAAACAACGGTATCGATATCTCACAGCAGCGTTCTCGTCCTATCTCCAGGCTGGATATCGCTTCATTTGACTATGTCTTCGCGATGGATACCCAAAACCAGGCAGACCTCGAATCCTTTGGTTTTGAAAAAGTCTACAGGCTTGGAGAGTTTGGAAACTACCAAGGTGCCGATGTCCCTGACCCCTACTTCTTCAAAGGCTTTGAGGGGTTCGAGAAGGTCTATGAGATGGTAGCCTGCTGCGTAGAAGATATCTTGACACAGATAGAAAACAGAAACATATAAAGGAGCATAGATGTTAATCGATTTTAAGGAGAAGAGACCGGTTGAGAGATACTTTCTGCTGGCAGAGACTGTCGTTCCCCGTCCTATCGCATGGATCGCCACTCAGGGAGAAGTACTGAACCTGGCACCCTTCTCCTTCTTTACCCCGCTCTCTTCGGAACCGCCGACCATGATCGTCTCTATCGGCCACCGCAGTGACGGTACACCGAAAGATACGCTGAGAAACCTCCGGGAGACAAAAAAATGTATGATTGCCCTCATCGATGAAACACATTTTGAAGCAATGCACTTCAGCTCCAAGGAGCTGGGGCCTGCTGAGAGTGAAGCGGAACTATTTGAGATTCCTACCCAAGAGGTGATCGAGGGGTATCCCCCTATGCCACAAGGGATCAAAGTAGCTTTCTTCTGCAACTACCTGCAGGAGGTCGACCTCCAGGGCTCCAATACCATCCCGGTGATCGTGGAGATCAAACACCTCTACTTGGATGAGCAGATCATCACGGACAGAGAGAAGATCAAAGTAGAGTTTGAAGCGATCGCTAGGGTCGGAAGAGGATATGCTACGCTTGATCAGACTTTGAAGGTACCTGTTATCCCTTAAACCACCAGGTATCCCATTGATACACCGTCTCTGCCAGGAGCTGATAGCCTTTGGCAAGCGGATGCACACCGTCATTACCTGAGACCTCTTTCCCCCAGATCTCATTGGCTGCCAAGGTATCGAAGAGAGAGAAGTAAGCCACATAGTGCTCTTCACAAAACGACTTGTAGACCTCATCATACCTTTTGATACGTTCGTTCTGTTCCCGGTCATCCACAGGCGGCGGCCCCACCATGATCACCGGATAGTTTTTCTTTGCTTCCAGCACTATCTTCTCCAGGTTGGCAAGACTCTCATTAAGTCCGATACGTACGCCGCCCTCTTCCCACACCGTATCATTGACCCCGAAAGAGAAGACCAGATAGATATCTTCACTCCCGACAAGCCGACAGGAGACCTCCTGTTCCCATCGCTCCAAAATATCTGCACTTGTTTCTCTTCTGACACCCAGGTTGTAATGCGTGATTTGGCGTTCTTTGCTCTCACTCATTGCCGAAAGCCTTCCGCTCCAACCAAGTTTTTCAGGGTCGCCTGTACCGTTAACCAAGGAGTCCCCTACATAACATATCCGTATATCTTTCATCGCTTTATCCCTGTCATTATTTTATCGATGTAAGCGGTCTGGTCAACAGATAGCCGCCTACGAGTACCGGAATGATACCAAAGAGTTGACGAAGCTGCGGTACTTCCCCCAAATAAAGATAGGCAAAGATAAGCGTCATTACCGGCATCAGTCCCAACATTGCACTCACTTTGGTAATGGAAGTGCGGTGCAGCGCCTCTATCCAGAGTATCTTGGAACCTACATACACAAGCGTCCCTATAAGGAAGATATAGGGCAGTGCCTTTTTCAGCATCTCCATGGAGACAGCAGGTTCCAGAAACCATGCCATGATGGCCACAACAGGTAAACCGACCACTGTTCTAAATGCCAGGACCGTTTCGGAAGAGCAGTGGTTCCGGGCACGTTTCTGATAGAGGTTGGCAAGCGGGGAGATCGCTGCAGCGGCCAGGATCAGAAGGTCACCCCTATTGAAGGAGATATCCTCCGGGATCAATATCACTATTGCCCCTATCCCCATGATCAATGCACCCCAAAGGTGCACCCTGTACATCTCCTCTTTGCCGAATACATTAAAATAGAGGTAAGAGAAAAAGAGCTGCAGAAAGATGATCACCGCCATATTGCCTGCCGTGGTATACCGCATCCCGATAAAAACCAGGACAAAAAGTGCCGTGATCCAAAATGTCGTCCAGAGCAGGTCGGGGTATGCCTGTGTGTTACGTAACTCACCAAACCTTTCTCTTCGGTACATGATCAACAAAAAGAAGAACAATGCAACGACCAGAGAGTATGCATAGGTATGCAGTGCTCCCACATAGGCCATCGCTGAGATAGAAAATATGGGGAACCAGCTCTCAAAGAGTGCTGATCCTACCATGAACCATTCACCCTCACGCTCTTTAGTCACGCTTATCCTTTACTTCTTAGAGGTCTATCGCATACTTTTTAAGGATCTCAAGATCCACCAGCTCCAACATACGTTCATGGGTGGCATGGATAAAAATCTTCGGTGCCATACCATCGCGCAGTGCCTGTATAAAACGCGGTCCGGAAAGACACCAGCTCTGCCCGGGTTTCACACCCGGGAAATTGTACTCCGGTATCGGTGTAGAGAGATCGTTACCCGCTTTTTTTGAGTACTCCAGAAACGCTTCAGTCGCATAGATACAGACGGCATGATACCCGGGGTTGTTTTCATCCGAAAAACAGCTGCCGTCCCTGTAAAATCCGGTCAGTGGTTTGAGACTGCATGGTTCAAGGGGTTCTCCAAGGACATTCAATGCGTTACTCATGATAGACTCCTTATCGCTTAATTAAATGTGTTATACCCTCTTAGAGCTTAACTCTTAATAGATTTTGAGATAAAATATTTTCATGAATAGACTACGCACTTCATGGGAATACCTGGCACCGAAAGAACAACTCAGTTACCTTCTTGCCATCCTCTTCATCGGCTATCAACTGGTTGTTGGTCTGTATGCTCTGTTATCTCTGCATGAAGTGACATTTGCACTGCTGCATTGGATGTTTATGGCAGCACTGATCTACTTTACTTTACACTATACAAAACACAGAGCACTGAACTACAGTGCTTATGGCGTGCTTAGCACCAGTTCCATATACTTTATCATCCTGCTCTATCTCAATGATTTTGCACTCAGCAGCTACTTCTTTCCTATCCTTCTTCCTATCGGCAGTTACCTGATCCTCTCTTTTAGAGAATCCACGCTCTTTATTCTGCTGCATTACGCAGCTGTGACACTTGTTTCACTCTACGGCTACCTGGTTTTGGGAGTTGACTCTGCTGCTTTTGCCTTTATCCCGTTGAAGGTCTATCTCTTTATCGTCGTTTTTATTATCCTATTTGGGATGGTTTACCACCTTACGATTTCTGAAAACTATCAAATGCTTTTTGATGCCAATCAAAAAAAAGAGGTGGCACTCAGTGAGATACACCATCGTATTAAAAATAATCTGCATGTTGTCTCTTCGATGTTGAGTATCAATAAGTTCGGAGCCGATCAACAGGAGCTGAACAGTGTGATGCTCGGGAGCACGGCACGTATCGAAGCGATCTCTCTGATCCATGAACTTCTTTACAAGCAAAAAGATTTTGCTTCAATAGACTTCGAGAGTTATGTAGATGAGTTAAGCAGCTATATCTTTAACTATAGCGATCAGGCTATTATCCTTGAAAAAGAGATCGACCCTATCCAGTTTTCTATCAAAACCATGCAGCACTTTGGCATCATCCTGGGTGAGCTTTTAACCAACTCTGTCAAATATGCTTTCAGCCAAACCGCTGCTCCCAGGATCACTATCTCTCTTAAAGAAGAAGGCGGTATGCTGCATTTTGTGTACCGGGATAACGGCAGAGGATGTGATATCACAAAGCTCAACCACAAAAATGCACTGGGACTCTCTTTTATCAAAGCTTCAACAGAGTACCTTAAGGGAGAGCTGTATATTACGTCTGCAGATGGGCTCCGCTATGAGATACTCCTTGATCCCCTATTGAAGACACGGAGGTCCTAACTTGTTTACGGTCGTCAAATATTTCAAATCGCTTCCCCTCAAAGAGCTTCTGGCACATCTTCTCTTCAGTTTTGCCGTGGTACTCAATGCGATCAGTGCCCTCTTTGACTTGACGTATGAGCGATACAGCTTTGCTATTGTTCAGAGTAGTGCCGTAGTGATCAACAGCCTTCTCCTGGTACACTATCTCAAGTATCGAAATCTCCGTTTCGCTACCTTCGGACTCTCTATCGTATACTCCGTAGAGATGCAGTTGATCATGTACTTTGAGGAGTTTGCACTCTATAGCTACTTTTTCCCGCTTTTTTTACCCCTCATCGCCTACCTGACACTTTCCCTGAAAGAGTCAACCATCATGACACTGCTGCACTACACCTCAGTGATCATACTCTCTCTGTACGCCTACTTTGTCTGGCAAGTGGAATCGGAGATGTTTCAGGCAAGTGTCGTCTACGGCTATATGCTCAGTGCATGTTTTATCATCCTCTTTGGACTCTTTTATCATCTGACGATCGTAGATGCATACTATAAGCTTTTTGAGAACAATCTGAAACATGAGTTGGCACTCGGTGAGATCCACCACCGCCTGCGCAACAATCTCTCCCTCATCAGCAGTATGTTCGGCATGCAGATGCACCGACATGATAAAGAAGATATCCAATCACTCATAGACAAGAACCGCACCCGTATAGAGACGATTGCCTCTATACAGGATACCCTCTATAGAGAAGGCCAGAAAGAAGAGATCACTTTTGAGCGTTATATCGATGAACTGATCGACCACCTCCTCTCTCTGAGCGAACTGCCGATCAAGGTGAAGATGAAGATCGATAAACTCTACTTTAATGCACAGGTGATGCAGCAGCTGGGCAGCATCATCCATGAACTTGTAACCAACTCACTCAAATACGCATTTGATCCCAAAAACAACAATATGATTGAACTCACTTTCCATCTCAAAGAGGACAAACTCTACTTTACCTACCGTGATAACGGCAAAGGATGCGAGAGAGAAAAACTTGACCAAAGCCATTCTCTCGGTTCAGAGCTTATCAAACTGACAGTCAAAGAGCTTGGCGGAGAGATCAGCTTTGAGAATAATGGAGGGTTTATCTGTCATATCACGCTTCCCTCTTCCCATCTTCTGGGAAGTTAATCCCATACTAAGTGGCTTCTTTGTATATTTGCACCTATGAGAATATTACGAAGCATCAAAACCAACTGGGCCAGAACATGCAGCTGCAACGTCAGCCAGGTACGCTATCCAACAAGTGAAGAGGAGATCATTGCTTTGGTCAAAGAGGCCAATGATCAGGGAAAAAAACTCAAAGTCGTAGGTGGCGGTGACTCCTACAATGATATCTTCTGTCCCGGTGAAAATGGCATCCTGCTTTCCCTAAAGTCGATGGATAAAGTCCTGGAAGTGGATAAAGAACGCAACCGGGTCACTTTTGAAGCGGGTATCATGATGCCCGACCTGATCAAACATCTGAAAAAAGAGGGACTTTCCCTCTCCAATCTCGGTACCAATATCTTCGATAACCTTGCAGGGGCCTGTTCGACAGGATACCATGGAAGCGGGATAAACTACTCCATCTTCAGCTCCTTTGTCACAGCCTTTGAGATCATCACACCTACCGGGGAGAAAAAACGTATAAACAAGAGTGATGAAGCGTTTGGGATCTATGCAGTGGGGCTTGGGGTGCTCGGTATCATCACCAAGATCACACTGCAGTGTGAGCCCTACTTCAAGCTGGAAGTGGTAGAGAAAAAGATGCCTTTTGAGCAGATCGAAGCGGAGTTTGATCAGTTGTTGGCCGAAAACGACCACTTCAAGTTCATCTGGATCCCCCACACCAGAGACTTTATGGTCTGGCTGGGGAACCGTACCGACAAACCGCGTTCAAGCGGCTATAAAAAGTTTATGACCTACTTTACAACGGGGCTGCTGATCAACAACCTCTTTCATGAGTTTCTGCTCTTCTTTGCCTCGTTCAGGCGTTCGCTGGTCCCGAAGATCAACCGTCTCATGAGCCGTATCCTGCTTCCGGAACATAACGAGAGTGTCTACGATGCACACTGGGCCTTTTTCCTTCCCCACCTGCTTAAACAGGATGTCGTCGAGTATGCGTTTGATATCAAGGATACCTTCAAGGTCTTCAAAGAGGTGATCGCAATGATCGAAGAGAAAGGTATCTATGTCGATACACCTGTTGAAGTACGTTTTGTCAAAGGTGACAACTACTGGATGAGCCCCTCTTACGGTATGGACACCTGTTGGATCGGTACCAAGATACACTTCCCGTACTACAGGCATCCTGAGTATCAACGTTACTTTACAGAGATTGACACGATCCTGCTCAGATACCGGGGTCGTCCGCACTGGGGTAAACAGTTCCGTATCACCACAGATGACTTCAAGCGTGCCTATCCGAAGTGGGATGCATTCTGGAGCTATGTGGATCAGGAGGACCCGAATGGTATACTACAAAACGGTTTTGTCAAAAGACTGAGAGGACGGGAAGCATAATAACTTCTCCCCCCCTCTCACGCATTTATAACCTTTCTCTGTTCTTATCTTCATAAATTGACTATAATTGTTTTATGAAAAGAGAGAAAACCTTATTGACCCAAGCCCTCAAAAGTGCATTCCGTACACTCTATACCATTGCTCCTATGCTGCTCGCAGTGATCGGTCTGCTAGGACTGTTTCAAACCTATATCACGCCTGAAATGATCCAGTCGTTCTTTACCGGATCCACGCTTTATGACACACTCATAGGGACGATCACCGGCGCGCTCTCCATCGGACAGCCTTTTATCAGCTATATTATCGGCGGAGAGTTGGCAAATCAGGGGATATCACTCTATGCGGTCACGGCATTTATCCTCTCTTTTGTCACGCTTGGAGTGGTACAACTCCCGTTGGAGTATTCCCTCTTTGGGATGAGATTCACACTGGTAAGGAACCTCCTGAGCTTTTTCTTCTCGATCGTTGTCTCTTTGATGACAGTCTTTACCCTGGAGTCTATCTTATGAGAGCAACAAGAGAAGGGAAAATGATGGGCAAAGGGATGCTCTTAGTTGTTGTCTCTTTGTATCTGTTGGCAGCACTCTTTGATCCAATCTCAGCCCTTGACGCACTTCAGATCAGTATAGGGGTTCTCAAGACTATTTTACCCATTTTGTTGGTCGTACTCTTTTTAATGACCGTGATCAACTCCTATATCCAACCCAAACATCTCTCTCACTACCTCGGTAAAAACAGCGGTCTGAAAGGGTGGCTCATCGCGCTCATCAGCGGCGTGTTCTTTCATGGACCGAGTTATATCTGGTATCCGATGTTAAGCGAGCTGCGTGCAAACGGCGTCAAAGAGAGTTTCATCATCGCATTTTTCTATGCCCGGTCGATCAAAGTTCCCTGGCTGCCGATGATGGCCGGCTATTTTGGCATTGCGTTTACGGTGATACTCATGGTGTACATTCTGGCAGCTGCAGTGATACAGGGGAAGCTGGCAGAAAAGATCCTCTCTCCCAAATAACTCTTGAACCCGTTTTAATCGTATTGTTCTAAAGATATGATGAAAATTAATAGATATTGAGTTTGAAGCCAGAGGCAAAAAAGAAGTTTTACATAAGGAGAAAAACATCAACTTCAAACTCATGAAGGATTATAGTTAAAAATACTGATAGTATGTTTATTTATTACATAGTATATGTAAAATAAATACATTTATTATGTAAATATTTTACATTTTAGTAAAATTAAAAATCTCTTCGGATAAGACCGATAACATCATCCAGGAACAAGCTACAATCAGATCATCTCTATATCTGAAACATCTTTACCGGAAAGAGATTCAAGCTTTGTCTCGACTTTAGTTAAAAACTCATTTCTATTGGCTTCGTCCATATTGCTATGCAGCATCTCCAGTATATACTTAATACCATTGGCATTGATCTTTCTTACACTTGCCAGATAGTGCACAAAAGCGATCAGTTTTACATCATTGATCGAATAGAGTTTTTTACTCCCCTCTACTTCTTTGGGCGGAAGCAAACATTTCTCCTCATACATTTTCAGCGTACGGACTTTCGCGCTTAAAAGCTCAGCAATACTGCTGAGGGGCAACACATCTTTATCATTATCGAGTAGTGCCAAAGATATTCCTTTATATCTATGATTTTAACTGCTATTATACCATACTTCCAAAGCTTAAGTTAACTTAAATATGTTATAAATAGACAGTATATATGTAATTTTTTTACATAATATATGTATGTTTTTTACAATCAAAGGAGATACTGAATGAACACTATCTATAGTAAAAATCATTTGAATCTCCCAAATGAGAAAAAAGAGAAGTTTTTTACCTGTATAAAAACAGAAAAGACATTACCCGTAACAGAATACTCAGAAGGTGGGCATAGCGTCATCGAAACCACAGGATCAACGCAAAGAAGGAGGAAACGATGAGTTTGCCGGACCATATCATTCAAGAGGTCAAAGAAGTTGCCTACAATTGGCAAAAAGAGATACAAGTCTCACGTAAGGGTAAAGAGCAGGAGTTTCACACGATGATGCTGAAGATGCTTAAAAACCCTCTAAACAAGATCTTTCTTATCGAACTGCTGGATCAAAGCTTCCGATCAAAAGACCCGCACAGAGTTGCAGATCAGATTGATCACATCTTTGAAAAATACCAAAATACCGACTTTTTTTCCGAGTTTGAACAGATACTGATCTGGCTCTTTCGTGATGTCGGGATCTATGTAAGTTCGATCTCTATCCCTCTTTTCATCAAATATCTTAGAAATGATATCAGCGCGATCGTGATACAGGGAGAAGACCCGGTACTCTCAAAACATATACAAAAGCGGAGAGAAGAAGGAACCCGGGTCAATATCAATGTGATCGGGGAAGTCGTACATAGTGAAGCAGAGGCGAACCGGAGGGTTGAAAAGTATATCGCTTTGCTTGAAAACCCGGATATCGACTACCTTTCACTGAAGATATCCAATATGTTCTCTCAGATCATCCCGCATGCCCATGCGCACAACGTTGAAAAAATTTCAACTCAACTCACAAGAGTCTATCGTGCAGCCAAAGAGAACACCTATATCGGTGCCGATGGTCAAGCACACTACAAGTTTGTCAACCTGGATATGGAGGAGTACCGGGATATCGCCATCACCATCGACACCTTTAAAAACGTACTCTCGCAAGAGGAGTTCAAAGATCTTCATGCAGGTATTGTGATCCAGGCCTACCTTCCCGATGCGATACACTATATCAAAGAGCTTGCCGCGTGGGCAAAAGAGAGAGTCAAGCGTGGCGGTGCACCGATCAAGATCCGTATTGTGAAAGGTGCCAACCAGGAGATGGAGCTCACCGAAGCTTCACTGCGCGGATGGCCCAATGTCACCTATGCACAGAAAGCAGAGTCTGATGCCAACTACAAAATAGCGATGGACTATCTGATTGACCCGGATGTTGCTCCCTATGTCCATACCGGTATTGCCTCACACAATCTTTTTGATCATGCTCTGGGAATGCTTCTGGCAAAAGAGCGCGGTGTTGAAGCGTATGTGAGTGCAGAGATGCTCGAGGGGATGAGTGAGGCTGCCTATCATATCCTCAAAAAGGAGGGACTCAATGTCATACTCTATGCACCTACGGCCACCAAAGAGACCTTTACCAATGCTATCGCCTATCTTGTAAGAAGGTTCGATGAAAATACTGCCGAGCAGAACTTCCTGCGACACAGCTTTGGTCTGGAAGTGGATACACCCGAGTGGGAAAGACTCGTACAAACCTATGATGATGCCATTGCATGCATTCCAACGCTCGATCAGGAACCCTACCGTACACAAGATAGAAACCGAAAAGTGATTCAAGAAGAGATAGACCCGGCTACTTACCATTTCAAAAATGAACCAGATACCGATTTTGTGTTGCCTGCCAATAGAAAATGGGCAGAAAAGATCCGAGACAAGTGGCAGAATATCGGTGAGGTCGGAGGGTTCAATGCCTATCCGGTAATCGGTGGCAAGATCATCCAAAAAGAGAGACATACCGATGTAATCGACAAATCACAGTATCATCAAAATAAACTGGCCGGACACTATGTCGAGGCCGGCCAGGAAGAGATGAAAGTAGCGATCGCAACGGCAAAAGCCGATCCTGACGGTTGGAGAAAACTCTCCCCTCACGAGAGACAGAAAATCATGATGGATGTGGCCCATGAGATCAGAGCCGCAAGGGCAGACCTGATCGGAGTCGCAGCAGCAGAAGTCGGCAAGGTATTTACAGAAACCGATGTAGAGGTCAGTGAAGCGATCGACTTTGTCAACTTCTATCCCTACAGTGTTGCAAAACTCTCCGGATTGACCGGCATAGAAGCCGCAGGGAAAGGGGTCGGTCTGGTCATCAGCCCGTGGAATTTCCCCATAGCGATCCCTGCAGGAGGTGTCGCTGCCTCACTTGCTGCAGGCAATACCGTGATTCTCAAACCTGCTGAAGATGCGATACTCTGCGGATACCGGCTCTGTCAATGTTTCTGGGATGCAGGCGTAAGCAGAAACACGCTTCAGTTTGTTCCGGGCCGCGGTTCGGTGGTAGGTGAATATATGATACCGAGTCAGGATATCGACTTTACGATCTTTACAGGGGGAGAAGAGACTGCATACAGGATCATCAACTCCCGTCCGGATATTCACCTCAGTGCAGAGACCGGAGGAAAAGATGCGACGATCGTCACAGCAATGGCAGACCGGGATCAGGCACTCGGACACGTCATAGCATCTGCTTTCCACAACTCCGGTCAGAAGTGTTCAGCAACCTCCCTGCTCGTACTGGAGAAAGAGCTCTATGAGGATGAGAGCTACCAAAAGCAGATCAAGGAAGCTGCAGAGTCGATGCAGACCGGTTCAGTATGGGATTTTGGCAACAAGATAGGCACCCTCTCCAATCTTCCGGCCGGTAAACTCGAAGAGTCACTCAGTTATCTGGATGAAGGAGAAGAGTGGCTGGTGAAACCGGACTTTGCTGACGAAAACAACCCCTATATGCTCAAACCTTCCGTCAGATGGGGAACAAAACAGGGAGACTTCTGTCACATGAATGAACTCTTTGGACCGATGCTGAGTGTCATGAGGGCAGAGAATCTTGATCATGCTATTGAGATAGTCAATGCTACAGGTTATGGTCTGACTTCAGGCTTGGAATCTCTAGACAAGAGAGAACAGGAGAGATGGAAAGAAGAGATCCTTGCAGGAAATCTCTATATCAACCGGGGAACGACAGGTGCCATCGTACTGCGTCAACCCTTTGGAGGTATGAGAAAATCTGCGATAGGAAGCGGGAAAAAAGCAGGAGGGTTCAACTATGTAAGCCAATTTATGGATATCAGCTACCATGAGACCAATCTCTATGAATCCTGTTCTACGCCTTTTATCGACCAGATGCGTATACTGCTCACCAGAGATACCGTCTTTCATGAGGAGTGTGAAGCAGCACTGCGTCACATCTGCCACTTTGCCCATTGGCATGAGGTGGAGTTCCTGAAAGAACACGACTATGCACATATCAGGGGTGAATCCAATATCATCCGCTACCTGCCTGTCAAAAGTGTCCTTTTAAGACTTGAAGAGGGAGATAACCTGGATGAGATATTGACCACGGTCATGGCGATCAAAATGATCGGTGCAACGATCCATATCTCCCTGCCGGAGCACTCAAAACAGGCTGAGTTCCTCTGGCTTGAGTCCAAACAGGCAAGCATTATCGGTAAAGAGGATGCGATCACACGGGACAGTCAGGAGAGTTTGATCAAACTGATACCAAACTATCAGCGGGTTCGATTTTTACATCCGGAAAATGTCTCACAGGAGATCTTTGAGCGTATCGCCGGTCAGGCGATCTACATTGCCAGAGAGCCGTTCGTCTCTCATGGACGCATCGAACTGATGCACTACTTTATCGAACAGAGTGTCTCCAACAGTTACCATAGATATGGGAATTTGGGGATACAAGGTTTACATTTGAAAGAAATTTAATAGTTAGATTAAAAATCTATCTTGATATAATATAAAAATAAAAGTTAAAGGGAACGAGAAAAGATGAGAAGAATTGTCATTAAAGTAGGTACTGCTGTAGTGACCGAGAAAAACGAGATTGCAAAAGAGAGAATGATGAATCTCGTATACCTTATTGCAAAGCTCAGGTCAAAGTATGAAGTGGTACTTGTTTCATCAGGTGCTGTAGGTGCAGGATATTCAGCACTCAAACTGGATAAAACCAAACAGATAGGTAAAAAAGCGATCGCTGCTGCAGGGCAGCCGATATTGATGTCATCCTATAAACGGATGTTTGATGTTTTTGATATCGATACGGCACAGATACTTCTCACAGAAGATGACTTTGACTCAAGAAAACGGACAAAAATGTTTCAGGAGATCATCAATGCACACCTTGCAAATGATATCCTGCCTATTGTCAATGAGAATGATATCAGCTCTACACCCGAACAGCTTTTTGGTGACAATGACCAGCTCTCCGCGCATGTCGCACACGCTGTCAATGCGGATATGCTGATCATACTGAGTGATATCTACGGCTACTTTGACAAAGATCCGTCCAAGTACCAGGATGCCCAACTCTTCAAAGTCCTGGATGAGCTGCCTGAAGGTGCACTGGAAGAGAAAGCCACGCCAAATGATCCATTTGCAACCGGCGGGATCGTTACCAAACTCAAAGCAGCGGACTTTATCATGAAAAAAGGCAGAAAGATGTTCCTTGCGAACGGATTTGACCTCAGTGCGACTGAATCCTATCTGATGGACGGAAATCATACACTGGGCACACTCTTTATCCCTAAAGAGAGTGCAAAAAAAGAAAATAACAACAAAGGTGGTGCATGAAACTAACATTTATCGGCAATGGAAATATGGCAAAAGCCCTGATAGAGGGTATGGTAGGAGAGTATGAGATAGAAGTACTGGGCAGAAATGAAGTGACCCTGGCTGCACTGCAAAAGCAACTGCCTCAGATCACTACAAAAGTCATGGGAGAGACGGAAGATATGACAGGAAAGAACGTTATTCTCGCTGTCAAACCCTACTCTCTTCCCGACCTTGCCCCTAAACTAAGCGGAGAAGCTGAAGCAGTATTCTCTGTCTTGGCAGGTACATCCATTGAGAGCCTCAGGTCACAGCTGAATGCAAAAATGTTTATCAGGACTATGCCAAATCTTGGTGCCAGCCACCTCAAGTCTATGACGACAGTAACCGGCGATTTAGCGCTGAAAGAAACGGCACTGGAGATCTTCAACAATATCGGTAGAACCCTTTGGCTTGCTACGGAAAACGAGTTGGATATCGCTACCGGGGTTGCCGGAAGCGGTCCTGCATTTTTGGCGCTTGTTGCAGAAGCGTTGGCTGATGGAGCAGTAAACCAGGGTCTCAAGCGTGCAGATTCCCAAGAACTGGTAGCCGGACTCTTTGAAGGGTTTGCTGCACTGGTCGCCAATGAAAACCCGGCATTGATCAAAGACGGGGTGATGAGCCCGGGCGGGACGACAGCGGCAGGCTATGCAGCACTGGAGAGATGTAATGTGCGCCATGGGATGATGGAAGCGATCGCCGATGCCTATGAAAAAGCCAAAGAACTAAAAGAAAAAAACTAAAACAAGGAAACACAATGACAAAACTAGAAAATATCTCAATGATCAAAGAAGCAAATATCTATTTCGATGGGAAAGTAACAAGCAGAGCGATCACTTTGGCAGACGGTACAAGACAAACACTGGGTGTGATGCTACCGGGAGAATACACATTCAATACGCAAGAGGCGGAGATCATGGAGATGATGAGCGGTGAGCTGGAGATAAAACTTCCGGGTGAAGAGTGGAAAACACTTCATACACCTGAGACTTTCAACGTACCGGCAAATTCATCATTTGATCTCAAGATCAAAACTGTGACTGATTACTGTTGTAGCTACATTGAAGCATAAAGGAGCATTATGGAGGCATTTTTAAAAGAATCAAAAAACGCCAGCCGTGTATTGATGACGATCAGCGGTGCCGAGAAGAAGAGAATACTCTTAGCGATGGCACAGGGGCTTAGAGACAATACACAAGCACTGATCAATGCCAATGCGCTGGATATGAAAGCCGGAGAGGAAAACAGCCTCTCCTCAGCCTTGATGGATAGACTGCTTCTTGATGAAAGCAGGATTGAGGGTATGGCAGTGGCGATCGAGGAGATCGCTGCACTCAAAGACCCTGTAGGGCGTATCCTGGACGGATGGGTGACTGAAGATGGTCTGCATATGCAGAAGGTCACGATACCTATCGGTGTGATCGGTATCATCTACGAGAGCCGCCCTAACGTCACTTCAGATACTGCAGCACTCTGTTTCAAAAGCTCCAACGTCTGTGTACTCAAAGGTGGGAAAGAAGCACAAAACTCCAATGAGAGTATCGCCAAGATCCTTCAGGATGTTTTGGAGGCCAATGACCTGCCTCGTGCACTGATCTCTCTCATCCCTGATGCATCAAGAGAAGGCGTGGATAAACTGATCAAGATGGACAAGTATGTAGACCTGATCATTCCTAGAGGCGGAGCAGGACTCATCAAGCATGTCAGTGAAAATGCAACGGTCAGTGTTGTCAAACATGACAAAGGGCAGTGCCATACCTATATCGACAAAGATGCCAACAGAGAGAATGCGATCAAGATCGCTATCAATGCCAAGGTACAAAGACCGGGTGTATGTAATGCGATGGAGACACTGCTGGTAGACAGCGCTATCGCCGAAGAGATGCTTCCAAGACTCAAAGAGGCATTTGATGCAGCCCATACAGAGCTCAAGGGTGACAGCAGAACACAGGCGATCATCGATGTAGAAGATGCGACGGATGAGGATTATGATACAGAGTACCTGGCAAACATCCTCAACATCAAAGTCGTTGACGGTGTGGAAGGTGCGGTAGAACATATCGTACGGTTTGGTTCAGGACACTCGGAAGCGATCATCACGGAAAACATCACGACTGCCGAGGAGTTCATGAATGCTGTCGATGCTGCTGCAGTCTACGTCAATGCCTCTACAAGGTTCACTGACGGCGGTGCATTCGGGTTTGGTGCAGAAGTAGGTATCAGTACCAACAAACTCCATGCCAGAGGTCCTATGGGGATCGAAGGGCTTACCACCTATAAGTTCAAGATCTACGGAAGCGGACAGACCAGAGGATAGCCTACTCTCGCTGCATAAAGCTTTAATGCATCAATCTATCTCAATAGTGTAGGTCGGGGTGCCCTCACCCCGACATGATTGATCATTTCTCCATAAGCATAGGGTCATCTCAAAAGACGTTTGGCAGTGCCAAACCTACGACTAAAGTCTCCACTTCCTCATTCCCATCGTCCCGAGATTGTAAAAGAACATAAAAGATAGGTGTTTGTCATTCTGAACTTGCTAAAATAGCAGTTCTTTCACAGCCTCTCCCCAATGGGAACGAGATTAAATGTCTTAGTCACTGAGCAGACTCAAAGGTATGGAGCACTTGTTTGATTATAACACTGGGTAGATTTTACAAGCGACAGCTCTTTGTGTTTTCTTTTTTTTGGTTCGTTTCTTTTTCTTTGTCACATCAACAAAGAAAAAAAATGAACATTCAATCAAAAATGAATGCTTTATTCCTCTCACTTCTAAACTGAGAGATTGTGAAAGAACTTGTATTGATTTGAAAGTAGAAACTTTATCGTAGTGTATCCTGTGGGTAGCCCACCTACAAGTAGAATATTTTGAAGTTTTTGTTAAAAAAATAGTTGTGGGACTAAAGTCTCCACTTCCTCGTTCCCATCGTTGTCCCCCGATGGGAACGAGTTAAAACCTATCAATTAGAGTTGAGTCGGTTTTACAAGAAGTCTAGTATAATGCCATCATGAAAACCCTACCCATTCACCAAGTCATTCCTGATGTCAAAGAGAAACTTTCAGTACACACCAGACTCGTACTGCAGGCATCTCCGGGGGCAGGTAAGAGTACCGTACTTCCTTTGGCACTTCTGGATGAGCCCTGGCTGGAAGGAAAAAAGATCATCATGCTTGAGCCCCGTCGTCTGGCTGTGCGTGCCACAGCAGCACGAATGGCTGAACTGCTGGCAAAAAAGGACGGAAAGAGTGAAACGCTAGGCAAACGTATCGGGTACCAGATCAAGATGGAGTCAGTACAGAGCGAAGAGACACAGATACTCGTCGTCACAGAGGGTATCCTGACACGCAAGCTGCAGCATGACCCCGCTTTGGAAGATGTGGCACTGATCATCTTTGATGAGTTTCATGAACGCTCCCTGCATGCCGATCTCTCTTTGGCTCTGGCACTGGAGTCTCAGAGCATTTTACGCGAAGAGTTGAAGATACTCGTGATGTCTGCCACCCTCAACACTTCTGCCATCTCAGCGCTTTTGGGTGACGCACCTCTCATCCGGAATGAGGGACGTGCCTATCCTGTAGAGCGTCTCTATCTTCCAAAGGATACACCACAGCCCTCTCCCAAAGAGTTGCCCGTTTATATCCATAGGCTGCTTCAACAGATCCTCAAGACTGATGAGGGGAGCATACTGGTATTTCTCCCCGGTGTCAGAGAGATCAAAGCAGTTGAAAAACTCCTGAGATCAACTACCCTCAATGATGTGTATATCTCAACACTCTACGGAAACCTGAGCAGAACAGAGCAGGACAGAGCCATCAAGGCACCGCCTGAAGGGAGCAGAAAGATCGTCCTGAGCACCAACATCGCCCAAACCTCCCTGACGATAGAAGGTATCAAGATCGTCATAGACTCAGGACTGCACAATGTCTCAGTATTTAGTCCATTCTCAGGGATGAACAGGCTTGAAAAGCACTTCATCTCCCAAGACTCAGCGACACAAAGGGCAGGACGTGCAGGACGTCTGAGTGCCGGAAAAGCGTATCACCTCTGGCACAAGTCCAAGATACTGTTGAAACACGATACCCCCGAGATACTCACTGCCGATCTGACCCAGATGATGCTGGAACTTGCTCTCTGGGGCACAGATGATATCACGACACTCTCATGGATAGACCTGCCGCCTGCTACTGCGATCAACCATGCCAAAAGACTGCTGATTGAGCTCGGTGCACTGAATGAATACGGCAGCATCACCCCTCACGGCAAAGCGATGAGCCGCTACCCTATGCACCCGAGACTGTCACATATGATGCTCAAGGCAAAAGGGCTTGACCTTACCTATGAGGCTTCGCTTCTGGCCGTACTCATCTCCCAAAAAGATATCTACCGTAACGCTTTTGGCTCATCTGACCTGCGCGAACGTGTCAGCATCCTGCACGATCTGCAACAGCAAAAGGTGCTTGATCCACAGACTCTCAACCTCACTCAGTGCCGCTACCTGCTCAAAAGTGCCAAGCATATAGAGCCGAATCAAAAACCGGATATCAACCTGGAGATGCTGGGAGTCCTCCTCGCCTTTGCCTACCCTGACCGCATCGCCAAACTGCGAGACCACAAGAGCAGTACCTACCTACTAAGCAACGGCAAAGGTGCCCACCTCCACCCGCAAGATGAGCTCTACCGCACAGGCTTCCTTGTCATTGCAGACCTTGATGCCAAAAACAGCAATGCGACCATCTACAAGGCCATCGCCATCACCCATGCACAGATAGAGACCTATCTGAGTGATCAGATACGTACCTACGAGGAAGTTACGTGGAATGAAGTGCAGCAACGCGTAGAAGCAAGGGAGGTTTCAAGGGTAGGTGCGATAGTGCTCAAAGATCTGCCGACAAGCGATCCTTCACCCCAAGAGGTCACCGAAGTACTGATCGAAGCGCTCGAAGCGCTGGGGCTCGAAGCACTGAACTGGAGCAAAGAGGCTCTGGCACTCAGGCAGAGAGTGAACTTCCTCAATCTACACGGCATGGCGTTCCCGGACTTTTCAGATGACTACCTTCTGGAGCATATGGAGAAGTGGCTGGCTCCTTACCTTGCAGGTATCACTACGCTGAAGGCTTGTCAAGGCTTAGACCTCCACACTATACTTCTGGGACGTCTATCTTTTGAACAGACCCGGCAGCTCAACACCCTTGCCCCACCTAAACTCAAAGTGGCTAGCGGCTCAAACATCACTATAAACTACAGCGACCCCGCACAGCCCGTACTCTCCGTAAGACTTCAGGAGATGTTCGGAACCAAAAGCACCCCTACCGTGCTAAATGGAAAGGTCAAACTCATGATACACCTGCTCTCCCCCGCCTCACGTCCCATGCAGGTCACACAAGACCTGGAGAGCTTCTGGACAAACACCTATGAGGAGGTAAAAAAGGAGCTCAGAGGCAAGTACAAAAAACACTACTGGCCTGATGATCCATTGAGTGCTGTAGCGACTAATAAGACGAAGAAGCGTATGTAGAGTGATATCCATGCACCAAAAGACAAATTCTATCAAAGGTGCGTGGCTACGCGAATCTACAGTAAAAAAATCCGTAGTTTGGTACCAAAAACGTCGATAAACCCATAAGTTCAAAATCGCTACAATAACTGATCCAAAGAAGTAGATAGACTGACTTTTCTCTTCTCTAAAGATACATGTTATAATGGTCCAATCTCAAAAAAAAGGGGCAGTGATGAACTCTTCAGTGGCGATGATAGACGGGAATGAAGCGGTTGCAAGGGTGGCCTACAAACTCAATGAGATCATAGCGATCTACCCTATCACCCCGGCCTCTCCGATGGGTGAGCTGAGTGATCTCTATGCCATGCAGGGAGAAAAAAACATCCTGGGTACGGTACCCGATGTCATAGAGATGCAGAGTGAAGGGGGTGCCAGCGGTGCGGTGCACGGTACCCTTCAGAGCGGTGCACTGACAACCACCTTTACCGCCTCACAGGGGTTGCTCCTGATGATCCCCAATATGAACAAGATCGCCGGTGAACTGACATCGACTGTCTTTCACATCGCAGCCCGGTCACTGGCGGCCCAGGCGCTCTCGATCTTCGGGGACCATACCGATGTGATGTCCGTGCGCCAGACCGGATTTGCCATGCTGGCTTCAAACTCCGTACAGGAAGCCCATGACTTTGCACTGATCTCCCAGGCTGCCACACTCAGATCACGTATCCCGTTTCTCCATTTTTTTGACGGTTTTCGTACCTCCCACGAGATCAACAAAGTCACCCTGATCGATGAGACAACGATGCGTGCCATGATCGATGATAAGCTGGTCAAGGCACACCGAAAGCGTGCACTCACTCCTGACAATCCATTCATACGCGGTACCTCTCAAAACCCTGATGTCTATTTCCAGGGGCGTGAAAGTGTCAACAGTTACTATCAGCAGACTCCGGATATCCTGCAGGAGGCGATGGATCAATTTGCAGCGTTGACAGGACGGAGCTATCACCTCTTTGACTATGTAGGCGCTGCGGATGCCGAGTCGGTCATCGTGATCATGGGTTCAGGGGCGGAAGCCGCAGAGGAGTGTGTAGAGTACCTCAACACCCAGGGTGAAAAAACAGGTCTGATCAAGGTCAGGCTCTACCGTCCATTCTCGATCAAACACTTCATTGAGCGCCTGCCTAAAACTACCAAGCGGGTCGCCGTACTCGACCGTACCAAAGAACCCGGAGCTCTGGGAGAACCGCTCTATCTTGATATCGTAGGAGCGATCAATGAAGCACTGGAAGAAGAGACCATTGGCTTTGAAAGACCGCATATCATAGGCGGACGGTACGGACTCTCCTCCAAGGAGTTCACGCCTGCCATGGTCAAAGCGGTCTTTGATGCGCTCAAAAAACCGCATCCGAAGAACCACTTCACCATAGGGATCCATGATGACCTGACCCATACCTCGCTGGAGTGGGACCACACCTTTACGATACCTGATGAGAAGACCTACGAAGCGATCTTCTTCGGACTGGGATCAGACGGTACCGTCGGTGCGAACAAAAACAGCATCAAGATCATCGGAACGCATACCGATCTTTTTGCACAGGGCTACTTTGTCTATGACTCCAAAAAAGCAGGCTCGATGACCACCTCCCATCTCCGTTTCGGTCCCTCTCCGATACACTCAACCTACCTGATCGAGAAAGCCGACTTTGTTGCCTGCCACCAGAGTGTCTTTATGGAGAAGTTCGACATCCTGCAGCATGCAAAAAAGGGTGCGGTATTCCTGCTCAATTCCCCATTTTCTCCTGAAGAGGTGTGGAGAAGGATGCCACGTGTGATCCAGGAAGAGATCATCCAAAAAGAGATCAGGTTTTATCTTATCGATGCCTACAGGGTAGCCAAAGAGTGCGGGCTTGGCCGGCGCATCAACACGATCATGCAGACCTGCTTTTTTGACATCTCCAAGATACTTCCGCTGGATGAGGCCATCCAGGAGATCAAAGCTTCCATCCAAAAAAGTTATGGGAAAAAAGGCGATGCCATCGTCCAAAGCAACCTGGATGCGATCGACAGCACACTGGAGCACCTTTATGAGGTCACTATCCCTGAGAGTGCCGAAAGCACCCTGCCCTTGGAACGTGCCGTGAAGGGAAAAGTGAGTGAATTCGTGGCCAATGTCACTGCCCATCTGATAGAGGGCAAAGGGGATGAGCTTCCCGTGAGCAGGATCCCTGCTGACGGTACATGGCCAAGCGGCACCACACAGTACGAAAAGCGCAATATCGCCCAGGAGGTACCTGTCTGGGACCCTGACTCCTGTATCCAGTGCAACAAATGTGTCTTTGTCTGTCCCCATGCGGTGATCCGCTCCAAGGTCGTGGATAACGCCGCTCTGAGAGAAGCACCCGAACCTTTCAAAAGCATCAAAGCCAAAGGAAAAACCTTCAGCGCTGATGAGTCTTTTACGATACAGGTAGCCGTGGAGGACTGTACGGGATGTTCGCTCTGTGTGGAGGTGTGCCCGGGGCAAAACAAAACCGATCCAGACCTCAAAGCGATCAATATGCGCCCGCAGCACCCTATCAAAGAGAAAGGGATAGCAAACTGGGACTACTTCCTCTCTCTGCCCAACTACGACCGTGACAAACTTGACCACAGCAAAGTCAAAGAGAGCCAGTTTTTGGAACCGCTCTTCGAGTTCTCCGGAGCCTGCCCCGGATGCGGGGAGACCCCCTACATCAAGCTGGCGACACAGCTCTTCGGTGACCGTATGATCGTTGCCAATGCCACGGGGTGTTCTTCAATCTACGGAGGGAACCTCCCCACCACCCCTTGGAGCAAAAACAGTGAAGGGCGTGGGCCTGCCTGGTCGAATTCGCTCTTTGAGGACAATGCTGAGTTTGGACTGGGATTCAGGCTGACGATAGACAAACATGAGATACAGGCCAAAGAACTTCTGCAGCAGCTTTCAGACCAACTGGAGAGCAGACTTGTTGAAGAAATACTACATGCTGACCAGGGCACTGAAACAGAGATCGATGCGCAGCGTGAACGTATAGGGAGGCTGAAAAAAGCACTGGAGAAGCTGGAAGAGGAGAGAACCAAAGATCTTCTGAGCCTTGCTGACTATCTGGTCAAAAAATCCGTCTGGATCATCGGTGGAGACGGCTGGGCGTATGATATCGGGTACGGCGGCCTGGACCATGTACTCGCAAGCGGTAAAAATGTCAATATCCTGGTACTTGATACCCAGGTCTACTCCAATACAGGCGGCCAGCAATCCAAAGCCACCCCGACAGGTGCCGTCGCGAAATTTGCCGCAGGCGGGAAACCACAACTGCCAAAAGACCTGGCGATGATGGCGATCTCTTACGGGAATGTCTACGTCGCACGTGTCGCAATGGGGGCAAGCGAACCGCAGACGCTCAAAGCTTTCATGGAAGCTGAAGCCTATGATGGCCCCTCCATCATCATCGCCTACTCCCACTGTATCGCCCATGGGTATGATCTCAAACACGGGATGGATCAGCAAAAGCTGGCTGTGGCGTGTGGACTATGGCCGACATTCAGGTACAACCCGGCACTTGGAGCCTTGGGGGAAAATCCTATGAAGCTTGACTACAAAGGGCCTAAGATCCCGGTCAAGGAGTATATGTACAACGAAGCACGTTTCAAGATGGTGGAGGGGATGAATGCTGAAGCAGCAGAAAGCTTTTTGGAGACTGCGGAGTTCCATGCCAAGGAGATCTATAAACGCTATGAGAACCTTACGAAGATCGATTATAAAGAGAGTGTGGAAGAAGCGTAGAGATACGCTCCTGATTCAGAGCGTTTCTTCGCAGTTTTTTAAAGATATATCACTTTGCCTTTATCCTGACTCTTGTAAATTGTATTTCTCTATCTATTCTCATATAAAAAGGGATAATAAATTTAATTTAATGAGATTTGACTTTTGGCTATTTTGACCTTATAATACATACCTACATATAAGGGGAAGAATATGAAATTAAACAAATCTATAATTATGTGCAGTGTAGCAGCTATCTTTTTACTTCTAGGCTGTGGTGGAGGTGGTGGAAGCACTACTCTCTCTACAAACACAGAAGATGACACAAACACCACCACACCTCCACCAAGCAAAACGACAAGTATACAAGGTATTGCACAACTTGGCATAGTGAAACAGGCAAATGTCGAGATCTTCAAAGTCACGGATTATATCAATGCAAGGTTTGAAAAACTTTATACTGAAACGACTAGTGATGGAGATATGAATAGTGCCGGACGGTTCAATACCCACAGTGCGGAGCTAGAGGATGACAGGTTCTATGTGTACCAGGTAAGCGGAGGTATCGACATCGATACTAACGACGATGGAGTTGAAGATGAAGTCCAGGTATCGAACAAAGGGGTATTTAGAGCATTAGTCAAAGGTTCATGGCTCAAAGAGATGACGGATGACACCTTCCGGGTCACGGCGGTTTCCGAGTACCTATACCAAAAATGCTATAACGAAATCGCTTATACCGAATTTGATAGAGGTGTAGGTATTCAGTACTGGGCTGACTGGGAATCGCAAAAAATCCTGGAAACGGATCTCAACGGCGATGGCATTATTAATCCTCAGGACATACTTGTTTTTAATCCTATTAATGACCGGGAAAGTTTATCACAACTGGTTAATGACAAATATACTTTGATGGTAGATGATATCCATAACCAGAATGACTCCTATGCCGTCAACTTACGAAATGTATATTCAACAATTTCCCCTCTTCAAAAGGTCGACTACCTGAACAGTATGCCCGAATCGTATGCGACAAAAATATCGCCTGATGATCAAACTCTTTACAAGGTCGGGGATGACTATTTTTCTATCATTGATGTGACAGATCCGAAAGCGATAAGATATATCGGTGTGGTTGCCGATGATGGGGCCAGAGATTTGGCGATATCGCATAATGGAAATACAGCCTATACAGTCAGCTACAGGGGTCTGTCGGTTATCGATATCTCCAATGCCTCCGACCCGCAGGTCATCACCACCTATCCTATTGATCTTGCGGGTGAGATTGTCATTTCCGACAACGATCAGACGCTTTATATCGATGATGACCGTTACGGCCTGAAGATTTTTGATGTCAGTGATCGAACAACACCCCAATTAATCAGCAGCTATGCGTTTGACGAACCTGCCAATAATGCGAGGGTGACGTCTCTGGCACTATCTTCGGATAATCGTGTTCTCTATGTGACAAATACGACAAAAGGTTTGAAAGCTTTAGATGTTTCAGATCCTGCAAACCCTAATGAAATTGCCGGAATAGCTATGACATACCCTGAAAAAGTCGTGCTTTCACCGGATGACAGTGTCGCTTATGTTTCAGATGGTACTACTGGGATCAAAGCTGTAGATGTCTCTGATCTCAATCAGATGACAATGCTTTCCATGTTTGCCGACGGTCCTGATGAGTATGCGAGAAGCATCACCATCTCAGAAGACGGTGAAAAGCTTTTTGTTGCCGGTACCGGTACAAGAGTGAGAGCCTATGACATCAAGAACCCTGCACGCCCGGTATTGTTGGATGATGATACCTATATGGAAGATTTAAGCCCTACCCCTATTCATATTACTGCTTCGCACGATGGGACAATGCTATATCTATCAAATGGAATCAGTAGTCATATGTCAATCTATTTCTTAGGTATGCATAACGAAGCTATACAATAGATATGAGTGATTATATTCCCAGAGAGACTGACGTACCGCTCTCTCTGGAGGAGATGAATTTTCTCACATAAATATCACTTTTCCCTCATCCAGGCTTTTACGACCTGCTTCCAGTATCTTCGTGACATTCAAAGTATTCTCTATCGTAGGCAGCGTTTGATTGAAGGCTGCAAGCTTTTCAGGCTCTGTAGCCAACGTATCTGCTGAACGTACAAAAGTCTCTATGCTTCGGTACCCATACCCCTGTTGTCCTGCGAACTTACCCTCTCTTGGGGTATATTTCATAAAGAGCGGGTTGGCACTCTTGTATCCGTTCTCGTCGGTAGAGATCCCGTATCCCCTGTGGGCCTGGTCAATGGTCACCTCACCTTGATGTCCCATATAGAAAAACCGCTGCTGGGAGTGTACATCCGAAGGCGGAGCGATCCATGAAGCGGTATGGACACTGGTACCCAGTGCACCGCTTTGGAGGTTTTTCCACTGTACCGTCAGCGTGATCGTATCTTCCACCTCTCGCCCCAGTTTTTTGTCCGCCACACCTGTAGAAGCCGTAGCCACCACAGAGACCGGCTCGGCAACACCCTGAACAGCCCAGCAGAGCAGGTCAATGTGATGGGCATTGAGGTAGTAACTGATATCCGAACTGATCCCTGCCCAGCTTGCAAAAGTATCCAGCTGCGTCTTCGGCTGGCTCATATAGCTGTGCATCAAAGAAAAGTCCCCGAAGGTACGTATCTGGTCCACGGCATCCGCATAGATTGGATCAAAACGCTTGTGTACCTCAAGCATCAGCAGAAGCCCTTTCTCTTTGGCAAGTTCTTGAAGCTCCAGATGCTCCGCTGTCGTTTTAACAAGCGGCTTGGCCACAAGCACATGCATCCCTGCCTCCAGTGCATCTTTGGCGATCTTAAAATGGGTATCATCAGGGGTGAAGAGCATCACGCATGAGCCTTTTGGCAGCTCTTCTAAAGCCTCTTTGTAGGCCTCATCACTGAATCCCTCTTTTGGATGCGCTTCAAATGAGGTATCAAGTGAAGGATAGGCAGCTTTCAAATTGGTATCAAAATGCTCTCGTATCAGATCAAAACGTTTGGCGTCTCTTCCGGCCAGGCGTATCTCTCCGACGACCCCCCGCTCTCTCATATCAAAAAGGCTGAGTGCGATCACCCCAAAACTTTTATCCGATTGTGCGACACCCTCACCCGAGAGTCCCGTCACATATTCACCGATACCCACAACCAGTACATCAATCATTACTATCCTTTACAAACATGACATCACCCGCATCTATCCCGAGTACTGCCAGCTGTATCTTTGCGCGCTCATCTTTGGAGGCCATTTTCATCTCATGATAGGCCTGCCGCTCCTCTGAACTCCACTCTGTATCCCACTCCACGGAATCCAGGTGTATCACCTTGGCATTCATACTGTAGGGTTTGAGACGCTGCAGGAGAGAGATCGTCACCACCTCCTCTACACCGCCGGGTACATCTTCATAGTTACCGCTTGAGATACTCAGAAAACCTGTCAGCGCAAGCTTGTTTAGATTCCAGATCGCCAGGGTATTCCATGGTGTTGTCCAGCCATCCAGCTTGCAGCTCTCCCCCTCATCACCATGCCCTTCACAGAGTTTTGCGCCTACCACCAGTGTATTGCCATCGAGATGTTTCTCCAAGCGCTCCATATCTTCCAGAGAGATCGTCACCTCGATACTTTGAAAAAGCAGCTCTTTGGCCCCCATCGAAAGTGCTTTTTCCACCATCATATTGAGCGGCTGTGTATAGCTGATCCAGGGATCGATATGAAACAGCTTGATCTTCTCCCCAAACCCGTAGAGTATATCCTTGGTCGCTTCAAAATAGTGCCTGTCAACCACCACGATCAGCAGGTCACAATAGTTCAGTACATGCTCACACCATGCTCTTACATGATTGACATTGATCTTGACATTGTCATTGGTGGTATGCAGCCTTGTTGCAACCATTCTCATCTTTTACCCTTTGTGATACCCAACACTATCCTGCCCTCTATTATATCCTGATAGCTCTGCTCGTCCAAAGGATGATACCCATCCTCAAGCAGGAGATAGTGCTGCATCGCTTTAAATTGCTCTATCCCCTCTTTTGCCAACTGTGCTTTCTGTATCTTCAGTGTCGAAGTGGTACGGTGTTTTTCTCTCTGCACCCTCAGGATATAGGGAAGCGCATAGGAGGCAACCTTCTCTTTCAACTCTTCATAAAGCCTGTTCGCTTCCTGCAGACCGAATGGCTCACTGCTTACCAGTGAAGCCATTCCTATCTTCCCGTCGATAGGTGGCAGAGCGATACCGTAGACCACCACCTCCTCAAAGTCTCCTGCACTGCGTATCGCTTCTTCTACGTCCACACAGGCCACATTCTCTCCTTTGAAGCGGTAGGTATCTCCCATCCGTTCGATGAAAGTAAAGAACCCCTCTTCATTACGCTCCAGCAAGTCACCTGAACGCCACCAGAGATCCCCCGCTTTGAAGAGGTTTCGTACCAGTTTCTTCTCATCCAGACTCTCATCCATATAACCGCGATACTTCCCGCTGGGCACGACAAAGAGTGCTTCACCCCTGTGGGTATTTGGCTTCATCTCCTCATCCACCAATACCATCTCCTGTGCCTTGGGATCATCAGGCGGCAGGTAACCGCAGTAGCCGGGGATATCAAACCAGTTGGTCAGTGCCCCCGCAGGCATCTCTGTCGCACCGAAATGTTCGACCACATGTTCGATACCGTAACGTTTGACGACCTCTTCCCAGAGACTTTTGTTCAAACCGTTTCCAAAGATCACTTTAAGCGTTCTATTGGGATTTGTACCGCCTTTCTCGGCACTGGTCAGATAGCGCCATAGCTCTCCGATATGGACCATATGGCTGCATTCGTAGCGGTTGATATCTTCCCAGAAATGCGTCACCGAAAACTTCGGACGCACTACGGCTGTAGCGCCGCTGAAGATGACTGCGGAGAAGGCAACAGCCAAGCCATTGCCGTGATAGAGCGGCAGAGCGATATAACAGCTGTCACTCTTCTCCATCCCCGTGCGCAGTCCCCATGCCACCCCCGCACCGATCATACGGCGGTGTGAGAAGAGTGCCGGCTTGCTTGGGCCGCTGGTACCGCTGGTGAAGATCACAAAAGCAGGATCTTCCAGTGTCGTGGCATGTATCCCGTACGTTGGAGCATACTCCTGTTCACTCTGTATGATCTTCCCAATCCTGTAGTGTTCCAGATCCCCTACCGGCTCCCCTAGTACGGTCTTGACCGATGTCGTCTCTGCCAGTTTAACCAGCCGCTCCTGGGGTTCACGGTTATTGAAAAGTATCGCGATACGCCCGGCCTTGTTGATACCGATCAGAGCAGCCATAAAAGCAAAGCTGTTGTGGTAGTGCAGTCCGATATGATGATCATCCGTAGTAGCCAGAATGAATGTTTTGATCTTTTCGGAAGCCTCTTCAAGCGCACTGTAGCTGTATGATGCCTCTGTGTCCACTTCCCTGATCACGATATGAGTCTCTGCTTGTGCAGCGGTTTGGCTAAAGCGTGTTGCCCAGTTGGTGATCCCCTGAGACTCGATCTCCTCCCATATTTGGGACTCTCTCTCGGCTAACGCATAAAAGAGTCTCTCTCTTCCTTCAGTCGCATGATGATGGCTTCGTATCTTTTCTAGTAGTTCACTGTTCATTGGGTGGAGTATAGCAAAAAGAGCTAAATTATTTATATAAATTTAAGTTACTTGATCTATAATAAAAATAGTTGTATAAGCACAACTTAATTTTTTTCATAAAAGGGGTAAGAGAATGGTAAGACAATTTATGCAATTATCGCTGATAGCGGCTTCTCTATTGGTATTTACTGGGTGTGACGATGATAATGATCCTGTATATGGTGTTGAAGTAGCTATTGCAGATCTGGCAAGTACCGGATCAGATGGATATAAAGTCACTGCAACGGCGGATGGAACAGATAATCTTGATTTCTATTTCTGTACAAATCATGATGGTAGCGGTAATATAGCGTATGATGGTTATGATTATATCATGTACGATGCTGGTACATACACTACACCTTATACTGATACGGCTGCTGACTATGGAGATGTAGATTATGAAGGTACGCTGCTTGGACTCTATAGTGAGACAGAAGGGCAATGGACTGATGTAGAAACGGATGGGCCTACCCCTGGATATCTGCAGGAAGGTCATACCTACGACTATCAGATGGGTATAGAATCCGGAACGATAAAAATACATACAATCACTGACTTTGACTGTAGTGGTGGGGCACTACCAGTTTAACTTCCTTATCATAAAGACTCTACTTTTAAATAGAGTCTTTATGCATACTTTATCTAAAACATCACCTCAATGATCGATTCCCTCAACAGTGTGGGAACCAAACCACCTATTTCACTCTTACAACGTTAAATCCTCTTTTTTCAAGCAGTTCGATCACACTTCCCCTGTCCAGAAAGTGCATCGTTCCAAAGGCAAAGAGATAGATCTTCTCTGGATTTCCGGTCACCTTTTCTATGATACGTTGCGTCATACGTCTATTTCTCTCATAAAGTATCAGCTCCATAAAACGCGCTTCGAGTGCCCGGTACTTCTCCTCCTGGAACATCATCGAGGTCAGGTACTCCATCAGCGCTTTCTCATCACCGTTGAGATAGAGCGTCTGCATGGTCTTCACATAGTCCCTGTTCTGCTCCAGGTAGTCCAGTGTGGCTTCATGCATCAGGAGCTGCTCCTGATCGTTCAACGCCTCCATCGCCGCCAGCTGCTCTTCGACCGTCTCTATTCCGCCGACCTCTTTACCGTTCGTTTTTGCGTTTTGATAGATCACTCTATCGATCGCGGGGAGTGCAGGATGTTTCAGCTGTGCTTCCAGAAACTGAAGCATCGCTGAAAAAGCCCAGAGCTTCATATGCTCAAAAGGCTCTATCTGCAGTGAGGGGTTGATGGACTTTAGATACTCCCGGCTTCGCTGATACAAGGAAGAGGGAAGCGTACTTTGCAGTGTCTTTCCATCATTTCTCAGCATCAGCCTTGTCGCTTTGAGCTGATCTGCAGGCTCCATAGAGACTTCGGTATAGACGGCATCTGACCGTTCAACTGCCTTTTCCACTTTTGCAGGCAATACCAGCAGTGAAGGATCAGCCAGGTGCATCGTACCAAAAAGATAGAACTCAACCTTGCCTTTATTCACATGCCACAAGAAAGGCGCTTTGATCGCACTGGACGAGGCAGCAACCATCACCGTTCCCAGTAGCAAGAACACCAACATGCTTAAAAATCTCATCTCCACTCCTTTAAACCCGTAGAGTAAATAGTTCGGGTTAAACACTATCATAGTACAATATCGCCACTAAAAAATAAAAGGTAGAAGAACAATGACACATGAAGAGATTATTGAGAGTATCAAAGAGCAATACAACCGAGACCTGCGTAAGCAGCTGGTAAAAAGCCTCCTCATACACGAAAAGAACAGGGACCAGGAAGCGCTCCGCTCCGCTTACCAGATCATGAACCAGATCTTCTCTTATGTTCTGAACAAACTGGGATGGACGATTACAGACAATGCAAGCAAATGGGACAGCTCACCGCTTGATATCCTCTGTGAAGCGTTTCCAAAAATTGAGACCACACAGTGGTTCGCACAACAGCAGCTCAACGTTCAGAAAAGCATCGAGGTCAAAATGGCAGAAGAGGCGAAACAATAAGTAGAGCAGGTAGAAGATGAGGAGCGTATAAAGATCGTGAACAGTTTCACGATCTTAGCGACGGAACCGGAACGGTCGTAGCGAAGCGAAGCCGTGTAGGCATAGATAGTAGCAAAAATTTCATGGTCGGGCTTTGCCCAACCTTAATTGATAAAAGCTTTTCAGAGAAAAGCCTACCCTACCTGCTCCCTACTACTTACTACCTACTCCCTATTCCCTATTCTGTATCTCAGAGAGATGTTTCTCTTCGTCAAATGCAGCCCCCAGGTACTCACACAGTGCCAGTGCATCCTGGTAGGCGATGGAGAGTGAACTTGATGCCCCCGGACTTGGTGTCATATTGAAGATGACGCCTGTATCTACGATCTTTGCCTCACCCAACAGCAGTTCATGCTTCTCTTTATCAATGATCTGCGGTCTCATACCGCCATACCCTTCGGCAAACCTGATATCATCGGCTGAAAGTGTGGGGATGATCTTCTGTGCATCTTTCACAAATACGTCTTTCCCCAGCCAGGGTAGCTCCTCCACTACATTTCTCAGGATATAGCGTCTGATCGTTTTATCTTTGAGCAGGTCCATATAGACCGAAGTCACATCTCTGTCGATATTGAGTGCAGAAAAAAAGTCCTTGATATGCAGGCTGTGGTATCGCTCAAGTTTAGGCAAGGCAAAAGCTGTCGGTCCAAAACGTGTATACCACCCCTGTGTACAGTCAGGATCACCATGGACCGCAGCAAACGGAAGCTTCGGATTCTGCATCGTATAGACCTTGCTCCTGAGCAGTTTCTCTTTGGTGAAGAAGAAGCTCCCGCCGATCGGCAGGGTTGCATAGTGCAAGCCGTATCCCATCGATTGGGCAAAGAGCAATGAGTAGGAACCGGCATTGACAACCACACTTTTGGCAGTGAAACGTGTCGTATCCGTCGTGATCTCATAGGTACCGTCCTCCAGACGTTTGATCCTGGTCACCTCTTCATTGTAACGCATCTGGATATTTTTATCCGTGTCGATCGCCTCTTGTACAAAACGTTCGCTGAGCTTCTTGAAATCCACTGTCGTGATCTCTCCTGTCGCACCCATCGCCAGGACCGGTTCCTTACGCCCTTCCATCAGTTTTGGCTCGATCTCTTTGAGTCTCTCTTCATCCCAGAGTTCAAGATAGGGATAGAGTGCTTTAAATACCTGATAACGCTCCTTGAGCCTCGTTATCTCCTCTTCCCCCACGGCAAGCACCATTTTGTCTCGGACAAAACCGATCTCTCCAACGCCACCGAAATGATGGATAAAGTTGCTGACCATCGATGAAGCCTTTTTCACCTTCTGCGCTTTCTCATAGGTATAGTTGGTTTCGATATCTCCCACATGCAACGTCTGGGAGTTTGCTTTGGGATTGGAGTTGAGGAGACTGACCTCCTCGTATTTTTCAAAAAGGATGATATCTTTGATATCGGTATATCTTGCCAGGGTAAAAAGCAGCGAAGTCCCCGCTACTCCGCCCCCGATAATGGCTGTTTCAAAAAGTTTGTTTACCAGCACTTGCTTTCCTCTATTCCATCTTCTCGTTTTTTATAGTAACATACTCTGGTTAAAGCTTATTGATAATATTTTCAAATCTCATCATCGCTTTAAAATCTTTTGATAAAATTTTCCCTATCAAACCAAAAGGCCTTTTCATGAAGTTTCTTATTTCTACTCTATTACTTCTCTCTACACTCCTCCATGCAGAATCCTTCTTTATACTCAACCATATCAAGAAGGTATACCCGGTCATTGAGATCCAAACAGACAAGATCGATAAAAACTATAAATCCGATATCCGCACTACGATGCAGGATACACTCAAAGAACTGGGTATCGATAGCTCAGGTTATGACCCGCGTGCCCTCGCCCTGGTCATCTATCACGACTATATAGGGGAAACCCTTGTCATCCATACAGAGCTTGTGATGGGAGAAGAGGTGAGAAGACTCGATGACGGGCAGAAAACATTTGGACTTACCTATCAGGATAAGGAGGATTTTGTTGTAGCGGATGTCAACGATACAGATGGGATCCAGGAGGGAGTTGAAGACAGCATTGACAGTATACTCTCCAGGTTTGCAGATCAATACAGGGATGACAACAAGCTCAAACCAAAAAAAAGCCACAGCAGTGATGAGAATTTTGCGGAGATGATGGGATATGAGACCGACTATCAGGCAGCCCTGAAAAAAGCAAAAAAAGAACACAAAAACCTCATGCTGGTTCTGACAACCAGCTACTGTCCATGGTGTCGCAAGTTCGAGACCAATGTACTGCAAAAAGAGGAGGTGAACAAGGCTGTACATGAAAAATATGTGCCGTTGACACTCAACCGGGATGAGAAACAGTTCCCCGCAAAGTTCACCAGCAGCTTTACGCCGGTGATCTACTTTATCGATGCTTCCAATGAAAAGATCCTCCATAAAGTCACAGGATACTCTCAGAGAGAGGAGTTCCTCTATCTGTTGAAATAACATTGGGAAAAGGTGCTGTGCAGCGCATCACTCCAATGAGAGCACGGTACTTCCCCAGTTGCCGTGAACTTCCCGGCCTTCACTCCTCCATCCGTTTCGTTTCAACTCTTTACGGATCAGCCAGTTCATCACGCCGTGTCCCATGAGGACGATATGGTCATGTTTGGCGGAGAGCTCTGAGAGTCTCCGCGCTGCTTTTTGTGCATCCATTTCATTCTCTCTCAGTGTGCTTGCCCATCTTCCCACTCCCGTCAGAGAAAGCAGACGGAAGAGTATCAGCCAATATGTGGGCTTGAGCTTAAGGAATCTACCATTGAGTAGCGGGATAGCTGCTTCATTGAAGAGCTGACTTTTTTCATCGATCTCTACCTCCAAAAGCTCCAGTGAATCAATAGCACGCCTGAGCCTGCTGCTTACCACATAGTCTGCCCCCTTAAGAGACTCTATAAGTGTATCCCCGGGTCGAACATCCGTAACGATAGGCGCACTGTTGTAGGCTTCCTCCCAGAAGCATAGCTCCTTGGCACAGATAGGCTGGGAGGAGTCCATATCCACTTTGGCATGTCTGATAAAGGTGATCTGCTTCACTTTTCTCTCCTTATACTCTAGCTCTCATATCGCCGCATTATAATCCCGCATCATTTCATCCCCTGTCATACCGCGAAAACCGAAGTGGTATGCAGGCTGTTCTATGATACATATCTCTATATCGGAAGCTGAGAGCTTCACCTCTTTTCGTATCCGTTCAAAAAGCAGTCGGATCAGCCTCTTTTTGGATTCGGGTTTTCTTCCCTCCATCATGATGATCTCTATGATAGTATAATCATCTGTACGACCCGCCGGGCGATACAGATCTTCTGCTGCCATCGGGATGAACCTGTGGAAACGTTTGTTTTCCGGAAACTCCAAAGCCTCTACGATACAATGGTGAATCGTATTTGACAGTTCTTTTTTTATGAGATTCAGTCGTTGCTCTATCCCATAGATTTTTACTTGTGCCATGCGCTATCCTTACTTACATAACAATAGGTGGAGGACTCTAAGTATCCACCGCAATCTATACTTCTTGAGAAGTAAACAAATAGTTAAACAGTGATAGTATTATCGATAAAAAGGGTTGTAATAGGCTAACGCCAAGAGAAGAGGAGCGTTCTGGTAGTTTGAATCGTAAGTGTCTTTTTCATGGTTCTGCTCCTTTTTGTATGTAGAATGACAGTGTAAATCGTTTTGACTTAAAGCGGGCTTTCCTCTCTGATCTTCGAAACTACCGAAATAAGCGAAAAATTCGTTACAATAATAGAGAAGAGAAACCAATACAAAAGCAGTGAAAGCGAGTACGCTTTTAAGAGTAGTTTACATCATAGCGTAAAAGGGGTAGAAATATGTTCGAAAAAGAGTTGAACGAATTTATCAATAAGTCAAAAGAGTCATTGGAAAAGGTCGAAAAGCATGTTGAATCCTATCGTGCATCGATGAATGAAGATATCAGTGGATTCTGGGGCAATCTGAAAAATGAATTTGGACAGATCAATACAAAGCTCTCAGATGCAAGCCGAAAGCTGCAGGATGAAGCAAAACTCCAGGGAAAACTGGGAGTTATGGAGGCCAGAGAGCATTTGGAAACGATCAAAGGTACCTCAGAGGAGTTCATACAAAAAGTAAGCACCAATACTACACAGGAGCTGGATATCGCCAAACTGCAGGCACATCTGGGTAGGATGGAGGCTTCAGATCTCTGGAAAGAAAAAGAGAAACAGATGACATCACTCTACAGTGAATCCAAAGAGGAGTTTGAAAACGTTGCGAAAAAAGCGGGTGAAGAGATCAATGCTATCCTTCTGAAACTCACCGATATCCGCTAAAAATCGGTGAGCTTGTCTAGCATCAACGCAGTGGTATAGACCACTTCTTCTGGTAAGCCACGATCCTGAGCACCACACCCGCCACAAACAAAAGGGAAGTGGTATAGAGGTTGACCCACCCGAGCTGCTCCATCCCGTAGAGTACGATCGCCACTAAGAGTGCGATAGTACCGTAAAACCCCGTTTTGAAAACAAAGGGGACTTCATTGATGATCACATCCCTGGTGATCCCTCCGCCTACCGCCGTGACAAAAGCCAGTGCAAGTACGCCTGTAAGATTGAGCCCGTTTTCCATCGCTACCAGTGCACCGGTGATACTGAAGGAGATCAGCCCGATAGAGTCACTGAGGATAAAGAGCAGTCTGTTCTCTATACTTTCACGTCTGTGAAACTGCAACACGATCATCAGAGCCATCATTCCCAGTACCATAAATCCGGGGGCCGCATGGATAAAGGTATAGGGTGTTCTATCTACGATGATATCACGTATGATCCCTCCGCCGAATGCGGTAAGAAATACGGAAACCAACACACCCAGAAGATCGAGTCTGCTGCGCACTGCCACAAAAAACCCACTCATGGTAAAGGCGATGATCCCGATATACTCTGCTGCTTCAAACATATCAGTCTATAAACTCCACAACCTCTTCAAAAGGCCGGCGTATCTGTTCTGACTGAGAGTTGACACGGTAACCGAAAGGTGCAAGCACCGCCACCTGGTATCTGCCGGTGTCGAGTCCGAGTATCTCCTCCACCTTCTCTTTCTCAAAGCCCTCTATCGGGCAGGAGTCTACCCCTTCGAAGGCTGCTGCGGTCATCATGTTTGCCAGAGCGATATAACACTGTCTTGCACCCCAGGCATAGGTTTTTTCATCGCTGCTGAAGGTATCTGCCAGGAAGTTTCCATAAAGGTCAATATAGGCCTCTATCCTCTCAGGAGGCAGAGGCCGTCTGCCGAAACGTTTGGCAGGGATACCGCTGCCCGGTCTGAGCTCCTCTATAGATGAGAGTATCACTACCAGGTGTGAACAGGAAGTGATCTGTGCCTGGTTCCAACACGCAGGTCTGAGTTTTGCCTTGAGTGCTTCATTGGTAATGACCAGGAACTTCCATCCCTCCTGACCGAATGAGCTGGGAGATTTTCTCCCCACCTCCAGGATATATCTCATCGTCTCCTCAGGGATCTTCTTAGTCTCATCGAACAGTTTGCACGCATGTCTGAAATCCATCGCTTTCATAAACGCATTTTCTATCATTCTCTCTTCTCCTTACTTTAGTCTCATATCGCGCAGGGTGTACGTATACAACAAAGTATACTTTCCTTCCTCTTTTCATGTTATATCGCGTAGGGTGCGTAGCCACGCACCGATATTACAGATAAAATATCAATATAGCTCTGGAATAACACGCTTTTAGTGGTGCGTGACTACGCACCCTACGCCAATATAAATCTTTTAGTCTACCAAATTTACATTGACAGTCTATCATACACTTTACTCAAAAATGATTGGTCATCGCAGGCTTACTCTATATACCGCTCCTTCACATACGCCAGCGCCTCTGCTTTGCTAGCAAGCGTGTCAGCCAGCTGCAGTTCATAGACCTCATCGAGTATCTCGCTGAATTGTGCCGAGGGCGTCAGTCCCAGAGCGATCAGGTCTCTCCCCATCAGCAGGTTATCCATAGGCTTGCACGCTACCTTCAGCTCCTCTGCCTTTTTAAGCAGCCACTCTCCTGCCCTGTACTCTCCGCGCAGTGCCTCCGGTGTGGTCCGTCCCAGGAAGTCTGCCCGGGCGACGACCACCAGCTCCCCGATCGTCACTTTGGTAGCGAGTTTGCGTATCGCCTTGTTTCCGGCATTGGCTCTGTAGAATTGGGAGGGCTTGAGGTGATGGGCAACAAGCGGCAGGAGGCTCTCGATAAAATCATGCGCATTGGTCAACCGGTACATCAACGACCTGGTCAGTTCCACACCGGCCTCTTCATGCCCTATAGACCGGATACGCCCGTCATCATCAAACGTCGTAGTGGTCGCCTTGCCAAGGTCGTGACAGAGTATCGCAAAGAGATATTTGAGTTTCTGACTCTCCTCCATCTCTGCTCCCTGCTGCCTACGCTCTGCTATCTCTTCTGCCATCACATCCAGGCACATCATCGTATGGACCCAGACATCTCCTTCAGGGTGCCATTTGGGATCCTGAGCAACCCCGATCAATGCCTCAAGCTCGGGGAAATATCGCAGCGCATCCAACTCTTTCATCATCTCAAAACCGATGGAGGGTTTGCGGGATTTTAGCAACAGCTTGACCCACTCCACATAGATGCGCTCTTTGGGCAGAGACTCAAGCATCCCCGAATCCACCATCTGCTGACACAACGCCTTGGTACTCTCAGCCAGTCTATACCCGAACCTTCCGGCAAACTGTACCGCTCTGTAGACACGCAGAGGGTCTTCCACAAAGGTTTTCTCATCGATATGGCGGATCACCCCTTGATCCATATCCTCCCGACCCCCGAAAGGATCCAAAAAGCGACCTGCTTTGACCTCATATCCTATGGCGTTGATCGTAAAGTCCCTCCGGCGTGAGGCCTCTTCAAAGCTCATAGATCCATCTACCGTCACATCAAAACCGCGGTGCCCCTCTCCGACTTTCTGCTCTCTTCGCGGCAGGGAGAAGTCATACTCCTCCCCGTCATGAGAGAACTTCAACACCCCGAAGCTCTTGCCCACATGGTTCACTGAACCGAAAGCGGAGAGTATCTTTTCAAGTGATTCCATAGAGTCAAGACCGTAGACCTCGATATCATAGTCCTTGATCGGCAAATCCAAAAAATGGTCACGTACCGAACCGCCTACGATGATGGCTCTGGCATGATGTTTGGTCAGGGTTTGAGAGATGGTTTGGAGGATAACTGGCAACTTCATAGGGGTATTATAGCCTAAACTCCGCCTTATATTGGTCTCAATCTATTATGGTAAAATTCGACAATTTTTACTCAAGGGATACTATTTTGTTCAATCTTCAAAACTACTCCACGCAGAACATCAAAAACGATCTGCTCTCAGGGGCACTCGTTGCCGTTGCACTCGTACCTGAAGCGATCGCTTTTTCATTTATCGCGGGTGTCTCTCCCATCGTAGGACTCTACGGGGCCTTTATCATCGGCTTGATCACTGCACTGATCGGCGGTAAGCCGGGGATGATCTCGGGGGCTACAGGTTCGGTTGCCGTGGTCTTTGTCAGCCTGGGGATCGCCGTATCCAACCTCTACCCCGAGCTGGATCGGGAAGGACTCTCCATGATGGTGCTTCACTATATCCTGCTCACTTCTATCATTGCCGGAGTGATACAGATCGCCATCGGCCTCTTTAAAATGGGGAAATTCATCCGTCTGGTACCCCAGCCTGCACTCTTCGGTTTTGTGAACGGTCTTGCGATCGTGATCGCCATGGCACAGCTGCCGTTCCTCGCACCTGCGGAGATGGCACAGTACGGGAACAATTGGATAGATATCCTCTCGGCTAGTTTTTCAGAACACTATATCATGTACATCATTGTTGTCGCTACGATGCTTACGATGCACTTCCTTCCAAAGGTAAGCAAGGCTGTACCTGCAGGGCTCGTAGCGATCATCGTGATCACGCTGATCACCTACTTTATGCATATCGATACCAAAGTAGTGGGTGACCTTGCAGACCTCTCCAATGTTTCGATGCCTGGTTTTGTGATGCCGGATATGTCGCTCTTTACATGGGAGTCTATGAAGATCATCCTGCCGACTGCTGTGATCGTAGCGCTTGTCGGTCTTATCGAGTCGCTTCTTACGCTCTCAGTCCTTGATGAGATGGGCGGGAAACGCGGTTCGGGGAACCAGGAGTGTATCGCTTTGGGTACGGGGAATGCCACTTCAGGACTCTTCGGAGGGATGGCAGGATGTGCGATGATCGGACAGTCAGTGATCAACTTCACCTCCGGCGGTCTGGGACGCCTCTCCTCATTTACCGCTGCTGTACTGCTGATCATCCTTGTGGTCAACTTCTCGCATATCATTGCGGTGATCCCTGTAGCCGTACTGGTGGGGATCATGTTCATGGTAAGTATCGGGACCTTTGAGTTCTCATCGCTCAGCCGTATCAGGCATATGCCTCGTGCCGATGCCTTCGTACTTGTTGCCGTCACGGTCATCACGGTACTTGAAGACCTTGCCGTAGCAGTGATCGCAGGGATCATTATCTCTGCACTTGTCTTTGCCTGGAAGCATGCAAAGATCCTCTCCAGAAGTTTTACTACGCCGGAAGGTAAAAAGATCTACGAACTCGACGGGCCTCTCTTCTTCGCCTCGGTGACCTCATTTAACGAGCAGTTCGATGTGGCAAATGACCCCGAAGAGGTAGTGATCGACTTTAGAAAAGCAAGAGTGATGGACAGCTCCGGTACCGAAGCGATCGATGCACTCACGGAGAAGTATCAAAATGCCGGTAAAAAGCTGACACTCAGACACCTCTCAGAGGATTGTAAAAAGGTTCTCAGAACCGCAGGACCTTTCTGTACCTACGAAGAGGATGACCCGACCTACAAAGTCGCGACGAACATCTAAGCTTCTTCCTCCACTGTCATTTACAAGAACAAATGTAAATGACACCTCCACTTTTCCCTCATCTCCTACCTATAATGGGAGATGAGAAGCGCTACTTGTAATCACAGTAGACTCTCCCGACTCCTATGACTTTTTATCTTTTTTCTGTATCATAATTCTAGTGCAAAAGGGGAATATCACTATGTCACACTATCATGAGATTTCAGACACCCATAGACATTCCCATCGGGGACGATGGGAACGAGGAGAAAAACGTTCTTCAACAATGCCAGTAGAAGGAAAAAATAATTTTGGTGTTGCAACTTATGCGGATATAGATAAAAGAAGCTTTTGGGAAGAAGGTGGTTGGTTATCTGAAAGAGCTAACAAAATTCCTGGTATGAATGCTATTGCTGGATTGCATGATGTTTTTCAAATAGATCTTGATAGGATTCAAGGAGCTGAAGATGGCTGGATGAGATCAGTATTCAATGCTCCGGCAATGATACCGGCTGCCGCAATAACTACATCGGCATTAATGACAGACTATACAACATACTTAATACAGTATGAATCAAGTGACAAAAGGAACAATAGATGAGACAATTTAATATAATTTTTTTACTTTTCTTACTGATTCTTCAAGGATGTATGATGAATGGTACCTATACATTGAAAGAATCCGCTAATAGAGCTGTAGAAGCAGCTCATTACGAAAATTTAATTGAAGCAGAGTCCTATAAGTCTGGAAATAAGTGTGTAGAAGAATGGCGACTAAAAAAAATAAAAAGAGAATACATTTTACCCAATGGAAACTTTGTTCATGTGTCTCCAGAGAAATGTGGATGTTTGGTTCATTGGGAAATAGATAAAAAAACCCATAAAGTAGTTGGTTATAAATTTGAAGGGGATACTTGCCCTAAATGAGTAAAGTATTATTGAATATAGTAATTAAGTGAGAACAAGGAGATGTTCTAAAACTTTGAAAGACCTCATAGTTATCTTGGCTACCCGAATTTAAATCCAAAGTGCAATTTTTTGTAATTTTGAGATTTGAAGAGGTTAGATGCTAAAATCAAACTTCCAAATCCGACCAAAGATAAAGGAAGTAAAATGTCGTACAAACATCTCCCCTCGTTCCATATCTCCTGATGCGGAGTGTACCGGAGAGGATATCGTAGGTCGGGTGCCTCATCCCGACAGAGGCAGGAGACGGTATCCCGTGATCAACATTATATTCATCTTGTGGCCTGTTACGAGCAGTAGTGATGGCTACCATTAAGGTTTATGGATTATAATTTCGTTCTCATTTAACAAACCACAAAACAAGCGGTCGTGGTGAAATTGGTAGACACGCTAGATTCAGGTTCTAGTGGCAGTAATGTCGTGGAGGTTCGAGTCCTCTCGACCGCACCATCTTTTCTCCCCTTTGTAATCCATCTTTTTCTAAAACTCTCTGATAATCTTTTATGATAAACGAGTTTCATCGTTACCACATTATGCTCGGTAATGCATATCATGCTATGATAACTTTTACAACCTACCTATCTCTGTAGTGCTACATCTTTGCAAATCTAATCTACCGTTATTGATTCACACTCTCTCACCGCTCCCCTCGCTCCGTATCTCTTGATGCGGAGTGTATCGTAGGTCGGGATGCCTCATCCCGACACAAGCATAAGACAGCATCCAATGATCATGTCGGGGTAAGGATACCCCGACCTACGTATTCGGTGAGAGAAAGAACATAATCCTCTTAAAGCACGGAATAGATGATCTGAAGTCCTTCTATGACCTTTTCCTTGCTGCTGTTCGTGAAGTTGAACCGTATCTCGTTATCGATGCTCCCGTCAAGATAAAATTCTCTTCCCGGAACGAATACGACGTTTTTTTGCAAACACTTCTGAACCAGATCTGAAGTGCTTATACCGTCCAAAGCACCGTAGATGAACATCCCTCCTTTGGGTTTGTTATAGTGAAACATCGGTAAAAACTCATCCAACGCTTTGGCAAAGAACTCCATCTTTTCACTGTAGGAGGAACGTATCGTCTCCAGATGCCTCTGAAACTTTTCGCTATCACTGAGATAGTCGTCTATGATGCGCTGCGCAATGCTGTTGGTATGCAGGTCCATCGCTTCTTTGTAGGGGATAAGCGGCTGTAACAGTGCTTCACTCGCACGTATCCACCCTATACGCAGTGCCGGTGCCAATATCTTGGAGAATGATCCAAGGTGAAAACTCTGCTCCGGGACCATCGAACTGATAGCGGGGTACCTGCGCTCAAAAAAGAGTTCGCTATAGGGACTGTCCTCGATCAGGATACCCCCTGCGTTTTCTATCACTTCCGCAACTGCGCTTCGTTTCTCTTCTGAGTAAGTAAGGCCGGTCGGATTTTGGAAATCCGGTATCAGATAGGCCAGTTTGCTCTGTTGAAAACTCAGTGCAAATCCCTCGATATCGATACCGTCAGCTTCCAACTTGACTGCTGATTGTTCAAGTCTGTTCAGATTGAATACATTCATGGCACCCAGGTACGAAGGAGCCTCTATGGTGATCTCACGGCTATGATAATAGCGGGTGATGATATCGAGTGCCTGTTGTGAACCAGATGTGATCAGGATCTCCCCGCTTTTGGTAGGGAAGCCCTGCTGCGTATACGCTGCAGCGATCTTTTCTCTAAGCGGCTGATATCCCTGTGAAGTGGTGTACTGCAACGACGCAGGCTCACTCAGTGCCCTGTATCCTGATTCGCGCAGTGCCTCATAGGGAAAGAGTGACTCATTGGGTAATCCCCCTGCAAAGGAGATCGTCTGACTCGTCGTATGTTCAAGTATTTCTCGTATAAATGAGCGTTTCATTGCTATGCCTTAAAGATTTTAGACATTGTATCCCTTCATCGCGATAAATTCTTCACCAAAAATATCAATATATATATCTATTTTTGTTACTAAAGTTATCTAAAATTGCTATAATAGAGGTATGAAAAAGAGTACGATGCAGTCACATTCACATATCGCCAACAAGATCATGTCCTATATCTACTGGCATATCGAAACGGATATCAATATCGATGAACTGGCAGCCATGCACAGTGTCAGCAAGTTCCACCTTCATCGTATCTTCAAAGAACAGATGGGTATGAATATCTATGAGACCATCAAATCCATACGGCTTCAAAAAGCGGCAAACCTTCTCATCACCAACCCGCACTCCACCATCACAGAGATTGCCAACCAGTGCGGCTACTCCTCCCAGACCTCTTTTATCCGTGCTTTCAAGGAACGCTTTTCGGTCTCCCCAAAAGTATGGCGGAACGGAGGGTACAAAAACTACTCGGACAAGATAGTCGCCACCTCCTCAACCGCCTCTATATCAGAGGCAGACTTCTCCCATCTGGAGCCTGAGATCATAAAAACCCAACCGCAGGAAGCCTACTATATCCGCCACAAAGGGTATAACTATGACATCAAAAAAAGCTGGCAGAAACTCATGGCCTGGGTCTACAGCAACAATATCACGGAGTATAAACAGATCGGTATCTATCATGACAACCCCATTGTCACCCCCTTAAAAGAGTGTTACTACATCGCTGCAGTGGTCCCCCGGACAGAGACAGAACTCAAAGAGAGCCTGCTCCCTTCATTTATCATCCCCTCAGGGCTCTATGCGACATTTGAAGCGGAGGGGAAATACGGGGATATCCTCAAGCTGATCCAGTGGGCATACCATGAGTGGCTGCCTCAAAGCGGATTTGAGACAACCACACAGCCCTCCTATACAGAGTTCTATACGAACCATTTTCTCTCAAAGGACGGCAGGTTCAAAGTGAAGTATTTCTTGCCGATCCAGTTGATATGACCTGCACTGCATTCAAGCGCTTCAAAAGTAGGATACGAGAGTATCGGTTCTGCACTCCGTAGAGAACAGGCTGATATCCCTCTTTACACACATTTCCACATTTGTTGCGTTATACTAAATAAACGTATCAGTATGAGCGTATATGAAAATAATATAAAGAGTAAAGATGGATAGAGCGCTATTGGAAATCAATGACCTTCATGTCTCGGTAGCAGATAAAGAGATCATCAAAGGGATGGATCTTGAAGTAAAACAGGGGGAGGTACATGTGATCTTCGGGCCCAACGGCTCAGGCAAATCCACACTGCTCAATGCTATTATGCATCTTCCCGGCTATACTATCGACCGGGGAGTGATCAGGGTCAAGTCTCAAGATATAGCAGAGATGTCTACGGATGAGATCGCAAACCTGGGCATCGGTATCTCTTTCCAGCATCCGCCCAAGATCAAAGGGGTCACCCTGCGAAACTTCCTGGATGCGATCAACCGTTCCGAAGATCTTGATGATGCGGTCAAGGCACTGCGTATGGATACCTTCCTGGAGAGAGAGCTTAATGTCGGTTTCTCAGGCGGTGAGCTGAAACGCGCCGAAATCCTGAAACTCTATGCGCAAAACCCCGACCTGCTCCTGATCGATGAACCCGAATCCGGTGTGGACTTCGAGAATATCGCGATCATCTCCAAAGCGATCAACAAGATCCTCCAGAAAGAGAGACCGATGAGACTGCGTGAACGCTCCGCGATCATCATCACCCATACAGGCCATATCCTCAACTATGTTCAGGCCGATATCGGCCATGTCTTTATGGATGGGAAGATCGTTTGTACGGGGAACCCTCAATCTATCATGGAGGATATCAAAAGAGCCGGTTTTAGCGGATGCAGCGCATGCATCGAGCAGCAAAAGGATCAGAGATGAGAGCACTTGATGATACGACCAAAGAGACCCTGAAAAAAGTTGCCTATGATGAGACTCAGGAGCGTTCAGCCACTTTTCTTGCGACTGACTGGGAGGTGATCGATACCCATTCTGCCACGCAGGCCCTGGAGATCCTTCCCATACAGAGCGCACTTGAAAAGTATGCATGGCTGGAAGCACTGATGTTTACCCTTGTACCGAAGGATAAAGACGAGTATGTCGAACAGGTGGCTTCAAGCGATCAGCTTCTGGGATACTTTATACGCGTCAAAGCCGGAGAGAAGGTGGCACTCCCCGTCTACACCTGCTATATGATCAACAGCGACCGGTTCACCCAATGCACCCATAACATCATCATCGCCGAAGAGGGATCAGAAGTGCATCTTATCAGCGGATGTGCGGCCAATGCCCACGTCCTCTCAGGACAGCACCTCGGTGTGACCGAATACTTCATCAAAGAGAATGCAACAGTGACCAGCACCATGATACACAGCTGGGGAAAAGAGGTAGAGGTCTACCCCAGAAGTGCGGCAAAGGTAGGCAAAGAGGCGAAATTTGTCTCGAACTATGTGACACTTGGGAGTGTAAAAATGCTTCAGATGGATCCAATGGCCCATATCGAAGAGGGCGGGCTTGGAGAGTTTTACTCCGTCGTTTATGCCCCCGAAGACTCCAGGTTTGATATCGGCTCTACGGTGATCCTGGAAGGCGATAAGGCCTCTGCAGAAATTATCAGCCGTGTGGTTTCAAACGGCGGTAAAGTGATCACCAGAGGGAAGATCGTCGGGAAACACCCCAACGGCAGAGGTGCGATGGCCTGCAACGGACTGCTGCTAAACAGCAAAGGATATATCCATGCCATCCCCGAACTCCTCGGTGAAGACCCCCGTCTTGAACTCTCCCATGAAGCAAGTGTCGGGATGATCTCCAGAGATGAGCTCGCCTACCTCATGGCATCGGGTATCGAAGAGGAGAAGGCAAAATCTCTGATCATCGAAGGGTTTCTTGACCTCAAGATACCCTCCCTCCCCGACTACCTCCAACGGCAGATCAATGCGATCATCAGAGAGACCAAGGATTTTGAAACACTGTAAGGGGATTGGGATATTTCTCATTTTACCTTCCTGATCATACATGCTATAATAGCCTTATCAGAGAACAAAAGGGTATAACATGCAACATATATCCAAAGAGGATGCCCAGAAGAGAGTCGATCAGATCGCACATTTCAAAGCGGAGCTGGAACAGCTGGAGCAAAATGATGTGCTGACGCTCAGTGAAGTGCAGAAAAGACGTGTCAGCAACTATCATACGACACTCATCAATTCGCTCGCCCTTGCCTATGATATCGACGCCACTGTCGAAGAGAAACAGTTGAGCCTGGGGATGAAGATCGCTTCATTTCTCGGTGCATTGGCTTTGGCTGCAAGTATATTTTTTCTCTTCTATCAGTTCTGGGGCAAATTTTCTACGCTCTCGCAGGTCATTATACTTGTCCTCGCCCCGATGATCGGCCTGGTAGTCACTCTATTTGCCTACTATAGAGAGAAGACCGGCTACTTTGCCAAGCTGACAGGACTGGTGACACTTGCCAGCTTCGTGCTCAATATCTCCATGTTCGGTCAGATCTTCAATCTCACCCCCACTGTCAATGCCTCTCTGGTCTGGGCACTCTTTGCCTTTTTGCTCGCCTATGCTTCTGATACGCGCCTGCTTCTGGCCTTCGGTATCATTCTTTTTGGAGGGTTTTTATCTGCGAAGGTGGGAACGTGGAGCGGGATCTACTGGGTACATTTTGGAGAAAGACCGGAGAATTTTCTCCCTGTTGCCTTTCTCCTGTTTTTTATCTCCCTACTCCAACATCACAGGTTTTCAGGCTTTCAGCCGATCTACCGTGTCTTTGGGATGCTCTTCTTTTTTATCCCGGTTCTGATACTTTCAAACTGGGGGTATATCAGCTATATCTATGCCCATCATGGCACGATCGAAGTCTTCTATCAGATCATCGGCTTTGCCTTCAGTGCCGGTGCGATCTGGCTGGGTATCAGAAAACACTGGGGTGAAGTGGTCAATACGGGGAATGTATTTTTTGTGATCTTCCTCTATACGAAATTCTATGACTGGTGGTGGGAGTGGATGCCAAAGTATCTCTTTTTCCTCATTATCGCACTCAGCTCGATACTGATACTGCTGGTCTTTAAAAGACTCAGAACGGCCACGGTAGCATCCTCACAAAAGGTATCTGTATGAAAAACCACTCTGCGAAAAAACTCTTTTTGACCGCTTTTTTGCTTCTTGCCGTGACGAACCTCATCGTACTTTGGGGCGTCTATACCAACAGAAGCGGAGACCCCGAAGCAAAACTTCTTCTCACCGAACGTGAGCTGCAGCCGCCCTACCGGATCAGTGATGAGAACAGCGGACTCTCTCTGACTCTCATCTGGCGTTCCCTCGGAAAAAAAGATGATATATACCGTTCTATCAGCCGGAATTCTCCTGTGTGGCTGGATGCTGAAAAGCTAAGATCATTGGGCTTTGATATCGATGCCTATAGAGAAAAAACCGATGAGAAGAGCTATGGCTACGCCACAACCAAAGAGTGTTTCCTTGTACTGGAATTTCACGGGGAGAGATACAACAGAGAGTTGAAAGAGGCTCGTCAGGAACGCACCGCGCAAGAAACAGTACTCCGGTCCGATCCGGACAATGCGTCTGCTCAACGGAACTATAAAAGAGCACAGGAGAGAGCAGAAGCGATAGAAAAATATGAGACACGGCTTTATGCTGTCGATGCGGGGACAAACCCACAACGCCTCAAAGAGAAATACCCTGATGGATCAACATATATCATCACCAGAGCAGAGATACGTCTCTCCAAGGATTTTCAAAGCAAAGAGGTATACGGAGTCATCTCCGGTCTGAGTATCCCCAGAGTGCATGTGCCAGCCAAGTTTCGTCAGGTAATTGACTCGGTCATCCCCTACACGAAACGGGCCGGGGCAAGTTTTAAAAGTCATGAGACAACATCCCCTCATCCCCCGCGCTATCAAGTAACAATAGCCTATGGAAAACGGCATGAACCGTGGATCATTTCGATAGAACCCTACAAAGAGAGTCGCAAGTAACATCTACTTCACAAGTTCGGCCTCTTTGAATATCTGATAGATCTTCTCTGCAGCCATCAGCAGATCTTCTTCTGTATGTTCGGCTGTGATCGATGCTCTCAGTATCGCCTGTCCCGGCGGTACTACCGGTGGGAATACCGCATGGATATAGAGTCCACTCTCCTGGCATTTTCTTGCCAATATTGCCGCAAGGTTGGCATCCCCCACAATGATAGGGACGATCGAAGTAACACTCTTTTGGCCTATCGGGATACCATGGGCCGAAAGTGCCTGACTGAAAAGTTTTGTATTTGTATGCAGCTTTCCGACAAGCTCCTCTCTGTGCGATTCAAAGATATCGAGTGCTTCCAGAGCTACGGAGGTCATAATAGTGGAGAGTGCAATGGAGTAGATAAATCCCCTTGATTCATGTTTGAGATAGTCGATGATCTCTCTGCTGGCCGTGATATAACCGCCGCTTGCCGGTATCGCTTTGCTCAGTGTAGACATAATAATATCGATCTCATCGGGATCGATACCGAAATACTCCACAATACCGCCCCCTTTTTCACCGAGGACGAACATCGAGTGGCACTCATCTACCATCAGAAGTGCCCCGTATTTCTTGCAGAGTCTGATAATCCCGGGCAGGTCGACCACCTCACCGCTCATACTGAAGACACTGTCGGTAATGACCAGTTTTTTAGATGTTTGGGGAGCACTTTTCAGTGCAGCCTCCAGGCTTCCCGGGTCATTGTGTTTATATCTTACAAGTTTGGCCTGTGAGTAGATCGCCCCGTCAACGATACTGGCATGATTCAGCCTGTCTGAGAGGATATAGTCATTTTTTCCTACGAGTGCAGCGATCGTCGAGACATTGGTCAGATATCCGCTGGTAAGCAGCATGGCATCCTCTTTCCCGTGCAGGGATGCGATCTTCTTCTCCAGCTTCGTATGGAGTTCTGTCGTGCCTGCCAGAAAACGCGATCCGCTCATACCGGTACCGAACCTACCGATCGCATCGACCGCTGCCTGATTGATCTGCGGGTTTCGGTTCAGTCCCAGATAGGAGTAGCCTCCAAGCATAAACATCTTTTTCCCTTTGACTACCACCCAGCCGTCTTCAAGTTCTCTCTCTATCTCCTGAAACCATGTATAGATATCATTCTCTCTCAGATACTCTATATCCCAGTGGGTCTTCCACGAAAAATTCCGATCTTTAATCTGCTTACTCATTTTCCCTCCCTTTTAAGGTATAATTCAACTAAATCACCTAATCAATAAGACAATTGTCTCATTATAGGACTATTGTACTTAAATAACTTTTAACGCAAAGGCAATCGATGAATGCTAGAGATTTTCTGAATGCGATCAAACAGGAGCTTAACCTACAGACCGATGAAGAGCTTTCGCAGTGGCTGGGAGCCTCAAAAGCCTCTCTGAACAAGTGGATACAACGCGACAAAGTGCCTGATAAATGGAGATTTCTCATCAAAGAGAAAGTGGAGAAAGGATCGAAACATCATAATCAGGTAAAGATCGTAGGGGACAACAACCAAAGCCATATTCTCAACGGGGACATACATATCAATATCTCACAGTTCGATCATAAAGAGGATATCGAAGAGATCATCAGACTCTTGCCCTATGCACCGAGCAAATTTCTGGAAAAGCTCAAAACAAAACTGAAGGCGTTTGAAGAACTTTCAGATATATAAAGATCCAAAATGCACAAGAGACAACAGATGCAACCATGCAGAGTGCATCTTAACTTATCTGTGATAAAAAGTGCTGAAGTACAGTGAGAAATCCATGGGGTTTTTCAAGCATACTCATGTGACCACTCTCCTCCAGAGAGACAAATGTACTATCTTCTATCCTGACTGCCATCTCTTTCATCACATCCGGGGGAATCACCCTATCTTGCTCTCCGGTGATAAGTAAGACAGGGATATCGATAGAGTGAAGCGTGTGTGTGGTGTCGGTTCTGCTCACCATCGCCAGCAGCCCTCCTTTCATACCGATAGGACTAAAACGTAGAATTTTACTTTTCACTGCTGCCAGTTTTTGTGATTCTTGCGCTCTGTACGCTTCACTGAAGGCAACAGAAAAAAACTTCTCCACAAAAGGTGCTACCCCCTCTTCATCGATACTCGATATTGCTGCTGCACGTTTCAGTTTTGCTTCATCGTTATCACTCTGAGTTTTAGTATTTGCCAGGATCAATGCTTTGAATTCTATTTTCAGTTTTTCATTTGCTCTTAGCGCGATATATCCTCCCATAGAAAATCCGCAGACGATCGGATCGTCTACTTTAAGCGATGTGAGGATATGATCCAGGTCATCCACATAGCGCTCCATCGTATACTGTCCATGTCCCACCGAGGAAGTACCAAATCCCCTGATATCATATGCGATGCAGTAGTACCTCTCTTCGAGTTTTGCTATCACCTCATCCCATAAGGTATGATCAAACGGAAAACCGTGTATAAAAACAACAGCCTGGTTACTTCTCTCACCGCCAATATAAACTGACAGACCATCAATCACTCTATGCATTTCAACTCCTTTTCTCTCACTCTACCAACAGATTTGCCATCATGGAGTGATCTTCATGCTCCAGGATATGACAGTGATAGAGAAACACACCCGGCATCGTAAAGTGAACGATGATACGCACCGTTTCAAAAGGCATCACGATCACCGTATCTTTCCACCCTTTATCTGTCGGAAAGCTGATCTTCCCATCCCGGTCAAGTACCTGAAACCTGACCCCGTGCATATGGAAAGGGTGAGCCATGTGTACACTGTTCTTAAGCTCCCATATCTCCGTAGTCCCCAGCTTCACCCTTTGATCTACACGGTGCAGCGAAAAAGGCTTCTTATCCAGCGTCCAGATCCCTCCGGCAATGATCTCCATCGTGATCGTCCTGGTTCTGACCGCATCAGATACTTTCATTCTGGGGATATCGATAAGTTTTTCAGGCACTATATGCGTATCCCCGAAGTTTTCCGTCACATGAAACTGCATGATATCCATCTGGGCACTAAAAGGTGGATAATCCGGATGGAGTGTCAGATTGCTTGCCTCTTTGAAACCGAGTGTCCTGAGCGTCACCCTGTCACCGATCTTTTGATCTTTAAAGTCTACGATGATATCTACGCGCTCTGCAACGCTGATAATGATACTCTTCACCTCCTCTGGTTCTTCCAACAGACCTGCGTCCGTACCGATCAGTGTAAAGGTTTCAATCGTGTCAAATGCCAGTCTATAGGTTCTCACACTCGATCCGTTCAAGATCCTCAGTCGATACTTGCCTGTTTTCACCTCATGGTAGGGAAGCGGTGTGGCATTGACCAGTATCACATCTCCCATCACGCCGTTGTTATCCTGTGGAACATCCGGATCTTTATAAAAGAGTTGACGCTTCTCATCAAACCTTCTATCCTGGATCACCAGCGGCAGTTCAAACTCTCCGTTGGGAAGCCCCAGTTGCCTCTCCGTTTCATCCTCGATGATATAGAATCCCGATAGACCGTGATAGATCTCTTTTCCCGTCCTTCCATGCGGATGGGTATGGTACCAGAAGGTACCCGCACTTTGGTTCACCCTATAGTGGTAATGTTTGGTCTCCCCTGTAGCGATGGCATCTTTCGGATGTCCATCCATCTTTTCAGGGACAATGAGCCCATGCCAATGGATGATCGTCTTCTCGGAAAGCTTATTGGTGAAGCCCAGATCAAACAGCTCCCCTTTTTTGACTCTAATCGTTGGATTGGGTAGATCCCCCTGAAACGTCAAGACTTCTGTCGGAGCATCCGGAAAAATATTGACTTGACCCTTTTGCGCGCTGAATGCGGCTTTTTTCACCTGGCTGAAGTCTATTTCATTCGGTACCTTCAGTTTCCGGGTAAAAGGCATGATTTTTTCAGTCATCGCTTCGGCTATGGAAGCGTTCGGTATCGGTGAAGAGGAAGAAGATGGTAGCGGCCGGTTCTTATCTCTCCCACTGCGTTCTTCACACCCTGAAAACAGATAGGCAGCCGTAACAGCCGAGTAATGCAAAAAGTATCTTCTGTTCATACTCAAACTCCTTTGAATGAGATCCGGGATCGTCTCTTCATCCCCTCTCTTCACGCACATTGCTGATCGTTGATAAAAGCGTCTCATTTCAGTTCCGATCATAAAAAAAATGTGTGTAAATCATGTGTATTGTTTATCCGTAAACTACACAGACAATACACATTGATTCACTACTATAAAAATAAAAAGGAGATGTGATGGAACATACACTTATGGATCTGCCCTTTGATAAGCATGCATTAGAACCGGAAATATCTGCAGAAACACTCGAATATCATCACGGTAAACACCATCAGGGCTATGTCAACAATCTGAATAACCTCATCAAAGGAACAGCGTTTGAAGAGATGCACCTGGAAGATATCATCACACATGCTGACGGGGGTATCTTCAACAACGCCGCACAGGTCTTCAACCATGACTTCTACTTTAACGGTATAAGCGGCAAGGAGACAGCGCCTTCTCATGATCTCCTAGAGTTGATCAACAGAGACTTCGGCTCTCTTGAAACACTCAAGAAGAGCTTTTTGGAAACTGCGGCAAAACTCTTCGGTTCGGGATGGGTGTGGCTCTCCTTGAACGATGGAGAGGTACTGGAGATAGAGGCACACTCCAATGCAGGCAATCCGCTTCTCAACGGGCATACGCCGTTGATGACCTGTGATGTCTGGGAGCATGCCTACTATATAGACTATAGAAATGCAAGAGCCAACTATCTTGAGAAGTGGTGGGAGTTGATCAACTGGGACTTCGTTTCTCAAAATCTGACAAAATTTGAAGAGAAAAGAAGTGACCATATCAACACCTGCAATGATAACAGTGAGCTCAGTGAATATATCGATGAGCTTGAGAAGACAGAACATACCAATACATAATATCCATTCTCTTACGGAGGTTTCCGCCTCTGAAAGAGGAGAAAGCAGCATTTAATTATGGAGATGCATCACCATACAGATTCCCGGAATCATTCCCCTCATACACATACACAACATGATCACGCATTAGGGCATACACATCATATGGATGCTTTTAAGCAACGATTTATCGTCTCTTTGATCGTTACCATCCCTATTTTGCTTCTCTCCTCAACGATCCAGGAGTGGTTTGGATTTGTACTCATTCTCCACAACCAAAACATTATTGTGCTCCTCTTGTCATCGTTTATCTATCTCTATGGCGGTTGGCCGTTTTTAACCATGATGAGGGAGGAGATCAGGTCACTCAAGCCCGGGATGATGACATTGATCTCTATGGCGATCACCGTGGCTTACGTCTACTCTGCTTCAACACTCTTTTTTGGTCAAGGCAAAGCTTTTTTCTGGGAATTGGCCACACTGGTTGATATCATGTTGCTCGGTCACTATATCGAGGCAAAAAGTCTGCTCTCTGCCAGCAGTGCACTGAGCGGACTGGTCAAACTGATGCCTCAACAGGCAGTGAGGATCACCCCGGATGGAGAGCAGGAGGAAGTATCTATAGAGGTATTACAAGTGGATGATCTGATACTGATACGTCCGGGAGAGAAGATACCTGCAGACGGCGTCGTCACTGAGGGTGAAAGTATGACTGACGAGGCCTTTTTAACAGGGGAATCAAAGCCTGTCTATAAAAAGAGAGGGAACAGTGTCTATATGGGGAGTACCAACCTTGACGGTGCGCTCAAAGTCAAGATAAGTAAAAACGGAAAAGAGAGTTATCTTTCGCAAATGCTCTCTTTGGTACAGGAAGCAGCCAAGAGCAAATCCCATACCCAGGATCTTGCCAACAGAGCAGCCGGATGGCTCTTTTATCTCTCGGTCAGTGTGGCAGCAGTAACGTTTGCAGTATGGTCCATGCTCACCTCAACTTCAGACTCCATCCAAAAGTCGATCACGGTACTGATCATTGCCTGTCCACATGCCCTTGGATTGGCTGTACCCCTGGTCACTGCCATTTCAACCTCTTTAGGTGCCAGAAAAGGGATACTGATACGTCACCGTGAAGCCTTTGAAAAGCTCCGTGATATAGATGTGATATGTTTTGATAAAACAGGAACGCTCACCGAGGGAAAACTGAGTGTCACTGAGGTCTATCTCTTGGAAGAGGAAGAGAGAATGCTGCAGTATGCTCTCTCTTTGGAACAAAACTCCGAACACTCCCTGGCAAAAGCAATCAGTGATTATGCAAAAGAACGACAGATCAAACCCATACCGATAAAAGCGTTTGAAGCCTATCCAGGGATAGGAGCCAAAGCCGAAATCGAGGGGAAAAGAGTCATGATCGGAGGTATGCAGCTCCTGGAGAGAGAGTCACTCGATATTCCTGAAGCGATACAGGAGTATCAGAGTAAAGAGGCAAGTAAAGTATGGTTGGTCATCGATGGGAAGATCATGGGGGTATTTTTGCTTGAGGACTCTATCCGTAGAGAGACACAACAGACGATAAAAACCCTGGAGCGTATGGGCATCCAAAGTTATATGCTTACCGGAGACAATGCCCTGGCTGCTTCAAAAGTCGCAAGAGAGACAGGCATCACACACTACGAAGCAAACTTACTTCCGGATGAAAAACTTGAAAAGATCGACCAGCTCAAACAAGCAGGCCATATCGTCGCCATGGTGGGAGACGGCATCAATGATGCTCCGGCACTCTTAGAGGCAGATATAGGGATCGCTATCGGTGCAGGTACGGATATCGCCATAGAGAGTGCAGATATCATCCTGACAAAAAGTGAGCTTCTTCGTGTCACCGATGCGATAAAGCTGTCAAAAACAACCTACCGTAAAATGGTACAAAATTTATGGTGGGCCAGCGGTTACAATCTCATTGCGATCCCGTTGGCTGCAGGAGTACTCACATCATGGGGGATTATGATCAAACCTGCACTTGGTGCGGTATTGATGTCACTCAGTACCGTGATCGTTGCGCTCAATGCACAACTCCTAAAAGACCGATAAGCGTTATAAAGGCTTAAGTGTCAGCTCTGAATACCCCGGATCAAAAGCCATAAACAAAACGAAAGTTCAGTAACAAAAGCGATGATATAGATCGGCTCGATCCACGGTAGATACTCGGGGAGTAAAAATCGTGTATAACTCCCTATCAAGTAGACAACACCGGCTGCCAAAAGCCCGTACCCTAAAAGCGCCGGAAAGTAATCAGCTTTGATCAGCAGAGATCCAAGAATAAGCGTGGAAAGGGCAAAGAAGAGGAGAGCAAGGTCATACCCATAACTATGCATATCCAAAAACAGCATGACCAAAGCATTGACCTCCTCCCTATCAAAAGCCTTTCTATATACACTGCCGTCCAGAAGCAGTGCTACCGCATAATAATGGAGCAGATTAAGTCCCAGTATAGAAGCCTGCACCAACCTGAACACGGCTGCACTCAGTGCCAGTGTTTTGTCTACAGGTTTAAAGAGCAGGTAAAAGAGTACAGCGATAGCAACATCACAAAGCAGCATCACAGAGTCAGCAGCAAAGGCTATAAGGAAGTCTGTTTTGGAAGCCATAATATTGGCTACTGTAGCCGAAGCATCACCGCTGACGATCAATTCGGAACGGATAAACACCTCGCTATAGATTCCAGAGACTATGATAAAGAGATAGAGTATTCCTGCTGCTCTTGCATACACTGACAGTGACATACCTCTCTTTAAACCTCTCATTGCCGTACCCCTCACTTTCTAACGCTGATAGTGACTGTTTCCTTTTGGTTAAAAGATAATTCTATCACAAATATAAGGTTTTATACCCTGCTGAGTTTTTTAACAACCTTGAAGTCAAACAACTCCATTGAACGGCAAATCGTACCCACTCTCCCGCTTTTATGAAAAACGGTGAAGTTATGATAAAATAAACATATAATGCAAAGCGGTGATTTCAGGATATCTTATCTTTGATCTTCAATGGTTTCAGAGAAGATGGGTTTGTGGACACCGCTACTGACATTTTCAAATCCTATACCAATAAGTATGCAACAATCCTATGAAAAATGATCTCTACCACCGAAATACACAACAACTGTTTCTAAGACTGAGCAAACTCTTTTTTATCATCTCAATGTTTATTATCAGCGTAGATACCTATGAGAGTTACAAACATCATTTTTATACGATGGTGTGGCTGGAGACCACTGCGCTTATTGCACAAATGATAGGTTTTATACTCTATTATTTTCGTCTGATCTCACTCAGGCACTTTGCATCCATCCTGATCATTTCCGTCTCACTGCTGGTCACTATGGCACTTTTCATTATCGGTGAGAACCCCGAGTTTTCTCTCTTTGCTCTGGCTATCCTGCCGGTCTTTATCTTCTTCTTTTTAGGGGTAGAGAATGGAAAGAGATTTAGCCTGTTTATTGTGTTAATGTTGGCTTTGGCGGTATTAAACAGCGAATTGAGGATACTTGAACCTATTATATTTCCCTCTTCACTCTATGTCGAGATCTTGATCGGATATGTCGGTATCTCCTTTCTGCATTATCGGTTTGAGGAGTATCGACAAAGTTTTCAAATAGAACTGCTCACCTTCAGTAAGTCACAAAAAACACTCCTCAGAGAGCTGAACCACAGAGTCAAAAACAACCTCCAGATGATTATGGGACTGCTGCTTATGCAATCAAACAGAGTCAAAAGTGATCAATGCAAAAAAGTCTTATCTTCCCAGGTAAATCGTTTAAAAACGATCGGGCTGGTACATGAGCAACTCTCTTTAAGCAGTGAATCCACCACGGTAGATATAGAGAAGTATCTCAGAAGTATCATAAAAAGTCTGCAACTGCTTACAAAACATACAATCGTATTGAATGTGGAAAACGGACTAAAGCTGGATACCGCAACGGCAACCTATCTGGGATTATTTATAAATGAAGCGGTATCCAATGCCATCGAACATGCTTACCTCACACAGAGCGGTGAGGAGATCAGGGTATCATGTCTGGCGGAAAACCATACCTGCCGTTTAACGGTTGAAGATAGAGGACAAGGCTTTAACAGCAATGATGCACGAAACTCCCTGGGTCTATCATTGATGGAAAATATCAGTGATTTTTTAGAAGAGAGTTTTATGACACTGGAGCTTGAAAACGGTACCAAGATCACGCTTGAGTTCAATATCAAAAAAGACTCAAAAAAACTCCTCAACAGCGATCTGCTCTAAGTATACCATCGGACTGGCATAGGACAACAGAAAAGATTCTTCAGGGAAGTGCCTCTCAACCAAAGGCCAGAAGAACATCTCTTCGCAGTGTTTTCCTCACACTTAATCCACCGCTTTGCCCACATCCTCCTGACTGAACTTCTGATGTGTTCCGTCACAGTATGGCGGATTGCCGGTATGTTTACACATACACATCCACTTCTGGGTAGTGGCTTTGGCAGTAAACTTCAAGGGCTTTAGAGTGCTTCCTTTATGACTGCCGTCACAAAACGGCTGGGTTTTGGCCAAACCGCACGTACAGAAGAGATAGTTCTTTCCCTCTTCCAGAGAGGCGATGACCGGGGAATTATCCGCAATAACAGGCTTATCCATACCGACTCCTTTCAACGCTGTATTGCACTATTGTAGCATGATTTTGACAGTATCAAAAATTTGGATTGAGAAAGTAGGAACAGACATCGTCCTGTCCCAGATCACAGGCTCTTCTGAGCAGTCCTCTCCCCTCATTCTTATCTGCAGGAATACCCGCATGCTGATCTCCATAGTAAAGTGTCATCCCCGCAGTGAAACACCCGTCCCTATCATTAAGCCTACATCCTTTTTTTGCATAATAGAGGGCCTTTTTCTTATCTGCCTTCAGATCAGCAAGATAGGAGCGTTTACTGGAGATAAAATAGTAGTAAAGTTTGGCACATGCCGCACCGTTCTCCTCTTTTTCACATTGTTTCAAGGTCTGTTTGAATGCTGCCTGTGTCATCTGACCACCATAGAGAAAGAGAGTGAGCGATGATACCAGTATAAATAAACGTAGTGTTTTTTGCATGGCAGATTGTAGCATAATTGTCAGAGCCTGCTCAAACATTCTCTCTCTATTTTCTCAGTTACACATTGCTACACATGCCTTATGCTATTATCCGTAGAGAAGATCACAGTAAAAGAGGTATGGGTATGAATCTACAGATATTTATCATTTTTATCTTACTGAGTATACTCTGTGTTGCGGGAGATAAAGGCATAGAGTACAGCGGCGTCATGGCGAAGCATCACCTAGGTAAAAAAGATACGCAGCAGATACTTGTCAAAAGGAATATCCCTGCCCAGTGTGACAGACAAGCGTTTTTAACGAATGAAATGGTCTGGACAGGCAACTATGCCCATGCAAAAGTCCCCGAAGCATGTAAATCCACCTTTGTGCATACGACAGGACACCTGCAGCCTATGATACTACACAAAGAGTTGGAGACTTATGGTGAGCTTGAAACCCTGAAGTTCATCAAAGAGATGCAGTCACGTCAGGATATGATGCTGATCGACTGCCGTAAAAAGAAATGGTATGACTATATGACGATACCCGGTGCGATAAATATGCCGTTTCACTATTTCAAATACCGGGAAGTACATGAGTTCGAGTTTGAACATGCATTGCAAGAGATGGACGTAAAGGTGATCGATGATGAAGGGCATTATGATTTTACACAGGCCAAAACGATTCTACTCTTCTGTAACGGCCCATGGTGCAGTCAATCCCCAAAAATGATCCATGCCCTCCTTGAGGTCGGCTATCCTCCCCAGAAGATCAAATGGTACCGTGGCGGGATACAATCCTGGGTAGGAGCGGGGATGACCTCAATAAAAAGGAGATAAAAATCCTACAAAGGAGCCCATGATGAAAAGACTACTCTGTTTGACTCTCATCTTAGGTACGCTCTGTTACAGTGATACGGATCTGTTCATAAACGGTGTAAAGACCAAACATATCGATGAGAAGGGTCAAGAGGTTATCATCACGGTAAAACGCCGGATCGACACCTCCTGTACAAAAATCCCCATCACAAATGAAACTTTTTGGGAAAACGGGTATGCCCACGAGACTATCCCACGGGCATGTAAATCCACCTTTGTTACCAGTGCAGGAAAAACGATTTTCCCTATGATGCTCCACCCCAAGATAGAAACTGTATCAGAATCTGAAGTTCTGGACTTTATCCGGATCATGCAGGATGACCCAAATATGCTTTTAGTTGATACACGGGGTGAGGAGTGGTATCACTACCGAACTATCCCCGGTGCTGTCAATATCCATTACCTCTATATTCTGAAAGCCAAACTTTTCCCCGAGGAGTACCAAAAAGCACTTACTACTTTGGGCATCAAAACCGTGCATCATAGGCTGGACTTTTCAGAAGCCAAAGAGCTGCTTCTATTTTGTAACGGTGCATGGTGCAGCCAATCACCCCAGATGATCAAGGCACTGTTAAAATTGGGATATCCGCCGCAAAAGATGAAATGGTACAGGGGAGGAATGGAGGATTGGCTCGGGTTCAATATGACAACAACCAGAGCCAAGAACGCTCTATGAGTGAGGCTTGAAGAGTGTACCTTTGTTATGTCTCCCCTCCAAAAGATACTCTTTTGCAGTTGTCAGATCAAAACCGCTGCATAAAAACATCTCACGTCCTTTAGAGATCAGGAAGTCAGCCGCTACCAACTTGGTCACGATCCCTCCCGTGGCAAACTCATTATTCGGAGAATGGCTGGCCTGCAGCTCTTTCTCGGTAAGTCTGTTCACCTCTTTCAAGATTTTTGCATCGGGATTGTCGCTTGGATTGCTATCATAATATCCGTCAATATCACTGAGTATCACAAGTAACTCAGACTTCGTATGGTGTGCGACACGGGCAGCAAGCTGATCATTGTCACCGAAAAGCTGGTCCGGCGTACTGGAGATATCGTTTTCATTTACAATGGGAAGGATACCTTTTTCAAGAGAAGTATTGATGATCTGCCGAAATATCTCCGTACGTTTTCTCGAATCAAAATCATCTTCTGTGAGCAGTATCTGAGCAGTATCAACATCATAGATATCAAATTTTTTCTTATAAGAGCTCATCAAAATCGGTTGACCGACTGCAGCCAATACCTTCTTGCTAATATCTTTTCTCTTGTCAAGCTTCAAAGTGGTATAACCTGCTGATACGGCACCGGAAGTCACGAGTACCACTTCATACTTTTTACGCAGTTCTGCGATGAATGATACAAGGTTGTACATTCTCTCTTTTGCGATCTCACCGTCTTCAGTGAGTACCGAACTTCCTACTTTCAATACAATTCGCTTATAGGGTTGCATAATAGCCTTTTGAATGTTGGAGTGAGCCCGATAATATCAAAATAACTTTAAGTAGTGGTTAAGAGTAAAATAAGGTATGCTTCAGGAGGGAGTGAAGAAGCTTTAGAACTTTTTCACTCCCTCTCCCCCCATTCTGCTAAAGCATAAACATTGCCACGATCAGCAGCCCCATTGGTACCATTGCCCAAAGATAGACCTTCTTTTGTGTTTTCATCGCTTTGAGCGTTCCCCAAAAAAAGAGAACGATTGCAATGACGAACAGAAACAGTACGATACCGTTAGTCAGCTGCATCTTCCATCTCTTTCGTACTTACCTCTTCCACCATCTTGATACTCTCCACCGCATTGAGCAATATCTGTTTGGTAGACTTGAGCGGCTTCATACGCAGATTGGTCTGCTTTTTATCCAGAGATTGATCGGAGATCACCTCTATCACCTCTTTTTCAAGCTCTGCAATGATCTCATTGATCTTTGATTCGATAAATGTAACGTCCATTACTTTGCCTTAGGTCTAAACACTTTGATCACCTCTTCGTTCGCTTCCATATACGCACCGCCGATCAGGTCGATACAGTACGGTACTGCCGGGAATACCGCATCAAGGCACTCTCTGATCGACTTTGGTTTACCCGGCAGGTTGATAATGAGTGATCCGTCACAGATACCCGCTGTCTGGCGTGAAAGGATCGCTGTAGGTACATACTGCAGACTCACCGCTCTCATCTGCTCACCAAATCCAGGTAGAAGCTTTTGACAGACACTCTCGGTCGCCTCTGTCGTCACATCTCTTGGTGCCGGTCCCGTTCCGCCTGTAGTGACGATAAGATCGCAACTATGATCACGTGCCAGTTCAATGAGCGTATTCTCGATCAGATTCTGATCATCCGGGATACATCTATACTCATATTCACACTCGTTTTTCAGATACTCTTTCATTGTATCCATGATCGCAACCCCCGAGATATCTTCATAGATCCCCTGGCTTGCTCTGTCACTTGTAGTTACTACACCTATTTTGATCTTATCCATATCGTTCACCTAAATAATTGTTTTGAGGCATTATAGCGTAGAACTCTTTATTGATTTTTGTTTTCACTCTGTAGTACACTAAAAGAAAAGTGGATGAGAATATTTGATCCCTCACCCAAAGCTCCAGCTTCACGGTGAGATAAAACGCCTTCAGAAAAGAGGAGTGGACCGCATCTCTTATTTACAAAGCGAGGGATTTTCTTTACAAAGAATATCAAGGGTATATTGCGCCTTGGGAAATCCCTGCTCGGCCGCTTTCCGGTAAAGCTCTACCGCTTTTTGATCATCCTGCTTCACCCCTCGGCCATGAAGGTACATATCCCCTAGATCAGTTTGAGCCCTGGCAGCCCCCTGATCGGCCGCTTTCTGTAAAAAGAGTGCGGCTTTTTGATCATCCGGCTGCATCCCTTGACCCTTCAAGTACATCACTCCAAGATAATATTGAGCCCTGGCTATCCCCTGTTTAGCTGCCTTCCTGTAAAGCTCTGCCGCTTTTTGATAATCTTTCCGGACCCCCTGGCCGTCAAGATACATATCTCCAAGGTTACTTTGGGCCATAGCGTATCCCTGCTTGGCTGCCTCCCGGTAACACTCGACTGCTTTTTGATAGTCCTGCTGTATCCCATGACCATTTTGATACATCATACCAAGGATCGTTTGAGCCCTGGCATGCCCCTGCTCCGCCGCCTTTCGGAAAAGCGCTGCCGCTTTTTGATAATCCTGCCTTACCCCCTGGCCCTCAAGATACATATCCCCAAGGTTGGTTTGGGCCTCGGCAACCCCCTGATCCGCTGCCTTCCGGTAACACTCGGCTGCTTTTTGATCATCCTGCCTTACCCCACGACCATTCTGGTACATCACCCCCAGGATCGCTTGAACCTCACCAATCCCCTGATCCGCCGCCTTCCGGTAACATTCGGCTGCCTTTTGATCATCCTGCCTTACCCCTTGACCATACTCATACATCATACCGAGGATCGTTTGAGCCGTAGCATGCCCCTGATCTGCCGCCTTCCGGAAAAGTGCTGCCGCTTTTTGATAATCCTGCTTGACCCCCTGGCCGTCAAGATACATACTCCCGAGGTTGGTTTGAGCCGCTACGATCCCCTGATCGGCTGCCTTCCGATAAAGCGCTGCCGCTTTTGAATAATCCTGCTTGACCCCTTCGCCATGATCATACATCACCCCAAGGTTATAGTGTGCATCAGCATCTCCCTGCATCACTGCCTTCTTATAATACTCGGCTGCCTTGTGATAATCCTGTCTTACCCCACGACCATGTTGATACATGCCCCCAAGAATCGTTTGCGCCGCTGCAATTCCTCGATCCGCCGCCTTTTGATAAAACTCTGCGGCTTTTTGATCATCCTGAGTTACTCCCTTGCCATGCGCATACATTACCGCAAGGTTATAATGGGCATCAGCGTCTCCATGTTCGGATGCCTTTAGGAAAAGCGCTGCCGCTTTTTGGTAGTCCTGCTTGACCCCTTTACCATTTTCATACATCACCCCAAGGTTATTCTGGGCATTGACATCTCCATGCTCAGCCGCCTTTTCGAAAAACGCTGCCGCTTTTTGATGATCTCCCGCATTATAAGCGGCAATTCCCTCTTCAAAATCCCCACCAAATACCATAACAAAAAGTACGATAAATGCAGGAAGTAGTTTGCTTATCATCTTCTTCCCCTTTTCTTCCACTTTTAATTGTAATAAAAGCATTATCAATTTTAACTGACTTTTACGCTGCCAAGGCAACTTTGTAAGAACTCTCTTTAAAATTCATTGATGTGAGATGTAAGATGTGATAAAAAAATTTTGCCACAGAGAAAGAAGGGAAAGGAAACGAGAGAAAGTTACCCCACTCTCATCAGTATCTTATCGAGTAGAGAAGTACTCAGTATCCTCTTTAGATTCCCAAGCAGATAGGTTGCCTTGGTGATGTAGTATCGCGGCTTTGGCTTCTTGGCTGCAATGATCTCATAGACTACAGAGGCTACGGCATCAGCCTCCAGGTTGAATGGTACTTTTTTTCCTGTACCCCTGATATTTGCTTCATACTTCTCTTTGAAACGTGAATGCGCTATATCCACATTCTCCTGGAGTTTTTGCATCGCATTTTGGCGGAAATTACTGGTGATAGGACCTGTGTTGAGCAGAGAGACAGAGATACCGGTATCCATAAGTTCCAGTCTGAGCGTATCACTGAGCCCTTCGATGGCGTATTTGCTGGCATTGTACGCTCCCCTGCCAAAGAGTGAGATAAGCCCCAGTACCGATGAGTGCTGGATGATCTTCCCGTACCCCTGCGCTTTCATCACTCTGAGTACCTGAAGTGTACACTCATGCAGGCCAAAGAGATTGGTCTCAAACTGTGCTCTGAGCATTGCTGTGCTAAGGTCCTCTACCGCGCCCGGCTGTCCGTAACCTGCGTTGTTGAACCATACATCGATCTTTCCCTCAAGCTCCATCACTTGGCTGATCACCGCTGCTATCTGCTCAGGCTTGGTCACATCAAGCACCATGGCATGCTCAAATCCCAAGTTTTTGAGATGCGCCACATCTTTCTCATCCCGTGCTGTCGGATAGACAGAGATATATCTCTCCTTCAGATATAGCGCCGTCTCCAACCCTATACCTGTACTGCATCCCGTGATCACGATATTGGTCATATACTCTCCTCCAACGCTTTTAAAAGCGGTGCAACATCAACCTGTTTACCGCGGATATGTTTTTTGGCATATTCTACTATTTTCCCATGAAATCTGGCATAGACCGTTGCAAGATCTGCCTCTTCACCGTAGAGAACTTTGATCTTATGAAAGTTTTCCTCTATCCCCTGCTCCATCCACTCCTGAAGCTCTGTATAGCTGTCAAACGTATAACCGAATGCCCCCAGAAGCCTTTGTGTGTAACTGTCAACCACACACACCGGCCTATGACACGCATAGCATAAGATAGAGTCTGCACTCTCCATCCCTATGCCCTTTTGCGAGAGCAGCCACCTTCTGTCAACCTCATTGACAAATCTATCAAAGGTAGCAAAATCCTGACGTATATTTTCACAAAGTTTGATCACTCTTTGTGCCTTGGTATTGTAAAATCCGCTTGGTTTGATAAGTGAAGCTATCTGTTGTGCATCAGCATAGGAAAGTGCCTCAAGGGTGAGCAGGTTTGCCGCTTTAAGATGGGAGAGGGACGCTTCTACTCTTTCCCATTTGCTCTGTTGCGTAAGCAGTGCACCAACCACTACCTCAAATGTTCCGCTCTGAGGCCACCAGAAGGGATCTCTCCCGTTATGAAGAAAACCTAATTCTTTGAGTGCGATAAGCAGATCGAAGCTATCTTGCACATCCTCTCCCCGCTACTTACAGGTTTTCAAGTAGTCTGTTACGATCTTTCCATGATCAAATACGAGTTTTTCCACCGGAAGATCCGACAAGGTATAGAGGCTTGCAACTTTGGCATCATCACCGCCTTTTGGCTGACCTGAAGCTTTGGCTACATAGACAACCGTTGCCGTATGAAAACGCGGATCTCTATCAGGATCTGAGTATATACCTAATATCCTATCGATCTCCACATCCAAACCGGTCTCCTCTTTCATCTCACGTACCAGTGCCTCTTCAATCGTCTCTCCAATTTCAACAAATCCACCCGGTAAAGCCAACCCTAACGGTTCACACTTACGATCGATCAATACGATACCCTGAAATATACCCTCCTCATATACTTCGATAATACCATCTATTGTCAAATGTGGGGTTTTAGGTGTGAATGACATAATCTATCCCTTAATTCTCTTTATAGTAAAAGTATAACATATAAAACAGTGTTTCATCTCTTCAAATGTATCAATTTTCTCTTAAATAGGCAAAGTATCACACCCCTGAGATGAAGAGGAAAACACTCTATGAGATACGATCCGGCCCACCTCTCAATTATTTGAGATTTAATCCCTTAACAGATGCCCTGCACCCTTGATCAGATAAGTGACTGCATGCCGGGCAAAGAAATCAAAAGCGGCGGCAGCATCAATGATCCTGTCTTCACTCCCCAGGAAGACTTCGATCGTGGTACCTCTCGCCAGAATCTCACTGATCTTTTCACTCTCCCACCGGTAAGTCAGTAAAGATTCAAGTTCTTCATAGGTACCTGTATGGAGAGATGCAGAGAGATCATCCTCTGAAGGGTAAGCCGCATTGGCCAGAAACTGTTTGATATAGGCTTCCTCACCGCTTTTAAAATAACGCAGCTGGGTACGGAGGAAACTTGGCTTTTGATGCTGAAAAAAAGCCGGAGAGAGAAGGATAAGTCTATCTACCCGCCGGGTAGTGTTATAGACATACTCAAATGCCTGCTGTGCCCCGTAACTGAACCCGGACACACATAGGTCGCTTTCTATCAGGAACTCACGGAAAAACGCCTCTTCACCCTGAAGAGAGAAGCCGTTAAAATATCTCACGAAGTATCTCTCTACACTGGTCTTGGTCTATATTTTCATGCTCCAGAAGATAGGCTGAAGTTTTTTGCAGTGCTACATTGAGTGAGTTAAGAAGATTCGTCACTTCAGTCACAGAACTCTTCAGAAGCTCCTCTTCCTGAGATGGCGTGATAATGAAGTTCTCATTCATCATATACTCATAGACGACTTGATGCACCATCGCTTTCGCCTGCTTGATATCACTGCTTGCATTGGTAAACTGTTCATTGAAGTAGATCGAGTTTGCGATACTTCCTGACAGGTATATCTTGATACGGTTTAGCAGCTGTCCTTTTGAGAGTATCTCATGGTCTTCTCTCAGCAGCATCGTATTGACCAGGCCTATCTTGTCAAACTCGATATCAAACCATGTTGCTACAAGTGCTTTGGCTGCCTGATAGACGGCCTGAATCTCACGCTCTCTATCGGTCAAACTCATGATCTTGCGTTTACCCAGCAGCACCTTCTCTTTGACTGCTTCAAAGTCTGAGGTCTCGATCGCAGAACGGCCGTTACGCATCGCATAGATCGCTGCTTCATTGGTGAGCGTTGCAAGGGCTGCGGAGTTGAATCCTACCGTCATTCTGGCCACATGAGCGATATTCACGCTGTGAGGCTTTTTAGCCAGATAGAGTTCGAGTGTTTTTGCTCTCTCCTCAAGGTCAGGGAGTGAGATATGGATACGTCTGTCAAAACGCCCTGCGCGAAGCAGCGCTTCATCCAGTACATCGATCTTGTTCGTTGCCCCGATAACGATCACTCCCGAACTCTCCTCAAAACCATCCATCTCGGTCAAAAGCTGGTTGAGTGTCGCTTCTCTTTCATCATTCCTTAGTTCACCACGGCTTTTCCCAACCGCATCGATCTCATCGATGAAGATAATACTCGGTGCCATCTGTTTGGCTTTTTTGAAAAGTTCACTGACCCTTTTGGCTCCCATACCTACATAGATATGCACAAAAGAGGCCCCGCTTTGATAAAAGAACGGTACACCCGCTTCCCCTGCAACTGCCTTGGAGATCAGTGTTTTCCCCACTCCCGGAGGTCCGACCAGCAGTACCCCTTTGGGTAGACTGATATCCAGTGCCTTATATTTCTGCGGGGCTTTAAGAAAATCAATGATCTCCTCAAGCTCCTCTTTCACCGCACTGATCCCGGCGACATCCGAGAACCTTACATGTGAAGTAATCGCCTGTACCGGCTCACTTTTCCCTGTTTCATCTTCTCTTTGCAGATTGAGCTTCAACTGCTTGAACTGCTGTGCTCTGTTCTCTTTGATCATCTTAAAGAGCAGGAGGAATGCTCCCAGTATAATCAAGAGGGCAAGAATATCATAGAGGTATTCGTTGTTCTCTTTGACCTCTACAGGATATTTGGTAAAAAAGCTGTTTTTGTTGATCGCGTCCTGATAGACCTTATACTCTTTATCTGCTGTCTTGATACGGATATAGTCACCATCTACAACCAGCTTTGTGATCTTCTCTTGCGTAAAAAGCGCATTGGCCTGCTTGTGCGTAATTACCTCAGCACCATCTCTCAGTATGGCAAATGCCAGCAAAAGGCCCAATACCGCCAGAAGCGACAGAATGATCTTAAGGTGTTTGGTTGCTTTAAAGTGCTGCTTTATTGCCTTCACTGCTCACCTCGATATCATTTAACACTACCCAGTTTGAACTGAGGTCCTCATCACTTGTGACAGAGATACGGTTGAAGTACTGATCAAATCCCTGATAGACGCCGTCTTTTCCGCTCTCCAAAAGTACTTCCAGGTTACTGGTATGCTCACGTCTAAAGAGGTAATTTTTAGCCTTGACGATCTCTGTCAGCTCTCTATGTCTGGCTTTGGCGATATCCCCTTTTATTTCAGGCTTCATTGTAGCGGAAGGGGTATTGTCGCGCTTGGAGTAGGTAAAGGCATGGATATGCGTCAATGGAAGTTCTTTGACCCTGCTAATCGCTTCAGCCCACGCCGCATCATCTTCACCCGGGTGTCCTACGATATAGTCCGTACCCAAAGCATACCCTTTTTCAGCGATCTCCTGGAAGAGTTTGATATCGCTCTCAAAACGGTTACGCCGGTTCATCAGCTCCAGCATCTTGTCACTGGTGTGCTGCAGGGCGATATGCAGGTGTTTTGCCATCCATGGTTCCGTGAGCAGCTCCTTGAACTCCTCATCGATCTGGATAGGCTCCAGGCTACCGATACGGATACGTCTTACGCCACGTACCTGGGAAAGCTTTTTAAGCAATTTGGCCATGGATGACCCCTGGTCTTTCCCGTAACTTCCGACATTGGTCCCCGTCAGGATAAACTCACCGAAACCGTTACCGGCCAACCTGGTCACCTGCTCGATGATATCTGCCTCTCTGTGACTTCTGGCATCTCCTCTCACCGCAGGGATGATACAGTAGGAACATCTGAAGTCACACCCCTCCTGGATCTTGATAAATGCCCTGGACTTACCGACAAACTCCTCGACGATCGTGGAGTCGATATGGGTAAGGTCACCGATCTGATAGAAGGGCTGCTCCTGCTTGAGTATCTCGTTGATCTTCTCTTTTTCCGAGTGTCCCATCACGCCATGCACTTTTTTATCGCTGAAGAGTGCTTCGCCTTTGGAGTGTGCACCGCATCCCGCAAGGATCACCTTGGCATCCGGGTTTTTACGTTTCATGGAGCTGATGTAGTTTCGCACAGAAGAGTCTGCGCCGTTGGTCACGGTACAGGAGTTGACGACAACAATGTCCGCACTCCCCTCATCCATACTGATCTCATAATCTTTCAGCTTTGAGATCATGATCTGCGTATCAAACTGGTTGGTACGGCATCCGAACGTTTTAAAAAAAACTTTTTGCATTTACACTATATCCTTTGTAGGTGCTTCTATTGGTGGTTTTCTTACATCTTTATCCACATAGATAGACTGTGTAGGGAATGCCAGGTTGATATCCTCTTCCTCATGCAGCCTTGCAATGATCTCAGCCGAGATCGTACTTCTCAGTGTCAAAGTCGCATAGGAGTTGGTGAGGTACCATACACTGATCTTCATCCCGTAAGTGTCAATCAATGTAAAGATACGCGGTTCAACATTGGTATTCTTCATATGATATTGACTTCTCAGTTTATTGAGCTGTTTTCTGGTGATGTCAGTATACCCTTTAGAGTATTTTTTGGCAATCTCTTTAGAGATAGAGGCAGCTTTTTTGAAATTTGAGTCAAATGTCACGACAAACTCGATCCCGTCCCATACGGTCTTCAGCCCCGCGTGTGCATAGTTTGAGATCATATCCGTAAAGATGAAGTTGTTCGGTATAAAGACGATACGCCCTGCTCTACGGTTTGTCATCTGTGTTGTCAGTGTCACATCTTCATGCATCGTCATACGGAGCAGAGAGATATCGACGATATCCCCTACGTACTCCGTATTGCCGCGTACAAACTTCACACGGTCACCGACATGGATCGCACCACCGATCACGATCACAAACCACCCCATCACCGACATAAACCAGTCTTTCATCGCGATCGCAATACCCGCTGATGCAAAACCGAGGATCGTCACCAGGTAGCTCACGTTCTGAATATAGGCAAAAAGCAGTGTAAAGATCACAAAAATAAAGAAGGTCAGGTTCAGTGCTTTGTTGATCGTATAGTATCTGTCGATATCGGACATATAACGTTTGACGATATACTTTGCCAAGATCAGAAGAACAAGGAAAAAGAGGACCAATCCGCCGATATAGACAGTTTTCTTACTCTCATCAGCGATCTGCTTTTTGAGACTAAGGGTGATCTCATCTACCTTTTTACTGTAGACATTCTGCGTGGTCTTGAAGATATCCAACACTGATGCAAAGGTCATGATCTCCTCTTTGATATCGAGCAGAACCTTATGATACTTTTCATCCTTCCCTGAAATCTCATACATCTCTTTAATGATCTTCTCTTTGGCACGAAGCTTCTCTATCACATCTTCAAGCGTTTCATAGCGTGAAAGGTACTCATCCTGGGCAGAGATAAGTTTCTCCCGGTAAGAGATCGCACCGATAATCGCAAAAGGGTTACCTACAGTCGGCACCTCTTCGATCTTGGGAGGCTCAAGATATTTTTTGAAAGGATCCTTTTCATACTCGCTTAAAAGTTCCAGTTTCCCCTGCAGTGTTTCACTCTCAAGCAATAATGTATCCAAGTGCTCCTGCTCGTCTTGCGTCAGCCTCTTCTTGAGTTTAATACTATCGATGCTTTTTTGAATGGCATCATACTGTTTTTGCAGGATTTTGAGCGTAGAGTAGTTACTGTATATCTTTGCAAGCACACTTCTATCCAAAATCTCTTTATCGATTGCATCAGCCTGTAACTGCAACTGTGCCAAACGGGAAACGATATGCTGCTGTAGATTCTGTGTCTCCTGAATGTTTGATCTGTTGACTTCAGTGGTGTTCCCGTCAACTACTATCTCAGCAAATGCCAGATTTGCCAAGAAGAGTAACGAGAGAAGCAGCCTTGGTATCATTGATCTGCTCCAAACTGTTTCAATACTTTTTTGACGATCATCTCATCAATGTCATTGACGATCTTGTGGTTACCCATCCCCTCAGGCAAGATAAACTTGATACTTCCCTTGGCACTTTTTTTATCCAAAAAGAAATGCTCATAAAATGCATCGACATCTTTGATCTCGTAGCTTACAGGCAAAGCGGCTGACTCAAGCAGTCTCTTCACCCGGTCAGCCTCTGCCTGCTCGAAAAGCCCCAGTTCCACTGCCAGTGCATTGGCCATCACCATACCGATCGCTACAGCTTCACCGTGAAGATAGGTGCTATAGTGTGTCTCGTTTTCGATCACATGGCCGAAGGTGTGCCCGTAGTTGAGAACCGCTCTGATCCCGGCCTCTTTTTCATCCTGGTTGACAACCCATGCTTTCAGCTCTACGCTGCGTCGGATCATCTCTTTGAGTACCGCTTCATCATGGAAGTCCGCATTCCCCAGGAAATTAAAGAACTCGGCATCGAACATCACAGCCATTTTAACGATCTCAGCCACGCCTGCAGCAAACTCACGCGGCGGCAAGGTCTCTAAAAATTCCGGGTTGATATAGACTGCTTTGGGCTGATAGAATGCACCGATAAGGTTTTTCCCGTACGTGTTGTTCACGCCTGTTTTTCCACCTACACTGGCATCCACCTGGCTTAGTAGTGTCGTAGGCACCTGAATGAAGTCGATCCCGCGTTGGTAGAGACTTGCCGTAAAACCGGTCATGTCTCCGATCACTCCCCCGCCAAATGCAATCAACAGTGACTTCCTGTCAAACGTATGCTCAAAAAGTTCCCCAAGAATGTTCTCTACCGTTTCAAGTGTTTTATACTCTTCACCGTCAGGCACAGTCACAACATGTACTTCGGGTGCGTCGATTTTTGAGAGAAGTGTCTCCAGGTGCAATCCTGCGACAGTGGGATTTGTTACTATCCCCACTTTGGTATCAAATGAGAGTGTAGGAAGTTTGTCGATAAGAATATCATAGGAGATATCCTGTCTATTCTCCAGCTTGATAGGAACGATCATAAATAAAGCCTTGTTGATAAGGGCGCCAAAAACCCAAGGTGCCCTAACGTTATAATTTGCTTTATTTTATCTTATTTGTGGTTAAAACCGCTTGTAGGACCGATGATTATTGATCGTTGATAGCATACGGCACAAGAAGTTTTGGATGTTCCTGGGTGATCAGCAGGAAATCCTGTATTTTGGTAGAGATAAACCGTACAAAGTCATTGGCATTGAGATTCTCTTCAAACGGTGCGATCTGGAGGATATCCTGCCTGTTTTCAAGCTCTCTCACCGGATTGGCGATCTTCTGTACGATATTGATCTCGGTATTCAGAATCTGTGTCAGATTCTCGTAATGTTCAATGATCATCTTTTTACTTGCAAAGTCACCTTCCGGGTCAAAATCACACAGACAGAGCTTCAGCTTCAGCAGCTCCGAGATCTCAAATGCACTTGAAGAGATGGACTCCATCTGTTCTTTCTCTCCCATCAACACCACTGACTCTTTGACGTTATAGAGCGGTTCATCTCCAAAGAGATAGACGATCTTTCTCAGATCATAAAGCAGTTTTTTCAATTTATCACTCTCAAAGCGGGCGATCGAGTTCAGCACCAACCCGATATCGTATTTGTGAATATCATACTCGATAGTATGTTGATATTGATTGACATCATAACAAACCAGGATCGTCACATTTTCAGACTCATAGGCACGTAACTGCTCAAGCAACTCAAAATCACCATGGTTGAGTACACGTACAAAGAGCTGTTTATGTTCAAGCTGTCGCAAGAGATAGATACTCTCTTTAAGATAGATCATCGCATTCTCTCTATCGAGTGCAAAATCCAGGAGCAGATAGAGGTTCTTTCCAAACGGTTCAGGGAAGAGCCCCCTGCGTTTATTGATCGTTTTATAGACACCGTTGAGGACGATCGGCTTCCCCAGGACCAGCAGTGTATCATCGGGACGTATCATCGTCGCATGGGTAGGGATGATCTGCTTTTCATTACGGTAGATCGCTACGATCTTCCATTTTCGCTGCAGGATCGAGCCGATATGACGATAGGCAAACGAACTTCCGAAAGGCACGTGTATCTCCATGATCTCCCCCTGACCAAGCCCCACATTCTGTGCCACGACCGGTACATTGGGAAGATGGTCATAGAGGTGGGCTGCCAAGATATTATCACTGTCGATCACCGTGACATGCTCCAGTTTGAAGTCGATCTTCTCCTCTCCCCACTGGTGCAACAGGATCACCCGCATCTTGTCATCGATCATATGAATGTTCTCAAGTGCGTATTGTGCATCCTGCATATTTTTCAAAACGACATAGACGATACTGAAACGCACTTCGTGCATCACTGTATTGAGGCGTGCATAACTGGTCGGATCGATCTTTAACACAGAGATATTCTGCCCCATCTTTTCGGGTGCCATATCACTCTGGTAACAGGTCACATAATAGTTGTTTTCCGCTACACGCTTTTTGCTGATCCAGTCTACAAAGTGCTTTGCAACACTGCCGTCAGCCAATATCAATACATTCTTCATTAATCACTTTCTAAAATTGGGTACAATTACACAACTATTTTCAGGCATATGCCTGGACTTCTCAGGGGTTCACCCATGAAGAAGCCATTTTGAAGGGGTAATTATAACACAATGCAATTTCAGATAGATAAAACTGACGGCAAGGCCAGAGCCTGTACGATCACCACGGCTCACTCAACGATACAGACGCCGGTATTTATGCCTGTAGGTACCGTAGGAGCGGTCAAAGCACTGGATGCGACAGACCTGCAAACCTTTATCAAACCCGATATTATTTTGGGGAACACCTACCACCTCTATCTTCGTCCGGGAGATGATGTCGTAGCCAAAATGGGAAAACTGCACGGATTTACCAAGTATCCCAAAAGTTTTTTGACTGACAGCGGCGGATTCCAGGCCTTCTCTCTTTCAGACAATGTCAAGATCGACGAGAACGGTATCGAATTTCGAAGCCATATCGACGGGAGCAAGCACTACTTCACGCCTAAAAAAGTGATCGATATCCAGAACAACCTCGGTTCGGACATTATGATGATACTCGATGACCTGGTCGCACTGCCTGCCACACAGGAACGTATCAAGGCAAGTATCGAGCGTACGACGCGCTGGGCAGAGGAGTCGATCAACTACCACAGGGAGAACCAGAAAAAAGGGATCGGTGTCGATCAGAATATCTTCGCGATCATCCAGGGCGGTACAGACAAAGCTTTTCGGGAAAAATCGGCCAGGGAACTCTGTGCATTGGACTATGACGGCTTTGCGATCGGTGGTCTGAGCGTCGGTGAAGCCAACCAGGATATGTATGATACAGTGGCGTGGACCACACAATTCATGCCCGAAGAGAAACCGCGCTACCTGATGGGTGTAGGAACGCCTGAAGATCTTGTAGAAAACGTCTACAGAGGGATAGATATGTTTGACTGTGTGATGCCGACGCGTAATGCACGTAACGGTACCCTCTTTACCTCGTTTGGGAAGATGCATATCAAAAATGCCGCCTACACGACCGATGAGGCACCGATCGACCCCGAGTGTAACTGTATGGTCTGCCAGAACTACTCACGCGCCTATATGAGACACCTCTTCAGGGCCCATGAGATCACCTATCTCAGGCTCTCGACGATCCACAACCTCTACTACTACCTCGACCTGATGAAACAGATGAGAGAGGCGATCGTTGAGGAAAGATTCGAGGCGTTCAGAAAAGAGTTTTACCGTAAACGCGGCGTGGAGATATAACCAGGTTATGATCTTGTTCCATCCTCTCCTGAGGTGGAACACCCTACTGTGTCGATGCATTGAACAGAATATCCCGCAAGCTGGATCCTGGGGACGAGGGATATCATGTTACACGCTTTCTTTTACTACATAAACAGATGATCTGGCTTTTACCAAGAGCACCTGCATAAGTGATTGAACAACGCAATAAAAATAGTGATAGAGGAAAATAGATGGAGAGACTTCAGCATAACGATATGGCACTTCTGGCAGGGGCTGCTCTTTTCGTTTTGATACTGCTTTTGTGGGTGAACAGAAGAGAGAGGCTGCACTACGAAAAAGTTGCACTCTTTACTCCGGCAGAGAAGAAGTTTCTCCATGTTTTGGAGCAGGCATTGGGGAAGGAGTTCAGAGTATACGGGAAGGTACGCATCGCCGATACCATACTGCCGAAGCGAACGCTCTCAAGAAAAAAATGGAACAGACACTTCTTTCAGATCAGCAGTAAACATTTTGACTATGTACTCTGTGACAGAACAAGCATGGATCCTATCTGTGTCATCGAGCTCAATGACAGAAGTCACCAGAAAAAAGAGCGGATCAAACGTGATCAACTGGTTGAAAAGGCATGCAGATCGGCAAAGCTTCCTCTCATCTGGATAGCTGTTCAAAAAGAGTATGATAAAAGAGCTCTTCATCATCAGATCAAAAAAGAGATTACGCTACAAACAGCAGCATAGCAAGAGTGCATCTTACGGGTAATAGCTACACGATTTCCCTTCCGATCTTCTGACCGGAAATACAAACTTCCCATTTGAACTCTTCGTCCTCACAAGTGTAGAATTTTAATTAATGTGATAGGATCATATCCTGATCGATACCGTTTGAAGATGTACTATCTATCCCTTGACCAAATGTGTATAACCACAACGAAAACAGTAAAATCCCTATGAGTAATCTTTGCATACTCCCCCCTCTCTTACATATAATTATTGTAATAATATCAAATGAATGTGACACTAACGTGACAATGAACCAATTTATAAAAATCATCTCCCCCTCATTACAAAAACGTTATCAAAAATTATTATTATTAAAGTAACTTTATCTTAGAATTAGTTGTTTCAAAGGGGAAGGGGATATAAGTTTGAAATCTATACAATTCATAATTCTTATATTGATAACGATCAAAGTTTTACAGGGGAATGCATCTGAATACACTCAAGGTTCAATGCATGTAAAAATCTTTGAAGCAACACACATACTTCCATCTAGCCGGAATTACCCTGATATCTATCAATGTACTTTAAACGGCAACATTCTATCTGATTACACGCTTATCGATCCGTATACATCCAATGAGATACTTTCCAAAGCAGAAACATTTCAATGTTCTCAAGTGCTTCAAGTATATTCACCTCGCCGCAACTTTTTTCTCTCTACAGAGACGGAAAAAGGCAAGGTCCGCAGATACAAAAGCCCATACGGTTTGAACGATAAGTTTCCAAGCAACATGAGTGTAACCCAGATAGATGAAATCCATAAAAAAGTACTTGATACTAGAAAGAAAATAAAAATAGCACCAAGGACTTCCAATGTTTAATGTTTCAGCGATACTCTATGATAAATTTCCAAAGTTAAATCAACTGCCTCAAACTGTGCAGGATCTGATTGTTACATCTTTGCAAAACTTATTTCATGAAAGAGATTTTAACACTATCTATAAAGAGAATCATTTTCTTAAAGGCATCAACTATGTAAGCAGTATGTTGAGGCAGCTAAATATACACTATTGCGTTAAACCCAGGGAGTTATTGAACATTCCCTCAGAGGGCGGTCTGATCGTAGTGGCAAACCATATCACAGGGGCCTCAGATGCGTATTCTCTTGTAGAGCTTCTAGCAAATCAGAGAGAAAATAAAAAAGTAAGGCTTTTGGTAAACAGTATGCTAAGTGGGGTAAAACAGGCATCGGATATCATTATCCCGGTAGATAACATCACGGGTGCCATTACGAAAAAAAGTCTGAAGAGTGTATATGAGGCACTGGATAATGGCGAGGCTGTCGTTATTTTTCCTGCAGGAATCGTCAGCAGACTCACAGTGAAAGGAATAAAAGACAGTGAATGGAAACCCAGTTTTCTAAAAATAGCAAAAAAAGCATCCGTACCGATCCTGCCTGTCAAGATCAATGGAAGAAACAGTGCACTGTTCTACCTCCTCTCACTACTATTGCCTAACAAAATAACAGGCCTGATGCTGCCACGGGAATTTGCCATTGCAGGCAGACAAAAACCATTACAGTATACTATCGGGAAAGTGATCCCTGCCACCTCTTTTAGCGATGGGAATATCGCACTGGACAGTTATGCAAAGATGTTTTATGACCATCTCTATAATTTGGGAACCGACAAGGAAGAGATCCTCAAAACAGAGATCACTATCGCTCCTCCGATCAATCCAAAACTCTTAAAAGAAGAGATTGAAAAAGCAGAATTCTTGACCTATACCAGTGACGGGAATAAGCTTGTGATTGCCGATGCGGAAAACGCTCCCTGCCTGATCAATGAATTGGGACGTCTAAGAGAACTCTCATTTAGAACGATAGGAGGAGGGACAAAGAACTACCGTGACAATGACATCTATGACAGTTACTACAAACATCTGATCTTATGGAATGAAGAAGATCTTGAAATCATGGGTGCATACAGACTGGGACTCTGTCAGGAAATTGTCTCTCAAAGAGGTATGGAGGCACTCTATACCTATAACCAGTACCACTTTGATCAAGAGTTTGAAAATTATCTAGATCAGTCCATGGAAGTCGGTAGAAGTTTTGTACAACCCAAGTATTGGCGCTCCAGGGCACTGGACAATCTATGGAAAGGTATCGTGACCTATCTTAATATACATCCTGAACTACGCTATACCTACGGTATTGTTACCATTAATGCAGATATGCCGCAGAAAGCAGCATCGGCGATCGTCTATTTCTACTCTAAATATTTTTCTGCTGATGTACAGATGCTGAAAGCAAAAAGTAAATTTCATATCTCCAAAGAAGAAGAAGAGAAATATAAAAAACTTTTTGACGGTCTGAGCTATAAGGATGGATTGGCGGAATTAAAACACTATCTCAGAGAATTCAAGGTATCGATCCCTACACTTTTCAAACAGTATCCTGAGTTGTACAATGAGGGAGGAGTGAATTTTTTTGACTTTAGCAAGAACGACAAACTGCACGGTGTCATCGAAGGGTTGATTATCACAGATAATCGTAAAATGAAAGAAAACCGCAGAAGACGATATATCGCCTAGTATCTCTCACAAGATACAGGCTTTGATTCCCGTCTATAGCAGAAAATAACCGCACTGAAGTCTATCTTCTAAGTTGCGATCGGGGCCGTATTTATCTCCCCTGCCCTGGAAAATGCAGCTTCCATATGTTTGCTTATTCTGGCGATATGGCTACTGGTACGGCTCAGCCACTTAAGGGCTTCGAGTGCATTACCGCCCTCGATGATACTGACGGTATCATCTGCCATCAGTGCAGTCAGAGATTCTCTGCTCTCAAAGACAAACTTTTTGATCTTTTTTTCACTTTTTTTCCCAAAAATCGTCGATTCATTATAGTTTGAAATATCCAAACTCTTCAGTTGAAACTCGATATCTTCATATAACCACCCAAACCCCTCTTTCAGATACTCTGAGCGCATCAGGAAATCGATACTCTTCTGATCCTCCTGACACCTGTCTATCAGACGTTGCAGGTGATCGGTGATATGTATGATATCGATCAGCCGTTTCCAGTTGGTCTCTTCGCTTTGGGAGAGATGTATCTTGTCACAAAAGATCTCGATCTCCTCAAGTCGACGTTCTATCTTTTCAAGATCAAACTTTTCCGCTTCAACATGATTTGCCAAACGATAGTGCATATAAAGCAGGACATTTTTCCACTCATCCTCCAGATACTTCTGTACCAGACTGAGTGCCACCGGGATATCTTCCAGCAATGCATCTTCAAACCTGTAGTGCAGACTCCTCTTTGGTTTGGGGATAAGATGCTCCATCATCCCTGCAAATCTTTCGGCAAAGGGGAGGACCATAATCACTCCAAGGGTATTGAAAAAGGTATGGAACCCTACCAGTGCCAACTCGGCATGTTCACTCAACACATTTGGAACTGCCAAAGAGAGTACCGCAGTATAAGGCGTAATCAAAAGCAACGCCATCACCCCTGTAAAAAAATTATAGATCACATGCGAAATTCCCGTCCGTTTAACCTCTACCGAACCTCCTATCGTCGCCATTGCGGCAGTAAAAGTCGTACCTACATCCATCCCTATGACCAATGCTGCGGCCTGTTCAAAGCCTATCAGGCCTGTATAGAGCAGTGTCAGAGCTGCTGCCACACCCGCGCTGGAGGATTGGGTAATGACGGTGACAATGATCCCCACGATAAGCAGCTGAAAGCGCCCCAACCAGCTCTCTTCAGGCAGATACTTTTCTAAAAGCACACTCTCTACCCCCGACATCGCCCCCTGCATCCACTCTATCCCCACAAAGATCAGACCAAAACCCGCCAGGGCATACCCTATGGCGGCAAATTTATCAGAGAAAAAAAGTTTGAGCATAGCTCCCAGTAGAATAAAGGGAAGGATTACCGTCCCCAGTTTGAGTTTGAAACCAAGCAGTGCTACCATCCATCCGGTAATTGTTGTACCGATATTGGCACCGAAGATAATCCCCAAAGCCTCAGGGAAAGCAAGCAACCCTGCCCCGACAAACCCTACTGCCGCTACTGTCGTAGCACTCGAAGACTGCAGGATCGCTGTGGTAATGGCTCCGGTGAGTGCACCGCTTGAGGGTGTCTTGGTAAAATGCATTAATGCTTTACGTATACGGTCCCCTGCCAAGGCGCGTAACCCTTCGGTCATAATGATCATTCCGATCATAAAAATACCGATACCGCCCAGCAGTTGAGATAGACTAAAAATGGTCTCTAGACCCACCTCCAGCTCCTTTCCAGCCCTTTTTTATATCATACCATAGTTGTCTCTAATCTATGGTAGAATAAAGGGTATAAAAAGGAGTATAAGATGGTTGAGCTTGAGATAGAACGCAAGTTTCTTCTACTGCCCTGCAGAGCAAAAAAGTTACTGAACTTTTACAATATCCCTTACAGGAAAGAACGTCTTGAACAGTATTATGTCTCAACCCAGGCTTCCCCCTATACCCGTTACCGTAAAAAGGGGGATAGCTACTATCAGACGATCAAGAGCGGTGAAGGAATGGTACGTGAAGAGAGAGAGTTTGAAGTCTCACCTAAGACCTATCAAAAACAGAGAAAAGAAGCACTCGGCCGTATCATCACCAAAAACCGCTACACTTTTGAGTATCAAGGCGATACCTATGAGATGGATATTTTCAAAGGGGTGTTGAAAGGGTTATGCTATCTTGAAATCGAATTTCCGGATGAAAAGAGAGCACATGCCTATCAGATTCCGGAAATATTTGAAAAGCTTCTAGTCACTGAAGTCACCTATGATCATGCCTTCAACAACTCGGCACTAAGTCATTCCGAGACTTTCCCTACGCCGCAGCTCAACCATCCTTACCTGGAGGAGAATAGATCTCTTTACACCATCACACCGTTCCTGGCGATCCATCATGCGCTGGATACAATGCTCTATCAGCTTACAAACGGGATAAAGCAGTATCAGAGACTGCTTCAAAATGATCCCGAAGATATAGAAGCACTCCATCAGCTTCGGATCCATATGCGAAAACTACGTGCAATGCTCCAGGAGTTTGAACCTTTTTTTGATCCCAAATGGCTGAAAACACATAAGAGGGTACTTGCAGATCTGATGGAACAGACCAATGCCAAACGGGACAATGATGTAGCACTGATCGACATCGATACCTTTCAAAAACAGCTTGACGGTAAAGGTAAAAAATATTTGAAGAAATTAAAAAACAGGCTGCAACAAAAAGAGGAAACACTGGAAACTACACTGCTTCAATTTCTAAACGGGGGAAACCTCACAGCGGAACTTCTTGCATTAAGAGAGCATTTTAACAGCGATGCTATCTATAAAAAGACTGCAAAACAACCTCTTATTCTTGTAGCAATCACCATCATTCATCAAAGTATTCAGGAGATTATCACGGAAGGAAAAGAGCTTAAAGCAGACGCATCCCAAAAGGCTTACCATAAACTTCGTATACGGTTCAAAAAACTGAGATATCTTCTGGAACTGCTTTCTCCGATCATACCTCAAGATAATCTCAAAAACGCACTCAGCCACCTAAAAAAGATACAGACAATTCTAGGTGAGATCAATGACCTTCAAGTACAGAAAAACGAGCTCAGATCCTTCTCTAAAGCCTCTAAAGGTAAAAAGAAAAGTGCACTGAAAGTACTGGAAAAGAAGATGAGACGCAAAGAGCAGAAGAGACTTGCTTCCTTTGAGAAAGCATTTCAGACCTTTAAAAAAGAAAAATCACTGTATCAGAAACTGCTTTATCTATAACCGCCAAGAGTCGACCAGTTACAGATCACAACTTCACTGTCGTTACACACGGAAGCAACACTAAACAGATATGATAGGGAGAAAGATCCTATAAAAAAAGGAGTTTTGTGATGAAAAAATCTGTTTTGGGAGTGATCGCACTGTTTCTCTTGATCCAGTTTATACCGATAGGACGGGATCATACCAACCCGCCTATCCAGGCTGAACCGCAATGGGATTCACCCAAGACAAAAGCGCTTTTTGACAGAGCGTGTGCGGATTGTCACTCCCATACCACAGAGTGGCCGTGGTACAGCAATCTTGCCCCACTCTCATGGATCATTGCTGACCATGTGACGGAAGGCCGCGAGCATTTCAATGTATCCGCATGGGGAGTTCAAAAGCACAATGAAGGTGAAGAGGCAGCTGAGGAGCTCGAAGAGGGTGAGATGCCGGTATTTGGCTATACGCTCACCCATCCGGAAGCACGTCTGAGCAAAGAGGAGAAACAACGCCTTATTCAGGGCTTAGAGGCTACCTTCGGGAGAGAAGAGAATTAACGGTAGAGCGCTGAACCGATCACCTTATAGAGGATCGGTTTTTCAAACGCATCTTCGAGTTTTACCCCTCCGATGATACCGACAGGATGTTTGGAGTGTTTCGCTGCCTCCAGCAGTGCTTTACCGCCTACATTCGCTTCAGATTTTGTTTTGGTGGAGCGGTAGGCTCCCAGTCCGATATAGTCCAGATCAAGCCTGTTGGCTTCTTCTATTTCGGAGAGATTATGGGTAGAGAGACCAAGCAGTTTTCTACCGATCATACCACGTACTTTCCTGACTGATTCATTGAGATCAGAACCATACTCCCGTATATCCTCCTGACCGATATGCAAGCCGTCTGCATAGGCTATCAGTTCGATCGTATCATTGATGATAATCGTCCCCTCGTAATATTCCCGTATCCTCAGAAGGTCGGATTTTTTTTCTTCCAGCGTGCCCTTTTTGTTACGGTACTGCAGGATAGGGATATCAAAAGATTTGAGATGTTCCAGATGGAGGATAAGTGAGACACCCTTTTGTTTGAGTGTCTCTTTATCTACAAGTGCATAGATTGCAGCAGCATTTTGAGACATACGGGGTGTTTACCCTGCCTTTGTATTGAAAAGTTTGAAAAGATCTGAAAGTGTCTGTTTCATCTGCTCACGGTTTACTACCATATCGATCAGTCCATGCTCAAGCAGGAACTCTGCACGCTGGAACCCTTCAGGGAGATCAACACCGACAGTCTGCTTGATCACCCTCTGTCCTGCAAATCCGATCAATGCATCAGGTTCAGCCATGATAATGTCACCCAGCATTGCAAAGGATGCCGATACACCACCCATCGTAGGATCAGTCAGGATAGAGATAAACGGCAGACCTTTTTGGTGCAGTCTATTGAGCGCAGCAGAAGTCTTACTCATCTGAAGCAGTGAATAGGTACTCTCCTGCATACGTGCACCACCTGAAGCAGAAACGATGATAAACCCGCACTCTTTTTCGATCGCTCTGTTGATACTTCTTACGATCTTCTCACCCTCAACAGAACCGAGACTCCCACCCATGAAGGAGAAGTCAAATACAGCGAGTTCTACAGGCTGTCCATTGATCGTAGCACTACCGCTTACGACTGAAGAGGTTTTACCCGTTTTTGCTTTCGCCTCTTCCAAACGTTTTTTATACGACTTCTTGTCTGAAAATTTCAAAGGATCGACAGGAGCGAGTGTTGCATCCATCTCAACAAATGATCCCTCATCAACGATCGATTCAATACGTTTATCTGCACTGATACGGAAGTGATGGTTACACTTTGGACATACGTTGAGTTTTGACTCAACCTCTTTATAGAACATCAAGGAGGTACATTTAGGACACTTTATCCACTGGTTGGGTGTCTCTTTTACGCTCTCATCTTTTTTGAACAGGTTTCCAAACATTGTTTATTCCTCCAATTAAACCGACTGGATCAATCCAACGATTCTATCTACAATATTTTTATCTTGCGATACTATAACATAATCCTCATCAACAACCACTTCAAGACCCTCACAAAGTGCCAATCCCGCAGCAAAATCATAGATTCGAAACGCTCCGACATAGAGTACAAACTCTACACTATGTGCATAAGCGAGTGAAAGTGCCACTGCACCGGGGGCCCGGAACTTGATTTTCTCTTGGTGTAACTTCTCTACCAAAGCACTGTTGGCATAGGCTTTTTCAAAGAGCCCTATCTCACTTTTAGCGTTTTTTTGCAGCGGAGTAAAATCCTCACTGAAAAGTTTTCCCTGCACTGCCTCTTTCCCTGCCTCTTTGATAAAGATATCCCCATTGGCAAAATTACAGACGATCGCACTATCAAGTACACCCTCCCCATTGATCTTGGCAACAGAACTGCCAAAATAGGGAAAATGGGACAAGGCGTTGGAGGAACCGTCAATAGGATCGATGATGATCTGCTCCTCACCCTCCCCTATCACACCGCTCTCTTCGGACTCAATGACGCCATACGAACCGAGATACTTCACAAAGACCTCTTCGGCAAAGAGATCCAGCTTTGAACTTACATCTCCGCCTGCACCGACTTCACTCTTTTCATACCACGTGTTTTCAAAGTTTTGCAATGCATTGAAGATCTCTTTATTGGCGTTAATGACAGCTTGAATAAATGGGGTCATGATATTTCCTTCGTGTAAGATGCCCGGTTTCCCCGAACTACGAAATGATAAGTAGAAAATAGTGCGTCAAAGACGCATCGCTGGACGCTAAGTTCGGCTTTGCCGAACTTATTCACCTTTCTTTTGTGCTTCAAGTGTCGGCTTTGTACCTCTTGGAACAACCATCCAGAACTTTCTGATCTCCGTTCTGAACCCTTCCAGGATTTCCGTAGCTCTCTGGCTGCCTGTTTTTTCGATGTAGTCTTTAAGAAGCTCTTTAAGCTCAAACATCTCCGTATCATACTCATCCGTATCGATACGGAATGCCTCGATAAGTTCCGGGTTCATCTTTTCATAGAATTCACCGTCAATATCATAAACAAATGCTTTACCGCCTGTCATACCTGCACCGAAGTTCACACCTGTTTTACCAAGGATCGCAACCACACCGCCTGTCATATACTCACATGGGTGGTCACCTGTTCCCTCTACGACTGCTGTAACACCCGAGTTACGTACCGCAAAACGCTCACCAACCATACCGTTGATATAGACTGTACCGCCTGTCGCACCATAAAGACACGTGTTACCGCCAAGGGCAAACGGTGCACCTGCGATCTTATCCGCAGTGATCACGATACTACCGCCGTTCATCCCTTTACCGATATAGTCGTTCCCTGCACCTTTGACATTGATATTGATCCCTTTAGAGAGGAAAGCGCCCAGAGACTGACCTGCCGTACCGGTGAGATCAAGATTGATCGTACCTTCCGGAAGACCTTCGTTACCGTAACGCTTCGCTATCTCTCCTGAAATTCTCGTACCGAAACTTCTATTGAGGTTGTTGATCTCTTTCGTCAAAGTGATCGGTGCTTCAGGATTTTCAATCGTAGGAAGAAGCTCTTCAATGATCGCTTTTTCATACTCGTTCTGATCATACGGTTCGTTAGAAGCCACCTGGCATGTATCTACACCCTCTACTTTTTGAAGTAGTTGCTCAAAATCAAACTTCTTGGCAAACTCATCATCGATCACTTGAAGCAGTTCTGTCTTACCGATGATCTCTTCAAGCGATCTGTAACCAAGACTTGCAAGGATCTCTCTGATCTCTTCACCGATAAGGTTGAAGTAGTTGATCACTTTTTCTACGTTCCCTGAAAATCTCTCTCTCAGTTTAGGATCTTGCGTTGCAACCCCTACCGAACAGGTATTGAGGTGACAGATACGCAACATCATACATCCTACGATGACAAGTGCAGCAGTACCAAATGCATACTCTTCTGCACCGAGGATCGCTGCTTTGACAACATCCATACCTGTTTTAAGTCCACCGTCGGTCTCTACGGTTACCTGTCCTCTAAGGTTGTTTGCTTTAAGTGCATTGTGTGCTTCAACCAGACCAAGTTCCCAAGGGTTACCTGCAAACCTGATAGAACCGATCGGTGCTGCACCCGTACCACCGTCTGCACCTGAGATGATGATCTTATCGGCATACGCTTTGGCAACACCTGCAGCGATCGTACCGACACCTGCTGTTGATACAAGTTTGACCGCTACTTTTGCTTTCGGGTTAGCCTGTTTCAGGTCAAAGATCAGTTGCGCCAGATCCTCGATAGAGTAGATATCGTGGTGTGGCGGCGGCGAGATCAATGTAACACCAGGTTTCGTATATCTCAATCTAGCGATCAGAGGAGTTACTTTTGCCCCGGGAAGCTGTCCACCTTCACCCGGTTTCGCACCCTGTGCTACTTTGATCTGAAGCTCTTCGGCATTCTGTAGATATTCCGGAGTAACACCGAATCTACCGGAAGCAACCTGCTTGATCTTGGAGACTCTGTTCGTACCGTAACGTGCTTCATCTTCACCTCCTTCACCGGAGTTAGACTTACCGCCGATGGTATTCATCGCCATAGCCAACGTTTCATGTGCCTCTTGAGAGATCGATCCCATAGACATCGCTGCTGTCGAGAAACGTTTGAAGATTTCGCTTAAAGGCTCTACCTCATCGATACTGATCGGAGCTCTCTCGCTCTTGAATTCAAAGAAGTCACGGATAAATTTTTCGTGTCTGTTATTGACAAGTTCTTTAACTTTTTCGTAATCCTCTTTACTTCCGCTTTCAGCAGCTTTTTGGATCGCACTGATCGTGGTTTTTGAGAAATCGTGGAACTCTTCACCTTTTCTATACTTGTAGAATCCGCCTTTATAGAGCACATGTCTTTCACCCTCAAATGCATCTGTAAATGCTTTTTGATGATTACTGTTAAGTCGCGCTTCGATATCACTGTATCCAAGCCCTTTCAAGAGGCCTCGTGTACCTTTGAAACACTCTTCAATGATCTCTTCACTTAGACCTATCGCATCAAACAATTGAGAGTTTCTATAGCTTGAGATCGTTGAGATACCCATCTTTGACATGATCTTCATCAGACCGCCACCGATCGCTCTACGCACCTTTTTAAACAGCGCTACACGCTCTTCACCCTCTAAGTCAATCAGAGTATCTACCGTATAGTAGAACAGGTATGGGAAGACTGCTGCGGCACCATACCCGATCAGACATGCAGCCGAATGAGGATCGAACACTTCCCCTGTAGCAGCTACGACACTTGTAAGGTGTCTTAGTTTACGCTCAAGCAGTACCTGGTTCAGACGCCCTACTACCATCATGATAGGCATTACTTTATTGTCTGCAGTCAATCCCCTATCATCAAGGATGATGGTTCTTACACCGTTATCTCTAACATCTACGATGATTTTTTCAATCAGTGCATCAAGACTTGCTTTAAGATCATGTGTAAACGTAGTATCGTAGTGTCCACATTTATAAGCAGGATCATACTTCTCGTTATTCTCATCTCCAAACTCCTGAAGGATATGGAATTTCTCAGATGACATAATAGGAAGTACCGTCTTAAGTCTTTTTGCATGCTCTGCATCATCAGAAAGCACATTTCTTACTTCACCGAAACCGGTATTGAGGCTCATTACCGTTTTCTCTCTGATCGGGTCGATCGGAGGGTTAGTGACCTGCGCGAACTTCTGTTTGAAGAAGTCTGTAAAGTTTCTCTGCTCTTTAGAGAACGCTGCGATCGGCGCATCATCACCCATGGATGCAGTCGGTTCTTTCCCCTCTTCAACCATCGGTTTGATCACTTCTCTGATCAGTTCAAGCGTGTAGTTGAAGTAACGCTGTTTAGACTCCATATCTTTTTGATCACCGTATGGTTTCTCTACTGTTGTATTGGGTACATGCTCCTGAAGATAGCTCATATTCTCTCCGAGCCACTTGTTGTACGGGTGTCCTGCTTTGATATACTCGTTGATATCTTCGTTGTAAAGTACTTTACCGAACTTAAGGTCGATCCCCATCATTTCACCGGATTGAAGTCTACCACGCTCAACGATCTCATCTTCGGGAAGTTCAAGCACCCCATACTCTGAAGAGATAAGAAGTCTGTTATCTGTTGTCTTGATGTACTTGGACGGTCTCAAACCGTTTCTGTCAAGTACACAACCGATATAACGGCCATCAGTCATACTCACTGCTGCCGGACCGTCCCACGGTTCAAAACAGGTACTCGCATACTCATAGAACGCTCTCAGGTCGTTATCCATATGCGGCGCATTGTGCCATGGTGCAGGGATCATTGAACGTGCTGCTTTAAAGAAGTCTACACCGTTGATACGCAAGAACTCCATAAAGTTGTCAAGACTTGCAGAGTCACTCATACCATCCTGGATCACATCCATGAGTCTGCTCATCTCATCATCACTGAAGACATCACTTTTTACTGCATTCATCTTCGCAGCGACATTGAATCTATTGGCTGTAACAGAGTTGATCTCACCGTTGTGTGCGATCATTCTAAATGGCTGTGCAAGTTTCCACTGCGGCAATGTGTTTGTAGAGAATCTTTGGTGGAAAAGACAGAATGATATCTCAAAGTTTTCATTTGCAAGATCTTGGTAAAACTCTTTGATATGGGTTGGCATCACAAGGCCTTTGTACGATACCACTGCTGTAGAGAATGAAGGGATATAGAAATCTTCATCCTCTTTTAATGCGGCTTCGATCTCTTTGCGTGAAAGGTAGATCAGGGCATCAAAACGCTCTTTTGCTACTGCAGATTTAGGTGTAACAAAAACCTGTTTGATATCCGGAAGTGTCTCTAGTGCCTGCTTCCCTAGCGCATTGGTATCAACCGGTACCGTACGTGTATAGATCACTTGAAGATCATTATTCTCACATACTGTCTTGATCACATCAAAATTGTTTTCATTTTTTGAAAAGACCATTGCGACTGCATAGGTTTCAGGAAGTTCTACACCGTCTTGACTTGCCTCTTTTGCAAAGAAAGATCGTGGAATAGAGAGTAAAAGCCCCGAACCGTCCCCTGTCTTACCGTCTGCTGCAATTGCCCCTCTATGCATCATACGCTCTAACGATGTGACAGCGTCTTCGAGGTTTTTGTGTGAAGGAATATTGTCGATGGATGCCAAAAGTCCAAATCCACAATTGTCCTTGAATGAAGTATATAAATCTTGCATTATTCAGCCTTAAATTTTGGTATAGAGAACACTTAAAGGTGTTCATAAAATAGGCCCGATTATACAGAAATAGCCGTTAAATATTGTTTAATCGGTCCTTAATTCCCTTCTGCGGGGGTGTTGTTTAATGCTCTTTTCATTATAATTTACCGAAATATCAAAAAAAGGAAATGCTATCAGAGGATTTATACTGGGTGTCAAAAAAGCCAAGAACGAAGACTCGATCGCCGTTGTCTTAAGTGAAGAGAATATACGCTCTTATTACCGTTTTTACGGCGCCAGACACTCGATCCTGCAGCTTGGAAACCTGGTGGATTTTGAAGTGGACGGTGAGGATGGCAGATTTCTTCCCCGTATACGTGCGCTCTCTCATATCGGTTTCCCCTGGCTTTTTGACAAGAACAGGCTGCTGCTCTGGCATAACTTTATCCGGCTTTTTGAACCGCATCTCAAAGATGCTGAAGAGATAGAGCGTTTTTATTTTGACCTGCTGATGGATGCTGCAAAAAGATGGCACAGGCAAAACCCCAAACGTATCGTCTGCGAAAGCTATATCAAACTTTTAGAATATGAAGGGCGTATTCATCATGACGAGCAGTGTTACATTTGTGAAACACCTCTGGGGGAACAGATCTCTTTGATGCAATCCTTTATCCCCGCACACCCCGAATGTCTCTACAGTGCTTCACTCCCAAAGCAGAAACTCTTTGCATTTTTTGAAAGCAAAAAAACGGTCTTTCTGGAGGATGATGACGTTGACTACCTCTATGAAACGGTAATGAAAGGATTATGATTGACATCTTCCGATGAAGGTAATATAATAGGATGTTTTATTACCGTTTCGACAGAGTGTGGTTTTAAAATAAAATAAAATAAAAAGGGGTGTCGTTCATGGCAAAAGTCTTAAAGAAAAAAGCAGTGAAAAAGGTAGCGAAAAAAGCTACAAAGAAAGCGGTAGCAAAAAAGGTTGTTGCTAAAAAAGCAGCAGGGAAAGTACTCAAAAAAGTCACTAAAAGAGTGTTGAAGAAAAAACCTGCAACAAAGAAAATCGCCAAAAAAGTAGCGAAAAAAACGATCAAGAAAATGGCTTGATCTTCAAGGAGTAGTCTCTGCTACTCCTTTTCATACTTTCAAAATGTTCCCCATATTATAACTTCTTCAAAAATTCCGTTTTCAGATAGATCAAGGTCCCGTTCACCCGTCCCTGTATATGCGTCGGATCATCGGCTACCATACGGATATTTTTTACCGTAGTTCCCTGCTTGGCTGTAAATCCCGCACCTTTAACCGGAAGGTCCTTGATAATAGTGACACTGTCTCCCTCTTGGAGTAATGTACCGTTTGCGTCTCTTACCTCCGGTTGATTCTCCTCTTCCAGTCCTGCTTCTGCCCACTCCTGAACAGAGGGTTCAAGATAGAGCATATCAAGCATATCCTGCGGCCATCCCTCGGAAGAGATCTGTTTGAGGATACGGTATGCCATCGCCTGTACTGCAGGTTCAGGGCTCCACATGGTGTCGTTCAGGCAGTGCCAGTGGTTGACATTATCCATCGGGTTAGCCACCAGTGATTGACAGGTACTGCAAAGCAGTATAGACTGCTCTGCACTTCCATCTGAAGGCTCTACCTGGTAGACACCCAATCCATCAGTCGAGCCGCACAACTCACACTTGTCACCGCTACGGTCGCCGAGTATACTTGCAAGATCTTTCATCATCTACTCCCTTGGATTGCTCTTAAATATATTCTAGCGAAATGCTACTTCAAGACTCCAAGCCTTCCTTTCAATCCCGATATACCCATAGGGATCAGACGCAACCACTGCAAAAACCATACCCAAGGGTTACCATTACAGGTGGAGGTCTGCATGCGCCATACAACTTACCCCCATCCATCGATCAAAAGCAACTTCGGGAACAAACAGTGGCTATGCGATATAGTTTCTCCAGCTTTTCAGATCACTGATCTCTTTTGCATCCTTTAGAAAGTCAGCTTCACATAAAAACCCGTAAATACCGTTTCCATCTTCCAGATATACGGTGCCGATCCCGAGAGGCGAAGCGATCTGCTTCATAAACTTTCCAAAGTTCTCTACAGGCATCGACCACACTTCAAGCTCAATCTGTGTATCGCTGCTACTGTCATATATCATCCCCGGACGGATCGGATCTCTGTTTTCCAGTACAAACAACCGATACCCTTTTTGGGTTCTTGTTTTTTGGACAAGTGTTGCATCAAGCGCTGTCAACTGCCAGTTCAAAGGCAGCCCTTCCATATGCGCACCGCATACACCTACCAGTATCTCATTCTCTTTCATGTTAAACACCTAAATAGTTTGAAGCATAATCCATGATTTTCTCTTCTTCAAATGTGTCAGCAATGATGGTTACCCCAAATGGCAGACCATTCTCCCTGAAGCCGGCAGGCACGGCAATAGCACAAAGGTCAAGCAGGTTCATAAAGTTGGTGTAGTATCCAAGGTTGGTATTTAACTGTATCGGATCAGCATTTACCTCTTCTATCGTATAGATCGTTCCCGTTGTCGGCGTAAGCATGAACGCATATTCATTGAATATCCTGTCCATGATTTTTCTATTTTTCTTTAGAGTATATTCAGACTCAAAATAGTTGATCGCATCTATCTTGTCTCCGCCGGATATGATCGTTCTTACTGTTTCATTTACCACTTCAGGGGTCTTTGTAATCGTATCTTTGATAGCGATATATCTCTCAGCCACCCATGGACCGCTGTAGAGAAGATTGGCACTCTCATCAAAAGGCGTATAATCTACCTCTACCGCTTTTCCACCTAAGGATTCAAATTTTTTAACAGCCTCTTCAAAAAGTTGTTGCGCCTGATCATCACCGAAGAATTTTAAATGCTTTTTTTGAGGGATTGCAAAAGTGAAACTTCTTTTTGCTTTTTCTTCTGTCGGAGTATAGGCTCTGCTATAGATATCCTCCTGGTCATACCGGCTGATGATATCAAATACGGTTTGGATACAGGGAAGCTCTGCAGCAAAAACCGTAACACAGTCAAGACTCCTACAGGCAGGCACCACACCACCGGTACTCACGACACCTTTGGAAGCTTTCAAACCGATCAGGTTGTTAAATGCCGCAGGAACCCTTCCTGATCCTGCCGTGTCCGTTCCAAGTGAAAAGGCCGCCATATCAAGGGCCACACTTACAGCACTGCCCGAACTTGAGCCTCCGGAGATGTACTCGGGACTGATACTGTTTTTACAGGCACCGTAAGGGGAGCGCGTGCCTACAAGCCCCGTAGCAAACTGGTCAAGATTGGTTTTGCCTACAGGTATTGCCCCGGCTTGGATAAGCTGTTCAACGGCAAACGATGAACGCTCCGGTGTGTAAGCAAACTCAGGACAGGCTGCGGTTGTCGGCACGCCGGCAAGGTCAATGTTATCCTTGATGGAAAAAGGGATACCATAGAGCGGGAGAGAATCGATATCAACACCTTCCAGCCGTGAAAGATATGGTTCAAGCTCTTCGTCACTAAGAACGTAGAGATAGATCGGATTATCGGTATGCGCTTTGATACGTGCTTTGATCTGCGCGATCACGTCACGCGGTGCAGTTATTTTGTTTTTATAGTCATTCAGTAATTTTGATATAGTCATAATCTATCCTTATTTATATAGACGTTTCTGCTGAAGGAACGTCGTCATCTTTTGTACGCAGCGCTTCTATGAATGCTGCTGTCATGATCAGTCCCCCGCCGAGTATCTCGACAGGGCTCATCGTCTCCCCTGCAATGATCGTTGCAGAGATGACAGCGGTGATCAGCTCCATAATGATGATGATCGAAGAGCGTCCGGCTTCCATATGGGTGACACCCCACTGAGAGCCGATATTTGCTGCAAGCAGCCAGATCAGTGCGTAAAGCGCAAGTGCAAGCCAGGCATCCATTGAAACAAAGGCTGGCATTGGTTCGACATTACCGGCTATCAGTATAGCTGCAAGGATAAAACATCCGTAAAACATTACAGTAATCTTTGAGACAACAGGAACAGCCTGTGCCGCCCTGAAAACAAGATTGTTCATGGCAAAGAAAAAGCCCGATAGCAGGGCAATCAGATCGATCCATGACGGTGCACCGCCGAGGGCATCAAAGCCGCCTAAGACAAGAAAAGCCCCGCCTATAGCCAAACTTACGCCCAGCCAGCGCCAGCGGTCGATCTCCTCTTTCAAAAAGAACTTTCCGCCTAAAACTCCCCAGACAGGAAGCAGGTAAAAAAGTACCATAACGCGGATCACCTCACCGTTGATCAATGCATAGGTGAAAGCAAGATTGGCACCGCCTCCAAGCAGGAAGATCAATCCCATCATCTTCTTATGGTTACGCCAGATAGATACCTGCCCCAATAGGAACGGGGTCAATGTCAATGCTAATATGCCGTAAGCACTTAAGGTTAAGGCTATGCCGTCGATCCCCATACCGTTGATGGTTTTTAACGGCAGCCATGAAAGGCCCCAGAGTATGGAAGCGCTCAGCAGTACGATAACGGGAAGTCTTGAACTCATGAGGCATCCTTCATAATATCGTTAAAATGTTCGGTTTCGGTTCTAGCCATCCAGCAGTTTATCTCCCATAGATCAGCTACCGGTGCCTGTGTAAAAGGCAAGGTGTGCAGATAACCGTCCGGTCCGAATTCCGGGGTTATCGTACTCATCTCGAAGCCGCGATCCCGCTGGAGACGCCAGATACACTCCCAGCATTGCTGATGTGCTTTCAGGGCATCAGCATACTCAGGTGCCGCAGGATGGGGTACCTGGGGACCCTGATCATAGCCGACACGGGCATGGATATGACGTACATTGGAAGCGATCGCTTCAATGGTCTCAAACTCCGTATCCATCTGCCGTTCACATACCACGCACCAGTGGCTTATATCTGCTGTCAACGCGATCTGCGGCAGCTTTTGCACGATACGGCGTGTTACCCATGGATTGAAGAGCGAGCGGCTTCGGTGGGTCTCGAAGCTGATCTCGAGGTTATAATGTGCTGCCGCTTTCATTGCTTCTTTGAAAAAGTGCAGACTCTCTTCCTCGTACCAGGCATCCACTCCTCCGATACAGGTAACAAACAGCGGTGCAAGTTCTGCACTGCGCCGAAGGATCTCTTTAAGATCCTTCAGATGCTCTTCTGCATCCATATCACGGCGGGGAACATAGTCACCGCCTGTCACCGCTTCTGCGATATAGAGCAGACCATGCTTTTCAAGGCACGCTTTCCAGTATCTTCGTTCCTCCGGGGAGGTCGGTGCAGCTCCTTCGATACCGTCAAAACCGGCTGCTTTTGCTTCCAGACAGGCGGTCTCGAAGTCACCTTCAAATCCCCACATCGTTTTAAAACATTGTAGTTTCATGGCAGTCTCTATTCCAACGGTTCGATCACGAAAAGCAACTTGCCCGCATGGATATTTTCCCCTTCATGGCAAAGCACCTTCACCACTTTTCCCGCCTCGGGAGCTTCAATATCAACTTCCATCTTCATCGCTTCAGCGATAGCAAGAACTTCACCCTCTTCGACAATATCACCAAGCTTAGCCGTCACCTTCCAGAGGCTGCCCTGTACCGGAGACTCCACTGCTTCTTCGTTTTCGCCAAGCTCGATCACTTCCATTGTCTCGGCGTTCGCTTCACTGCTTTCAGAAGTAAAGTTTGCCAAGCCTGTGCGTTCCCACATTGCACGCTCTTCATCAAAGGCATTTTGCTGTGTCGTCTTGAATGCTTTAATACTTTCATCATGCTTTTCAAGGAAATCTTTGTACTCCTTGAGACTGAATGTTGTCTCCTCTACTTTAAGCTTCATACGTCCACGGGGAAACTCCTCGCGCATCTGCTGAAGCTCTTCGGCACTCACCTCGTAGAACTTTATCTGGTCAAAAAAGCGCAGCAGCCAAGGTTTGCCCTCTTTAAAATCTCCGGTCTGACGGTGACGGTTCCACATCTGCACGGTACGGCCGACGAATTGGTATCCGCCAGGACCTTCCATTCCATAGACACACATGTACGCACCTCCGATACCGACGGCATTTTCAGGGGTCCAGGTACGTGCCGGGTTGTATTTGGTCGTAACCAAACGGTGGCGAGGATCAAGCGGTGTCGCTACCGGTGCGCCAAGGTATACATCACCCAGACCCATCACAAGGTAGTTGGCACCAAAGACGATCTTCTTGACCTCATCAATACTCTCAAGACCATTGATACGGCGGATGAATTCGATGTTACTTGGACACCAAGGGGCATCAGGACGTACGGTCTTCATATACTTATCAATGGCGATACGGGTTGATTCGTCATCCCATGAAAGCGGCAGATGTACGATGCGTGTCGGTACCTTGATATCATCGATAGACGGCAGGGTAAGTTCGATCTCTTTGAGACGCTCGATCAGTGCTGCACGGTCGCACACTTTCGGATCGAAGTGAATCTGCAGCGAACGGATACCCGGAGTGATATCCGTAACCCCCTCTACCGCAGCTTCTTTCACCGCCTCCATCAGTACATGGGCTCGGAAACGCAATTCGATATCAAGCTGCATCTCTCCGTATTCGACCAGCAGGTTTGCATCTCCCGACTGACGGATGACCATAGCCGGAAGCTCCCCTTTTGCTTCATCGGCAAAAAGGATAGGTGAACCGACCGGTTTGGGATCAAGAAAAGAACGCTCATCATAGGTAGAAAGCGTAGCAATCGCCTCTTCCTGTGCACTGAGCATCTCCATTGCCGTGTCGTGTTCCACCGGGACAAATTTCACCTTGTCGCCCGCACGCAGCTGACCCATCTTCCATAATTCCGCACTCACGATAGTCACGGGACAGACAAATCCGCCTAAACTCGGACCGTCAGGACCGAGAATGACCGGCATATCACCGGTGAAATCCACTGCACCGATCGCATAGGCATTATCATGGATATTGGACGGGTGAAGCCCCGCTTCACCCCCATCGGTACGTGCCCATTGCGGCTTGGGACCGATAAGACGTACACCGGTACGGTTAGAGTTGTAGTGGATCTCCCACTCTGTCTCAAAGAAGGTCTTGATATCCTCGTCGGTGAAGAAATCCGGTGCCCCATGCGGTCCATAGAGCACACCGATCTCCCATCTGTTTTCAAAGTCGTGGCGTGGTCTGGCTGTTCCTTTAGCGATATCACCATCGATCATCTCATCGATGTGAAGGACATCACCCGGTACAAGCGTACGTCCGGCATGTCCACCAAACTGTCCGAGCGTAAAGGTAGAACGGCTGCCAAGATACTCAGGTACGTCAAATCCTCCGCGAACGGCAAGGTAGGTTCTAAACCCTTCATTATGTACCTTCTTGAGCTTGAGCACACTGCCTGCCTTGAGATACAGAGCTTCATTCATCCCAACAGGTTCATTGTCAATGAACGCATCGATCTGCGCACCGCAAAGTGCGACAACACTGTCTGTGTTAAATCGCAGCGTCGGACCTGCAATAGCGATCTCTAGCCCCGCTGCCCTTTCATCATTACCGACAAGACGGTTGGCATAACGGAAACTGAAACTGTCAAACGGCCCGGAAGGCGGCACACCGATATCCCAGTATCCGCTGCGCCCGGGGAAGTCCTGGATCGTTGTCTGTGTCCCGGGTCTCAGAACGTCAATGCTGCGCGGCGTGAAGCTGAAACCATCAAGATACTTTGTCGTCTGTTTGCCCGCGTTAAATACATCGGAAGCAACGATCGCACCCAGGTAGCGCAGGTTTGTCTCGATACCGTCAATACGGGTATCGGCAATAGCGCTGCTGATTTTCTCAAGTGCCTCTTTTCGGTCACTGCCTTTGACAATAAGTTTGGCGATCATCGGATCATAAAAAGAGGAGACACTCAGACCCGTTTCGATAAAGGTATCACAGCGGATACCCTCTGCAAAATCCACATTGGTCAAGACACCGGAACTCGGCTGGAAGTTTTTCATCGGATCTTCCGCGTAGACACGTACCTGAATAGCATGTCCTTTGGGTGCATGGACATAGCTGTAAAGCCCGGGGTTTTCACCGTAAGCCGTACGGATCATCCACTCAACCAGGTCAACACCCGTCACCTCTTCCGTGATGCCGTGTTCGACCTGCAGGCGTGTGTTGACCTCCAGGAAATAGAATTCGCCGCTCTCTGTATCGTAAACAAACTCGACGGTTCCTGCCGAACGGTAAGCAACCGATGCCGTAAGGTCTTTGGCCGCTTTGTAGAGTGCTTCTCTTATCTCATCGGAGATCAGTGGTGCAGGCGTCTCCTCGATCACCTTCTGGTTACGGCGCTGTACAGAACAGTCACGATCTCCCAGTGTTGCGACGAAACCTTCCCCGTCACCGAACACCTGTACTTCGATATGGCGTGCTTTTGCAACATATTTTTCCAAAAACATTCCGCTGTCAGAGAAGTTGTTCTCGCTGAGTCGTTTGACAGAGTCGTAAGCATTGATAAGCTCAGACTCCTCAAAACAAAGCTGCATCCCTATCCCTCCGCCTCCGGCAGTACTTTTGAGCATGACAGGATAACCGATGCGTTTTGCTTCGCTTTTGGCGTTATCCAGGTCACTCAGCAGAGATGAACCGGGAAGCAGCGGCACATCATTTTGTTCTGCAAGTGAACGTGCCGTGTGTTTGAGCCCAAACTCTTCCATCTGCTCCGGACGCGGACCGATAAAGGCGATCCCCGCTTCTTCACAGGCACGGGCAAATGCAGCATTCTCACTTAAAAAACCGTAACCGGGATGGATGGCTTCAGCACCGCTTTGCTTTGCAACATCGAGGATCTTCTCAGTATCGAGATAACTCTCACTTGCAACACCGTGGCCGATATAGTAGGCCTCATCAGCAAGACTGACATGCAGTGAATCAGTATCAGCGCCTGTATAGACGGCAACTGAACCTATGCCCATTTTTTTAAGCGTACGGATAACGCGGCAGGCAATCTCCCCGCGGTTGGCGATCAATACTTTGCTAAACATTCTATTTCCTTCATTTTCAGAGTCATTTCGGGCCGTCCCGGTCGTCTCTATGCCACAGGTCGTCCAGCGGCACGGGAAGAGTTATACTTCTTCTTATTATTCAAACCATTTCGGAAAGCGGTTTTTGCTTTCGAAAAAATGCATATCATGGTTGGGCCAGAGCTCGGCACCAGTTTCATCAGCAAGCTTCTTGAGCTTCCTGATGCTTGCAATGGCCATCGCTTCGTCATCATGCCAACAGAGACCCGGTGCGATCTCCTTTTCAAGGTTTTCACACAGATCCGCCGCATCGCCGCAAAGAAGAATAGGTGAGCCTTTTGGCATCTCAATCAACATCGACATATGTCCGGCGGTATGACCGGGGGTTTCAACAGCCCGTACACCGGGGACAAGATCGTATTCTCCCTTGTATACATGCCAATTAACGGGGCATGCTACATCCTCTTTGAAGTACGCTGCATCAGCAGGTTCATAAAAGGCTTCCAGCTCCTTCTGATGCACGTGTACCTCTGCACCGCAGAACTCACATACACCGCCTGCATGATCAAAGTGCAGATGGCTGCAGAAGACAACATCGATATCCTCTTTTTGCAATCCAAGCTCGGCCAATCGATTGGGCAGACGCTGCTCCTCGCTCATCTGCGGCGGTCCGAAGGGGAACTCCTCGTTTTCATAGAACTTCTTGCGCTTCACCTCATCCGCGATCTTGGCGTAATCGCAACCGACATCATAAAGGATACGGCCATTGTCAGTTTCGATAAGATACGCCAGGATCGGCGCATTTATAATGATACCTTCACCGCATCCACGGGTAGAAAGTCTCTTTTCATAACGGTGGGTTCCGGTAAGGATGGGCCAAAACTTCTTCACCTGTGTCATTTTTTCTCCTTTAATGCGCTGTTAGAAACGATACACCGTCAACACCGATAAAGTCTCTTCCTTTATGGACATCGGTATCTGTTGCATCCGAGTTTATCACCCGTTGCACACGGTAACGGTGGTAGCTTTTGAGCAGATTGACGATGGAGAGTACCTGTGTCTCATTCTTTCCATAAAGTTCCCTATGAAGCGCCGGCAGACGATACCAGGGCTGCATCTGCCTGTCGTGGTGGACATTGTGATACGAAAAATTCAGTACCAGAAGGTTTAGCCACGGATATTTCTGTGACAGCAGATTGGAAAAGGTATTGCGTTTTTCAAATGCACTGTCATACTGTCGCACCTCATGCCCGCTGGAGTGATCAAGTGTTTCGTAGAGATCATAGGTATGCTGGTGTACATCCATAAAACGCATTACCGTCATAAAGAGCATATATGCTACAGGATAGAACAGAAGCACTTTCCACGAGATGCTTGCCAATAGAGCGAAAAATGCCAGACGCAACATCAGCACCGTCACGACACGACGGCGAAGATGACGGCGACTCTCTTTTACAAACGGCAGGATTATCACAAGCGCATGCATCATGATCTCAAGCGCAGGGATATAGAACCACTCAAGCACCTGAATCAGCTTCAACAGCTTCGGATACCGCTGCAGACGCGTACGGAAATCAAAGGAGACGATATCCGCACGGTCCATATGGTGACGGACATGTTTGTGTTTGATCGCCTCGTAGTCACTGTAGGAAGCACCGCACAACCAGAGCAGCAGTTCACCGAAAAAGCGGTTGTGACGACTCTTTTTAAAGAGTGATTCATGTGCACATTCGTGAACAAAATAGGCTGCGATCACCATAGCATGTGCTAAAAAAAGTATACCCAGCACATTCAGCCACAAAGCATCGGCCAGTATCGCTGCAAACCCGAAAATATACGCTGAAAACATATAGCTCCATGCCAGAAGGCTGGGAAGCACTGCATCATCAAATCTAAAGTATTTGGCAGCCGTTTTCATCTTCTTAATCGTCCCAGATAACCATCTGAATAGGAGAGGGATCGTAGTCGTTGCACGGGTTGTTCAACTGTGGACAGTTGGATACCAATACCAGGGTATCCATCTCCGCTCTCATTTCAACATAGTCACCCGGTTTGGATATACCGTCTACGATAGCCAGGTGACCGTCCTCTTCAACCGGGACATTCATAAAGAAGTTGATATTGTTGGTAAGGTCTCTTGGATCCATCTCCAACTCACCGATCTCGAACAGATAGTTGTCACGGCAGCTGTGCATATATTTCGTATCATGTGAATATCGCACCGTGTTACTTTCGGCACTGCAGTGACCGCCCAGTGTATCGTGGTTTCCACAGGTATCCGCAGTGATCTCCATCATCACATTGTCATCGGTGGAGATAAGTTTCGTCCCTGTTGTCACAAAGATGCTTCCCTGTTCTCTCACGGTATCCGGGGCAGAGTAACGCTCTTCATGGTCATTGGCATTGTAAAATAGCGTATCGACCGCCTGACACCCTTTAAGATCGATAATACGAAGCGTCTGTCCTTTTTTGACTACATAGCTCCATGGTACACCGGCCGCGATCCTTTCGTTATAGATTGCATTGTTAATCTCTCTGCTCATTATTCTCTCCTTAGGCAAAATAGCGTGCGTTGTTGATGAAGGCACGTTGGGATTGTGGGCTGAAGTTGACGCAGAGGTCGTCTTCTGTAACAGGCGCAGCCTTGTAGATCGTCAGCTGTACATCACTGGGGTTGTACCCTCCTTCTTCCATCACATGCGGTGTGTTTGAGAGTAGCAGCAGTATATTCATCTCTGCACGCAGTTCGATGTAGCTTCCAGGTTTGGGGCGTCTGGATGAGAGCTCCAGTCTGCTTCCCTCTTTGACATCCACTTTTCTAAAAAAGTTGATCGCAGGGATCATATCACGTTTACCCATACCGTACTTTCCCAGTTCGACGAGGAAGTTCTCTCTGTCACTTTTGTAGTAACGGTTACGGATATGCTCGAAGTCGCCTTCACCGAAACGCTCTTTGATAATGCGGGGATTGCTTATCCCTGCGATGGCATCGAACATCCCATCTGTCGTGTCTTCAGTGATCGAAAAGAGCACACGTCCCAGCTCTGAGTAAAGTACTCTTCCTTTACCGAAATAGGCATTGTACTGGATCTTTACCGTATCAGCAGAGTTGAAACGTTCAGCTGTATTATCGGCATTGTAAAACATAGCCGAAAGAGAGCCCAAGCCGTTTTCCGTCGTAATGCGCAGCTTGTCTCCGCGTTTAATGATTTTCGACCATCGTGCCCCGCCCGGGAGCACTTCGTCGAGGATAATTGATTCTGGTTTCAGATTTTTGTGTTCAGTTATCACTGTTTCTCCTTCATAATTTCTTCGGGCCGTCCCGGTCGTCTCTATGCCACAGGTCGTCCAGCGGCACGGGAAGAGCTATACTTCCCGGTATGATTCAAACCTTTATGGTTCTATCGATCTCATCTAACACGGTTTCATTCGTTTCTCCGACAGGAATGTCGTACGTGATACGTGCACCATAGGCATTCGGCAGCTGCGGATCGTGACGTACCTTGTCAAAGACCAGCAGTCGGGTCCCCAGATAGAAGCCCTCATGCAGGTCATGTGTCACCATAACGACTGTGAGATTATTCTTTCTCCACAGCTCCAGGATCAGAGCATGCATATCCGCACGTATCCCCGGGTCCAGAGCACCGAAAGGCTCATCAAGCAACAGGATCTTCGGCTTTTTCACCAATGATTGCGCAATGGAAAGGCGCTGCTGCATCCCTCCCGAAAGCGCACTGGGATACTTCTCTGCCGAATCGGCAAGACCGACAGCTTCAAGCATCTCCATCGCTTCTTTCTCAGCCGCTTTCTTCGCTTTTCCAAACAGACGTCCGAAAAACCTCGACTGTTCCAGTTCTATACCCAGCATAACATTTTCCAGTACACTGAGGTGTTCAAACACCGAATAGCGCTGAAAAACGATCCCTCGTTCTACACCGGGCTCTTCAGGGAAAGGCTTACCGTCCAGCAGGAAGGTACCCTTGGTTGGATACTCCTGTCCCAGCAACATTTTTAAAAATGTCGTCTTTCCGCATCCCGATGGACCGACCAACGTACAGAACTCGCCCGCTTCGATGTTGAGCGTCAGCTTCTCGAGTACGACATTATCGCCGTAGCTTTTCCAAAGGTTCTTGATAGATACGAGACTCATGAACGCTCCTTTCCTGCGTCATACCACTTAAAGGTACGGTAGTTAAACTGTTTCAACAAATAGTCAAACAAAAATGCCAGCAGGGTGATCCAGACCACATAAGGGAGGATCACATCCATCGAGAGATAGCGGCGCACCAGGAAGATGCGGTATCCCAAACCTTCTGTTGCCGAGATCGCTTCTGCAGAGATCAAGAAGATCCACGCCGTACCGAGTGTCAACCTGACCGCATCCAGTAGACGCGGAAAGATCTGCGGCAGTACAACACGCAGGGTGATCGTCCAGCTGCTTCCTCCCAGGGTCTGGGCCTTGATGAGCTGTTCAGTCGGCATCTCCATGACCCGCTGCTGCAGATCGCGAACGATCAATGGTGTTACCCCGATAACGATAAGTGCTACTTTAGCCATCTCACCCATCCCAAAAACGATGAATAAGATGGGCAAAATAGCCATGGGCGGCACCATCGAAATAGCCGCAACAAAGGGAGAGAGTCCTGCGCGAACGAACGGAACGAACCCGAGGGGAATCGCTATCAACAGTGCCAAAACGGCACTGATCATCACCCCCAGACCCAGACGCTCAAGTGAGGCAAGCGTATCTTCAACAAAAAGATATTCGCCCGTACGTTTGCTCGGTGTAAAGGCCATGCGATCAACCGCTTCGACAAAACTGCTCATTGATGGAAGCAGTTTGTCGTTCGGGTTTTCCGCCAGTCTTACATCGGATGCTACGATATAGATCAGCAAGACCACGATAAAAGGCAGCAGTCCCATAATCAGGGCCGTCGGTTTGGACGGTCGGAGGTTCATTAAACGTTTCATGGTAAACCTTACAGTTTTCCTTCCGCAGCCATCTTGACATAGGTGTCAATAAAACGAAGCTTGATATTGCCTTGATCGCCAAAGGTTTTGCCGCCAGGGAACTCCATACCGATAAATGCTGCATCCGGTGCACCTTCACCCAGAATTCCGTGTTCAAATGAGAATTCACTCACTTTTTTCATCGTCTTAGGCAAGGCTTCACTGTTAGCAAACTTGACCGCATCCGACGCTTCATAGAACATCATGGTCGAATCCAGCTGGCTTTTGTATCCTGCAAGGTCCGTACCTGAAGCTTTCGCCATAAACGTCAGTGCTTCCTCATCCCCTTTTTTCATCAGATCCATGACTTCAAACCATGCACCCGTCAGTGCCTTAGCAAGTTTAGGATTGTCATTGAGCGTCTCTGTATTGATTACCAGCATATCGATGATCTCACCGGGAGTCTTACTCGAATCGAAAACAAGATTTGCACTTGGGTTGGTAGTGAGTATCTCACTGAGCTGCGGATTCCACGTTGTCATTGCCGTCACTTCATCCGTACCGTAAGCTGCGACCATGTCTGCGTCAGAAGTGTTGAGAACCTTCACATCTTTTTCACTTAGACCGACTGTTTCAAGTCCACGTGCAAGAAGGTAATGCGATACAGAGAGTTCGACAAGATTAACCGTCTGTCCCTTGATCTCGGCAAGGTTTTTCTTCCCTTTTAGCAGGATACCGTCATTACCGTTGGAGTAGTCGCCCATGATAAGCGCCGTAGAGTCAACACCTCCGGCTGCGGGAATCGTAAGTGCATCCATATTAGTCATAAGACAGCCATCGAACTTACCAGCTGTGTACTGGTTGATCGATTCGATGTAATCATTGACCTGCACCATTTCGATCTCAATGCCGTACTTCTTGGCCCACTTGTCGACGATCCCTTTTTGCTGGGCATAATCCCAAGGCATCCAGCCGACATAGATCGTCCATGAGACCTGGAACTTCTCTTTGACTTCAGCATATGATGAATTGATTGAAAGTCCTAAAACCAGAACAGTGAGTGCCATTTTTTTAAAAAGTTTGGTAAATGTAGATGAGTTCATCTTGTATCTCCTAAATAGATTTGAAACACATAAGAGGTAGTATTCCTCCCGGGCTTTTATCCCTCCGTGTAACCCTACTTAAGAGCCGGTTGCTCTCGGACCAGTCATCTTTAAAAGATCGGAACCCTAGCTACCTTGTTGTCGTAACAATACGAGGTTGTTTAAACCTCTTATATAATTTCGTTAAAGTAAGTATATAGTATTTATGACTATTCATATACCGTCATACTGTATAAAAAATATACAATTAACTTAAATTATTATTAATTTTAATATAATAATTATTCCGCAATACCCATACGGCCCTTTAATCCCAGTGTCGTCGTGTAGCCGACCTCAGTAAACTGCAACTCCCCTTTTGAATCAAAGATAAATGTCGTAGGAAAAACCTCAACATGAAAGATCCCTGCCCATTTTCCCCGGGTATCATTGAGTACACGAAAGTGGTAGCCGTTTTCCCTCATATACCTCTTGAGTACCTCATCTGATCCCGAATTCACCGCGATACTCACTACCTCATACTCCTCAGAGACCGCCTCTATATTGGAAGCTTCGGCTTTACAGGTGGGGCACCAGGTCGCCCAGAAATGTACAATGAGGGGTTTCCCCTCCATCTCCCTGCTTCTAAAAGTGCTGCCATCTATCAGCTTAGCCTCTATTTGCGGTAATTGGCTGCTTTGAAGTTCGGGACTGCGGAGATAACTCAGGAGGCTACTGACCACAAAGAGCAATACGGCAAAGATCACGATCTCTTTGAGTAACTTTCGGATATTCACTCTCATACCTTTAGAGACTCCAGTCTCTGCTTCAGTTCGATGATATATCCCCCTCCGTAGAGTGCAGCATGCACCAGCAGCGGATAGATCTGGTAAAGTGGGACCTTGGTCTCATAAAACTCCCCGCTTAGAGCATGGACTTTGGTATACTCCTCGAAAAATTCTTTCCCGAAGGTATGAAAAAGCAGGAGAAAAGCCAGCTCCATCTCCCTGTCTCCAAAGTAGATCGCCGGATCGATAAAACATACACCGCTCTTTTCATAAAGCAGATTGCCGCTCCATATATCCCCATGCAGCAACGATGGTGTGATCCGGCTCATATCGATACGTCTATAGAGCCCGCTGCAGAGAGTCTCAATCCGCTTCAGCAGAGACTTCTCCAGGACGCCTCTGTCATAACACAGCTTTGCCATCGGCAGGATGCGCATCTGGGAGAGGAACAGTGCCCAGTTGTATTGTGTCTGTTCGTTGTTTTGGGTGAAGGAAGCAATCGTTGTGTTGTAGTAGTAGCCGTACATCCGGCTATCGTTACTCACCTGATGCAGTGATGCCAACGCTTTGGCAGTTTCGATCTCTTTATCATAATGGATACTGCGGCAAGGAGTGATATACTCCAGTACCAGCGCCGCTTTGGTGGAGACGATCACTTCCGGGACACGCACTCCGTTCGTTGAGAGGTCCTGAAGCATCTTTGCTTCTATCATCAGGTCAGCTCTCTCCTCTGCCGTTGTCTTGATCACAACAGAACGGTGATCCAGTCGTGCCTGATAGATATCCCCTATCTGTCCGCTGCTGAGATAGGTGAGATCAGACACCTCCCTGTCCAACAGTTCGGAGACTCTTTGCGGTGTCACTTAGAGATCCACACCGTCCCAGAACTCGTCGTAGTCCAGGTTGGTCATCATATTCTCATTTTCAAGATTCTTCTCCAGCAGCATCTTCTGCTGGGCCTCAAAGTAGAGCTCCAAAGCCTCTTCAAGCATGGTATTGACATCTTTGCCGAGCAGTTCGCTGTAAAGTTTCAGATTCTCTACCGTGGATTCTTTAAATTCTATTATCATATCATTCTGCATACGCTATTTTAACAAAAATTACTTTTCAGGTGCGGGCACATGCGCCAGAACGATATCAATGATCTTATCATTGGTAAAGTCGTTGAACTTGGCATGCTCTGTCTGGATGATCCGGTGACGGAAGACATCATGGATCACCTCTTTGACATCAGAGACAGCGACTTCATCCCTCCCCTGCATCCAGGCATGGACTCTTGCACACAGGTCCAGGGCCATCGTTCCTCTGGGACTCACCCCTACTTCGATCAGCATCTCAAGCTGTTTACTCCGGTAGCGGAGCGGATAACGTGTCGCAAAGACCAGCTCGACAATATATTTTCCTATCTCTTCGCTGCGCCCGATACGCTCAAGCTCATCACGCGCGGCAAGGATCAACTCCTGGGGAATCTTCGGCTCCTCTTTTAGCGCTGTTTTCATCCGCTTATTGTGCGCCAGTTCAAGGATCTGATATTCAGAAGCCGTATCGACATAATCGATCTTTACATGCATCAAAAACCTGTCTTTTTGGGCTTCCGGCAGCGGGAAGGTACCCGTCTGTTCGATCGGATTCTGTGTCGCCAGAACGATAAAGAGCTCAGGAAGCGGATAGGTCTTCCCGGCGATTGTCACCTGTTTCTCTTCCATCGCCTCAAGCATGGTTGACTGTACTTTGGCAGGAGCACGGTTGATCTCATCAGCCAGGATCACATTCCCGAAAATGGCACCCTTCTCCAGATGTAAAACGGGTTTTCCCTCTACTTCAAAGACCTTCTCCCGTCCCAGGACATCCGAAGGCTGAAGATCGGGAGTAAACTGTATACGGGAGAACTTGGCATCGATCACCTCTGACATCGCCCGTACGGTCTGCGTCTTGGCAAGCCCCGGCAATCCCTCTACCAGAACATTACCACTTGCAAGCAGTCCCATAATGAAACGGTCTACAACCCTCTCCTGACCAATGATCTTTTCATTCATCTGTGTTCTCAGTGAATCTATCGCTTCCCGTGGCGTCATACTTACTCCTTCGATTTCTCTATTGTAGCAAAAACCTGACAAAAGATCAGGATATCACTTCCCAAGCAGGTAGATAAGATCAGGGAAAAACACGATGATCATCAACGCAAGCAGCTGCAGAAGGATAAACGGTATCACCCCTTTATAGATCGCAGAAGTCGTGACCTTATCTCCTGCTGCACCTTTAAGATAAAAGAGTGCAAATCCAAAAGGCGGGGTGAGGAAAGAGGCCTGAAGGTTCATCGCGATCAGGATCGCAAACCAGATAGGATCGATCCCGAAAGAGGCAATGATCGGAACAAGGATCGGCACCACGACAAAGGCGATCTCGATAAAATCGATAAAGAACCCAAGCACGAAGATCACGACCATTGCGATCAAAATAAACATCCACTTATCGCCCAGATCACCGGCAAAGAACGCCATTGCCATATCTCCGCCGCCAAGCTCATTGAAAACCAATGAGAATGCGGTCGCACCGATCAGGATCATAAAGATCATTGCTGTCAGCTTTACTGTCTCTATCGCTGCATAACGCAACATCCCTAGTGAAAAGCTTCTCTTTCCTGCTGCTAACAGTACCGCACCCAGTACCCCGATCGCTGCAGATTCGGATGGTGATGCAATCCCGGCAAAGATAGACCCGAGTACCACGCCGATAAGCAGCAGCGGCGGTATGATCTCCCTGATCGCTTCTTTCACTACTTCACCGTAAGGTTCATCGGAGACGATCGCAGGTGCCACCTCTTTGTTCAAAAATGAGATGATCAGTATATAGAGGATATAAAGTCCGATCAAAATAAGACCGGGGATAACAGCAGCTTTGAACAGATCCCCTACGGAAAGGTGCATCTGATCACCCAGGATGATCAGCACGATTGAAGGCGGGATCAACTGTCCAAGTGTACCGCTTGCAGCGATACTTCCCGAAGCAAGTGCCGGCGAGTAGTTCTGCTTCAGCATCAGCGGCAGGGCGATCAGGCTCATCATCACTACAGATGCCCCGACGATTCCCGTACTTGCAGCGAGTATCGCCCCTACCAGTACCACAGAGACCGCAAGACCGCCCCTCACTCTACCAAAAAGCTTGCCCATAGAGATCAGCAGCCCCTCCGCCATTTTTGATCTCTCCAGTATCAATCCCATAAAGATAAAAAGCGGTACTGCCATCAGGGTGACATTCCCCATGATCCCGTAAGTTCTGTAGGGCAGCATCTCCAGGACATGGAGTCCCACCTCATCGGTGATCAAAGCAAAGAAGAGTGCCGCTCCGGCAAAAACAAATGCCACCTGAAACCCGCTCATCAGTAGAAATAGGGTCAAGGCAAACATCAGGATCACAGGGTCGATCCAGTAGGCCATTCGGTGATACCATGCGGCATAGACAAGCATCCCCAGCAGAGCGATAATCCCCAGCGACTTCCAAAGCACACTTTTATGCTCTACTCTTTTGTATGCCTTTATCATCTCACTCAGTGACTGGACGAGAAGCAGTACGAATGCCACTACAAGCATTCCTTTGATCAGCCACCGATGCGTCAATCCTCCCGGATCAGATGAGACCTCCTGCTGAATGTAGCTTTGGTAGGTCATATCATAGGCATCATAGATAAAAAGCAGTGAAAAGGGGATCAGAAGAAGGAGCTGTGAGAGTATCTGTACGACTGCCTTGGTCGTGACACTGTAACGGTCAAAGAAGATATCCACCCTGACATGTTTGTCATGTTTGAGCGCATAGGTCAGCCCCAAAAGAAAAATGATATCAAAAAGATGCCACTCCACCTCCTGCAGCGCGATGGAGCCTGCACTGAAAAGGTAACGCATCACCGCATCATAGGCTACAAGCAATGAAAGTAGCACAACCAGAAAAGCTGCAAAAATACCACTGTATTTGGAGAGTCTATCAAAGTAATAGGAGAGTTTCAAACCTTCGCTCATTGTTGTTGATTGTCCATTTTATTCATAAAAATATTTTACCCTATCTCTACTTCATATCCATCTATTTTTTCAAAATAGATCTTTACGGAACTGCCAGATGTAAAGTAACAACCAGGAATCGGGGTGCAGAAAGGTTGTTTTATATTACCTCATCTTCAATAGATAGCTATTCCAAGCGGGTTACTGCTTTGTAATCAATAGATCTTATCATTACACTCATTATGGATGAACAATGATCTACGCTGTACGCACTGCCTAAAGACTTTTCATTTTCAGTGAGATAACATACATTTAACATAGATTATATACAATGAGGGATTGGCAGAAGATCAAATATTTTTTGACAGGGAGGGGGAATTGAAATGGAATCACGGAGATATTGTCCGCATTGTAAAAGTTTTGATATCCAGAGGAAAAAAAGAGGATTTTTGAGAAAATTCCTTCTCAGGGTCCCGCCTCTCTACAAATGCAACCACTGCAACAAGCTCTTTACCGCACAAGAGATGAGAGAGAAAAACAGAGCCTCGGAATGAAAAGCCTAAAGATCAGCATCTATGACCTAGTCCAATAGAAGCAACAATCCCGACGAAGCGTCACCGAGAATCGCCGACACACCCCTGTTCCCCAAAAGTTTTTTGATCCCGTTTTTGGCCTCCTTTTTCTCTTCCGCAGTCATATCGCTAGCGTCTATTCTCTCCATCAGTTCAATAAAAGCCTCAGGAATATTCACAACATGATCATCCCCTGTTGCCAGCCTATTGGGATTTTCGAGACTCTTTTGGAGAGCTTCTCTTTCCGCTTTCGGGTTCTCTTTATTTTCAATCGTTAAGAGATGTTGGGGAGGAATTCTATTGATCCCCTCCTGGAACGTATACCCGGTGACGGTAAACACCATCTCGCCGCCATCATCAAGCGGTCTGACAATCCAGTAACCGGTATCTACCACGATTTCCAGGGCTTCATCCAGAAAGGTCAGCGTGTTCCCGCTTCCAAACCTTGTTTTGTATGGTCCCCTTCTCTTCCCCTCTCCATCTATAATATAAGCATCATCCGTATACAACTTCTCCAATATCATGCCTGCAACCTGCCTTAGAATTGATAAAATACTATACCATAAACAGTGTTTTATAGATCAGCGACACTACCCTTAGTATCTTTCTGGGAAGATATATTTAAGTCCCCTTATGCTATCTTTATGCAAAGCTATGCCGGAAGAGGCTTTCCAGCAGGTGATCTACTTATTTCCTCGTCTCTGATGTCAGGGAGTTACAGCGTTGACAAAAGCTAACCGTATGAGGATTTACTTCAAACAAAGGATAGAGATGACAGACCAAGAGATAAAGACAGGTATCACCTCATTGACGGCACTGGTATTTATGGTCGTCGGTACGACCGGGGTACTCCTCTACTTCCATCTTATTGAAACATATATTAAAGCGCTGCATGAGATACTCGGGCTCTTTTTTGTCGGGGTCGCCGGCCTGCATCTATACTCCCACTGGAAACCGATGCAGCGTCATATGAGAAAGAGACAGTTTTCAGTCTACCTCTTGCTTCTGGGGATTATCTCTCTTTTTTTTATCGCTTCGTCAGGAAATGGGGAGAATCCGAAACAAAAGATCATTATCGCTGTACTGGATGCACCGTTGGAGGTTTCTCTGCCTCTCTTAAAAAGTGATAGAGAGAGATTTGAGTCAAAATTAAAAGCCATGGGGATCACGATAAACAATGCCGACACTATCCGTGATATTGCCAAACAAAACCGCCGTTCTCCGTTTGATCTGGTCAATGCAATGACAGAGTAACCGATAGAGAAAGCAGCCCTATGATACCAAAAAAGTACGAACAGTTACTCTTTGCTTTTCTCATTTCCCTCAAAATGTCACGCATTATGTCAGGTGTTATTACCTCTATCAAGCCCGGTCTGCCTGACACCTTTTTAGGACGTTGGTACAACGCCTGGTATCAAGCCTTTATGGTTGCGCTCCCCGCCATTTTGCTGGTTGGCCCTTTGGTACGCAAATCAATCATCCTCCAAATAGCCCTTCTAAAAGGCAGGAGATTTAGCCGTATAGGCAATTTTATACTATAGATGGAGTCCTTTTTATGGATCGTTATACTCACTTGATTCAAACTGTTTTTGTTCTGCTTGGCGCACTCTCACTTGCCTTTGGTGCAGTAGGGTTTCTCTCTCCCAATGAGATCATCACCGGAGGGGGTATCGGTATCTCTTTACTCCTCCATATGCTGTTCCCTTCATTGACGCTGGGGACACTGATTGCACTGGTGAGTATACCCTTTATTGTTTTGGGCTATTTCTATTTTGGGAAATATTACACACTCAAAACATTTATAGCGATAGCATTGACCTCACTTTTTACTGACCTTTTCAGAGAAGTACTGCTCCTGCCTGCCCTGACACACGATACGTTACTCTCAGCCATTTTTGGCGGTATATTTATCGGTCTGGGTGTCGGGTTGATCATAAAAGGGCGTTCATCGACAGGAAGTACCTCGGTAGTGGGGGAGATCGTAGCAATGAAGAGCCGGTATAAAACCGGGGAGGTACTGTTGCTCATCGATGCGATGATCATGGGTGCTTCACTCTTTGTCTATGATCGTATCGACCAGTCTCTTTACAGCATGGTAAGTGTCTACATTACTTCAAAGGTCGTTGATATGCTTTTAACCGGCCGTTCTTCCCGTAAACTGGTAAATATCGTTTCAGACAATACAGAACAACTTACCGATCAGATACGCGAACTGATCGAAGAGCACGGTACGATTGTCAGCGGTATAGGGCTGCACAAGGGTCAGCAGAAACGCATTATCTTCCTTGCTGTAGATGTTTCACGTATCGAAGCACTCAAGCGTCTGATTCAAAAGAGTGACCCCGAAGCACTGCTCATTATTGCCGAGGCCAGTGAGTTTCAGGGACGGGGATGGAAATAAGCCCGGAATATGCGACCACCTTGCATCATTCACAGGGGTTCGAGCGATCCGCTTTTCCTCCCTATATCTTCAAAACGCACCACGGATAGGCCTAATACACGTAATGGAACCCCTTTTTATCGCTACAAGCAGAAAAAAAATGCATTATGATCACTTAATTAAATTATTTAATAGAATTTTCATCTATCTGTACTTATAATAAATAGATAATTTTAACCATAAGGATTCTAATGCAAAGAAGAAGTTTTTTAAAAATCACAGGAGCTTCAGCTATGGCTGTCGTAATCGCTCCCTCCCTTATCACACAGAGGCTCTATGCAGAGGATGGGCTTTCACTTTATGAGAGCTATGAGAAGGTACAGCTGAAAGATGCAGAGGGCAATCCGCTCAAAGCAAGTGCCTTGACGGTCGAAGAGAACTACGTGTTCAATTTTCCCCATATCGCTACCCCCTGTATCCTGGTAGATCTGGGACGCCCGGCAAACACAAATGTCAAACTCAAAGCAGATGACGGTACGGAATATATCTTCAAAGGCGGTCTTGGAAAAAACAACTCTATCGTAGCCTATTCGGCGATCTGCCCGCACCAGATGACACATCCTACTCCCGATGACAGCTTCTTCCAGTACCTTGAGAGAAAAGGGAAAACACTTGCCCTGCCCAAAGCAGAAGAGGCAGGCGTATTTGTCTGCTCCTCCCACCTTTCGGCTTTTGACCCGGTCAATGGAGGAAAAGCCATTGCAGGGCCTGCAACAGAGGGATTGACACAGATTGTACTCGAGATCGATGACAATGATGAGATCTGGGCAGTAGGGGCGTTGGGACCGAACCGCTTTCACGACTATATGGATGCGTTCAAACCGGAATTCAAAAAATACTATAAAAATAAAAGAAAAGCAAAAAGACTCGTGAAAGATGAGGCAAAAGTGGTTACGCTTAAGCATTTTTCTAAAGATATTATTCAATACTAAACAGGAGCAACACATGATACGAAAATTCGGAAAACTACTACTCTTCACCTCTCTCTTTGCAGCAACAACACTTACTGCGGAGGAGAAACCCTATACCAAAGCAGACAGGATCCAGGATATGATCACGATGGCAGAGGGGATGGAACAGATCCAGTCAGGACTGCTCTACAGATGCAAAGAAGGCAAATGTATCATCAAAGGTGCAGAAGATATCAAATCCGTTCTTGCTCACCTGGAACATGTCGATCCCAAAGACTTTCTCGATAAAGAACAGCAGTACGCCTATAAGTTTGCAAAAAAAAGACAACTGATGCTCTCCATGTATCTCAATGAGATGCTGGAGGAGCTTGATCGCAAGGATATGGATGCGGTAGCCCACAACTATGGCCTGGCACTGAGAGAGTGTACCTCGTGTCATATGAGGTTACGCGCAAACTAATAATTATTATTAGTAAATTTTATTTTATATTTTTTATTAAATTAATCTATAAAATTCATAATTTATTTAAGTTTTACTTGTTAAGATAGCGGTACATCAAAAAAAAGGAAGGTTCATATGAGTATGGAAAGAAGAGATTTATTTAAACTTGCAGGTGTGGCTGCGGCAGCTGCCGTCATCCCGTCAGTAGCTGTCACAACAGCTGATGCAGCGGAAATGGCAAACAAGGCAAGCGGAAAAACAGTTCTTGTAGTGGGCGGCGGTTTCGGCGGTCTGACGATAGCAAAAGAGCTGAAGAAAAAAGATAAAAGCATTGATGTAACTGTGATCGAGAAGAAAGATATCTTTATGGCATGTCCGTTCAGCAACACCTATCTTGGCGGTCTTGAAGATGTTTCCCTCGAAACATTGACACATGACTTCTATGCACCTGCTCAAAAGCACGGGTACAATTTTGTACAGGCAGAGGTAACGGCGATCGACAGAGCAGCCAAAACAGTGACCACAACAAACGGGACCTTCACTTATGATATCCTGGTACTCTCTCCGGGTATCGCCTATGACTACAAGGGAGAGTTCCCTGACTGGAGTGAGGAGAAGATCGCGCATGTAGCACAGGCTTGTCCTGCGGCTTTGATGCCGGGGAGCGAACACCTTGCACTCAAGAGACAGCTTGTCGATATGGATGACGGTGATGTAGTGATCGTGCCGCCTGCACAAGGAAAGTACAGATGTCCTCCTGCACCGTATGAGAGAACATCCATGGTCGCCAATTATTTAAAAGAAGAGGGAATCAAAGGAAAAGTGATCGTACTTGATACCAGAGGCGGTAAGTTCTCCAAAGGTGCAGCATTCAAAGAGAGTTGGAAAGACCTCTATGACGGGATCATTGACTATAAAGGATTTACCAAGGTAATCGATGTCGATCCTGCAAAAAATGAGATCACCTATCTTGAGTTCAATGATGAAGTCTCACTGCTTGAAGCGGACCCTGAAGAAGCAACAAAACATACAATCAAATACCAGGTATGTAACCTTATCCCGAACAACATCTGTTCACCGGTGATCAAAATGGCCGGGCTTGAAACAAATCCTGCAGGATTTGCGCTCATGGATGGATATACGCTCAGATCAAAAACGGATAAAAATATTTATGTGATCGGTGATGCGGTAAGTCATGGTATCCCGCCAAGCGGTCATACAGCGATCTGGACGGCAAAACGTGCTGCATCTCAGGTTGTTGCTCAGCTTGCTGGAAAATCATTTGATCCAAAAGCGGGTCTGCCGGTGCCTGTAGGTAACGTATGTTACTCTATGGTCAGCGGAAACCCGGAAGAAGCGATCATGGTAACCCATGAGTTTGTTGCACATGAAAACGGTATGATTGTAGGGAAAGGAAATGTTCCTAAGCCAAAAGACGGGAATGGTAAATTCCGATCAAAAGGAACAGGTAAAGCGACAAGAGAGTGGTTTGCAGGTGTAAAACGCGAACTCTTCCTCTAGGACCGAAAGTCCGCGGCACGCTGCCGCGGCACCCTCTTTTATTCCACGCATCTCACGCTTATATATTACCCTCTTATACTATTTTAGAAAATGCTTTGTAGCAATGAAAAGATCAGTCATTTTGAAAAAAATCAGAGTGAAGGTATACATGAGATAACGATACACTGGTCGGAGCGACCGGACTTGAACCCAAATAACAAATCTCTGTATCCCCCTATTTTGGGGATTGAGAAGAATTTAAAAATAATTGTCAGTAGATAATGGGCACTTTTGACTGACAATTTCACTGACAGATTGACTTAGCAGTGTGAGGGATTTGAAAACTACCCTACTCTATACCGAAGTCCGTAAATACGGCACTCACTTAAAAAACAGTTAGTTGTTGGCAAACAAAATACGAACAAATTTGGCAGAGTCTGCCAAACTCTCATTCAAGATATTAGTAATCAGTAAGTTTAACACTATATTTTTTTTCTAATTCATGCCAATCTATTCCACAATTCATAAAAAACTCATATTCTTGATCATAATTTTCATGATTTGACCAAATCCATAGTTCTGGTGAATGTTCTAACTGAAGTACTTCATTAAAATATTTATCAGGATCAGTCACAATCAAAATTCTTCTAATCAAACCGGTTTCATAAATTTGACGTTGTTTATCAGATAATATTTTAATTGCATTTTCAAATTTATCAGTGATTAATTTATTTATATCTTCTAGAGTATTTAACCCAAACATCTCTAATTCAGTTATTATTTCGGCATCAGTACTTGGAATTAATAGATTTCCTTTCCCCTCAAACAATTCTTTAAAACGAGTAAGTAGAAATTGATTTAATGTTGTAGAACTAATAGGAATATTCAAAAACCCTTTTGCTGTATTCTCTGAAGTATTTTTTGCAATTAAATCAATCTCATTTGATATATTATTGAACTCTCTATCTGCCATTTCAAGAACACCAGATAAGATTTTAAATCTTCTTCCTATTTCAGGAGGTAGTTTTCCAGTAAATTTATAGTTTCTATCATGTTCAATTTCTGCCCAGGCATGTTGTAAGATTGTCCTCACCTGTATTTCGAAGTATTTGCCTGTGTATTGTTTATTTTCCGGTAGTTCTAATCTTAGTTTATCTAATGACGCTATAAAGTGGATGGATTTATAACCTACTTTGTCAATACCTAATTCTTCACTTTTATTTGTACTATTTCCAGTATCTATATCAAATATATCTTCAATTACTTTGCAAACTTTTGCAACTTCATCTTCAACATATGTAATAATTCGTATTCCAGCATAATCTTGTATTTGCTCTTGAGGATTATCATACTTTCCCTTAGATATTTTCCCCTTTACACTTTCTAGTTCTTTTACTCGTGAAGTAATAATATGATATGAAATATTTTGCATTTCAAATACTTCAGAAAGTAAAGATTCTACTTTTTCTGCTAGTCTTTTATATATTGGTCTATTCTTTATATACCATTTAGTTACATCCATAAAACTTCATACCTCTTTTTATCAAAAAAATAAAATAATTTTAAGTTTAACATTAATCTTTAAAAACTTTGTTGACCATGTAGGGGGTTATCACTGACAAATAATATAATAATATTTTCCCCGTCCCACCTCTAAGAGAAGTGATAATATTATTTCATTTTTGGCATTTCAAGTTCAGTTAAGGGATAATATTTTCCTTTTACTGAGACAAATTGATCTAATAATTCTTCTAGTTCTTGATGAAGATTTTTATTTTTTATTTTTATTGTACCATCCATAAAATTTTGTTCAAATTTTTTATATACTTGAACATGAAGAGTGATAGCTGCATATTTAACTTCTTTATAGATGACTTCTTTTATTTTATTTATTGCATTTTCATTTAAATAGTGTAATCCAGTATGACTAGTTACTTCAAACATATTTGTAATATCAATACTAAGAATAGTTTTATTATTTGCATATGTTTTTTTATTCTTTTCTAAAATTTTTTTAATAATTTTCTCTACAATTTCATCATTTTGAGGATTTTTATCGAATTTGACTGATGTACATTCTAGAAAAAATGTTTTATTATTATATATTTCAAAATCTGGTGATTCTCTTTTTTTAAATTTTATTTTATTCTTTAATAAACTACCTGTTATTGATACTTCAAATTTATGTCCATAAAAAGCATTATCGTAAAGATTGCTTTTTATATTTTTTTTTATTTTTTTATAAAGTTTTTTATTGTATTCCCCAACTGCTTTTAAATTATGAATAAAAAAAGCTAAATTTCCTAATTCAGCACGAGCTTTATGATATTTTTTTTGTAAATAAAATTCTGTAATATTATTCGTCATTAGCCTTAATTTATTCTTTTTATTATTTTTATCTAATAAACAATTAGTACCAAAGATATTTTTTAAATCTTTTATAATTTGTTGTTGATAGAAAGATAAATCATGATATATGATTTTCTCTAATGGTATATCTATAGAGTCAATTTGACTTTTACATAAATCACATATTTTATTGTTAAAAGAATATTTTTTACATTTTTGACATATAGCTCCCAAAGCATTCCTTTTATGTTTTCTAGTATAGATTATTATTTTATTATTTCAAAAAGTAACACTTAAAAACATTATTTCATATTTTTACTTTATCTTTTTTTGGATTATTTTAATTATAAAATGAAATTAAATTATGAATAATTTGTATATAAAGTATATATAAATTAAATATACTTTATATACATAAAATAACAAAAACTTATTATTGACATAGTATTTTAAAATGGAATATAGTTCTTCTAACAACAAAACAAATTGTTAGGGGTAATCATGAAAAACAAAAATCAAACAGATCAAAAGATATATTCTTATAAAGACTGTCTCCAATATCTATATATTGGGATACTAGGAACTCTATTCTTTCTTTCATTTTCTGCTTTGGCATTTATAAAAACTGTTGAGTGGTTGGGGTGATATATGAAAGGAGTATATATTTTAATCGATAAGACTTGCAATCTTATAAAGATTGGTAAAACTATGAATCTAAAACAGCGTTTATCATCCTTTAAATATAATCCAAATTATTTCTTTGATTTGGAACAAAGTTACTTTATTGAAACAAGATATCGTTCTAGAGTAGAAAATACATTACACTTTATTTGTGATGATTTTCACCATCCGCATCTTTCAAAATCTGATGGATATTCAGAGTTTTTCAATATCGAATGTTTAGATCAGTTATTGTCTTTTATTCAAGAACATGAACATAAGTTTCATAGATTTTCAAAAATTAATAATTTTTTGGAATCTAGTACTAGAGCCTTATCTCTTATTGAATCGCGAAATAAAAATAGTGATAATCTAAATCGTATACTTCGGCATAAAGCTTCTTTCTTAAAACATTTATTTAAATTGCATGATCAGGATATTCTCAATGTTAGATATCGTGATTGTACGGACAGTTTAGCGTTATACGATTATTATTTAATTACTATCAAAATCTATCCTGATTATGCTGAAACAATATGTAGGTTGAAATCATTTTTTTATTTGTATGTTTCTCGATTAAATGATCCATCGTTAGGGAGTCATACTGGATATAAATTTTTTACTTCATTATTTGATTTTGCTGGTTTCTCATTAAGTGACCCGATTTTAGTATTTTCTATCCATAAAATTCACGATTCTAATTTTTATATGAAAGTTATGAATCCAATATTTAAAAAACTTGATGATCTGATCTCATCATAATACAACTGGGCTATTAGGTAAGTTTACAACTCCAAAAACTCAAAAGAGTATAAGAGAAGTCCCTATCTTTGATGATCTAGTACCATATCTTAAAAAATTGCCTAAAAGTATGTGACTTTTTGCTAAAGAAGATAGTACACACTTGAAAAGTGTATCAGGCAACAAATTAAAAGTGTAGAAAGAACTTTTGAAAGAATGCAATATAGAGTATCGAAAACTCTATAGTACTCGTCATACTTTCATAGTTTCTATGCTGAAGTATAGTGATCTAAGTATTTTAGAGATCGCACAAATTGTTGGTCATACAAATACTCAAATGATCATTCAAAACTATGGAAAATTCATTAAAGGTGAACACTTGAAAGTGGATAGAGGTTTAACGTTATTTACTGACAAATCCACTGACAGTAAAACAGAGATAAAGTCATTTAAGGCTTAAAATGGTCGGAGCGACCGGACTTGAACCGGCGACCTCTACCACCCCAAGGTAGCACGCTAGCCAGACTGCGCCACGCCCCGATAAGAAGGGGAGTATTATACATGATATAAACTAAAGAAAACGTTTACTTCCAGTAGGTATCCAACCTCACATTCCAGCCTTTTCGCCACCGCTCTTCGCCTCGTTGCGGAGGAGAGTTTTTGATACGTCTGCTGAGCATCGCTTTGGCACTCTCCGCAAATGCCCTATATTTATCCGGCGCATCTTCATCCAAGTGCTCAAGAACCTGCAGCAGCCCCCATCCCTCCCCTTTATAACGTTCACTCTCCAGTGTCCCTTCCCCCTTGAAGTTGGTATAATCCAGCAGGATATAGAGTCCTCTCTCATCGATCGAACCGTCCGCATGATAGAGGATATGGTTGAAACGTCTTTTGATAAGCTGCTGTTTCTGAGACTCTTTAATCGTACCGAGCATCTGGGGAAGTGCCTCAGCAAGTCTTAGCGCCATAAATTCCGCCTGCTGCGGCATCGTACGTTTGAGGAAAGCAAAGAGCTCACGGTACTTTTTGCTATTGGCTTTTTTGGCACGGTAGAACTCGGCCTTGGAGTTCCATGGAAGCGGTGTTTTGGCATGTAACCACTTTGGCATCACGACATTACGCTCCTCCATAAAAGCAACTACCATAGGGAATACCTCTCTGAAACGCTCGGTATGTCCCCTGCTGAACCAGATAAAGTGCCCGATCCCCACCGAAGCGAAATCCTCCCCCTCGTTCCAGTGCACCAGGTATCTGTCCAGTCCGGCCCCCTCATTCATCCAAACCTTCTTGGCAATAAACTCTGCCTGATTCTTGGTCAGCTTCAACTCCGAAGAGAAAAGTAATATCGTACTCAACAGTAAAAACAGTATTGCCCTCATAAATGCTCCATTAATCATTATCCAATATACTATCAAAAATCAGATTACAGGGGATACAGTTCATGCATTACAAGCTCATTTTCACAGGAGTTCTCTTCTCCACACTGCTTTGGAGTCAAACCAACACGCTCAATGGCAACTGGCATGTCCGTGTCATGGATGGGAAGGATGTACGCAAGGCCAGAGCGATACTCGATCTTGATCTCGATCAGATGAAACTCTCAGGTTTTGATGCATGCAACCGTATGAGTGCAGCACTCATCAAAAAGAGTGAAAACAACCTCTTGGCACCACAGCTGAATACCACACGTATGGCCTGCAGACAATCGATACATACGTGGGTAAGCGAACGTCTGCATCAAATGATAAAAGATGGATTCACCATAAAAGAGGAGAAAAGATACGGTATCAAAGGGCTGACACTCAAAAGCTCAAGCCATGAGCTCTTTTTGAAAAAGATGGGGGAATAGAATTAATCGTGAATAGTGAAAGAGTTTCATTATCGGGTTTTGCACACTCTTAATGGATAAAAGCTTTTCACTGAAAAGCTTACCAACCCTGCTACTTGCTCCCTTCTACCTGCTACTTACCTGTCAACCCTTTCTTCTGAGTTTGCTGTAGGTTTGGCTTGAGCGTGTAAGTGGAGCGAAAGAGTTTACTCAGCAGTAAATGACTGAGCGGAACGAAGCGGTCAATCAAAAATATAGTAACTAAACCTTTCATCTGAGTTTGCTGTAGGTTTGGTCTAATGGGTGTGAGTGAAGTGAGAGAGCTTACTTATCGTAAGTGACCGAATATGAGAAGCGTTAAGCAAAGGCAAACTGCTTTGCCTTTGTAGCTTCGGAACCAAAATGGTCGGAACGGAGTGAAGCCATGTAGGCAAAGCCCATTCGATCAAAGATGCAGTAAAATCAGATGAAAGAGGGTGCGTCGTTGGCAAAAAGGATCAGATCCCCCACCCTCGTCTCTTCGACCAGCATCTGCTCCATCTTCGCTTTACTCTCCAGTTTCCCCAGCTTGCCCGCATCGACATGTGCTTTGAAGATCGGGTAGTTTAGGTCACCGGTAACGATCACTTTGTCAAAGACCTCATTGGCTCTCTGTGCCACCTCTACATTGAGTGCATCATCCACCTCAACCAGGCCCGGAGTGATAAGGACTTTTCTTCCCTTATACGTTTTTGCCAGATCAAAGGAAGCCATCATCCCGTCGATATTCCCGTTGAAACTGTCATCAAGGATCACCTTTCCGCCTGCATCGATACGCTGGAGTCTGTGTGCCACAGGTTTTAGAGTAGCCAATCCCTCTTGTATCTCCTCGGTACTCAATCCAAGCTCTTTGGCGATCTGTACCGCTGCAGCAAGGTTCATCGCATTGAAAGCACCCAGGATATTTGCCTGATACGCTACACCGTCAAGTCTGAAGCTGGTACCCTCCAGTGTCGCTTTCACCTCTTCGATAACAGCCTGAGGTGCCGGAAGCACGGTCTTGATGTTCAGGTTCTCCTTGCTTCCGAAGGTGTGCACATTCTCTTCGGGTTTCACCATCGCACTCTCATGTACCCACGCACTCTTCAAACGTTTGCTGAGCAGGATCTCCATTTTTGTGTTGCGGATGTTCTCCAGAGTCTTGAAGTACTCGATATGTGCCGGACCGATCTTCCCCACTACGACATAGTGCGGGTTGACAAAAGTCGTGATCTCCTTGATATCCCCTTCTCCTCTAGCCCCCATCTCAACGACATAGACTTCCGTGTCGGCAGGCAGATCATCATTGACATCTTTCATAACACCGCCGAGTGTATTGACTGAACGCGGGGTCGCATAGGTCTTGTATTTTGTACTCAGAATATGTGCGATGAAGTTCTTGATGCTGGTCTTACCGTAACTGGCAGTGATCCCTACAACGATCATATCCTCCATGCTTTCAAGCTTCTGCTCTGCTTTACGCTTGAAGCCCGCAAAAAGCATCTTCTCAATGAACATCGAGACAAAGTATGCCAGGAAAAGCGGAAGTACGACACCAAAGTGTTTGAAAGCAACGGCAATAAAGATCGCAAATAGAAAGAGGGCTGCATAGAAGCGCTTCACCCTACCTGTAAATACCAGCGGCTTATCGAGTCCCTTGTACCATAGATAGAGCAGCGGAAGATAGGCAAGTGCGACAATAAACCCGAACCCGCTCACCCCGTCTACCACGGCATAGAGTGCAAAGGGTACCAAAAAGTAGACAAAGTGCCACCATGTCTTGGTATGGTGTAAGACCACACGTTCAAGCTTATAGCTGTACCACTGCAGGTTGGTGATGAAGTAGTACCCTAGAGCGGCAATGAAAAGTAGGTAGGCGATAGCGTTGAGTATTAACATTAATTTTGTTCCTTACATTCTTCGGTAATGGTTTGTGCGATAAACGCCTTATGCTGCAAAAAGAAGTAGTGGTCCCCGTCAAGCGGGTAAAACTTGCTCTCAGGGATCAATCCTGCGATCTTTTCACCCGTATAGAGCGGTGTAGCCGTATCCTCTTTCCCCCAGAAACAGAGCGCTTTGGAACGGCTTCTTGCAAACTCGTGTTCAAAGTCCTCATCGACCACGTTTTTGAAGGTCTCATACATCTCATGGCTCATCCCCGCGACATCGGCTGAACGGAAGATATCCCGGAGCTTCTTGAACCCCAGCGGTTTCAGCAGTTTAAAGGTAGCGATCTTCACTTTGACCGACCACGGCTTTTCTGTTACCACACCGGCACTCGAGAGCAGTACAAGGCAAGGCGTATTCAACAGGGTAGCTACCTTGCCGCCAAACGAGTGCCCCATAGCGATCTTAGGCGATACGCCCAACGCTTCCAAAAACAGAGCAACGATTCTGCCGTAATCTTCGGTGGTAAGGATCATCTGATTGCTGCTTTTCCCAAACCCCGGCATATCCAGATAGATATGTTTGTACTCAGGAAGTGTTTTCCCAAAAGCCTGCTTCATGATCTCTTTGTTGCTGCCCCAGCCGTGAAGGATAAGGATCGCGTCTTCGGCGGTGGGGTTAAGAAGTTCATAGGAGAGCTGAAATGGTTGATTGTTATAGAATATCTCTTTTGATGCCATAGTATACCGTTCAATAAAATTGGTGTATTTTATCATAACGGCACTTATGCTACAGACTGAAGTGCAGCGTAAGCTTTTTCTTCAAAAACTAGAGTTGGGAAAGGGGGAAAGTCGTCTTCGTTCCCTGGGATCTCGGTTCATCATTAAAACGTTCCCTTATCGTGACATTACCGTTGCTCACACTGAAGGTGATCAGCGCATCACCCTTTTTGGTTCTCCAACGCCCTTTTGCTGAGCCCCAGATAACCCGCTTGCCCTCCACTCTGCACTTATACTCATACCGGTCATTCTCACCCGCTATACGGTAATGAAGAGAGACGATCCCATCCTTTTCTTGTTCTGTGTCAATAGCCCTTGGATCAACCCCCATCACAGAGGAGAGTGCAGCTTTACAGACCTGAAGATGGGTATAGGTATCACCGGACGCACCATACAGCGTATGGGAAAGCAGTAACCAAACTGAAAAAAACGTCATTTTGTTTAGATTAAACATCCATTCCCCTTTGGATCAATGATATTTGAGGTGACGTTGAGAAGTAAATGCACAAATCACTAATCAATATACTTATCATCCTTCATACTCTTCTCTTCTATATACTCCCTATAGAGCAGTGCGACACCGAAAGTCACTACGATAAGTACGCCTGCCGTAATCGTAAGCTTCACAAAAACCGTCCAGCTTACCACCTCGATCCAAAGTTGCAGCAGAAGAAGTATCGCATAAAACACAAAAACCATACCGCTGACAATACTTGCAATTTTCATTACTTTCATCTATCTTCTCTCTCTTTTCATAATGACCACATACCCCTCTCTTTTAAAGAAAAGCAGCATTCTTCTTATATCTTTCTCCATGGTAACGACTTCCCAGCCTTCCCTGGCATTGGCATTGAGAAACTCTGAAAAACGTACAGGATTGATCTTGGATTCACCAAGGAGCAGTGATCCAAGCATCCCCTCCTGATAGATAACTGCTTTATACTCTTTCATCTGCTTTCCTCTTTTAAAAGATCAACTTCTGGTCTCTATCAAATCCGTAGATATCATTAAACAGGAGAAGTGTCCCGTTTGTATCTACATAGCTTGTCAGATATGCCGTATGCACCATCACTCTTTTCTTTAACGCAATATGATGCGTTTTCAGAGACTTGTATTTTTCCAGTATACTCTCTTGTGTCTCATCCGTGAAATTATTTGCGATATGGAGCAGCATATCGTTTGGTTTTTCCAGTCTTACACACCCGTGGCTAAAGGTACGTACTTTACGCTTAAAGAGCGATTTTCCCTGCGTATCATGCATATAGACAGAGTGTCTGTTGGGAAAGATGAACTTGATACGCCCCAGTACATTACGTTGAGACGGTTTTTCAATGAACTTGAACGGCACTGTACCTTTACCCCCTTTATAGGCAGTCAGGTTAAGATCACTCAAAGCGACACTTCCGGACTCAAGGTTATAGTCACGGCGTATGACCATATTGTTACGTGCGAGATAGGCAGGGTCTTTCAGTACTTTCGGGATGATCTCGTTTCTGGCGATACTGTCGGGTACTCCCCACTGAGGATTAAGTGTAATATACTGCATCGGTTCAGCAAAAATCGGGGTTTGCAGATGTCTCTTTCCTACGATCACGCCAAACTTCAATTGTGTCTGATCCCCTTTTTTGATACGTACCTTAAATTCAGGGATATTCACCAGCGCATAATCTTCCCCCAGATCAGGACGCATGATCTTGGTTCTTTCTATATTCAGACGGATGGTATGCAGCTGTTTTGGTGTCGCATTCCCCTGCTTTTTTAAAATATTGTATGATTTTACCAGTTTCGGAAACTGTTCGGTAGCCGGAGTATAGGGCTTAAGAATATTTTTGATCGACTGCCCGGCTTTTAGCTGTGCAAGCACTGCATTTCTATCCACTTTTTGAAGATAGATATCGTAATGAGATTCGATCTTCTTCGCTTTTTTCGCTTTTTGAATCTCTTTAAAGTTTTTAAGATCGATACAACTGTTGGCAAGATTATCCGTATACTCGACCAGCAATTTGCTCATCAGCCTGGAGTTTTCGCTCTTTTTTACCTTCTGATAGAGTGCCTGCTGATCACATATCGAAGCATACCTGTCCTCTTTCAGTATCTGCAAAAACTCCTTTTTTTGAGAGGATCTCCACCCCTCTTCATCAGGTGTATCGACACATCCGTTCAGAACAATCGCTGTCAATAACACTGCCAGTAGTCTGATTTTCATTCATTCCCTCTGATTTTATCCATTAATGAGATGTTGATGGCAGACATAGGCAGTTGAAAATGCCCACTGAAAATTATATCCGCCCAGTCTCCCTGTGACATCCAGAACTTCACCGATAAAGTAAAGTCCCTCCTCCTTCTCACTCATCATTGTATACGCATTGACCTCATCTGTGGAGACTCCACCTTTGGTAACCTCAGCCTTGGAATAGCCGAACGTACCTGCCGGAGCGAAGCTGTAGTGACAAAGCGATTTTAAACGTTCCAACTCTGAAGAAGTAACTTTTTTTCCTTGTTTATCTTGCAGTCCTAATTGTAGCAAAAATCTTTTGGTTACCCGCTTTGGCATAGGAAGAAGTGAAGAGATATTTTTCTCGCTGCGTCTCAATGTTTCCCAATCCACGTCACCCAGAAAATCGATCTCTATGGTTCCTTTCTCCCAGTACAGCGATGCATTGAGTACGGCAGGGCCGCTGATGCCTTTATGCGCAAAGAGCAGAGACCCCTCTATCACATTCTCCCCCACTGTGACCTTCACTTCTGTTGAGGCGCCGGAAAGCTCTTTGAAGAAAAACTCCCCGGGCTGAAGGGTAAACCCTACCAGTGCCGGCGAAGTTTTGACAATATGGTGTCCGAAGGCTTCCGCGATCCTGTAGCCGATATCGCTGGCTTTTAGCTGCGGATAACTGAGTCCCCCTGAAGCGACCACCACCTTCTCTGCTTTCAGAACCCTCTTATCGGTTTTCACTTCAAAGATCTGCCCTTTTTTAGTGACACTAATCACCTTCTCACCAAGCAGGATATTTTGTTTGCTGCTCTCTTTTTGAAAGATACTCAGGATCTCTTTTGATGCGTTTGGACAGAAGTACTGGGTGCCTTTACGCAGAACAGGGGTAAGCCCTCTCTCTTCCAGCCACTTCAGCAGCATCTTCTCATCAAACATGTCAAGGACCGGCTGAACAAAATACTCCTCACCCAGATAGTAGGCCGCATCCATCACCTGATTGGTGATATTGCACTTGCCGCCTCCGGAGACCTGTATCTTTGCTCCCGTTTTGGTATTGGCTTCTATGAGTGTTGCACTCTTTGGAGGCAGCAGAGCAGCAAGCATCAATGCACTTGCCCCACCACCTATAATAACGATCTGATTCATGGAGCAGATTATAGCCTAAATCGTAAAAATGAGAGAGAAGATTTTGGAAGTGAAGCATAAATTTTGTTATACTATTAGGAAAGTAAGGTCAAGGAAAAAAGATGAAGAGATGGTTACTCTCCATTACTTTATATTGTTCAGCAGGGTATGGAAGTCTTTTTGTCATCACAGATCCAAACGAGAATACAGTAGAGGTCAAACGTCTTGAACCCACCTACAATGCGGCAATTGCGCAAAAGACCAGCGAATACTCTATACAGGCACTCTATGATGAGTTGAATTCTGCAGAGGAACATGCACGAAGAGCCTGGCTGGCAAAAGAGCGTGCAAAACACCTTTCCATAGCCAAAGAACAGGCAGAAAACATGGGGGTAAGCTTTACCCTGACAAAAGACCAGACCTCACAGATCCTTGAAGATGCCAAATATTTTAAAGGCGGCAGATATGTCTGGGGAGGGACTACACCTGAAGGATTTGACTGTTCAGGGTATGTGCAGTACCTTTATAAAAAACACCATATCGATCTTCCGCGTACCGCCTGGGAACAATCCAAGGTGGGGAGAGAAGTAAACCCGGATGAACTGAAAAAGGGAGACCTCCTCTTCTTCCTGACCGATCGCAAACGCAATATACCGATCACGCATGTGGGTATCTACATCGGAGGCGGTGAGTTCATCCATGCAGCCTCCAGGAAAAAAGGGATTATTATCTCCCCTATCACACACGGAAGGTATGCCAGAACATTTGTCAAAGCCAAGCGTGTGATAGACGATAGCGACGAGCGCTATACCGCTGCACTCTGAGATCAGAGTCTCTGCAGTTTCTTCAACCCCTCTTTTACAAGCGTACTCGTATCACCGCTACAGCCGGTAAGGGCTTTTTGGATCGCATCTTTTTTGAAGCCGAGGCTCTCAAGCGCCATCACTGCCTCCATCATCGATCCATTTCCGCTGCTCTCTTCTTCTCCATCCACAATAAAGTCCGCCAGCTCCACCAGGATACGGCTTGCTGCTTTCGGTCCGATACCCGGTACTCTCTTGAGAAGCCCTACATCCTTGGCACTCACCACCTTGGCAAAGGTCTCAGGGGTAAAGGTTGAGCAGATCGCAAGCCCTACTTTCGGTCCTACACCATTGATCTTCAGTACCGTATCGAACATCTTCTTCTCGTTCATCTCCATAAACCCAAAGAGAAGCTGTGCATCCTCACGTATGATCTGTGTGGTAAAGAGCTTGACTCTTTTCTCCTGAATGGCATTGGAGGTATTCAGAGAGACCATCACCTCATAGATCAGCCCATTGACATTGATATGCACAAATGTCGGATCTTTACGCTCTACGACTCCTTCTATCCCTACGATCATGTTAGCTACTCCCGTCATTCCCGACTGGATCGGGAATCCATATAATTGATTGTCAAAGTATAGCAACTCTTCTCTGCCAAAGTAAAAAATATGTCACATTGTCATGTTTTCAACTCCGGCTGCCATCCACCAGTATAAAGCGATGGCTGTTTATTAACTGTTAATTATTATTTTAATTCTATTAATCAAATATAGGTACAATACTTTTTTTTATAATTAAGGAGAGTGCAAATGGCCATCCCCAATACCCATAACAATCGTTTTTTATTCCTCCTTTTAATCATCGGAATCTTTGCAGCGATCAGTTTTGCAAGCAGAACCGTTTTGCTTTTTACCGATATGACACAAGTTGACCTGGGGATCATCCCCCTCCTTAAACTCTATTCGGTAGGCCTATTTTATGATTTGGTCGCGTCCAGCTATTATACTGTCCCTTTGGTTATCTATCTTATCCTGCTTCCCAACAGAGTCTTCAACACGAAAATACACAAACTGCTTTTCTTATCCGTTTTTTTCATAGCCACCTATCTCTTGATCTTCAATGCCGTTTCAGAGTGGTTTTTCTGGGAAGAGTTCGGGAAAAGATTCAACTTTATCGCAGTTGACTATCTGGTCTACACACACGAAGTGATACATAACATTCTTGAATCCTATCCTATTCCGCTGCTGCTGGGTATCATCTTCATTCTCAACACTCTTTTGTTTCGTCTTATCCTTAAAAAGCATGCATTGATCGATAGCATATTCGCTTCCAATCCAACGTTTATTCAACGGGCCAAAACAGGTGCCGCTTTTTTACTTTTGCCCATACTTTTTTTCAATACCATGGAACAGCAGAACCTCTCTCAGGTATCAAAGAACCAGTACAACAACGAACTGGCAAAAAACGGCTTATATTCGCTCTTCTCTGCCTTCAGAAACAATACTCTGGATTATCAGGCGTTTTACAAAACAGAAGATCGATCCACGGTCATGAAAAACCTGGATCGATTGGAGCATTTCAACGATACCCATCTCAAAGTAGTCAACAACGGAGATAAGAAGGAATCAAAATACAATGTGATGCTGATCATGGTCGAAAGTCTCAGTGCCTCCTATATGGGGGTATTCGGTAATGACCAGAACCTGACCCCGCACCTGGATACACTGAGCCGGAAATCACTCTTTTTTGATCATCTCTATGCCACAGGCACACGGACGGTAAGAGGGATGGAAGCAGTGACACTCTCACTCCCCCCTACACCGGGGAGGAGCGTTGTCAAGAGACCCGATAACCACAATATGTTCTCAACAGGGTTTATCTTTCAGGATAAAGGGTATGAGAACAAATTTATCTATGCGGGACACGGTTATTTTGATAATATGAACGATTTTTTCTCCCACAACGGGTTTGATGTGATTGACAGAACCGATTTTGAAGAAGATGAGATCAGTTTTGCCAACGTCTGGGGCGTCTGCGATGAAGATCTCTTTGCCAAAGCGATGAAGGAGTCGGATAAGTCATACAAAACAGACAAACCCTTTTTTAATTTTGTGATGACAACCTCCAACCATAGACCCTATACCTATCCCGAAGGCAGGATCGATATTCCTTCGCATACGGGAAGAAGCGGCGGTGTCAAGTATGCCGATTATGCCATTCATGACTTTTTGGAAAAAGCCAAAGAGAAACCATGGTTCAAAGATACGATCTTTATCATTGTTGCCGACCACAATGGGGGAAGTGCAGGGAAAAATGAACTCCCCGTATGGCGATACAGGATTCCTCTGATCGTCTATGCCCCGGAGATCATAGAACCAAAAGTGGTTCACAAGCTCTCCTCCCAGATCGATACCCTCCCTACCCTCTTTGCTCTGATGGGGTGGGAATATAAGAGTCAGTTTTATGGAGAGAATATCCTGGACCCAAACTTTAAAGAGCGCGCCTTTATCGGAAACTACCAGAAGCTTGGCCTGCTCAAAAAGAACAACCTTGTTGTCCTGGAACCCAACAGAACCATCCATCAATACAATATCGTTGATGAGCATTTAACGGATGCGACCTACCGGGAGAGAGATCATGTTTCACCCGAGGATAAGATGGAGATCATCACCTATTACCAGAGTGCCAGTGATCTCTATGCGCACCATACCAACCGGTGGCCGGAGAAGAACTAGCAGCGTTCTCTCTTCTCTCTGCCGCATCTATCCCCCGACAAGGACCAGCTGTCCCTTCTTCACTTTTCCTTCCGCTGCACAGATCTTACACACTTATATTTTAAGATGGCAAAAAAGGTGGAACATGCAACTCTTTATTGTCCTCTTGGGCGCGATACTCGGATTTATCTACGGCTATTATAGTGACGGCTTTATCTTCAGCTCAAATATCTGCCTCTTTGCGGGACTGACGATGATCATGCCCTCCCTCTTCAAGGTCAAACTCTCCGATGTGAAGCTGGTATGGGAGTACCGTACCGTGATAGCAAAAAGCCTTTTCCTCAATTTCCTTCTGCTCCCCGTTTTCGCTCTGATCATCGGCCTCTCTACCAACGACTACGGTATCGCTGCAGGGATTTTTCTCCTCTCTGTACTGAGCGGCGGCGGCATGGTGATGTACTGGATCAAAAAATCGGGCGGGGACACCTCTCTTGGCTTCATTATCCTCTTTATCAACCTCCTTTTGGTCTCGCTCTCTTTTTTGATGCTGCACCTTTTCGGTCTCTATACCGAAAGCTATTTCTCGACCCTCTACACAGAGGACAGGAACAATATGAGCAGTTATGCAAGGCTGGTCGTGATGCTGCTTATCGTTATCCCTTTTGTCACAAGCAGGATCATCCTCCTGATCAAGCCCCTTGCAGCTTTCATCGAAACCCACCGTCCCTCTATCAGCAACGCAAGTATCTTTGTGATCCTCTTTTATCTTTTCGGCCTGCAGAGCACGCAGAACCTTGTCGATCTCTTTGATATGCAGCCTGAACTTGTCTGGATATCCCTGATCGCGGTGATCGTTTTTTACCTGCTTGACCTGCTGGCTGCCCGTTTCATCTTCACCCTTGATTCGCCCCAGGAGAGAGCGGCATTCTGGCACAGCGCTACACGTTATATCACCCTTGCACTGGTCCTCTCGACCTTTTCGATGAAGGCTTTCGGCGTCTCCATGCTTCTGCCGATCATGTTCGCCTACCTCATACAGATACCGTTTGCGATCCTGCTGGATAAAAAGTTGGGGCAGAAAGGATAGAAAAGATCCCATGGCCAGGTTTAAAAAGAGGCATCTCCTTTGGGCAATGGAGGATGCTGCATCCTCAGGGAAGACAATGCAGCTATAGGGAGGAGAGTGGACAGGGAAGATCTACTCTCCCAAAAAAGGGAGAAAAAATGCCCGCAGAGCCTCTTTCTATCACTTATGTGATCTGAAAACACAAGATCAGAGTTGTCTCCCGATACCTTTTGTAAGGTTCAGGACGAACGCAAGGCCTTTTCTCGTATCCTTGTCTTTTAGGAGTTTCAGCATTCCAAAAAGCGAGGGTACCTCATTTTTGTCTGTCTCTCTTTTTGCATACCTGACAGCATTTTCCGTTACAAATCCCGCCGTAGCCATATTGTCCACTGTACCTATCATCTTTTCCACCATAGGCTGTGTGGTCATTTCGATATTGTCGGAAACGACAGCCAGAAGATCGATCAGGTTATCGATTCTCCCTGTCTGCACCAACATCGTCATCTTCTCTTCCAACGCTTGCATCTCTTTTGATTTTAATACTTCTACTTTTTCACTCATCGTTCTCTCCTATATCATTCCACGGGCTGCTGCCCAGTAGATACCTTTATTGAAACCTTTTCTTACAAAGCTGCCGAGTTTGCTGCACGGGGTCGGCTGCACATCCTCCTCATAGTCATACCAGAGAGGCATACCGCAGGAGAGACCCATCTGTGCAATGGCGATCACCAGGCCGTCATAACTCTCTGTAGGGTACCCATAACGGAGTTCTGAGGCGATATTGTCCGCTACGACATCGGTCTGGTTGTGTATCGTCCCTCCCGCTTTTGAGACAGGAAGGTCGACCGTATCCCCCAGCGTATAGACATTGTCCAGACCTTTTACCTTAAGGGTTTTCCGGTCCGTAGGAAGCCAGCCTTCACCGTCCAGGGCTTTTGAGAGTCCCGACTCTCTGATCACTTTTGAGGCGATAAAAGGCGGTGTGGACATGAGGATGTCAAACTCCATCTCCTCCCCCTCTTCAGAGTAGGCCACTTTTTTGGCCGGATCCACTTTATTGAGCGTAAACCCGGTTTTGTGTTTGATATCCATTTCGTCAAAGATCGCAGGCAACACTTTGGAGGTCGGTTCCTGAAGGAAAAGTCCATTGTGTACGCTTTGGGCCTCTGTCGGGTAGGTGTATACGATCTCGATATTCTCCCGTACACCCTTTTCTTTCAGATAGTCATGCAGCATGATCGTCGTCTCGACCGGTGCGATACCGCACTGATGGGGGATATTCGGCGTTTTAGGGAAGTTGACCGTGATGAGCACCCTCCCGTTTTTTATCGTTTGAAATTTTTCAGCCAGTTTTCTAGCCCCTTCATAGGTATAAAACCAGTCTCCCCCCTCTTTCAATCCAGGGATACGTTCCGGTGCAGCTTCACAGCCTGTGGCAAGCACCATAAAATCATACTCATACCGTTTTCCGCTTTGCCCCTTCACAAAGTTACGGTTCGTATTGATCTCAACAGCCGCATCCACAATAAACTCGATCTCCGGCATCAGAAGCGACCGCTGCTCTCTAACGAACTCATGGCCTTCTGATTTGTGAAAGGCCACATACATCGCTCCCGGTCGGTAATAGTGGTATTTGGAGTTGGAGATCATGGTGATTTCGACGTCACCCCTGTCGATCTCCGGCATCAGTTTTTTGGCGAGGTTATTCGCGGTCATCGTGCCGGCCGTACCGCCGCCGACAATCAGAATTTTCTTTTTCATACTAGCTCCTTATGATGAATTCTACATCAATCATAGCCAAGAAGAAAAAGGAGAGTGTAAGAGAAGTATAAGATTTACATAAGATTTTATATATTGAGCCGGTACCCTACCCCTTTGATATTTTCGATCACTTCAGGATAGAGTTTTTTGCGTATCCCTGCGATGACCATACGTATCGCATCACTGCTGGCAGGCTCCTCCCAGACACTGTGTTCGATCTGCTCTATACTGACAGTAGCATGTTTATGCTGCAAAAGAAGTTCCAACAGCGCTATCTCTTTTCTTGTCAGCTTTATGATCTCGCTCTCTTTCTCGACCACCTTTCTTTTCCCATCATAGTAGTAGTGGTTCCCTATCGGTTGCAGCGGGCTTTCTCCCCTGGCTATATTGGAAGCCACTGCAACCAGGAGTTCATCGACGTCTATCGGCTTTTTCAGATAGAAACCGACTCCTGCACGGATGGCTCTGTTCAGATACTCCGGAGAGGTAAATGCCGTCATCACGATGCATAGGGTCTCAGGGGCGATCGAAATAATCTTTTGTAAAAAGTTCAGGCCATCCACCTGGGGCATCTGAATATCCGAGATCACCACGTCGCTCGGGGAGGATTCAAAAAGCGCCAGGGCATCGATCGCATTGCTCGCTCCCCGCACCTCCTTAAAGTAGATCGACAATATTTTCACAAGCCACTTGAGGGTACTCTCATCATCTTCTGCGATAATGACAGTGAGCGGCTGCAGTTTTTCATGTAAGAGTTCCATCACTTCTCCTGTGGCAGCATAATAGTGAACTGTGCGCCGTCATCTCGGTTTTTGACAGCCAGGAGCCCGCCCATATGCGTCTCTATAATGACCTTGGACATATACAACCCTATACCGCTTCCCTTCTCTTTGGTCGTAAAGTACGGATCGAATATCTTTGGCATGATCTCTCTGGGGATCCCTCCACCGTTGTCCAGTACCACGATATGAAGATTATTTCTGTGTGACTTGATACTGATCTTGATCATCCCCCCTCTCTGGTTTTCCGTGATCGCCATCATCGCATTATGCACCATATTGAGTATCACCTGTCTAAACTCATTTTGATACCCCAGGATCTCAAGATCCGTACCTGTCTCTACAGCGGTCTCTACGACTATCCTGTGTGTTTTAAGCTGTACTTCGATCAAACGGAGCGCTTCCTCTATGCTTTTTGATACATTGAAGAGCTCTTTTTGTTTTGAGGTTCTGAAAAAAGTGCTGAAGTCATCAATGGTCTGGGACATATAGTTGACCTTCTCCATGATCTCATCTTCTATCTCTCTGAGCAGCTTATGATCGATATCTTTTTGCTTGGAGAAGTGCCCCAGCCCCTGCACGATGATCCCCAGGGTGTTGAGCGGCTGTTTCCATTGATGGGCAATGGAGTCTATCATCTCCCCCATTGCGGCAAGTCTTGACTGGTGACAGAGTATCTCGTACTGTTCTGCCCTTTTTGAAACCTCTATCTCCACCTGTTTTTTCAGTTTGTCCTGATATTCGATATCTTCAGTGATATCCGAAGTGATCATAATGATCTCATCCCGGCTCTCAAGGTAGGCCAAGGACATACTGGCATTGAGCCTTTTGCCCGATTTTGTGATACAGATCTTGCGAAACTTCTCTATACTTCCGTAACGTATCGCTTTTTCAACAGCCTTTTGGGAAGGTTCCGCATACTCGGGGGAAGAGAGCGAGATACAGGACTCACTGTAGAGCTCTTCCATGGTGTAGCCCATCATCTGCTGAAAAAACTTGTTCGCATATACGAAGTAGCCGTTACGGTTGAGAAGAGAGATGCCGTTGGCGGCAAGATCAAAGATGGCCTGAAGCTCCTCTTTTTTGGATATAAGGTCATCCAGACTCTCTTTTAATTGTGACTCGATGCTGTTGTATTTCGTGATATCATACAAATAGAGTATCGTGTTCTGAGCGGAGACCTCATAGCTCTTTCCCTCCCAATCAACGACAACATGCTCTTTTTCACCCTGCAGTAGATACTGCAGCAGTATATATTGCTCCGGGGCGAAAAGCTCCTTGAGGTGTTTCCCTTTTAACTTTTTTAACCTCTTCTCTCCATATATCTCTACGATAGAGGTATCAGAAAGTTTCAAAATGATCATATTTGGAATATCGGTTAAAATTTCAAGTTCTTTGTTCATCACTTGTATCATAACCAAGATAAACTAAATTTATTTCCATATAACAGTTTGGGTTATCTGAAGGGGAACCGGAAGGATGGGTCGGGCCACCCTGCCCCACACTGTCATGACTGCACTGAATAACGCTCAGCTCTACAGCTTATCACCCTATCTTACTGCACCCTGAAGATCGCAGGGGCTTCCAGTTCGGCATTTTTGACGATCTGCTTCAGTTCATCCTCATCCACGATCTCCAGCTTTTTCATCATCTGGATCATCCCATGGCAGTATCCCTGAAAATACTTGATCTGTTCTCTGTCCTGAATCGTTTTGGCCTGATAAAACCGCTCCAGCGCCTTTTCAAGTTCTGCGATATATGCTTGTTTCTCCAACGTTATCTCCATCTGCTTCTCCCTCTTCTCTGGTTCTCTTCATACTATTTTAGCCAAAGGTTCATTATGCTTCGAGGTGCTATACTAAGGGTATCGATCTGATGAAAAAGCTGAAAACGACAAAAGGAGAAACATGCTTCACGGCAATATGAAGTGGTCAAAAAGCGAAAAGGAAGCTGCCAGATCTCTCTTTGATCTGGCCCGTCAGAGGGACTACCGGAGGCTCATGGAGAGCATCAAAGATTTTCCGCTGGAAGCAGGTGAGGATATCTGGAAGCTCAGGGAGTTTCTGAACATGAAAGCCAAGGAGTTTGACCGGAAGTACGACTACAGGTACTCCAGACTCCCTAAACTCTTCGCGGAGTATCTGGACGAGGGGCTGTTGCACAAGGAGGAGCTCGAGGGACTTGGCGAAGAGAAAGTGGCGTATATTACTGAGATCGTGGATTATATCCAAGGGATAAAGAACCTTGGAGAAGAGGTATGAGCCTGAATGTGGAAATAAGATAGAGTTGGATATCCCCTTTATGTACTACAGGGTAACGTAAACACAGATAGGGGAGTAAACAGTCAAATCCGGGCATGCTCAAATGCAAAAAAACAGAAGTTATACCGAAAGGAATAGTAAAGGCCAAATTTAAACCCCTCAAGACCAACAGAACAAGAAGTTTTAAATCCCATAGGGATTGCTTCATAATTGACAGAGGAAAGATCCTCTTTTGTTGGAGTGGTTCCGTTTCAAATCCCATAGGGATTGCTTCATAATCTTTCCAGTCGGCGATCCATTTTCATATCGTCTCAGTTTCAAATCCCATAGGGATTGCTTCATAATGGATCAAATCAGAGTTTGAAAAACTCAAACAAAAAGTTTCAAATCCCATAGGGATTGCTTCATAATACGGTATTCCATACAGCACACTAATGCGCTGGAGGTTTCAAATCCCATAGGGATTGCTTCATAATCTTCTTTTTCTCAGAAACCTTGTACTCCTCCAAGTCCGTTTCAAATCCCATAGGGATTGCTTCATAATCCCATGGCAACTGGCCGATCCAAATGCCGTCTTTTTTGTTTCAAATCCCATAGGGATTGCTTCATAATCTATCATCGGAGCAAAGAAAGGCTATGACCTCGGGTTTCAAATCCCATAGGGATTGCTTCATAATTTATGCTGATTTTGCAGTAAGAGCACCGAATGTTAGGTTTCAAATCCCATAGGGATTGCTTCATAATATGCCTCATGGAATTCCCATCGCACCACCTCTACGTTTCAAATCCCATAGGGATTGCTTCATAATCGTCTCCACCTCTTCACCATTGTCTATCACTGCAACAGTTTCAAATCCCATAGGGATTGCTTCATAATCCCCGAATCGCAAGTATTATCCACTGCGACACGGGTTTCAAATCCCATAGGGATTGCTTCATAATCGTTATCTGCAACACCGACAACACCAAGATACGCGTTTCAAATCCCATAGGGATTGCTTCATAATCGCTTCATATTTCGGCATTGGCGTGAAAGATTGCGGTTTCAAATCCCATAGGGATTGCTTCATAATTCATGAAAGTTAGAGCCGCAAGGGCGCAGGCGGAAGAGTTTCAAATCCCATAGGGATTGCTTCATAATACATGTCTTCCATGTGTTTGTTTCTCCTTTGGTTGTTTCAAATCCCATAGGGATTGCTTCATAATGTATCGATGCCCGCGCAAAGCAGGTGACAGACTCACTGTTTCAAATCCCATAGGGATTGCTTCATAATAAGAGTATACGCCAGGACATTTTGGATATATGAGGTTTCAAATCCCATAGGGATTGCTTCATAATTTGCAGACTCCAGTACCCAATCTCTACCGTGAGACAAGTTTCAAATCCCATAGGGATTGCTTCATAATTAGCGCTCAGTATAGAACGCTCGAAGTTTAGATTGGTTTCAAATCCCATAGGGATTGCTTCATAATAACTGTACTTAAACTATCCGGAGCGACAGACACTCGTTTCAAATCCCATAGGGATTGCTTCATAATTCTTTTTGGATGAGGTTTTCATATTGCGTTCTATGGGTTTCAAATCCCATAGGGATTGCTTCATAATGGAGGATGCGGAGGTGACACCAGTTAGGCCGAACTACGTTTCAAATCCCATAGGGATTGCTTCATAATATCGTTGAAGTCGTCTACCGCCTTGGTGAGCGCGGTAGTTTCAAATCCCATAGGGATTGCTTCATAATCCACGATAGTCGGAGCCATGCTGTCGCCTTTGACATGTTTCAAATCCCATAGGGATTGCTTCATAATGAATTGGGCAATAGAAACTACCCGTTAAAAAACTCGTTTCAAATCCCATAGGGATTGCTTCATAATTTATCTTGAGCCTTGGTGATGCCTACTTTACTCAGTTTCAAATCCCATAGGGATTGCTTCATAATTCAACCAAATATGCACCACTTTTCTCACTACACATAGTTTCAAATCCCATAGGGATTGCTTCATAATGTATATCCCATCAGAGGCAAGAGCTACCTCACTGGGTTTCAAATCCCATAGGGATTGCTTCATAATCAATATCCCCGCCGTCTGTCTTGACGTACACATATTGTTTCAAATCCCATAGGGATTGCTTCATAATTAGACCGGATGTTCATTTCTCCCACTAGTGAATCCATGCGTTTCAAATCCCATAGGGATTGCTTCATAATTAGACGAAAACGGGGTTAAGGTGAAGTATCTTTTCAAGTTTCAAATCCCATAGGGATTGCTTCATAATGGGGTGCAATGGCTGCATTATTCTCATTGGCAGCTAGTTTCAAATCCCATAGGGATTGCTTCATAATGGATTGAAGAAGTCATTGATAGTGTGGTATATCAGCAGTTTCAAATCCCATAGGGATTGCTTCATAATAGGTACAAAATGAACATATCAATTTACAGAGCGAAGTTTCAAATCCCATAGGGATTGCTTCATAATCCATGCCCACCATTTATTTTTAACACAGGAATATCGTTTCAAATCCCATAGGGATTGCTTCATAATTTACCAGTTCGGACGAAAAGAAGCTTGCCGATGCAAGTTTCAAATCCCATAGGGATTGCTTCATAATCGGCTTAGACCCGAAGAACGACCCATTGAAAAACAGGTTTCAAATCCCATAGGGATTGCTTCATAATAAAGTGGTATTCTCCAATACAACCAATGAGCTTGCGTTTCAAATCCCATAGGGATTGCTTCATAATGCAGATGAAAAAGGCGTAAGGGTGTCTAAGAAATGTTTCAAATCCCATAGGGATTGCTTCATAATCAACGATCTCCCCGTATTCACTTAGCAGGTTGCCTTGTTTCAAATCCCATAGGGATTGCTTCATAATTTTCACAAAGACCGATACCGATACTGTATGGGGTGGTTTCAAATCCCATAGGGATTGCTTCATAATGAAGAGAAAGGCACGTTTGTATAGTCTCCGTATGGAGGTTTCAAATCCCATAGGGATTGCTTCATAATTTCAATACACGGCCCGTCTTAACATCACGATTTAGTTTCAAATCCCATAGGGATTGCTTCATAATTCACAAGATAGATTTTCACTCATGCTCTCTTCCTTGTTTCAAATCCCATAGGGATTGCTTCATAATGATTTTTTAAGTTCGTCTCTCATCTAAGTACCTTTAAAGTTTCAAATCCCATAGGGATTGCTTCATAATTATTCCTTTGACTCAGGAGTTTTTAGCATACGTTCGTTTCAAATCCCATAGGGATTGCTTCATAATTTTTGAGATTAACGTCTGCCTGCTCTACTTCGGTGTTTCAAATCCCATAGGGATTGCTTCATAATTAGAGGGGCGTACAATGCAAACAGATGCACTATTGTTTCAAATCCCATAGGGATTGCTTCATAATTATGTTGAGACTTGCCGATTCTGTCAGCACACTAAGGTTTCAAATCCCATAGGGATTGCTTCATAATCGTTGCCGTCACGCTTTTATATGTTCAAGATCAAGGTTTCAAATCCCATAGGGATTGCTTCATAATGGCTTCAGGATGTCCGGTACTTCATCGCCCCTGATAAGTTTCAAATCCCATAGGGATTGCTTCATAATAAATCTTGAACTGGAACATTAGCCATCTCTGCAGAGTTTCAAATCCCATAGGGATTGCTTCATAATTTCGCCCTTATGACAAAGCAGCGATTGAAGCTTTAGTTTCAAATCCCATAGGGATTGCTTCATAATAGCAAAAAAGTGCCTATATCTCTATAAAGAGACTGTTTTTTCGATTATTTTTTACCTGTGATTTTCATTAATGTATCTGTAGTATAAGTCTACAAAGTACAAAGTAACAGCTATGATCTCAACTTAAATATAGCTTTATCGTCATGCATAAATAAAAGCTTGGTACTCTGCTGATTCGCAAACAGACTTTTTGATACGATTAACTTCTTTTCTAATGACTTGCCGCCAGGTAAGTTTCTGTTCACCCAAAGTAATCTGCTGTGTCATTTTCTGGATAATCTTCAGCTCTATTTTTTTGATCGCTTCATTGCTAAACCGTATCCTGCCGCTATCCGTTTTAAAGTCTGTACTCGTTATCTCTTTTTTATTGAGCATCGTAAAGATGATATTATCACCTATCGCAGGTTTAAATATCTCTGCAATATCCAGATGTAAACTAAGTGATCTATAGTTTGGCTCATGCAAAAACCCTATCCTTGGATCAAGCTCCGTTTTGTATATCTCACTTAGGACAATATTGTAAATACGTGTGTTCATGTAGGAGATAAAACTGTTGATCTTATCAGTGGGCGGCTGCTTACTGCGGATAGTAAATTTGAAACTGCGCTGGTTGTTGATAATAGCATTCCAAGCCTGATAGTAATTCTTCTTAAATGCCCCCTCAGCTGCCATCAGTTCATTGATATTGGTTGCCTTCTCCATAGCTGTGATATAGGGTTCAGGCGCCATATCTACTTTATGCCGTTTACAGTTATGAATCCCATTGAGGATATGCCCACGGGTGATCTCCTTGGCGAGATAGAGACGATGTACAGGATCATCAAAAGCACGCAGCTGCTGTAGCAGTACAAATCCGCTTTTATTGACACTATTGGAGGTATTGGGGAAGAAGTTGCCTCGGAAGCTTCCATACGCACTGAAAAAATGCAGTAGGATATTATTATTTGCAATAAATGCCAGCGTATAGCTGTCGATATCGACTTTGGAAAGTATGTAGATCTCATCAATTGCATTGATAGGAAGGATCTTCGTGCCGATGACATTATCCTCTTCATCATAGCGGTCAAAATAGAGATTGTTATCCTGTCGTCTCAGTCTGCCGTGACTCATCAAAAAATGTGTTCTATCCGTCTTTTGCATTATTTCTCCCCCTCTTGCTAGCTAAATAATACCTCGTTCTTATCAAGCCCCATGACGATACGTTCGGTATAGTTAAGCCTGGTTGATTCATAGATGACTATGGAGTCAAGCTTTGTATCCACGGCTTTGAGCAGCTCTGCTTTGAGCTTTTTGAGATCACTGGGTCTCATCTCACCCTCAAAGACCGAGTATTGCACCCTTGTAAGATACTTCTCCACGGCTTTTCGTATACGGCGGCTGTTGTCCCGTTCTTTCTGGTTTCTGTCTGCAATATCATAAAAGAGGATGACATACATTCCTTACTCCTAATAACAATAGTCCCGATACCCGCATGCCTTGCAAAACTTGATCTTTTGAAATGGCGGCGGGGTATCTGTCCCGAGGAAATGACTAACCTCATCAACAAGGTTTTGCATCTTATGCATATTCGCTTCATTTCCTTCAACAAAAAGTACCGTCTTTCCACTAACCACCTTGCCGTTGATCTCTCTGAGTTTCAGAGAGTTTTTGAGCTGATACATATAAAAGAGCAGCTGCATCTTTGCACCTTCCGGGTTCTTGAGTGTCTTTTTGTACTCGGTGACGAGGTAATGTCCTCTCTGCTTTCCGATCTTATCAAACTTCAGCTGCGAAAATGGGAATGTATGAAGCTGATCCTCCTTGATCTCCGCCAGGGCTTTCCCCATCGCGATATTCTCATCCCACTGGTCCGCATGGATACGTCGGCTATAGAGCCACGCTTCACGCTTGCAGGTGACGTAGTAGTGGATGAGAGTGCCGGAGATGAGGGTTTGGTCGAAGGTCATTTTATCTTCTTTTTAATCAAATCCATAATCCCAATATTCACCATTCCATCCTATTTCATAACTATATCTTTTCGTATAGTTATCAAAAGGACAGATATGAATATTAGTAAAGTCTTGAAACTCTTTAGTATTAAACATTTTTTCTAATTGTGTTGTTTCTTCTTTTTTAACATCAATTATGTATTTTGACATTCTTTTTTCCAACTTTTTCAATTTGGATTTGATTTCCATTTTTTTTGAAAGCTCTGTAGTTGCTCTAGCTTCTCTGAGTAAAGCAAATTTTTTCTCTCTGTAACATTGAGCCAAATTAGGTTTAGTCTCGACAAAGACAGGTACAAGATTCGGAATTTTTTGCATGAAATTTTTTTCAAACTCTTCAACAACAGATTGAAATTCAAGCTTTTTCATCTTTTCATATAAATGTAAAGAGATAGTTCTATCCATTACCTCTTGAAAGTAGTTATTCACTTTTTCTAAAATTTCACTCTCTTTAATTTCATTTCCTAAAAACTCATCTTGTTCATCAATCAACATATCTTTTTCATGATAAGGATGCGATTTTCCATTCTTATATATAGGATGAGGCTTAATAGAGAATACTATTAATGTACAATCCTTATTATCTTGACCAGCTTCTTTTTGATTGTTACGATTGATACGCCCTGCCGTCTGAATAATGCTGCCGTAAGGAGCTAACTCTCTAAAACCAATATCAAAGTCCAAATCTACCCCAGCTTCTACCATTTGTGTAGAAATTAAAACTACATTTATATCACCTAATTTCTTTTTAATCTCTTCAATTTTCTGTTTTCGGTGTTTTGGAATCAGATGAGTACTGAGTAAATAAAGATTTTCTACTCCATTTGTTTTTAAATCATCATAGATTTTTTTTGCAAACTTTTTAGTATTGACTACACATAATACTGATTGATTTTTGGATTTATTTTCAATCTGTTCTAGCAAAGATTGTTCATCATCAGATAACTCATATTTCATATCCAATTGGGGGACAATCGTATATCTATTGTTCTCCGTATAATATTCTGTACTTAAAAGTTGGGCAAAACTCTCTTGATTAAAAAACTGCTGAATAGCTGGAATCGTTGCCGACATCAAAATAAAATGAACATTATACTGCTCTGCCAAAAAGCTTAATGTAATCGCTACATCTTCGAGTAAAACTCTAGGAATGGATTGAATTTCATCTAGGATAACAACACTATTTTGTAATTTCCAAAATTTAAGCAAATCACTATTTTTATTAGAAAAAATAGTGTAAAGAAATTGATTAAAAGTCGTCACAATGACATTGTCAAATGCCCATGTTGCCGTAATATAGTCATTTTTTTGGAGGACTTGTGCATTTTCCGTATCGGGTTCTATGCAATTTTTGGAGTCTGTTAAATGATGGTATTTGAGTAGGATATTATCTTGGTCAAATTCAAAAATATCGTAATAGTCAGTATAAGTTTGATCGATAATGCTTGTAAACGGTAAAGCCGTAATAATGGTTTGTTTATCAAAATCTTTGGCGATTTGTAGTGACAAGTGCAAGGCAGCAAATGTTTTACCGATTCCTGTAGGAGCTTCGATAATAAATATTTTTTTGTCTTTGTCCTTTTGATAGTTTGCTAAAATCTCTAGTCTTGCTTGATTTCGTTTGTCATTTAAATTATTTTGATTCTTCCCTTTTTCTTGGATAATGCTCTCTAACCTATCAATGTATTTCGAGGCTTTAAAAGTTTTTTCTTGCTTATAGGCTTGATTGAAAATAGCTTCATATTTGTCGGCAAAGATGAGTTTTGAGAATCGGATTTTAAAGAGAAAATATTCTTCTATAGTGTCAAATTCATATTTCTTATGTTCTAAAATATTCTTATAAAAGAAAAGAAACTCCATAAGTTCTTTATTGATTCTCTCTTGTGTCAGTTCACGTAAAACAGGTTTTGCCATAAGAAATAGTTTCTCATGAATTTTTTTAACACTCTTTTGACTAAAATTCATAAAATAGTGTTTTTTGAAGCCATCTAAGGTAAAATTAAAATTACTGCTAATGTCTTGTTCAATATCAGGTAAGTTTCCATGATGTTTGTTGATAGCATATAAGTTTGCTAAAAAATCCTCAAACTTCTCTTTATCATGCCTCATAAAAAAGTAAAAAAATGATGATTCAAAAGCATGAGTTGTTTTTTTATTGCTCTTTTTATTAATGTAATCTTGAAACTCTTGGGATATTTTTCCGATATCATGAAAAAAAGATACGATTCTATGCTCTTGATCTTGGGGAAATGATTGATAAATACGGTAACAATGGCTACTTAAATTGATATTGGGGTGGGATTTATACTTCATTACACTAACACTACATTTATATGCTCTTTTGAAATAAAAATCTCTTTAAAATGTATTGAATAGTATTGACATTTTCTGAGTGTAGTTACACCGGTTGAGAAAACAACGGTTTGATAATTAGAATATTTCCGATTGTTATCAAAACTTCCTTTTTCTACTTTGGTTGCCATCCGAACCGTTGTATAAATACTGTTCAAGTCAAAGCTTTCTATTTCATACTCTTTAGGAAAAATAGAATCAATTTCAATATTTTCTCCCTCTAAACCTTCAATAGTCTTAATTTCAAGATACTCAAACATTCCTGCAAACTCACTATTTCCAAGATAGATAGGATATTTAGGTGTTCTATTTTTTAAATTTTGCTCCAACCTCTTAGAGTAATGTGGATGTTGCACAATAATGATATATTTTGGATTAATTAAAAGTTCCCTATTGGTTGGTTTTGGTTTAACAAAATCGGGAGATTCTATTGTTTTTTCACCTTTTTTTATTTTATCAAACTTGGATTTTACCCCAGATGTGTAATCATCAATAAAGTTTTGTGAAAATGTTTGTTTAACTAATGGATTCAAAGAGACAATTGAATAATTAAACTCATACAATTTCTCATCACTTTTGACATCATCTATACCAATCATTGCACCAATAATCCCTGCTATTGCTGTTTTTGTCGGCATCGGCAATGAAAAAGTATTGCTTATTCCCAAAGGATCGGCAAACGAGGCAAAATTACCTCTTAGTTCAAAAGCAACTATATCATTCATTGCTTTCTTGCCCTTTGGTTAATGATTGAATATTAAAAGGAGTTACAACTGTCAAAGTGATTTTCTCTTGTTCTTTTGATTCCAATAAATTTGTGAAAATATTTTCAATACTCTGTCTTTTTCCTTCTTCATCTATTGACAGTATATCTTCATCTATAATAATTTGTATCTCTTGAATATGTTCTTTAATATGTCCCAGTTTTTCATCCAATCTTGAAAAATCAATACCGTTATAAGAGTTCACATCACTAATGTCCATTAAATCAATTTCTTCTTTGGGTTGAATGCTCACAAGTTCATCTAGCAACCCAATGTAATAATTGCTATTCTCTTTATAAACAATACGGATAAAGGCTCTTGATTTTTGATTTTTGCTGGTTGTTTTTAAAAAGTTGGTTCCATGCCAAAGAGCATCGATCATCTCCACAATATCCTCTTCGGTTGTATCCAATTTTTGTGCATTAGCTCTATTAATCGTGCCATATACGGCAAATAAACCATATTTGATAGCAGGTTTCATACCCAATGTTTTAGATTCGTTTCCTTCACTGCCAAAACCACCCGTAATAGGGTTTGGCATAATAATCGTAGGATTTAATGATTTTGACCAGCTAAATTGTACACTTCCGATAATTTCCATTTTTGGTTTAGGTACAACCGCTCCAAAAAGTCGGATATCAATACATTTTTTTACAGCATCCCAATTAGAGAGTTGTTTCTGCTCATTTGCTGTTTTTATCTTTTCTTTTGCTTCTTTGTTTCCATCAATTTTAGCAGCTTCTTGCACCCCTAATTCTTTCGCTCTATCACTTGCCAGTTGTATGGTTTCATTGGATACAAAGATATATTTATTATAACTCTCTTTTTCCTCTCCACTTGGTTTATTGAAACCTTTTTGATTAAGCATATAATCACGTATCGTTCGTTTGATTCGTACATCACTGACAATTGCTTTATTGTCGGATTCATCAAATCTTGGTTGGTTTTCAGCCATTCTATCACCATTTTGATTGGCTAACTTCACATCATATAAAAATAGTATTTCACTTTGTCTTGCACTACTCATTGTTTATTCTCCTTGTTGTTTAATTCTTTGACAAACTCTTTATAAGCTTCACTCTCTTCTAACATGGTTAGAAAATTTTCATAGGCATCCATCCCCCAATAGATACAAAACTCAACTTTTGCATTAGAGGCTGATGGTGACTTCTTTAATTTCAAATTCTCTATCTCACGGCATAACTCTGTAGCAATTGGATGATTCAAATCCAGTCGTCTCATCTCACTAGTTGTTCGAGTAAAAAGTTTTAAGAGGTTAACTTTGTTAAATGGTTGCCAGCTCAACCACTTTTTTAGTGTCACACTCTCATATTTACCATAAGCTGATTTGAGAATTACCTGAATAAATGCTCCAATCAGAAATGCTATTTGAAGTTGTGCATTATTCTGAATAAAACCAACTTCATCTTGCTTAAAAATAGATTTCTGTGCATAATCTACAAAACTTTGATTTGTCTCTCGTATGTACCGATTTAGATACTTTCTTTTATACTCTTCTTTTTTGTTATCTTCAGTCATAATTATCCTTTCAATGCATTGATTTTATTCAAAAATGCTATCAATATTCGATGCTTCAGTGCAATATCTTTTGGAAATTTTAGATAGGTTTTAATACCCTCATCCATCCTAAGATATTCACCGATACTATGAGAACTCCCTTTAGTTGTAAATTCATAATTGACATTTTTATTAACCAGTTTGAGTAATTCATCCATATTTATTTTTTGTCTTCCCAAAAGAAGCGAAGCTAAAAAAATGCGTTCATTAGCTAAAAATCGTTTGTATTTATATGAAGTTCCAACTTTATCCATCTCTTTGCCATTAAATCTAGCCCATAACGCATTTCTACAAAAATAATCCATAAGATAAACAGTTTCAGAGTCTTTTTGACTCAGTTTATAAAAGCCATCACTAATAGTAAAATCTTTAAAATCATACATCAAATCCCAAATTTGATTAATTTGACTTGGCATTACATCTTGAATTGTTCCAAAAATTTCTCGTTGATTATTATTGTCTTCATAAAATATAAAATCAAATGTAACAATATTAGTTTGCTCATTACCTACTAACCAATCACTCATCATTTTTATCTCTTCAAAAAAACTTTTGCTTGTAGCATCTGAAAAATGTGATAATCCTTTAGCAGTCTTGATTTTATCAACAAGTTTTTTCGTTAATTGTTTGTCTTGTGAAGATGGAATAATGTAAAATTTTAATCTTTCATACTCTTTTTTTAAAAAGCCTTGTTTATCACAAAATAACCAACCTTTATTGATATTGGCTCCATCTAATTCATGTAGAGGAATTTTTTCATGAACTTCTTTATCTTTCATCGTACCATTATAATTATCTGTATTAAAAAAATTTATATCAGGTTTGAAGCCTATAGGAGCTAAATCTTCAGTAAAGAAAGATGACCCACTCAATTTAATATTTTTTCCTCTTTTAATAGGATTTCCTGCAAAATTAGTTAAAACTTCAGGACATAGCTCATAAAAAGTTTTACCATTGATAAGTGTTATAAAAATTGTTTTAGCTGTTGCTTTCGTAGCTTCTAATTGCGTAAGTATTTCTGCTTTATCATTTTTCAATATTTGTAAAATCTTTGACAAAACTCTTTTATATTTTTTGGTATGTTTCAAAACCGAGTTTTCAATGCTGACTATATTTTGAGTTAATCCTTTTTGAGTGTCTTTATTGATGACATTAGGATAGAGGTAAATAGTACCAGAACCACTACCTCCGATTTTTTTTGTAAGAAAGAGTTTCTCTTTATTTAAATTAAATTTTTGAATATAGTTAGGTTCAATAACTACTGTCCATTCTATTCGATTTTTAGACTTTATCGAAACAGATAAATTTAAGACAATAAAATTATAGTCATCAAGATTTTCAATGTCTTGTCGTAAATCTTGTGCAAAATCATTACTGTCTATACATTCACCAATTTTATATAGTTTTTCTGCTAAACTCATCTTTCCCCATCTTCATTTTTAACTTTGGATTTTATCTCCTCCACAAACCCCAATCCCTGCATCCCATGCGCACCGAGACCGGTATCGAGTATCATCTCCAGCATCTTTTCTGTTGCTTTGATCTCATAGACACCGTACCACGATTTGATCGCTCCTTTCTCATAGGAAAAGATCCGTTCTCTCGGTTTTTGTCCTACAGTATCCAGCACAAATTCACCTTCATAGGGTTTGCCGAAGAGTGCTTCGTATTTCTGAAGCGTATGGTTGCGTATGATCTCCTGGAATTTATAGGTTTTTGGTTCGAGGTATATCTTTTTGGAGGAGTTGCCGTCTTTGATCGCCGCTGCAACAAATCCGCCGACTTTGATAGAACTATCCAGTGCTTGCCGATGCTGCAAAGAAACTTCCGTCGAAGCGATGTGTATTTCTCCCAGTTTCAGCCCATCGAAGAGTATCTTCTGGGCAATGGCTTTTTCATGTGCTTTATTGAGCGCGGTATAACGGATAGAGAGGTCATTACCGCGATAGACGATCCTGAAATTCATCGACTTGAAAACTTTCCCGTTAGGATGTTTATAGCCTTCATGCTCTTTATCATCAAGCGTCGTATAGACAAATGATTGAAAAAGTTTTGGAAGCACCCTTTTTACAGGTAGATTGGCAGTTGGTATCTTCGCATTGATTATCAGCATTTCTTCCCCTGAAATGAACTTAAAAAAAGTATACTACGTTTTGATCATAAATTTACTTAATGTGAAAATATCAATGATCCTCGGGCTCAGAGCTTTCTGTTTCTTATATATGCGCTACTCTTTAAAATCTACTAAAAATGTTCCCATGCTTCCCCTCCCCTTCATTGGGACTAAAGAGTAAGACTATACCCTCTCCAGGCGCTCAAACATATCCGGGTACATATCTGTCAATGCAAGCAGCGTAACAGCCTGTTCGTTTGGCTTGCTGGTCCCAAGCTCCCACTTCTCAAGCGTACGGGTGGAGATATGCAAAAAATTGGCAAATACCGCCCGACTCATACGGTATTTTTCCCTGATGCCCCGTATCTCTTCCGGAGTAAGGACCTTACGCTCCTTGGGCGTCACTTCCGTTGTCCTGAGCGTCAGCTTAGCCTCTTCATATGCTCTTGCATCATCAAGCCCCTGCTTCAACTCTGCAAACAAATCTCTTTTACCCATTTTTGATCTCCTCTGTAATCGCTTTGAGTACCTTCTTTTGACTTGGAGTAAGCGCTTCCATCTCGTTTTTTGCATAGATCGTCAAGAGATGAATATGACTTTTATCTGTCAGATAAAGATAGATCATAGGTACTTTGATTTGATAAATATCATTTATTATACCCTTGATGGGGATAGTTGTCAATCCCTCTCACACTTGTGTTTTGGTACTATCACAACTTTCATATTCATACATGTAATTTCCATCGTCATTCCCGACTAGCACCTCAAGAGTATTTCCTGCGTGCATCGGGAATTTACAATTTTATTGTGCCCTCTTGATGAGTTACACTGTACAGTATATTAGGTTGTGGATCCCCGGGTCAAGCCCGAGGATGACAGATCTATGCAAATTAAATTACTCTCTAACATGAAAGACAAAAAGTATCTCATTTTGTTATAGTTTATATGATGTAATCAACTTTAGGGTAGAATACACCTAATTCATATCATAACTTTAGCGTATGCGTTTACCTTGCCATTCTTGGCAAATATCCCAAGAGTATTTCCTACGGGCATCGGGAATCTACAAATTTTTTATGCTGACTTGACTTGCGACACTGCACAGTATATTGGGTTGGGGATCCCCGGGTGCCCATAGGAAATGCCCCTGGGGTGCAAGCCCGAGGATGACGTATGAGCAAAAGTTGAGTTAATTCGTACACTAAAGAGAAACATGCGTTTAAAATCCATTTTTACCAACAGCTTTGGTATCCTCTTCTCCCGTATCACCGGTCTGGGGCGTGATGTCCTGATGGCATCTGCACTGGGGGCATCGGTCTGGTCGGATATGTTTTTTGTGGCGTTCAAACTGCCGAACCTCTTCCGCCGTATCTTTGCCGAAGGGGCATTCACACAGGCCTTTATGCCTTCTTTTGTTGCCAGCAGGCAGAAGGGTGTTTTTGCGACGGCTATCTTCCTGCGGTTTCTGCTTTTTTTGGGTGCTTTCTCTCTGCTGATCACCCTCTTCCCCGAACCGATCACCAAAGCACTTGCATGGGGTTGGGAGTGGGAGCAGATAGGGCTGACTGCCCCGCTGACCGCGATCAACTTCTGGTATCTTGACCTGATCTTTATCGTCACCTTCCTTGCCACGCTTTTACAGTACAAAGAGCACTTTGCCACCACGGCGATGTCTACAGCACTGCTCAATATCTCGATGATCGTTGCACTGTGGCTCTATATGAAAGAGGATCCAAAGAGCGTCGCCTATGCACTGAGTTTTGCCGTCGTAGCAGGCGGGGTACTTCAGGTTGCCGTGCACTTCATCGCCATCAAACAGTTCAACCTTCAGCGTCTCCTGATCGGCGGCTGGAAATACCGCAACAAAAAAAATGTAGAGGAGGAGAAAGCGCATTTCAACAAACTCTTTTTGCCCGGTATCTGGGGAAACTCCACACCGCAGATCTCCGCCTTTGTCGATACGATACTGGCAACTTTCCTGATGACCGGATCGGTCTCCTACCTCTTCTATGCCAACCGTGTCTTCCAGCTCCCTCTCGCGATCATCGCCATCGCCACTGCCACGGCACTTTTTCCTACGGTCTCCAAGGCGATCAAAAACGGTCAGGAGACCAAAGCCTATGCCAACCTCGACAAGGCATTCTGGCTTCTGGCGTTTCTGCTCAGTTTTGCCATGCTGGGAGGGATACTCCTTGCCGAGCCGATCGTCTGGCTCCTCTTTGAGAGAGGGAAGTTTACCGAACTCCAGACACTGGAGACCGTCTCAGTGCTTCAGATGTATATGGTAGGACTGCTGCCGTTCGGACTGGCAAAGCTCTTCTCTCTCTTCCTCTACGCTACGCACAAACACCTTAAGGCTGCAAAGATATCACTCTATTCGCTGATCACCTCCGTAAGCGGTTCCTTGATCCTTATGCATCCTATGGGAGCTTCGGGTCTGGCACTTGCCGGAAGTATCGGCGGATGGGTACTCTTTATCCTGACGGTGAAAGAGGTGGGAGTAGATCGTTTTTATGCCATTTTACGCTCGAAAAAGCTGCTCTATCTGCTCTTGGGATCGGGACTTTTTACACTCCTGCTCCTATACCTCAACATCTGGCTTACCGGGCTCATTAGATAAATTGGATATAATCGCAGTACTATAAATTTGATTGAAGGTAGCCTACTCTATGCAGATCTATGACAGCGTACAGAAAACAAAAGTTCCATTTGAATCCATTAAAAAAGGCGAAGCCAGTATCTATGTATGCGGCCCCACGGTCTATGATGATGCACACCTGGGACATGCACGCAGCGCTTTGGCGTTTGACCTTCTGGCACGTACGCTTAAGACCCTTGGGTACAGAGTCACGATGGGGAAGAACTTCACCGATATCGATGACAAGATCATCAAAAAAGTAGAAGAGACAGGCAAAAGTCTGGAGGAGATCACCACCCTTTACATCAACCGCTATCTGGAAGAGATGGATGCGCTCGGTGTCGTACGTTCGGATATAGAACCCAAAGCAACCGAGTCCCTTGAAGCCATCGAGCAGATGATACAAACACTGATAGATCAAGATATCGCCTATGTGATCAGCAATGGGGATGTCTACTTTGACACAAGCAAGGATGCACACTATGGCAATGTCTCGCATCAGGTCGGAGAGGATGAGGAGAACCAGAGCCGTGTAGAACACACCTCTGAGAAACGAAACCCCAAAGACTTTGCACTCTGGAAAGCGTGTAAAGGGGATGAGGATATCTGTTTTGATACCGCATTCAGCAGGGGACGTCCGGGATGGCATATCGAGTGTTCCGCGATGATCGAAAAACACTTTGCCAAAGATCATGGTACAGAGGAGTACTCCATCGATATTCACGGCGGCGGTGCAGACCTGCTCTTCCCTCACCATGAAAATGAAGCTGCCCAAAGCCGCTGTGCTACCGGGCATGAGCTTGCCAAGTATTGGATGCACAACGGTTTTGTTCAGATAGACGGGGAGAAGATGAGCAAAAGCCTGGGTAACAGCTTCTTTTTGAAAGATGCACTGAGTGCCTATGACGGGGAGGTACTGCGCTATTACCTTAACTCCGTGCATTACCGAAATGATTTCAACTTCAATGAAGAGGACCTGCTTACCGCCAAAAAGAGACTCGATAAGCTCTACCGGCTCAAAAAACGTGTTGTTCCAGGAAAGGGTTCAGCGGTAAACAAGGAGTTCAAAAAAGCACTCCTTGAGGCGATGAGCGATGATCTCAATATCTCTATCGCACTCTCTGTGATCGATGAGATGGTAGCAAAGGCCAATGAACAGCTCGACACCAATCCAAAGGACAAGGCACTCAAAAAAGAGACGATCGCCAATATCGAATTTATCGAACTCCTCCTTGGCTTTGGAGGGAAAGAGCCCTATGCCTACTTCCAGATCGGTATCGATGAAGCACTCAAAACAAAAATAGAAGCGTTGATCACAGAACGTAGTGAAGCGAAAAAAGCAAAAGCATTCGAACGCTCCGATGCAATCCGTGATGAACTCACAGCCATGGGGATCGCTATCATGGATACAGCTGAAGGAACGGTATGGGAAAAAGCCTGACGGATAAAAGTATGACCACGCCATACATACCCCAACTGCTCCTTGCTTCCTGCCACCTGCTATCTCACACCAAAAGGTGTACCAAATGAAAGAACTCCTCAAACAGTATCTACCTTATCTCTCCGGATATAAAAGAGAGTTCTTTTTTGCAATACTGGGGATGATCGGCGTGGCTGTCGGTACTGCCGGGACCGCACAGCTTGTCAAACCTGTACTTGATGATGTCTTTATCAATAAAGATACCCAGATGCTGATACTGATGCCATTCTTACTTTTTGCTGTCTTTGCACTCAAAGGGATCGGCGGCTATATCCAAACCTACTATACCTCCTATATCGGCCAGGATGTGGTACGAAAACTCAGGGACAACCTGGTGTCACACCTTACACATCTCGATATGGGATTTTTCAGACAAATGCACAGCGGAGAGATACTCTCACGTATCACCAACGACATCACCCGTATCCAAACCGTCGTCGCCAATATCATCCCGGACCTTATCAGGGAGACACTGACCATTATTGCACTCACAGGGTATGTCATCTACGAGAGTCCCAAGCTGGCACTCTACTTTCTTGTCATTATGCCATTGGCGATCTTCCCCCTGAGCAGACTCTCAAAAAAGATGCGGAAATACTCCAAATCCTCCCAGGAGAGTACTGCAGATATGACGGCAAGACTCGGTGAGATACTCTCCAATATCGAAGTGATAAAGTCCAACTCAACCCAAGGCTATGAACAGCAGCGTTTTGAAGAGCAGAACCGAAATGTCTTCAAATACATTATGAAACAGATCAAGACCAATGCCCTTACCTCACCGATAATGGAGATACTCGGTTCTGTTGCCATCGGAGTCGTGATCTATATCGGAGGTAAAGAGGTGATAGAGGGGAGGATGAGTGTCGGTGCATTTTTCTCTTTCTCGGCAGCACTTTTTATGCTCTATACTCCCATCAAACGCCTCTCCAGTCTCTACAACAGAGCCCAGGATGCCATCAGTGCCAATATCCGTATGAATGAACTGCTTGATACGAAGCCGTCTATCATTTCAGGCCATGATGTACTGGTGGATACGGTGAAAAACATCGCATTACAGAATGTCTCGCTGAATTATGATGAGACCCCTGCATTGAAGGGTATCTCGTTTGATGTGCAGAGAGGAGAGTCCATTGCCCTGGTAGGTGACAGCGGTGCGGGGAAAAGCTCTCTTGTCAATCTTCTGGTACGCTTCTATGATCCAAGCAGCGGTACAATTCTTATCAACGGTCAAGACTACAGAGACTTTACCCTTGAATCGCTCCATCATAAGATCGCTTATGTGACACAGCGTATCTATATCTTCAATGATTCGATCGCAGCCAATGTCGCCTATGGTGAAGAGATCGATGAGGCGCGTGTCATTGAGGCTTTAGAGAAAGCATTTGCGATGGAGTTTGTCGAAAAGCTCGAAGAGGGTATCCATACACAGCTTTCTGAAGGGGGAGGTAATCTCTCCGGCGGACAAAGACAGCGTATCGCCCTTGCCCGGGCACTCTACAAAAACCCTGATATTCTGATACTGGATGAAGCGACCTCCGCACTGGATAATAAAAGTGAAGCACTGATCCAGCAGGCTTTGAGCACACTCAAATCAAAAATGATCACCTTTACCGTTGCACACAGACTAAGCACCGTAGAAGATGCAGACACCATTTTGGTCTTTGAAAACGGGAAGATCATCTGTAGCGACACACATGCCAATCTCCTGGAAAACTGTCAGGTCTACCAACGTCTCGCAAGTAAGTTATAACGCGATAGATGGTATAATTTACACTAATCCATACAAAGGTCCGTGATGATTAGAATGCTCTTTACCCTCATGCTTTTCTTCAGTCTGGCAGATGCGCAATTCAAAAAGAATTTTTCCTTTGTCGGGATCTCTGCTTCAACGGAAACGGTAGATATCGAGAATGAAGATCTCACACATAAAGCCGGTGTGGGGATCAGATACGGACAACAGTCACAGGAGTGGAGAACGGTATTCGCATTGGAGTACCATCAAACAAGCTATCAGAGTTTTTCCGTAGAGATCGATAAGATCCTTCTGGACGAGATGTTCGGCACACCGAAGTTCAGACCTTATCTCGGGGGAACAGTCGGCTACATGAACTATGATGAAGATCAGCTGGAGATGGCGTATGAAGAGACCAAGGGCTTTTACTTTGGCGGAAACTTTGGATTTATCATCTATGCCACGGATGATATCGATGTTGATCTTGGATATCACTACTACAAAGTGCAAAACCTAGACTTTTTGGATGATCTTCACGGCCTGACTTTGGCTATCCATTACTTTTATTAACCACGGGAGAACACAGTGTCATTTTTTTCTTACCAAACCCTCAAAAAAATTCTTTTTAATTTCGATCCGGAAACGGCGCATGCGATTGCCAGTCTGGGACTCAGAACGGTGGCACACTGCCCTACCCTGATGCGTATGGTCAAGGACCACTACTTTGTCGATGACACAATGCTGCATCAGGAGTTTTTCGGACGTACCTTCAGAAACCCTGTAGGATTGGGGGCAGGTTTTGACAAGAACGGTCAGTATATTACTGCGATGCCGACCCTGGGATTCGGATTTACAGAGATCGGTACGGTGACACCGAAACCGCAGCCGGGTAATCCCAAACCGAGACTCTTCAGACTCACGGATGATGACTCCCTCCAAAATGCAATGGGCTTCAACAACAAAGGAAGCCACTATATGATCCAGCGTCTCAAGAAGCTCTACTTCCTTGACTATCCTGTGGGTATCAACATCGGGAAAAACAAGGTCACACCCGAAGAGGAAGCACTGGGTGACTATGAGACACTCTTCAGAGCCTTCAAGGACTATGGAGACTATATCGTCATCAATATCTCTTCACCCAATACACCGGGTCTGCGTGATCTGCAAAATGAAAACTTCATCAAAGCGATCTTTGATATGGCAAAAGAGATCACCTCTCAGCCGGTTTTTCTGAAAATTGCTCCGGATATGGAAGCCGAAGATGCGATCACACTTTGTAAAGTAGCGGTAGATGCCGGTGCAGCAGGGATCATTGCTACCAATACAACTATTGACTACTCTCTGACGGATTCACCGCTTAAACGTACTTTCGGGGGAATTTCGGGTGCATTGCTTACCGAAAAGTCCTACCAGCTTTTCAGAGCACTGGGGAAAGAGCTCTACGGTAAGACCATGCTGATATCGGTCGGAGGTATCGACTCGGCAGAGGAAGCCTACAGACGTATCAAAGCCGGAGCATCCCTGGTACAGGTCTACTCGATGCTTGTATACAGAGGTCCTGAACTGATCAAAGAGATCAATGAAGGGCTGATCAAACTGTTAAAGCAGGACGGCTACAGTCACATCAGCGAAGCAATCGGAGCCGATTGGAGAACAAATGAAAAGTGAAGAACTAAGAATGAAGAATGCATGTAAGCTTTTTTTTAAAAAGCTTCTATCTCAAACAATGAAAGCATTGTCAAACAATGCATACCAGCACTCTTCACTCTTCACTCTTCACCCTTCACTAAAAACACTCTTAATTACACTACTATTAACAGGAGCCGGAATGGCGAATTCACTCCCAAAACACTACACAAAAACACTTGATAACGGTCTCCAGATCGTTGTGATCCCTATGGATAACGGTTCGGGTGTCATTACAAGCGATATCTACTACAAGGTCGGAAGCCGCAATGAGACGATGGGAAAAAGCGGTATGGCACATATGCTCGAACACCTCAGTTTCAAATCGACGGAAAAACTCAAAGAGGGTGAGTTCGATATGATCGTCAAGAGCCGCGGAGGGATAAACAATGCGGCAACCGGTTTTGATAAAACGCACTACTTTATCAAAACCGCTTCACAGAACCTCCCTATGACCTTGGAGCTCTTTGCTGAACTGATGAGCAACCTGAAACTCACCGATGAAGAGTTCCAGACAGAACGTGATGTCGTCGCCGAAGAGCGTAGACTCAGAACCGATAACAACCCTATGGGATACCTCTACTTCAGGATCTTCAATACACACTATACCTACCACCCCTACCACTGGCTTCCGATAGGCTTTATGGAGGATATCCAGAGTTGGAAGATCGAAGATATCCGTACTTTCTACAGACAGCACTATCAGCCGAACAATGCGATCCTCGTCGTTGCCGGGGATATTGCACCGGAGAGTGTTTATAAAGAAGCAGAGAAATATTTCGGTCCTATCAAGAACCATACGCAGGTGCCTGAAGTAAGAGCAGTCGAACCGAAAGTGGACGGTGCAAAACGGGCGATACTCCATAAAGAGGGAAACCAGGTTAATACGCTTGCGATCACCTATGCGATACCGAACTTCGAAGATGAGGATCAGGTAGTACTCTCGGCGATCTCTACTATCCTCAGTCACGGAAAGAGCAGCCGTTTTGAAAAATCACTGGTGAATGAGAAGAAACTGGTCAACACTATCTACGGCTACAATATGGAACTCAAGGATCCGGGCGTATTTTTGATCATGGCGATGTGTGCCGCCGGAGTGGATCCGGAAAACGTAGAAAAGGAGATCCTGGCTGAACTTGAGAAGATCAAACAGGGAGATGTCACCCAGGCGGAACTTGATAAAGTGAAGATCAACACAAAAGCTGAATTTATCTATTCACTGGAGAGTTCACACTCCGTATCAGGACTCTATGGTGAGTACATTGTCAAGGGAAATCTGGACCCTTTACTTGAATATGAAGAGAAATTGGATAAAATTACACTCAAAGACATTCAGGATGTCGCAAACAGGTATTTTGATCATTCACGATCTACCACTGTGATACTTAAAAAAGACGAAACAAAATAAAATGTACGTCTTTCTGAACTTGATTCAGAATCTCTAAATGGTTTTGACACATTCTGTTATCCAAAGGGATCCTGAATCAAGTTCAGGATGACAAAACGAGGAATATATATGAGCAACTATATAACTGGTGTAAGCACCGCACTTATCACACCCTTTAAAAATGGTAAACTTGATGAGGCGGGTTTTGCAAAGCTGATCCAAAGACAGGTAGATAACGGTATCGATGCTGTTTGTCCCGTAGGAACAACTGGAGAGAGTGCAACACTCAGCTATGATGAAGATATGCGTTGTATCGAGATCGCTGTAGAGGTCTGCAAAGGTACAGACACAAAAGTCCTTGCAGGGGCAGGAAGCAATGCAACACACGAAGCAGTAGAGATGGCTAAAAATGCCCAGGCTGCAGGTGCTGATGCGATATTCTCAGTGAGCCCTTACTACAACAAACCAAGCCAGGAGGGGCTCTATCAACACTATAAAGCGGTTGCCAGTGCGGTTGAAGTACCGTTTATGCTCTATAACGTACCAGGACGTACAGGTGTTGATATCCTGCCTGAAACAGTCAAAAGACTCTTTGATGATGTACCGAACATCATGGGGATCAAAGAGGCAACAGGTTCATTGGAAAGAACGGTTGAGCTGATGGCAAAGATCCCTGAACTCTACGTCTTCAGCGGAGATGATGCGATCGACTACCCTATCCTTGCAAGCGGCGGGAAAGGTGTCACGTCGGTGACCTCAAACCTTCTTCCGGATATGAAGAGCAAACTGGTTCAGGCTGCACTTTCCGGTGACTACAAGACAGCAAAAGCGATCAATGAAGAGCTGATCGATATCAACAAAGTACTTTTCTGTGAAAGCAACCCTATTCCTATCAAGGCAGCAATGTATATTGCCGGTCTGATCGATACCTTGGAGTACAGACTACCGCTTGTACCGCCAAGTAAAGAGAATATGAAAAAGATAGAAGCCGTAATGAGAAAGTACAATATCGTTGGTGCTTAAAAAGAAAATGATGTCAAAACAAGGAGTATATAGATGGCAGAAATGAAGGGGAAAACCGTTGTAATCACCGGTGCTACAAAGGGGATAGGAAGAGCCACAGCTGAAAAGTTCGCACAAAATGGAATAAATGTCGCATTTACCTATAATTCGAATAAAGAAGCGGCGGATAAGATCGCAGAGGAACTCAGCAGCAGTTACGGCATCAAAGCTAAAGCCTATCCACTCGACATCTTGGATACAGATCAGTTCAAACCGCTTTTTGAAGCGATCGATCAGGACTTTGACCGTGTAGACTTCTTTGTAAGCAATGCGATGATCTATGGTCGCCCTGTTGTCGGCGGTTATGGAAGGTTTATGAAACTGAGACCTAAAAAAGGACTCACAAACATCTATACTGCAACCGTAGGTGCCTTTGTCGCAGGTTCGCAGGAAGCTGCAAAGCGTATGGAAAAAGTAGGTGGCGGTGCGATCGTTACACTCAGTTCAACAGGGAACCTTATCTATATTGAGAACTATGCAGGTCACGGTACCAACAAAGCGGCAGTAGAAGCAATGGCACGTTATGCCGCAGTCGAACTCGGTGAAATGGGAATCCGTGTGAATGCTGTATCGGGTGGACCTATCGACACGGATGCACTCAAAGCCTTCACCAATTATGAAGAGGTAAAAGCGGAGACGATCAAACGTTCTTCACTCAATAGAATGGGAAGTCCTGAAGATATCGCAGGTTCAGTCTACTTTCTCTGTACGGATGAAGCATCATGGATCACAGGTCAGACCCTAGTAGTAGACGGCGGTACTACATTCAGATAATGTAGGTCGGGGTATCCCTACCCCGACACCAACATGTATGCTTGCTAAAAAGTTTAAATTACTATATCAATATTTTGTCGGGGTGGGGACACCCCGACCTACATAAGAAAGGTCAAGATAAATGCCAACCTCACAAATTTTCAATGTTCCCAATACTTTAGCATTTATCCGACTGCTTCTGGCACCCCTTATGTTCTTTTTCCTGGTCAATCAGGATGCCCCTCTTTTTGAAGGGATACACAGCTCATGGCTCAACTATATTGCTGCATTTATCTTTGTTCTGGCTTCAGCCACTGACTTTTTTGACGGATATATCGCCCGTACCTTTGATCAGATCACAACACTGGGGAAGATACTTGACCCGCTTGCAGACAAGATGCTCACGTTGGCAGGGTTTCTGGGGCTTATGATCCTGGGAAGTGCCTCCCCCTGGGCTATTTTTCTGATCCTGACAAGAGAACTGTTCATCACAGGGTTACGTGTATCAGCCGTGGCAGAAGGTATCGATATCTCTGCTTCCTGGATGGGAAAAGTAAAAACAGTGGTACAGATGATCGCTATCGGTTTTTTACTTATGGGCTGGACCGGCGGAGAGATCATCCTCTGGTTTGCCGTGCTTCTCACACTCTACTCAGGATATGAGTATGTGCGGGATTTTTTCAGAGCAACACAACAGCACTAAAGCTTTACGTTTCATCTCCTTACCCCCGCATAGCAAATACTATTTTTTTATCTCTCATTCACCCCCCCCCTGTAACTAGCTGCTGTTTCACTCAAAGTCAACTCCGGGAATGACGTTTTTTTTATTCATTATTCCAATTGTTTAAAAATTAATCACTTCTCTGTTTATAATTCATTTACTTTCGGTTTATAATAACTTACCTTTAAATTTAACACAAGGAAGTAATATGAAATTCACAAAACTCAGTTTAATTGCAGCGCTGGCAATCAGCTCAGCATTTGCAGGCGGGGATATCGAACCGGTAGAACCGGCAGTAGAAGCTCCGGCAGCTACAGAGGCATGTAATGCCAACACAACAATCAGCGGTAAAGCTACAGCTTACTACTATACATTTGAAGATGGAACTGATCTATTTGATAAAGCAACAAGTAACCTGGGTACGGCTGTTACTTTGGACGTTGCACACAAGATTACTGACAATGTAACTGCAAACTTCACAGCAGTTGGATTTACAAACGTATTAGATAACAATGCTGATGTATTTGAAGGTACAGAAACCGGTGCTTACCTCAATGTAGCAAACATCACTGCAACCTATGGTGATACAACGTTCATACTCGGTCGTCAGCTCCTAAGTACGCCTATGCTAAGCGGTTTTGATTGGTTGTTGGCACCAGGTAGCTTTGAAGCGTATACTATTGCTAACACTTCAATCTCCAATGTTACGCTCGTCGGTTCATATATCAGACAATATAGAGCAAATAACGGTGGTACAGACTTTATGGACCTTGATGGAGACAACTGGGCAGTGGGTGCAGCCTATAGTGATGCATTCGATGCTAGTCTTTGGTACTATAATGTAGATCATGCTGGATATACTGAAATCTATGCAGATGCAGGTGTAGAGCTTTCAGGTATCAACCTTGCTGCACAGATTGCAAGTACTGATTGGGATCTAGCTGATGATTCAATGTTATATGGTATCAAAGCATCCGGTTCAGTAGCGGGATTCGATCTCATGGCTGCTTATGTTCATGTTGAAGATTCTGGCGCAGGATATGTAGATAACGACGCTGCATACACTAGTATGTGGAACAACCTTGGTTCTGATGAAGTTGGTGATGCTTTCAAAGTTGAAGCTGCAACAGAGTTCAATGGTCTTGCAGTATCTGCAGCTTATGCCAACTATAGTAACGATATTGCTCCGGACGGAGAAGAATTCGACCTTATCCTGGGATACGGATTTACTGATTGTATCTCTCTTGATGTAATCTATACATATACAGATGCTGCAATTACTTTGTATACAGAGTCAAATGCTCTTGAAGTTATCGCAACATACAAATTCTAATCATACAACACTCTCCTATCTACATGAGGCCACTCTCTTCAGGAGTGTGGCCTCTTTTCTCTATCTGCACATTTTTACTTTTTTCTTGCCGGCTACCCCTCTGATATGTTCCAAAAAGCTGTATAGGAGCTTTATGATATAAAAATAAGATATCAATTGATTAAAATATAATCAAAATTAGCACGCTTCTCTCTCTGATCTATATTATAATGGGATATCATGAAGAGAATTCATGATAAAACTTTTTTCATTCTAGTCTCCCTTTTTTGAATACACCACTCTCCATGAGAGTGTTCGGGGAGCACTCCTTAATCCCCCTTTTTTTCTCTTTAAGATATAATATTTGATCTTTTTATCTGTCAAATAAAAAGATTATTGATAATTACTATCATTTTAAGTAGCTTTAAGAAAAGTTCGACTATACTCCATCTCATAAAAGTGATAACTATTATCATTTCTACTATTTTATAAAAGATTATAAGGAAAAATTTTGAAACAGATCACTGTTGCATTGGCCGGTCAGCCTAATGTAGGAAAATCATCTCTTATCAATGCCATCTCCAATGCGAAACTGAAAGTGGGGAACTTCTCAGGGGTTACGGTAGATAAGACCGAAGTGGTATTTACCATCTGTGATGATATCGCATGTGAGAACTATGAGACACATATCATTGACCTGCCCGGGGCTTACTCCTTAACCGAGTATACGATCGAAGAGAAAGTGACCAAGAGTTTTCTGCAGAGTGACGAGTATGATGTCATCGTCAATGTAGTAGACTCCACTAACCTTCAGAGAAATCTTCTTTTTACGACACAACTGCTTGAAACGGGGAAGAAGGTGATCGTTGCCCTCAATATGAGCGATGAAGCGAGAGAAGAAGGGATCGAGATCGATGAGAAACAACTCTCGGCGATCCTGGGTGTTCCCTGTATCAAAACAGCTGCATCTACCGGAGAAGGGATCGACGAACTCAAAGAGGCGATCGTCGCAGTCTATAAGAAAAAAGAGACAACGGCCAAAGTCGTCTACTCTGACCCTATAGAAGAGGAGATCAGACATATTGTCAAGTTCCTTGAAGAAAAAAACTACAGATCCGAACTCTCCTATAGACACCTTGCAGTCAAACTGCTTCAGGAAGATGAAGATACCTATAAAAGAATGCATGACGAACCGATCTGGATCGAGATGTTGCCACTCGTACGTGATGCACTGGGCCATCTCTACCTGCACCACAATACAAAAGATCTAAAAGAGATCTTTGATGAGGAACATTTTGCTTTTGCAAAAGGTGCAAAGATGGAAGTGATGTCCACCAAAAGCATGAAAGCAAAAAACCTGACACAAAAGATCGACAATCTTCTTATCAATAAGGTCTTGGGAATTCCCCTCTTTTTGTTCTTTATGTGGGTTCTTTTCCAGCTTACTTTTGAACTGGGTTCTATCCCGATGGACTATATCGATGCAGCCTTTACATGGATGGGAGATCAGGCCAAAGCCATCCTTGGTGAAGGGCAACTTGGCTCTTTAGTGGCTGACGGTATGATCGCCGGTGTGGGTGCGGTGATCATGTTCCTGCCTAATATCGTGATCCTCTTTATCGGTATTGCACTGCTTGAGACAACCGGATATATGAGCCGTGTGGCATTCCTGCTTGACGGGTTTTTCCATAAGTTCGGACTTCATGGAAAAAGTTTTATCCCGCTCGTTACCGGATTTGGGTGTTCTGTCCCTGCTTATATGGCTGCACGTACGCTCAAAAACGAAAAAGACAGACTGATCACACTCTTCATTATCGGCTTTATGAGCTGCGGTGCCAGACTGCCGATCTATGTACTCTTTGCCGGAGCATTCTTTGCTGAAGAGCAGGCAGGTAACATTCTCTTTATTATCTATATCTCGGGTGCACTGCTTGGATTGGTGATGGCTAAGATTCTTAAGATGTTTGTCTTCAAAGGAGAGGATGAACCGTTTGTTATGGAGATGCCTAAGTACCGTACACCGTCACTCAAACTGATCTGGCATACGGTTTACGGACAGGCCAGAAGCTACCTGAAAAAAGCGGGAACCTATATCCTGGCTGCATCGGTCCTGATCTGGTTTGCAAGTAACTATCCGAAATATCCGGAGTTGGAACTCTCCTACCAGACCAAGATAGAACAGGCAGTCAATGCAGAGCAGCAACATCAGATTGAGAATGAACTCAATATGCAACTGCTTGAAAAAAGCTATCTGGGTATCATAGGTCACGCGACAGAGCCGGTCTTTGAACCGTTAGGCTTTGACTGGCGTATGGCAGTGGCACTGGAGACAGGTCTTGCAGCCAAAGAGGTGGTAGTCTCTACTCTCGGTGTACTCTATGCGCTGGGAGACGAAGTCGATGAAGGAAATGAAGGATTGATCCAAAAGATCCGGGACAATATACCGTTTGCTTCAGCTATCGCCTTTATCGTCTTTGTCATGATCTATCTGCCTTGTCTGGCAGCGTCCATGGTCTTTACCAAAGAGGCAGGAGGCTGGAGATACCTGGTATACCTGTTCCTGATGACAACACTGACAGCCTGGATACTGAGCTTTATTGCCTACAATGTCACAAAACTGATCACAGGAGCATAGGATGATTTTAACCGAACTCAAAAAAGGACAAAGCGCTACGATCGTAAAGATAGATGCACAGCAGTCACTCAAGGACCGCCTTAAATCCATGGGAGTATGCAAGGGTGAGCTCCTGACCGTAAGAGGATGCTCTTTGGCCAAGCAGACGATGGAGATCGAGATAGAAGGCACACTGGTTGCACTCAGAGCCGAAGAGGCAAAAAAAATAGAAGTCGAAAAATAGATGAATCTAAACCAAATAGGAAACCATGGATGAAAAAAATAGCAACACTTTCATTTATCACTGCTACTCTGCTCATGGCAAGCGGAGAGATGCCCCCTGTTGCTGAAGCAACAGCAGAGGAAAAAGCATTCTCATTTATCAAAACTGTCAATGGATATATCAGAGCGGGATACCAAAATACGGATATCTCCGGAGATACGGACTATACAGATACAGCCCTTGGCGGAAAACTGCATATCGAAACTGTTTCCTGGAACGGTATCAGTGCCGGAGCCAGCTTTTATACTACAAATTCAGTGGGAAAAGATGAGGGGTATTTAAGTGGTGCCGGTATGGCCTTCTTTGACGGTAGCGGGAACTCCTACTCTATCCTGGGTGAAGCATACCTGCAGGGTGAATGGGGAAATACAACACTCAAAGCAGGCCGACAGGAGATCGATACACCGTTTGCCGATACCGATGATATCGGAATGGTACCGAATAGTTTTGAGGCAGTAACGCTTGTGAACACAGATATCAAAGAGACAACCATCCTCCTTGCACAAGTGCAGAGAATGGCCGGTGTAGATGCAGAGGTTCCCGGTGAATTCAAAAAACTCAATGGAGATGATGGTGTACAGGTATTGGGGATCACCTATGAAGGTATCGAAGGGGTATCCCTCTCAGGGTGGTACTACTATGCAAATGACCTCATAAAAGTACCCTACCTTGAAGCAACCTATGAAGCAGATCTTGGTGAAGTAAGCCTGGGACTTGGGGCACAGTATGCCTATATGGACTGGGAAGGTGATAGTGCTGCAAAGGTCTTCGGTGCAACGCTCTCTGCAGGATTTTCACCTGCCGGTCTTATAGTGGGTGCAGCCTATAATAAAAGCAGTGACGGTCCAGCAGATGACCTCTTCGGAGGAGGACCGTTCTTTACAAGTTCCGAACACCTGACACTCCCTGTAGCAGGAAGTGATGGAGAAGCAGTGATGTACACAGCTGAATGGGATGCAGGTACCATAGGCATAGAGGGATTGACATTGGGTGCCGGATACCTGACACTGGAGAGTGATACAGGGCTGGAGAGCAGTGAACTTGATCTTATCGCAAGCTATGCATTTAACGATGCATTGACACTGGATATCTTCTACAGTGATATCGATGACAAAATTGAGAGCGGTGATGAGCTGACAAACCTTAGAGTATTTCTCAACTACGCTTTTTAATCTATTGCGTGCAGGGGAAACCTTCTCCTACACCGTTTAGAGGACCTTTGGAGTGAAGATCTTCCAAGTCCCTGCACAAATCTTACAGGGTATCAATCTTTAGCACTATTTTTCACCTGCCTATCTGTGATCCGTTTTTTGGCAATGTCGTTATCTTTTTGATATAATGCGCCATTTATGCATTATTGGGAGAATTATGAGCATTATCATTGCACTGTTAGTCCTATCTGTACTGATCTTTTTTCATGAACTGGGCCATTTCACGGCTGCACGTTTTTTCGGCGTAAAAGTTGAAGTTTTCAGTATAGGCTTTGGGAAAAAACTCTTGACGAAAAAGATCGGTGATACCGTATGGAGCATCTCAGCCATCCCGTTGGGCGGCTATGTCAGAATGAAGGGACAGGATGACAGTGATCCTACAAAAGTCAGCTATGACAGTGACAGCTATACGACAAAAACGCCTCTGCAGCGTATCGTGATACTGCTTGCCGGCCCTTTTGCAAACTTTTTCACTGCCTTTGTCCTCTACTTTGCCGTATCTCAGATAGGAACACATTTGAGCCCGGTCTTCAACTATGCGAAGTATATGCCGGCAACGATCGGCAGTTTTGCCCCCGATTCCCCGGCCAAACAGGCAGGCCTGGATATCAATGATACGATAGTTCAGGTCAACCATATCAAGATCGAAGACTGGGAGGATATCGGTGAAGCGATACAGACTACAAACCATACACTCTCCCTCACTGTCTTAAGAGACGGGGCACTGATGAACTTTCATTTCGCACCGGTGATTCAAACACAACAGAACAAATTCGGTGAGGAGATAGAACGTAAACTTATCGGTGTAGGACCGCTGGTCACCCAGGAGAAGTTGCACTTTTCACTGCTTGATGGAGTCCGATTTGCCTGGAATGAGACGCTCTATGCATCCATGTTGATCTTTCAAAGTGTGGAAAAACTCGTTACAGGAGCGATCGGTGCAGACAAACTCGGAGGCGTACTTACCATTGTCGATGTGACAGCCCAGGCGAGCAACGTAGGTATCGTTGCCCTCTTCCTCTTTACCGCGTTGATCTCGGTCAACCTCGGCGTGCTCAACCTGCTTCCGATCCCGGCACTCGACGGCGGGCATATCATCTTCAATCTCTATGAATGGCTACGGGGGAAAGCACCCAGTGAAGCAGCGATGTACTATATGACCGTAACCGGCTGGGGACTTTTGCTCTCCCTGATGATGCTCGGACTCTACAATGATATCAACAGGTTATTCGGATAACCTGCTTGATACTCACTGCAAATACCTATAGATACCCCTTAAAATCTGGAAGACTTCCCCCTCCGGCTTTATCTTGACTCAAAATTTATATCACATACATACTATCTGTCAGCAATAAGATTTTCATGCTATACTCTTTACAAACGGAAAGGGAAAGGATCATGAAACACCCGCTTGATGAGTTGGATGAGATCATTCAAAGGGCATTGGAGAATGTTGAGGATGATATAAGTCAAAGAGTAAAAACAGTGTTGGAGACAAAGCGTACTCCCGTTGAGCCTGGCCCTCTGATACGGTTACAGGAGAAACTGCAGCTCAGTAGATTCGAACAACTTCTTATCTCGATCCTCTTTGCTCCTGAGCTCTATGCCAAATATGAGAAGATCTACGCTTACCTGCAAGACGATCTCAACAGACCCTACCCGACGGTACAGCTTCTGGAGATGCTTTTATGCAACACAGCCGAACAGAGTCAAGCACTCTACAACTATTTTATCACCCCCTCAAAACTCACCATGCTTTACCTCATAGAGTTTGCTTCGGAGGAGAACAATGAACTGCTTTTTAGACGTCCTCTGCGACTCTCCGCTTCGCTGAGAAACTACCTGCTGGGTGATCTTCATATCAAAGGGGCACTTCAATCCTACTGCAGAGTGCTTGAACCCGTAGAAGATGCAGCGTGTAACCTTGAGATGCAGAGTGATAGACGTCATATCATCAACCTTTATGGCTATGACGATGTTCAAAAACGCACTGAAGCCAGAGAGATCGCTTCATACTTCGGTTTTGGACTGCTGTCGGTTGATAGTGCCGAAGCACTCAAGCATGAAGAGGATACCGACCGACTGATCGCTCAACTCGTCAGAGATGCACTTCTGAGCGGTACGATCCTCTATCTTGAAGGATTTGATACGTTTCTGGAAGATACGACTCCCTATAGAGAAAAAGATCTGTTGGAGACATTGGAAAAGCTGGCTTGGGTCAGCATCGTCTCTACCAAGTCAGCCTGGAGTCCCGCAGAGTTATCCTCCGATACAAGCTTCCATACGATCAAAGAGACACGATCCGGACAAAACACCCGGAGAGTAGCCGTCGAACTCAACCGCTATGCCCAGGCGATCGTCTCCTCCAATACCCAGGAAGATATCGTTATACCGGACAAACAGAGAACACAACTGCATCAGGTTGCTACCCACTTCACACATCAAAGCAGAGTCTTCGAGGAGTGGGGATATCAGAAATTTTTTCAAAGTAGAGGTATCACTCTGCTCTTTTCCGGGGGTTCGGGTACAGGGAAAACCATGGCAGCGTCGATCCTGGCCAACCAGCTTGGTCTGCTTCTCTACAAAATAGATCTCTCCCATATGGTCAGCAAATATATCGGTGAAACGGAAAAAAACCTCTCAAAGATCTTCGAACTTGCGCAAGGTTCGGACGTGATCCTCTTTTTTGATGAAGCAGATGCGATCTTCGGCAAGCGAAGCGAGGTCAAAGAGGCACACGACCGCTATGCCAATATCGAAGTCAGTTATCTGCTGCAAAAGATCGAAGAGTATGACGGGATCGTTGTGCTTGCTTCAAATTTCAAAGAGAATATCGATGAGGCATTTTTGCGGAGATTCCGTTTTATCATCGACTTCCCGACGCCTGACGCAGCACATAGAGAAGAGATCTGGGATAAGGTCTTGCCTGAAACACTCTTAACCGAACCGATGGACTTTTCTGCATTGGCGAACCACTTCAAGCTCAGCGGTGCCAATATCCGTAATGTAGCACTCTACGCAGCTTTCAATGCGGCAGAGGATCAAAGTAAGATCACCAAAGCGCATATCGTCAAAGCATTGATAAATGAAATGGAGAAAACCGGATCACCGTTCCATGAAGAGGAAGCCGCTGCATTTTTGGGAGATTCAGGATAGATAAAAGGAGGGAGATTTGATCTCCCTTTTTGAAGTAATAATCGGTACCATTTTCGCTTTTGTTATCAACTTAGTACATACGATCCAGGTAATACTCTTCAACAGAATTACAAACCCTATGCAGCTCTTTTGGACTCACTAACCCGTACGCCTCATATAGCGTCTCAACGAAATCAGCATCTCCGCTATTACCGACTTACAAAAGCTCAACTGTCAAACAGAAACTTTCACTTCCGTCCATTTCATCAAACTCATCACTACTTTTTCGGTCGCATGTCTGATATTCTGCTCTGTCTCTCAAGATTTAACATCTTAAGTGCAATCTCATCTAATAACAACCAATCTTACAACTAATCTTATTATTGCACTAACCGTCTAAAACTAATCTTAATACATACATTTGTGCTTGCTCTTCTCATCAAATTTAAAGTAGCTGCTCATCCAGATATCACACCCTATCTCTCTTTTGGGTTTATCAGGTGTAAAATTCTTATTGGAAGCGTCATACATTTCAAACCCGTAATATTTCACTCCCAGTACCCTTTTCGGGTCCTCTTTGGATAAAAGCAAGCTGCTTAACTTTTCCGCTGCCTGTTTTGCTAACGCTTTATCCGCTTCTTTATCTTTCTTACTCAGATCTTTATAGATTTCTGACTGCGTGATATTTGCCAATACTGCTTTATCATCGAGTGTATCCCATCTCGATTCAACGGTCAGATTAAAGAAGATAACATCATCATCACTTTTCTTCTTGGCATTGACTTCATCCACAATCTCTTTCTCCTCATCTCCCATGGTAATTCGGTTATATTCAGCGCTGGTTACATTCAGGTTCAACGCTTTTCTATATCCTGATCCTCCAAACCAGTCAGCCAACAGATGTGCACTGTCAAATAAATTTTGTTTGTCATATGTGTTTGCTCTTTCCAGTTGTTCCCTTTTCTTTTTATCCTCTACACTGTTTGGGTCCAGTTCGGGACCTTTATTGCTTCTCATATAGTGAAGGTAGAGTCTACTACCGACCTGATCAACTCTCTTTTTTAGTTTAACGAGATCATCCTCCTCTTTATAGAGCGCTCCTAGGTCATTCTTATCTGATATATCATCGAAAAAGCTATGATAGTTCTCTCTCGTTTCACCATTTGGCTTAGGATATTTTGCATATTTTTGTATGCCGATCTTTCCTATCTCCGCTTTTAGTTTTTTCTCATCATTCAAATTGGAATCAAGTGCCACATCACTATCATTAAAACTTTGGATAAAACTCTGATAAAAAGATTTTTGGCTTACAAAACTACCTGCAGACTCTGTTTTACCCCGTGTTCTACTTATTTTCAAGGTGAGTTTTTCACCTTTTGTGGACTGTTTTACCCCCTCTTCCCCCTCTTTATCTATCTCATTGAAATTATGCGTCACAGTAAACATCTTATCCTGGTGTTTATCATTTTTATAGTTGTAAACGATTTCCATTACCTGGTTTTTGATACTGATACTCTCTATTTGAGGTTTATACTCTGTATGTTCTCCTTCCTTTTGTCCCTTTGTGTCTAAATATTCTTTGATAACTTTTGATATCTCTTTTTTTCCATCTTCAAATGTGTTAATACTCATATAATTATCTAAGTTATTTTTTATTTTTGTTTTATTAACTTCATTCAAATAAAGTTTTTGCTTCTTGTCACTATTTTCATTAAGATTAGTTTTTAAGTATTCATAAAAGTCACTTCCCGGCTCAAGCATTTTGTCATAAAGTCCATATTTTTTTAATTCTGTTACAAGTTGACTCCATTCCTCTTTAATTCTAATTTTTGGATTTTTCAATATTTTCTTTACCTCTTTTAAACAATGCCTTTTTTCAACCTTTTCTAAGTGCTCAGCTGATAGATCCGTAATTTCATACCCAAAAATATTAAATAATGTAGACAAAACTACTTTAAGCTGTCCTTCTTTGATCATAGTGTCTTTTTTCTCTTGGCTTCTCTCTTTGTCATATTTATTAAAGTCAAACCTCTCTTGTTTAAGTATGGCCTCTTTTATGACTTTTTGTTCTTGTTCTGCCTCTGTCACAGTACCTACATACAGCTCTTTAGCTTCTTTGATATATTTAACTGCACGTGCAGAATCTTCTTTATTCAAGTCAGGAATCTTCTTTTCCCACTTCTCTAAACGTGAAAGTATGGTTTTCGGCCTGCTGGCCACCATCACTTTGACTTTGCCGCCTTTAGTGGTAATCCAAAGTCTATGGTTCTCCTTGGCAGCAGTAAACTTAAGCTCTTTTCCCAACGTTTTATCGATCTTTTTATTGACCGGTTTCCCTTTTGGGGCTCCCTTTTTTGCACCTATTTTGCCGCGGCCGAATAGTTTGTTAAAGGCTTTTCTTGCTTTATCAAGCAACTTGTCTACCGCACGGTCGATACGTTTGCGTACTTTTTTGACGATCTTTTGGACTTTTTTAGCCAGTCCCCCGAGTCCCAGGATTTTGGCAAAGATATTGATCACTACGACAACCAGTGCTGCCAGGCCCTCTTCGACCGCTTTGACAACACCTTTGAGATTGCCGCTGGCTACGGCCTTGATCGCTTTGATCATCACAGGGATGATCATCATCGCTGATTCAACGATCGCTACGAGCATGTCTTTGATCGCAATGGCCGCTTTGATAAACGCACCGCCCGGTACAAAGAGCCCTACCAGCCATTTGGTACCGGCTATGAGCACCTGGGTGATCAGCATTGTTTTGATCTCACCGATGACCGTCTCTTTGAGGTCATTGAACTTCTCTTTGAGATATTTCCATATCCCTTTGATCCCCTCTTTTTTAAAGATCTTGAACATCTCAAAGCTTTTTTCCATCACTTTAACGGCCGGCTCGCCAAAAAGTTTGACGGCCTTTTTGCGTATAAAGTCCCAACCCAGCCCGAGTATCTGCATCACGAGTGAAAAGATACCTTTTAAAGAGAAGATATTTTCCGGGATTGTGATCCCCATCGGTCCCATCGCACCGGTGAGCCACTTGATAAATCCGCCGATAAGGTGTTTTTTGATATTGGTTTTAAAGAGCTCTATCCCTTCTTTGACTGCGCCGAATAGCATCTTGGCAAAACCGATCGGATCTTCGAGGATCTTGGGTATCAAACCGGCAATCCCCGAGACCAATTTTCTGATCATCTCACCAAGCTTTTTGATCGTATCCGCCACCTCTTTCACTGCATCGACTGCTTTCTCAACCCAGCTGGAACTGACACTCTCTTTGATCTTATCAAAAGATTCGCGCAGGCTATCTACGTTCTTTTTGTACTGTTGTGCAAGGCTTTGTACCAACTCTTTCTCTTTGTCCCGGACTGTCCCTTCCAGGTCGCTGTACCGGTCATTAAAGGTATCATAGGAATCTTTTGCCAGATCCTGCTCCTCTTTGCTCAGTCCCTCATAGAGATCTTGACTCTCCTTTCTTCCTTCAGTGATGATATCGATGGCCCCATTGAGCTCAGAGGTGATATGTTCTGCAATTTTGTCAAAGATCTTATCCAATGCCTCGATAAATGTTTGCTTCTCTTCACGAAAAACCTTCTCGATCGCTTCGGTATCTTCTCCGAAAAGATAATCATCGATCACCGTCACACCATAGATATCATCCAGTTTCCTCTCCACATTTCTCTCAAACCGTCTTTTGGCATCGGGTACGGAATCACTTTTTGCCAACAAACCTCCAAAAGAGGAATCACTCTTTTCAAAAAACCCTTCGATATAGGGAGTAAGTGCATTCAGTTTTTCGGTGACTTTTCTCTTGGTACGGTTATAGATCTCTTCAAACTGTCTATTGAGCTCACGTTTTTTAGTGATCCTTGCATCTTTTGTCTTATGCTGTTTGATTAAGGTATCATTGAAGTTCTTTATACGGGAGACGAACATCTTGCCCATTTTTACGTTTCCGGAAGCTTCGGCACCGCCACTTGCCTGCGCCAATATCTTTTTCTCTTTTGCTCTATAGTGTAGAGGGGCACGCACGGTAGCCTTTTGGGCTTCGGTTTTGGAGTCAAGTGCAGCGATAAAGGTCGGTTCATTGGAGTTGGCCAGTTGCGTTTCGGTCAGGCCGTTTTGAGCCATTGTATCATCAAGCTTTTGATGCTCCTCCTCCATAGAGATCTCACTGCTGTGTTTTGGTTTGGGGACAGCACTTTTCCCCTGGATCAAAGCGGGCGCTGCTCCCGTTTCATCCAGCTTGACCTCTTGTGGCTTTACCGGCATTATACCGCTTTCCGGTGGCTTTTTGGCCTCCGCATCTTTCTGCAAGCCTCCGGTTGCTTTCTCTTTTCCGTCAACAATCTTGTCGTTGACATCCTCTTTGAGTTTTTCAAGGGGTTTTTCTTTTTTAAACTTTTTCGCCGAATCTGAATCTTTGGGAAGTTTTTGCTCCAGTTTCTTCAGCTCTGCTTTTAATGCACGTTTGAAGGTCTCCGCCTTGAACTGTTGCTTCTCTTCAACTTTTGAACTTTTCTCGATGCTTTCGTAGTGACTTGTGCGGTCATTGTTCTCTTTCTGTTCTTTCACACTCACTTTTGCCGCATCCTCGATTTCGGCTTGTTTTGTCTCCGGTGCGGGATGCTCTTTTTGCCGATCGCTGCTCTCCTTGATCTCTCTCAGCGCCTTTTGAAAAGCCGGATCTTTTTTCGGGTCGGTAACGGCTCTAGTCACCCTTCTTTTTTTCTTTGGCTCTTCCTTTGACTCTTTCTTTAACTCTTTCTTTGGCTCTTCCGGTTGACGTTTTTTGGCACGCTCCCGGCTCTTGGTCTCTTTTCCTTTGGATCTATGCTCCTCTTTTTTTATCCCCTCATTGTGTACAGGGCGCACCGGTTTTGATCTTCTGATCGGCTTTTTGGCTACCGATAGACTATCCTTTCGTGTAGGTACCGGCTTGGAGGCTTTTTTGTTCACTTTTTGGAGCATCGTTGTATTCTTTATGCGTTGAGTACGGCCATATAGTAACCCGGTGTACTGCCTTGGTTCTCCACTTTGACAGTATTCCTGTCCACATGCGTGACTTTGATAGTGAAATTTTCTTTCCCGACTATTTTTTCATAACTGTATTTTGGAACAACGAAGAGATCCTCCAGGTGATAGTTTATCTTCGCATCGTACCGCTTCATCACACTATATGACATATCTGTAATATTCGCTTTTTTAAGCATCGTATGTACGGTTTTGTTTTTATCATGGGTGGTTACACTGTATCTCTTTTTATACGGTTCTGCTTCTGCCACCTTTAAAAACTCCTCAGTCTCCATATTGAATGCTTTGGCCTCTTTTTCCAACTCCTTACGCATCACTGCACTCACCCCATCATCCCCATCGTATTTCACCCTCTTATAGATATCTACTACAGGAAAAGCTCCCCGGTTATGCTCGATCTCGACTACCGTATCTACTGCTTTCAGATGGAAGTGGCGCTCTGCATGATAACCGCTCTGCATAGAGATTTTGATCTTATGATCCTCTTCACTTATCTCCACATTATTTCCTGCGATCAACACAATATCCCCGCTCTCATCCGGCGCTGCTCCGTTAATCGAAGAGACCAGTGACAGATCACCGCTTTTCCCGTTCACGCTTCTTACATAGCTCTGGTTGATCCTGCACAGGAGTTTAGCGATCTCTGCATTGGTATGGAGATAGCTCCTCTCCTCTTGGCTGATACTGCCTTTATCGCCGACTTTAATATACTTGCCGATATAGAGTATCGGAAGATCGATTGATTGTTCCGAGCGTCTTTTGAAAAAACCAAGCCGTCTAAACTTAGGTAACCGTAGCCATCCTGGCAAAGCACCTTTACTTTCACACGCAATATCATCGACACTCGGAACCAGGTGTGTATTACTGATATGGATCTCAAGATCTTCGACAATATGGTCAAAGACACACTCATCACTGCAGGTATCTTCATTGGCTGCGGGGAGACGGTCTTCGCCTCTCTCTTTATATTTGAGATAGATATGGTCATTCTCTTGAAGTTTCTCCGGCAATTCAAACTCTCTGTCTTCCGGAAGCACAATGAAATTACCATGACTGTCAATACCGATACCTTTGTTTACTGTGATTTTCTTCTCACTGTTTTTTACACCTTGGATCTTTAACCCGTCTACGATACCGTATCCGACCAGTGCACTGTTGATCGCTTTGATCTTATCGATAAAGTACCGCTGTTCCAGTTTGAGATCATCTACATCGATCAGTTTGCCTTTGTAATAGTCGTTTCTCTTTAATTCAAAATCCATATTCATCAGATATCCTTTATTCTATTTTCGTATTAAAAGGGAGAACACTCTCGCCAACTATCAATGATTGATCTTCATTCAACGTATGGTCTCTATAGAGACGGCCGACAGTATGGGCCGGCTTGAATGCCCAAATAATCGACTCGATCACCTCTACATCCCGGCTGTTTTTTGTTTTGTCACCGCTTAACTTCACACAAAACTCGAAGGTCCCGATGCGCTCGATGGTCGGTTTTTCATCACAATAGAGCTCTATGGCACGCTGCATCGAGGATTCCGTACCAAGTCCCCTGAAGAGTGTCGGTGCCTCTTGTAAAAACCGGCGCCACTTCTCTTCAGGCCAACGATGGTCTCTGGCGATCCCCAGCAGCGAAGAGAGCCACTCCAGGTAATTGCTGTCACAAAGTGCAGGCAGGAGCATCTCGTGTGTATCTTCTATCTTCTCTTCAAAGGTCTCCATGATCTCCTGGAATATTGCCAGGAACCGATAGAGTATCTCGGGGTCGACCGGCTGATAGAGTGTCTCTCTCTCCTCTCTATAGTAAGCCGGGAGATACTCCGCATAGGACTTCTTGTCGTAAACGGCCTTTACCGAGAAGAGTATCGGTGCCAAAGTATGCGTATCCTCATCACTACGCAAGATCATACGGCAGTGCAGTGACTTCCCCTTGAATCCATAGAGATAGATATTGGTAGCGTCTCTATAGCTCTCTGTTTTTGTCCCGTCAGTGATCTCAACGAGCAGTTCACTCCCCTTGGAGGTATCATAATGCACTTTAGGGATCTCACCCTCGATTTTGAGGTGGGTCCAAACCGTCAAGTCGTTACCGCTTTGAAACGTTTCACTTGTTTCGCTTTCGTCTATATAGCGATGGGGATTGGAAAAGTGATAAAGTGTATGATCCGCACCAAGCACCCAAAGGTTTTCATTACAATCGATACCGAAGGTTACGACATCGATAGAGTCGTCGATAGGCGGCATCTCAACCTCTCTATCCTTCTCCCCGATACGTGCCATGAGCGCTTGGGCTTCTGCTACCTTAAGCTCTCTCCACTGCTCCTCAGGATCAAGATGGGGAAAGTAAAGGTGGAATCTCCCATCCTCTTCCTCTATCAGCAGGGAGAGACACCCGTCATTGATCACAACCATATCTATGATCACCCGATCCTCTATCACACTTTCAAGCGGATAAGAGAGACTCGCCAGTGTTAACGGTACCTCATACGTTCGTATATCTTGTTTACTCATGGACAACTCCCCAGCGGCTGTATATTTGTTACAGTGATCGAATGTTTCCCCGATATTGGCAGTACATTTTTACCGAGCGTGATCGTCGTCTTGCCTTTGGATAAAACATCGGAATCAGCATCGTAGAAGTAGATCCGATCGATAGTGTCGATCCCTTCGATACGATTGAGCAACATATAGATTTGGGAGATATGCAGCTCTTCCCCAAACTCCCATCCACTTTTTTCCTTCCCGCCGTATACCGGATGCAAATACTCCTGAAGTCTGTCGCGTATAAGGCTTTTCAGCTTATCAGGATCGTGATAGCGCGTCTTTGCTTCGATCTTCACATTCACAGTGCTGTAGTCGGGAGAGACTACGGAAACTTCTGTGGTTAACAATGCACGCTCTTGCAGATAAGCAGCAATCTTCTTTTTCACCGCTTCACTCGGTCTGGGGTCATGCTCCCTGCTTTCAGGGACAACCACCACCGATACACGATTTGCTTCCTTGTCGGCTTTCGCTTTCACCTTGGCAACACGAGGATACTGCAGCGTCAAGTACTCAAAATCATCCAGCGTGACTGCTTTGTAGGGTGTTTCCAATGCTTTTTGTACCTCAATAAACCTCTCGCTCAATGCACCGCTGCCATGATGACCCAACAGCTCCAAAAATGCTTCATAGTGGTCATCGCGGATCCGGTTGAGACGGTAACTGTTGATATCAGCCATCCACGCCAGCAACTCAATGATCGTGATCCCGGGGTCAGAGTAGTTATACTCCGTCCACTCTTTCCCATATGCCGGCAACTTGGCTACTGCCTCTTTGATACGGGTCTCAAACGCTTTTTGATCCAGGTTTGGTATCTCAAGTCCCATCTACTCACCTCCCTTATAGAGTACTTTTATCGTATGTGTACCGCTGCAGATGATCGTATCTTTCCCCACTATCGGCATCTCTGGGTTATCCACCGAATAGTTTTTCCCATGAGAAAGGGCGACCGTAAGCGTGCTGATCTTATCGATCCCCTCAATCCCGCTCAAGAGTCTGTAGGTATCCGCTAATGCAGGGAGTGTGCCAAACGCCCATCCGGTTTGACGTACGCCTCCTGTGACCGGATGCAGAAAACGGTCCAATGTCTCTGTGATCGTATGTTTTATCGCCGTAGCATACTCCCACTCGGTCAACTCTATCGTCATCTCCAGACTGACCGATAGATACTCCGGCTCATCCACTGTGACGCTGATCGTTGCCGGAGACCTGGCACCGATATACGCTGAGACGGTTTTTTTCAACCCTGAGGTGGGGATCGGCATCTTTTGCTGTCCATAGGGGATGATATAGAGCGCTACAGCACCTCTCTTCTCTACAACAGAGACTTTCGCCACATCACTGGAAGCCTCCTGAACCAGGTAGGAATAGTCCTCTTGTGCAACAGCTCTATAGCGGTGTTTAAACCGTTTTGGAGCGATCGACATGAGGTTCCCGATAGTTTGCATATCGGCTCCACCCGTTGCATCAATAGGATTCACCATACTATCAATAAAAGCCACCGTATCCACCATACTATCGATCTGCATTGCTGCGACATTCCCCTCTGTACCACCGCCAACGGCATAACTGACGAGGATATTCTCCTCTCCCATCGGCGGGATCTTTCCGTTGCGGTCATCCCCGAATGAGATTTCACCCAGATAAGCGTTCAACCGATAAACGCGCTCGTTTGATCCGGCATGATAGAGCTGATCTACTGCGTTCCACAAGACCCAGTACCCCTCACCAAACCGATCTTTATACCCCTCATACCCTTCAGGGAGTTCACTCTCCAGCACCCAAAGCTTAACATCAAAGAGATTGGTGTCGGTAAGTGAAAAGCGCTGAAAGCCCGAACCGTCACTGGAACCCAAAGGCATCACATCCAGCGTCTTACTCTGTCTCGCCTCTATTGTATTGAGATAGAGTGCTTCAAGCGCTCTTCCCTCTACCGCCTCATCAAAAACAGCACGGATCCAATAACATCTTTTCGAAAACAGCTCTGCTGCTTCCTGATCCCCCGGTGCAATGAACTGTATATATCCACTCTGTTCAAATGCATTACTGCCGTCTTTCACATTGAGCTCCGACCACCCCTCTTCACTGTGGTACTGCCAATGAAGCGATCTTTTCTCTCCGCTGCCGGCATCGGCCATCTTCACATAGAGAGAGATGAGCCCCTCTCCAAAGGAGCGATCAAAACCAAAATAGAGTGCCGCTTCATCTTCATCCGTTTCACTGACCTGACTGCCCGGCTTAAAAAACGCCATATTCTTATAGTTGTAGCAGTATTGCGGTATGACACCATCATTTTGATGCTTCACCTCTATGCTTATTTTAGAGACTTCAGGTTGGTTCACATATTCATAATCACTATTCATACCAAAAGATGAATTGTCCAAAACCCGAACGCGAACCCAATAGTTCTCTTCACCGTTCACAGTCGTGGGAGAGATATCATCGGGGACGTGAAAAGGATTGGAGGGCAAAGTGTTCCACGACTCTCCGTTCCAGTACTCCCATCCAAAACAGTGATCGCTGAAATAGGCATTTCCTGCTCCCCCCTCTTTATCAAAATAAACCTCTACCTCAAACCCTTTTTTAGAAAATGCCTCTTCCGATGCGATATAGAGAAGATCATTGATCTGCGGCTGATACCCGAAAGGATGAAATGTCTTGTTGTGATCCAACGGTGTAGTGTTGTGAAAAAGGGCATCGATATTGGAACGGCTCCGGAAGTTGACCTTGAAGATACCACTTGCATACGCCTCATCCGTTTTTACCCTGATCCAGTAGCTGCTTACACCGTTAACCTTTGTTTTGATACTTTTATAAGGCAGGGACTTATCCAGCCTGGTACTTCCTTCCTCCTGAAAGGAGATCCAATCCGGTTCCCCCTCCTTGTTTTGATGACCATAATACTCCCACTCTCCGTTTTTGATCTCAGGGACGGTAAAGTTCAACCCCACGGCCGTATTGACTTTTTTATGGATATTAAAAAGATGATCGTCACCAAAATAGAGATAGTTGTCGCTCTCCGTCGTGGAAAAGAGTTCCATCACTCCGGAAGTATCCAAACTCGCTGAGTGATCAGTCACATATCTGTTCTCACGGATATCCACCAGTGCAGCCAGTTTTGCAGGCGATGCGGTAAAACTCTCCATGGTTTCAAACTTCACTTTGGACTTGCTTTCAAGCTCAGTCAGTCGGGGGACGGTAACAGCTCTTTTACAGTTTTCACTCAGGGTAAATGTCACGGGAGCAAAAGCAGGCAGAGGTGGATTTAGGCTATAACCCAATTTGTCAAGATAGGCAACAATAAGTTTGTCCGGTACTTTGTCAAACTGCGTATAGAGTTCGCTCATCATCGCAGCAAAGACTTCGGAAACCGCCCATCCCGCATCCTTTATATCCGGGTTCCACTCCCGAAGATAAGAGGGCTGAAGCTCTTTGATCCTGGTTAAAATCTCTTCTTTATCCATACACTACCCCCTCTCCGTAAGATAAAATGGGTATACGATATTGTAACGGCTGTTGGATGACCTGACGCTGTAATCGATCTTTACGACCAGTTTGCCCTCCTCACTGCTCTCTACCTCAGCCTTCACACGCTCCAGTTCAATGCGCGGTTCATACAGTGTCAAGGCACGTGTCACCTCATTCTCGATCATTGAAAGGTTGCTGCTGTTGATGACGGAGAAGAGATAGTTTTGGATACCACATCCAAACTCGGGACGCATCACCCGCTCACCCGGAGCCGTATTGAGTATGATCAATATCGCCTCCTTGATATCCTCATCTTCGCTGACCAGCTCAAATGCACCCTCTTTCAATCCAAGCGGAAATTTCCAACCGTTCCCTAAAAATTCTCTTTTCATACGCTATCCTATCAGTACTGTCGGTTCACCCGATATGATGACATTGGGTGCCGGTGAAGCTTCTATGATCTGATCATTCATCCTTGCTGCAGGAGCACCATTGATCAGCACACTCATACTGCCTGCCACGACACTCCCGCCCACATGGGCCGTATCGCCGGTAAATAACGGGCAGGTATGCATATCCGTATTTACCCTCCATGCCGGTCTACCTCCTATCAGCACGTTAACACTTCCCGGCCCCGGCGCGAGCGGTGTTCCGTGCGCCGTGTTGTCACCCAATCTTGCTGCCGGCAACCCCATCAGTTTATCCTTATCAATCCGCCCTTGAGGACCAGTTCCCCCGAAGCGTTTATCGTGATCTTCGCTGCATCGATCGAGATCTCCATAGTGCTGGATATGGCTATCCTGTTTTTTACCGCATCCATTTCAACCCTATTACCGGATTTGTCTTCAATCGTGATCATTTCGCTTCCGGCTTTGTCATCCAGCGTGATCTTATGTCCGGCAGAACTGACAATCTCCATTTTTTCAGAAGCGTTTTCACTGTTATCGTCAAAAGTCACCCTATGCCCGCAACGGGAACGAAGCTCACGGATACTGTTTGTGCCGTCGCTGTTACTTCGGGGCGGTCTGTCACTTTGGTTCCAGAGTGAGCCTATGATAATCGGTGAGGTCACATCTCCGTTGATAAAAGCGACCAATACCTCATCCTCTACTTCCGGGATAAAGTAGCTGCCGTACCCATCCCCGGTCATCTGGGCAGAGACCCTGGCCCAATAGGATTCATTGGTTTCATCACCCCACGGGTACTGCACCTTGATACGTCCCAGATTATCGGGATCGTTGTTGTTTGTGACGATCGCCGTTGTCAACATCGAATATCTATTTAACACCACTAATCCTTTGTTTGTTTGCCGCGCACTTGCAGTACGGTCTCATAACCCGATTCGCTAAAGCTATGTACGCTTTTCTCGATATAGTAATCACAACTGAACTTTTTACCCAGTCCCAAAAGCGATATCGTGATCCCGGGTTTGAGATCAGGAATACCGACGGAACGTATCTCTGCCTTAAAGCTGTTGAGAGAGAAGTTCTGCATGATCGCTTCGGCTCTTTTGGTTGCCTCCTCTTTGCTCTTGACCGGTTCACGCACCTCATACTCGATACGGTTCAGTTTTTTCAAAAGTGCTTTGATCCCCTCTTTTGTATCGCTGAACGTTGCTTCATCCGCCACTGCTTCCCCGACGATTGGCTCTTTGCTTCCGGATAGTTCCAGACCGACCACTTTGACCTTGGAGACTTCTTTCTCCATATTGAGCTCCGGTTTGAATCCCAGGATCTCCTGACCGTATCGCAGTGTCAATGTACTGCTTTGCTTTTTAGGGACAGGTCTGAAGTACAACAGGTCGTTATCGACAAAAAACTCATACCCGTACTGTTGGGCCAACGTTTGTATAAAGAGGTAATCATTCTCTTTTTGGTTCTCAATCTGATCATACATGACCTCCGTTGAAACGATCTTGCGTTTATCTTCTGCAAAAAGATTACCGTATACCTCCGATACGATCTTTTTGACGATCTCCGAAGCAGTCGTATCTCTGATCACCTTCTTATAGGCATGTTTCATCATGAGAAAGGAGTAGTCTTTTGCCTCCACGCTGATATCCAGATACTCCCCTTCACTAAAGTTCCAGTTTATATTGGTGATCACCCCTTGAAAGAGTATAGAGAGATCTGACTTTTCTTGATGACTGTCCGCATAGCCGATATGGACTTCAATGGTATCACCCAACTCGAACAAATCGGCCTTTTTGGGTTTGAACTCCAGATCAATCGCATCGGAGATACTGAAGGTGCAGGTATCGGCCCCGTCCAGTGTTTTGTCGATCTCTACAGACGTAAAGTAGAAACCCTCTTTGGAGAGTTTTTCATTTTTGATCCAGATTACGGCTTCCGGTGCCAGATAGTTATTGTAGGTATCCGAAAGGTAAGGTGATGCATTACTCATTTTCACCCTTTGACGGGAGCAAAAGTTCACTGCCGTAAGGGATATCCAACGGATTGTCTATCCCATTTTTTTCAGCTATCTTCCGCCACATTGCCGGACTCTTATACTCCCTGTAGGCCATATCAAAGAGTGTATCCCCTTCAAGCAATACCCTTTTTTTACTGATATCCGAGGACTGCAGATCCGTTGACTTGGCTGTCTCTTTAACCTTCACATAAGGTTTCAGTGTCATAGATATCTTCGCACGTGCCGGTGTACCGTTTGAGAAGAAGTAGGTAAACTCTTTCTTGAATGTTGCAACGATCCCGTCAAAAGAGAGCTTACCCCATACAAATTGGCATGGCGGGGGTGCATGCAGTGTGTTATCGATATCTACGATTTTATAGAGCGGTTCGATCAGCTCACGGACATCCCCGCCTGTAGAAGTACTGTCAAACAGCAGCTCCAGTGCAAGGTCGGACTGTTTCGTTCCTGTAAACTGATTGATCGTTCCCTTGAGCCCCATCAGCTTCTTTTCACTATACTCATTGTTCTGCTCTACACTGTAGGTCGGTGGGTTGAACTGCAAAGGGATCTCTTTCTCTTTATACTTGCCATCCAGCACAACGAACTTTGCCTTATCCTGTTTCAAAATATCAAAATTCATACGACTACCAACCCTTCATGTACAAGTTCCAGGCTCTCGATCGCTACTTCGGAAGTCTTGGCATTCAGTTGGGGGCCAACCCACTTTACCGGATAGGCAAACTTCAGCATAAAACGTATCTTCTCATTTCCCGCACTGTCCATCAATGCGATATAGACGATCGGCTCTTTGGGGATAGGCATATTGCCGTATGTGATCGCTTTGAGTACCAGGTCATACCATGTTCGCAGTGATGAATTCCCGCTGATACCACGTTTAAGTATCACATTGGCATGTTTAATCCCTGCAGGCAGTTTATGGATAAAGTCCATACCGCCCTCTTTATACTCTTCGATCTCGATCTCCTGTTCCAGCCCAGAAACTTCCGAAAAACCGGCAACAAACAGACCGGCGATCTCAACACGGTAACGGTGTGTCAATAGCGGATTCTCTCTATCCATAAAGGTGCCCTCTCCTTTTTAACTCTCTGTCCCACTTCTTCATGACCGAAGCGTACAGTTTATCGCTGAGTGCCTTCTCTTCGCGTTGGCGTACTATACGCTCCTCTTTGGTAAAGGTATGGGTGTGTCGCTCCTGCGTTTGAACCTTGATCTTCTCCGTAACGCGTGTCACAACACGTTCCTCAAGCGCTTTCATCGTATCTGACCCTACGCTTTCACTCTCTTTATGATAGACCATGACCTGTTGCTCTGCTGCCGTTTTGAAAGAGGCTTTTTCCACAGGTCTTGTAACCGGCTGACGCTTTTCTACCCGGTTGTCAAAATGAAGGGGGTGCGCTATGGTATAGCTGTCACCTTCCCGGTGGTAAAACGAATCGTGCTTCTCTGTCACAGCAGGTAAAAATTTCATATGATGGGCATCGTAGCGGTTTGTAATATGCTGAATCCTCTGATGCGAACGGTTAGAGATAAAGTTTTGAGAAGAGGTAAGATGCATCTCGGGATAGCGGTAATTGATCGTTTCACTGTCGCTTTGATGGATATGAGTGACACGATTGTCATGATATTCACTGTTATGCACCACCGGAAGGGGCGCTTCACTTTTTTTGAAGATCATAACGGCAATGGGTTTACGGCTTCGTGCCCCTTGCACCCCTCTCTCAAAAATATAATCAAAAAAACCGACTCTTTCACCTACTCCCAAGACGTCTCTTTGCCTATTCATAACGATATCCTCTTCTCTGTTTCGCCTAACTCCCGGTTGATCTCACTGATCTCGCTACACCACCGTACTCTTTCCCAATGCGGCATCTCCAACACCTCGTCACTGCTCCAGTGAAAGTGATAGGATATAAACGCTACCTCCTTATAGATCTGATCCAGGGGGTAGCATTTTACTCCTTTGGGCGGTCAAACCTCACTTCATGTGTTTTATTGCAATAGGGACATACCGTCTCAAAAAGCACACTCCCCTCATTGATCTTGCTGTAAAGCGCTTGCAGATAAGAGAGGTCTTGTATAAAAAGATTCTCTATCACTGCCGGCGTCACATCCTCCAAACTTCCCAACTGGGTCACCACACGTGAAAGCAGGATCACTGAGAGATAAGCGGGATTTCCGATCACACGGGGATCTTTCTGCGGTAGGATCTCATCTTTTGCCGTTGCCAGCTTCATGACTCCATGCTTATGCAAGTTCCCTTCCCCGTCTACATAGCCTTGCGGCAGGGTAAATTCAAATTCTGTCTGTAGTGCCATCACTTATCCCTCTTAACTGACACGCCGCATTCCCTCATGGGCGATCTCTAACGTCTCAATAGCGATCTCGTTACCGCTTGCTTTAAGGTCAGGGGCATCATACTTGGTCGGCCACGCTTCACGAAATTCCCAGCGGGCAGCCATCTGCCCCTCTTCATCAAGCACGATTACTGCCATATTTTTACGTGCGCTTGCAACCAAACCGGATTCCACCTGATATCGCCACTCATAGAGCTCCAAGGAGTCGGTCGTACCCCACTTCAGTACCACATTTCCGTATTTGATCAGTCCGGGGATCTTACGTACCGTCGGAAGATCACTTCCCTCTCGGTACTCTACAGGGTCCTGTGCACTGTCAGGGATCGTCACCTCTGCAAAACCCGCCTGTACGATACCTTCGATCTCTACCAAAAACCTGAAACCTTTATAAGGGTCTTTTCTACTTGCCATCATGCTCTCCTTTAACTCTCTGCACTAGCGGTCCACTGACCGATCTCAAAGATCACGAACTCTGCAGGTTTTGTCGGCGCCACACCGATCCTCACGATCAATTTTCCGTTATCAATATCACTCTGTGTCATCGTCGTTCGGTCACATCTGACAAAAAATGCCTCTTCAGGCGTACTCCCCATCAATGCACCGCTCTTCCATACACTCAGTAAAAAATTATTGACACTTTGCGCCACTCTTGCCCACAGCTGTTCATTGTTGGGTTCAAACACCACCCACTGTGTAGACTCGTCAATCGACTCTTCAAGATAGAGAAACAGACGACGGACATTCACATATTTCCACAGCGGGTCCGATGAGATCGTCCGTGCACCCCAGACACGGATTCCCCTCCCTTTAAAGGCGCGGATACAGTTGATCCCGAGAGGATTGAGAATATCCTGCTCTGCTTTTGTGATGTTTTTTTCCAAACTGAGGGCACCACGGACAATCTCATTGGCCGGTGCCTTATGTACACCTTTCTCACTGTCACTTCTGGCATAGATCCCTGCGACTGCACCGCTTGGAGGCACCAGCTTTTGTTCCAATACAACTTTTCCACCGACCACTGTTTCAACCGCCATCTTGATCCACGGATAATAGAGTGCTCCGATTCCGGCATCCGACGACAACGTATCTTTACGCGTCTGGATCGCTTCCATAGTTTCACCCTCTGCCGAATCAAAGATAGCGACACGATCTCCCATCTTTGCACAATGGGTGATCATCGCCGTTTGCACCACAGTACTGGTACCACCCGGGATACAGACAATACTTACCTCATCGATCTCCTCTAAAGAGGCCAAACCCGTACGTTTTCCCTCATCATCCGTTGTTCCGACAAGGTCGTCATCATCGGAACTCGCAGTACGTACCACATAACACCGATTACCCCCGTTGGCAAAAAAACCGTATACTGCAGATGCCAGATAGGGTGAAGCGTTAGAATATCTGCCGAAACTGGATACAAACTCCATCCAACTCGAAATAAAGGTCGGCTTACCTACCGCTACATCCGTTGTACTTGCTACACCTACAAAACCAACCGTACTGGTCGATACGCCTGCGATCGGTTTTGCACCCATCTCTATCTCATCTATATACACACCCGGTGAAAGACACTCTACCATTTTTACCTCCTTATCAGTAAGTTACATTTTTTCCATTACGATCGTTATAGATCTATTGGATAACTGCAGTATATTCTTTAACTCAATCTCTTTTGAGCTATACCCCGCAGCATCTACCACAACGGTCATCTTCTCTTCATTTTTGAGCGCTTCAAACTCAAACCTTCCTAAGCCATTGGTCATTGTCTGATCTATAATCCCTCCTCCTTCGTCTTTGATCTTGATGGTTGCCCCTTCGTTAGCATTCGTAGTGCTTCCACTCTTATAGACCACTCTACCATGGAGATAGAGACGATTGGGCACCTCGTTCAATGCCTCATACCCGATCGATTTAACCTGGACGATCTCATCGCTTGTAACTACTTTTGACTCAAGCGGCAGAGTGACTTTGAGCGAAATATACGGCCTTGCATCCTGATCGATCGCACTCCAAAGCTGATAGCCTGACTGCTCATCGATAAACGGTTTGGGGAAAAGCTCCAGTGAAATCTGTTTTACTATAGTGTTATCATTTGAAATAAAATTGGCGGCAAGATTGGGAAAGTCATAGAGTGCAAGAAGCGTTGCTTCCAAATATTGGTGTTCAATGACACTTTGATTTTCGTTATTGTAGAATGTGATGAGATAGTAGAGGTCTACATAGAGAGGCGGTTTTTGATCTTCAACCTTGGTACCGTTCAGGTTCCGCTGTGGATCGTTTCTTCTGAGTTCTACATTTTCTTTTAATTCCAGAAGATAGATATTGATCCAGTTTTTACTGCTTTTGGCACCCTTAAGCCACTCTTTGTTGGGCAATGCAAAACTAAAATCAAGCTCCGTATCACTGGGATCCCCCAACATCTTTAAAAGGTACGCTTTTAATGTACTGTCAACTTTTTCTATCATAAAGTAACCTTCCCCGCTACTTACATTCACTCAATTTAGTTAAAAAACAACACTATTTTATGGGATAGTAAAGATTAAAAATCTATAAATCTTCCACCTTCTTTCGGTCATTATACTCTTATAGAAATGGATTGTCAACAGAGTCTATCAGTCCGAACTTCATACAAAAACATGGGCTAAAAATGCAAAAAAAGCACGCTACAGAGGGCATTCCATGCAGTTAACTGTAGAGGAAAGCACAAAAGAAGTCTGAAATGTAAAGTTGGTCACAACTCCTCAAATCATCATACTCGCTTACGGATTTTCAGCACTATACCGTTCCTCGAATCAGCTCTCCGGAGATATGGGACAAATTAAAATAACCATTTTTTATAAGTTTTTTCTAATTCTTCTAAAGAGGAAACGTAAAAGTTATAGTCTCTATAGATTAAAGAAACTAACATTACATATAAAAGTATGTTTCCTAAACTCAAAGATTCAATAGTTAAAATATTCACTTCATATTTATTTAAATAATATAAACACATTACTAATACACAGATTAATTCAAATATAGAAAAATACAAACTTTTCAATTTTCCATTTTCCCTTATCTTAAGGGAAAAACTCATAGAAATAAATAAACCTATAATACTTAAAGTAGCATAATAATAAGTATCCACATCTAAATTACACATACGCACAATATATACCATTAATATTCCATATATAAGTAACATATCGGCTAAATATATCATAAGGTAATATCTAATTATTTTCATCTTTAGTCATTCTCCTTTACCTAAAATTTTCTTCTAGATACTCAACTCCATAACCTGCTGCTCGGCTTGCTACTTTCACTCGTTCCACCAGTCCCCTGGTGGAATGCATAGGGGCTACCAGAGACGTTCTATCTCTATCAACCCATCTCCTCCTTCATAGTTTTTTGCACTGCTATATCTCCAATGTACTGCCTCATCCACATATCCTCTTTTGACAGGATTTTGGTGAATATAATCTATTTTACTTTTCATCATTGCATCTGTTTGTATCAGTTTTGTCTGATATCCCTCTTCCCATATCTGATACTCCTTCTCTCTTTTATGTGCTTTTTTATAAAACTTCAACTGTTCAAGCAGTGTGCTTACATTCTCTTTTTTTAACAGTTTCAGTATCTCATTGGCTGTAAACTTCTTGAAAGACTCCATGGTTTTTTGGAGATTGTTGCTCTGCAGAACCATATGCAGATGATTTTCAAGTATCACATAGGCATAGAGTTTGAAATCCTCTTGCTTCTGTAGAAATTTCAAGGTATCGAGGATGATGCCTACACTCTCTTTACGTGTAAATATCGGAATCCAATGCAATATCGTACAGGTAACGAAATGCGGATGTGTCGGTTCATAAATTTTCTCACAGAGAGTGCAAAGCACAAGGTAGCGGCTTCTTCCCATAGAGGTATTGTATCTTATGTGGATTTAACGACTGGTTATGTGATTGACAGTTTGGTCTGCATTCCACCAGGGGACTGGTGGAACGAGCGAGTTTTCCTCGTCCCACCTCTCCGTAGGTGGGATGCAGATATCATACTGATCTACTTGGAATGTTACTTTCCACTTATCAGTGGACTTAATCTCTTTGCATTACTTTGCAATTGGTATACACTACACCTACGGAGAGGTGTAGCGAGAAAAAGAGTGTGTTCTTTCACACTCTCCGGAGAGGTGGAGCGAGAAACTAAACCAACGGTGTCTACAGTTCCTAAGATCATATAGTTTCTCTTTCACTCGTTCCACCAGTTGTATAGACAAGGGACATAGTTTATACTTTTCCTCGTCCCACCTCTCCGTAGGTGGGATGCAGATATCATACTGATCTACTTAGAATGTTACTTTCCACTTATCAGTGGACTTAATCTCTTTGCATTACTTTGCAATTGGTATACACTACACCTACGGAGAGGTGTAGCGAGAAAAGAAACTTAATGTATGTCCGTCTACAACTCCCTTCAGCCCTCCAGCCCAGTCACCGATACCTTGGGCTATTCCTCCACTGATAGCTCCGAAGACCGCTCCTTTAAAACCAGCAAGCAAGGCATCTTTAAAACTGCCTCCATTAAGCAAGTTTCCCAAGAGTCATAGAGTATTTTATGGCCAAGTCCTGCAGCTTTGAGGATTTCCACCTTTATCAAATCCCCAACTTTTTATAATTTTAGTTTTGGGATCTACAACATAATACAATTTACATTTTCCTACCCACTCTTTTTTTTGAAAATTGGGCAAGACTTCAGCCGATTCTATATGATAAACTAAATTACCGTTTTTATCTTTAGTTATATGTGTTAAGCCTTGACCGGCTTTTAAAAAATCACCTCTAATCAACTCTCCTGAATTATGATACTTATCTGGTGCATTACCATAATGAATTTTTTTTCCAATTCTAGCATTTTTATAACTCATAAAATCTTCATGACCAACCCTATAACAACCTATTGTTAAAAATACAATTAAAATGAACAGAGTATATTTCATTTTTGTTTCTCCTTACCATTTTTATACATCCTATAATATACTTCATACTGCTGCATATCAGCAGCCACTGTTAAAGCATAAGAAGGTGGCATTGTGGCTATCAAAGATACTTGATCATTTGGCATAAAGTCTAAGCTATGTAATCCATCATGGAACTCTGCAAAAGCATCCATATATGGATATTTGGCTACAGTCTTCATAAAGTTAGATTGATCTGATGATAGTGGTGCCTCCATTTTTCCACTTAACACATCTTTTAACTCATCTGGATCTAATTGCTTCCCGACATCAGGTTTTCCATCTTGCCATAAATGTGGTTTACCATTATTTGTATTGTATGCTGCACTTATTTCTGTATATAGATACCTTGCACTAGCCGTTACAAATGCCAATGCAAACCCATCTTTAAAACTTCCACCAGTTATCTCTGAGGAGATTCCCCCTCCAAGACTGTTTGCCAAAACCCTCTCAGGAGTCCATAAATTACCATAATACTCTGCAATACCTCCAGTAAGTGCCCCTGCAATTGCCCCTTTAAAACCTGCCAGCAGGGCATCACCTAAACTGCCGCCATTCATGACCGTCATACCAAACCCCATGACACCGCCTAAGGCGGCCCCCTGTACGACAGCTGTCGCACCGGCAAGTCCCGGAAGTAATTGTGCTGCAAAGTTGCCTGCGGGTCCTAAAATCGCATAGGCAACCACGACCATAATAACCGCAACAATTACTTTCAAAATCTTAGAAAAAAAACTGTGTCCACTGGGATCCGTATATTTTAACGGATTATTTCTTACATAGCTGTATCGGTTAAACGCCTGCGTATCATACGGATCCTGGATGATAGGGTCAGCACTAAGGAACCTACCAAGAGTTGGATCATAGAGCCTTGCGTTCATATGGATAAGCCTCGTACCTTCGATATGCTCATGTCCGGTATAGCCTCTGTTGGTCGTAAAGCCGGCATCAGAGTTTTTATAGACCTTCAACTCTTCCCCGAAAGGTTTATAGGCACGTCTCTCAAGGACGACTCCTCTGTTGTCCGTGATGGTATCAACCGATCCCAGCGCATCATAGTGAAGATAACGGATGGAGGCGATCGGTACGGCACTATCCGGTTCATAGGTTTCGGTGTTGATCGCCACGACTTTGCCGCCTGCGTAGATTAGATGCCTGTGTGTCGATGTACCGTTACCGTTGTCGGTATACTCATAGCCCTTGCCGACATAGTGGGTGGTTTTCATGCCTTGAGTCTTTCTGTACCTGTTTTGGTTCATATCATAATCAAAGTATATGGTCGTACCGTTCTCTTGAATCATGGTCGCTTTATTGGCAGAGTTGTACTCGATGAGGATCCCGTCATTGTAGACCATATTGCCGTTGGCATCATAGTCAAAGGTTTTTACCTCATTTGTAAGAGGGTTGGCGACACTCTTTAGCCTGTTTGGATGCTCCTGGCTGTAGGCATAGACACCGATATCACTTTTGTACGTGATATTCCCGAAGGCATCGTAAACATAGTTCATGTTGGAAAGCCCCGAAATGCCTTCTGCATTCTCAAAGACAAAGTTTGCATTCTCTATACGGCTGAGTGCATCATAGGCATAGTGTGCCGTGACTCCCAGATGTGTATCGGTACGCTGTGTCACATTGTAGTTGAGATCATACTCATAACTCAGATCCCTGACGGCATCATCCCCGTAAAAACCGGTATGGGAAGTCAGCATCGCACCGCTGTCATCATAACTGTCAGTGTTGATCAGACCGTTACCTGAAAGGTATTGCGTGACCCTACCATAACTGTCCATCTGGAGCACTTTGTAGTGATAGACATGCTCTGCATCGGAGAGTACTTCGCTGTAAGCTTCTGAAATCTCTTTTGCGCCAGTTGCCTGTTCGCTGAGCTGCTGATAGAAAGATGACTGTTTCTGGGCCGAGGAAAGCAAAGTTTTGGTTTCTGAAACCAAATCAAGATACTCCCGGGCCAACTGCACTGATTGTGCTGCCTGATCGTCATAACTTCTGGCTTCCTCAAGTGATTCCTGTGCTTTCAAAAGGTACTGGGCAGAAAGTGCTCTATACTCCTCTTCATAAGCATAATATTCATCAGCAAGATCCTGATAGATATCACTCTGGCTACGGTAATACCAACTTGTCGAGTATCGATCTGCTAACGCCTGATATCGATCCGCCTGTGCCTTGGCATCATTTGCATACCCTTCATTGAGTGTGGCATAGTACTCATACTGTGCGGCATTGGCTTTAAGTTCCGCTGCTACCTTCTCAAAGTATGCACGGTCTTCCTCATTTGCATCGGCAATCTTCTGATAATAATCCACTAGCGAAAGAAGTCTCTCCGATTCGCTCTTATATTCCAGATACAATTTATGATACTCAACGGCATCTCGCAGTTGCTGGGTGATCAATCCCGCATAATGATCAAAATCAAAGTCTATGATCTCTTCTGCTGGAGATTTGATCGCTTCAAGATAGCCATTTGGTGTATAGACATTGATCAGTTCAAAATTATCAGGTTTGATGACCGATGCAAGTTGCCCCTTATCATTGTAGTTGTACTTTTCTGTGTAGCTTCTGCTGTCTATTACTGTCGTAGTAGCTACCAGCCTTCCAAAGTTACCATAGGTATAAGCTTTTGAGAATGTACCGTCTGCACTGCTCTCCTGTACTACTTTCCCGATCGCTTTATTACCCGTATCGTACTGCCATGCGTGGGTGCCTTCAGGAGTACTTTTGCTCACCACTCTTCCGAGTTTGTCATAGGTCATAGTAGTGGTCTGTCCCTTGGCATCAGTCTGGGTTTTCAGTTTGCCGTCTGCATTGTAGGTGTAGCTCCAGTGTCCCATATTGGGATCAAACATATCGGTCTTATTGCCAAGCTTGTCATACGCCATGGTGATGGCATGGGTCTCATCCCCATTTGGTACGGTTTTAACCAGGTTACCGACTGCATCATAGAAATACTCCATGCTGCTTGGCCCCTCTTCGATCGCTGTCACTTTATCCATCACATTTTTAGTGATTCTCTTTGTATGGCCTTCAGCATCGGTGGTGATGACATCATATCCTTCATACTCCACAGCTGTCGTTGCACTCTGTCCATTGAATGCAGGCGTTTGTGTCTGGATCACACGTCCATACTTATCATGAGTATATTCGATATAACTTTTTGTTTCACCGAGTTTATAAGGAGAGGACTTTTTATCCTCTTCTCCCTTATGGTTATAGATGGTCTCGATAAAGACCGCTTCCCCGTCAAAACCGATAGACTTGGAGGCAACCTGACGGTCAAAGCTGTCATGGTAGAGTGTCCCTTCTTTACCGCCGGAATCTTTTTGGGTAATCGTATAGTAGCTGTTATTGATGGAATTATCAGAACTATAGATCCACTCTGTCCATGTACCATCGGCTCTGAGCTCTTTTCTTTTTTGTCCCCAAGCATTATATTCCCAGGTGGTAGTCAGTTCATTTGGTCCTGTAACACTCAAAAGTTTTCCGGTAGCTTGATCATAAACCCTGTGCTCCTCATGATGAAGTGCATTCATTACCGTTTTGATAAACTGTGCATTGTCATCATAGATATATTGAGTGGTACGGGGTTCACTAAAAGAAGGAGAGGAGAGAGTCTCTGTAAGCTTATTACCGTAGTTATCATACGTATATGTTTTTGTAAGGCTCAATGCTTCATCAGGCTCGATCGTCTCACGCTCAAGCATTCCCTGCTCATTATAGCTGAAAGTTGACACTCGGGTGATCTCACTACTGTATCCTTTATGCTTCACCTCTGCTCGAATCAAACGTCCAAGTATCCATCTTTCAGAATCATCTATATTCTCATAGGTACTGGTAGTGGTTTTGCTAAAGGTATCGTTTTCAGTACCTGTGGTAATGGTCTCTATCTTTCCGATATTACCATACTGATCATACTCAGAGTAGATGGTCTCCACCTGTTTGAGTCTGGTGTTGTCCATATAGTTGGACTCTATCTCACCACTCTGCTTGATCAGATAGTAAGGTTGTCCATCAGACCTGTTGCTTACCTGGATATGCTCATCAAAGAGAAGCCCATCACGTTCTACTTGAGTGATACCATCAGGAGTATAAAGGTTAAATGAGATTGCTTTTTCTCCAAGCAGCTCTTTCCCCAGATATGTCTCTGTTTTAAATACTCTTCCAGTCAATGGATAGCGCTGCTCATAGTGTGTCACGATCTTCCCGCCGGTGGTCACATCGATCTCTTCTATACGCTGGAATCCCATAGAGCCTCTGAAACGGTGATACTTCAATCCGCTGTAGTGATACTCTTTGAGATGCTCTCCTCCCAGTCCGTCTCCGACACTAGTTTGACAAACCACCTCTTTGGCAGGCTGCATATCGATCTCGTTGATTACCGCATCACTGCTTTTGGTATATATATTTTCATCGGATAGGGATTTGTACGTAATCTTAGTCATGTTTTTGAAAGCATCGGTAATAGCAATGATCTTCTCTTGATATTGTTCACTGAGGAAAAGACCTTTTTTTGTATCGAAGATATCTAGCAATCCATCACCATTAAAATCACCATAAAGCGCATTGTAGTGTTCATCAGTATAACTAAACTCTATAGGGTTTACGTATGTTGTAAACTCTCCTATTCCGCTATTGAGACGTATATTTTCTCCTACTCTAACTAGATCAAATTCGTATCCACCTAAGTTGCTACCACTAGTTTCAATAGTGGTTTTTGATTTTTTCCCAACAATATCAATAGCACCATCTCCATTGATATCAAGCAAGTCATTATCTTTAAAACTTCCATTGAGATGAAGTTCTTCAGCTTGCAAAGAGAAATATCCTTTTCCATCATTTAACCATACCTTATCATGACCGTCATTATCTATATATACGATATCAGATGCACCATCTGTATTAATATCAATTACTTTTATTCTATTATTATCATTAGCAGATATATCAAGCTTTTGCGTAATCCATTGTCCCTGACCACTAGAGATATGTACCGCACTGGTGTCAGTTTGACCTTCACTCTCACTTAAAAGAGTAATAGCGTTTTCTACAATATGTAAAAAGTCAGGAATTCCATCACCATTAAGATCTAATATTTTATCAAAACTCTTAACTTTTCCTAGTCGACTCCCTTCTATTGATAGATCTTGATGTGTAATATTTTCTTGTGATAAAACATATCGTCCGGACTCTAGTTTATATACATTGATCATATAATTTTTTTGAATTGCTAAAGGGTATTCCGTTTTCAGCTGGATTACCATAAAAAGTTCTTCTATACCATCACCATCAATATCATAAAAGAGCACCTCTCCCTGTTCTCTTTCTCTTGATACAACCCACTGTGGTGTAGCAAAAGCTGGGTTTTCTATGTAAAGTCTATTGATCGTCAAAATTGGCATTGAAGTAAATGCACCTGACCCATCATTGAGCCAGATAATCTCTTTTTCTTTATTTCCGTCAATCCCTGACTGGTAGATATCCACATCACCATCTCTGTCTACATCCATTAGAAGAATATTCTTCGCATCTGTTTGTATATAGGGACGCTCAGGACTCAATGTAAATACTCCGCTCCCATCATTGAGCCAGATTCTGTCTGCCCCACTGTAGCATTCATAGATATCAACATCACCGTCATTATCAATATCGGCAAGCTTGGCCTCTACTGCTGAAGCACTGATCCCAAACGTTGTTTGTTTTACAAATTCGCCATTTTTATCATTGAGCCATACTGCTCCATTATTATCATAGAGTCTCAAAATATCGGAGTAGCCATCCCCGTTAAAGTCTGATACTTTAATCAGATAACTTTTATCGGTAACATAATTGGTGGTATGGTGAGAAAAAGAGAGAAGCTCTTGGTCTTTTACTTTCCAATCAAAGACTAAAGGTTCGGTACACTCAGTTCCTTTACACTCTTTAATTGATTTGAGTTTCAATTTGTCATGAGGAGCACTCTGTGACAGATATTCAAAAATATATTGTCCGTCAGTCACGTCATTGACCAGGATATCGATAGATGCAAGACTCCGATCCTGTGTGATCACCTGGCCCAAGAAATTACTGTGTGTGACATCCATCCTATTATTATCATAGACAAAGTTTATTCTGTTGATACCTTTGGCATAGACAACCGAGTTGATCGCATGCTTGTCATAGATAAAGTCAATAGTGTTATCTGTATTGGATTCCAGTGCATCCTTGATCTTATTGAGCTTCCAAGAAACACTCTTACCCTCATGTACGAATTTTGAATCAGGGGTAAATCCATACTCATAGATATCTCCTGACTTGGTCCATACTTTGAACTTTTCAGGGTTACCCGCTTCTCCTCCGTACGAGATGATCTTCGTAAAGCTTTCTACTTTGGTGCGATACTCTGTACCGATTCCACCTTCCTCTCCATTGACTGCGACCAGACGTTGTCCATCCATACAATAGTGGTCACCTTCATCCAAACTAATCACTCGGTCTTTACCATCTTCAGCAACAGTTGAACCACAACGGTTGATACTGCTAAGTCCTGAAAGGTTCCACCCTTTCCCCAGGTATCCATTGCCTCCATTCGAATTATAAAGCAGTGAAAGTTTTGGAACGACACCGGCGATACCTGGAGGAAGCTGAAGATCAACCTTATAGTTGAGCACTCCTTGTTCGACACTCATCGCACCTTTGAAGTTGACTACCGACTCAGCCTCTAGTAAAGAGAATGAAACTAACAAGTTCAACAGGATAATTTTAAACAGACCGGTCCTATGTATGGTAGATATCATAGTTATTTCCCCCAATATAAAAATGATTGTGATAGAAAAGAAAAAACAAAAATGAAGTTTTATAATAGATTACAAAATTAAAAAACAGCCCCTCTCTGTTTTTCTAAAATTTACTAAGAAGAATCGTTCATAACTGAACATTTTCCCTCTTCCCTTAGATAAATAAAAAATATCACTGGCTGAAGGATAACAAAAAAATTCTTTCAAGTTGTTTTTATTATACTCAAAAATAAACTTTTACCATATTAGACTAAAGTCTATAGTAAAATTACGCTAGTTCCTCATTGACTCAATTTTAGTTTGCAGTTTTTCCAGCTCTTCAGGAGATGGAGGAGTGTTATTGGTTCTCAGGTTCTTTTCTTTTATTCTGGCATTTGCTTCTGCGATCAATGCATCACTCTCTTCTTTTAATCGATCTATCTTTTCGGATTCTGTAAATCTCTCTATCATAGTTTTTGATTCTGGGGTCGCTTTGAATACCTCTTTATAAGACTTTGCTTCATATCTATTTGAATTGGACGCTTCAGCTGTCCCTTGAGGTTTACTTGAAGCTAAGTTATTATGTTCAGACTTATCGTTGAGAGGAGGGTTCATCGCTTTTACTATATCAGTATTATTCTCTATTTGAGGCTGAGAATCTTTTATATTTACAAAATAAAAGAGCCATCCTATGAGCAATAAGCCTATAGTAAATAAAATGAGTTGCGGTTTGTTTTCTGACATATTTTCCCCTACTACCTTTGATTTAGAAAGTATATACTATTTTTTTTGTGTTTGTTCTGAGTCTTTTCATCGCAAGGTTGTAAAAAATACAATTTATCCTTTATCCATACTTCTACACAAAACATTGGTCAAAGTATATGCACTTTGAAGCGAGTGACTTTTTCATTCAAGGAGCATATATATTACCCGTATTACAATGTATGACAATAGCAATTGTAGTAGTATAGGTATTTTAAGCTCACCGGAAGCCGAAATATCGTTATATACCTATAAACTTTTATATCGATAACACAACATCGGCTTAAAAACCACCCTACTGAGGTTCACTTTCACACTCTCTCAAAATTAAGAAACAAAAGATTCTTCAGTAGTAGTTTAATGATACCAGTCACCATATTGGCACTTTAGTATTATTTCTGCTAAAATTCTTTCTATTAAGAGAGGATAGAAATCCCTACCATACGTATGGGATAAGGAAGGAAAACACAATGATACTTGATAAAGAACAGTTAAGAAGAAACCTTGATGAAGTGATCTGGAAGATCGAAGAGGCGCGTATCTCTGTCAGCGAACACCACATAGTCCAGCTGGTAGGTGTCGGTAAATATACAGAGATCGAAAATATCGCAACACTCTATGAGCTTGGACAAAGGGCTTTCGGGGAAAACCAGGTACAACAGTTGGCACAACGTATGGAACTGCTTGAAGAACTTCCGCTTCAGTGGCATATGATCGGTTCTCTGCAGAAGAACAAGATCAACAAGCTGATTGACCTTCGACCGTTCCTGCTGCACTCGCTTGACAGTATCGAACTGGCTGAAGAGCTGAATAAAAAACTGGAAGTAAAAGAGCAAACGATGAGTGCCCTCCTTCAGATCAATGCAGCAGGAGAAGCGACAAAATCAGGGGTATCAACTGAGCAGGCCTATGATATCTACCAGCAGATCAAAGAGACCTGTCCAAACATCAACCTCAAAGGTGTTATGACGATCGGTGCACACTCAGAGGATAAAACAGTGATACAGAAAAGTTTTGAAGATACCTATGCCGTCTATGACAAGGTACAAAAAGAGGGAGCGAGTATCTGTTCTATGGGTATGAGCGGGGATTATGAACTTGCGATCAAGTGCGGATCAAATCTTGTCAGAGTGGGATCAGCACTCTTTAAAAGCTAAATATATTTAGCTTGCCGCCTGCTGATCTCTTTTTTCCTGACAAGCACGGCATACACCGTAAAGGTTGATCTGCTCACTGCTTAAGGCAAACTTCTCCTCTTTTGTCATATCCTCTATCAGCGTATCTACGCTGTTGATAAGAGGCTTATCCTCAACCATCCCACACTCAGTACATACCAGGTGGATATGATCTTCTTTCTTCAACTCATATTTTGACTTCTGGCCCGCAACAGGAACCTCTACGAGTACCTTCTTCTCTACCATTAAAAGAATGTTTTTATACACAGTCGCAAGTGAGAGTGAGGCATGGATTCTGGAAACTTCTTCATAGATCGCATCGATAGTGATATGACCGTATTTTTCTATCGTTTCTAGAATATTTATACGTTGAAAAGTTGCTTTGAGTCCGCTGTCTTTGAGTAGTGCTACATGATCAGTCATCTTGTATCCTTCAAAGCGCATATATAAAAAGACGGGAAGTAATGGTTTAGCTTCTTACTCCGACTAAAAAGGGGAAGAGGGGTGCCGAAGAAGAAGCTAAAGCATTACCTCCACGTTATGTAACGTAAAAGTAACGTTTGTTATGCGCGTATTATAACCCAGCTAAGCTGAGTTATAGCTTAAATTATAAATCTTTTTCGTGTTTTGCAAGATATTCGGCTACACCAGCTGTGTCAGCTTTCATACCTTCGTCGCCTTTGTTCCAACCAGCAGGACATACTTCACCATGCTCGTTAGTAAATAGCATTGTATCAACCATTCTAACCATCTCATCGATATTTCTACCAAGTGGGAGGTCGTTGATCACTGCATGTCTTACTGTACCGTCCGCATCAATAAGGAAAGAACCTCTAAGTGCTACTGATTCATCAAGAAGTACATCGTAGTCTCTTGCAATCTGCTTGTTAAGGTCTGCTACAAGCGGCATATCAACTCTACCGATTCCACCGTTTTCTACCGGAGTCTCTCTCCATGCAAAGTGGCTGAACTGAGAATCGATCGAACAACCGATTACATTGATACCTCTTTCTCTGAACTCTTTAGCTCTGTGAGAGAATGCGATGATCTCTGATGGACAAACAAATGTAAAGTCAAGCGGGTAGAAAAAAAGTACTGCACCTTTTTCACCAAGATTTTCATAAAGATTGAAATCTTCTACGATTGAACCATCTGCAAGTACAGCAGTTGCTGTAAAATCAGGAGCTTTTTTAGTTACTAGCATTTTACTTCCTTATTGATAATTTTTATTAACAAAGTAAGTTTATCATAATAAGATTAATTTACTCTTAATTCAATGAAAGGGCAATAACCCAAACCTTTTAATAAATTTTTCATCGATATCGATGATACCTTTGGCCTGCAACCGATCCAACACCTCTTTGGTACAGTGTGTATCGCCGGGCCATTCCCTGTCGTATCCGTCTATTATACCTTTATTTGTCCCATCTATGACAATAAACGGAGAAAGCTTCACATCTCTTTGTGCATCTATATTGTTTACCACACGCCAAATCAGCATATAAGGGTCCTCGATATCGTTATTTGCCTTATCCACGATCACCAACACCTTGATATGATCTTTAAGTGTATCGATCTTCTCCCAGTCATCCGATATAGACTTCGTCTTCTCTACGGTAATCACACAGAGAGGATTTTTCGTATCTATCATATACTGTTTGAGTTCAATGATATGACTGTCGATCTCCTGCATCTTTGCCAAGAGTTCACTGTCACTGAGCGGGAGAGCTATCCCTTCGGCAACCTCATCACCTGTTGCATCCACACCAAGTTTACCCCCGACAAACTGTTCAGGAGAAGAGTGGTCCAGATGATCAACCACCCCTTGCGTGATCAGGACTTTGCTTTTATCCAATCTGTTTAGGATATGCGCACTCAATGCCTCAAACGCTTCCAGCTCGGGAGCATCCTCTCCCACAAAGATCGCATGTTTGACAAAACTCATCTGCCCTACTCCCCAGAACGCATGCATGAATTGCTGTGCATGGCCTTTGTAGAGTGTTTTCATCTTGGCGAGTATCAGGTTGTGGAACACACCGTTTTCAGGCATATTATAATCGATCAGATCCGGGGCCATCGGTTTAAGCATCGGGAGGAAAACTCTTTCGGTAGCCCATCCCATATATTTATCCTCAAGAGGAGGCTTACCTACCACTGTTGCAGCAAAGACAGGGTTTGATTTTGTTGTGATGGTCTCCACCTCCAGGACAGGGAAAGGTTCCTTGAGTGTATAGTAACCTGTATGATCGCCAAACGGCCCTTCGATCTCCATCTTTTCAGGATCAACAAAACCTTCGATGACGATGTCTACATCTTCGGGAATATAGATATCGTTAGTGATCGATTTCACCAATCTGGCATTATCATTACGTACAAATCCATAGAGCAGCAGTTCAAACATACCGTGAGGCATCGGTGCCTGTCCGCACCAGATATAGAGCGGATCGCCACCTATCGCCACAGTCACCGGCATTTTTTTCCCTGCTTTTTGATACTGATCAAAAAAGTGAGAGGCATCCTTATGGATCTGCCAGTGCATACCCAGCCTCTTCTTATCATACTGCTGAAGTCTGTACATTCCCAGGTTCTGCATCTGACCATCAAGACTCTGGGTATAAACCTGTCCCATGGTGATAAAGGGACCGCCATCCTCTTCCCAGGTCTTCAGTATAGGCAAGCTGTCCAGATCGACGTTCTCTTTCGTATAGATAACTTCCTGACACTCTCCCTTTCCTTTGAGTCGTTTGGGGAAAACATTTTTGAGATTAAAAAGTTTCGGAAGCATTTTCAGTTTTGCCGCGATCCCCTTCGGAGGCTTGAGCTTCAATAACTCATCAATACCCTCTGCTACTTCATCGGGATGTCTGCCGAAGATATCTTCGGTGATCTGCTTGTTGGCAAAGATATTCATAAGTACCGGCATATCGTAGGTAATGCCTTTGGCCCTGTTGACAGGATGGGTAAAGAGCAGTGGACGGGAGTCCTCTTTTTTCACTTCGATATAGGCAACATGCGGTATCTCAAGCTCAACATCCAGAGGCTCATCAATGATCTTTAAATTTCCATGCTCTTTCAGCCAAGCAACCACATCTTTCATATCTATCCTTCTTACTATAAATGTATCAACTCTATTATGATTGAAAAAATTATAGCAGAACCGGATTAGTTTTACAGTACAAGGATAGCCAAATATGAGCCATCCCTGTTAACCAAGTTTCCTTTAGATACTAGAGTAAAACATCTATAAATAGAGACATCCAACAGAGCATATTCCACCAAGCACAATTGTGTTTGGTGTTTAGATCTGTAGGGTCAGTTCCGTTATCATTAAAATTCAATGATAAAAATAGAATACTGTGGCTCTTCAAGATATCATATTGTTGAAATATTTATATAGTAGTCAATCGGGGAGTAAAATGGAGTGTTTATCTCTCACAGTTATTAAGATAATAGCTGTGAGCGGTTACCTCAAAGAGGAATATACTCTCTTTCAGGTTTTAAAAGAAGCATTAGAGTCTTTGCGGCATCTCATCTTTAAAAGCGATCTCTTCAGCCTTACTGAGGATCTCCAGGGCACCATCTTCTATCATGGCATTGGCAAGCGCTTCGCCCAAATGTTCACAAGCCTCAATCTGTGTAGACATGGAGGCTTCAAGAATATTGGTCCCGTCAGGGTAACCGAGCATCGATTGTATCGTGATATCCTCACCGTCCATCGTTGCATTCACGGCAACAGGAGCCGAACACCCTGCACCTATCTTCGAAATAAAGTCTCTCTCCAGCTTCGTACAGAGATAACTCTTTTCATCATTCAGGCTTAGTGCGATCTCACGAACTCTCTCGTTATTGCTTACGATCTCGATACCCAGTGCAGCCTGTCCCATCGGAGGGATCATAAAGTTGAGTTTTTCCACATACGGGATATCTTTCAGCAGATCGAGTCTGTGAAGTCCGATATAAGCCAGAATGATGGCATCATACTGACCTTCTGCAAGTTTTCGAAGACGTGTATTGACATTTCCTCTCAGATCTTTTACTGTGAGATCCGGACGTTTTTGCAGGAGTTGCATACGTCTTCTCAGACTTGTTGTTCCTACCACGGCCCCTTGAGGGAGTGCATCCAGGTTTTCATACTTATGTGAGAGGAAAACATCACTTTGATCCTGACGTTCCGTGATCGCTACAAGCTCCAGCCCCTCAGGAATATACGTCGGTACATCCTTAAGTGAATGTACAGCCAGGTGTGCATGACCTGCGAGCATCTCATCTTCTAGTTCTTTGGTAAAGTGCCCCTTACCGCCTACCAGTGCCAAAGGTTTATCAAGGATCTTGTCCCCCTGTGAAGTGATCTCGTTGAGTTCTACTTCCACGCCCGGAAAGGTTGTTTCGACCCTCTCTTTGATATGGTATGCCTGCCAAAGTGCCAGTTGGCTTGCACGTGTCGCTATGATTAATTTCTCTGCCATTACTTGATAAACTCTTTATATTTATTTCTCATCTTATCCCACTTACCATCCAGATAGATCGTAGGGGTACCGCTGACCATCATCTCACTCGCTGCATCTGAATCCGCCTTCATCGCATCTTTGACTTTTTGTGCGTCAACCTGCTTTTCTGTGACACTGTATCCTGTCTGCTTTTTCACTTCAGCAAGGATCTTTTTCGTATCCGTTTCTCTAGGATCGATCTTCATCGCATAGACTTTTGGCAAGATGTCCATTTTCCCTTCATGCTGTGCCACGTGCATCACACGCGTCAGTACATCCGAAACAGGGTGTATACGCAGTAAAGGCAGATGGTAATAGTAGAGTGCAAATGTATCAGGATGTTCTTTAGCCGCTTTCATGATATCTGGAACCACATCCTGACAGAATGGGCATTGAGGATCTGAGAATATTAAGACTTTATGGGCAGCATTTTTATTTCCAAAGATCAGGTGTGCATCATCATAGAACTTATCTGATACAGTCGGCTTGATCTCATTACGGTAATCTCTTCCGTTCTTAAGGCTGACAAGGTTTCTTGTCACCAATCCGTCTTTGACAAAGATAGTCTCAGGTGCCTTCATCTCTTTACCCTGATACTTCAAGTTCATTGTTGTCAGATAGACACTCCAACCGGGAAGTTCAGAATGAGAAGTCTCTTCAATGATTGTAAGCCCCTGTACTTCGACCTGGGGATTGAGTACTACATGCTTCTTCACATATTTCAGCAATTCTTTTTCATCGGCACCATTTCCTGCATTAAGGGCGAGGGTTGCGATCAGTGTACTCGTCAATAATTTCGACATCAATGACATTATCTTCTCCTTGTTTTTCTGATTGATAGTTCGTTTGTTCAGGGGTTATTTTAGCGATAAATTGCAAATAAATTGTATAAAGTAACGCAAAAACTCCAAGAATATCCGTCAGTACCCCGGGAATGATCAGCAGAATCGCCCCGATAAAGTAGGAGGTACTGACGCTGTGAAACCCCTGAAGACTTAGTTTCCCGCGTTTGACAGCCTCGAGATTACCCATCACCGCGAAGGGTGAAAGTCTCAAAAGCTGTATACCGATGATGATCGTTATTACGATCCATATTGCTGACCATAAAAAACCGATCTTCTCACCTACACTTAAAGAGAGATAAAGCTCCAACAGCAAAAATGGAATCGCAACTAAGATCGGCATGGTTAAAATCTCTCCTCAAGCAGAGAGAGGATCTCTTCAGCAGATACCTCCTCTTTGAGCATCTCTTTACGTGTGACGAACTCCACTTTCCCTTCAGCAAGTTTTTTCCCGATCACTACAGAATGCGGGATACCCAGAAGTTCATAGTCTTTCATCTTTGCACCGAAACGGTCTTTACGATCATCCAGGATCACATCGACACCTTTGGCTTTCATTGCAGCATAGAGTTTTTCAGCCAAAGCCAACTGCGCTTCATCCTTTATATTGGAAACAAGGATATGAAGATCGAACGGCGCTGACTCTTTTGTCCAGATACACCCTTTATCATCATGGTTCTGTTCGATGATCGCTGCAAGCAGACGGCTCACTCCGATACCGTAGGTCCCCATCACCATAGGAACGGCTTTCCCGTTCTCATCCAGGAACTCACATCCGAGAGGTTCAGAATAGACGGTACCGAGCTGGAAGATATGTCCTGCTTCGATCCCTTTGGTATAGCGTAATGTACCGCCGCAGCACGTACAGATATCACCCTCCTGCACTGCTACCAGATCATCAAAGTCTGCTTCGATCCCTACAAAGTTGTTGCCGACAAGGTGGTAGTCCTTCTCATTCGCCCCACAGATCATAGAGCTTGCATCTTTTAGCTCATTGTCATACACGACAGTGATCCCTTCAGGTGCAGTGGTCGGTCCCATAAATCCGGCGATCAACCCTGCTTCAGCCAGCTCTTCTTCGGATACATCGACAAGATCGTTAGCATTGACGGCATTACACGCTTTGACCTCTTGAAGTTCATCCGATCCTCTCAGTGCAAAGAGTACAATCTTGCTCTCACCCTCATCATAGAGTGCTCTTTTGGCTACGGTTTTCACCAAATAGTATGGATCCACCTTGAAAAATGCACTCAGCGCTTCGATCGTTTTGACCTCAGGCGTATGGAACCTTGCAAATGTCGCTTCAGGTGCTTCCGCATCACATTTTTTAGGCTGGCGCACAGCCGCTTCGATATTGGCACCGTATTCACAACTATCACACACAACGATCGTATCTTCACCGCTGTCTGCCAGTACCATAAACTCTTTGGATCCGCTTCCGCCTATCGCACCGCTGTCTGCCTCTACGACTCTGAATTCAAGACCGAGACGGGTAAAGATCTTCTTGTAAGTCTCTTCCATCAGAGCAAACTCGCGCTTCATATCCTCTTCAGAGCTGTGGAAACTGTAACCGTCTTTCATCAAAAACTCCCGTCCGCGCATCAAACCGAATCTCGGTCTGATCTCATCACGGAACTTGAGGTTGACCTGATAGAGGTTCAAAGGGAGTTGCTTATAGCTTTTTACCGTCTGTCGGACAAGGTTTACCATCATCTCTTCATGGGTCGGACCGAGTACAAAGTCATTGTCTTTACGGTCTTTAAAACGCAAAAGCTCTTTACCGTACTTCTCGAAACGTCCGCTCTCCTGCCACAATGACGCAGGCGTCACCATCGAGAGGCTTACCTCCTGGCATCCTGCTCTGTCCAGCTCCTCCTTGACCACTCTTTGTACTTTGTCAAGTACCTTTTTACCAAGCGGCAGAAAGTTATAAAGTCCGCTCCCTCCGACAGATTGAATAAATCCACCCCTGATGAGATAGATATGACTCGCCAGTGTTGCATCATTTGGCGTCTCTTTTGTTGTCGGTATCAGTAGTTGTGTAAATCTCACGATTCGTATCCTTTTGTATGATGATCATCTTTATAAAGTGCCAGATCGCATCTGTCTATCTCTATATCAAACATTTTTTTCACTGCTTCGATCGCATTGGCATTTTTCTTATCCGCTGATGAGTGTCGCAGATTTTGGGTAGGATCATGCAAAAAGCGGTTAAACATCTGTTCTGCCATTTTGCGCATATTGGATTCATACTCCGCAGGAACAAACCCTTTTTTGATCGCACGTCCCAATTCATTCTCTATCGCAGTAGCAACCTGTGACCTCATCTCTTTGATCACCGGCTCGATAGAGAGTGCTCTCAGCCACCCGTAAAACTCCTCTTTATAGCGATCTACGATCGCAGCAGCCTCTAAGGCTTTCTCTTCTCTCAAAGAGTGGTTACTTTTAGAGATCTCACGCAGATCATCGATACGGAACAGCTTGAGCTTCTCAAGATCCATATCTTCGATGTCGCGGGGAATAGCCATGTCAAACCAGACCCTTGGGATCGTTCTGTTTTCGATCAATCCATTGCTTATAACAGGTTCAGGTGAAGAGGTTGCAGCAAAAAGCAGTTTATAACGGTTGATATATTTTGACAGATTCTCCATCGTATCGGCTTTGACATTCTCCCCCAGGGAGTCGGCTACTTTTTGTACTTTCTCGAGGTCACGCCCGATAAAGACCACATCGCACCCTACTCTGAGCAGATGCTTTGCGGCAAGTACACCCATCTCGCCGGCACCTACGACCACACCTGTCATCCCCTGTATATGCTCGCCCAAAAGTTTATGTGCCTGTGCCACCGCTACCGAAGCGATAGAGATCGGATTTTGGGAGATATTGGTGGCATTACGCACTTCAGCCGCGCATTTAAGCGCATAAGAGATGACACGGTTGAGCTTCTCTCCTGCTGTTCCGTGCTCTACAGAGAGTTTAAATGCATCTTTGACCTGACCGGTGATCTGTGACTCACCGATCACAAGAGAATCAAGTGAAGAGACAACACTGAAGATATGGCTGATCGCTTCATCATCATCATAGGTTTTCGCTGCATTTTTAACCTCATAAAAGTTCTGACCGCTCTTTTGACTCATCAGTCCCAGTAGGGTATGGTAGCTTGAGAAGTTGTCACTGGTGGCCAACACGATCTCCACGCGGTTACAGGTAGAGACGATAAATGCTTCACTGATATAGTCAAATGAAACCAGCTGCTCAAGCATCTGCTTCTTCTCTTCGTCATTGGCAAAAGCCAACTTTTCCCTGAAAGCCTGATCACAGTTCTTGTGCGAAAAACTCATCACCTGATAGTACATTAAAACTCTCTTTCGATCATCTCTTTAGCGATACCTGCCAGTGACGCTTCACCGTGAGCACTCATCAACGAAATTGCCTCTTCTATCAGCGTTTTAGCCTCAAGATAAGATGTTTCAATGATGTGATACTCTTTCATTTTTGCCTGTATCCACAGTTGTTCTTCGGGTTTCAATACTTTGGCATGCAGACTTTCAAGTTTGACTCTCTCTTCATCCGTCATTGCCTCATAAAGGTAGATATAGGGCAGCGTCGTTTTTCCTTCTACGAAATCATGCAGTGCCGGTTTCCCAAGAGTTTCAGCATCCTGTGTGATATCAAGGATATCATCGATCATCTGAAATGCCAGACCTAAATTACGTCCATAGGTAAGGTAGGCTTCTTTCGGTTTACCTGCGAGTACCGCTGCGGCACCGGCACTCGCTTCTATCAATGAAGCGGTCTTCTGATAGATCATTTTGAGGTAACGCGACTTATCCACATTAAAAGTTTTGGAGAGTGAAACATCTCCCAGTTCACCAAGGCTCAACTGCACAACGGCATTGGAGACGATTTTGGCAACCTCGGTACTGATATTGTTTAACTCAAAAAAACCTTTGGAGTAAAGGATATCCCCCAGCATGATCGCTGTTTTGTTTCCATAAAGTGCATTGAGAGAAGGTTTGTTACGGCGGGTATAGGCATCGTCGATCACATCATCATGCAACAAGCTGGCTGCATGGATCATCTCTACGACTGCTGCGGTCTTCACTGCGGTCAAGTGATTGCCTGCGATCTTTAGAATGAGCTTTGCTCTCAGCCTTTTACCTGCAGGAAGCTTTGCATAAAGCGTGCTTACCTCCTTGTCCCCCAGTTCGGTTATGAACTGTTCTATCTTTCTCTCAACTGCACTTAACACTAAACTTTATCCTTATTCACACTGCGTAACGATATTACCCACAAGCTCGATGAAGATACTGTTCACACCATTATCGATCTCAGGATCAATCACAGTGTCTTTGATCATCTGCTCATACTCCGATTCCAAGCCTTTTTCTTCCAGCATCTTCTCTGCAACAGCCAGACGTCTGAACATCTTCTCTACTTCCATCTCAACGATGTTCTGGTTTGCTGTTCTTGCAATAGAAAAGTAGTTGGATCTAGGGGTTCCTACAAATGCATCATCATCATCAAAAATATTCATATTTTATTCCTTATAGTTTCTCTACTATATTCTTCCGGTTCTCTTAAAAAAAGATATTATAACCAAAATGTTTTAACTGTCACTTTTCACTTTGTAGATCACGGCATACATCAACGGGACATAGTAGAGATTCAACACAGTGGCCCACGCGATACCGAATCCCAGAGAGATCGCCATAGGCTGCAGGATCAGCGCCTGCCCGCTCGCATAGAAGATCATCGTAAAGAGCCCCAGTACCGTCGTCACAGAAGTGAGCAAAATCGGTCTGAGCCTGTGTCCGGCTTTCTCCATCAACTCTGCAGTATTCTTGCTTCCCTTGATAAAACTCAGCATAATAAGCCCGTCATTGACCACCACGCCGGCCAGTCCGATCACCCCCATCACACCGGGCATCGTCAGGTTGATCCCCATCAGGTAGGTCCCTATCAACGCTCCGACAATGGAGAGCGGTATCGTTGAGACGATGATAAGCGGCAATATGAGAGAGTTAAACATCCACACCAGAGAGATAAAGATCAGAAAGACAGCGATAAGTGCAGCCTGTGTCATCTCCCTTTTCATCTGATTGTTCTCTTTCTCTTCTCCCTTGATAATGACCTTCAGGCCCTCTTTCTCAAATGTTTCAAGCAGAGGTCTGATCTTTGCCATCACTTCTGTTGCCAAGACCTTGTTGCTATCCACTCTTGCCGTCACACTGCTGACCCGCTTTCCATCCTCTTTAAAGATCTTTATAAAACTCTTCTGATAGGTGAAATCACACACCTCATCCAACCGGACCACATTCAGCCCGTCGGGTGTCGTCAACGTGATAGAGGAGACCTCCATACGTTTGTCTTTATTGGGGTCTTCTATACGCAGACGGACCAAACCTGTCTCATCGAACATCTTTCCGTACTCGCCTTTCAGGAAGATCCCTTTCAGCTCAGAAGTGACATAGGCTTCGGTGATCCCCAGCATCTGGCCATATTCATTGACACGAAGTTTGAGTTCCCTGACCCCCTCTTTTGCATCATCGGCGATATCAAATACGCCCTCTATCGTTGACAGCTCGCTTTTGAGCCTTTGCAGGGCTTCAAGCTTTTGTGCTTCATCGACACTGCTTAAACCGATCTCAATATCATGTCCCACGATCCCTGTCTGGGGAACGAAAAGATTGATCTGGCTGAAAAGCTTCTCCCCATTCGGTGCTTTGAGTTCTCTCAGTCTGTTGATCACCTCTTTCTGTGTGGATTGAGCGATCTCCTGCGCTTTTCTTGCCCTGATCATATCACTTCCGTCATACTCCAGAGAAAAGATAGGGTTCAAATAGCTATCAAAGAAATTCTCCGGTGCCTTCTCATGCAGGTTGATAAAGATATGGAACAGATTGTCTCCGCTCTCAAAGGTCTGATCAGAGTTAAGAAAGAACCCAACCACAGAGGTGATAGAGGAGACCTCCCCTTCACCGTAATAATTAAGCAGTTCTGCTTCGATCTGGCTCACAACCTCTTCTGTATCTTCCAGCTGGTAGTTGACATCGACTTTACCGTTCAGATAGATCTGAGTCGAGTCAAACTCGGGAAAAAGCTGAAACCTGGTGATACTCATCATCCCCACGGTAGCCAGTAGTATCCCCCCTACCAGGAGTGCCAACGAGCGTTTCTTCCCAGCCAGCATTCTGCCCAGTATCCGTTCATAGATACGATCCATACGGATCCAAAAGTCGTTTTTGCTATGTTTCTGGTCCGCGTCCTTCATACTGAAGAGTTCTTTGGAGTGAAGCGGGAGGAAATAGAATGCTTCAAAGAGTGAACTGAGCAGCAGGATAGAGATCATCACCGGCAGCACCTTCATAAACATCCCCATCTGCCCGCTCAGTATCAGTAGCGGCAGAAAGGCAAATACCGTTGTCATCGTAGCAGTAAGTACCGCAGGGAACATCTCCACGGATCCGTCAATGGCTGCCTGCCTTGGGGATTTACCCATCTCCATATGCCTAAAGATATTTTCCGCGACAACGATCGCCTCATCGACCAGCATTCCCAGCGCAATGAGTGCGCCAAGCAGTGTCAGCATATTGAGACTGTAGCCGATCTGATCCGCTCCGATAAGGGTGATCATAAAGCTGGCAGGGATACCGATCGCTACCACGGCAGCGATCTTGTAGTTCACACTCATAAAGAGCGCCAGAAAGACCAGGATCAATCCAAAAAGAATATTCGAAGAGACGAGGTTGAGACGGTTTTTGATCCAGATAGAGGTGTCGGTATAGGCTTCCAGAGTGATCCCGTTATACTCTTTCTGTACTTCAGAGAGCATCGCTTTGATCTCTTTGCTCAATGCGATGGCATTCCCCTCTTTGGTTTTATTGATATTGACAGAGATATTACGTACACCATTGAAGTGGGATATCTCACTGCTGTCACTCAAGCCGAAACTCACCTTGGCAATATCACCCAGACGCAGACGTTTACCTCCGACAGTGATCAGTGTCTCCTCAAGGGCTTTGGCACTTTTTTCACCGTTGATGGTAGAGATATAGAGGTGGCTACCTTTCTGTTCGATCGTTCCTATAGGAAAAATGGAACTGAGTGTGCCGATCGTACGAAATACCGCCTCTTTTGGCAGACCGTATGCAAGAAGTTTCTGTTCATCGACATGGATCAGTACCTCATCATCGGCATCCCCGCGTATCGTAATTCCGCTAAGGTCCTTGTAGGCACTTAACCTGCTTTTGATCTCCTCTGCGATATCCAAAAGCTCTTTTTGCGGACGTTCACCCGAGATCGCTACCAGCAGCAAAGGAAAATCCTGCACCGCGATCTTCGCTACAGGTTCATCCATATCGGAAGGGAGATCCCGTCTGATCGTCGCGATGACATCCTTGACATCACTGAGGACAAGTTGGTTGTCACTGCCTGTTTTGATATCCGCGTTGATAAAAAAAAGCCCGTTTTGGATCATCGTATCGATATTGTCTATCTCGGAGATACTCCCCAGCTCATCCTCAATATTTTTGACTACCATTTTATCAAGGACATCCGCACTGGCACCCGGATAGCCGCCTGTGATACTCACCTGATCGAGTTCTGCCGGGGGGAAGATCTCTTTTGGAATATTCTGATAGGAGAAGATCGAGAGCAGCAGCATAAAAACCAGCAGTATATGGTTGATAATAGGTCTGTCTATCGCAAAAGTAACAAAGGCACGTATCATGCTATTCATCCTCTTTGATCACAAAGATCGTATCGGTCACCCTGTTTTTAAACTTCAGTGCTTCCACCTTCTGTTCAAGCAGCTGTTTTTCCACTTTCAGTACGGAGACATGCTGCTGCAGGCGATTGACCTCCCTGCTTTCATAATAGATCTGGTTGCTCAGGTAGATCTTTATCATCCCCAGTATCAGCACGATCGCCATAGAGATCACAATGATCATCACCATTTTAAAAGTAATACCGTTAGGCGCTTTACTTTTTCGTTTTACAGCCATTAACTACTCTTTTTAAACCTGAAACTTCTCAGTTTTGCCGAACGGCTGCGAGGATTGATCTTGAGCTCTTCTTTTCCTGCAGTGATCGGTTTACGCTTGATCGGTTTTCCGATATCATGATCATTCCCGCAGGTACATCGCATCGCCTGGGGGTCACAGATACAGGAGGTGCTCCACTTTTTAAAGCGGTTTTTCACCAACCTGTCTTCAAGAGAATGAAAGGTAATCAACGAAACGATCTCATCTTTATAGTGTTTAGCCTCTAACGCATCCAACAGTCCCTCGATCTCTCCGAGTTCATTGTTTACTTCAATGCGTATCGCCTGAAACATCAGGGTAGCCGGGTGTATCTTGCCATGACTCCCCAACACCTCTACCGCGATCTGGGCCAGCTCTTTGGCCGAATTGATCGGTGCCCGGCTTCGTCTCTCTACTACTGCAGCAGCCAGTTTTTTATAGGGTTTGACCTCGCCGTACATATCAAAGATATACTCCAGTTTCTCTTTTGGATATTCGTTGACCACCTCGTAAGCACTCAGGGGTGCTGTAGCATCCATACGCATATCAAGTGTCTCGGAGTTAAAACTGAACCCCCGCTCCATCTTGTCAAGCTGCAGAGAGGAGACACCGAAATCTGCCAAAACACCTGTAATAGGGCTTTCAGTCAGCGTAGGAAATACCGTGGCAAACGTACCTTTGTAGAGTCTGCTTCTCTCACCGAACGGTTCCAGTCTTTTTTTGGAAAAGGCTAACGCTTCATCATCCCTATCGATCCCGATATGGTTTATATGATCATAGCGTTTCAACATCTCAGAGCTATGCCCGGCATACCCCAAGGTACAATCAACAAAATACCCCTCTTTGATCTCTTTGAAACTTTCTAGAACCTCTTCAAGCAAAACGGGGATATGGGGAGTCTGCACAATAAACCTTTATATGGAGAAAGCATGATTCATGCCCTTAAAATATCAATGCTATAATAACAAAATATTCCTAATAAAGGTTGCTAGCGATGGATAAACACCTGATCGAAGAGATCCAACACGTTTCACTCTCAATGTTCAACAAAAACTTCTTTAGTGTGTACCACGGTTCGATCTCGGCGCGTATCTCTATCAACCAATTTATCATCAACCGTAAAGATACGATCCTGGATGAAGTGACAGAGAACTGCATGGTCAGACTGGACTACAGCCAAAGAGACTATCGGTGGTCTGAAGCGAGCCAGGATGTGTATATCCATGAACATATCTATGAAACGATCCCCAATGCCAAATATATCTCTTTTACCATGCCGCCCTATGCCACTGCCTACTCCCTTAAGCACGGGAAAGTCTCTCCTCAGGACTATCATGGCAAAAAAGTATTGGGAGATATCATCATCTATGATCCCAGAAATGTAGATGACTGGATGGAAAGGGCACAGTATGAGATTCCCAAATTTTTTCAGAATCACGAGAGCCATCTGATGCTGATCAAAGGGTTTGGTGTGATCTCTTATGACCGGGATATCACGGAAATGGCAAAAAAAGTTGCTGTACTGGAAAACTCCTGCAGACTTTTGGCACTGAGTGCAAACCTGTAAGATATTTGGTTCAGTGTATAGAAACTTAGAGAATCCGAACGGAGAAGATGAGCAATTTTTTCTAGACCGTGGGTGACAGCATCACACGCATAACTGTAAACTTACTTCTGCTATACTCTAACTCACTTTGACAAATTGTAAACCGGACAATAATATGAATCAGACCCAAAAACGACTAAGTATCATCAAACTGGCTATATCGATGACCGATATCGAAACGATTCAACAACAGATTTCCAAATTAAGACTTCTTAAAGAAGACCTACAGATTCAAAAGATCATTGATGCCCTGGAGTCGGAAAGCTACGCTCAGGCCCAAAATCTTATCCAGGCCTATATCGATGCACCGATACAGGAAGTGCATCAACGTGTCTCAAACGGAAAGCAGGAAGAGAGCTACAGCCGGAGAGAACAGGAGCTGATCGATCAATTTGATCTTTTTATCACAGATAACCATAGTGAAGAGAAGAGTGAAATCGTAGATATCAATCAATACCTGAAGCGTTCGCGTGTCGCTTCAAATGAGAAGAAGGATCCGTCCGAGGTTGATTTTGACAAACTCCTTGAGATGGATGAGAGTGAACCCATGGAGACCGAAGTGCCTCTCTCCTCTCATGGAGAGGCTACGGTTTCCGAAAGTGATAAAGAGCCGCAGGAACCACTCCCGATAACGGATACCACTTCAGAAGATACTTTTTTAGCAGAGGAGGTGATCACCGCACCACTGCAGGATGAATCGTTTTCAGAAGAGACGACTGAAGAGAGCCTCTCCCCGCAAGAGGAAGAGAGTGAAACGACAGCAGAAACCGTAACAGCTCAGGAAAAAGAAACCGTACCGTCCAAAACAGAGGATATATCAGGTGATACCGTTGATAGAGAGGATGACCAGACACAATACCGTCCTATCTTTTCTATCAGGGAACAGTTTCATGATGCCTCTGAGAAGTATCCTCCGGTTACAAGCACGACGCAGCTTTACGACTCTGTAGAGCAGTGGATCGACCAGATCAGCGATGAGCACGGCTATAAAAAAACTGATGTAGAGAAAACGGTGATTGAGGCATTAAAGCTGGCAGAAGAGGCGATCGACTCCAAAGGAGCCGAAGCAGCGGAACTTCTCCTCCTATCAGGACTGACCGAAGATGCGTTTGGACAACTGATCTTGGCCAGGGAACTTTTCAAAGGAAGACTGTTTGAAAAAAATATAGCTGAAGCCTTTGAGAGGATCGAACAGTTGGCCGAAAAAGAATACCCCGAAGCGATCTGTGACCTTGCACAGTTTTACGAACATGGTATCGGAACCCAAAAAAACAGAAAAAAGGCCAAAGCGCTTTATAAAGAAGCGATGCAGTTGGGGATCAAGCGGGCCCAAAAACATTTTGAACGTCTCAATAAAGAGAGAGGCCTCTTCTCTTTTTAGGCCTCTTCCCTGACGCTTGCTATACCTTCCCAGGCCACATCGACCATCTTCTCTATCTCTTCATAAGAGATCGTATACGGCGGCATAAAGTAAACGACATGCCCCAAAGGTCTGAGCAAGACACCTTGACTCAGGGCATACTGATAGACACGGAGGCCAATCCTCTCGTCTGCACTGTACCCTTTGAGTTCGATCGCAGTGATCATCCCCTGTTGTCTTATCTCTTTGACATTTGAAAGCTCTCCGATCTTTTCGGCCCGCTCCATGATATAGCGGCTCTTCTTTTCATTCATAGTGATCACATCTTCTTTCTCGAAAAGCTCCAGTGTTGCGAGTGCGGCTGCACAGGCAAGCGGATTTCCTGTGTAGGAATGGGAGTGCAGAAAGGCTTTATATTCGCTATAGTCACAATAAAAAGCAGTGTAAACCTCATCTGTTGTCATCACGACAGAGAGCGGAAGATACCCTCCTGTCAACCCCTTCGAAAGTGTCATAAAGTCCGGAGAGATACCGGCATGTTCACAGGCAAACATTTTCCCTGTTCTTCCAAACCCGGTCATGATCTCATCCGTGATCAGATGCACACCATATCTCCTGGTCAGCTCTCTGGCACCACTGAGGTATAAGGGGTGATACATATGCATACTTCCCGCCCCCTGTACAAGCGGTTCGACGATCAATGCAGCGATCTCATCGGCTTGCTCTTTCAGTACCTCTTCAAGTATTTTGAGTGCCTCCTTCGCAGCTTCTTCGCTTTGATCTGCCGGTACCGGCACCTGCCTGTTTGCGATCAGCAACGGTTCGTAGGTCTCCTTGTAAAGTGCGACATCCCCCACACTCAAAGCACCGATCGTCTCTCCGTGATAGGAGTTTGTCAATGAGAGAAAAACCGCTTTCTTCTTTCCCTGGTTAAGATGGCAATGGTAGCTCATTTTCAGTGCTGCCTCGACAGCACTTGAACCGTTATCTACATAAAAAACCCTGGAGAGCCCACCGGGAGTGATATCTACAAGTTTATGCGCCAACTCTATGGCCGGTTCATGGGTAAAACCTGCCAACAATACATGTTCCAGTGTTTCAAGTTGTGCCTTGATCTTTTCATTGATATAGGCGTTGGAGTGGCCAAAGAGATTCACCCACCATGAACTTACCGCATCAATATAACTATTTCCTTCAAAATCATAGAGATAGACCCCTTTCCCGGACTTGATCGGTATCAAAGGTAAAGTCTCATGATCTTTCATCTGTGTACAAGGGTGCCATATCACTTCAAGGTCCCTATTCATCATTTCACTGTTTTTAGATAACATCTTAATTTACACGCTGCCCTTTTAATTTATATTGGATAAAATATTGTACAAATTTTTCGATTGAAGGTAGATGAAGTATGATAAGTTGGATGCAAAAGCACAATAAATATCTTGTATGGACGATCTGGGTAGCCACCATAGCGTTCATCGGTGCAGGTTTTGTAGGATGGGGAAGTTATAGTTTCGGATCAAAGGCCGGAAATGTAGCCAAAGTTGGCGAGATTGAGATTTCTCAAAACAAGCTCAATATGGTTTACAGTAATATCTATGATGACTACAATCAAAAAATGCAGGGACAACTTGATGAAGCAAAAGCAAAAGAGCTTGGACTTGTACAACAAGCTTTTGCGACAATCGCTACACAGGCAAAAGTACTGAACTTTGCAAAAGAGAACGGTATTATCGTTTCAGATCAGGAAGTAGCAACAGTACTCCAAGGTATCAGGTCTTTTCAAGAGAACGGGCAGTTTAGTAAAAAGATCTATGACCAATACCTGAAAAGCCGAAGAATGACAGCAAAAACATTTGAATCTACGTTAAGAGAAGAGCTCACTATCGCAAAAACACTTGATCTGCTCAAAGCCGATACGCTGCCGTTTGAGAAGAAGGTCGTCTCTTCAGCCATCAACATTGCTGACAAGATCGCATATACAGTGCTTTCATTTGATGATATTCAAGTGGAGATCAAGGAGAGCGAACTTCAAAGTTTCTGGGAAAAAGAGAAAAACAATTTTATGACGCCAAAAGCGTATAAGCTTTCTATCCTCTGGACAGAGACTACAGATACGGCAGTGACAGAGGATGAACTGCAGAAACACTTTAACGAGAACAGTTTCAACTATACTGATAAAGAAGGAAAACAACTCGCATTTGAAGCAGCAAGAGAGCGTGTCACCAGTGACCTGAAACTCAAAAAGAGCAAAAAATCGGCGCAAAAAGCCTATATCGCCTTTAAAAAAGGAGAGGTGTCAAGCAGTGAGACATTGACACTCCCTGTCAATGATATCAGACTCTCCCAGGAAGCATGGGAAGCGATCCTGCAAAAAAGTGCAGGAGAGATCATCAAACCGAAAGTGGTTTCGGATCGTTATGCAACGGTTAAGATCGAAGAAGTGGTCGAACCAAGAGTCAAAAGCTTTGAGGAGGCAAAAGAGGAAGTTACAGGGATCTATAGAGCAGAGATGCAGCAAAAAGGTCTTGTCGCTCTTGCTGAAAAAACACTGCAGAACTTTGATGATATCAACACGACAACCTCCGAATTCCTTACGTTGAAACAAAATGTCAATCTTGCTCCGTTAAATTTAGAAGAAAGTTTACAATTTGTCCAAAAACTCTTTACATCGACCGAAGAAAAGGGTATGATTAGTGTAGTGGATAAAGTTGTCATCTATAGTATACTCGAGCAGAAAGTGATGTCGGCAGATGAAAATCAGAGTGCATTGATCGAGCAGACAGTAAGCCAGTTAAAAAAAGGCATTTTTGAAAATAATTTCCTTAAAACACTTGACAAAAAATATCCAGTCGAAGTTTATGTACAAGGACTGACAAATTGAATAAGACAGTTTTAGCTATAGATATCGGTTCCATTAATATATGTGCGATCATAGCTGAAATCAAAGATGGTAGAGTCCAGATACAGGGTCATGGTATCACAAAATCCCAAGGGGTAAAAAAAGGTGCCATTACCAATATTGAACTTGCATCAAAGTCGATAAAAAAAGCCCTCAATGATGCAAAACGCATCTCAGGCAGCAATATCTCTTCAGCTATCGTATCTATCTCTAATGCTTATGCAAAAAGTCTGAACTCTACCGGTGTAGTCAATATCCCTCACAAGGATATCTCTATCAAAGAGCTTGAGAGGGTGATGAAAACCGCACTTTACAATGCGAACATCCCCAATGAGTTTGATATCGTACATGTGCTTCCATACAACTTCAAAGTAGATGATCAGGACTTTATCGAAGATCCGTACGGAATGAATGCAAGCAGACTTGAAGTCGATGTCAATATCATCATGACCCAAAAATCAAATCTCTCCAATCTTACCAAAGCGGTGCGTTCTGCGGGGGTAGAGATCGAGGGCATTGTGCTCAGCGGATATGCTTCAGCTATCGCTACGATGGATGCAGATGAAAAAGAGCTTGGTGTAGCGGTGATCGATCTTGGTGGGCAGACAAGTAATCTTGTGATCCATACAGGTAACTCTATCCGATACAATGACTTCCTGGGAGTAGGATCGAATCATATTACCAATGACCTCTCTATGGCACTGCATACACCTCTGCAAATCGCTGAAAATGTCAAAATACGCCACGGTAACCTGAGTGAGACCAGCAATGAAGTCATCGAACTTCCTATTATCGGGGATGAAGAGAGCCGTAACGGTGTCTCTCTGGATATTGTACATTCCGTTATCTTTGCACGTGTGGAAGAGACCTTGATGCTTTTGGCCAAGTCACTTGACAAAAGTGCGCTCAGAGAGCAGATCGGTGCAGGGATCATCCTTACCGGAGGGATGACTAAACTCAAGGGTATCAGAGAGTTGGCACAGTCCATTTTCCCGACAATGCCTGTACGTGTAGGATATCCCAACGAAGAGAAGATAGACGGACTTTTTGAGGAGTTGAAAACACCTGAGTTCTCCACTGCTGTGGGATTGATACTTTACAGTGCAGGCGGACACACCGAATATGAGATCAACTTCGAGCAGAAGTTACTGCACTCCAAAAGCGTCCAGAAAGATGACCTCGGAGATATCAGAATCTCACAAAAAAACGAAAACAGAGAAGAGCGTAAAAGAGTCCAGATCGAACCTGAACCGGATCAGGAGAGAAAAGAGGAAGATAATGTCATTTTTGATGATCTCCCTGACATCGGGAAAGAGAACAATCATCCGGTAAAGAAGTTTGTAAATTGGGCGAAACAGCTTTTTTAAACTAAGGTTTACATCAAATAAAGGAGGAAAAAATGGAAGATTTTGAGATAGAGATCACTGAAGCGAAATCAACGACAAATGGTGCCAAGATCAAAGCTATCGGTGTCGGTGGCGGTGGCGGAAACATGATTAACCACATGATCAATGAAGGGATACACAGCATTGATCTTATCGTAGCCAATACAGACCAACAGGCACTTGACAGCTCGATTGCACCTTATAAAATGCAGCTGGGGATCAATGCAACAAGAGGTTTGGGTGCAGGTATGGTTCCTGAAAAAGGTAGAGAAGCTGCCCTGGAGAGTTTTGAAGATATCAAATCAATGCTTTCGGGATCAGATATCGTATTTATCTCTGCAGGTCTAGGCGGGGGGACCGGTACCGGTGCAGCACCGATCATTGCCCAGGCGGCTAAAGAGGTTGGTGCTTTAACTGTCTCTGTGGTCACCAGTCCGTTCAAATTTGAGGGACGCAAGAGAGCTAAACTTGCAAAAGAGGGTCTTGAAGAGCTTAAAAGAGAGAGTGACTCTATCATTGTTGTACCAAACGAGAAACTTCTTTCTATCGTAGAGAAGAATCTTGGTATCAAAGAGAGCTTTAGAATGGTAGATGATATCCTTGCACAGGCAGTTGGCGGTATCTCAAAGGTGATCCTCTCTCACGGTGAGAATGATATCAACCTTGACTTTGCCGATGTGAAGACGGTGATGAGCCATAGAGGTCTTGCACTAATGGGTGCAGGATACGCGACAGGTACAAATGCTGCATATGATGCGGCAAAAGCAGCTATCGAGTCCCCTCTTCTTGACAATATCTCCATTGATGGAGCGATGGGTGTACTTGTTCACTTCGATATTCACCCGGATTACCCAATTATGGAGATCGGTGAAGCGATGGGAATCGTTGAAGAGAGTGCAGATGAAGATGCTTCGGTGATCTTCGGTACAACGACCAATGTAAACATGGAACCGGATGAAGTGAAGATCACTATCGTTGCTACCGGTTTTGAGGATAAGGATGCGATCAGTGAGCCAACTGTGAAAAAACAGGAAACACTCCTCAGCAGCGGTACGACAACAAACAATATCAATAACCTCCGTTCGAAAATGGTTGTAGGTGGATACAATGACAATGAAGATATCCTTGATGTACCTACTTTCCTAAGAAAACAGATGGATTAATTCCCTCTTTTTCTCCTTTATTATAAAGAGAGTTTCTTCCCTCTCTTTATATTATTCTCATATTTACCCTACTATTTACTCTTTTTTGTTATGATTCTTCCACTTTAATTTAGAGGAATAGAAACAATGAAATATCTTAAGCAATTTTCGACTGTTGCCTCTGCTACGGGACTGGGTTTGTTACTCTCTACGGGACTTACCGGATGTGTCGGTGGGGGAGATCAACAAACACAAGAACAGCAGCAGGCAAAAGGTGCCTTCGTGATTATTGAAGAGACTGCACCGGGCAAATACAAAGTCAAAGACGAATTCCCTGCTGAAGAGACACGTATCGTACTCAAGCAAATGGATGGTACAGAAAAGGTACTGACAAAAGAGGAGATGGATCAACTGATGCAGGAGGAGAATGCCAAGATCGACAATGGTACTTCCAACCTCACAAATCCACAGATGTCACAACAGGGTGGAATGGGACTGGGAGAAGCGATCCTTGCAAGTGCGGCCGGTGCGATTATCGGATCATGGATTGGAAGCAAGCTTTTCGGTAACCAAAACTACCAGAACAACCGTAAAGCAGGCTATAAAAGCCCTTCAACCTTTACCAGAAGTCAAAACAGTTTCAACAAAGCGAAATCAACCTCTACCAGTTCTAAAAAAAGCGGATTTTTTGGAAGCAGCAAAACGGGTTCAGGAAGCAGTAGCTTCTATGGAGGATAAAAGGTGAAACTTCAGAAAACAGCTCCGCTGGATACGGAGTACCTTGAATCACTCGGTTTTGTATGGCATACGGACCATGACGAGAGCAGCTACATTGCAGATGAACTCGTTGTGATCACAGAAGCGGAGGCAGAGGCATACTATGAAGCAGGAAATGCACTCTATGATATGTTCATTGAAGCAGCACAATACGTCATCGACAATAACCTCTTTCATGAGATAGGCATACCGTTTAACCTTGTCGAGATCATCAAAGAGTCATGGGAAAATGATGTACACTGGCACCTCTACGGACGTTTTGACCTTGCGGGAGGGATTGACGGGAAACCGATCAAACTTCTTGAGTTCAATGCCGATACACCAACGGCTCTCTTTGAGACGGCGATCATCCAGTGGGCCTTACTGAAGCAAAACGGCAGAGATGAGGAGAGCCAGTTCAATGGCGTCTATGAAGCACTCGTCGAGAATTTTCAGCGACTCGTTACACTCGACGAGAGCGTAGAAGCCTTTGAAGAGAACTATGACGGGTGGAAATTCCTCTTCACCTCGATCAGAGGGAATGCAGAAGAGGAAAATACCGTCAGACTCCTTCAGCATATCGCTACGGAAGCAGGATATGTTACAGAGTTTGCCTATATCGATGAAGTGGAGTTCAGCGAAGAGGAAGGCATCTTCTACCATGATGAAAACTATGAACTTTGGTTCAAGCTTATTCCGTGGGAGGATATCGCACTTGAAGAGTCTGACCTTGCGATGATCCTTACGGATATTATCAAAAACCAAAAAGCGATCATCTTCAACCCGGCCTATACTCTGCTCTTCCAATCAAAGGGTATTCTAAAGATATTGTGGGATCTCTACCCTGGCCATCCCCTACTGCTTGAAAGCGCTTTTGAGCCGTTGGAGGGCCAAAAACAGGTAAGTAAACCGGTCTTCGGCAGAGAGGGAGGAAGTGTCACGATCATCGATGAACAGGGTAAAGAACTTGAGAAGATATCCAGTGAATACGAGAACCATAAAATGCTCTATCAAGCCTATACCGAACTTCCGACAGATGCAGAAGGTCAAAGTTATCAGGCAGGAGTCTTCTATGCCTATGAAGCATGCGGACTCGGATTTAGAAAAGGAGGCAGGATACTGGATAATATGGCTAAGTTTGTCGGTCATATTGTGGAAGGGTAAAGGTAATATCATACCGTGTTCTACCCACGGTATCTATCTCCAACCCTCCTTTAAGCTGATCATGCACCAGAATATTGATCAGCTTCAACCCCAGGGAGTGTTTTACACTCTCTCTATCAAACCCTTTTCCGTTATCCTCTATAATCAGTCTGTACGTCCCCTCGGTCTTGTGAAAGCGGACAAAGATCTTCCCTCCCTCCTCATCAAAGGCATACTTGTGTGAGTTGGTCATGATCTCATTGGCAACAAGGCCTATATATACCGCTTCTTTGATAGAGAGTGTTACATCCACATCAATCTCGATCTCGATACCCTTCCCCTGCGAGATGAAACTATGAGAGAGACTGGCGGCCAACGACTCCATATAGAGTTTCATATCGATCTGATCCAAGTGCTCATCCATCGTCAATAGCTCATAACTTTTTGCAATGGCATTGATCCTGTTCCCGATATCATTCAGTGTAGATTTATGTACCTGATCTGCTATCCCGTCTTTCTGCAGCTTGATAAGCGACAGAAGGATCTGGAGATTGTTCTTTACCCGATGGTGTAGCTCCCTGAGCAGTAACTCTTTGCTCTTGAGTGTATCACTTAACTGTTTTGTTTTGTCTTCAACCTCGGCATGAACCCTCTCTTCTCTTAGACGTGATTCCTCAAGCAGAAGCCTGTTTACTTTTACTTGCTCTTTCTGCAAGATCATATAACGATCGGCAAATGCAAGAGAGAGTGCTATTGCTTCAAATGACGCTGCAAAAAGAAATAAGCTGTTATGCTCAATAAAAAGTGTTGTCAGTCCCATTGAGTCTGTGATCACTCCGATATAGGAGAGGAAAATGATAAAGAATCCCGTGATATAGAGTCTTGCCTGTTTGTACCCTCTTCTATAGACATAGATGGCGACACTCAGGTTGAAGATCAGTAAAAAGAGTGCGAAGAGAGACGAAAGGCGATAAGCTATCGCCTCAGGTCCATGGAAGAACACCATACAGATCGAAGCGGTGATAATATAGAGTATAAATGTCTGATAGAGCTTCCTGTACCGCCTGATATCCAAAAAGTGCATCGCAAAGAGTGCATTGGTGATCATCAGTAAATATCCCCTGATAATGGTTGCTTCAAGATCAAGCAGAATCATCTCTTTTGAGAAATAGATCTGTGTAAGTCCTACATATTTCAGTTGATAAGAGAGCAGCGGGATAAGATAAAGTCCATAGAAAAAATAACTCTTATCTTTGATATAAAAAGAGAGTATGAAACTGTATATCATTAAGGCAAAAATAAACCCGACCAAAAAGATATCTATGAGCTGTTTGACGATATCTTCCCCGATATAGGAGCTCTCATCTTCCAGCATCACATTGAAGTTGAGATAAGAGTAATAGGAAAAGAGTGTCATATAGTAGGTTTTTACGGTATAGGGCTCCAGGACTACCTTATAGTAGTGCAGCAGTGTCCTGTGATCATCACGAGGATGTGCCTGTCCCATGACATAAGGCTCGGTGAGATTTGATTCATCATAGATGTGGATATGTTCGATAAACGGGGTACCGAAAAGCAGAATTTTTTCCTGCGGACGATCTGTATCATTCGTTAAATCAAGTTTGATCCAAACCTTTTTCCTACTTACACCGATCCGAATGATATCGCTGTCGTAGGGCTGAAACAGATCCTTATCTATAATCTCTGTAAGCGTAGAGTCATTCTGATCGATATATACCTCACTCTGTTTCAGCAGGGAGACCCCGCTTTGATCGATGTTAATCAGACCCGCAGAGAGGAAAGTAGCCAACAGAACATACAAAATAACTGCTCTTCTGAGAAAAAATTCTTTATCCATGAGATAAATCATACCCCAAATTGTCTAAAAGCTATACCTGAAACCACTCCTATCAGGTGAAGTAACACAAAAGTAGTAAAAGGAAACTCAGAGGAGACTTACTCCGATAATCACATAAGAATCGTTTCAGTAAATCTATAGGCAGATTTCCAATATATAGCGCACTAGGAGTTGCATTATCTCTCATATCCCTCGAAAGTATCAACCGCAACCTGTCACCTGTCCCTTCCCCGATGTTTGAAGGAAACAACGGAAATCAACCTGTACGCCATAAAAGAGACAGAGCCTACCTTTATATTTGCTGCGAAGATTCTCCTTCACAGCATAGCACCGATATCCTTCGATACAGGCGATATCGTACAAGAGTATTCACGCTCCAAGGATAAGATTATTCTTTATCTTCGTTTTTAAAATCTGCAGGGTCTCTATATTCCAATGTTGGCAACTTATATGCAATGAATAAAAGTAGAGCACTGAAAAGAAGTACGACGGCAAAAGCGTAATCTGAAAAGAAATCTATCAATTGAGGTTTTCCCAGATCAGGACCTATCAATGTTTTGATCCATGGGTAGAGATAGGTATAAGCGGCCCCACCGACCATCCCACCGATAACACCTACCAATGCATCCACCCTTCCCTCTGATACGGAGACAAAAAAAGCAGACGGGCATTTTCCCAATATAACCAAACCGATACCAAAAAGTACGGCACCTACAATGAGCCCCGTCAACATAACAGGCTTTACAGAAAAAACAGCAAAACCATTCTCCACCATCAAATAGAATCCGACACTTGAAATAGCTACCGTCGTCATAGCCATTCTAGGAACCAATGTATCTTCAAATATCATAAATCCGGCCATCTTTTCAAACTTATCAAGTCTCGAGTAGAGAATAATCGCCCCAAAAACAAACCCTATAAGCAGTACTGTCCAGACAGAACCGTGGCTGCCTTCTGCAACGATACTAAACATATTGACCATACTATCTATCATTTTTATTACCCTTCTTCTTATAAAAAAATCTTCCTGTGATCATACCTGTACCCAGGGCTACAATGGCAAAGACAATACCGCTAATGGCATGTTGGCTTCCTCCCGAAAGTATATGCCCGGCATTACAACCTCCTGCCAGCCTTGCACCGAAAATAAGCAAGAACCCTGCAACAAAACTCCACAACATACGAGACTTTACAGAAGTGTTTTTTCTCTCTTTCCAAAGTGTAGGTATAGTGCTGATATGAAATGATTTTGTAACAAAAACAGACATAAAAAGTCCACCGAAAAATACACCGATCAGCATCACCCCCTCCCAGGCACCCGACTCTTCTATCTCGGCGGTATAGCTATAGGTATCAGCATCGAGTCCAAACAGTACAGTTGAAAGATAAGCCATTCCTGTAGATGCTCCGATAGGGCGGTCTGCACCTATATGAGAAAAACTAAAAAAGAAGAGCAGACTCATTGCTATTCCTCCGATCCACCACGGTATTTGTCTTGGCATTGTAACTCCTCAATAAATAAATCGTAAAGTTAGACTTAACGTTTTTGGATTATATTTTAAAAATCTTAAGATCAAATAAAATATATTTCCATAATACAAAGAGTATATGATTGCTATAATGGGGAATATGGACTCTATTCTACAAATTTGGAAACAGAATTCATTCTAAATCCAGATACATTAAACCATTAACGTAAAGTACAACTTTATATATGGATTGATTAGGATTCTAAAAACTATCGAACAGGTGAGAGTGGCGTCATGTTTACTCTGTAAGAGATTTTATATTTTCAGAAAAATCTTCACCGCAGGATAAGGGGAAAACAGATGATCCCTCCCCATACGGAAAGATGGGAAAAAAAATAGATTAAAAATCTATGAGATTAAGATGCGGGAGAGTCAAGCTTTTGACACGCTACAGAAACGATCTGTTCTATGCGGCTATCTATCCTGGCTGCAGTAAGCTTTCCCTCCCAGACACATCCTGTATCCAGTGCCAGAACATTCTCATCCTGATACAAGCCCAGTGCCGACCAGTGCCCAAAAACGATCTTTAGGTCAACTGACTTTCTATCGATCACATGAAACCAAGGTTTCATCCCCTTCTCCTCAAGCTTCTTGTCTGTTGGAGGACCTTTTTGATCAAAATCCAGTCTGTGGTCTTTATAACAAAAGCGCATCTGTGTAAACGTACTTAAGATATAGCGCTCGATATCATCGATACTCGCACTGCGGTCAAAACGGTCATAGGTATGATGAAACATCTTCTCCAGCCATATTTTCACCTCAGACTCATCTGCCTGCAACCTCTCTTCGATCTGTTTGGCATAATGTATCGCCATACCAAGATCAAATTCGGGAGAGATCCCCGCATGTGCCATACCGTATCCCAGCTGATAGTCTATATGTAAAAATCTCTGATAGCGAAGCCAATCGATATAGGTTTCAGCATTCGGGGACTCCAGGATCGGATCGATATACCTGTTGCTCTTTCTTACCCCATAGTAGGCTGCGATCAGGGAGACATCATGATTCCCTAAAACCATCTCAACACTCTCACGTATACTGTAGAGATACTCAAGTGTGGACAGAGAGTCTTCACCCCGGTTGACAAGGTCTCCTACCAGCCAAAGTCTGTCCACTGCAGGGTCAAAGTTGATCTTATCCAGTAACCTTTGAAACGCATCATAACATCCCTGCAGGTCACCTATCGCCCAAACTGCCACCTACAATCCTTTTTCGCAACCCAGTTTTGCACGATATTCCACTGTTTTTTGCTCAAAGTCCATCGCTGCATAGGCAGGAGATGGTGAGGGGAGATAACAGGTCTCTATGGAGAGATGTGAAAAGTATCTCTTATAGAGTGCTTCTGCCTTCTTACCTGTAAAACAGATCTTTTTTATCTTCGGGTACTTTTCCAGCAACCCTGCGATATCGTTCACCTCTATATCCTCCAGGGAACTATCCAGGGAGTTCTCCCGCTGACAGGAGGCAACCATATCCCAAAGGCCTACCTTCGCCTCTTTAAGCAACCATATCTTCTGATCACGGTTATTGATGGGATAACCCGTCATTGCTTCCATGATCTTCCAGAACTGATTACGGGGATGCCCGTAGTAGAAGTTGTTTTCAAATGATTGGATACTGGGAAATGACCCCAGTATCAGTATCTCCGTATCCTTAAAAACGATCGGATTGAATGGATGGTCTAGGTTTTCACTCTTCACTGCTTGCTGCTCCCTGCTGCTTGTACTCTATTTACATGCCTTTTGCATATTACGGATCATCAAGACCAAAAGTGCCAAAGAGAAGACCTTGAAGTTGACCTCACTGCCCTTATGGGTATTGACAAAAGTCTGGCTCTGCGTTGCAGCTTCACCGGCTTGCTGCATGGTCACGATATCAGGCAGGTAGTAGTGAGCGAACATCAAGCCCGTTGCTACTACAAAGAAAGTAGCCACCTGTGTGATCCAGTCTCTTTCAAACTTTTTATACTTATACCCTTCATATAAAACCACTGCAATCACCACCACATTGACCAGGTAGGCAAGACGGACAAAGTTCTCCGTCATGATCTGTCCTTCCTGGTAATGGCTGAGTAGTTCAGCCCCTAACCATGAAGCGGTATTGAACGTCACCGGTGCTACCACTACACCTGCAAAAAGCCCTGCTCCAAGCATCGCACCAAGCAGTATCAAATATGCCATCGTTGCCACTCTAAAATATTTACTCATTTTTACCCTTTAAACTTAATCACAAATCCTCTATCAAAACCTGCAAGGTCTTGATAAAACTCAATAAATTCTATCTCAAACTCTTTAACAAACGCTTCTATCGGTGCTTTTTGATCATATCCCATCTCACATGCAAGGTACCTGATACCGCGGCAGGAGACATCCCTGATGATCTGCTTGAGAAGCTCATCCCCAACTTTGCCTCCAAAGAGTGCTTCTCCGGGTTCATAGTCCACCACATTGGACTCCAGGATAAACTCCTCGGCGATATAAGGAGGGTTGGAGACGACAAGCTCCACACTTTCGGGTACCTGATCGATCAGATTGGATTTTCGCAGTTCAATCTGCTCTTCCAATCCGAATTTCCTAATATTTTTACCGGCTACCTTCAACGGGGTGTCGCAGATATCTGTCGCGATACTATGCAGCTGAGGGAACTTTCTGGCCAATACGACAGAAATCGCACCGCTACCGACGCCTATCTCAGCAATGCGGGTGATCCCCTCTTCTTCGATGATCTTCGCTACTTTATCGATGAGTATCTCTGTCTCGGGACGAGGGATAAGTACTCCCGGCTCTACATCCAGCTCTATATCATAAAAACTGGCACTGCCGACGATATACTCATAGGGTTCATGCTTGGCACGCCGTGCTATCAATCTTTTATACCCCTCTTCATCCTCTACTGTTTCGTCAACATACATATGCAGATAGAGGCGCTCCTTCCTGAGATGATAGGCTAACAGAAGCTCTGCTTCGAACAAAGGCCGTTCACAGGACTCTGCAAGCACATCTTTAGCCCACTTCAATGCTTGGGATATCGTCAAATAAGTTCCTTTTTTCTTAGACTTTCTCATTCACAGGAAAAGCATATACTATTCTGGTTTATCACACTTTTCATCGCCGATAAAAGAGAATATCCCCTCTTTTGGCAGCTCACTCTCTTCACTCTCTTCTCCGACGACAACGCCGGTCGCATCATACCCAAGCTCTTTGAGTCTCTCCAGCACAGGCGGGTGCGTATAGTAAAAGAAGATCACCAAAGGGTGAGACTTCGGGAAAGCCTTGTTCTCTGTGATCAGTTTCAGAAGTGCGGAGACCAGGTTTTCCCTGCCGCCCATTTGGGAGCCAAACTCATCTGCAGCATACTCATTGTGACGGCTCACATAACTCATAAACGGCGTAAAGAGAAAGCTTACCAAAGGGAGCAAGAGCAGCAACATTGCGATCTGTACACCGGCATGCTGCATGACTCCCATCTCCAGGAAGAGCGCTTCAGGCAGATGTCCGAAGAGATAAAATGCGATAAAGAGCAGCAGCCCCATCAATCCGATATTTTTCCAGATATCCCCATGAGAGAAGTGTCCGAGCTCATGACCAAGCACGGCAAGAAGCTCTTTGGTATTCAGCTTTTCCAACAGTGTATCAAAGAGTACAACCCTTTTGCTCTTTCCCAATCCGCCAAAGTAGGCATTCAATCGGCTGTCGCGTTTACTCGCATCCATTTTAAAGATCCCGTCACTCTTCAACCCAACCTGCTCCATCAGTCTGGTGATCTCCTCTTTGAGTTCACCCTCTTCGATCGGTTCAAACTTATTAAATATCGGTGCGATCAGTGTGGGATAGAGTACATTGATCAAAACAGCTATCGAAAAGATCACTGCAAAGCCCCAGAACCACCACATCGAAAAGGAAGTAATAATCCATGCCAGCAGTGCGAAAAGTGCTCCTCCAAAGAGAAAGAACATCAAGGCCGATTTGATCGTATCACTGATAAAGAGTCCCGGTGTCATTTTATTAAACCCGTACGCTTCATCGATCTTGAATGTCTGATAGAGTTCAAACGGCAATCCTACGATATAATTGACTACCATAAAACCGAACAAAAAGAGCACCGCATTCAATAGTATATTTTCAACCTCTATCATCCCTGAGAGCCATGCAAAACCGGCCATCACCCACCATAGGAACAGAAAATAGTCTACAAATGTTTCTATCAAAGAAAGTCTCTCTTTTGCTACAGCATAGCTGCCTGCAGTAAAATATTTTTCTGCACTCATCAGCACCGGTGCTTTACACTTCTCCTGGCTGATATACCCTATCTGCATCACCGAGATATAAACCCTCAATAGCGTGTAGAGTGAATAGAGTCCTATAACTATCTCTAACATACCTATCCTTTATAATAATTGTCTGGAATATACCTAATCAAGGCTTAAAAACTACTCTATCTGCTATAATTCCACAACTCATATTTTAGGATTTACTATGGCACTGATCGACCTCTTTCATATCAAAAAACAGTATGATATCAAACTTCTGCTAGATGATATTGACTTCCATCTAAATGAAGGAGAGAGGGTTACCATTATCGGACAAAACGGTTGCGGAAAGTCAACACTGATGAAGATCATTACCGGAGATGAAGAGCCCACTGAAGGGAAAAGAGTCATAGACAAGTCTGTTCAGATAGAGATGCTGCAGCAGCATCCGAAGTTTGAACCCGGTCTCAGCGTCCGCCAAGCCATAGAGAGTGAACTCACAGAGCTTAAGGAAGCCAAAAGAGACTATGATGAGATCAGTGTCAAACTGGCTACGGATTTTGATAACAGCGAACTGCTGAAAGAACACGAACAGCTCAGCAACTATATCGACCACCATAATGCCTGGAACCTTGATGATAAAGTAGAGCGTGTGCTTCAGGAGTTCAAACTCAAAGAGTATGAAGATCGTCCTGCCATTACGCTCTCAGGTGGTGAACAGCGCCGTGTTGCACTTGCCGGCCTGATCCTCAAAAAGCCTGACGTACTGCTACTGGATGAACCGACCAACCACCTCGATGTCTATATGGTGGAGTTTCTCGAAGAGATGCTGCTCAAAGAGAAGTTCACCCTGCTCTTTATCTCTCACGACAGACACTTTATCGACACGATCGCTACACGTGTAGTAGAGGTGGACAACCAGAAACTTGTCTCCTATAACGGCGGGTATATGCGTTACCTGGAGCAGAAAGAAGCACGCATGAAATCGATGCAGAAAAGCCATGAAAACCTGCTTCGTCTGCTGAAACAGGAAGAGGCATGGCTGGCAAAAGGGGTAAGAGCAAGAGAAAAACGCAACCAGGGGCGCAAAAAACGTGTCTTTGAGCTACGTGAAGAGGCAAAAACAAACCCTACCCTGATCCGAAAAATGATGATCGAACTGGAGCGGGAGAAAAAACACTTTAACCGTGAAGAGAGTGTTGCACGTAAAAAGATGCTCTTTGAGATCGAACACCTCTACTACAGCGTACCGGGGAAAAAACTGATCGAGGATTTCACCACACGTATCCTGCAAAAAGACAAGATCGCTATTGTAGGCGTCAACGGTGCAGGAAAATCCACGCTCTTGAAGCTGATGCTGGGGCGGATCAAGCCTGATAGCGGGATCATCAAGCAGGGGGACTTCTCCATCGGATACTTTGACCAGCATAGAGAAATGCTCAGTGATGAGAAAACACTGATCGAGACATTTTGTCCCGACGGCGGTGACAGGGTGGAAGTACAGGGTAAAAATATGCATGTCTATGGCTATCTCAAAAGCTTCCTCTTCCCCAAAGAGTTTTTGGATAAAAAGGTCGGCGTGCTGAGCGGGGGTGAGAAAAACCGTGTGGCACTTGCCTTGCTCCTTACCAAAAAGGTGGATTGTCTGATCCTCGATGAACCTACCAATGACCTGGATATCCAGACGATCAATATTCTCGAAGAGAAACTGATCAACTTCCCCGGAGCGATCCTTTTTGTTTCGCATGACAGGTACTTTATCGACAAGATCGCCTCAAAGCTTTTTATCTTCAAAGGGAACGGGGTAGTGGAGGAATCCTACCAGAGCTATACAGAGTACCTCAGTATCGAAAAAGAGATCAAAGAGCTGGGTGATATAGAATCAGAGAGTGCAAAGGCTGCTGCGAAACAGGAAGAGGAGAAACCGAAGGTCAAAAAACAGACAAAGCTCAGCTACAAACAACAACAAGACTTCGACAAGCTCCCTGCTGAGATCGAAGCATTGGAAGAGAAGATAGATCAGCTGAACCACTGCCTGCAGGACCCTGAGTGCTACCAGGAGAGAGGTCTCACTGCCATCTCTGAAGAACTTTCCAAAGTGGAAGAAGAGTACGAAGAGAAGAGTGAACGATACCTGGAGGTACTCGAGATCTACGAGGAGCTGCAGGAGCAGTAGACTTCGGAGTGATGAGATAAGGAATCTTTCGTGTAGGGTGCGTAATCACGCACCAAACTAGAAGGTTAAATACATGGAGGAGTGTGTCCCTCCCCTACTAGTTCCCAAATTTTTTTTCTTCCCACGTTATACGTAGTAATCCATGTCTCTAGACATGATCTCAACCAAATGTTTATTGTGAATAAAACTGCTGTATCTATTCCCACGAAAATCGTGGGAACCAAGGAAATCACTGATAATTTAGTAGTTGATATACACTCTGTAGCAGGAGATACGGAGCGAGGAAGATTTGTCACATAGCCAAAATTACACAAACATCATAACTGTTCTACCAATTGCTCCACCAAACTCACTTAAAGAAGTAATTGTACTATAACCATCTGCAATACTTTTAATTTTTTCATAACTTTGTTTTATTTTGCTCGGGTCAGGTCTATCCGAATTAATTTCATTAACAATATTGGATAATTCATTTTTAGTAACTTGTGATTCATTTATAGTGCTCAATTCATCTTGTAACTTTTCAATACTTCTTTTAAAATCACCCAAAATATAATCTTTTTGTTCTTCACTCAATCCTGTATGTTGTTCTACGTTAAACTCATAGTAAGAGTTTTGAGTTAGATTTCTTACGCTATTATCAATAAAATGTTTATCTCCAATATGTATCGTGTATCTTATATCATTAGGATGTGCTAAAGCTCGGGACAGGACCTCTTTAACTTTTTCAATAAAATCTTTATCATCACTAAAGAATAACTCATTTGAGCCAGAATTAGTTTCAATTGCCAGTCCATAAAATTGATGATCTTCTTCTTTTACTAAAGATCTGAGCCATGCACCCAAAATAATCATAATAGCAGATGCAACCGTTCCACCATATTGTCCACGAGTACAATTACCAAAAAACGCAAATAGTCCTAATATTAGGATTCCTATTCCCAACAGCCCTAACAAAGCTTTAAAAAATCCAGTGGTCATTTCTGTAACACTTTTTTCTACCAATTTTATATGTGATATGTTTCTTAATGGATAAGTAGTATTTCTGTAGTCTAAAACACCATCTTTAATATTAAGTGGAAACTGTTTTGATTGCTCAACCTCATTTTTAAAATCTTCATAATCCACCTTTTTGCCCCTTTTTACTTAGATTAAAATATTGTACAAGACTAATGCTTTCCAACTGCTGTTAACTACTTTTACTGGTTCTCAAGTTGTGAGCCTGTGAAAAAACTACTGCTTTTACACTGTCACACTTTATGAACCGGCAATCATCTTAAGAGACGTTTGACGGTGGCGGTACGAACGGATTTTTCGTAGGGTGGGAATATCCCACCACTATGGTGGATTTCATCCACCCTACAGTAAGCTAAGAAAGTGTAAACTATGTCCCTTTACACCTGTAAAGGATGTCCCTTGACTATACAAGATATGGAACGAGAGGAAAATCAATCCCAGTAGATATTGACGCTTCTTCTACCCCAGCGGAGTGCTTTTTTACGGTCCAATCCCATATAGATATCGATACGTTTTCGATACCGTTTGTTCATCTTGTCACGTACATAGTAGATACCGGGAAGTCCTGAGATACGCACTTTTGTACCATTACGCATGCCATAAGCGGAGAGCAGGTCTCTTGAGACCGCAATGATTTTCATCCCCGGTATCAAGCGGTTGTTCCAGGCAGCCAAAAATGGGGTACTGTCTGTCTGTGCCGTATGCGAGGTATAGGCTGTAGCGGTAACTCTGAGGCTTCTTCTACCGTATCTGCTGTATTTTTTCTGTGCTTCGAGCTCAGCCAGCCTGTGAGGCAATGGAAGATCCAGTATCTTGCCGATCCTGATGATTGAATTCTTCTTTAAGCGGTTAAAGCTTATCAAATCTTCAGGCTCAAGATCAAATTTTTTGGCAATGGATATTAAGTTGTCACCCCTTTGTACTTTATAGCGGGCTGAAGCAATCGCATCGACCATTTCCTGCGGGTAAGGGAGGGCAAGCTTCTGTCCTATACGTAAGTATGCCCCCTTCTTCAGCTTATTGAACTTTCTAAGCTCTGAGGTCTTCATCTTGAACTTTTTAGCGATACGGCTTAAGGCATCACCGGATACAACCCTATAGATACCAACCTCTTTCTCTTCACTCTTTTGAAGTTTCAGGGTATACTTTTCGAGCTCTTCGATATAGGTTTCAAGCTCTTCTTTGGACTTGAGTGCGCTTTTTCTGGCTGCCGGTTGATCTGCTCTACCCACACTTACTGTACCGACTATATCCAGTGGCTGCTCAAGCGTACTGCTCGTACTTCCTTTAAAACGCAAAGAGTCATTGGAGATTTTATAAGGTGTTTCATCTTCCTCCAAGGAGACCACTTTTAGCACTCCCTCTTTTTTAGGAAGAGGCAGGGATTTTGTACTGATGAGCTTTTTACGGTCTTTCTCATACTCCACCTCTTTTGTATAGAGGTATTTGGTACTGTAAGGGTCACACGTTTTAAACCCCTCTGTCACTACTCTACACTCTATCACACCCGTTGCCGAAGCTGTGACACCTATGATAAGTTGGGAGTACAGGAACTTTCTCATAGTGGTTGGCCAAACTACAAGAAGCTCAGCATCTCTCCCTTGATATTCTCTTTATCGACAACTACCGTATGTCTGACAGGCTTATCAAAAAGTGCTCTGATCATATCCGGGACACTTACATTTGCAGCGTCACTCACTGTCTTAAGTGCCGCGATATCTCCCTCGACCTCTTTTCCAAGCGCTTTAGAGACAGCCGGTGAGAACTTTGTCCACTCAGCAGTTGAGTAGACTACCGTTTTCAACGGCTTCTCTCTGAGTCTCTCGTAAGCTTTCATACAGGTAGCCGTATGCGGGTCCATAATGTAGCCTTTTTTCGCATACGCACCCACGACACTTTCACACTCATCATCATCAGAGAATGAAGCGGCAAAATCCTCCTGGATTGCTGCGATCTCATCATCTGTCAGCTGGTATTTACCCTCATTTGCCAGGGAATCCATCAGCTCCTTCGTACGTGCGGGACCGAACTTGTCATACATGATACGCTCTACGTTGGAACTTTTCAGAATATCCATTGCCGGAGACTCCGTCTGAACCAACGTTCTTGAAGTGAGATCATATTCACCTTTGTTGATCCAGTCTGTCAGGATGTTGTTGATATTAGACGAGATCAATATCTTCTCGATAGGAAGCCCCGCTTTCTTTGCATAGTAAGCACCGAGTGCATTCCCGAAGTTACCGCTTGGAACCACAAGGTAGATCTTCTCACCCATAGTGATCGCATTTTTTCTCACCAACTCAAGATAAGAGTGGATATGGTAAATGATCTGGAAGATGATACGCCCAAAGTTCACGGAGTTTGCCGCAGAAAGCTTGATATTGTGTGCTTTCAGCTCTGCCTTAAAATCTTCAGATGCAAGCAGTTCTTTGAGGGTATTCTGGGTATCATCGAAGTTTCCTTTGACACCGATCACCTTGAGATTTTCACCATCTTCGGTAACCATCTGCAGTCTCTGTACATCTGAAGTTCCGCCGTCAGGATAGAGACAGGCAACTTTGACATTTTTTTGGTTTTTAAAGGTTTCCAGGGTTGCCGGTCCGGTATCTCCGCTTGTTGCAGCCATGATAAGATAGTTTTCGTTTTTCTGCTGTGCCAGCTTGGAAAGGACATATCCAAAAGGCTGCAAAGCCATATCTTTGAATGCACGTGTAGGACCGTGATAAAGTTCAGAGACAAAACAGTCCTCTTCAATCTGTGTCAGCGGTACAGGATTGGAAGGGTCATCAAACGCATCATATCTCTTCAGTGCCTCTTCAAGCACCTCTTTTTCAATATCAATACCGAACTTCTCTAAAAAATCGATCGCCAAAGTTTTGTAATGGCTCTCCAGGTGAGACTCCAGATATGCCTGATCAAGACTTGGAAGTGACTTTGGTACATAAAGCCCCCCAAAACTTGCACTTGGGCTTAAGATCGCTTCAGAAAAAGTAACCGAAGCAGGCTTCTGTCCATCATTACCACGTGTTTCGATAAATTGCATCAAATATTTCCTATATTTATGAGTTGCGGTATTATAACTAATCTTTGCTAAGGAAGGTTCCAACACCGGTAGATCACCTCTTCATTTCCAAAACTTTACCGGTTTATCTCGCTGAATCATAGGTATGCGGGCCGGGATGCAGCAAAGCATTAAGAGCGACAGATCACTTCTTTTTACTCTTTTGAACTTCTAAAAACTCTAAAAAAGCGTATTGATCAAGCGGTCTGGAGAAGTAGTACCCCTGTCCGATATCACATCTGCTTTCACACAGGAGCGCCTCTTGTTCTTCCGTCTCTATCCCTTCTGCGATCACCTTATATCCCAAACTCCTGGAGAGCGCGATCATCGCCTTCACTACTTTTTGATCATGTATATTCGTTGGGAGCTCATTGATAAATGCTTTATCGATCTTCACCGTATCAATAGGCAGATCTTTAAGATAACTCATCGATGAATACCCTGTCCCAAAGTCATCGATTGCAATTTCACATCCCATTTTTCTAAACTCATTTAACAGTTTGAGATTACTGCTTGAGAACTCAAAAAATATCCGCTCTGTCAGTTCCACCTCGATCTTCTCTCCCCGGATACCTGTTTTTTCCATAATCTCCCGGATCTTCTCCAAAAAGTCGTGTTGCCCCAACTGTACACTGGATAAATTGAGTGAAACTCTCTGTAGAGAAACCCCCTGCCTAGTCCACTCCATAAATGTTCTACAGGCCTCTTCGAATATATAGTACCCTATCTCAATGATCATTCCCGTATCTTCAGCAATCGGGATAAACTCGGCAGGAGGGACATTACCAAGCAGCCTGTTGTTCCAACGTACCAATACCTCTGCACCAATGACCTCATGCGTATCAAGAGTATACTGAGGCTGATACCTTAGTGAAATTTCCTTATTTTCCAACGCCACTTTTAATAACTGTTCGATATTCAAGCGGCTGTGTACATCCAAACTTAACTGTTCTTCATAATAAGCATAGGTATTTTTACCCTGTTCTTTGGCACTATACATCGCACTATCGGCATAACGTATCAAGGTATTGGGATCATCACTGTGATCAGGGTACAATGAGATCCCCAGGCTCCCTGATACACTGAGCTGATGCTGGTTCACGATCATCAATTGACTGATATGGTTCAAGATCTCTTCGGCATATTTACTCACTGTATCTTGTGAAATGACACCATCCAGAACAATAACGAATTCATCCCCTCCCAACCTTGCCAGGAAGAACGTATCGCCGATCACTTCAAGAATACGTTGGGATACCTCCTTGAGCAGTTCATCTCCCACACTGTGTCCAAGCGTATCATTGATCACTTTGAAACGATCGAGGTCCAGGAACATCACAGCTACTTTATTTCGCAGGTTTTTATCTTCAAAGAGCTTTTGCATATACCGTTCAAAATGCGCACGGTTAGGCAAAAGTGTCAAGCTGTCATGATAGGCCAGGAAGTCTGCCTTCTCCTGTGTCCGTATCACTTCACTGAGATCCGTATAGATCGCAATATAATTAATGATCTTCTGATCGTTCCCGTATACCGTGGTCAAACTCAGCCAGATAGGGATCACCTCTCCGTTACTTCGGCTGATATAGACTTTTCCGGACCACTCACCATCTTCTGCTATCGTATGCCATATACGCTGATAAAAGGTGGCATCATGTTTCTCCGAAGCAAAAAACTCCAAAGGCTTCTTATAGAGTCTCTTCTCATCAAAGTCCGTCATCTCCAGGAATGCCTGATTGAGAGAGTCAATACGTTTTTCCTCGTCAAGTATCAAAATTCCTTCCTGGGTGTTCTCAAATACCGTAGCAGACTGTTTGAGCCGGTTTTGATACTCTATATACTCTGTAATATCAAGTTTTATCGCAAGGTACTGTACAATCTTCCCGTTGACAACGATAGGAGAGATCGATGCCTTTTCATAGAGTAGAGAACCGTCTTTTCTTCTATTGATAAGTTCCCCTTGCCACTTTTCACCTTTTTCCAGTGTAGCGTTCATCTCAGCATAGAACGCTTTATCCATCATATCGGATTTGAGTATATTGGGCTGGGATCCGATCACCTCATCCTTTTTATACCCCGTATGCACTTCAAAAGCCTCATTGACATAGGTGATATTTCGATTCGTATCTGTGATCAGAACAATATTATCACTGTTCTCTATCGCATAACGGAATGCCAGGAGTTCGCGCGTTGCACGAATGACTTTACGGTAATTCACCATCAATAAAAGTAACACGAAAAACGCCATACCGAAAAAGAGAAGTGCAACCGTTTTTTGTTTTTGGATGTCCTCCGCATGTCCATGCTCAAGCTTAGACAATACCTCTCTCAGTCTATCGCTAAAACCGATGTGATGATTTTCAGCCATATACCCCTGCATCACGTCAAAATCTTTTAAAAACCGGCTTACCTGCGTGAGGAAATAGTCACACTTGCATCCTTCTGTCACTAAGGAGCGAAGCATCATCAAATTGTTCTGGAGTATCTCTCTGTCGATCTGAATCCCCATGATCAACTGGGTCACTTGAAAAAATATCTCATCGGCTGTTTTTTTCTTTAAACCGTTCAGCTCTGTACTTTTGATAGATCTGCGCAGATCATACATATAGTGTACCGCATTGGTCATACGTGAATTAAGGGATTTGAAATCTTCGGTCAAATGACGCTTTTTTTCAAAGAACGACCTTAACTTCGAGAGCTCATCAGCATGCCTCTCGTATATCCGTTGAGATACAAATCCGTCAAACAACTCTTCCAGTCTCCCTGTGACGCCAGTGATCGCATCATAATCCAGGTATTGATATTTTTGTAAAAAAACGTTGTCGAGCTGTTGATCCAGCAAGATGATCTCTTCGAGATCAGCCCGATACTGATGATGCATTCGAAGATCTCTGTCTATCTTTTGCAGATAGATGAAAAGCGCAGAGAGGATAATGACAAAAACGATAAAGAGGACAATAAACCCGTTCCCATTTTTAAAACGCAAAGATTTTTTTCTCATCTTCCTACCTCAGTATCTCTGGTCTCTCTCCGGTCAATGATTCCAAAAATGCAACGATCGCATCTATCTCTTCTGCTTCCATATAGCGTCCCAACTGATACTGAGTCATAATGAGCACTGCCTGTTTCAGGTTTTGGGCGCGGCCGTCGTGCATATACGGTGCTGTAAGTGCGATATTTCTTAGAGAAGGGACTTTAAAGACAAACTTATCCTCTTCTCTTTTTGTCAGATGATACCTTCCAAGGTGTGCAGAGTGACTCGCTTTATAGATTCCGAACTTATTATAGAGATTTCCCCCGATATTCACACCGTTATGACACAGTATGCACCCTTTTGATTTAAAAAGCCGGTATCCCTTTTTTGCCTCTTTTGAGATTGCGTTTTCATCTCCTTGTAAGTAGCGGTCAAACGGAGCATTCGGGGTGATCAGTGCCTTCTCGAACTCTGCAATGGCATTGAGCATATTTTCAGTAGTCAGACCGTCAGGATAAAGTGTTGAGAATGTTTCCTGATAGTTTTTATCTTTTTTGAGCTTTTGCACTGCGCCATCAAGCGTATGCCCCATCTCTAGAGGATTTTCTATCGGACCAGCCGCCTGCTCCTCAAGGTCTTTTGCTCTTCCGTCCCAGAACTGCCTGAAGTTAAAAAAAGCATTCAGTACTGTCGGGCTGTTGATATTGCCCTCTCTCCCTTCTACTCCAAAAGAAAACTGCATCCCGTCGTCACCCCCGCTATCAAGGTGATGACAAGTGACACAGGCGACCGTCCCGTCTTTTGAAAGTACCGGATCATGGAAAAGTTTTTTACCAAGTTCTGCTTTTGACCGGTTGTAGGCAATGCTTTGAGGTAAAGGTTTGATAGGTTCACCGGAGGCCAAAGAAAAACTCATTGCCAACAATGATGTAATAAACATGAATAAGTTTCCTTCCGTCCTCGAAATGTATTCCACTTTTTATGCTGTTTTTAGTATATCATAATTCAATACAGGTACCGATGCCTGAACTTGTAAGGATCTCCAAGAGCAGAGAGTGTTCTACCCTCCCGTCAATAATATGTGCTTTTTTGACACCGCCGCGAAGTGCTTCGATACATGCATCTACTTTCGGTACCATTCCGCCTTGGATCGTACCATCTTTCTTGAGGGCTTCTGTCTTCTCGATATCAAGATTTGTGATAAGCTCCATCTCTTTATCGAGTACGCCCGGTGTGTCGGTCAGAAAGAGTACTTTTCTTGCCTTGAGGGCCACAGCGATCTTGCTGGCTGCCAAATCTGCATTGATATTAAACCCGGGATGCCCAACGGTATCGCTTCCTGCGATAGGTGCGATGACAGGAACAGCGCCGTCTTCAATGATATTGTTTACAATATCGGGATCGATATGTTCGATCTTTCCTGTGTAACCGAAGTTCTCAAAGTCTTTGGGAATACCTTTCAGGAAACCGCCGTCTTTACCTGAGATCCCGATCGCCTTGGTCCCGTGGTTGTCCAGCAAAGAGACGATCTCTTTGTTGATCTCGCCGCTGAGTACCATTTCGGCAATACGCATGACCTCTCTGGTCGTGACACGCTGCCCATCTACAAACTTTGTCTCAACACCAAGGTCGGCAAGAAGGTTTGTGATACTTTTCCCTCCGCCGTGTACAATGATCGGTTTCATCCCCACCAGATGCAACAGCACGACATCCTGTGCGAACTGTTCTTTCAGCGCACTGCTGGTCTGAGCAGAACCGCCATACTTGATCACGATCTTTTCATTTGCAAAACGTTTAATATACGGCAGTGCTTCATGAAGTGTTTTTACTATTTGCAGATTATCTCTCATTGGTATAGAATCCTTTGAAACAGGTCCTTAAAATATTCCTGATAACTCCTGTAGAAGCTGACTTTTAGAGACCTGATTGAATATATGATTGAATTTTTTCAATTATATCATCTTCTATGTTTAGTTTGAGTTTCAGCTCGGAGATCGGCAGGTCAAATCCTTCCATTTTCACCTTGTCTTTAGAGGTACAGAGGAGCGAATCAGCTCCGTATCTATGCATCAGCTCTTTGATCTCAGCTTCATCGAAATACTCATGATCGCGAAGATAGACTTTTTGCACTACCCCTGTAGGCAGATACGGGTCAAGCCTTTGAGGATTTGCAATCGCTGTGACCAGAAGCATTTTTGGGTGCGGATTCTCTACCTTTACAACCCTTTTGAAATCCCTTTCCTCTTTTATCACAAGATCGGCATATTTTTTGGTAAACCAAAACTCTCTGAAAGGTCCTGCAGGAAAAGGCAGATAGTTTTTGATACGTCCAGGCTCCAGAATGATCTCGAACTTCTCGATCTCAACCCGGTTAAACCCGTCATCCAGTATGATAATCTTGGCACCCTTCTCTTTCGCCAGATGGATCGCCTTATCGCGGTCCTCACTGACGATCACCGAAGCGTTGGGGAGGGAGTGTGCCATAAGCATCGGTTCATCCCCGCTCTCCTCTACTGTCGTCACTATCTCACCTTTTCGGCTTACCTCTACCAGCCCTCTGCTTTTCCTGCCGTACCCACGTGAAATGATCGTAACATCATACAGCGTTGCAGCCAGTGCAATGGTAAACGGGGTTTTACCGCTGCCTCCAACGATCAGGTTTCCTATACTTATGATCGGAATGTTATAGACTTTTTTCTTTGTCAGATTTCTTCTTAGAAGCATGATGATACCGTAAAGCATACTCAAAGGGAGTAATAGCAGGATCAAGGGGTAATGGTACCACTTCGGTGCAAAGAACATCGCTTCAAAAAAAGAGGTCAACTGCACTCCTTCGCTCCCAGCTTTTTGATCTCGCTGCAGGTAAACCCTGCCTCTTTTCTGGCATCTACATTGATATGCGGGCGGTGTTTGTCCAAGAGTCTGTAGCGCTCCAGTATCTCAAAATAGACAGACTCGTCCAGACCTTCCTCTCTACAAAGGTACTTGAACCACTTGTCTCCTTTATGGACATGGTCTATCTCTTCATCATAGATGACCTTCAAGGCATCCATGAGTCCGGCGACCAGAGGATTTTTGCGTTTGTTCTCAAGTTTTTTAATGATCTGGGGATTGACATCCAGTCCGCTCGCCTCATAGTAACGGGGGACAACCGCCATACGATCAAGCAAGGCATGTGCCGTATGTGCTGCAGCATCAAAAAGCCCGCAATGCACAGGGAAGTCACCGTAGTGATACCCCAAAGCATCCAGAAGTTCACTCAGCATCTTATAATGGCGTATCTCATCTTCGGCCACAACCAGCCAGTCGATCTTATACGCCATCGGCATCTGTGGGAAACGATAGACGGCATCCAGTGCGAGATCTATCGCTGAGTACTCGATATGTGCAATCGCATGTACCAGTGTCGCCAATCCCTCATGTGTATCAAACTCCTTACGAGTAGGAAGATCTCTGGGACTTACGATCGTACACCTGGAGGCATAGGAAGGGGTTTCAAACAGTGCCGGCTCAAAACCCTGCGGTAGGCTAACCGAATTTTGGTTACAATACTCCAAACATTGCGCAACAAGCTGCTCTTTGAGCACGATATCATCACTGCGTATTGCAGTTTCCAATAAGTTATAAAAGTGATTATCTTGCGTATTCATGAGGAGAATTATAACATGCAAATCAAAATGCAACCTATGGGTCCCTACCAGACCAACTGCTACATCGCTACAATAGAGGGAAAAGACTTTATCATCGACCCGGGTGTCGATGCACTTGACTGGGTACTGAACAACGTCACCCATCCGGTAGCTATACTCAATACACACGGGCACTTCGACCATGTCTGGAGCAATGCCGCGGTCCAAAAAGCACTGAACCTTCCGATCTACTGTCCTAAAGATGATGCCTTTATGCTTGCAAATGATCCTTTTTCACAGGGAACACCGCCAAGCCACCCCGATGTTCTGATCCAAGGGGATGAAGCAGTGGAGATCGAAGGGGTCAAGATCAAGTTCCGTCACTTTCCCGGCCATACCCCGGGCTGTTCAGTGATAGAGATAGGTAATGTATGGTTCAGCGGAGATTTCCTTTTTCAACAGTCCATCGGACGCTGGGACTTCCCGAACTCAAGCGGGGAAGATATGCTCAAGAGCCTGGAGAAAGCGACAAAGGTCCAGGGAGACTTCACCATCTACCCGGGCCACGGCATGAGCACCACACTCAAAGCCGAACAAAAAGTCATCCCATTCTGGATCGAACAGGTGAGAAGAACAATATGATCGTAAACTGCTTTACGATCAGTTCTTCGAAACCGAAGCGGTGGAGCAAAGCGACCCGCGCAGGCAAGAGGACAATATAAACGTGAATAGTGAAAACCGTTAAGTAAACGATAACTGTTTATCGTTTATAGGTTTGAAACCAAAGCGGTCGGAATGAAATGAAGCCGCTCAGGCAGTTTAGTCCGTCGAAACCATGAGAAGCGTCAAGCAAAGGCAAACTGCTTTGCCTTTGTAGCTTCGGAACCGGAACGGTCGGAACGAAGTGTAGCCGTGGAGGCAAAAGCGTTAAGTAAACGACCTTGTGCTTGCACTCTCTGTGAGAGCAGTCTGTCGTTTGTAGCCTCGGAACCGGAGCGTGTCGAACGCAGTGAGCCGTGAAGGCAAAAGGCCACATGAAACGTGTAAACACAGACAAAAAGAGTATTGACGTTTCAACGTCGGGGTGAGAACACCCCGACCTACATTATAAAGTCACAGAAAAATGATTCGTAGTTAGTGTACAGTTTCAGATTGTTACATGAAGGGACTTAATCCAACACATGCTTCTCCAACACAAACGTCGTAAAGCTCCCCTCAAAGACAAGCTTTTCACCGACAAAAGCCTCTACACTCACCTCTCTCTTCTTCCCTTTCTCACTGACAACCGATGCTTTACAGAGTACGGCATCCCCTACCTTGACAGGCGCTCTAAATTGACAGATAGACGCACCCAGTACCACATATGGATCATTCACTGCACTCATCGCTGCATAATCCGCTGCACCGAATATAAAACCGCCATGCACCAACCCCTGTGCATCCGCACTCATTTTCCGCGTCGTATGAAGCAGAACCTCGGCATACCCCTCTTCCAGCTTCGTGACTCTGCCGCATAGTGAACTGTCGATATTCAGATGAGTATTTAACTGCATAGTTCTCCCTCTTTCTTTTGGAAGATTATAGCGATATTTTTTGAAAGGGGTTTAGCGTTATGGGTTCATTGACAGTAAAGTATACGTTCCCATCGAAAGAGGTTGTGAAAGAACTACTGTTTTTACCACTGTCATCCTGAACTTGATTCAGGATCTCATCGAGTAACAGCGAAATTTAGGGGATTCTGAATCAAGTTCAGAATGACGAACACCTATTTTTTATCTTCTTTCACAATATCAGACGATGGGGAACGAGATAAAACTTGTATCAGTAGGTCGGGGTATCCCTACCCCGACAACACAAGTGGTAACCAGAAAATAAAAGATTGATCGACATTTTAACGTCGGGGTGGGGGCACCCCGACCTACATCTCAAGATCGCAGAAAGATGATGTTCTATAAAATGATTCGTGTCTAGTGTGCTGTAGATTTGCGGGTTGTTAGGAGGGAGCTTACTCGGAAGTAAAACTTACCCTATTAATCACACGAAGTGTGTAGTGTCGTGGCGAACGACCTTGTAAGCAAAGCGATTCGAGAGCCACGACGATTTTTGCATACTTTTTCTAAAAAAGTATGAAGGGAACAATATCACATTTTAAACTAAAAGGGAATATTGCGTATGAATTAATAGAAATAAATTAGTAGGCGAACTTATATCCTCTACGTCTCACCGTATGTATCACCTGGAACCCAAGGATCTGCTTGAGTCTCTTTCTGATCTGGTTGATCGCTACCTCAACCGTGTTGTCACTGACATACTCCGGCTCTTCCCAGAGTGCATTGATGATCTCATCTTTGGAGAAAACCCTTTTTTCTCTTAGTGCAAGGTACGCCAGGATATCAAATGTCTTGCCGTTCAATGATACGTTTTTATCATCATACTGTATTCTCTTGTTGGCAATATCGATCACAAGTTTATCTACTTCAACCTGAGTACCAAAGAGATGTCTCATATTTGCCAGTACTCTTGCAGCGATCAGGTCAGGCTGATCACAATGCTCATAGACGACATCATCCACTCCAAGCTTGAAAAAGTCTGCCTGACTTTTTGGCTTGTCAGTCAGGATGATGATCTTTGTTTCGCTCTTTTTCTTTTTGACTTCATTGACATAACGCTCTAGCGAAAACTGGACCCCTTCATCTACAATGATGACAAGCTCATAATGTCTAAAGTCTGTAAAGTTGGTCGCATCATACATATCTTTGGCATTATCTACGATACAGATAAAGTACTTATCCAACTCTTTTTCAAGTTCATTGACGTACTCATCGTCAAATCCTACACTTAATATTCTCATATGTTTACTGCTTATATTGGTCTGAAAAGAGTAAACCGAACCTTAAAGTTTATTCGATTTCTCTGTTTAGTGGTAAATTTATAGCGAAAACAAGCTTATTTAAAAATAAAACTAAGGTTATACTAATGTTTTGTCAATCTTATTTTAGATATTCAGCTCAATCAAGCTGTTTTTTTCGCTTTGATGTAGACTCTTTTGGGTGCAGGATACCCCTCTACGGTTTTCGTCGGGTCATTAGGATCTAGGAAATCTTCCAGGCTTTGGGTATCGATCCACTCTGTTTTTCGCTGTTCATTCTGATCGGTTACCCTGGTTTCAAGCACTTCCACACTCTCAAATCCTGCACGAAGACACCAGTTTTTCAAAGCAGGTATCGTCGGAACAAAATAGATGTTCGGTATTTTGGAGTATTTTCCAGCAGGCGTCAGTGCCACCTCATCCTCTCCGTCGATCATAAAGGTATCAAGGATCAACTCTCCACCCTTCTCCAACCCTTTATAGAGGGATTTGAGCATCGCTACCGGATCTGAACGGTGGTAAAGCACACCGAGACAGAAGAGCAGATCAAACTTATACTCGTAGTACTCTACATGCTCGACACCCAACATCTCGTAGACGATCTCCGACTTGACAAAGTGGTCGATAAACTGAAACTGAGAATAGTAGATTGCAGAGGGATCGAACCCGATAAGTTTCTTCGGGTTTTGACTCTGCATACGGAAAAGATAGTAGCCGTTATTGCATCCGATATCTCCGACAACTTTACCTTCCAGATCAAAGTAAGGCTCGAGAAGATTGTACTTGATCTGGCTCTGCCACTCTGTATCGATAAAGAGTTCATTGATCCTGAAAGGCCCTTTCCTCCAGGGTTTCATGAGGAGTGCGGTTTGCCTGATCTGCTCGGACTGCTCTTCTGTAATATTGGGGATATCGATAGTGACAACATCTCCAAGAGAGACCTTGACATCTTCAAATACCGGTAGAGCCTTGATTGCATCCTGAAAAGGAACGATATTTTTCCACGTCAACCATTTTTGACGTTCTATTCTAAGTTGATTTAAATCCATAAGTGCCTTAATAAAGATAAAAAATGATTTTAAAGGGAATGACCTACTTACGATCGGTCATTCATAATCAAGAGAAGAGCAGTACCTAGGGGATATCCCCCTCTCTTGGATAGAAAAATTTGGTCTATTTGATATACGCCTTGATGATCTTCTGATCAAAGTACGGTCGGTTCATCCTAGGGTCGACATCGACATTTTCTAGCTTACGTACTACCTCTTGACCGGCGATAACTTCACCGAAGATCGTGTGTCTTCCGTTCAGCCATGGTGTCGGTGCCGCTGTAATGAAAAACTGGCTTCCGTTTGTCTTCGGTCCGCGGTTTGCCATTGCAAGCAGAAAAGGTCTGTCAAATACCACATTCGGTGCAAATTCATCTTCAAAATCTTTTTTCCAGATCGATTCACCGCCTCTACCCGTTCCGGTCGGGTCTCCACCCTGTATCATAAAATCTTTAATGATCCTGTGAAAGATCAATCCGTTATAATACCCGTTCTTTACATGTGTCGTAAAGTTTTCTACGGCTTTAGGCGCTACTTCGGGATAGAGTTTCAGTTCGATCTTTCCAAGATTTGTTTCAAGAACGACTACAGGCGCTTTCGTCTCTGCAGCTTGAAGCTGCAGTCCTAAAAAAAGTACACTTAATACAAATAATCTCTTTAACACATTCTCTCCTTAACGTTCGATCACATCATTCGCACACTTGTCGATCTTGAGCTCTTTGAGTACCTTCTCAAAAAAATCACCGCTCTCTCTTTGTGCATCATCATCAAATTCAATATAGAGTGCCTGCTTTGCTTCTGTATGGTCTTTAGAGTTATCAAAAACCTGAGGCTCCATTTTAGTCTCTTTTTTGACTTTTTCGATCGCTGTTTCGATCTCAGCTCTGATCTCTTCACTGCCGTCAAATGTCAGACTCATTCCTGCATAGCACTCTTCCATTCTTACATTTGCATTGATCTGATCACATCTGTCCATTCTGTATCCTTTGTAGATATTTAGGCATAATTATAGGGCAAAGCTCCATACACTATGCTGACAATACCGAATTTATATCATCAAGCTTTTTCAAGTATAACATAACAGGACACAGTACGCTATTTCTTCTCTTTCGACAGTAGTAACGTTGGATGGGGATGCAGTATTTCACACCTTTTCATTGAGTGAAAAGCCCGCATCAGACTTTAGTCTGGAAGTACAATGCTTGCACTGCGATTTAGTCGCTTATCAACAGCGGGCGCCCGAAGGAAGTGCCCTTGGGGTGCTCAAGCGGCTAGCCGCTTTTATTTGGCATAGGCTGTCGCTCTTGTCTCTCTGATCACATTGACTTTGATCTCCCCGGGATACTGTACCTTCTCTTCAATCTCTTTGGCGATCTCTTTGCTTAAAAGTACTGATTCACTATCCGAAAGCTTGTCTGCATTGACAAATACACGTATCTCACGCCCGGCGTTGATCGCGTAGGCACTTGTCACATACGCTTTGGCTGTAGCGATATTTTCTATCTCCTCTATACGTTTGGTGAAACTTTCAAGTACTTCACGTCTTGCTCCCGGTCTGGCAGCGGAGAGTGTATCTGCCGCGCAAACTGCAGCGGATTCTACCGAGTCAGGCTCTTCATATCCGTGGTGTGCATAGATCGCATTGATCACTGTCGGGTGTTCATGGTACTTACGGCAAAGTTCTGCACCCAGTTCTACATGCGACCCTCCATGCTCCTGGGTCAATGCCTTACCGATATCATGCAGAAGTCCAGCACGCAAGGCAAGTTTCTCATCCCCGCCCATATTGGCTGCCATCACTTTCGCCAAATTAGCCACTTCAAGCGTATGTACCAGAGCATTTTGCCCATAACTCGCTCTGTATTTCATACGGCCCAGAAGACGGATCAACTCTTCTGCCATAGGGTAGAGTCCGAGATCAATGACGATATTCTCACCCTCTTCATAGGTTTTCTGTTCAAACTCTTTTTGGACCTTTTCATGTACCTCTTCGATCCGGGCAGGATGGATACGTCCATCCTCTACCAGTATCTCTATCACACGTGTCGCGATCGCCCTTCTGTAAAGGTTGAAAGAGCTTACTACGATCACTCCAGGTGTCTCATCGATAATGATATCTACCCCTAAAAGCATCTCCAGAGACTTGATATTTCGTCCCTCTTTACCGATAATGCGGCCTTTGTGTTCATCACTCGGAAGTGTAATCGTATTGATCAGACGTTCACCGGCAAACTCTCCCGCATAGCGTGTTGTCGCCTGGGCAAGAATGTAATTGGCCTTTTTCTCTCCTTCCACTTTGGCCTCCTGCTCATACTTGCGTACGATATCTGCGATATCCGCACGGCTCTGCTCTTCTACCTTTTGCAGGATATAGGCTTTTGCCTCTTCTCTGGTAAGAGAAGCGATATGTTCCATCTTTTCGACTGCTTCAGAGATCACATGTTGTTTCTTCTGCTCCAACTTTTCAAGGTTTAGCTCTTCTCTCTGCAGCCTTTTGCTCTTCTCTTCGAGACTTTTTGCTTCAGACTCCACCTCTTTTTGCTCAAGGATCAGGGAACGATGGCGTTCATCCAGTTTAGATAAACGTTTTTGATACTCCCTCTCCTGCTCTATCTCGTTCGCTTTGATTTTTACTTTACTGCTCTCAAGCAGTTGTTCAGCTTCATGCTCGATCGCTTTTGCTTTTGCTTTACTCTCTAACTCCATATAGGAGAACTTACTTTGTGTACTGCTTTTTAACCAAAAGTAGCTACCAACTGCGCCTACGGCGACTCCTGCTATGGAGGAGAGTCCAATTATCTCTATCATCTGTTCTCCTCACACCGCGAGAGGGAGTTACTATTTTCCCTCTACATTCTCGTCTAACCCGTGATGATCATGTCAGCAGTCACATCAAAATCGTCTGTAATCATCTCTCTGCTGTAACATAATTCACGCGCTAAAAATACGGTTTTTTTAATATTTTTACTCTCTTTTTCAAAGAATCTGTCGTACATTCCTTTACCAAACCCGACACGCCTTTGTGTCACATCCAGTCCCACTATCGGCACGATCGCCAAATCTATCGTTTTTTCTCTATACTGTTTTGAATCTTTTGGCTCTTTGATCCCAAACTTCTTTTCTTCCAGTGGTAATCTATATTTTACCAACCTGAAACTTTTACCCTCCATAAACGGAACATAAAGTTTCCGCCCCTCTCTGCGCAGCTGCTTGATAAGCGAATAGAGATTCACCTCTGTATCAAGCGGCAGATAAAGCATGATACTTTGAGCCTGGGATGCTACTATCTCACGATACAGCTTCTGTAATACTCTTTTATCTTTTTGATAGGCACCTCTTTGGGATGCTTTTCTCAGTTTTTCCAGACAGGATGCCCTAAACGCCTTTTTTTCGATGGTTTGCCTCATATTTTTCATACCTCTTTTTAATGCTCTTTGGTTATAATCTTTTTTTAAATTATTATATCTAATGGGACTATCTAAAACCCCTGAATTTAACACCAACACAGCAAAGGTATACTGTGAAAAGAACCAAAAATCTATTACTTATAGGTATACTCTTCTCTCTCCCGCTCTTTTTTACCGGATGCGAAGAGAAAAGCAGCGAAACGGCTGCGACACTTCCTGTAGAAAACAGCACAGAGATCGTAGGTGGCCAAGATAGCTATATAAAAAAGTCTTTAACGCAGTCGTCTACAGAAGAGAAGATGCTAAACGATCAGAAATCTGCCGCTTCAGATCATTTCATCTTTCAAAAGAGTGACGGTACGAAATTTACACTTATGTTGCAAGACGGGAAACTTTTACCTGATCCCCAGAGCAAACCGATTTTGTTGATCAATCTCTTTGATATCAATGAGCGTGCCTCTATCGCACAAATTTCTTATCTGAACAAGTTGCAAGATAAATACGCTAACCGTCTTACTGTTCTTGGTATACCGACCAACCAATCGATGGATGAAGCTACGCTGAAAGCATTTATCAACCAACAACAAGTCGACTATTTCATCTCTTACGAGAATAGAGATCAGAGATTAATCGGTCTCTTTTCAGAACGCTTAAGCAGTGATGGGATAACCACTCCGACAACACTTCTCTATCATAATGGAGAGAGTGGCCGGATCTATGAGGGTGCTGTTCCTATAGAGATGATCACACATGATATACTAATGATAAACAAAGAGTAAAGGAAGATCATTCATGTTTAATCTTTTCAAAAAAGTATTGGGCAAAACCAATGAAGCGATCAAAGAGGTCGCACCGAATAAGAAAAAAGAGATCACCAAGGATGAGTTTGAAGATATTCTACTCGAAGCCGATGTGAACTATGAACTGGTAGAACGTCTGATTGAGGACCTGCCTGAAACTGTCAACCGTATACAGGCGTTCAACTCCCTCATCTCGGTCTTTCAATATAAAGCCGACTGGAAAGAAAGTGATGCCAAACCGTTTGTCGAAATGATCATCGGTGTGAACGGTGCAGGGAAAACCACAACCATCTCGAAACTGGCATACCGCTACCGGGAGCATGGTAAAAGCGTGATCCTCGGTGCCGGAGATACATTCCGTGCCGCGGCGATAGAACAGCTGAGCAGATGGGCAGCGAAACTCGATCTGCCGATTGTCGCAACCAAACAGGGGCATGATCCCTCAGCAGTCGTCTATGATACGATCGAATCAGCCAAAGCCAAAGGGATCGATCATGTCATCATCGATACGGCAGGTCGTCTGCATACGCAGACAAACCTCAGTGAAGAGCTTAAAAAGATGATCCGTGTAGCCGGCAAGGCGATGGAAGGTGCACCGCACAGAAAAATGCTTGTACTTGACGGTACACAGGGGAGCTCTTCCATCAACCAGGCAAAAGTATTTAATGAGATGATCGGCATTGACGGTATCATCATTACCAAGCTTGACGGGACTGCAAAAGGAGGTTCGGTACTGAGTATCGCAGATCAGCTAAAAATGCCTATCTGGTATATCGGTACAGGAGAACAGCCGGCCGATATGATCCGCTTCAAAGCCAACGAGTATGTCAATACGATACTCGATGAGATCTTTATCTAACCGACATGCTATAGAAGCCCAAACTCTTCTCTGTAGAGTGTTTCAAGATCTCCTTTCGTTCGGTAGGAGATCTCCTTACCGATCACGATCGTGATCTCTTGATCTTTGATCCCTTCTCTCATCGATTTTCTCAAAATCTCATCTGCATTCTGTTCGATATAGACAGGCAGTATCGGCAGTCTGTTTTTCAGGGCGATGATACGGGAACCCTCTTTGAACTTGGAGACAGGTTCATCTGTTTTATTCCGGGTACCTTCCGGAAAAATATAGATGGAGTGCCCCGCTTGCACCCCTTTTTTGACCTCGCTAAAAAATCCGCTCATCTGTGACTTTTCACGGTCGATCAATACCCCACCCGCATTTCGAACGAAAAGACCGAAAAAAAGTGAATTATAAAGCTCTTTTTTTGAAATCCAGAGGCCAAAGAGGTTGGTATCTTTGAGTGCCAGTTCGATAATGAGAGGGTCGATCACACTTCTATGGTTGGAGACCAGCAGATACTGCCCGTCATTGGGCAGATTTTCAGAATGCTTCACCTTTACCTTGATCCCCAAGGTATCCAGCTGAGCTTGTGAGTAAGCGATTCTGAGTCTTTTTTTCTTTTTCGGATCTTTTGTGAGTTTCAATCTCAAACCATAACTATTGGTCAAATACATCCCGTAAAGTACATGCAAAAGTGTTCTTATCATAAACTGCCCTGTCTCATTTATTTTCTAAAGCGCTATTATAGCAAAACACCCTATAGTCGTTGGTTTCAAATATGACAATATGACATGTTTTTATCTCAAAGCTTACGATTTATTCTATAATACTTCCAACAACTCCAAGGATAGACTATATGGCAAAGAAAAAAACCCTTTTTGAGTGTCAGGCATGTGGATTTCAGTCTCCAAGATGGATGGGGAAATGTACCTCATGCGGTGAGTGGGAGAGTATGATCGAACTCACTACTGATCAGATAAAATTTCTCAAAGAGACCTCGTCCGCTTCACGCAGTGCAAAAAACAGAGCACAACCGATCACCGATATCCAGGAAGACAATATCATCCGCTCTACTTCAGGGAGCAAAGAGCTTGACCTTGTCTTGGGCGGAGGGATTGTTCCGGGTTCACTCACCCTTATTGGAGGAAGCCCGGGTATAGGAAAGTCCACACTCTTGCTCAAGATCGCAGGAAATCTTGCACATCAGGGAACAAAAGTACTCTATGTCTCAGGGGAGGAGTCCGCCGGACAGATCAAACTTCGTGCCAACAGGCTGGGGGCAAATCACGATAACCTCTATCTTCTCTCAGAGATAAACCTGGGGTCCGTCCTTTCGGAGATAAACAATGAAGCGTATGGGTTTATCGTCATAGACTCGATCCAGACACTCTACTCAGAGGAGACCTCTTCTGCACCCGGTTCTGTCACACAGGTACGTACGATCACTTTTGAGCTGATGCGTATCGCAAAAAGCCTGCATATCCCTATTTTTATCATCGGGCATATCACCAAAGACGGTTCTATTGCAGGGCCAAGGGTACTGGAGCATATGGTCGATACGGTTTTATACTTCGAAGGAGACAGTAACTCTGAGTTGAGACTCCTGCGCGGGTTTAAGAACCGGTTCGGTTCCACCAACGAAGTGGGTATCTTTGAGATGAACAGGGAAGGTCTGAGTGATGCCAAGAGCATGGCCGGCAGATTTTTCAACAAGGAGAAACTTCAGTCAGGTTCTGCACTCACGGTGATCATGGAGGGAAGCCGACCTATTATCGTGGAGATACAGGCCCTTGTATCTGAGGCTTACGGACACCCCAAGAGAAGCTCCACGGGATTTGACAATAACCGCCTGGGGATGCTGCTGGCACTTTTGGAAAAGAAACTGGATCTTCCATTAGGTACCTATGATGTCTTTATCAATGTTTCCGGAGGAATTAAAGTACAGGAACCTTCTGCTGACCTTGCGATCATCGCTGCAATCCTCAGCAGCTACAGAGAGAGGGAACTCAGTGCAGAGACACTTTTTCTCGGAGAGGTCAGCCTCACAGGAGAGATACGGGAGATTCCCGGCCTCTCAAACCGCCTCAAAGAGATAGAGACACAGGGGTTTACCAAAGCGGTCATCCCCAACAAACCGCTTGAGCCATCATCGGTCAAATGTTTTGTAGCCAACGAAGTCTCAAAAGTCGTAGAATGGATGTGAGACTCGTTAAGCAAACGACAACAATTTGTCGTTTGTAGAGTCGAAACCGAAGCGGTGGAGCAACGAAGTGCGACCCGCGTAGGTAGGGAGCAGCGTACATAATCGTGAACTGCTTCACGTTTGTAAGGGCGAAACCGGAGTGGTCGAAGCGAAGCGTAGCCACGGAGGCTGGGAGACTCGTTAAGCAAACGACAACAATTTGTCGTTTGTAGAGTCGAAACCATGAGAGCTGTTAAGCAAAAGCAAACTGCTTTGCTTTTGTAAGCTCGGAACCGGAACGGTCGGAACAAAGTGTAGCCGTGGAGGCAAAAGCGTTAAGCAAACAACCTTGTGCTTGCACTCTCTATGAGAGCTGCTTGTTGTTTCTAGCTTCGAAACCATGAGACCCGTTAAATAAACGTGAGTGAACCTCACGTTTATAGGGGCGGAACCGGAGCGTGCCGAACGAAGTGAGCCGCGTAGATGAGGAGCGTAAAAAGATCGTGAATAGTTTCACGATCTTAGCGACGGAACCGGAAGTGTTGTGCAGAATGCACCACTGAAGGCAAAGTCGTTAAGCAAACAGCACTACTTTTGACTTCCCCCCCCCTTTTTCATGATCATTCCTCTTAATACTTCATATTCACACTGAAGAAGACCATACGCGGTGCACCGGTCTGGTAGGTACTTGATGTCGTTGATGCAGCTAACACATTATCCGGTGTAGTGATCGTTGAGATATATTTTTCATCCGTAAGGTTTGTAACCGTCAGACGGAAAAGCGTATTTTTTGACCCCAGGAAGTTTTTTAACTTGTACGAGATATCCATATCTACTACTGTATACCCATCCACTTTCTGCGTGTTCTCCACATCTCCATAACGGCTTGATGAATAACGTACACTTGGTGTAAAAGTCCAGTTATCCAGATAGTACGAGAGTGCTCCCGTTGCCATGAATTTAGGTGCATCCGGAAGCTGATTCCCTTTGATATCACTTGTGGTAGTTGCACTCGTTGCAAAATCCTGATCAAATGAATAACGGTTATAAGAGAGCCCCATCATAAATTCAAGATCTTCGGTTACGACACCGTATGCTGAGAACTCCGCCCCGTATCCAAAAGCATCCCCCAGGTTTGCAGGGTAGTTGACATCCAGATCACTGTCATAGATATTTGCCTGTTTATTGTGTACAAAAGAGACAAAAAGACTTGGATGGAGTGTCACCGCCCCAATTGTTGTTTTATACCCAAGATCGATATTATCAGAGGTCTCAAGCTCCAGATCGTTCCAAAGCTGCTGCAGTGTGATCCCCTTACTCTTAAACGTTGCGTAATTACTTGTATAGGTCGGATAGAGGTTCACATCAAATCCATAGGTACGTGAATAGTCAAGATAGACAGTGCTCACTTCATCCAATTTATAAGCAGCATAGAAGGACGGCAACCAGGTTTTAAAGGTTTTTGCTTCGACACTCCCCCACGAATCATAGGTTGATGTAGCGATCGCCGTATCATAATCGAGGCTTGTGTTGCTATCGGTCAGATAGTTGTCGATCGAGCTGAGTTTAAAGTCTTGGTACTGCAGGCCGGCTGAGTAGATAAAGTTATCCACCTCCCCGCTTACTTCTACAAACGGTGCCTGCAACACATGATGCTCCACATCCGCCAATGAAGCATATTTTTTAAAGAAAAGTTCTCCCTCTGCATCTACCCCGTACAGACGTCTGTCAGTTGGTGGTCCGGGAGGAAGCTGTCGGTGATGCCAGTACCCTGCTTTTGCTTTGATCGCTTCACTGAATCGATGCTCATAGGCAGCAACAACACCATACAGGTCATGATCCATCTTCCAATTGATCACTCCCTGTTTTGCAGGTGTCGAATTGAATTTTGAGAAAAAGATCTCCCCTTTATCTTGCTTGTAGTAGGGCTTGAATGTAAAGGTATCCTCAGCAGTGAGATCGTACCTGATATCAGCAAAAATATTGGTCGTCAAAAAATCCTGCTTGTTAAAATCATAGTAATCTACATCGTTTGCTGATGTCGGTTCTGTTGTTTTATAATCTTTGTCAAAATAGGTATCAAGATCCTGTATCTCCTCATAACTCAGAGAACCATAGTTATGGTGTTCATCACTGTTTCGGATGGCATAGAGGTTTGCTTCAAAACGCTCATTTGGTTTATAGGATAGCCCTACCATACCGTTGACTCTTTCAAGATCGCCTTCCCCTTTATATTTCTCATTGGAGAGCGTTGAGAAAGAACCGAAAGCAGAAAAATCCCCTATTGTTCCTGTATCAAAGCGTAAAAATGTTCTTTTAAAATTATCTGAACCAAACGACTGTGAAAGAATGGCTCCCGCCTCTTTTTTCGGCTTCAGGACATTCAGATCCACTTTTCCGATAAGGCTTGAGAACCCCAGGTTCTTCTCTACGGGCAAATACCCTTTAAGCAAGTCGATCGAAGCGGTATTCTCCATATCAAGCATATGTTTCCCGCCCCCTGGATTTGAAGAGAGAGGCATACCGTTGATCATATAGACCCCTCCCGGTCCGGATTGGCTCTTCCCTCGGATACGGATCGGGTCGTGAAATGAAGGTTCATTTGAACCTACGGTATCTGCCGGAGTGAAATTCACCGACGGAGAAAACGCGATCACCGTATAGGGATTCATATTGGCATGGCTTGAGAGTGTTGCAATACTTTTAGAGGTAAAGTGCTCACTGTTATCCGCTTTTGAGAGGTTATAGTCTCCCATAAAAAGGGAATCCCCTTCTACCACTACTTCATTTACCGTGATCGATTCTATACTGATTGGATTTGCCATCAGTGTTGCTGTTGCAACAAGCGACAAAACGATACTGCTTTTCTTCATCCTATTCTTCTCCTAAAATGTGTTGTATGTCTTCATTTACAAGTTCTACATCCAAAAAGAGCTTGTAAAACTTTTTGATCTGAGTATAAATATCTACTTTATATACCTCCGGGTGAAAACGATGTGCCAGCCACTCGATCCCTATAATTCGCATAAACGAAGGTGGTCTGTCAATCCAGTGAAAGGGTTTGTTTGGGACAAGATAGACCCTTTTGTTTTTTACCGCTTCCAGATGTTGCCAAATAGGATTTGAAACAATCTCGTTATATACCAGTCTGTTTTGTGCCACAATCACTTCAGGGCTGTACTCCAGGAGTGTCTCGAATGTAATGCGCTCCAGGCCGCGAAGATTACTCTGCGTACATTGGTGTACATTTGTTCCTCCTGCATAGTTGAGCGCTTCCACATGAAAGGAGGTATTGCATTCGGTTGCAAGACCGTCGACCCCTTCAGCGTAATAGTACCTTGTGGATTCCGTTCCCTTAAGCGCTGTTTTGACATACTCCATCCGCTCTTTTGTATAGGCACTCAGGAGCTCTCCCCTCTCCTTTTCACCCATTGCTTCCGCAGCCAGAAGGATGGAGGGAGCCATGGATTCTATCTTGCGGAACGGAAGCGTAAGCGTAGGGATCTTCGTCTTGGCGATCTGCTTGGAAACCTTTGAATGAATATAATCATCCTCCCATATGAGTATAAGATCAGGACGATACTTTAAGATCGTCTCTACATTCATCCCCGGCGCTGTACTGTGAAACGTGCCGATCACAGGAAGCGACAAAAACGCTTCAGAGAGATAGCTCTTATCCGCATTATTATTAAGATTTTTAGCATCAAAATTCAAACCAACCATCTTCTTCGGGTTGATCGCATACAAAAGATAGTTCATCGGCGGTGACGAACCAAATACTTTTGTGGGCTCTTCTTTGATCGCTTTTGAGTGCAACGATAGACTCAAAGCCAATAAAAGAAGTAAAACTCTTTTACTCAACATGGTATTCCCCTTATGATTTAGTGAAAAAATGTGCAAGAGAGATTCTAGGCTGATCTCTCCTGCACATTTATGGCAAAAGCCGTATAAATTGAATGCTGTATACCCCAAATCCGGTACACTCTTTTGCTCTCTTCTCATCTCATGAGAAAATAACAGCCACTACAAGGTGTAGAGAGCTGCAGGAAAAGCAAAAAAAGGTACAGGATTTTTCAGATTTAGATATAACAGCACGCCTCCCCTTATATATTTATATAAATAACGATATGGAAAACTTCGCTATATATTTATATAAACAACGCATTGTATAAAATTATTCTTAAATTTAATAAATTTCACTTCAATCCTGCATCTAGAACAATCACTAAAAGTGTTCATCTAAGCTCATATACATTCGCCTGTCAGGGGAAGAGGCCTTTATCCTGCAAGATCTGATATAATACACCTATGAAGATAGGCACAGACATTATACAGATAGAGCGTGTACGCAAAATGATCGACAAGTACGGTATCAGGTTTCAAGAGCGTTTTCTCACCGAGAGTGAGATCGACGCATCCAGAAAAATTGAGTCCATTGCAGGACTGTGGGCAGCAAAAGAGGCTATTGCAAAAGCACTGGGATGCGGGATAGGTGCGGAACTTTCCTTTCACGATATGATCATCTACAAAGATCAAAAAGGTGCACCTCACTTTAAACTCTCTCCTCAAGCCCAGGCACGCCACCAGATCAAAAATGCATCGCTCTCTATCAGTCATGATGGCGGCTTTGCTATATCGATTGTCGTCATAGAGGTATAAACGATCAAAAAAACAGGAGAATTAGATGAAAGTGACAACGCTCATACTCTCGGCACTCTTTGTGGCAGGATGCAGCTCAAACCAATCGGAAAATCCCTCTCCCAAAGAGAGAGAAAAAACCCAGACTCAAACGACTCCAAAATATACTGCAGCTCCGCCCAAAAGTACTTTTAAACCAAAAGCGGTACAGGCAGAGAACTATACCTCTGAGTATATGTACCCCTCAAACAGGGTGCAGCCTACCCTCCCTGCCAAAGAAAAAACGGATGAAGAGAACAATGTAGGTGAAACGATGACAAAAGAGGAGTGTATCGCCATGATCGGGGAAGAGAAATATCAAAAATATACCGAGATGTTCTCCGGGGAAACAGGTGCGATCAAACGGTGTACGATACTTAAAGCGATGCAAAATCGTTAGTCCTGATTTTCGCATCCTATAGAAATTTTATTTTTTTAAGTGCACCATTTTAAAACGGTCCCCCATCATCGTAGGGGCGATCAGTGTCTTGATCTTATCCGCCTCTCTGGTATAAACAGCTTTATCTGCCTGCTTTGAGAACATCTCCAGAATATCGATCAATCCGAATCTCACTAAAGCCCTTGCCTGTGTCTCATATGCTTCTTCAGTAAATCCTGCATGAGCAAATGCCTCTATGACATGTCCGAAATTCACATCATAGGTAATATCGTCTTTCTGATAGGACTCGGAAATTTTAAGCTCTTCGTCAAACAGCGGAAAGGTTTCATGCTTTCTGTAGACCCTGACAGAGAAGTCATTCCGGACATACCTCTCTCCATAATCAAAACTGACAAAATCACACTTCTGGATACCTTCACCCATTGCATTTGCAAATGCTTCATATCCTACAGCGATCTCACCCTGTTTTTGATGGTGCTTCTGGGCCCACTGCAACATCTCTTCAGGTGCTTCTTCCCAACTGATCGTATGATTCTCAACGACTGCAAGCTTTTCATCTTTTAACAGTTCACAGGGAAAGGCATCAAAGATCTCATTGGCCACCACAAATGCATACTCCACCTTCACCTCGCTGATATCATCAAAGTGAGTGATCTCTATATCTTCACCGAAACGTTCCCGGATATACTCCAGCTGCGCCTTCTGCACTTCAGGCTGACGCTCGACGATACCAAACTTCAGTGTCTCTACCAACGTAGGGTCACAGGTATAGAGCCATTGGATCATATCACAGAGCAGATAGCCCTGGTGTGCACCTACCTCGATCAGCCATCCGTTACGGTCTGCCTGGCCTTCGCTCAAAAGCTTGAAAAAGTGGTTGGCGATACTGGCACCGAAAAACCTGCTGGTACTTACAGCAGTATAGAAGTCTCCGCCCTTTCCTATCGCTTTGAACTTTTTATAATACCCCTCCTCCCCATAGAGCCACTCATCCATATAGGTACTAAAGCGCATTACTTGGCCATCCTCGCATAGAGCTTCAACAACTCGATCTGTTTATCGATTGCATAGATCTGCTGATCGATCTTTCGGATCTGAAGTGTATTTTGCATCACCTCGGCATCCAGTGTCGTCTTCTCCCCAGCTTTTGCCAGGTTGCTTGTCACCGTATAAAGATTCCGATAGAGTGTTTCATCTTTACGTGCCAATGCGATCTTTCTATCCAGGATATCAAGGTTGTTGACAATCCACTGATACTCCTGATCTACCGTCTTTTGTCGATCCAGCAGTTCAACCTCAGCCTGGAGTTTTGCCACTTTGCTCGCTTCGATATCATCAAATGCGTTGATATCCAGCGGCATACTGACAGAAAAACCGTAATTATAGTACTGCTCTTCAAAACCGCCTTGAGTAAAGAGCGGATTGGCATATGTCGCATCGATAAAGGTCCCCTGCAGAGAAACGGTCGGTAGGTATTTTGCCCATGTCACTTTCTGGTTATGGCGCTTCTCCTCTGCTCTTTTTCTATCTCTCTGCAGTTCCAGATTGGACTCTTTGTAGGTATCTTTGGTCACAAGCTTCAGGGTAGGAAGCTTCAGGCCGTCGGGTTCTCTATCACTCAAGAGTGCAAACTGCTGCTGGTACGCGAGCAGCCCAAGCTCCAGCTCCAGCAGGGTAGTCTCATCCTGGCTTCTTGTAAGCATCGCCTGGTCCAGGAAACTGCTGTCCAGTAACCCGGCATTATAACTGTCACGTTTTTGGCGGATATCGATCTTGTCATTTTTGATCTGATACTTCATCTTCTTTTGCTGCAGTCTGTTTTTATGGATATTAAAAAGTATTGTCACCGCATCAGTGATCATTATCCTTTTTTGCAGCATGATCTCTGCACTGTTGGCTTCACGCAGTGCCTCAGAGTACTTCATTGCATAGTAGATACCGCCCGAACGGAAAATAGGCTGATCGATACTCACCGTGAAGTTCGCACTATCTCTTGTATCGCCATATTGTGTCGAGTAATTTTTACTGTAGCGTACAGTGATGGGATTGATCCAGCTTTTATAGAGCTGGTCACTCTCCAACTCATTGGTTTTCATCTGATAATCAAAGATCATCGATTTGTTGTTGGAGAGTATCTCTCCTAACTCATCTGCATAAGAGAGCATCGATACTCCCACCCCTAGTAACACTGTTCTCATTATGCTCTTTTTCATTACGCTTTTACCTTTTCCAGAGCGGATTCCAGACGTTTAAATCCTTCATCCATCTCTTCTTTTGTGATGGTGATACTCGGCAGGAAACGGACGGTATTACGTCCTGCTTTCAGGATCACCAACCCCTCTTTCATTGCGCCTTTGATCACTGCGCCCTGGATATCGGCAGACTTTGCACGTAGTCCTCTCATCAAACCGATACCCACCTCTTTTTCAAAGAGGTTTGGATAATCTTTGGCGATACCCTGCAGCTTCTCTTCAAAGTAAACCAGGGCTTCGCCCACGGCACCGCTCTCATAATACTCAGAGAGGATCTCACATACAGCCAATCCGGCAGCCGTACTAAGATAGTTTCCGCCAAACGTGCTGCCGTGATCTCCTGGATTCAACACCTCTTTATGCTTGGTCATCACTGCACCGATCGGTACACCGCCGCCAAGTCCTTTAGCCAAAGTGATGATATCCGGTTCGATCCCGTAAAGATTGGATGCCAGGAACTCACCTGTACGGTAGACACCCGTCTGCACCTCATCCACGATCAGCAGAACACCTTTCTCTTTGAGATGGGAAGCGAGTTGTTGGATCTCCTCTTTTTCAAAAGGCTGGACACCGCCCTCTCCCTGGACCAGTTCGATCAGTACGGCTACGGTCTCATCATCGATCGCTCTGTAGACATCTTCGATACTCTTTTCGTAGCTGAAACCCTCCGGGTATGGTGAGAAGTTCGGTGTATGAAAACTCTCCTGTCCTGTTGCCTTCACTGTGGTGATCGTACGTCCGTGAAATGAATGCTCAAGGGTGATGACCTTGTAACGTTTGTTCTCAAACTTCGTCTCACCGTACTTGCGGGCGATCTTGATCGCCCCTTCATTCGCCTCTGCACCGGAGTTAGCAAAAAACACGCCCATATCATATCCGCTGAGCTCCACCATCTTCTGTGCCAGTTTCGCCTGCGGCTCTATCACCTGAAGGTTTGAGATGTGAATGATATTCTTTGCCTGGTTACAGATGGCCTCAACCAGTTTGGGATGGTTATGCCCTACAGAGTTTACCGCGATACCCGAGGCGAAATCGATATAGTCTCTCCCGTTCTCATCATAGAGTGTAGCCCCCACACCCTTTACAAAGTTCGTATAGTCACGAGCATAGGTATGAAGCACATATTTTTTATCTAATTCTTCTAAATTCATTTGGTTTTCCATTGATTAAATATTATCACTATTATAACAAACAGTTTCTATCGTAAATATAATGAAAAGAGTATAAATACGGACTATCTATGCCCGTTCGACTCTCACCTTCACTTCCTGATAACAGGCACTCTCCCCCTCGTCACTGATCACAGATGGTGTCAGATAGTTGATACCGACTGTATTGTTGGTGATCAGGGCCGTGTCACCTCTCAGATACTCGGAGCACTCTACTTCGAAGAGATACTCTCCGTGATCCGAGCTGACTTTTACCTTCTCACCGTCTTTAAAGCCGAGTACAGGGTTGAGCTGCACTTTGTTGCTTCTCAGGAACTGCGTATTGATCGATTTTTTCGACTTTGGCGAAAGGAGCCAAAGGGTCTCATCTTTGGGTTTGTTCTGGCTCTGCTTACGGTACTTGGTAAAGCGCTTGGTATTGACAAAGTCATCGTTAAAGTCCTCGATAAATTCAAACGTATCATCGCCATCTTCTCCGAACCCTTCACTGTACGGCAGCGTCTCATAAGCCGGGCTTACCAGTTCCCCCTCATGCACATCACACTGAGAAAGCCAGGCATTGAGATAGTACTCCTCACTCTCAAGCCCGCTGAAACAAAAGGTATCAAAAAGATACCGGGTAAAGTCATACTCGCTGATTCCGATAGCTGAATCTTTGATCTTCTTCATAGGGGCAACATACTGATGACCGTAACTGAGCCTTACATCCTCTTTTTCATAGAATGTTTTCGCCGGGATAACGATACGGGCCCTTTTTGATGTCTCATTCTCATGCAGACCGAAGTAGATAAGGTTCTCTACCCCCTCCAGCTCTTCTATCACCCTGTTGCTGTCAGGCATAGAAGCAGCGGGGTTTCCTCCCTGTACCAAGACTGTATCAAAGTCACTGAACTCCGTATCTACTTTGCTTACGCGTTTACATGAGGCGTCAAAAGGGTTGGCGAACCCCAGTCTGCTCTCCCCCGGATAACTTACCCCACACCCCTCACGGCCAAACAACCCCAGTACTGCTGCAAGCGAATCAATAGCATGCAGGGTATAGGAACCCGTAGAGTACTTCTGTACACCGGCACCGACCAGAAATACCACCTTTCTGTCACGCAGATAGTTCAGCACACGCCCGAAATCTCCAAGGTCCAGATCGATATACTGTAGGATCGCCTTGATACGGTGCTCCCTGGTATAGTCGTAGAAGTCTGCAAATTCCGGGGCGAACTCCTCCATCCATGCTTTGTTTTCACTATCTTCCATAAAGATAAAACGGGCCAGCATAATGGCGATATAGTAGTCGGTACGCGGAGCAACCTGAAGAAAGATATCTGCTCTCTTTGCGATCTCTGTGCGTACAGGATCGATCACGATCAGCTTTTTTCCTTCAAGGAGTGGCATCAGGTGGGAGTTGGTTACCGTAAGGTTTCTACCCCAGACCACCACCACTTCAGACTTTTCAATCTGCTCAAGGGGAAGTGTCTTGTTGATCCCTCTTCCCTCTTCGATCCCCGCGGCTCCAGCACCGTCACATAAACTTCCTTTTGTCAGGTAGCCGCCGATCTGTTCCATAAAAAGCTCGGTGACCTCCTGCATGACACCTACATTGCCTGAGCCTCTCCAGAGCAGACTCTTATCTGCTTTAAAGGCCTCGGCCACTGCAGCCAACGCCTCCTCCATACTCACCTCTTTACCCTCTATTCTGGGCTTAGTGATTCGCTCCGTCTCATCCATATATCTATTCACTACAGCACACAATGCCCCGTTACCTGCGGGGTGCGTTGCATCCCCTTTTATCTTTCCATTTTCATGGAGGATACTACAGGCATCATAGCAATCAAGTCCGCATGCCGTCTTTTCAGCCATTATCTGAGCTCCACTTTGACGAGTTTGGAGAAAGAGCCCTCCGGAGCATCCAGGTAGATCTCTGCACGATAAGAGGAGATGAACTTCTCATCGGCAACTCTCCAGACCTTATCGACTTTATACTCACTTTTTTTACCGTCAAGATAGACAGATTTTTTTTCGATCCCATCCATCTCCTCCGGGTCCAGGTAGAGTACGAGTTTTGCCCTGCTGGCATCTACTACCTTTGCCAAAGATGAACCCGGCGTTACATAATCACCTTTACGTACCATTATTTCATACAGATACTTATGGTGAAGTACAATGGATTTTTTTTCAATACTGTCTTCAAGCTGGGCAATCTTATACTGCATATCCAGATACTGTGTTTTTGCAGAAGAAAAACTGTAAAAAGCCTCATCTTTTTGGGTTGCTGATGCTGTTTTCAACTTATTGATACGATGAAAATAGGACTCTTTACGTTTTAACGTCTCCTCCAGGATAAGAAGATTTTCATTGGATGTTTTCAAGTTGATCTTATCCAAACGGTCATCCAGATAGATCACACGTTTTTTATCTACTACACTCCCCTCGGCTTCGAGGTCAACATCCATCACCAACGCACTCACCGCAGACTTCAATGTGACGGATTCATAGGGTTCAAGTTTGGCATAGTGTACTTTACCCCACACAAACAGTGGTGTTAACAGTAATAAAAACAGTTTCATAAGGCATCTCTTTTTTGAAATGATTATAGCAAATTTGGATTGAAGCAAGCTGTTGTAGACTGAGAGAGCATGCAGAAGAGACAGCTGTAGATTAAATAGATACCATAATAACTATACGCTCATTAAAAGATAAAAAGAAATCCTTTGGATTCAAGCATAATATCCTTGGTCAAACCTGCAAATTTGACCCGATCAGTGATTTACCTGAAGCTTTTCATATAACATTTCACTTTGTATGCATCCATGCTACAACTTAATCCCGAATTTACCTAACACAAAAATCACACTATAGTAGGCAAGAATTGTCAATAAGATAGAGACAGCCATACTGACATAAAACCCAAATCCTTTTTGGATCATCAAGGGGAAAACCAAAAAAAGTGTCATCGATGGAGCGATCAGCCAGATAATCCTCTGAGAAAACTCAACCGCACTTTTGCTGCTATCCGTATCTATATACATCCATGTCATAGCCAGTATCGACACCAAGGGAATAGCTGCAAGCAGTGCACCCACCAGACTGCTTCTCTTGGCAACCTCAGAGATCGCGACGATAAGAAGTGAGGTAATAATGAGTTTGGTTATATAGTAAGCCATTTTCTTTTCCTTTATCTATAGTAAAACTACTATAGTTATCTTCGCTACTTTACCATATAAATATCTAAAAATAAAATAATGATTGTATTTATCAATGAGTGGTTGTAAAAAGCTTTATTTTTCTACAGTTAACAGGAATGGATAATGAGAATTAAAAAGATAAGGCACGCCGTAAGTTATGTTCACGCATCGTATTTAAGGTGTATATTTAAAATTTTATACACTTTTTATACACATTTAGTATATTTTTAAAAATTATAATGTATTATTGTTAGATGGCGATTGGTACAATTTTAACAAAATAAAGTCTTACAATCGCTGTAAGTACGATAACCGCCCTAAGATACGGGCTTATAGCTGCATCCTCCTAGAAAATTTATCAATGATTTTTCACTCATTTTTACACGATAGTAAAGTTTTTGACAAGTTTTTCGCACACTTTTCGCACAGTAAATAAATACTTTTTTAAAAAAACCCTTGACTTTAAAACCATAATGATGCTATAATCTCATTATGAACATGATGAAAGAGGTGAGAGAGTGGCGACTCTCTCTGTGGTTCGGTTGGTTCCCGAACCTTTATAATACCATAAAGGATTAAAAATGAAAACAAAAGTCACATTCTATCTTTCAAAAAAATTCCAGCTGGAAAGAGCATTCAACGGCCTGAATGCAGAAAAAGAACAAGAAATCGAGATCGAAATAACCGATAAGCGATTATTGGAATTTCTAAAAATTGACGAACACGGCAACGCAACGTTAAAAATTGGTAAGCCGGGGGTCTGTGGTAACAATAATCCAAAAATTGTCCCTGTTAAGCATAGTAAAAAAGAGGTCTACATCGGGGATAGAATAGCAATCTATGCAGATAATAGCGGCATCAAGAAAGTATCGGAGTATAAAGAGTTTATCGGTACTTTCTATGAAACAGATGGCTATATATTTAATGTGATTCCTGATGAAAAGTTTCTAGTTGATCTTTTGATAAAAGAGGATGAGACAGACCTTAGCGAGGCAATCAAAGAAGAGAAAGCAGCACTTGAAAAGATAAACGAACAAACCGAGATAGCGTTTAAAAAGATACAGACGGAAAAGAAAGAAGCAGAAGAACAAAGAAAAAGAGAAAAGAAGGAAAAAGCAGAAAAAGCACTTTTTGAGCAAAAAAATATCGAATGTGAACTCTCTTCTTTTTCAAACAGATTCGGAAGTGAGCTCTTAAAAAGAAGAATGAATGAGGGTTATGAATGGATCGAACTTGCAGAAGAAGAGTTCATCGATTTCGTAAGCGAAAAAATCGGGGAGAGGAGTGATACCGAAGAATGGTATAGTCATGAGCGTGGGGGGAGTGACGATGATTACCCAAGTGCGGAACAACTAAATCTTTTGGATTGTGCAAATACAGAAATTGGAGAGATAAACAAGTTGACAGGGTTTAAGTATATCACAATCACAGCACACACGTCCATCTGGGATGCAGGAGACGAAAACAATACAGTAGAGGTAAAGGGTGTAGAGGTAGGACTACTCGGCAGAAAGTTGTTCTTTGCCGCATAAAATTCCGACTAAACTGCCGAATAGGTAGCTTCCGTATCGGAAGCCTCGAAAGAGGATTTTTAACAAAGGGGTCTAATATGGACATGGACACGATGAAGACTGAAACAATAAGAGGGGGTGTAGCATGAAAACAATAAATGTTGCTGCATTTGACCCGGTAAAATATCCCGATATCGTCTTGTTAAGATACAACGGCGATTCCCTGATGCTATTAGCAGCTCTCACCGAAATACTTGAAAATGTGGATGCGTCCGGCCTGATTTACGGAGGCGCGTCTTATTCGGAATCCGATCTGCTGTCTTTTCTGAAAGCTGATGGATACGAAACCGATCATGTGTTCGCCTTTGCTCTTGATCGCACCAAAGTAGAATCCTTTGACCCGGAGGGGGAAGCATTCAAGGCACACATCATGACTTACCACAATGAAGATGAGCGTCACTTGCCGGAGCGAGATACGGATGCTTTTGCATTCAATCGTAACGTGAGCAGCGAACTCGTAGAAGCTTTTCTTGCCGAAGAGGGTGACGATAACCACTTTTTTCTTTTGCGCCATGTCCAAACGGACAAGGGATTTATCGAACTAAAGAAGGTCTATGAGTCACTTTATGAGAAGCATCACCGGAGACGACTAATAACAAACTATGGATCATTCGTTATTGCCGAAGGGGATCAGGGCATTTCTTTTCCCGATGACGAATACCTGTCTCAACTGCTCACAGATGAGGAGCTTTCACTTTACAAGTTTACGCTTATGACAGAACTGCACGAAACATTAACACGCTATGCCGATTCATGGAGACGCGAATCTGCATTTATACAAATAACAAAAGACCTCCCCGCTGGCGCTTTTGAACGTTTCGGTATCACGGATCACGATATCGACAAAATTTGGAAAGCAAAAAAGATGCACAAGGGTTATTTCATTGCGAGAATTATGCAGGAGAAAAAGCCCAATCCATATCATTGTGACGGTGAGTATGTGACAACGGAAACAGAAGTAAAATTATGGCGCGGATGGCCGGAGTACATGAAAGAAGCGCTGGACTGGACCCGTGAAATGTGCGAACCTGAAGATAGGGGATAGGGGAGTTCCGGGGAATGGGTTATAAAAAAATAGAAAAGGACAAACAACATGAAAAACAGATACTTCGTTAAAACAAAAGAACCTGGAAAGGAGATAGCGAGCCGATACGGTATTCCGTACAGCACTCTAACACGATGGAGCAAAGAGCAGAATGACGGGAGGAGCCAAAAAGGGTACACCTTTGATCGCCTCTCCCTGCTTGCTTCTTTCGAGATCGATGCAGAGGATAAGATAAGGAAGCTATTCTATGAAAAGGAACTCCTTGCACTATGGGGAGCGTTCGCTAAAAGCACACTTCCAAGTGTCGAACTGTTCACACCTGGGGCGATGGAGTGGGGATTTTCTGAATACTGTGAATATGAAAGTATGGAAGCTGCGCAGTTCGGGGATATAGAAGAGCTTAAAAAGTCAGTGACCGATAAGATCAAGCAGCTATGTGCATTTGAGCGGTATGTGCTGCTAGAGTATCTGCACAAAGATAACGCAAATTAAAATTTTATATTATGTGCTACTAGAGGATATATTCGCTATACAATATTGATAATTATATCCATGATTAGAGGCATATAAAAACTACACGACAAGTAACTCTTTAACCCTCACTGCAGTAGCCAACCGCTCTCTCTTTTTACTATCCGGAAGTCCTGGATTGATCTTGTTTGTGATCGTGTTGGTTGACTCTAGTTTGTACATCCCGGTGCGGTGCCAGTGTGCCATTCCGAGCATGATGCTGAGCGTGTAGTTGCTGAGTACTCCCTCGTAGACATCGCCGTTGTCATCGATGAGTCTTATGCCGGTCATCTTCTCTATGTGACGGAGATCCTTTGTGATGTTCTCCCGCCCGGTGCTCTGGAATAGTCCTGCCCCGCGGTATAGCCATCCGTCGCCTTCTTTTGTATTCCCCAGTCTCAAATGAATTGGCCTGTTAATGTCTGCATACCAAATGTTAGCGATCATTCTTTGATTTGACAGGTGCTCCTTAGTACGGCCGTATCGTTTGGCCTGTTGAGGATGATTTCTGAAGTACCGGCTGAGTCGTTTGAGTGCATCTGCTGAGTAGTTCAGATTCTCCCGTACTCTTACTTCCCCATTACTCATCACGCCTGTTTCTGCTACGGCCTGAGCCAGGAACCGGACGCGCCGGATCGGTGTGTCTATCTTGAATGTTATTGCGTACATATCAAGTAGCCTGGACAGCTCTTCGCAAAATACCGTGTCAAGATCGTCTCTGCCGAACACTTTGCGGATCTGTTCTACTGATAGCTGCTGCATCATAGACCCTCGATATGCACTTCTATGAGTGTGCGGCTGTCGTTATTTTTCACTTGCATTATCGTGACGGTATCCCCACCCCACTCGAATGAATCTATGTATTTTTCAAAAGCGGAGATCGCTTCATTCCATAGTCCAATGGATTCAGGCTGGTTACCGTTCTGATATTCTATTTGATACGCCATTACTCACGTACTCCTTGGCATAATGCTAATATCTAAATAGGCTCCATTGCCTAGCTGTATAGAGTATGCTACCCTGCCATGTGGTTTTTCTTCCGGACCGTCTATAATATCTTTACCTAAAAAAGCTACCCCCATTACATCATCCGCATATTTAGCAAGCTTTTCAACTAAAGCCTCTTGAGTATTGGCTTCCTCAATCCAAGGTATTGCAACTAAATCAAAATCCCTTTGTACAGACCCATGAATAGCCAATGAGTATCCGCAAGATTTAGCTATCTCGCATAGCATGGGGTAAAAGGCTACGTATCCTGGTGCATGTGTAGAATCTTTCATTTTTGATACTCCTTGTTGACTCTTTTGTTGATCACAGCGTAATTCGTGCAAATTCTCCGAAGCCTGACGTTGTTCTCTACCAGTTCGATAATGTCTGCATTTTTGAATATGGAGACGTTGTTGTCGATCTGCTTGACCGGTGCGAACGTTCTTGACGATGGTAGCTTATATGTCGGAAGTGTCGGGTATTTGCAGACAGGTTCCGGACACTTCGGCACGGGCTGCCCGCATCCACTAAGTATGAAGATTGCCGATATCGATAATAGTAGTCTCATTGTGCTCTCCTATGCCATCTATGAATCCGTCAAGACCCGTTTTTATCACGTTAGCTTTACATTCATTAAGTTCATACCCTGTAATATAAAGCTCTCTTTGCAACTGCGATTTTTCTTTTTCTAATGTCGAAATCGGTAGATAGTGATTGTAATAGTAAAGTCCACCAAATATAACTCCAATAGCTACGTAAAACACATATTTTATGTTTGTTAAACCCATATTCGCTCTCCTCGCTGCTTCATTGCCCCCCTAAACGTCACATACACGGCAGAAACACAGAATATGATTGCCGACCCGGTTGGACATATCTCGTGCATAAACAGGGAGACAGTTCCAGAGCATAACATGACAAATACACTCATGCTGTGCTCCCACATACGCACAAACAAGCTCAATCCGAATAGCGATCCTATGACTACCTGCATTATTGCTAACTCGTTCATTTTTTGCCCCTTAAGCTGTTCGCCTTGCCAGACACCCATGCATCCATAAGTACGACGATGGATAGCGTAGCAATAACCCCTGCTAGCCCCTTGAACGCACAGTAGTCCCATACTGTATGCCCCGCATACGCATAGGCGGCAGGATATGCAAATACTCCGACAACGATGTATCTAAGGGCCTTAGAAAGCATCTGCATCATTGACTCAGAGCGATTAATGTGATACTCATTGTGAGCGAATGCAATCACGCTGACAATGAACCCAAACACATACAGTATGACTTCCTGTTCTGATACTCCGAAGTGTTGTGAGGATGCTATCCCCCCACTGCTTACAGCCAGAGCGGTATTGACCGCTTTTGTGGATACCGCGTCTTTTATCATGTCTCTCCCCTATCTATAGATTTTATACAGTGCCGATCCTCACGAAAAGCCCAGCTCAGCACTCTGCAAAACAACACTCGGATACTCAGGTCACCTTTCGCACCGTCCTCCAAGTGTAGCCCGTTCTCACCGCTCACGGTTTGATCCGGATCACCACCAGACTTTGCGTTTGAGTACTGGTCACGTGCTACGGACAGGTTATACCAGTACTCAGCGTACCGCCCGGACCGGTACGCTCTCCAAATTGCACGAGGCATCATCACCGCGTCATACACGGCGAAGGCGATAATCGATGCCATATATAAAAATAAATTCCCCATCTCGTACCGCCTTAGCTATAGAAGCTGAACTTTATAAGCCCGGCAGCATATATAAAGTACGACACCGCTGTACCACCGAACCACATCCAAAATGCATCAAATAGCGCTTGCATTTTCGTATTTCTGCCGCCGAGAAAAGCTCTCTGCACAAACTCCACAAACCCTGCAGCGAAGATCATGTATAGAGATAGTCCTATAAAGCTGAACTCTCTCTGCCCCAACAGTAAAGCAATAGCGACAAAGAGAAGCAGCGCTTCAACACCTAAGACGATATGCACATACTTCCCGTCTTCTCCGTGTCTCCATTTTCGCATCGGTGCTGTAATACTGCTATGCCAGTCAACGATCCTTTTTAATACTCTTGCAATAGCCTGGATCATAACCCCACCTCCGTAAGCTCTCCAAGATATTTGTCCCTCACGATCGTATTGATCTTCGACACTCTCTCGAACATTTTGTGCATCACAACGTCCATATCATCGAAATCTCCGCGCATCGTCACCTCTCCTGCATCTACCGCATCGAGGAATGCCTTGTTACGTGCCATGAACTCCTCTTTCTTTGCCGGGTCGATCGGGTTGGTCCCCCATGCGTCACCGGCAAAACGTGAAGCGAGCACAAGCGTGAACTCTATCATCTTCATAGCATCTGCCATCAAGTCGTAGATGTCGCCAACATCATGCTCGATATGAAGTCTTGCATAGCTCTTCTGTGCGAGGACAAACTGCTGTTTTCTCAGCTCAACCTTTTCTGTATCAGACAACGATACGATCGTAGCCTGCAGTCTCTCATCCTGCGATACCTCCTCGGGTAGATACGCATAGTCCCATCCGGCGATATTACCAAGATACCTCGCGCCTTCTCCTGCGATGTCAAGTGACAGCCCGCTATGCGAACCTTCTGTATACTTTTTGTATTTGTAGATCATTTTTCTTCCTTTCAAGTTGTTGTATAAAATATCCGAATGTCGCCGTGCGCTTTGCATTGCCTACTATGGACATCAAGCTCTCTACTTTTACACGCTTTAGGGCTTTTGAAAAGTTATAAAGGCTTCTCTTTCTCAGAAACCTTGTACTCCTCCAAGTCCTAAAACCTACAAAATTCACACCTCTTTTTATCTTTTGTATCTTCCATTTTGAAAGCACAAGTTTCAGCCTCTCTTTAAGCCACGACACGATCTTCTTCAGCACGTCCTTCGCCTCTTCTCTGGATGATAACCCGGTAAGTACGCTGTCATCTACATACCGCACATAGTGCTTGATCTTGAGATGACGCTTGATCCAGTGGTCAAACTGATCCAGGTACACAAGTCCAAAAAACTGGCTGAGGAGGCTTCCTATGTGGAGGCCCTTGTCTCCATGTCCTACAAAACTCATCACAAGATCAAGCACCCTTGGATCATATATCTTTTTTGCCATCTGATTTCTCAAGACAGCATGATCTATGCTGTAGTAGTACTTGCGTATATCGATCTGCAAGAAATACTCCTCCCCGCTGCACTGTCGCATCTGCTCCTGAAGTTTATCAGCGGCCCGATGCGTGCCTTTTCCTATCCTGCATCCGTAGCTGTCATGGATGAAGCCACGGTCAAACATAGGGTATATGAGCATATAGATGGCATGCTGCACAACGCTGTCACGAAATGCCGGTGCCGCGATCTCTCTCTGCTTTGGCTCATAGATCGTAAATGTTTTTGGCTCCTGTGGATGATAGGTGCCGGAGAGTATCTCATCTCTAAGAGCTATGAGCTCTTGCGCTATGTTGTTTTCAAAGTCATGAATGCTTTTTTTGAACCGTTTTCCTTTGCTTGCATTTTTAAACGCAATGTAGAGCAGGTCCATATCCGCTATCTGTTCAAGTGTGACATGAGAATATGAAGTAGTCTCATTGTCTGCATATTTCGCCGAAGCAGGGGTAGAAATCCCTATATTTCCAGTCTCTACCTCAGTAGTGTCAGGTGAGGAAAGATAGTCGCCGCCACGGAAACCCGTATTGTTGTTGGAGTTCGTGCGGTTGTTGTTGAAGTTACGCGCGGAAAGCCCGGCATTCCCACCATTGTTCCAGTTGCCACAAGATTGCATTGTGATGACTACCCCTATGTTTATTTTTGTTTGAGTTTTTCAAACTCTGATTTGATCCAGCCGCCGATCATGGCGCCAACCTCATTGACAAGAAGGTTGAGGGCCATATATCTACGGCTCTCTTCGTTTTCATCTCGCTTTGCTTTTTCATTGTGATATTTGAAATACCCAAGTTCATAAGCAAGCTTCAACATCATCCTGAGCTGCTGATGCTTGATATCAAGCTCTGTCAGACTTGTCTTTTTGTGGTATCTCTTCTCACCCTCTACTATCAAATTGTATACGTCATACATCACCCTCCTGATCTCTTGGCTCAACCCGTACTTCTCATGCCGTGGGAAGTGATTCAGATTGACATTTGCCAACTTGATGAGATCCGTCATCTTGTTCAGGATCACCGCTTCGCTATATCGTGTCGCACTCATTCCGTTCGCTCCCGCTCACTGCACAAAGCGACACGCTACGCGTAGGCGCCGCCACGGAAACCCGCCCCGTAGCTGGAGTACGCGCGGTAGTAGTAGAAGCTACGCGCGGAAAGCCCGGCATCCCCACCATAGTTCCAGTAGCCACAAGAGGGCACAAACATGTTTTGTCTGTTGTACTTATAGATGCCGTCATTCCCGAAGAGATTCGATCCTCCTAGTGCATCTATGTTTTTCGGCAGGATACCGCATAGGTCTCTTCCTTGTCCACTGGTCGCATTGTCAAGTACGGCGTTCGCACCGTTGCCCCAGTACACCCATGATCCTGCCGTGCTACCGAGCGGGATAGGTGCTGATACGAGATCATATTTGTCGGCTATATTGACTTCGGTTCCCCAGATACTCGTAGCTGTATCGAAATCGCCTGTGAGATCAGCCAGCGCTACAGACTGTTTAAGCACGTATATAGTGTCCTCAAGTATCTGAGTCGATGCAGTGGCACTTGTACCGAAGTTCGTGATACCGATGTCCACTTCCCACACACCGCCGTTTAGATCGACGACACCGTTCGCGCATCCATTGTGTGTCGTCTTGGCAAACTCTCCCGCAGAACCGGTCTTCGGCTTGCCCGCTGCACCTGCATCACCTGCTGTCTCATAGACAACACTACTGTCCACACTGTCTGATAGGCTTCCGTTGTTACAACCTTTCGGGAAGTTCTTCACTCCGGTCGCGTCATACCATGCGCACTCAGTGGTACTCGTAGCCGCTTGCCCGTGAGCGATGGATGCGATCAGCAGCCAAGCCTTCATGAAGCTTGTACTTACGTTCCATCCGGCACCTCTGGCGCGACACAGTGTCACAGCGTCATGCAGTTGCCCGACACAGTCAGTCATGCCGCTTGAGTTCGTATAGTTAGCGTCCGTCGTCAATGAGATCGGGATACCGTTCTTCACGGATACCGCTACATTGGCATCGGTAGCTTTCTTAGAAGCCGTGTATTTATCGATGAAGAACCCATCCATCATGTTGCCACCGTCGATGAACGCTCTGTGCAGCACATACCCCGCAGCATTCGCCTCCGCTTCATCGGCAAACGCATACGCAGGCTCGATATCGATCGCATTCGCCCCATACTCCGCATATCGAGGGCTGTCAACATGCCCGATCCTATACCACTTTCGCGGTGCGAAGCATACGATCGAACCGTCTGTGTGTATGTAGTTGCCGAAGTCATCATGCCCAGTCATGTTCGTACCGGCCATAGCCGCAAGCCCCAGCACCGCATAAGGCACCGTCGCAGGACACGGCTCGATAGAGAAGCCGAGTTCGCCCTGTAGTATTGCCGTAGGCAATTTATCCTGTTTTTTATTTATCTCTGCTATGATTTCATTGAACTGATAGGTTTTACCAGGTTCACATACTAATGACATCTTTTCTCCTTTATTTATTCACAAGTGATGATCGCATCACACGCTATTCTGTCTTGACATGACAGCTCTGTGTTCGATGTGAGTTCGTAGAAAATCACACCGCCGGAAAATGATGTGAAACCGCTTAAGCCTCTGTTTATAAAGATTCTAAATGGGTTGAACATCATGACGCTGGCTCCCATAGCCCCATCTCTGCTGATTCAAACGTGACAGTCATCGCCCACACATACCCTTCGATGTCCTTATCACTTATTCCGTTTAACGGATGTATCCGGAAGTCATATTTAGCATCTGCTTCAGGCTGTACGTCAGTATCCGTAACGACAATAAGAACATCGTCTCCTGAGAGGTTCTGGATCAAAAATCTCAGCTTGTTCGTGTTTATCCTTCTAAATTCTGTTTTTACTATCTCTTTTCTCATCTCTATCCTTTCATGTTGATTAGGTACACACGAGTGTGTCTGCTATCCTGTTGTCTTCGAGATCCTTGATCCTTGTGAGAAGTTCAAGTATCACAGCATTGACATCTTCTCCGTCCAGATCAACAGCACTGCTATCAAACGCTACGATACTGCTTGATATCTTGCCATCCCCGTCCGGGTCATACACGTCCCTACGCATGTCCCCGGTACCATCATCGGTAGGGAACCCCCACTCCACTGTACCGTCAGGCATCTTGCGGAGGTATACAGGGTAGTCGAATGTATCATGCGGGAGTTCGAAGTCTGGGATGGTGCCGTCAAGCTCATGGATATCTACCGGATTGAGCAGCCCATCGATGAATACAAAGAATGGGATGATATTTTTCGCTACGACCATGTATTTCGTCGGCTTTGACAGAGACGTGTTCGCGTATAGGTCAACGCTAAATTGACCTGTTTCACCATCCGGAGTGACCGATACTGCCGTGACGACCGCATCTCCATCTATAGTAGTAGCAGAGGTTTTGCGCCCAAACTTGTCTACAAGGAGAAAGTCAACAGCATCGATGTAAGGCGTGCCGTCTACTTTTACCAGCTTTCCGTTTACTGTGATCATGCTCATTTTTACCGTCCTATGATATGGTTAGGGTTAGTTCGCCATTTACGCTATCTCCGCCAGCACTCTCAAGCATAGCAAGAGAGTCTGAGTCGGACCAGTAAACCTCTAGACGAACAATGTCACCAGTGTATATCGTATGGTTAAACTCTGCAGAATCTGCCGCATACCACATCTGATAACTCGACTTGTCTGATGGAGCATATATAGTCTTTGTATAGACAATATCATCTCCTATTCGTAGCCTTACACTTGCACTTGATGGAGCGTACCTTTCATTTAAAATCAATGTTGATCTAAAGCCTGCTACATAATCAAGGTTGAATGTGGCATCAACATATGTACCTGGTGATGCGACTTGGAAAATAGAAACCCAAGTATATTCAGGTATGTCAACCTCTGCTTGAGTATCATCAGAAAGTAGGATAGGCTCTGATAATGTCGTATCAACATATGAAACCATCACAGTAGTATCTCTATCAAAAACATAGGTACCGCTATTTGACAAAAGAAACTCATCACCATTCTTTGCGAAAAAAAGCGGCGTGCCTGATATGGATACTCTGATCTCCTCTGTCATTTGTATCGCATAATAGATAAGTGCATCAAATGTATACTGCACTCCTCTTAGTATCTTTTTTGTACCAGAATATTTGTTACTCATGGAAGCTCCCTGATCTGTACTGATGCGTGTGAAATGTCGAACTCTTGTAGCACGGGAGTAAATACATCAAAGTACCCAATGATGATAGCGTTCTCTATCCCGCTATTATCAGTATCGTCCAGCACATAAGCATACGGTAGATCAAGCATATATTTCGCTGTTCTAACCATATGAGGGTGGTCTGATGTTGGATAAAATACATCGAAGTCTGATTGAGGAAGTTCATTCTTGTATTCAACACTTCTTATGCCATCCGGATAACGTCTTGTATTTCTCTGTCTTGTGATCTCGACAGAAGGGTTCCACATAGCATCGCCCAATGTATATCCATCACCTGCAAACAGATGCTTGATGTATGAGCTGTTCGTTATGCTGTTCTCTGCTACAGTGATATCTATAGTTGAAGTGTCGCCATCGATTGCAAATGCATAGTCTCTTGCGACTTTTTTCATAGTCTGGTCTATCGTGACATTATGGGTCTTTACAGTAGTACCGCCAGAGTTTTTTTCCAGTATCGTCATGGATGCTCCATGAGCTTCCTTGATGACGACATACTCCATCTCTGTAGATACAGTAAATACAAGATGAAGATCAAACGGAGTACCGCTTGATTTTGTATTGCTATCACATACAGTAGCATGCTCAGACTCAACATTGAGACATGCTGTGATGTTTGAAGCTTTCCATCTTAGCCACTTACCGTTATCTGCATCAGGAGTATTTGCATAGTTCGCATCTATGATGGATCTATAGTCAAAAAGATCATGCTTCACCATGTCCCCGAAACTATATGTATTGCCTGAATTATAGTCGCTATATATCGCCGTAAGATTATGCGAATCAAAAGAGGTTAGAAGTTGCCATACTGCTACCATTACAATTTATCCTCTAGTACATTATTTTGATCTGTAAGTTTTTTCAAGATAAACTTAAGCGTTTTGTTTACCTCTGGGAGATGAGACAACTTCGACTGCATACTCTGGAATACCCCGCCTGATCCGTTCAGCCCAAGTTCATTGGTAGTCTCTGCATTTATTACATACTCTCCGCCATGTACTACCCCTGCTATAGCATCTGTCGCGATGTTCCCGGTATATCCTCCTGACGCATACCCAGGCATAGATGTAGTGCCTAATGTTCCGAAGATATCAAATGTAGTTCCTGAAAGGTTTGATAATGGATTTAGGCTATCCCACCATGCCTGTGATGCAGATATAATCCTTGTATATGACTCTACCTGGTTCCCCGTAAATGAAAATACAGCCTTTGCAGCATTATTTATGCTCTCAGTATAATCATCAACAAATGATGAAGCACGTGAAAACTCTCTAGTCTGCACTTCCAATGTTGTGCTTACGGCATCATTTGTATCTGCCAGTACTGACGCGGTGGCCTGCGCGATCTCATCCGCATAGATCTTATCGATCTCTGCACTTGTAGCCTGCCCAATTTCATCACTCAATGCTGTATACCCGAATCCAAGTGATTTAAGCTCAAGTTCGTAAACAACTGCTGCTTCTTTCATATCGTTACTTGTATTGACGTATGTAGCTCCGAGTTGCGTCAGTTTCGCGTTTGCTTCATCTTTTATCTGGTTGCTGTCTGCTTGCGTTTCATTGAGTTTTTTTAGGTTTGCATCTATATCGCCTAGAAGTTTTGCAGCATTTTTAGCACCGCTATCATTGGCTATAGAGTCTACAAGATCACCCATCTCTTGCTTGAGCTCTGCCATTGTGTTATCTGTCCATGTAGTATCGATAAATGGTTGCACTTTAACTTGTATAGGCTCTCCGCCTAATTTATCTACAACTCTGTTATATAGATCTATCATGTAGTTAAGCGTATCGATAGGGAGATTTATCGCCTGCATGACTGCCTTACTCATAAAAAGTACAGCATATTCAACGGCCTTAAATCCAAGTTTTATGCCATCAACAACATCGCTTAAAAACCCTAATGCGGATATAACTGATTTTACACCGGATATGACTTTATCGCTAAATGATTTTGCCCCTTCAGTACCTTCCCCGAACATAGAACCCAAGTAGTCCTTCACGGTCATAGCCATAGCTTTCAAGTACTCAAACAACCCTGCTGACATGATGTTGTCTTTAAACATCGTCCATGAGTCTTGTATGTTTGATACAATACCATTCCATGTTTTTGACTGCTCTTCCATCGCACCGGCATATCTCTCATTGAATATAGCTTCTAAAGTACTCTGGATGATCTCTTTATTATTGTCGATGATGATATCTCTGGCAGATCCTGAGCTATCGGTCCATGCGTAGGCTATATCTTCGCCTTGCTTAGATGCTTTGATACCGAACTCTTTGAGCCTTTCATTCTCACCGGTAACTGCATCTGCTATCGCTTCAACTGCCTGCATGACTGGTTTACCCATAGCTGAAGCAGTATCTCCAAGAGTTTTTAGTAGTCCATCGGTTGGGGTTAGCCCGTATGCTCTCAGCTTCACAAACGACTCAGTGACCTGTGCGAGTTGGTAAGGCGTTTGGGAAGTGAAATCCTTGATCCATTGCATAGACTCTCTTGCTTTTTCGCTGGATCCTTCTATGCTTTTAAGAGTAGTTTCAAACTGTTCAAACTGTGCAGATGTAGAGACAAAAGAAGTAAAGGCATCTTTGGCAGTTTCTACAGCTTTGGTCACGGCGTAAAACCCTACTGCAGCTTTGATAAAGTTTGTGATAGTATCTTTTGCTTTTTTCGTTGTACGCTGAAGCTCTGACAGTTGCTTTTGAGACTTTTTGACACCATCTATAAGCTTTGCCGTATTTGCATCAAGTGTGATAACGACTGTTCCCACATTTGCCATTATGCTTTACTCCTAAACATCTTTTTGACCTTCTCTACAAGATCACTTGTTTTTGTTTTTGGTTTTTGTAGCCTTGCCCGCACAAGGAAATCCTCAATCTTCGCATTCTTTATGAAAAAAGGAGAGATCATATGCATGAGTTGAGCCATTTGGATCTCATTGCGATCCATCGGGAATAGATTGTCTTTATAGAATAGCTTCCATTCTTCGAACTCTGATTTGCTCATATGCTCTATCTCCTTCACTGTTTTCCCAAGGGCTAATGCCAGGTTAAATGCAAACTCTCTACCCTCTACTTTTTTGGCGCGTTCATCCTCATCACGGCATCATATATCTCATTGATACCTTTCGTCTTGATCGATGGAAGTTTTCTGATATCTTCCACTGTAAGGGCAGGCTCTACGAGTGCTTTCGACACCATTGCATTCTTAGATGCTTCTACATTTTTAATTGAAACTCTGACTTTCCCGTCTTTCATGTCATCTGCCGTAGCAGCTTCTCCTACGAGACATTCCTGTGCATCGCTGAACTCTTCGTTGGTAAGCTCACGGATAACAACTTTTTTGTTGCCCCATGCTTTTACAGTGATCTCTTTTTCTAAGAGTCCATCACCAAACAGATCATTTTTTGTCACCATACTCATGTTAATCCTTATACAGCTGGTGTTTCTGTTACTTCAGATGATACTTCTACTGTAAACTCAAGGAATACAGCTTCATCTTTTGGGAATTGTCTCAGTCTCTTAGATACCTTTGCAGTAAATGAGAACTGAGTACCGTGGCTTCCGGCATCTGGAACATCAGGTAGCTCGATAGTCATCGTGTCTGAAGTGTTATTATCAAATGCATCTTCAAGTGCCTGTTGCCCTGCTGCATCATCAGGATCAAAAAGCACACCTATGGTAAGTGGACCGCGCTTGATAGACCCCAAAGATTTTGTAGTGTTGTTGCTTGACATGGATGAGTACTCTTTTACAGATCTTGTCTCTTCAATGTCCCCGATTGATTGTAGTTCTCCAATGACTGCAGAACCAAACTTCACTGATACACCTTGGGTTTCTCTCATAGGTATCTCTGCCATACTAACTCCTTATATTGAAATCGATTAATTGTCTAAAAAGCTCGAACTCTTCTTCAAACATACTGGTTGTGTTCACATTGAACACATGATGCTCGAATGAGTAGAGTGCTGCTTTCACCTCATTTTTGATCTGTACTGATTCTTCGTGCGTATCTGCATACACATCGATCTGCGCTCTTGTCACATTGAAGGTGCCGCCTTCAGACATGGACCTTTTGTCATTGTCTATCACGATGCTGTAAACCAGTGCAGGTTTTTTGCATCCTTTAGGCAGGATAAGCGGATACACTCTTTCTGAAACGCTTAAAACGTTATCTTTTAGATGAGCGAAAAGTTCTGCTTCTATCATCTTTTGCCAACCTATTTTTCTATACGTTTAAACACTTCATCTTGGAAGACACGTACAGACTCAGTCCCTTTTGTTTCATACGCAGGACGCATGAATGGGATAGCGGCCATGTTCACCGTACCAAACTCAACCATGTGTGCATACCACGCATAGACCTTGAACTTCATCTTCCCGGACTGTCCACCTATTGTCACCTTCTTAGTACCTTGCACTTTTGACTTTGCAACGACATAGAACTTTACGTGTCCTGGTGCAGTATCTTTCTTTTTTGCTTTTGCCACGCCGATACTCTTTTTTAGTAATCCTGTTCTTACATGTACTCTGGCTTTTGCTTCATCGGCTATCACATTTGCAGATGATCTTGCCGCACCCGTGACGATCTTTTCCTTTACATTGGTTCTAAACTTAGACAGTGCATCCTGAACATCTTTGAACTCATCAGTCATCAGATATTCTCCTTGACGATAAGTTGAAGCATCTTTCCCTCTTCTAGAACATTCAAAACTGAATCGATCTCAAATACCATTGATCCGTACACGACTCTCATATCTGGAGTAACCCCATAGATGAACCGCATAAGAATCTCGTGAGTAGCAGTCGCGTGTTTCTCAGCACTGACATACTTCTCTGTACCGTTAAGTGGTTTGATACTGCACCATACATCAGCAAACTTGCTCCATGCATCAGTAACCCCACCGGTACTGCCTCTAAGCTCAACGTAGCTTTCGATGATGGCTTTGTGTCTCAGTTTTCCGATTCTCATACCGGTATCACCCTGTAGCTGTCAAGCAGTTTTCTCGCATTTGCAGCGAACTTGCTGTCTGTGATAGTCCCTACCACTTCACCTTCACGGTTTTCAAACCTTGTCAGGGCGGCATTCAGAACATATGACTGTATCGATGCCGGTACTTCAGTGTAACCACACTGGAATGTCACGATCACACTGTTGATCTCATCTCTCACATCCGTTGGAGTAGAGTTGAATTGAATCACAGCCGGTTCTACCAGTTCATCCACAAGATAGTCAGTAAAAGCCTGAGCCGATCCATTTACATCGATATACTCTACTTTTTGTACTGACACCAAAGGCGGTTTAGGTATTTTGACTGATACAGGGAAAGCATCAAGATACCCCTCATAGGTAGCTATGTTAAGCTGTCTATTGGTGATGATCTCTGCCTGCTCAGTAGCCATCTTGATAACTCTAGTGATCTCATCATCTTCATCTGTACCGATAACACGGAAGAAGTCTTTAGCTTCCTGGAGTGTCACTGGCATCGATGCTGGTGGTGTGATCATTTTGAGTTTCATTACTCTTCCCCTTCTTTGCTTCCGGCACCTTCAGCGAACTTCTCCTGGAACGACTCGATAAACTCTTGTCTATACTCAGGATGAGTAGTCTCTAAGGTGGCAACGATCGCAGCCAGTTGTCCAAGTAATGCTTCAGCTTCATCTCTCAACTCCTGCTCTTTTTGAACTGCAAGAAGTTTTGCTTGCTTTTCCTCATTATCTACTTTTGCTTTCGCAATTCTTTTTTCAAGATCAGAAAAATGTTTTTTTACCTTTGGCTCTGCCTGCCCTGTTGTGATGAGCGTATAGGCTTCTCGATCGCTTACATTGATCTCGTCACCTGGGGCATGAGACCCCTCAGCAGATACACGCCCTACTAGCAGCTTAATCTTCATATCAGACTACTTACACTGCTGCCATTGTCAGTTTCTTCACTGCATCAGCAAGAACCAGCTTACCGTCAACTCTTTTTGTTACACGGAACCCTATGTGACCAGTATCAGCATATTTCTCATCAAGTCTCTTGATGTCCATCACAAGTCTGTCTTTGATGTGATAGTAACGGAAGTCACCAAATGCGATAGGTGATGCACTCGCACCAATATCTGGCATATGCTTATTCACAACGATCGGTTTACCATCAAGTGTATCTGGCTCACCTCCGAACCCTTTTGACCACAGATAGTCACCGTTGCTATCTTTCATCTTTCTGATGACCTTAAGAGTATTTCTATTCATCATCCACTTACCGTTCTGAGCGTAATCTTCATCTACACTGTACTCAAGATCGATGATCTCATCAGCAGTAAGTGCTGTTGCTGAAGCAGCTGTCTTACCAAGTGTTGCTGTAACCAAGAATCCAGTAGGTTTACCGGTACCGTCACCAGAAACGAATGCAGCTTCTTCGGCACTTGTAGTTGACTTCGTGAACTTCATCGCAACATATCCCTCGATAGCTGGGATAGAATCTTCCATTACCTCTTCAGATACCTTAAGGATACGTCCTGTTTTGTATGCTGCAAGAGATACTTGACCGATAGTAGGATCACTTTCTGGATAAGTACCAGACTCATCAATCCATCCGTTTGCACCATCATCTCCCTCTACTGGGATCTTCTCTGTTGAAGTTGAAGAAGATACCGTTGCGATAGGACGCATGTAAGACTTCTCTGCAAGCTTCTCGATGATAGTAGTAGCAAAATTTGTTGGAACAAGATAGCCACCTTTATCAGCCGCACCTTCTGTCAATGCACGTGTCTCTTCTGCTGTTAGCGGTTCACGTTTTTGAGCCTTCCAGAATGCTCTTTGATAAAGCTCTTCTCTTTGCTCTTCTGTACCTTCATCTGTACGATCACTGCCACCACCAAGAGGTTTTCTTTGAGGTTTATCGAGTTGTTCCTCTCTCTCAATCTGTTTTTTAGTACGTTCAATGTCTTTTGTAATATTGTCAAACTCTCTTTCAAGTGTGTCGTACTGATCACCCTCTTCTTTTGTGAGACCTCTTTCTTCTGTACTTGCTGTATCAAGCAGTGCTTGCATTGCTTCTTGTTTCGCCGTTCGCTGTGCGAGTAGCTTTTTCAAATGTTCATTCATGCTATTTTCTCCTTTAGTTTTAATTTTCTTTTTAGGACTTCCACACAACGACCATCCATCTCTGGAGTCTGACTACCTTCTGTTTCATCGTTGGTTTCAGTTTTATCGCTCCGGCCAACACTCGCACCGGAATCAAAGCCACGCCACACAGCGGACAGCTCAACCACCTCATAGTCAGTTACCATAACATGATCAGGTTCACCTTTTTTCTCAGTGATAACCACATCATTGACCCTGTATCCGATACTTACATCGGTCAAGATCCCGTCACGGTACTTCTCAAATACACCTTTGGAACGTTCATCACCACCAAAGATGACATCTGCCTTAAGCATTCCACCTTCAACACGAGCGTTCTCGATACGTCCGATAGCATTATCAACACTTGGGCGGTGATCAGTAAAGAATGTTCGCAAACGTTCAAAGTTTGCACCATCTACATCAAGTTCCTCAATGTATACTTCTCCACTCCACCAGTCATAACGCTCACCGCTATTATCATCACTGATAAGAATGAATGGAACAGTACGTGTCTCTTCATTGATGACACCATCTGATTCAACTCTTTTCATAGGGCAGTTGCCTAAGCAAACTCTTTTTGACACCCCGATTTCATTCATACGTTGAATGATCTGTTCTTTAGTCCTCTTTGGCATTCGTGCCTCCTTCTGTCATATTCATTGGTAATAGTGGTTCGTCAAGACCGTCAAGCTCATTGAGATCTTCCATCTCCCTAACCTCATTCCTAGTTAGCCATCCATCACGAATAGCCATACCGTAAGCTTCATATCTTGACTTAGTGTCACCTCTTAGCATCGCTGCCATGTTGAACTTCACAAAGTATGTAGTATCGCCACCAAACAAAGCAATGTTAAGTGCCTGCTCAATACGTAATACCCAAGGTCTTAGTGTGTTAATTACAAAATCAAGTGATTGATGTTCTATGTTTGAGAATGTAGCATTTTCAAGTGCGTTTATCATGTGCATAGGCACACGGAAGATAGATGCGATCTCTTCCTTTTGATATTTTCTTGACTCAAGGAACTGGCTATCATTGTTTGAAACAGAGAACTTTGAGAAGTCAAGACCACCCTCAAGTATCATTGGTTTACCTGAGTTCATTAGTCCTGTGTAGTTTTTACCAAGGTCATTTTTTAATCTTTTAAAAGCTTCATCACTCAAAGTATCTGGTGTTTTAAAAGCTCCCGTTGCATTTGCTCCATTCTTAAAGAAATTAGATCCGTGTTCTTCAAGGGCAACTGAAAGTCCTATGGAATTGTTTCCAACTACCTGAATTGGGTTAATACCAGTTACACCATCAAGTGTATGCCCTGGTATATTTAGCACTTCATCTTTTTCTAGAAATACTCTTCCATACTTTGAAGAGTTATACACAAAGCCTAGATCACCGCTTTCACTTCTATAAGATTCCATATTGTCAGATAGCAATGGATAGAACCCTATCACTCTATCTCTACCATCTTTAATGATTTGAGAGTACCCATTACCTCTGCTAACTATATTCATCATGGAGGCCTGCATCCATGCAAATGAAGTCATTTCATTATTTGGCATAAGTCTAAGCACATTATATAAGTGATGGTCCGTGGCTTTTTTCTTTATCGTACGTCCATTTTTGATAGTTTTCTTCATAATGTGTAGCGGTAGAGATGCTACCCCTTCACTCAAAACAATATAACAGGCGAACACAGCAGCATGTCTCATCGCGGTATCTTGTGTTACTGTGATACCAGACTTTGAAATAGTAAATAGGCTTGAAAAGATAGAAGCTGCCTCAGGTGAACTTAGTGGTACGGATGATCTTGAAGCAAAAAGATTACCTAGATTCATTGCCATCCCTTAATAGTTCTTGAATATCAATGATTGTTTGAAGAGGGATAATGATAAGTATGATCGCAACAGCTATACAAAATAGATAAAAGCCTGCATCTCCAATGGGAGCAGCAAGAAAAGATAGTGACATGATAAATGATAAAGCCATCATAAGCGCACGGTACTGAAGTATCGCTCTAAGCTTATCTGTCATAGCTACCCTTTCATAGTTCATATGAAAGCATTGTGACCTATTCAGTTCGTACAATCGTACGGACTGTTATAAAAAGTTATGATTTTTTAAAAAAAATTTATAGAGATCTCATCCCTCGTTCTTCATATACAGACTTATTATTGTCTGCTGTATCATGGATGAGATATGCAAATGTGTTGATTATAGCTGCTACACCATCGATCTTTTTATTGTTATTAGACTTATCAGGCTTTATGTTACCTGCAGCATCGGTTAGGATAGATACATTTGAAATCATCCATGTTAGGACCGGATTTCCATCATGCACTATCAACCCATCTTTTATGAGCTTTGAGAAATATACAGTAGGCTCTGACAAAGAGATAAACCCCTGACGGATAGGCATGCAGTTTTCATACCCCTCTTCATCTTCTAGTACATGCACGATAGATTTTGCCTTGTATGGATCGTAGCAGAAGGCTTCCATATCACCAAGATCATTCACGATGTCTCTTTTGATATAGTCATAATTTATAGTGCTACCTGGTGTGGCAGTGATATATCCTTCATTGGCCCAGCTGACAAGTGGAGCCTTTAACTCTCTTTCTCTGTCTGCAAGATTATCTTTTGGAGCGTACATCTTAACGCTTATGTGGAACTTTTCATCTATCTTTGATACTTTAGCGTATGCAGAGAAGTCATCAGCCCATGAAAGGTCCATACCACCTATTACCCGTCCACCATGTTCTACTTCACCGGCACACTCTATCCATTTACTTAGAGGTAAATAACTCTCTGCACTAGTAGTCCATACATTCAAATACTTTACGAGAAAGTTATTTAGTTTCTCAGGTCTATCGTATGCTTCTTTAGCAGCTAAAGCAAACTCTTCAGGATCTACGCTCACTCCATAGTTTGGATTTGCAGCTTTCCATACTTCTTCTTTGAAATACCAGTCCGGATCATTTTTAGGCTTCTCAGGAGCTTCAGCGATGAATGCAAAAAGCGTGTCATCTTCTATCACTCCATCAAGTACCTTCTTTGAGTACTCATATAGAGCATAAGCAGGTGAAGCAATATTGAACCCGGCAGTCGTGATGCTCATCATGAAAGGCTCACGTCTTGCCATCTGTGATGACTTCACAACATCCCAAAGACTGTCATCCTTATGAGCGTGATGTTCATCTGCAAGCCCGAAAGATACGTTGAGTCCATCGAGCGTATCAGAGTCACGTCCAAGCGTATAGAGCTCTGTATCGCTCCTGTCAAACTTGATGCGGCCGTAGCTCTCTTTGGTATGTTTCTTAAGATCAGTATGGTTTTCAAGCATATACTTTGCCGGCGCATATGCCAGCTTCGCCTGATCCTTTTTCGTAGCGAAGAATGCGACCTCTCCCCCCTGGTCATGCCTCACTATCATGTCAGCTATGGCAGACGCTGATCCAAAGATGGTTTTACCGTTCTTACGTGGCATGAACACAAAAGCGGTCCTGAACCTGCGCACCCAAGTACCATCATCCTTTTGCCTCTGCCACCCGAATAGGATTGCGATCGCTTTCTTCTGCCAATCTTCCAGAGCGATGTTCTCTCCTGCCTTTGCCCCCTTGTAGTGTTTGAGCTGCTGGATGATAGTGACATACATCATCCCTAGCTTCTTGTTGAATCTCAAGTGAGGCTTCTCGCCACGTTCCACAGCAAGCTTATCTGCATCATGCCGGTCAAACGTTTTGAGATAGTATGGCCTGATCTCAGACATCGATATCCTCAGCGCTGCTCAACTCTTCCGCCATGTCAAATATGCTCTTCTGTTCCTCTTTGTCACTCAGATCTATAAACAGCTTCTTCCGAGCCGCGATAGACAGCCCAAGTTGGTTACCGAACTTTATGAGATCATTTTTGACGGACTGCATTGCATTGAACTTCGGGTTAAGATACTCTCCTCCGGTCTTTGGGCTTATGAGCACCTCCCCCTCTTTGTTTACCTCTTTGGCAAGGCGAAGGTATCGTTCATAGCTCTCAGCATATGCGATCACCAGTGGTTCATCAACTGTAGAGTAGTGAAGTCCAAGCTCATGCACGATCTCATGTATCTTCCTGGCACCAACCGTACCGAGGAAAGCAGTTGGCTTTGATGATGCAGATTGCTTCTCGTCAAATTTCGCTACAGCCTGGGATATCTCTTTCGCTCCAGGTCTGAACTTTACCCAGCCTCCGTCCTTTGCTTTGCGCTGCACATTCATCGGGTAGGTATTATACTTATCTCCAAGCTTTTTAAAGCTGCACTTTGTATTCTCATAATCCCACTTCATGGACTCCCAGTCTATCTGATCATCAGGTGTATATTCATGTTTGTTATTTTCTGTTACATTCATACCCCACCCCCGTGAAATAGAGTTTGTAAAAGTTTATGAGGGGCGTCGGTGTTTTGGCAGAAAGGTTGTAGAGATTTAAGTACCCCCTCCCATCTCATGATCTCTCCTTTTTAACTTTTGAAGTCTTCTTATTGTGGCAACTATGGCAGAGACATTCCAGGTTATCAATGCACAGTTTGCATCCGCCATCTTCTATCTCTACGATGTGATCCACTACATCAAACTGCGTATGAGTACCATGGCGCTTACACTCCTGGCACATCATTCCGTCTCTGATCATTGCTTTCTCTCTCACGCTCTTCCAAGCTCTACTGTGATAGAACTTGTCAGACTCTTTATTCCTACTTGTCTTGTCATATACTTTGTTCGTATGCTTGCTGCACTGAGGACACCTAGGCTGATCCGGTGTCTTCTCCCACACGCCATGGATAGGACAGATACATTTGCTCATCTCCAAAACCCTACTTTTGTTTCAGTCGTGATCTCAAACACATGATCATACTTCGTATCATCATCACTTACTATCTTCACAGCCGTGTAAGCTTTTGACCGGATCATGTTGCTGATCTCAGATGGGATACGCACAAGCACAAGCCCACCGGTTGAGTGTATCTCAATGCCATGAGCCAGACTCTTCGGCTTCTCGCGATGAAGCCTCGCAAAGAACCTACTGTTCAACCCAAGCTCTCTAGCCAGTTCAGTTCCGATCCAACACTGGTTGATCATATCCATCATGCTATTTACATCCGGTCTATCTGTCATACTGCTTCCTCCAAACTTCAATTCATCTTCTCTGCAGATGCAGCCACAAGGCTCATCACCTTCATGCTGCCTGATCCAAGTGCCTTGTATGATGCTTGCTTTTTGAACTTAGCCATATATGCCGACATCAACTCATCTTTCAATCTACCTGTCTCATACGCATGGATTACGTAGTCAGTACTTCCGACAGCAGCAAGCGCGTTGAGTTGCTGCACATCAAAGAACAGCCCGCTCTCTCCACGGCAATGTCTGAACCCCACATCACGACCGTTCGATCTCTCCGACTTGATAACGATACGTGTATCACGTACCTTGGCTACGATCTCATCTGTCCATGCATCAGCTTTATTCTTTGTCCCGGTAAGCCGTCCACTCTCTTCGAGCTCTTTGAACTGCTTTGCCAGAGTACGCAGCTTCTCAGTACCCTTCGCATACCTGATCCCCTCTTTCTTGTCCTCGCAGTAAGAGATGAACATATCCATGTTTTCTATCCCCTTCGTACTGTCAGCGATAAAGACTGCATCACTCGCCACTGCAAGATTTAGCCCGAATATACCTGCGATCACGATGTCACTAGCCTGCATTTCTGATCTCCTCCATAAGCTTCATGTTGTCAAATATCTTCTTGTTTGTACCCTGCGATCTCATCATCTGAGCTTCCATCGTGTCAAAATTTTTCCTTAGCTTCTTCCCGCTGAGGATATTTGATCTCCAGAACTCACCATCTGTTGTCTGAAATATCCAGAAGATGCATGATGCCAACTGCTCTTCAGTTCTGCCATCGATTCTCATAGCTTTTTCGATCTCTTTTATCCAGCTCTCAAAAGCACTGTTTTTGACCTTAAAATTTGGTTTGAAATTGAGGATATTTCCAGCCAGATAATTTGCCAATTTATTTGGAGTTGCGACACTCTTTAGTGACGGTTCATACTTTAGTGACGGTTCATATATAGTAAGCTCGGTGCCGTCTGGTGAACTTTGGATACCCTTTTCGGTGCCGTCTGGTGAACTTTGGCTACCCTCTGAAATGGTGCCGTCTGGTGAACTTTGGCTACCTGATGGATCGGTAAAATATTCGCAAAAAGTGTGGTCCAATTTTGCATAATTTTCGGATGGGAAAAGGAGGTAAATATTGCTATATCTGCCACCGTTTTTTTGTGCTCTATAAGTCTTCTGTATGACCCCGTTTTCTTCAAGTTTTGATAGGTTATTGACTACAGCAGTTCTGCCAAGTCCTGTTTTATTTATGATGTTATCAAGCTTAGGATAGCATACACCTTCATCGTTAGCATTGTCAGCAAGCGCAAGCATGATAAGCTTTTGCGTACTGTTAAAGCTTCTATCCTCAAATACCTTGTCTATCAGCCTGATACTCATGCAGACACCCCGTGCACACACTTTCTACGCACTGTATACGGACGCATATCGAGGCAGTACTCCTTGGTGTTCCTGGTGCCTTCTATGACCCTGCTTCCTATGCTGATATTCCAATCCTCCCGCAGTTCCGGTACTCTTGAACGTACATTATGTACCTCATATCCTTTGTCGTTCTTCGGCCTCCTGCGATAGTCGTCTATCACATCGCCATGGTACAGCGCACGAAGCACATGCCATATCTGACTGTTCTTCTTCATGTGACCACCGTGCACAGACTTTAACCCCTTGGCAAATGCCTCAAACCCTTCACCACGATCTATCTCTATACCTATGCCGTCACGGCACTTGTATTCCCATTCGTGCATCACTCACTCCTCTGCATTATCTATATAGTCATTTAGCATACGTATGTATGTACCCTGTGCTCTTTCTACATCAGAAGCTTCTTTTCGCATCTTTTTGGCTTCGTCTATCGTTACTTTTCCATCGCTCAATGCATGCATGTTAACTATGAGAGACTCAGATCCCTCTATAGCCACATTGTCCGCAGCTTGTCTGAGATCATCCACGGTTACCGGATATGATTCGGTAGCCACAGGCTTAAGCGCGAACTGTCTCATCCACTCACGGAAAAATATCATCCTTGCCTCATGATCTAGAAGGTGAAGCAGTAGATCTATCTTGTATGAGTTTAGAGATTTATCAGTGGTGTTTGGGTTGATGCAGTTTGAGAACTGGTTACTGGCATGTGGCCCGTTAAATCCAAGCTTGTCAGCAAGGTGTCCTCTATCGTAGTTATGTCTGTTGTTGTAGTCGTCTACAGCTTTCGTGATAGCTATATACATTAATGTTGGTTTGTTCATAATGATCCTTCCTCTCTGTCTGCTTAGGTAGGAGGTGACGGTAGGGAGGATCAACTCAAAAAAAACCCGTCACCGCCTGCCAAAGCAGACCAAAAAGACAGGCACAAGCAAAATATGATAAAATGCTTATGCACAGCGTGCAAAGAGTGACTTGATAGGTCGCCAAACTTGCTCAAGTCACTCACTCAAATTCGTAATGTTATGTAACGTTACGAGTTGCTTGAATTGAATCATAACATTTGTTATGACTTTTGTCAAGTGTTTTGAATATATTTAAATTTTAAGGGGAAATAAATGGGTAAAACTATACGTGGTGATGTGGTCTGTACAGAGTGTGGGACTATCGGTTTCGCTAAAAGCGAGATAGGAGGATCGGCATGGGTAGAGATACTGCTCTTTATCATATCATTATTTCTTGTTGTACCAACCCTTGGTTTTTCTCTTCTTATATCTATCGCATATATGTTCCACCGTAGACAGTCATCAAAAAAAGTATGTAAGAAATGCGGTGGTAAGGTGGTAGGCGTAGATACGCCTATGGGTAAAAAGATCATCAAAGAGATGGGATTTGTAGAAGATACCAAAGAAAAACCGAAAAATAAAACAAATCAACAACCAAAAACTATGATAAAAAGAAGTGACAATGTATATATCATCGATGTAGTAGGCGAATCATTTGACAATGAAGACGGCACAAGTAGACAGAATATCATTGAAAAGCATGTCAAGGTGGAATACCCAGTAACATTGAGGTTTTATCAGTATGAAAGTGCGATAGCTTGCGCTGTAGATACCGATTGGGGTCAGATAGGTAACCTCTCCAGGGAGAATGCATCGCACTTATGGGAACTAGCGCTAAAAGGGCATACCTTTAGCGCCAGTATCGAAAGTGTAGGCAAGTCGCGATCATCTGGACTATATGGCGTATCGTTGCGCGTACTTAAAAAATAATACTTATACCCCCACATATCATTTATACTACCTCTGCCCCTTTTTTCTCATCTGTCCTACTACCTCACCGATCACTTTGCATGCAGCGGTCTGATCATCTGTAAGCTCTATGTCGCTTACATCAGGGTTGTCACTGCTCAGGTTGAACCTCTTGGTGAAAGGTACTTTCCTGATCCTCTTGACGTAGATCTCATCTTCATACATGATCACATAGATCTGACCATCTACGATGCCGTTCCCATTGAGCGGAGAGACAAATATCAGCTCACCATCCACGATGGTAGGAGACATACTGTCGCCTTTGACATTAAGTATATGAATGTTTTTGTTGAAGGACACTCCGAGGAAGTTCTCCACAAAAGCACGCGACAGCTGCATAGGCTCAGTCCCGGTCAATGATTCATAGACCATCGCACCTCCTCCGGCACTGGCGTACACCTCCGGGTAGTATGGGACACTGATCGTGTCGTCATTGTATGTTGACGATAACTCCATTACACAACTATCGTGTCCTGAGTTTTCCCCCGTTTTTATATAATAAATTTCAGAAAAAGAGAAAACGCTCGACAGATCTCTTTCAAAATTTTTAGTTAAATTTTTCGCACCCTTCCCCGCAATATACCTACTTATTTGTGAAGCGTCTTTCCCGACTACACGGGCAATATCACTCTGACTTAACCCGTGTTTGTCCATAACCTCTTCTAGTCGTGTTCCCCAATTTGTCATAAAAATATCCCCTTTTTGATAAATCTCTTGACAAAAGTCATAACATTTGTCATAATGTCATTATCCATTTGTTTCAAATACTAACCAATTATATCAAATTGGTACTAAATGGAGAAAGGTTATAGACAAATTTTTATAACCAAAATGCGGGAGATCGCTTCGGAGTGTTTCCGATAAATGACCCACCGGGGACCAGCTCGGTGCAGGTACAAACTACGGGGTGGCCACCAGATAGCCTGAAATAGCTTTCATTAAGTAATATTTATATTATTTAGTGAAGGTGATATTTTTAGTCGTGTTGCTTTTGGACACCTTACGAAACCACTATATGTGGCTGAAAGAAATAAAATAAGACAACCGACGCTTTAAGAGCCGAATCTCTTACCGTGCGATAACGGGAAAAACTTCACCACAGAGAGCACCCACACATGGCATACACCATCACCCTCTTCCCCTTTTTAGATGATGTATGTCAAGTGTGAGGGCTTTACCCTCACGGCCATCCCACGCACGGGAAATAAACACATTAACTTTGTTTGCTATGTCGTAATAGCAGTAATATAAAAGCCGTCAAGGTACCGCTCCGGGTACCCATAGCAAGGTGACGGCACATAAGCTTTCAATGAAGTCTATAGATGATCATTCCAGGGCAACCTGCATAAAGACCGCCCACCCCTTACCTTTTTCAAGAGGAACTCCTTCATAGAATTACATTTAACAGATAAACAAAAAGCACCTACATGAGTGCGCCCCATCCATAGACTTCATTGAGGGCTTTACCCCTCACGTCCAATCCACGATACGGAAAATGAAAAGCCATTACTTTAAAACGAACTTTGGCCGCCAAGGTGCTTTCAGAGTACCCAAGAAACGTGGCGGCTCACAGAGTCCTTACCAAGCCCAATCGATCTACCCTCTTCCCCTTTTGCATATCGGTTGGGTGTGGTAAGGACTTCAACTACAAAGGAATCAAAATGAAAATCACAACGAAGATAAACACAATGCTGCTTGAGTATGCAGAACAGGTAGAGGCTGCGATCCTTGCCAGTGAGTTTAAGTGCATTTGCCGCGATGAGTACTCTGCAGACATACTTGTACTTGGAGACCGGGTGTCTATATGGATCTCAAACGGGCCGAATGGCACACACTGCTATAAGCTTGAAAACGGAGGGGGTATGATCAGGTTCCCGCATCATTCATTCTCCCAAGCGGAAAAGTGCAGTGAGCTTATCATGGCATCGGTGCCTGATGCAGGTGATACAGAGGAGCACGACTGATGACACAAGAACAACGAGACTACATCGAAGCACAGCTCAACATCATCCAGGGCAAAGCCACTATCGATGATCTGAACAGATACCAGTCGCTCCTGGACGGAGCCAGCCTTGAAGCGCATGTAAAAACACCGCTGATAAAAGCGTGCGACGTCAGGCGCGAAGAGCTTGACCGGATCAGCCCTATGGCTGTTAACGGTGATATTGACGATATGGGAGGACAGTAGATGTATATAACCGGAAAAGAGTTTGATGACAGATACGGAGTCTCGCACTCCACGAGATACAACCGCATCAACGACGGCACTATCCCGGAGCACGCTATCAAGCGCGGTAAAGGCGGGAGCGATGGAGTTCTATTTGACATTGAAGTGTGCGACGGACTCGCACTGGAGGGCAAGCTTGGCAACAAAGCCCTGAAACACATCACGAAGATCAAAGGAGAAGAGCATGAAAAAGCACAATCGTAAGTTCATCATGAGCCTGGCGGCAGCTGCGGGGGTGAAGACAGTATCAGAGTTTGCGCTGTTCCTGAAGATGCATCACAACCTGATAGGTGCAAGCCGATGAGTAAAGACCTATTCACTTATATGGGGTGCCACTCATGCCCGTACCGGATGAAATCGCAGGACGGATGCTTTAAGTTCGGGATCACAAAAAGAGAGATCAACAACGGAGCCTATATCTGCACTACAGGTCATGGGGCATATGAACTAAGCAAATACAAGAAGTGCCCACATGCGAATAGGTGACATACTCATACCGGAATGGCTGTATCTTACGCCAACACTGATGGGGGGGGTATACATACTCCATACGAAAAGCACTTTCGCACCATTTAAAAATGAAGTGATGAGAGGAACAGTTGAAGAGATATTGACCTACATCAAAAAGGAGCATAGATGACCACCTCACAGGAATCATACAGACAGATCAAGCTCAAGACATGCTCCTACCATATCGTCCATGTCTGTGAGCACTACCAACTGTTCAGAGTCATAGATGGCAAACGTAATGACAAAACCGACCTGACGAACAAAAATATTGATGCAGTCATCAGGTATCTATCCGATGCGGAGATGATGCACGTAGAAGAGATAAGGAGTATATATGAAAAAGCTGAGACGATGGCTGCATAAGATCTTATCAAAAAGAGATAGCGGATCGATGATCACAAATGTTAGATACCTCGCTGGGAGGAAGATTTGACAGATTATGTTGCAGTGATAGACAACGGTGAAGAGGTGGAGACGGTAGGAAATGTAGAAGTATTTCTCCAGTATATCGGATCTGGGATGGTAGAGCTATACCAGACACCTACAAAAAAAAGATCAATAGACACAAATACAAATAAGCTGATCATAAAACGAGGATCGTCAGTAGAGTTCGTGATCAAAAACGGAAATCAAATGGGGGGTACTGTATGCAGAGCAAAAAGCATAGTCACATGGAGATCATAACCAACCAGATACTCGGTGTGGTCATAGGATGGGCGCTTGTATACTTCGCGTTCCCCATCATTGGGCTGGAGCCTACAGTAGAGCAAGCAACAATGTCAAGCGGTATGTTCTTCGTAGCATCATACATCAGGGGCTATAGCGTGAGACGTATTTTTAACTGGATAGCAGTAAGGAGTAAAAATGTTTAAAGTAAAGGCAAGATGGCATGATCACCCAGAGAGATATTTACAAACGACAAAAGCACTGCAGACACCTTCGCATCCATGATGACAGATGCGACGGTAGAGCCAGTTGAGGAGAAGCTATGAAAGCACAATTCATAAGATTTCTAAAAGACAACCACGCACTGCAGGAGTTCGAAGAGCTTGTCTCATTTTGCGTGCAGACAGACGATCTCAAGACACTCGATGCAGTATGGGACTTTGTGGAACTGAAGCACGAGATACTTAGTGATGGCCACGTCATATTTTGGCATAACGGCCTTAGCGAAGTGGACTGGGAAGCACTTGACAAAAAGTGGAGAGATCATCTTGACACTATCGGCTATATGTCGAGTGTCTATACGGATCGGTCATGCCGTGACGGTGTGGCTGAAGAGCATTTCTAGGAGATGGTATGTACAACAAAGTAATTTTAGCCGGGAACCTTGCACGTGACATTGAGATCAGGTACACGCAAGGCGGTAGTGCGATCGGTAAAACATCGATCGCAACCAACAGAAAGCACAAGTCTCAAACAGGTGAACAAAAAGAAGAAGTGATGTTCATAGACCTTACCTTCTTCGGAAGAACAGCAGAGATCGCCAAAAATTACCTACGCAAGGGAAGCAAAGTTTTGATTGATGGCAGATTAACTCTTGATCAGTGGACAGCACAGGACGGAAGCAAGCGATCAAAGCACTCAGTGACAGTAGAAAAACTGCAGATGCTTGGAAGCATAGACGATCAAACGCACAGCCAACCATCCCAATAACCACACGATAAACCAAACAACCGAACAACTCCTGATACAAACATCAGTGAAGATGAGATCCCGTTTTAGTGGATAGGAAATGATGCACGAACAAGAAATAGACCTGCTTGAGTTTGCAGGGGTGAAAGGATAGGTGATGCACTGCTCGGATTGTAAGTTTTATTGTCATAGAGGTTTTTGTACTCACATTGACAGTATAGATACATGCGCTGATCGTGATCCTTAGCATATTTGTAGTATCGGAAAATGGCAATATGGGAAGCATCCTGATGAAGATTGCCAGAAACCATTTATAGAACCAAAAAGAAAAAAGTATGAAAGGATAATACATGCAAGTAAGTTTTGATGGGATGAGAAGAAATGCAACTAACGCTATGAATGCTCTTCAAGGTAATATTGAAGACATGCTCAAAAAATATGAATATGATTTATATGACAGTGACAGGCAAGATCTTATTGAGAGTTTTAATGAAGCTGCGATGTTTGTAGATATGTTTAACTGTTTATTCGATGATGATGTAGATGGTGATATGAATAATCTATCAGATCTAGAAATTAATAGATTATCTGAAGAGGAGTGACCAATGGGCGTAACATACATTCAATTATCTGATCAAGAGTTCAAAGGCATCATCAAACAGGCTATGCTTGAAGGTGCAAAGATCGCAAAAGAAGAGCTGCAGAGATCACCTGATGAAGAAGATAGCATCAGCCAAGAAGAAGCACTTGCTATGATCGGATGCGGACCAAGCAAACTGGCCAATCTAAGAACTGAAAGGAAAGTGAAGTTCTATAAAACTACACGCCCTTATAGATACTCAAAGAAGTCGGTGCAGGCATACATGGAAAGTGTTGCTATTTAGTTATATTTAATAGGAGAATAATATGAAAGTATTGAATGTAATTACTGCAATAAGAAATTCTTTTCTATGGTCTGAGCAAGTCTACACAAGAGGTAGTTGCTACAAGTTTTATGAGATACTACTTTCTATATTTCCGCAAGCAGTAGCATGGTATAGCGAAAAGGCAGACCATATAGTAACGTGTATCGATGGTGTAATGTATGATATTACAGGCCATGTCACAGTAGGCGAAGACTATAGGCCACTTGAAGAGTATATGCCGGAGATAATCATAGCAATTTCAAATGCAAAGTTTAATGGTCACTTAGATTATATAGAGTGTCCTAACTGTGGTGATGCAATCCATATAAAAAAATAAATTCTCTACTTCACATACATATCAAACATATTCCCCAGTACGTCTCTAGCTGTATCCCTCTTCATATTTGAGTAACGTTTCGTAGTCTCTGTAGATCCATGTGATAACACTGCTCCGATCTGCTCAAGACTATATCCGCTATTTACCCCTATATATCCTATCAGGTGACGTATATCATGCAGTCTCATCTTTGGTACACCTGCCAAAGCCCTGATATTCCTCCACTGGAAGTCAATGCCGGTCGATGATATATGCCCGGTCTGACCATTACCGACAAACACAAACCCCTCTTCCCTTATACCATACCTTTCGAGTGCATCTTTGAGTAAATTCGTTATAGGTGCTATGATGTCTTTCCCTGACTTAGTATATTTCCCTGGTATCACATACTCCATATCATGAAGGTGCAACCACTCCCAGCGCGCCTCAGCTACTTCCATCTTTCTCCTCCCATGCAGCAACCACACAAAGTAAGCTCTCCACTTAGGATCATCGTAGTTAAGTATCACATCAAATAGCTTCTTTGCCTGCACATCAGATATGGAGAAATACACCTTATTATCATAACTTGGTATAGTTAGATCACGGCCTATATTACGGATATTTATCCCCTGCTTTATTATGTGGTCAAATGTACCAGTAATAGCATTCTTCATATGTTTGATGGTAGACGGTTTATACTTTTTGATTTTATCATTATTACCGAGAAGAAGATCGTTCAGCACTTTCTGTATCTCAAACGGCTGCATCTCACTCGGCTTACTCTTCCCTATGATATCTTTGAGATGCTTATTGTATGCTAGCTTGGTATTGTACCACCAGCTCTCACTATAAGTAGCGCGCCAGTTCTCAAGATACTCTTCAAAATACTCATCAAATATCTTCTCATCTATCACATCTGCACCACCCCTAATATCAGCGATCATCTTCAACCTCGCCTCATTCGCCATAGTAGTATTCATCACAGGCTCTTCACCAAGCTTCCTTAGATAAGGCTTCTTGGCTATCTTGAACCGAGCATAAAATACTTTCTTATTACGTTTGTTCTTTCGATAGTAAAGTCCCTCATATCTTGTAGCTACCATATCACTCATATGCATCCTTCATAGGGGGGGTGTATAAAGACTTATTTTTTTATACACTTTTTTATACACCTTTTTGTAATAATACATACAATTTAATTAATATAACGTAACATTTACAAAAATACTAAATCGTGTTAAAGTGCCTTTAAATGGCTATTATATGGGAGTTATATGAAGATATGATAAGTTGTGCAAAATGGTAAGGTACGCCGTAAGCCGGGTTCTGTCGTGGATAGCTATTTATCTAGGCGATATGTTGCCATACCGCTCAAGCGAAGTACTTTTGCCGCTCGGGGCGGCTTAGCAAGACTTATTACCATGTACTTCTTGCTACGGGAAGGGTTTACCTAGCTGCCCATGTTACCACAGGCACTGGTGGGCTCTTACCCCACCGTTTCACCTTTACCGCTTGCGCGGAAGTCTACTTTCTGTTGCACTTGCCCTCGGATTGCTCCGGCCATCCGTTAGATGGAGCCCTGTCTTGCATGTAGCCCGGACTTTCCTCTCGTGACGGGATGTCACCAGCAGCTACCTGTCGTACCTTGCGCGAATTATAGCATAAAATTCAATACCCTGCAGAGAATTCTATGAACGGGCAGCGTTAAACCTGTCTATAAACAACAGCATCACCGGCAACACAAAGATATCGGTAAAGAGTGAGAGTAAAATCAATGTAGCACTGTACAATCCGATAAGCTCCAAAGAGTGAACCTGGGAGAAGTATAACATCGCAAACACGATGATAAGGATCATAGAGCCGATGATCACGGGGATACCCGAGTAAAAGTACATCTTTTCAAGTGCATGTTTACTGCTGCGGCCAAAGTAGCGTAAGCGGAAGTACTTGAATGCGAAATGGATAGTGGCATCAGATGCCAACCCCAAAGAGATCGTCGTAGCAATAAGCATCTCAAGACTGAGCGGGATAGCAAGCAACGTAACGATCATCCCAAACCATATGATAGGCATAGCATTGACCGTGAAACCTACAAAAGCCATCGCCTTGGAGCGGAAGATCCACCCGGTGATAAAACCGATGATCAACAGTGCAGTAAGCAGTGAACTGGCAAGCAACACCGTTTGGTTGTATTTTGCACTTCCCAGCAGTGTTTCATGATCGATAAAATAGAGTTCGATCCCCTTATAGTGTAATAACCACTCGATCAGTGCTACTTTATTGATGTCATAAAGGTTGATGACGATATTCACGGCGTTTTCATCCAGATATTTGCTGCTTAAACCATAAAGATCCATATAGAAGAGTGCCTGAAGTAACGCTTCTTCATCCAGTGCATCTGTTTGTGAGTTTGCATCATTGAGGTTATGGATAATAGAGGAGAGAGAGACAACCTCCCCTATCTCATCTTCAAACCGTTCTTCCAAAGCTTCTGTAAAGTGCTCAATAGAGTGAACCAAAGGAAGATCTATCTCGTTGTAGGGAATTTTGAGCGCTACCTGTTCATTGTGCACATTGAGTTTGAAAAAAGTGTTACTCTTCCCATAGATGAGATATGCTCCAGTGATAAACAGCATATAGGAGATCGCCAGAAACCCAAAGAGGAACGTTTTGTTATAGTGAATCTCGCGTGAAGTAAAAAAATAGCCTATCTTGGCATAAGGTACATGGGTATGTTCAAGCTCAAAATAGCTCAACATTGCCGGTAGAAAAGTCAGGTTAACCATATAACCCGTCACAGAAGAGATGATCACACTAAGACTTAGCAACCGGATAATCTCCGAGTCGATAAATACTAAACTGCCCAGTCCCAACATCGTGATAACAGATGTCCAGAGTGCAGGCAACATACTCCTGTTCAACATCTTAATCACTGCATTACGTCTGTTGACTTTATATTGAGAGACATGCCAACGGTAGTAAAAATACAAAAAATCCACCAAAGCGATACTGATCGTAATAAAAGGCATCGTGATATGCATCGTCTCAATGCCCGTGAGCATAACGATAAGCGTAAATGTCAACACAGTACTCAATCCTATCACCATAAGAGCACTGAAAAATACTACATAGTTTCTAAATAAAAGCCGAAACACTACAACCATAATCAATAAAAATATCAAGGTGTAACTCCCTAAAATCGGCCACTCTATCTCTCCGTTTTTTGCATCATAGAGATAACTTCCGGGTATCTCTAATCCACTGATATCGATTGTATTTTCCCCGCTGATAAAATAGTAGAATGTATGATAATCATCTTCGACCATGTTACTGTAGTCGTTATCTCTCTCTTTCAGCAGTTTGTGAAGCCTCAGCGTGTCAAGTTCTCCGGTATTGATCACCGTTAACATCTCCGAATCACTGCTCCCCTTTTTCGTCTCAACAAAATCATTGCTAAACAGGGAGGAGACCCTCTCCACACCATCAAGCCCGACAAGCGCTTCATGGAGTCTCTTCAGTGCTTCATGTGTGGGCTCATCAAACTTTTTGACCCTCACCTCCAACTTTGAAAGATGATGGGTATCAAACTGCTTTGCTTCTGTTTTTTGCAACTCATGTGAAGCTTTGAGCCAAAACAGCGCATCTGTAGAGAGAAACTTCGGTGGATAAAGTATAGCCATGAGTAGAACGAACAAGAGATAAAAAATGATCACAGGTATGCGGAATTTGATGATCGTATCTACATAACGATGGATATGGGGTGTGTGATAATACATGGTTGAATACTCCTATGGTCTCCATCACTTTTTTATGAAAAGATAAGGCCGTTTATAGACATCCATCTCTTCAGCAATAGTGTTGATCCTTGAAATTTTTTCAGTTGTGCCCTCATCCCCTTCCGCAGAACGTACTTTCCCTTCGACCATGACCTGTAACAAAGTATCTTTGGGGTGGGGAGACATATAGACAGCTGAGACAACATCGGTTGATTTTAAACGGGGGATACTATAGAGAAAGATAGCGTAACGGTATTTGGAAAGCATCGTACGGTTGTGGGAGACCATAGTGATAAATTTACGTGAATGGGGACAGAGAGGATCTACAAAAACATAGACCTTTTGCTTCCCTTTTCCCAAAATAATGGCATCACTCTCGATACTCTGCAGCAATGTAACCGATGCAGGATAAGAGAGGTGTCTATGTACTTTCTGCTCATCTGCACACACGGTACCGGTTATCAAAGAAAGAGTTAATATCAGTCGTTTCATCATAGATACAGTATAACGTGAATGCAACACAAACTAATTTCAAAAATGAATATTTTTTAATCAATTCAGATAAAAAATAATTATATATAAATTAAAATTGTTAATAAGAAGAGAAAGAGGTCTATACCAAACAGGGGAAACCTGTTTGGTTGAAGAAAAAAATGTTACGCGTTTACTTTAGCTTGTGCTTCATTTGCGTATTTTTTTCCAAGTTCAAAAGCTTTAAGGTTAAGCTCGTGTACTTTTTTCGGTACTTTTGAAAGCATTGTATCGATCAATGTCTGCTCTTCGATCGCATCCATATACGTGTTAGCGATAGCCAATGCAACAACGGATTGTGTGATCACGTTTCCTACTTCTTCTTTTGCGATAGTAATGATAGGAATCTCAACAATGTTCCATTTTTTTCTATCCTCTTCACTTGGGAACACAAGGTTTGGCTCGATTACGATCGTACCACCTTCACGTACACCTTTTTTAAAGGATTGGAAACTTACATCAGCAACAGAGAGCATGAAGTCGATCTGTCCGTCGATTGCATACGGATAGAAGATCTCTTTATCGTCCAACTGGATATCAACCACAGTCGGTCCACCACGTACTTGTGAAGTATACGTTGCAGTTTTGATACCATATCCGCCTGTTTTGATCTTCGCTGCTGCGAAGATCTCACCTGCTAGAAGAACACCTTGACCACCAACACCGGTAAATCTCATTACAATTCTACTCATGTTCTTCTCTCCTTATATTTTCTTAACGAAATCGTCTTGTGTGATCGGTCCACGCTTACCTTGATGCACTGCTTTGATATCTTCATACATATCACAGTACTCTCTTACTACAGTATCTTGCTTCAAGATACCAGTTGGAAGAAGGTTAAGTTGCTCCTCTTCAGTAAGCTTGTCATACTTCTTCTTAGGCATCGTAATGCTGTCGATCCAGTCAAGGTTTTCCATTGCTGATTGCATTTTGTTTTTTCTACCAAGGTTGATGTGGCAGTTTGACATTGCCTCAACATAGGAGAATCCTCTGTGTTTCATTGCTTCAACAAATACTTTTTCAAGTTTTTTAGGAGCAGTTACGTTTTCTCTGGCAACAAAAGATGCACCAGCAGCTTCAGCTAGTTTACACCCGTCAAATGTCGGGTCGATGTTACCGGCTTTTTGTGAAACTGTCCACATCCCTTGTGGTGTTGTCGGTGAAGTTTGAGAGTTAGTCAAACCGTAAATGAAGTTTTGGATAATGATCAATGTCATATCGATGTTTCTTCTACATCCGTGGATCGTGTGGTTACCACCGATCGCAAGACCGTCACCGTCACCCGCAACACATACAACAGTTTTATCAGGGTTAGCAAGCTTGATCCCTGTAGCAAATGCTACTGTTCTACCGTGCGTCGTGTGTACTGTGTTGAAATCAACGTAAGAAGAGAATCTTCCTGAACATCCGATCCCTGAAACAACACATACTTCATCTTTTGAGAGTCCTAGCTTCTCAACAGCACGAATGAATGATTTAAGAACGATACCGTCCCCACATCCCCAACACCATAGTGTCGGCATTTTTTCAAGTCTTAAATAGTTATCATAATTAAAAGCCATTTTAGAATACCTCCTTAACCTTTTCAATAATATCAGCAGGAGAGAATGGGCGACCGTTTGTTTTAGTCAATTTCTCAATATCTTTTCTTCCCATCGCTCTTTGGATCTCTTCAAGGTACTGACCTTGGTTAAGCTCTACAGAAAGTACTTTATCAAACTTCTGTCCAAGCTCGTACATTCTCTGCTCCGGGCTTGGCCATAGTGTGATAGGTCTGAACATACCTACTTTTACGCCTTCAGCTCTAAGTATCTCTACCGCCTCTTTGATCGCAAGTGATGCTGAACCGTATCCGATAAGAAGGATCTCTGCATCATCAAGCTTATACTCTTCGTTCAATTCGATCTCATCCGTATGCTCATCAACTTTTCTAAAGAGTCTGTCGATCAGTTTTCTACAGGTTTCGATCTCTTCAGTAGGGAATCCCATTGCATCGTGGTGTAGTCCTGTATAGTGGTATCTGTACCCTTTGAACATCGGGTTAAGTACCGCAGGCTCATCCTGTGCTACATCATATGGTCTGTAGTCTTCAGGTGCACCGTCAAATGATTTTCTCGGTTTGATTCCTGCCTGAACTTCTTCTACAGTAGGGATCATTGCCTTACCGTGCATGTGTCCGAGTGTCTCATCAAGCAGTACGAAAACCGGTTGCATGAATCTGTCAGCAAGGTTAAACGCTCTTACTGTTTCAGTATAACACTCTGCAAGGTTACCGGCACATACAGTAATTGATTTGTAATCACCGTGGCTTGGGTTCTTAGCCTGAGCAACGTCACCTTGTGCAACACGTGTAGGAAGACCTGTTGATGGACCACCTCTCATAACGTTTACAACAACCAACGGTACTTCTGCCATCTGAGCAAGACCAAGGTTTTCAGCTTTCAATGAAATACCAGGTCCTGAAGTCGCTGTCAATGTTCTGATACCTGACATACCTGCACCGATTGCTGCAGCAACACCAGCGATCTCATCTTCCATCTGAATCGCTGTACCGCCTACAGCAGGTAGAAGGTCAGAAATCGTGTGCATTACTTCACTTGATGGAGTAATAGGATATCCACCAAAAAATCTACATCCAGCATCTACCGCTGCAATCGCAGCAAGGTCGTTACCAGTTGATATAATTTCTCTTAATTCCGCCATTAGTTAGCCTCCTTATAGTCCGCAGGTAGTCTATACCCATTATTTGTAATTGCTTCTTGTCTTGCTTTTGCCGCGTCAGAAAGTTTAGCAAATTTAAATTCGCTCTTCTCAGCAACATATATTGCAAAGTCTGGACATGAAAGTTCACACTCGTTACATCCAATACATGAATCAGGTGCAATTACTGAAATCATTGCACCGAGTGTTGAACTTGGCTCTGCCTTCATAGAAAGTACACCTGCCGGACATGCATCCACACAGATATCGCAAGCTTTACATCTAGCTGTATTTACCCATACCGGAGTATTCTCTGGTGCTGTCATTACTGCCATTTGTGCCCCTTTAATATATTATATTTAAGTGAGATAAACAATTCACTATGGTTGAGGATACACTAGTTTCTCTAAGGAGGCTATGAATAACATAGCATTATTGTAACTATAAGTGATTTTGTTACATTTCGAAGCAAGAAAAACTGGACCCGTTGACTCTTTTATTGATTCATTTTCCCAATAGCACAAGAGATGATACTTTTTGCCTTCATTGTATTGTTTTCAACAAAGCCCATCTGCTCAGATTTCATAGGATAACCAAGCTTTTTGAGTGCTGCTCTGAGTTGCGCTATCCTCTCATCTGCGATATCTACCGTAATTTCCCGAGGCTCCTTAGTCAGATCTACTTCTACTTCTCCGAACTCTTCAGAAAGTTTTGACTTCAGTGTTGATGCACATCCGCCACATTTCACATTCAGCACTTCAAATGTCTGTTTACGACTTATCATTTAATGCCTCCATTGTACTGAATTTTACACAAAATATTTTGTGCTTTCTTGCACTGCATTTTAATGCTTGTAATTCTTGTCATACTTATACCTTTTATGCATATTAGGAAATTATAGTAAAAAACTATATAAAATGTGTGTAAATTAATTTATTTTATAGAAAGTGGAGAGTGTTTCCCAGGGGAATCCCTGAGAAAAAGAGAATCTTTTAGATTCTTACTTGGAAAGAACTTCTTTAACCGCTTTACCGATCTCTGCCGGAGAAACAACGACTTTAACACCTGCTGCTTCGAGTGCATCCATCTTCTCTTTAGCAGTACCTGCACTACCAGATACGATCGCACCGGCATGCCCCATTCTCTTACCTTTCGGAGCAGTTTGTCCTGCAATGAAAGCAACAACAGGCTTAGTGATATTCTCTTTGATAAACTTCGCTGCCTGGATCTCAAGATCCCCACCGATCTCACCGATCATAACGATCGCTTCCGTTTCAGGATCCGCTTCGAACATTGGCAACAATTGTTTATAAGAAAGACCGATGATCGGGTCACCACCGATACCTACAGCAGTAGTGATACCAAATCCTTCCTTACATACCTGGTTTGCACCTTCATATGTCAATGTACCGGATTTAGAGATAAGACCTACATTACCTTTTTTGAAGATCATACCAGGCATGATACCGATCTTACACTCTTCAGCTGTGATAATCCCCGGACAGTTTGGCCCGATTGTTTTCATACCGTGCTTTGTTGCATAAGCTTTTGCTGCCTGCATATCACGTACCGGTGCACCTTCCGTAATGATCACGGCAAGTTCGATACCTGCATCCGCCGCTTCCATCACTGCATCAGCGACAAATGCAGGTGGAACGAATACCATAGAAACTGTAGCACCGGTTGCGTCAACCGCTTCTTTTACTGTGTTAAATACCGGCTTTCCAAGGTGCTCTTGACCACCTTTGTTCGGTGTAACACCACCAACAATATTTGTACCGTATGCAAGACATTGTTCGGCGTGGAATGTACCTTCACCACCCGTAAAACCCTGTACGATTACTTTTGTCTCTTTGTTTACTAGAATACTCATCTCTTACTCTCCTTTTGCTGCTGCTACTGCTTTTGCTGCACCATCTGCAAGGTCAGTCGCTGCGATAACATTTTCGATATTTGCATTTTTAAGAATCTCTGCTGCTTCCGGGGCATTCGTACCGTCAAGTCTGACGATAACCGGTACATGTACATCAGTCAGTTTCGTTGCTTCAAGGATACCGTTAGCGATACGGTCACATCTAACGATACCACCGAAGATGTTTACAAAGATCGCTTTTACATTCGGGTTTTTAAGAATGATCTCAAAACCTTTTGCCACTGTTTCCGCATTTGCAGTACCACCAACATCCAGGAAGTTTGCCGGCGTTCCGCCCATATAGTTGATCGTATCCATTGTTCCCATTGCAAGACCTGCACCGTTAACCATACATCCGATCTCACCGTCAAGTGCAACATAGCTAAGTCCATAACGGCTTGCTTCTCTCTCATCCGGATCTTCTTCAGAGATATCTCTCATATCTTCAATTTCAGGGTGACGTCCCAGTGCTGAGTCATCGAATCCCATTTTACCGTCTAGTGCCAGGAAATCACCCGCACCGGTCTTGATCAGTGGGTTGATCTCGATAAGTTCAGCATCATTTTCCATATAAAGCTTGTAAAGTTTTGAAGCAAAATCGATGAATTTTTTCTGCTCGTTTTTATCAGTAATTCCAAGACCGAATACCAACGCTCTACCGTGGAAACCTTGGAATCCGATTGCAGGGTCAACGGCTACTTTGATGATCTTTTCTGGAGTCTCTTCTGCTACTTTTTCGATCTCCATACCACCTTCGGTAGAAGCCATGATCACAGGCATCTCTTTTGCTCTGTCAAGTACCACACCAAGGTATAGCTCGTCTTTGATGTCTGCACCCTCTTCGATGTAAACTTTCTGTACAAGTTTACCTTCCGGTCCGGTCTGGTGTGTTACAAGTGTCATTCCAAGGATCTCGCCAGCAAGCTCTCTCACTTCATCGATAGACTTCGCAAGTTTTACACCACCACCGAGTCCTCTACCACCTGCATGGATTTGTGCTTTTACTACCCAGATATCTCCACCGAGCTCTGCTGCATTTTTAGCTGCTTCATCCGGAGTGTTGGCAACGATACCTCTTGGCGTAGGAACACCATATTTAGCAAAAATTTGTTTTGCCTGATACTCATGAATATTCACGTTATCTCCTTTAAAATTACAAATTAATGGATATATTATAGGATTTCATCAGATAATATAGGATTAATTCTATTATTAGTTCCATTGATTTTGAAAAAGTGTATTGTATCTACACAGTTTTAGAGAGGTAAAAAGGAAAATAACAGAAATTGAAGTCCCTCTTCCTCTCAAAACTGTTACGCTTTAGGTGCGATCATCTCTTCGGGCTTCACTGCCGCATCAAACTCTTCAGCACTCATCAATCCAAGATTCACCGCTTCTTCCTTCAGAGTTGAACCGTTCGCATGCGCTGTTTTTGCAATTTTTGCGGCATTTTCATACCCAATATGCGGATTAAGCGCTGTTACCAACATCAACGAATCATGTAAAAATCTATCTATATTCTTTTTCAGCGGTACGATACCGATAGCACAGTTCTTGTCAAAACTGATCATCGTATCACTCAAAAGCCTGATAGATTGTAGGATATTATAGGCAATAACCGGTTTAAATACATTAAGTTCGAAGTTCCCCTGGCTTGCCGCGATACCAACAGTAGCATCATTTCCCATGACCTGTACCGCGACCATCGTCATTGCTTCCGCCTGTGTCGGGTTCACTTTACCGGGCATGATGGATGATCCTGGTTCATTTGCAGGGATCTCTATCTCTGCAAGTCCGCACCTTGGACCTGATGCCAGCCATCTGATATCGTTTGCAATCTTCATCAGGTTTGCGGCCAATGCTTTCAGTGCCCCGGAAAGTACCACTTCGGCATCATGGCCGGTCAAGGCATGGAACTTATTGGGCTGAGAGACAAAACCGTAATTTTTTTCCATAAAACTATTGAGTTCTGCTGCCACCTTGTGTGAAAATCCCGGATGGGAGTTCAGCCCCGTACCCACAGCCGTGCCGCCAATCGCAAGTTCCCTGCAGTACTGCAGGGCATCATTGATCTGCTTGAGATTTGTATCCAGCATGGCAACATACCCTGAAAGCTCCTGCCCCAATGTCAAGGGTGTCGCATCCTGCAGGTGTGTTCTTCCGATCTTGACGATATCAGAGAAGGCTTTGGATTTTACTTTCAGCGTCTCTTTGAGCTGGTTCAGTGCGGGGATGAGTCTGTCTGTCACAGCGACGACCTCGGCGATACGCATGGCTGTAGGATAGGTATCATTGGAGCTCTGTCCCTTATTGACATCATCATTGGGGTGGACAAGCTTCTCTTTGGTAAACTCTCCTCCAAGTATCTCAGTCGCTTTGTTCGCCACCACTTCATTCATATTCATATTGGACTGCGTACCCGAACCCGTCTGCCAGACAACCAATGGGAAATTATCATCCAGTTGACCGCTTAGCACACTGTCACATGCCTTGGCGATCGCTTCTGTCTTTTCATCATTCAAACGCCCTAATTGATTATTGACCAGCGCACATGCCTTTTTAAGATTTGCAAAACCGTACAGTACCTCCAGAGGCATCTTCTCATCTCCGATCTCGAAGTTCATGACAGAACGTTGTGTTTGCGCAGCCCAGTACTTATCTGCAGGTACCTGCATCTCCCCCATTGTATCTTTTTCTATACGATATTGCATGACCGATCCTTTTATAGGTACTTTATATTTAACTATAATATCCGATAATATTTAAGTGAACTTAAAAAGAAAGAAGATTGTGTGAAGAAGAGATGCATACCCTAAAAAGGGTATGCACAAAAGTGGATAAAATAAAGGATTAATCTTTGACTTCGTACTGCTCTCTACCCATTTGGTAAAGATCGCTTCCGTACGTATCGTTGATCACCGTGACAGGAAAGTTCTCGACCTCGATTCTGCGTACAGCTTCAGGACCGAGTTCAGGGTAAGCGATCACTTCTGCACTTTTGATCTGCTTCCCTAAAAGTGCACCGGCACCGCCTGTTGCACCAAAATAGATACCGTCGTATGCGACACATGCATCTTTCACTTCCTGGTTTCTTTTCCCTTTACCGATCATTCCTTTTGAACCATGCTTCAGCATCGTAGGGGAATAACTGTCCATACGGTAAGAGGTTGTCGGTCCTGCACTGCCGATAGGGTCACCCGGCTTTGGAGGAGTAGGTCCCACAAAGTAGATCACCGATCCTTCAAGATCAAACGGCAGCTCCTCCCCTTTTTCAATAAGCTCTACGAGTCTTTTATGTGCTGCATCTCTCGCAGTAAAAATCGTCCCGCTTAAAAATACCGTGTCACCTGCTTTGAGCTGTTTTGTATCTTCGCTGCTCAGTGGCGTTGTCAAATTATATGTTGCCATCCTCTTTCTCCTTATAGTGTGATATGTGTATGTCTGGATGAGTGACACTGTACATTCACAGAAACAGGCAGTGAAGCGATGTGACATGGATTTGCTTCGATATGTACCGCAAGCGCTGTTTTTGTTCCCCCCATACCCATTGCACCGATTCCAAGTTTGTTCACTTCATTAAGGATAGTCTCTTCAAGTTCTGCCATCTCCGGATCAGGGTTTACGCTGCCGATATCTCTAAAGAGTGCATGCTTAGAGCTGATCGTCGCCTTCTCGAATGTTCCGCCGATACCTACACCGATCGTAATAGGAGGACACGGGTTACCGCCTGCATCACTGATCACCTCTTTTACATACTCGATGATACCTTCCTTCCCTGCAGCAGGAGGAAATACTCTCGCTCTACTTACGTTTTCCGATCCGCCGCCTTTTGCCGCATATTCGATTGCTATCTTGTCCCCTGCTACCAGGTCAAAGTGGATGATCGCCGGAAGGTTGTAGCCCACTGTGTCTTTAAGGTTTGCTCTGCTGAACGGTTCACATGTCGAAGCACGGAGGTATCCCTCTGTGTATCCCTGTTCTGTCCCTTCATTGATCGCATCTTTCAAAAGGCCGCCTTTGATCTTTACCTCATCACCTACCTTCACAAAGAAAACAGCAAGTCCTGTATCCTGACACAATGGTCTTTTTTCATCTTTTGCGATATCGGCATTTTCAAGGATCTGACGGATCACCTCTTTACTTACAGGTGACTTCTCCTCTTCCATTGCCTCTTTTAGTGCATCATAAGTATCCTGAGGAAGATCTGTACCGCTATACATGATCATATCCTTAACGGCTTTTACCACCTCATTATATTCGATTTCTCTCATTTTACATCCTACTCAAAAAATTTATGCTCGGTCAAGATATCGATGCTCTCCTGAATAGAATCTACCGATACTTTAAACCTACTTTGTGTCTCATCATCAAGACCGATCTGAATGATCTCTTCAATCCCGTTGCGACCGAGTACCACAGGTACACCCACACAGATATCCTCATATCCGTACTCTCCTTGAAGCATCACGGAAGAAGAGACAACGATACGTGAATCAGAGAGTATCCCATCCACCATATGCGCCACTGCACGGCCGGGACCATAGTATCCTGACGTACCCAAGTGTTTTACGATTTCGGCACCGCCGTTTTTTGTACGTTCAATGATCTGATCCATCTGCTCCTGGCTCAAAAGTTCACTTGCATTCACCGACCCTATCTGTACCTTCTGCGGTAGCGGGATCATATGCTGTCCGTGATCACCGATCACAAGATCACCCGTTTGTGTCATACCGTACCCAAGTGTCTCATAGATCTGGTAGGCCATTCTGGCACCATCCAGTGCACCTGCCATCCCGATGATACGGTTACGTTCCCATCCTGTCATCTTATGGATCACGTAGGTCATTACATCCAGAGGATTGGAAACACAGATGATGATGGCATCAGGAGAGTGCTTTGCTACATCACCTACTACATCTTTCATGATTTTGGCATTGATCATTAAAAGATCTGCTCTTGTCATATCACCTTTTCTCGGTACCCCTGCAGTGATCACAACAATATCGCAATCTTTCATCTCTGCAGCACTCTCTACCGCAGTTACCTTGGTACCTTTTGGCGAATAGTGCGCTGCCTGCCCCATATCGATGGCTTTGCCTTTCGCCACACCTTCAGCGATATCGAACAGAACGATCTCATGACAACTCCCCATCATAACGAGGGAGTATGCCGCCGTTGCACCTACTGCACCGGCGCCTACAATTCCTACTTTGCGTCCTTTCACACTATGCCTCTTTATCAAAGAATTTAAGTTCATAGAGCTTATCAACCATCTCCTGTACAGAGGCTACTGACTTTGCAAAACGCTCTTGCTGAAGTGGTTTGAGTGACATCTTGATCACCTCTTCTCCACCTCCTGCTCCGATCATTACCGGAACACCTGAAACAATCCCTGAATACCCATAGTCATTTTCGAGCATAATCGCACAAGAGTGGATCTGCTTGGTATCTCTCAGCATCGCTTCAACCATGATCGCTGTTGATTTAGCCGGTGCATAATAGGCTGAACCATCACCAAGAAGGTTAACGATCTCTGCTCCCCCCGTTCTTGTCTTCTGTACGATCTCGCCGATCTGTTCTGCATCAAGCAGGTCTTCGATGGGTACACCGGCAACGGTAGTAAACTTAGGAAGCGGTACCATCGTATCACCATGCCCACCCATAACGGTTGCACGGATCTGTCCCGCACCATACTCAAGTTTCTCATAGATAAAGTGTGCCATACGCGCCGCATCCAATATCCCTGCCATACCAAGTACCCTTTCTCTTGGGAACCCGGTAACCTTTTGTGCGACATAAGTCATGACATCCAGCGGGTTGGATACTACGATGACAACTGCATCAGGGGCATACTCACGAATCTCTTCTGAGTACTTTTTCACGATATCAGCATTCTTTGTCAATAGATCATCTCTGCTCATACCCGGTGTTCTGGGTGCCCCTGCAGTAATGACTACGATATCCGAATCAGCCATATCTTCCGGCCCTTTAGCCGCCCTCACTACCGTGTGTTGACGTGCAGCATTGGCTGCCTGTGACATATCCAGTGCTTTACCTTTTGCTTTGTTATAGTCTCTACCGCGCAATAAAACATTATGACATGCACCGTTCATCGCCAAAATAAATGCGACGGTTGAACCAAAGTTTCCAGTTCCAATCACTGTTACTTTTTTACCTTTAGCCATTTGAATCCTTTTTTGTGAGATTCATAGGGTGACTCTTTAGCAAAACATAACTCATCATTTTAGGGCTTATTGCCCGTAAGATCATCAATAATGTTTTGCAATGCTATAGGACACAAGCAAGATCAGGAAACCTTCACAATGGATAAGAAAAATGTAAGATTTTGCAAGAGGATTTCAAATCCTAGCTTTAGCTAAGATGAAGTAAACATCTTGTGAAAGATTACGTTTTTCTTATTCACCCTTCGGGCATCTCTCGCTTTCCCTCTTATGCGTCGTTACTTACTCTTGAATTAGCCATAGCCAGTCCTGCGAATAAGTGCCTAGCCTAAGAAAAAGCCAGAGATGTTGTGAAAGTTGCCTGATCTTGCGTGTGCCCTCTAAAGTCGACTACCCTATGTTATTGTCAGAAATATCTGAGAAGATTAGTATACCAAAATGTTGGCATATTTTGGTAAGAGACACTGTATCAAGCTTGATGCAGTGCGTACAGTGTCTAAAATAGAAACAGATTAGGCCACTAGGGATTCACTCCCTCTGTGGCATAACGTTTCGACTTAGATCGCATCGATAATGCTGTTAAGTGTTGCAGACGGTCTCATCGCTGCTTCAGCTTTAGCATCATCCGGGTGGAAGTAACCACCGATATCTTGCGCTTTACCTTCTGAAGCAAGCAACTCTTCCATGATCTTCGCTTCATTCTCTTTCAGCGCTTTTGCAACAGGAGCGAACTTCTCAGCCAATTCCGCATTGTCTGAAGCAGCAAGTGCTTCTGCCCAGTACTGCGCTACAAAGAAGTGAGATGCCTTGTTGTCCGGCTCACCACATTTTCTTGATGGTGCCTTGTTGTTATCAAGGTAACCCTGGTTAGCCACATCCAGTGCTGCCGTTACAGCTGCAAGGTTCGCATCCGGGTATTTTTGCTCGATCATTCTTAGTGACTCTGCAAGTGCCAGGAACTCACCAAGTGAATCCCATCTGAGGTGACCTTCTGCAAGGAATTGGTCAACGTGCTTAGGCGCTGAACCACCTGCACCTGTTTCGAACAGACCACCACCGGCAAGCAATGGAACGATAGAGAGCATTTTCGCTGATGTTCCAAGCTCCAAGATCGGGTACATATCTGTCAAGTGGTCTCTAAGAACGTTACCAGTTACTGCGATCGTGTCTTTACCTGCTCTGATTCTCTCGTTTGTGAATCTTGTTGCAGATGCGATATCCATAATGTGGATCTCCAGACCATCCGTGTTGAATTCCGGCAGATACTTGTTGACTTTTTCGATCATCTGAGCATCGTGACCTCTGTTCTCATCCAACCAGAACACTACAGGGATCTGCTCGATCTGACCTCTCTCAACTGCAAGTCTGATCCAGTCTTTGATCGGGATATCTTTTGCTCTTGACATTCTCCAGATATCACCTGCCTCACACTCAAAGCTCATAAGCTCTGTACCGTCTTCAGCCGTTACAGTGACCGTACCCGCCTCAGGAAGTTCGAAAGTTGTTGGGTGAGAACCGTACTCTTCCGCTTTTTGTGCCATAAGACCAACGTTTTGCATAGTACCCATTGTGGTAACATCATATTGACCGTTTTTCACACAGTCAGCTACCATCTCCTGGTGGAACATTCCATAAGTACTGTCAGGGATCACAGCAACACACTCTAGCGCATCACCGTTTCTATCCCACTGTTTACCACCTTCTCTTACTACAACCGGCATAGATGCATCGATAATGATATCGTTTGGCGCATTGAAGTTCGTTGTACCTTTATCAGAGTCAACCATTGCGATTTTCGGGCTGTCCGATTCAACGACTGCCTGGAATGCCGCCTTGATCTCAGCTTCTTGCGCATGACCGGCAATCTTCTTCTCAAGATCAGACATACCAAGGTTAGGGTTTACACCTACTTCTGCAAACGTATCTGCATACTTTTTGAATACATCTTCAAAGAAGATTTCAAATCCGTGTCCGAACATGATCGGATCAGAGATCTTCATCATTGTCGCTTTAAGGTGTACTGACCAGATCACACCTTTTGCTTTCGCATCTTCGATCGTTTTTCTATAGAATGCTCTGAGTGCTTTTACAGACATGAATGTACCGTCAAGTACTTCACCGTCCACTGCATCGATCGTCTTCAATTCGTTACCGTTAAGCGCGATCGTTACTTTTTGACCCTTCTCCATCGTTACAGACTTCTCGTTTCCGTAGAAATCTCCCTTACCTTCCATATGTGCTACATATGCTTTTGAGTTTTCAGAGAATGCTTTAAGTCTATGCGGGTTATTCTTTGCATAGTTCTTCACCGCTTTTGCTGCACGTCTGTCAGAGTTACCTTCTCTTAGTACCGGGTTAACCGCTGACCCCAGACATACACTGTATTTTGCCTGAATCGCTTTTTCTTCGTCGTTTGCCGGGTTTTCAGGGTAGTTAGGGATATCATATCCTTGACCTTGAAGCTCTGCAATACAGTCTTTAAGTTGTCCAACTGATGCTGAAACGTTTGGAAGCTTGATAATGTTACCTTCCGGTTGAAGTACCAACTCACCTAGTTTTGCAAGTTCATCTTCAGCTAGTCCCATCGCTGCAAGTACACGCCCAGCAAGTGAAATGTCACTTTGTTCAAGTTCTACACCACCAGCCGCACAAAATTTTGCTGCCATTGGGAAAAATGAATATGTTGCCAAAGCCGGAGCTTCATCAATTTTTGACCAAATGATTTTTGCCATAATTGTTCCTTACTTTTTTGTTTTAGTGGAACTAGTGTAGCACTATTTCTGTATAAGGAGAATGAAACTCTTTGTTATCAAAAAGTTATCCGTTAAAACTGTTTCTATATTACACAAAAATGGCATATTATTGAAGAATGAGCAGGGGCGAATGCAAAAATACAATCCTGAATTTAGATTGATTGTCACAATTTATTCTCTGTTTTTATATCATAATGTAACATTTCGAAAACATTTTGTACACACCACGTATCAATTCGCTCCATCGTAACAACATATTTCTACCACTTTGCTATCAGTATATATACCAATCTCTTACGATGAGCAGATCACTTCATAAAAGTGGTATTGCAGCGGGATTAAGCCATCTCACACTTCAATGCCTGGTCAACCAGTAATTTTGCTACCTTTTCATTTTGATTGATAAAACCTTTGATAGGGAGATCCGAAAGTTCTTCTATCTGCCTGCGGTCGGAGACTTTGAGAATAATATCTATCCTCTCATCAATGTTATGAATGGCCTCACAGATCAGACGGATCTTCTCATCATTATCAATTGCGATGATCACCGCAATCGCATCTTTTACACCTAATGCATTCAAGAGTGTTTGCGAGGCCGCATTTCCAAAAAAGACACTGTCACCTTTCTGCTGCCCCAACTCAACCAGGCTTCTGTCATGCTCGATCGCCACATAAGTGATCCCCTGGGATTTAAGCTCTTCTACGATACGCTGACCAAGCAGTGAATAACCACACACCATAATATGATGCTCGATACAGGTAGAACAGATAGGCTCTCTCATCGCTTCAGACGGATTTTGATAAAAGAGGTTTGTAAAAGCCCTGACATGCTTGACTGCCAATGACGTAAAGACAAGAGAGACTACGACTACCGAGATCAGTACCTGCAAGACGTCATTATCCACAAGGGCATAGGACTTGGCCAAGGCAAAGACGGCAAACGAAAACTCCCCTACCTGTGCCAGTGCCAGTGCTGTCTTAAAGGCACGTTTCGGAAAAGAGAAGAGGACTGTGATTGCAAAGATAATGATCGCTTTTAATAGAAGTATCGCAACGGTCAGCCCTGCAATGACAAAAAAATACTCTTTTACTACTTCAAGGTTGATCTGAAGCCCTACCGTAATAAAGAAAAGCCCAAGAAGGATATCCCTAAAAGGTACAAGATCTGCCTCAATCTGATGTTTGTATTTACTCTCTGCGATCAGCATCCCGGCAATAAACGCCCCCAATGAATAAGAGAACCCGAACACATGTGCCAGCAGTGATGCCGAGAGGACGATCAGCAGTATAGCCAGGATAAAGAGCTCCTGTTTTTTACTATCGACTACGGCACCCAAAAATTTTGTTGTTGCATATTTTCCCAAAACAAAAAGCGTGAAGATCACAATAAAACCGGAGAAGAGCGTCCCCAGAACGATATCCGATACCGAATCGGAGGGCTTCGCCAAAAATGAGACCATCAGCAAGATAGGGATCACAGCAACATCCTGAAAGAGGAGGATTCCCAATGCATATCTTCCATAAGGCCGGTGGATATCACCATTGGCATTCAGCGTGGTAAGTACGATCGCTGTAGAGGAGAGGGAGAGTGCCATCCCTACCACCAACGCACTCTTCATTGTCATATCAAACAGCGTAATGCTCAGGTAGGTAAAAAGGAGTGCCGTAAGAGTCACCTGCAGTATCCCAAATACAAATACTTCCAACTTCATACGCTTCATATGGGTCAGGGAAAATTCCAGACCGATAGTAAACATCAAAAAGACCACCCCGAACTCTGCCAGTTCAGCCAGAACATGCTGATCGATCTTGGCATAGTCAAAAAAAGTTGCGACAATAAAACCGGTAAAGATATACCCTACGATAGTGGAGACATCCAAACGCTTTAGTAACAGATTGAGTGCCAGAGAGAGTGCTACCGCAAGTACGATAAGCGCCAGTATATTCATCTCTTCTCCTCTGAAGGGACCAGCGAGGTCATACCCACATTCAGCCAACTCTGCAGTCCACCACGGTACCACTTCATCTTTTCAGGCGGATACCCCATCTCAAGCAGTGCTTCGATCATCTGTGGCGACTGTCTGCACCATACACCGTTACAGAAAAAAAGCACTCTCTTGGCGTCAGAAAAGTCAAACCCCTCTTTGGTCACTTTTATACCCAGTAGCTCAAGTGCTTCTTGTTTCTTTTTTTCCCATTTTCCTTGTTCTGTAAAGTAGATAAAGGGGATATTGACTGCACCGGGAATCGTTCGTGCTTTGTACCATCCCTCCTTACGGCTATCCACAAAAAGCATCTGCTCATCTTCCTGAAGCTCTTCAAGAAACTCCAGGACCTCAAGTTCACCGAAGGTATCGATCTTCTCATGCATCTTCATGGGAGAGAGCTTACCGGCTGTCGTAATAAAATGCTTTTGACAGAAATCAGGTACTGTTTCAAGTGGATACTCCCCACTCCAGAACGTCTTACCGTCAAAAGGAACTTCTCTGCATCTCAGGTCTGAATCTCTGGCAACGCTTATCACTTGTAGCGTGCCATCCATAGCTTGATGTTTTACCTCAATACTATGTGCATGAAGCATCTTTGGCGAATCCTGGGCATCACTCAACGTGAATAAAGAGATCAAAAGTATCAACTTCCACCACATCTTGTCTCTCCTTTTTTATGTTTTGAATCTACAAAACCCGCTACCATAGGGCAGGCCACACAGTTTACAGCTTTCCCCTTCTTAAGCGGTCTCCTCAACAACCAATGCCTCTTCGAGGTAGACACCCAGCTCTTTGGCTTCCTCCAACATAAGCTCACTGACTTTCATCTTGCTTTCGATCACTACATCCGCCAGCTTGGATTTAATGTGCAGTTCAAGCGGCCGTTTACCCGGATACTTTGCAGCCAAACACATGAGCTCTTCTGCGATCTTGGGATCAGGCATGAGATTGAGTGCCAGTATAAGCGGTGGCTGCTCAGGCTCTTCAACATGCTTCTCCTCTTTTTTCACTTTGATCTTCTCTTTTTTGGCATCTTTGAGTGATTCTATCTTGAGAATATTCATACGGGTAAAATCACCGTCTTTGGTGATCTTTACCTTAAAGGCGATCGGTTTGGTAATATCAAAATCTTCTTCAAGCTCTTTGAGGCGATTTTCAAAGAGCATCAGTTCGATATTCCCGTGCAGGTCCATAATGTTGGCGATACCGAATTTGTTCCCTTTTTTACTGATCTTTTCAGTGATCTCCTCGATCTTTCCGATAAAGAGTGCCTGTGATCCGTCAGCAAGATCATCGATCTCGGAACTCAATGTATAGTTGATACCCTCCAGCGTCTCACGGAACTTGTCCAGCGGGTGCCCCGATACATAAAATCCAAGCGACGCTTTCTCCATCTCCAGGATCTCCATCGGTTCAAACTCAGGCATCTCCGAAAGCGTCAACGTCACAGCAGTCATCTCTGCACCGCCGCCAAAGAGTGAGTTTTCTGCCATCTTTTTCGCATCGGCCGACTTCTTGGCTGCCTCTATGATATCCTCTACCTGGGAGAGCATTGCATGGCGGGAGTAGCCGAAACAGTCAAGTGCCCCGGCTTTGATCAGTGACTCGATGACCTTTTTATTGACCTTGCTGGAGTCTATCCTTGAGACAAAGTCGCTCAGGTCCCTGAACTCTCCCTCTTTACGTGCTTCCAGGATAGACTTGATCGCGATATCGCCTGCACCTTTGATCGCCCCCATACCGAACATGACAACTTCTCTTCCCTCCAGCTCTTTCGCCTCGAAAACGAGTCCGGAGATATTGACATCCGGTGGCAAAAGGTCGATATCCATACGTTTCAGCTCATCGACATACTTGACAACCTTATCCGTGTTGTTCTTCTCCAGAGTCAGGATCGCCGCCATGAACTCCGTAGGATAGTAGCGCTTCAAGAAGGAGGTATAGAACGTAACCAGTGCATAGGCTGCAGAGTGGGATTTGTTAAATCCGTATCCGGCAAACTTCACGATCAGGTCGAAAAGCTCTTCCGCTTTGGTCCGGTTAAAGCCTTTTTCCTCGGCACCTTCGGCAAACTGCTCTTTGAGCTTATCCATCTCCTCCTTGATCTTTTTCCCCATCGCACGACGGACAAGGTCTGCACCACCGAGACTGAAACCACCGATCGTCTGTACGATCTGCATCACCTGTTCCTGGTAGACGATAACCCCGTAGGTCGGTTTGAGTATCGGTTCAAGCTCAGGGAACATATAGGTGATCTCCGCACGTCCGTGTTTACGCTCAACAAAGTCATCTAGCATCCCCGACTCCATCGGACCCGGACGATAGAGTGCAAGCATCGCAATAACATCTTCAAAGCCTGACGGCTTCAGTTTCTTCGCCAGATCCTGCATACCCGCCGATTCGATCTGGAACAGCCCCAGTGTTTCACCGGTAGAGATATAGTCATAGACACCTCTGTCGTTGATATTCTCCTTGACAAAGTCGATACGCTTTCCGTGGCGTTTCTCCACCAGTTTATTGGCCTCTTCAACGACAGTAAGTGTTTTCAGTCCAAGGAAGTCGAACTTGATCAGGTCCACATCCTCGACATACTTACCGCTGTATTGTGTTGCAAGCGTATCGAGTCCTGAAGGTTTAAAGAGCGGCGTCTTTTTCCAGAGCGGTTCATTTGAGATCACCACCCCTGCGGCATGGGTACCGGCATTACGGTTCAGACCTTCAAGTGCCAGCGCATACTTCCAGGTACGTGCTGCCAGAGGATCACTCTCTAGGAGCTCTTTGATCTTAGGCTCTTTCTCATACGAATTTTTCAGGTCTATCCCCAGTTCATCCGGGATCAGTTTTGCCATCGCATCGGCCTTGGAGTAAGGCATATCCAGTACCCGCGCAACATCACGGATCACCCCTTTGGCAAGAAGTTTACCGAAGGTAATGATCTGGGCCACGTTCACCCGTCCGTATTTGTCGATCACATAGTCAAGTATCTCCTGACGGCGGGCCTGGCAGAAGTCCATATCGATATCCGGCATCGATACACGCTCGGGATTCAGAAACCGCTCAAAGAGCAGGCCGTAAGGCATCGGATCGATATCGGTAATTCGCAGGGCATAGGCGACCAGAGATCCCGCTGCAGATCCACGCCCGGGACCTACCGGTATACCCATCTGTTTGGCTGCATCAACGAACTCCCATACGATCAGCATATATCCAGGGAATTTCATACTGGTAATGATATCTATCTCTGTCTGTAGTCTTTCACGGTACTCCTGGTGTTTGGAGGGGTCTACGATCTTCAGACGTTCTTCCAGCCCCCGTCTTGACTCTTCGATAAAGAGGGCCGTATCATTGGCCAAAGAGTACTCTTCATCCGGTTCAGGCAGTTCCAGACCGATCGCTGCTGCTTTCTCTCTGGCGAACTTGAAATTCGGAGGTGTCGGGTTACCCAGTTTGATCTCCAGGTTACACTTATCGGCGATCTCCTGAGTAGCCTCAAGCGCTTCAGGGATATCGGCAAAGAGCTTTGCCATCTCTTCAGGGGACTTGACATAAAATTCATGGACCGAGTGACGCATACGGTTAGGGTCATCATAGAGTTTGTTCATTGCGATACACATGAAGGCTTCGTGTGCATCTGCATCTTGTGGATTGGTATAGTGGGTATCGTTGGTAGCGACGATCTTGATCCCCGTCTCCTGTGAGAGCTGAATGATCTGTTTGTCGATATTGTACTGGTCACCGATACCGTGCCTCATGATCTCCAGGTAGAAATCATCCCCAAAGACCTCTTTGTACCTGAGAGCTACGCGTTTCGCCTCGTCATACCCTTTAGCCCCGAACTTTACGTTACGGTCGGAGAGGTTCAGGTGCCAGTTCACCTCACCCTGAAGGCAGGCGGAGCTACAGACCAGACCTTCAGCGTGCTCTTTAAGCATATCCCAGTTGATACGGGGGTAGTAGTAAAACCCGTTCAGATACGCCTGGGAACTAAGGTACATCAGGTTCTTATACCCCACATCATTTTTGGCATAGAGACAGAGGTGAAAACGCTGGCGGATACTCTTGTCTCCGATATCAGGCTGATTGTGTACATACGCTTCCATCCCGACGATAGGCTTGATCCCCTCTTTTCTCATCGTATTGTAGAAGTCGATCGTACCGAACATATTCCCGTGATCGGTCATCGCGACCGAATTCATACCTAGCTCTTTCACCTTCTTGGCCAAGGCTTTGATCTTATTGGCCCCATCCAGTAACGAGTACTCCGTATGGAGGTGCAAATGGGTATACTGTGGTACGTTTTTCGGTTCTTCTGACATCATCAACCTTTCTAGTTCTTGGTGCGTATTTTAGGTAAATCTCCTTTAAACCCCGCTCAGAATTTAACAATAATCCAGTAACATTCCCTCTTTCACACTCTGCATTGTCTCGGCACCGACCAGTCTCTCAACAATGGCAAGCCCGAAACATACAGCAGTACCCGGTCCCTGTGAGGTCATCACATTACCATCAACGATCACTTTGCTGTCTTCTCTGTATCCCGGATGGTCGATCTCCTCTTTCGCGCCCGGGTAACAGGTATAGTCACTTCCCAATACTCCTGCCTCTTTCAGCACGTACGGTGCAGCACACATCGCACCTATTACTTTGTTCTCTTTAAACTCCTGAAGCAGAGAGATCACTGTAGCATTTTCGGCCAATGCATGAGTTCCGCCCCATCCGCCGGGAAGTACCATCATATCAAACTCATCTGCTTTGATATGATCAATCGCATTATCCGCTTCAATGGTGATCCCGTTCGCACCCAAAACAAGAGGTGATTCACCGATATATGCAACACGTACATCGATCCCTCCGCGACGCATCACATCGATCAGGGCAACCGCCTCAAGCTCTTCAAACCCTTCTGCCAGGGGTAATACTACACTTGCCATGACATGACTCCTTTTATCACTATAGTTGTAATGATTATAACGATATAAGATCAATAAATGCTAAATAGAAACAGTGAAACTGATAAATTTGAAAAGAGTGTGAAGTTATTGAAAAGGGGGAAATGTGGGGAGACCGGGGAGAACCCGGATAAAAACTATTTTGCTTTCTCCAGGTATTTACCCTCTACGGTATCTACTTTGATCATCTCTCCCTCAAGGATATGGAACGGAACCTGTACCACGGCACCACTCTCAAGTGTCGCAGGTTTTTTACCACCTTGTGAATCACCTTTGAAGTTTGGCGGAGTCTCAACGATTTTAAGTACGACTGTTTGAGGGATCTCAACAGAGATCGCTTTTCCGTTATGGAAAAGTACCTCTGCTTCCATACCGTCGATCATAAAATCAAATGTCTCTTTACCTACCTGCTCATGTGTTAGTCCGATCTGGTCAAATGTTTCCGTGTCCATGAACTGCAGGAACTCACCGTCATCGTACAGGAACTGCATCGTTTTTTGCTCAAGCTCAGGTACCTCGAACTTATCGCCTGCATGGATCGTCTTCTCAATCACTTTACCTGTCTGAAGGTTTTTGATCTTTACTCTTACAAACGCAGCACCTTTACCTGGCTTCACATGTTGAAACTCTATCACTTTATAAGGGTTTCCGTCAAGCTCAAGTCTTGTACCCTTTTTCATATCACCCATGCCGATTGTAGCCATTCTAGCTCCTCAAAATAAAATAATTGGACAAATTATACCCTATGGTTGGTTAATAAAAAAGAAGAGGGGCGAACGTTCCCACAGTTGGGTGGGAACAAATCGGTTTGGAAAAACCTATTTCGTGACAGAGATATTGTTATGCGCTATATCACACTCGGCTTTCTCAAAATCCATCGCCTTGGCATTGTCCATCAGAATCGGGACAAACAGAAGTGAGACAAAGACTGCCGCGACAGTACCTGAGATCAGGGCAACACCCAGACCGCCAAATACAGGGTCACTCGCAAGCAATGCAGAACCAAGGATGATCGCTACTGCCGTCAATGCGATAGGTTTAGCCCTCGTTGCCGTAGCAACAGCGATCGCTCTACGTTTCGGCATCCCCTGACACTCCATCAACGACTTTGTAAAGTCAATAAGCAGGAGTGAATTACGGGAACTGATCCCCATCAATGCGATAAACCCGATCAGCGAGGTTGCAGTAAGGAAGAAAGTCTCGCTTGTAAACCAGTTCGCTACCCAGTGCCCTACGATCACCCCGATGAGCGAAAGGAAAGAACCGAGCAGAATGATACCACTGAGTATAAAACTCTTATAGTAGACCACCAGCAGTAAGAAGATCAGTACCAGTGCAGAGATAAATGCTCCGCCAAGATCCCTGAAAGTATCCAGTGTTACTTTCATCTCACCATCCCAGCGCAGCAGGAACTTCTCACCTGTTTTTTTATCCGTAAGGTGAAGGTCGAACATATAGGTATTGATACCCGGTTCTTTCTCCACGATAAACTCCTTCTCGAAATAGTCGATCATCTTTCCTCTTGCATCAAGCAGTGGGTAAACCTGGGAGACCATATCTGTCTCTGCAATCACATTGATCATACGACTTAGATCCTTATGCATGATCATCGGACTTGATTTTACTTTTCTGATGCTGACCACCTCACTTAGCGGAACCATCATCCCTTGCTGATTCATAAGATTCAGTGAAGAGAGTTTACTGCTAAGCGCATCTTCATCTTTTGAAAAAAGCTCTTTACTCTCTTTTTCCAAGATCAGGAAAATAGGTATCTGATCAGAGATATTCTTCGAGTTTTTGTGCGAGATCACCATCCCCTCAAATGCAAGATAGAGAATGTTATTGACCTGTTCTACACTCAGTCCCGAACGGGAGATCTTCTCCTGATCAGGGATCAGTTCATATTTGTCAAAGAGATCATCTGCCATCACATCCACATCCACAAGTCCTTCTGTCTGACTTAAAATAGAAGAGCTCTCCAGTGCCAGCTTTCTGATCTTTGCAAGGTTTTCACCATGCACTTCGACAACAACTGATGCCAGTGTCGGAGGACCTGCCGGCTGTTCAATGAACTTGATAGTCGTATCTTTCACCAGTGGCAGACAGGTATCTTTGATGACAGGACGCAGACGCTGTACCATTAGAAATGAGGGCTCATCACGCTCGTGTTTGTCTGTAAGGTTCACCGATATCTCAGCCACATTCTCTGTCTGTTTCATACTCGCACCCTTGACCAGACCTGCATAGTCCAGAGGAATGCCCTGCCCAAGGAAGAGCTCGATATGCATCACCTCTTCCTCTTTTTTCAAGAAGTCAATCACACACGAACTGACACGTTTGGTCTCTTCGATAGAAGAGCCTGTAGGGGTATCGACATAAATCGAAAAAGTATTGTCACTTTTACCCGGAAGCATTTTAGCCAGTACCATTTTGGTAGGGAACATCAAGAGTGAACCAAAGAACGCCACTGCTGTCAGGATGACAACAAGTTTCTTCTTTTTCTTTTCGTTAAGGATACCAAAGATAAAGTTTTCCAATTTTTTCATTAGTGCCCCTCCCCGTTATGGTGATGCTTGTGTGTTGGTTTTTTCAGTAGTTTCAAACTTAAGTACGGCGTAAAGATATAGGCTACAAAAAGTGAAGCGATCAGTGCCACAGGAACATTATAAGGGATAGGCTGCATAAAGGACCCCATCATACCCCCGACAAACGCCATCGGAACCATCGTCATAATGATTGCCAGTGTCGCTACGTTGGTTGGTGCTCCGATCTCATCCGTTGCTTCAATGAGCAGTTCATCCATCTCTTTACTGTCCACATCGTGTGCATGCAGGTGTCTATGAATATTCTCTATCACAATGATGGCTGCATCCACCAGGAGGCCCAGTGACAACAGGAATGCAAAAAGTGTGATCCTGTTGATCGTCTGTCCCGAAAGATAGGCCACAAAGAGTGTGATCGCCAAAATTGCCGGTACCGTAAAGGTAACGATAACAGACTCTTTCCACCCCAAGGCAAAGACAAGCATCACCGCAATAATGATGATCGTAATGACCAAGTGGTGCATCAGTTCATTTACCGCTTCATTCGCTCTGGTACCATAATTTCTTGTCACCAGGTAGCTGATACCCTCTTTTTCAAGTCTTGCTTCATAGCTCTTCAGTACATCCATGACATCGTTGGCAACAAATACGGCATTGGTCCCTGCAAGTTTGGCAACTGTCAGTGTCACCTGTTTTGCTGCTTCACTTAACTGCTCTTCTTTTGTACCTTTATGAAGGATCTCTGCAGTTTGGAAGTTTTGGATATCCATGCCTTCTGTGACTTTTGCCACATCTTTAAGATAGATCGGTGAGCCCATATATTGTGCCACGATCACATTGCCTACATCTTCTACCTTCTCGATCGCATTTTTGACGCCAAAGATCACAAGTTTATCAGACCGGGTTCTTCCTTTTACATCAGGGACATTGACCGCTACGGATTGCACGGCTTTCATGATCTGACCGAGGGAGAGGTGATAGGCAGAGAGTTTACCCATATCCACTTCGATATTGTACTGTGCTTTACGTGCACCTTTGAGTGTGGTTTTTGCGATATTATCTACCGCATTAAGCTTTTGCTGTACTTCTCTTACCAGTTTAAAGAGTTCTACTTCTGATACATCGCTCTTTGGATTGGGATAAAAAGCGATACTGACAATAGGAATATCGATATCGATATCAAACGGTTTTACAATCGGCTGCATTGTCCCTTTTGGCATCTGATCCATATTCTGCATCACTTTATCGTAAAGCTTGAGGTTTGAGTCCTCTCTATCCTCTCCGATATAATACATGACATTGACCACACCGACATTATCCATCGCCATACCATGGATATGCTCGATCCCGCTGACCTCTCTGAGCTTACGCTCCAGAGGATTGATAATGACATTTTCTATCTCTTTGGGAGATGCACCCGGCATCGGAACGATCACAGCCCCGCCGGAGATTGCAATCTGAGGATCCTCTTCACGAGGCATGATACTCAGTGCCAAGTATCCCATCAGGATCAAAAAAGCACCCAGGACAGCTGTCAAAGGATTTGTGAGAAAACCTTTGGCAAGCCTACCTGCGATATCTGTTACTTCGTATTGATTCTTATTGTTGGTTTGCATCATCATCACGCTTTATGATAATTTTAGTATACATTCCCGGATAAACAGAAGCACTCTTTTTATCAAACTCCATCTTGATCTTGAACTTGTGTGTCATAGGGTTTGAGCTGGGAATGATCGAAGAGATTTTTCCTTTTGTTGAAAATGCTATCGATGGAATCGTCAATTCCACTTCTTTACCTACCTTGATATACCCCAGCTGACTTTCGGAAATCTCAGCGACAACTTTCAAACGGCTGAGATCAGTAAGCACGACTGCCGGCATGCCGGGAATTGCCATCTCTCCCTCATTCAGTTTCTTGTCAACGATCACGCCGTCATTTGGTGCAGTGACCTTGAGGTACTTATACTGATTGAGTACCTCTTCTTTTTTTGCTTCAGCCTGCTTGACCTGCTTTTCGGCAATCTCAACCATATCTTTGAGGTTTGCTGCAGCAAGTTCCAATGTCTCCAACTCATACTTGGAAACCATTTTCTTTTCAAACAGTCTTTGATGTCTTGCCAGGTTGGTAAGGACATTGGTATATTGGCTCTTATTCATCTGCAGTGCCAGTCTTGCCTGTGATATTGCCAGGTCGACCTGTCTTTCTGCCGCTTCGATCTCTTTAGAGTCGATCTCGTAAAGTAGTTGACCTTTCTTTACAATATCTCCTTCACTTACCGCCATATTTTTTACATATCCCATATAACGGCTGGTGATCATCTTCTGGTTATCCGAGATCACAGAACCGCTCAACTCGATCTCGATGGCATATGCACCAACTGTTAAACATAACAGGGTCATCAATGTGATTAGTTTTTTCATCGCTACTCCTTACTTCTTATATATTACAACTGTTCAACAGACAATTCAGTTCAAAGACTTTCGTATTTCTGTCATTTTTTACAGTTAAAAGCTTCAATAACATTTCAAGTTCTTTGGACTGCTTGATCAGCACATCAGAGATAGAGACCATGCCCTCCTGATATCTTCCCTGATAGTTTTCATAGACTTTGCGTGCAAACTGCAACTGTTTTTGATAACTTTTCACATCTGCATCTTTGCTTCTGATCTCTGTCTCAAGCTTTTTCGCTTTCAGATTGATCCCGCTCTTTGCCAGTGCTACCTGGCTTTGCACCTTAAGACGGTTTACCTTCGCTTTTTCAAGGTTGGCATAGTCTGTTCCTCCGGAAAAGAGATTCCATTGGAGCTGTACCCCTACGGTATAGGAGTCTTTCTGCTTAAACTCGTTCAGAAATTTGTCATCAGCACTTCCATACTCCGCAAATGCACCCACAGTCGGTAAAAAGTTTGCCGCCTCTACACCAACGGCCATATCTGCGATCTTCTCACCAAGCATCGCTTTTTGAATATCGATATTTTTCGCTTCGATATTTTTTGGATCTATATTGGGGATAGGTGCGATATCGCTGATTCTCTCTATCGAGGTGACCTCGGTATTGAGAAGAAATGAGAGGAACTGATAGGCGAGATCCCTATTGAGCTTGGCCTGATTGTACATACTGAGTGCCTCAGCTTTGCGCGCCTGGACCTCAAGCAGGTCAATATTTTGGGCATACCCCTCTTTTTTCATTGTAGATACGATATTTTCCAGTCGATTGATGTTGTTAAGAATTTTTGAGAGATTACCGATGTAGTTCTCTACCAGTGAAATGTCATAAAATGCTTTTTTGGTTTGAAAGATTTTTTCATTGCGCAGCTGCTTGGTATCAAAAAGACTCATCTGGTGCATCGATTCGGTGATACGTCCATACTCTGTCAGTTTACCGCCGGTATAGAGCGGAAGCATATAGGAAAATTTCGTCTGGAAGTGGTTTCTCGCTTCAGGATAGTTCAAATCTCCGGGTTGCACCGCCAACAATCCACTCATATCTTGCGGTGGTATATCCTGAGATGCATCATAGATCGCTTGCCCTAACGGACTAAGAAATTCACTAAAACCGAAATCACCAAATGTAGCCTCACGGCTAGCCAGTTTAAATCCGAAGACATTACCGGCATCATTGGAGCGCATCCCGCTGACCGTGACATCCAGTTTACCAAAGTGATGTCCTTTTGCTGCCTGTGCCTCATAGGCTCTCATCTGCGCTTCAAAGCGAGATACTTTCAGTTCAAGGTTCTTCTCTTCCAGCAGTTTAAGTGCTTTCTGCAACTGTAGATTCTCCAAACCGGCAAAAAGCGGCAGTGCAAAAAGAAGGATCAGATACTTTTTCATGCTAATTACTCCCAATAAATATACAATTATAGCCTAACAAACAGAGAGGTTGCTAAGATAAACTTATAATAAGTGGGGATTATATCATATATTACTTATGATAATATTAACGGGGAAATGACGAATTAAAACAGCCAAAAGGCTGTTAAAATTATAGAGAGGCGTGGCTTACGCTGATACACGCTTCCAGTGATGAGAGTTCATCAAGGATCGCTTTAGTCACCTGGCCGTCAACTTTAACAACCGCAAGTGCCTGTTGTTTCTTATCTCGTCCAAGTCTGAAGTCAGAGATATTCAGGTTATGGCTCGCCATGATTCTACCTACATCGCCGATCACACCCGGAGTGTCTGTATTTCTGAAGAAGACCATCGTCCCTTTTGGTTCAACATCAAGGATATACTCATCGATCTCAACGATACGCTGCTCTGTACCGTCAAAGACCGTACCACCGATAGTGATAGTACTCTCTTGTGTTGTCAGTTTTACTTCAACCTTATTGGTAAATCCGCTGGTATTCGGTTTTATATCTTTGATGATCTCAATTCCGCGCTCAGTCGCGACAAACTCGGCATTGACATAGTTTACCTGGTCAGAAAGAGACTCTGTCAATACACCTACCGTTGCAAACGTACCCAAAGACTCTACATATTCACCGATCTCGCCTTTTGCTGTCACTTTGATCGATTTGATCGCTGACTTAGTCACCTGTGCAGAGATATGTCCTATCTTCTGAATCAGTTCAAGATATGGACGTACATAATCAGGAAGTTCATTCTCTTTGATTGGCAGGTTCAGTGCATTTGGATAAGAGATACCTTTTGCTGCTGCGATAGCATTTTCAGCTGCCTGTGTAGCAATATTTCTTTGTGACTCTTTGGTATTTGCACCGAGGTGAGGTGTCACTGTGACATTGTCAAGGTCAAGAAGCGGATGATCTGTTGCCGGTTCTTTGTTAAATACATCGATCCCTGCCATCGCGATCTTCCCTGATTTCAACCCTTCTACAAGTGCCTCTTCTTCATAGAGACCACCTCTTGCACAGTTGATAAGGATGACACCGTCTTTCATCTTGGCGATCTCTTCAGAACCGATCATACCGATCGTCTCTTCGGTCTTTGGTGTATGAATCGTGATGATATCACAATCCAAAATATCTTCGAAGTTTTTCGTATACTTGATATCAAGATCTGTTGCTTTTGATGAATCAATGTATGGATCGTATGTGATCACATCCATCTCAAACGCTTTTGCTCTTTTACCTACACGTGATCCGATATTACCGAAACCGATGATACCGAGTTTTTTATCTTTCAACTCAGTACCATACCAGTCCTGTCTTCTCCAAATACGATCTTGTTTTAGATTATTGTGGGCATAAGGGAAAGTTCTGACACAAGAGAGCATATGCGTCATTGTCAATTCTACTGCAGCAATGGTATTGGCAGTGGGAACGTTCATTACTACAATCCCCTGTTTACTACAACCAGGGATATCAACATTATCTACACCTACACCTGCACGTACAACGGCAGTCACTTTTTTCGCATTTGCCAAAAAGGCATCATCCACATCTGTAGAAGAACGCGTAATCGCTACATCAGCTTTCTGAATGATCTCTGCGATCAATTTATCTTTCGGCTCATCTGCAGCATTGATTAGCTCAATATCATTATCATTTGCAAGGATATCTAAACCACTCTGATGGATGTGGTCACAAACAACAATAGTCTTTTTTGACATGTAATAACCTTTGTTTAAATTTATTAAGAACACATAATTTAGTATGATTTTAAAATGAGGTAAAAATTACCTCATTTTATTTCATCGAAGTATAGAGTTTGAAGCTTTAATTTATCTAAAAAGGTGATTATTTTTTAAATGCATCACCAAATGCATCACCTAAAGTCATGCTGTCGTCTTGTTCAAGATTGAGTTTTTCCATCGCTTCTCTCTCTTCTTGACGCTCAAGTCTTCTTACAGATACTCTGATACGATCATTGTTTGCATCGATGAAGCTGATCACACCTTTGATCTCTTGACCTTTTTCGACCTCGTCAAATTTAAGCGGGTGAAGATCTTCAGTTCTGATCAATGCATCAACATTGTCCTCTAGTTGGATAAATACACCGAAGTCTTTTTTATCTTTCACTGTACCGGTTACGATAGAACCGTTTTTATGGTTTTGTGCAAATGCTCTTACCGGTGAATCTTCCAAAGCTTTCTTGGAAAGAGATACTTTCTCCGCATCTCTATCGATCTTGATGATCTTCACTTCAACTTCATCGCCTACTTTAAGCTCTGATTTTGCATTTTTGCTCTTATCCCAAGATACTTCCTGGTTATGAAGAAGACCTTCAACCGGTCCAACTTTCACAAACGCACCGAAATCAGTAATTGAAGTTACTGCACCTTTTACAGTATCACCTACTTTAAATTCAGAAGCAAATGCATCCATTGGTTTTGGAAGAAGATTTTTAAGGCTTACTCTAAGTCTTCTACCCTCTTTATCCACTTCGATTACTTCTACATTGATCTCTTGACCATTCTCGAGGTAATCTTTCGGATGTTTTACATTCTTGTCCCAAGAGATTTCAGATACGTGAAGGAATGCTTCAAGATCTTCTCCTAGGTCTACAAACACACCATACGGTTCAATGTTTGATACGGTAGCTGTTACTGTATCGCCCACACCGATGATAGAGTCGATATCAGCCCATGGATCTGGATTCGCATCTTTGATCGAGAGTGAAAGATGTCTTTTCTTCTTGTCATAGTCAAGTGCTACTACGTTTACTTCATCACCTTCGCTGAAGTATTTTGCTGGATTAACCGGCCCTTTGTGAGAGATCTGTGAGTAGTGAACAAGACCGTCCATACCACCTACATCTACAAACATACCGTATGAAGTGATCTTTTTCACTGTACCGACTACAGGTTCTTTGCTTTCAAGAAGTGCGCTGACGATCTCTTCTGTTTTTGCTTTATCTCTTTCGATAAGCTCTTTTCTTGATACAACTACAGAACCTTTATCTTTGTCGACTTTTACGATAATCGCTTTTACTTTTTTACCGACTGGGTCTACTTTTGATGAAAGGTAAGAGAGTGTACGTGGCATGAAGAACTCAAGACCGTCAACCTCTACAACATATCCACCTTTGTTTTTCTTAGTCACTGTACCTTCGATAATGTACTCTTGCTCAGCATCATACTCAGAGATGAACTCATTGATTGCTGCTCTGCTTTGCGCTGCTTTATATGATACTTTACCTCTACCGAGTGTTACAACTTCGATCTCGTCATTCACGTTGAAAAGGTTGTTCCCCTCTTCGTCTTTGATCTCGTCCAGGCTTAGATTTGCATCTCTACCACCACCGATATCTACGACTGCAAGGTTATCTTTCTCATCGATCTTAACGATTGTACCTTTTACTAAATCACTCTTTGACTCTGCTTTTTTAAACGATTCCTCTAGCATCGCCTCAAAATCTACATCTTCTACTTCGATATCTTCGAACTTCATACCAATCTATCCTTATGTGTACACAAATTTTGTGTTATTATACCTTTTTTTTTAAAAATAACGCTTACTAATAAATAGCTTATTAAGCAGCGTAAACGTTGAATATAAGCAGGTATAAACTTCTCTTGATCGCTTTATTTTAAGGATAGTTAGGATAGTTTTGGCGGATTTATCCGGTACTTAAGAGGAGATACTCTCAAGTACATTAAAATAGGTAGGAAAGGTCTTTGCCGTACACTCAGGTTCATTGATGGTCACAGAGGCCGGATCAAGTGCCAGAAGAGAAAAGCACATTGCCATTCTGTGATCATCATAGGTATCTATGGCAGCGTGCTTGAGTACAGCAGGCGGGGTTACTTTCAGGTAATCCTCCCCCTCCTCGACTTCAGCCCCTACTTTACGCAGTTCTGTTGCCATCGCAGTAAGCCTGTCCGTCTCTTTGACACGCCAGTTATAGATATTGCGCAGGGTAGTCGTACCTTTTGCAAAGAGCGCGGTGGTAGCGATCGTCATCGCAGCATCGGGGATATGGTTAAAATCCATATCTATCGCATGGAGTTCTCCCCTGCTTACAGCGATATAGGTATCGCCCCACTCCACTTCTGCACCCATCTTCTCCAGGACATCTGCAAAGCGTATATCACCCTGGATACTCTTTTTGCCGATACCCGTCACTTTGACCCTGCCGCCTTTGATCGCTGCAGCAGCAAGAAAATAAGAGGCCGAAGAGGCATCCCCCTCAACCATAAAGCTCTCTACAGCCTTGTAACTCTGTCCGCCCTTCACTCTAAACACTTGATAGTCACTGTTCTCTACCGTGACACCGAAATCCTTCATGATATCCAGTGTAATATCGATATAGGGTTTTGAGACGAGTTCTCCTTTGATCTTGATCGTTGTATCATTCTCTATCAGCGGTGCTGCCATCAACAGAGCGGTCAAAAACTGACTGGAGATCGCTCCGTCAATTTCCACTTCACCTCCCTCTAGACCGTCAGCATCGATAGTGAGCGGCGGATACCCCTCGTTTTTTTCATAGCTGATCTTTGCACCGGCCTGCCGCAATGCATCCACAAGGTGCCCGATAGGCCGTTCTTCCATTCTAGGTTCTCCGGTCATATGGTAACGTCCTACACCAAGGCAGAGTGCTGCTGTCAATGGTCTCATGGCCGTTCCTGCATTGCCCAGGAAGAGTTCGATCTCTTCACTATGCTCAAATGCTCCGCCATTACCCTCTATTACACATTCGGTTTTATCCTCAGAGAGCTGATAGTTCACCCCCAGGATCTTCAGGGCATTGAGCATATGCCTTGTGTCATCACTCTCCAAAAGGTTGGTGATCTTTGAAGTACCTTCTGCGAGTGCAGCAAGTAAAAGCGCCCTGTTTGAAAGGCTTTTTGAACCGGGGAGATTGACCTCTCCGTCAATTTTTGAGATAGGTTTTAAGGTAATCGAGTGCATCACTATCCCTCTTTTTGCATACTTTCTATTTTATCGATCACGTTCTGTACGATCCAATCAGGGGTTGAAGCTCCTGCAGAGATGCCGCAGAGTTCTTTCCCTTCAAACCAGGCAGGATCTAGTTCCTGCTCATTTTCGATCAGATAACTCTCTTCGCAATCACGCTTACAGATACTGTGCAGCTGCTTGGTATTGGAGGAGTGTTTTCCGCCGATTACGATCATGACATCTGCGCGTTTTGCAAGGGCTGCTGCCGCATCCTGGTTCTCAAATGTCGCATTACAGATCGTATTGAAAACGCGTACCTCTTTACGTGTCAGGATCAGCGCATTGACAATCTTTAAAAAATCTTCCGGTTTCCTCGTCGTTTGGGAAACCAGCGCTACCTTGCTTCGGAGGGGCAGATCTTCAAGCTCCTCGGCATCCAGTACGATAAACGCATCTTGGGGGTTGACCGCATAGCTGACAACCCCTTTGATCTCAGGATGGTTTTTATCCCCGAAGATCACGATAGAGTACCCCTCTTCACTCATCTGTTCAACGATCTGCTGAGGCGTGGTCACATAGGGGCAGGTTGCATCGATCACTTCATTTTTCTGTGCCTTCAACACAGCGAGTTCATGTTTGGGGATACCATGGGTACGGATCACCACCGAGTCATCTGCATCTATATCCTCAAGCTTCTCTGCCAGACCGATACTGAAACCTTCTTTGAGGCGGTTGATCTCATCTTTGTTATGGATCAGGGGACCATAGGTTTTGCTTCCTTTATGCTCTTCTGCGATACGTATCGCACGCTTTACTCCAAAACAAAAACCGTAAGAGGAAGCCAGCTCAATTTTCATCTCTACCTACCTGATCTGCGCGTTACACGCCTCTTCCAATGCACCCATGACACTCTCCATGACCGATTCGATCTCTGTGTCTTTGAGGGTATCTTCCATTGACTGGATAAAGAAACGGATCGTCAAGCTCTTCTTCTCTCCCAGTTTCTCATCTTCATAGATATCTACCGGATAAGCATCTTTCAACATCGGCAGTTCAAGACCCTTGATCACCTTTGCCACTTCATAGTAGGAGACACTTTTCTCTATCACTACGGAGAGATCTTTATAGACCCCCTGGAATTTGGAGATACCTTCTGCATTGATATGCTTTGGCAGTAGTGGATCCAGGTCAAGTTCAGCGATAAATGTGACAGGGATGCCGTACTCCTCCTGTACTGTCGGATGAAGCTTTGAAAGATATCCGCATACTGTACCGTCTACCACAATATCAGCCGATTGGTATGGATGGATCAGTCCGTTCCTGCTACTGCACGGTACCAATTCAAACGCACCGATGATCGCACTCAGCTTCTCTACAAAGGTACCAAAATCGATCGATTGAGGTTTCCCCGCATTCTGTACATTTTCACTCTCAGCCTGTCCCGAGAAGACAAAAGAGAAGACCTCTTTCTGTTGTCTCTGTGCATCAAACACCGCTCCGATCTCAAAAAGAGGGATCGATTTTTTAGAGTAGCTTACGTTTCGTTTTACCGCTTGCAGGAGGTTTGTCAAGATCGTACTTCTCAGTGTATTGAGCTCTTCCGCGATCGGATTTGAAAGTTCCAGATTCTCATCCAGTGTGGTAAAACCGTATTTTTCAAGTACCGACTTCTGTGTAAAGACATAACTTACATTTTCATAGAACCCGCATCCTACCGCACGGTTTTTAAACGTTTTTTTCATCTTGTATCTATCTGATGTAGCATTGAGACGGTTCGCTTCTGTAAATGAGAGAGGTTTGGCTTCGATATTATTGATACCGACAATTCTAACGATCTCTTCAGCCACATCCTGAACATTTTTGATGTCATGTCTGAAAAGCGGAATAGTCGCAGAGATCACCGTTTCATCTACCGAGTTGATACCAAACGCCAGGTGCTGCAGGATATTCACGATCTTACTCTTGTCAATCTCCATTCCGACGATTGCTGAGACCTCTATGGCATCCACAGCGATCGCATCTTTTTCCCTGTTGACCTCTACTCTCAGAGAGCCCTCATAACAGGAGAACTCAAAGTAGGTATCAAGGAGCATAGAGAGGAAACTAAGCCCAAAAGCCAGATCGGGACTGCTCCCTCTTGATGTATTGTAGTAGATATCATCCGTTGGATAAGACTCCTCCGCACTCCATATCGCTTCTACCATCACATCAGGGTTGATGTAACTTGCTTCGATCAGTATCTGTTCACTCTTATCGCCTGCTTTTGATGCTTCATCCTGGTTCACACCGACCGTTGAGAGTACTTTGTCGTTACCGACCACTTCTACGATCCCTCTCTTTGATGAACGTGCAATTACCCTCACTTTATCATCTTCGGTGCGGAAACAACGGCTTTCGTAAGCTCTGAGTGCGATACCCGTAGTATGCATCGCATACTTCAACATCGCTTCGAGTTTTCCCTCGGCACTCTCCTCTACCATGGCAAGTCTGAGATCGATAAGGAAGCTGCTGTGTACCTGCTCCAGGTTTGCCAACTTATAGTAAAGATCGGCATCGATCTCACCCTCTTGGTGGATCTCAGCTTCTCTGGCAATACCAAGCTTCATCTTCTCTTCTTGCTTATACTCAAAAACCTTCAGCTCTTTATCCAGTGCGACACCCAGGTCTCTGGCCACACCGTAGATACTCAGACAGTCACCTCTGTTTGCAGTCAGTTCCAGCTCAATGATCGTATCAGCTACGCTTGGATATTCACCGAACTCTTTTCCGATTTCAAGTGCTCCGATACTCTCATCAAGGATCATGATCCCGTCACCCATCGCAGGCAGACCGAGCTCAGAAGAGGAACAGACCATCCCTTCGCTCTCAACACCGCGCAGTTTGGCATGTTTGATCTCAAAGTCACCCGGCAAGACTGCACCGATGGTTGCTACAGCGACATACTCTGCATGCACAACATTGGCCGCACCACATACGATCTGTCTTGTTCCCGATCCTACATCGATCTTACAGACATTCAGTTTATCTGCATCCGGATGTTTTTCACAAGAGAGGATCTTTCCGATAACGACTTTACCCGGTATCGTGATCTCTTTAAGACTGTCTACTTCCAACCCTATCGCATTAAAGGTCTTGTAGAGGGTATCATTGGATACATCACTGAGATCTATAAACTCATTTAACCAACTTCTTGTTACTATCATCTAAACTGCTCCAACAAACGAATATCTCCTTCAAATAGCGATCTCAGATCCGGGATCTTATGCATCAGCATCGCAAAACGCTCTACTCCCAGACCGAATGCATAACCGCTTACATCTTCATATCCAACCGCTTTAAATACATTCGGATCCACGATCCCGCATCCGAGTACTTCCAGCCAACCGGTATGAGAACAGACACGGCACCCTTCACCTTCACAGAAGATACAGGAGATATCTACCTCGGCAGACGGCTCGGTAAACGGGAAGAAGCTTGGTCGGAAACGTACCTCAACATCCCCGAACATATAGCGTAGGAAATCGGTCAGGATCGCTTTGAGGTTTGCGAAACTGATCTTCCCTTTTTCGTCAACAACCAATCCCTCTACCTGGTGGAACATCGGTGTATGGGTCAAGTCATAATCACGTCTGAACACAGATCCCGGTGCGATCATACGGATCGGTGGTTTTGTCTCCATCATCGTACGGATCTGTACCGGTGAGGTATGCGTACGGAGCAGTGAACCGTCACCGAAATAGAAGGTATCCTGCATATCACGTGCCGGGTGGTATTTCGGCAGGTTGAGCGCTTCAAAGTTATGGAAGTCATCTTCAACCATCGGACCGCTCTCCACTGCAAAGTTGAGTGCCACAAAATAATCGATGATCTTATCCATCGTCTCCATGACCGGATGCAGCGCACCCTTCTCCACTCTGTTGCCGTAAAGGGAAACATCGATCGCTTCGGCTTTGAGAAGCTTCTCTATCTCCTCGGCCTTCAGTGTCTCATAACGGGCATCAAAGCTTGATTGAAGCTCCGCTTTCATTGTGTTTAAACCTTCAGCAAATGCTTTTTTTTCAGGTCCCGGGATATCTTTCATCTTGGCAAACTCTGCAGCGATGACGCCCTTTTTACCGAAAAGTTCCACACGTACTTTTTCAAGTGCTTCAAGCGACTCTGCCTGAACTATCTTTTCTTCTAATTCTTTCATACAATCCTCTGTAGATGACTTCTATGTATATTGCCGTGATTTTATCGAAAAGTTACTAACAGTGGGATTTATTATGCTTTTTCTGTGTTATAATTGCCCATGAAAAGCGTATAAAGGACAAGTAGTATGTGTATATTTTGTAAAATCGTAAACGGTGAGATCCCGAACAACACCGTGCATGAAAGTGAACATTTTTTGGCATTTCATGACCTCTACCCAAAGGCACCCATTCATATCCTGATCATTCCGAAAGTCCATGTAGAGTGCTTCCAGGATGTGAGTGCAGAAACGATGGCAGGTCTGACTCTCTTTACACAAGAGGTTGCAAGAAAAGTAGGTATCGATGAGACAGGGTACAGGCTCATCACAAACAATGGAGAGGACGGAGGACAGGAAATTCACCATCTTCACTTTCATCTGCTTGGCGGCGGTAAACTCACGTGGGATCACTCTCACGAAGATGCACACCGAAGCATTTAACACCATCTCCTCACTTCCGGCTGCTGCCGGGAGAAATCAAAGATACTCTCTCTAACAAAAAGTCTACTGTTACATTACGCCCCACATCTCTTCCTGAAGCCATTTTAAATCGGACATAATATATCTTATTTAAGCACCCATGATGTATACTCTCATAAATATCATTGTATCTAGGGGTGGTAGTTTTACCTGAGAAATACCCTTTGAACCTGATCCGGATCATACCGGCGTAGGAAAGAGCACTTTCATCACTTCAAAATTCCCATTCTCTCCTGACGATACTGCGATAAATCTATATTGAGGATAGTATGATGCATACAAAACTATTACCCCTGTCACTGATCGCTGTTTTGGCGCTGCAAAGTGCCTATGCAGAAAATGGTACCGAACTCGACCCTATCGTTGTCAGTTCAGACTTTAGAGAGAAAAAACTTTCTCAAACCAGTAATTCTGTTACTGTCATCGGAGAAGAGAAGATTTATGACAAGTCTTCCCAGGCTTTTATGGAAGTAGTAGGAAGTGCCGCCAATGTAAATTTCTCTTCAGGCGGTTCCAGATCAAAATATATACAAATCAGAGGTATGGGTGAAAGAGGTCAGTTTGAAACACCTATCAATCCTACGGTAGGGCTGATGATTGACGGTGTGGATTTTTCCAATGCTACGTTAGGTGCCTCTCTCTTTGATCTGAAACAGATCGAGATATTGAGAGGACCTCAAGGTACACTTTTCGGTGCCAATGCACTGGCTGGGGTCGTTACCGTAGAGAGTAATGAGCCGACTGAAGAGACAGAAGGACACCTTGAAGCGACTGTTGGAAATTATAATACCCAAGCATTCGGGGCAGCCATTGGAGGCACACTCATTGATGATACACTCCTTGGAAGATTTTCAATCTACAAGAATGACAGTGACGGTTTTATCCATAACAGCTACTTGGACCGGGACGACACCAACGGCATTGACGAACTGACAGCAAAAGCGAAACTTCGATGGTTGGTTTCAGATAAGCACACCATCGATATGACCTTTATGCACATCAATAACGATAATGGCTATGATGCATTCAATAGAAACAATACAAGAACCACAGAATCAGATCAGCCGGGACGTGACACACAGAAGACCAATGCCTTTTCTTTCAAATCAGTCTACCAGCTCAATGATAGTTTTCATATAGAGAGTATGGTAAGTCACAGCAATTCAGATATTGAGTACAGCTATGATGAGGATTGGACATATACAGACGAGTATTATACTTCATTCGATCAATACCTGCGTGACAAAAAACAGACAGATATTGATGTGAGATTGGTATCGGATGAAGAGGGAAAGATCTTCAACTCAACTACTGCATGGACCCTAGGGGCTTATTACAAAAAGTATGAAAGTGACCTCGTCAGAAACAACACCTATTTTACTGCACCATTCTTGAGCAACTACAGTGCTGACAGCAGAGCGATCTACGGACAGTTGGATTCGGCGTTAACTCCAAAGCTTAAACTTGTCACAGGATTACGTCTGGAGCAGTGGGAGATAGACTATCAGGACTCTGATGATACGCTTTTTAATGATACGGAAAATCTCGTAGGCGGTAAAATCGGGCTAGAGTATCAGATGAATGCATCCCAGCTTTACTATGTCACGCTTTCACGAGGATACAAGCCTGGAGGATTTAACCCGGTGACGGATACAAGCGGCCTGCCGAAACAGTATCAGACCGAAACACTGTGGAACATTGACCTGGGTGTGAACGGAACCTATCTTGACGGGAAACTCACCAACAGAGTGAACCTCTTCTACGGAAAACGTAAAGATCAGCAGGTAGGGACTTCTTATGTAACGGAAAGTTATAAATATACAGACTATATCACCAATGCAGAAAAAGGGACCTATTACGGACTGGAAACAGAACTTACCTATCGTCCAAATGATCTTATCTCGTTTGATGCAAGCCTAGGACTGCTAAAAGCAAAATTTGATACGTTCTACAACCCGGTTGACGATGTCTCCAAAGATGGTAGGACACCTGCCCAATCGCCTAGATACCAGTACAATATCGGGCTAAACTATTTCATTGCAGAAAACTGGAAGTTCCATACCAATGTAGAAGGAAGAGGAAGCTACTACTTCTCTAATTCTCATGATGAAAAATCAGATGCTTATGCCTTGGTTAATGCCAGTATAGAATACGCAACAGGAAGTTGGAGTGCAATACTATGGGGAAGAAACCTCGCAGATACGGATTATCAAACGAGAGGATATTTCTTTGATAACTTCGGTACAGGTGAAGCACTCTATACACAGCAGGGTGATCCGAGAACCTTCGGCCTGACCGTATCATACGACTTCTAGGGAGCTTCTATGCAGATCTCGGTAGATATCAGCCTCTACCCTCTCAAAGAGATAGGGTATGAGCAGCCGATCCTGGACTTCATCGCCGCACTGGAAAAAGAACCGAGTGTGGATATCGTACGCAATGAGCTGAGCACCCAGCTCCATGGGGATTATGCTATCATTATGAAACTGCTTCAGGAGGAGATATACGCTGTTTTCGAGGAACTTCCCGATTCGGTCTTTGTCCTCAAACTGGTAGGAAACAACCGCAAAGGTATCTACTAAATGAATTTCGATCTTCAGACCCTGATTGATGCCTTTGCCGCGATGCCCCTCCCCGAGGTGATCGCCGTCATCCTCGGTATCGCCTATGTCCTTCTTGCTGCGAAAGAGTCCGTATGGTGCTGGGTCGCAGGTTTCTTCAGTACACTGATCTATACCTATATCTTTATCGAAGGAAAACTCTACTTCTCCTCCATTCTCAACCTCTTCTACATGGGGATGTCCATTTATGGATTTATCCTCTGGAAAAAAGGGGTGATCCAGGAGGATACAAAACTCAAAGTCACCAGCTGGTCATACCGCAGACAGGGTGCAGCCATCCTGGGTGCAGCAGTCAGCAGTTTTGCGTTGGCGCTCTTTTTTGGAGAGATGCTGAATGCACGTATGCCCTACCTCGATGCTTCGGTCACGGTATTCTCTATGCTGGCCACATGGATGCTGGCACACAAGATCATCCAGACATGGATCTTCTGGGTGGTCATAGACACTGCGGCGATTGCTCTCTATTGGTCTACGGGCTACCATATAACGATCATTCTCTTTATGTTCTATATTGTTCTGGCGCTTTACGGATATGCAAGTTGGCAAAAATCAAGAGTAGAAGCGTAAGATGGATATCGATCTCTCCCGCTACGCACTATTCAAAAAAGAGAAGATCAGACACTTCTCTCTGCTCCCGCAGCAAGGCTATTGCAACACCAACTATCTGGCCATTACGGAAAATACCCGCTACCTGATCCGTAAACTCCAGCCCAATGCCCTTAACCGTGCGTTTGAATTCAAGGTACAGCAAGAGGCCCATAAGAGAAACCTTGGAGCCGAACCGTTTCACTATGATGCGGAGAACTACCTCATCATCTCGGATTTCCTGGAAGGGAAGCATAAGCACACACTCACACCGAGAGAGCTCAGAACCCTGGCTTCTACTCTGAGGAATCTTCACAAGATAAAACTCAGAACAAAGCATTACAGACTCAAAAAGGACTTCAAACCCAAACATACCAAAGCACTCAGAGCACTCAAAAAACTCAACAATGAACCTAAAGAGCCCGTCCTCACTCACCATGACCTCAATCCCAAGAACATCCTTTTTCACAATCAAAAAGTAAAATTCATCGACTGGGAGTATACAGGGATCAATGACCGCTACTTCGACCTGGCAACCATCGCTGCCGAGTACCGCCTCAACAAGAGAGAGGAGCGCTACTTCCTAAGAAGCTACTTCAAAAACAGTGCCAGGATCAACCTCAAAAAACTCCACCTCTACAAAGAGCTCTACACCATCCTCTGTTCTCTTTGGTTTAAAGACTTTTACAAAAAAGGATCATAAATAAAATCCTATCAATAATCAAAAAACTGTCACGGTGAACGCCCTTGAAAGCAGCATGATTTGCACTCACGTGCAAAATCATGCGTCGCGTTTCGAGAGCCGTGACGCTTTTGGTTACTTTTCTAAAAAGTAACATACAACACTTGTTGTAACTTCATGTTTGAGTCACTACTTTTTATATAAAAAGTAGGCGCCAGAAGGAAGTACCCTTGGGGTGTAGAAAATCGTCCGTACACTTGCGAAGTAACAACCATCAGAAAACCATACTACTCTTTACTAAATATTGCTATATGTAACCAATCAATACTCTTCTGAAATAAACAATTATCCATTTTATATTAGATTAAAGTTTACTTTGCTATAGTGCGGATAAGTCCTTTCGGGGGGTCTAAAAGACATCTATTTGCTAAGAGCACAAACTTTTAGCAAATGGATGTCCCAGTAGGCTGAGATGGCAGATGCCAGACCCGTTGAACTTGAACCGGATCATACCGGCGTAAGGAAGAAGGAAAGCAACGGCAAACCAAACCCTTGGTTTAACCTGCCATTTTAGAATACCCCATGCATCTATGCATCCCTCTAAAAACTGCAACTCCGTCTTTTTTACACAATATATACCAATATATGAGGTAAAAAAATGACAAAACGTTTTCAAGACACATTAAGTGCATCAAGCGAGATAATCACCAGAGACCCGTTACCGGGATCAGAAAAAGTCTATATCGAAGGTAAGATACACACGGATATCCGTGTACCGATGCGTAAGATCACACTCAGCAATGAGGATACGCTTCACGTCTACGATACATCAGGCCCATACACAGATCCAAACGTTGAGATCGATGTAGAGAAAGGGATTCCCGCTATCCGTAAATCATGGATCGAAGGCAGAGGAGATGTAGAAGCGTACCAGGGACGTATCATGGAACCTGAGGACAACGGATACAACACCGAAGAGCAGCTTGAGTTCGTTACCGCCGGTTCCAAAGGGTTGGTGCGTACACCGTTCAAAGCAAAAGAAGGCAAAAACGTCACCCAGCTTCACTATGCAAGAGCAGGTATCATCACCCCTGAGATGGAATTTGTCGCAATGCGTGAAAACCAAAACCTTGAGATGACACGTACCTACCTCAGCAACGAGGAGAGAGAAGCAAGACTCAAAGGCCATGACTTTGGAGCGAACCTTCCTGAAGAGATCACGCCTGAGTTCGTTAGGGCAGAGGTTGCAGCAGGACGTGCCGTGATCCCTTGTAACATCAACCACCCGGAAGTGGAACCGATGATCATCGGACGTAACTTCCTTGTCAAAGTCAACGCGAACATCGGTAACTCTGCAACCACTTCCAGTATCGCTGAAGAGGTTGAGAAGATGGTATGGTCAACAAGATGGGGAGCAGATACGGTTATGGATCTCTCTACAGGGAAAAACATCCACACAACACGTGACTGGATCCTGCGTAACTCACCGACACCGATCGGTACAGTGCCTATCTATCAGGCGCTTGAGAAAGTAAACGGTATCGCAGAAGATCTTACGTGGGAGGTCTTCAGAGATACACTGATCGAGCAGGCTGAACAAGGGGTGGACTACTTCACGATCCATGCCGGATTGCTGCTTCACCATGTACCGATGACGGCAAAACGTGTGACGGGTATCGTAAGCCGCGGTGGTTCGATCATGGCGAAATGGATGATCCACCACCACCAGGAGAACTTCCTCTATACACACTTCAGAGATATCTGTGAGATCATGAAGGCCTACGATATCACCTTCTCACTGGGTGACGGGCTGAGACCCGGATCGGTTGCCGATGCCAACGATGAAGCGCAGTTCGCTGAGCTCAAAGTACTTGGCGAACTGACCAAGATCGCTTGGGAGTATGATGTTCAGACACTGATCGAAGGACCGGGTCACGTACCGATGCACATGATCAAAGAGAACATGGACAAGCAGCTTGAGTGGTGTCATGAAGCGCCATTCTATACACTCGGGCCGTTGACTACGGATATCGCACCGGGGTATGACCACATCACGTCGGGTATCGGTGCGGCGATGATCGGATGGTACGGATGTGCGATGCTCTGTTATGTGACACCGAAAGAGCACCTGGGTCTTCCGAACCGTGAAGATGTAAAAGAGGGTCTGATCACCTACAAACTTGCAGCCCATGCAGCAGATATCGCCAAAGGACACCCGGGTGCGAGAGCGAGAGACGACGCGATGAGTCTCGCAAGATTCGAGTTCAGATGGCATGACCAGTTCAACATCGGTCTTGACCCGGAACGTGCGATGGACTACCATGATGACACGATGCCGATGGAGGCTGCAAAAACAGCACACTTCTGTTCAATGTGTGGACCGAAATTCTGTTCGATGAAGATCTCTCAGGAGGTAAGAGACTTTGCAGATGCACAGAACATGAGTATCGAAGAGGCTCAACAAAAAGGAATGGAAGAGATGTCTCAGACATTCCAGGAGATGGGTGGAGAGGTCTATATAGACTCGGAAAAAACGCAAAAGTAACGCCAGCGTTACGAGCTGTCCGCGGAGGACAATTGCGTACAGATGGGCTTTGCTCATCTGTAAAACAGCATAAAGACGGTGTTAGCGTAATGGTTTGAGCTTTGCTTAAACCATCTCCTATCAGATAGTAAACCACTAAGGAGGATATGATGAAGGTAGCGATTATCGGTGCAGGACTGCTGGGCAGAGTGACAGCCCTCAATCTGCTTGAAGATGAGAATATAGAACTGACGATCTATGAGAAAGAAGGATATGACGGTGAGGGTGCCGCTGCAGCGACTGCCGCAGGGATGCTTGCACCCTTTGCAGAGATGGAAACGGCAGAGTCTGTGATCCTTGATCATGGAATGCGATCGATCAAACTTTGGCCTGCTCTTCTTGAGAAGATCGGTATCCCTGAAGCGTATCAGCAGACAGGAAGTATCATCACTGCACACCCTCAGGACCAGGCTGAACTGGATCGCTTTATCTCTACACTGCATACCAAAGTACCTGCAGCAGAGGGTATCAAGACGCTGGACAACCGTGCGCTTGTAGAGCTCGAGCCATCACTTAGACACCATACGCAGGCATACCACCTCTATGCGGAAGGACAGGTCAACTCTGCAATGTTTGTCGAAGCATCGACAAAGTACCTGCTGGATCATCCGAGGGTGACATGGTATGAGAACCACCCGATCGATGAGGGGCTCAGTGATGTAGAGCGTTTCAATGCTGTACACGGTACAGATTTTGACTGGGTTTTTGATACACGCGGTCTTGGTGCGAAAGCAGATATACCGGACCTCCGTGGTGTACGCGGTGAGGTTTTCTGGCTTGATGCGCCTGAAGTAGATATCAGCAGACCTACCAGACTGATGCACCCGCGCTACAAGATCTATATCGTCCCGCGTGCCAATCACCGCTTCGTGATCGGTGCGACAGAGATAGAGAGTGAAGATAAGTCACCGATGTCTGTACGATCCAGTCTTGAGCTGCTCTCAGCAGTCTACAGTATGCATCCGAGCTTTGCCGAAGCGCGTATCGTCAAGACAAAAACAGACTGCCGCCCGTCACTGGAGGACAACCTGCCCCGTATCGAACATGAGAAAGGCTTTACACGTATCAACGGTCTCTACCGACACGGCTACCTTCTCGCTCCCGCAGTTGTAGAAGAGGCACTGAATACAGGGATAAGGAAAAGTGCATGACGATCTCTGTAAACGGTGAAAAAAAAGTTTTCGAACAAGAGCAGATGAGTGTCAGAGTGCTGCTTGATGTACTTCACTACAAAGAGGGCTTTGCCGTGGCACTCAACACAATGTTTGTACTCAATACAACGTATGAGACAACAATGATCAAAGACGGGGATGCACTTGATATCCTCGCACCTGTACAAGGAGGATGAAATGAGCCATACAGATAGGATAGAGACACACAGCGACAAATGGATACTGGAAGGAAAAGAGTTCGACTCACGTATGCTGATCGGTTCCGCACTCTACCCTTCCCCGAAGGTGATGAAAGAGGCGATAGAAGCTTCAGGCTCACAGATCGTGACGGTTTCCCTACGCCGTCAAGCCGGTGGTGACAAAGAGAACCCGTTCTGGGATATCATCAAATCACTCGGTGTTCAGGTTCTGCCAAATACCGCAGGATGCCATACGGCACAGGAGGCGATCACCACTGCGATGATGGCAAGAGAAGTCTTCGGTACCGACTGGGTCAAGGTAGAGGTCATCGGTAACCAGTACAATCTCCAGCCGGATCCGTTTGAACTGGTGGAAGCGACCAAAGTCCTCATCAAAGAGGGATTCAGAGTGCTTCCTTACACCACAGATGACCTGGTACTGGCACAGAAGCTGGTTGATGCGGGGTGTACGACACTAATGCCGTGGGGTTCGCCGATCGGTTCGGGGAGAGGACTGATGAACCCCTACAACCTCAAAGCGATCCGCAAGCAGTTCCCGGATCTTCAGCTCATCGTAGATGCAGGGATCGGAAAACCGTCCCATGCCATCCAGGCAATGGAGCTTGGGTATGACGGTATCCTGCTCAACTCGGCCGTTGCCCTGGCGCATGAGCCGGTACAGATGGCAAGTGCCTTCAGGCATGCCCTGACGGCAGGCAGACTCGGATACAATGCAGGAGCCATGCAGGAACGTGACATGGCCTCACCATCCACACCGACAGTCGGTACCCCTTTCTGGCACCAAGCCTGACTTTTTATCCCCGGAGTACTCCGGGGATTTACTTACAATTCCATATTTTCAACCCTACTCCCTCTCGTGGTACAATTTGAAATTTTAGGAAATAGAGTGCAGTGTGCTGGAAGCGTTAAAAAAATGTAACTGTTTGAACGAAGTGAGTTTTACATTTTTAGCGGACAGAGAACGGAACTCCCTAAAATTTCAACTCTTGTACCGATTTTTTGTTTCGTTTTTTCTAAAAAAATGAAAAGGAACCCCCTCTTCATACTTTTCTTTTCAAAAAAACTTTTGTTTCGCAATCATTCGGTTAGACCTCTACATTAATACTACAACGCAATCAATTCAGCAAACCAGAGAAAACTGAAAAACCCAATGATATCCAGTGCGGTGATCACAATAACCGAACTGGCGACCGCAGGATCAAAATTCATTCTCTTCAGCATCATCGGTACGGTGGTCCCCAACACGCCACCCAGGATCAGACTCACAAACATCGAAAGCCCTATCGCGATCGAAATATCCGTATTCCCGAACCATACCTGTGCAGCAATCCCGCTTGCCGTACCGAAGATCACACCATTAGAGACAGAGATACTGAACTCCTTGATAAAGATGGGGCGAAGCAGTGCAAAGTTGATATTGCCCAGAGCCATCTGACGTATGATCACTGTCATCGTCTGTACAGAGGCCGTTCCGGCCATATTGGCAACGATAGGCAGCAAGATCGCCAGTGCCACCATTGAAGAGAGTGTATCCTCAAAGATACCTATCACAAGCGATGCGACGATCGCATTGACCAGGTTGATCCCCAGCCATACAGAGCGTGTTTCAGTCGACTTGAGAAAACTCTCCTGGATCTCTTCGGTTTCATGGAGTCTACTGAGATTATAGATCTGTTGCGTCGCACTCTGTTGCACGGCATCCACTACATCATCGTGGGTGATACGCCCCAAAAGATAACCGGTATTGTCAAGTACGGCCAGTGTCGTCAGGTCATACTTGCTAATACGCTCTATCACCTTGTCGATACTCTCATGTGCCAGGACACTGTAGGATTCCGGATACCGGTCAATGATCTCTTCAAAGGTCTGGCTCGGATTTTCCAGAAACAGATCATCTATGGGAATGGTCTTGATAAACTTTCCTCTCTCATCTGTGACAAACAGTGACTGCACCGTACCCAATCCCTCTTTTTTGAGCTTTGACAGTATCTCTTTGGCCTCATCGATACTCTTGTAGCTTGGTACCACAAAAAGCTCTGTCTGCATCAGTGCACCCGCTTCATCTTCCGGGTAGGTCATAAGGTCAGCAATGACGGTTTGTCTCTTCCCGCTTAAAAGCGCAAAGACCTTTTGGCTCTTTTCCCGGTCTTTGTTAACAATCGTCAGATAAAAATTGGTCGCATCATCACTGTCAAGTGCTTCGATAACCCTGGAGAGTCTCACCTCATCACTTTCACGGATATAATCGACCTGAAAAGGGATCGGAAGCTCCATCAGGATCTCTCCTCTCAGTTCAGGGGAGAGCAAATTGATATAGGTAAAGAACTTCTCCTCATCATGCTGTTTCAATACCTCAAGAAAATCCGCATGGTCAGCATCACTCATCTGCTCACCATACGTACCTCTTTCCAACTTATCAAGATAGCGTTCCAAAGACTTTCTATCCATACATTCGCTGCCCATCATGCTCCTTCATCTGATAGAGTACGATAGCATAAATCGTATAAATTGTCAGCACTTGGTATCTGTTCCCGGATGTTCGAAATACCTCTACTCTTTTAGCCTTTTTATCACGTTAGACAAGAGAAAATAGAGTGAGTGAAGTCCCAGAAATTTTTTGCAAAATTCAAACAATAGAAGATCGAAGAGAGAGGGGTACGATACCTATAAGAAAGGGCGAACCATACTCCTTGCCTCTGGATAATATGATATAATATAAAATCACAAATAAGGTTAAAAGGGTTTATTATGAGATCTTCACGTCTTCTTCTCTCCATCTTCTCTGTTCTTTTTCTGTTCGTTGGATGCGGTGGTGGATCCTCCTCATCACCTACAGATGAGGATCCGATATTTCCCGATGCTGTTGAACACAATGCCTCTTTCACTTCAGACCATTTTAGCGGTTCACAAAACTGTGCACGGTGTCATGACGGATTGACTGATGAGAATAGGAGCGATGTCTCCATCCATAAAGCATGGCAAAGTACGATCATGTCCAACGCTGCCATCGATCCGTTCTGGAAGGCCAAAGTTGCCAGTGAAGTAAAGCGTAACCCGCATGTCCAAGGGGTCATAGAAGAAAAATGTGCCCGCTGCCATACGCCTATGGCAAGTGTAGAGGCAGGTTTTTCCGGAGATCCGGTAACACTCCTAGGTGATGGTTTTTTAAATCCGGAAAATCCGCACTATGACGCAGCGATGAACGGGGTTAGCTGTACACTCTGTCACCAGATAAGCAACACGGCTCAACTAGGTACGGTGGATGGCTTTTCCGGTGGTTTTGAGATAGCAGATGAGAGAATGATCTATGGTCCTTATCAAGATATTAATCCAAATCCGATGATCAACAATGTCAACTTTACTCCACTCTATAGCGCCCATATGATGGACTCAAAACACTGTGCGACCTGCCATGACCTTGATACACCGGTACTGCATCCTGATGGAGAACTTGCAGGCATATCCTTCCCGGAACAAGCACCTTATAGAGAGTGGGAATACAGTGAATACAACGGAACGAAGCATTGTCAGTCATGTCACATGCCGGTTGCGGAAGGCGGAGTGGTCATCTCGACACGTCCGGATAACGGTACACTGGCTCCACAAGAACCATTCCACCAGCATAAGTTTATCGGTGCCAATACCTATATGCTCAATATCATCAAAAACAACAAAGTAAAACTGGGTGCTATCGCTGATGATGCAAGTTTTGACCAGACGATCACCAATAATCGGGCATTCCTGCAAGCTTCAGCAGATGTCGAGATAACTCCCTCAGACTATAGTGATGGGAAATTGAGTTTCAGTGTCAAAGTCACCAATCACAGCGGACATAAATTTCCTACCAGTATCCCTACACGTCGTACATGGCTTCATGTCACGGTCAAAGATGCAGAAAATACTACAGTCTTTGAGTCAGGGGCCCTTGCTCCGGACGGTAGACAGATCATCGGTGTAGACGATAACCCCAACCAGGCCTATGAACCACACTATGAGAAGATCGTTGATCCCTCTGAGGTCCAAGTCTATGAAGGGATCATGGCAGACACAGAGGACAATGTAACCTACACCCTGCTCAATGCGGCACAATTTGTCAAAGATAACCGTATCATGCCGCGAGGAATGGATAAAACTGCTGTTCCAGAGACGATAAAAGCCTATGGAGCTGCCGATACGGACCCTAACTTCATAGGAGGAAGCGATACTGTCGATTACGAGATAGCATTGGCTGCAAGCAGCAGTTATACGGTAAACGTCACGCTCATGTACCAGACACTCGCCTACGGATTTGCACAGGATCTCTACAAAGATGATGACCTCACCGAAGTCGCACTGATGAAATACCTCGATGAGCAGACAAAACTCCACTCGGAAGAGGTATCCGCCGACCAAGCCGTTATTCCTCTCCTTCGTTAAAAGGAAGGGTATCCTCTTCCCTCTTGTTTCTATACTTGGTATAGGAACAAGAGATACCACCTAGCCTCTTTCCTATCAGGGAGTAGGAGTTAAAACGCTACCATTTTCTGGCTTCACTACCACGAAACTTTATTAAACTGCCAGATAAAAACAAGGTGAATCGCTGAAGAACCGAAGGTAACATCCGTACAGTTAGGAAACCACACCTCTCTATAAAAAATCGTCAACCTCAATCTTATGCTGTACTACTCTGTAAATCAGACTGATTAGAGGGTCATTTGGTTGAGACATAGTGCTACGCACACACTACACGTAGCCGGTGCTATAGTCACAGTATGAAGATAAAACTCTGTAAAAAATTTTCCAAGATCAAGAAATTTGAAAAAAAGCTTTCCAAAGCTTTTCCCGATAGCACCATCATTGTCAACTCATGCATCGGAGGTTTTTGCAACAAATGCAGGTCCCAGCCCGTGGCCAAGGTAGATGGAGTAAAGGTGAAAGCTAAGAGGATGGGAAAGCTGATCAAGAAGATCGAAGCGCTTTATCCATTCGCTTAGGGCGCATTCCCAAAATAGAGATGGGGAAACAGATATCCTTTAAGGCTTGATATGAATAGTAGTACCTACCGTCACATACTTTAAGACTTCATCCATATCACTGTTATACATTGCGATACATCCTGCCGTCCAATCCGTACGCTGTTTAAAAAATGACTTAAACCATCCCCCTTCATTATTGGGTTGGCCATGGATCATGATCGCTCCGCCGGGGCTTTTTCCTTTTTTTCTGGCATTTCTACAATCTTTTCTGTTTGGATAGGAGATATGCAGGGCTTTATAGAAAGAGCTGTTTGCTTTAAAATAGTCAAGCTTATAGTAGCCCTCCGGCGTTTTTTGGTCACCTTGTACCTGTTTGTGTCCGACAGGATTTCCGCCTAAAGCGATGTTGTAGGTTTTGAAGACTTTACCCTTGTGTGAAAGGATCATCTTTCTTTCTGATTTTACGACGGTAACCAGATCTGCTTTGATACTTGACGATTTCGAAAGTGATGCAGTATTTGCAAAGAGAAACATAGGGGCAACAATGAAGAGAAAGAAATATTTTTTCACAACGATCCTTTGAGTGGGTTTGTATCATATGAGATATCAAAAACCTGAAAGAGAAGAAGGTAGAGGTATCCTGACGCAGAGGTAAAAAGATACTTCTTTTAGTGTGCGGTCTGGCGATCTTTAAAAGGTAAAGACCCATGACTTTCTGTCCTTGCTTCACAACAAGTTTAGCTTTTAACATTAATATCTGAGTAGATTGTACTATGATAATGATTAAAAAATTATAAGACGGAGAGAGTGCCTCATTTTTCACCACTCTTTCCAGACACTGTACCGTTAACGCTTCATGATGCGGAAGAGGAACGGCACTGGGTATAGTATTGCCATCTTGCATAGTAAAAAGCATTAAATTGAAATATCTGATTTGCCCCAAAAGAGTAAATAGAGACGAGAGAAGTCCGCTATCAGCGAAGTGAAGCGCATAAGACGGGTTCCATATCAGAAGATATCGAACCCGACGGAGATTAGGACATGATCTCTTCTATGGTAATATAGTCACCTACTCTACCCGTCATCTCTTCTACATCCGTATTGACCGGGAGTGTTTTCTTACCAGGCTGCCAACCTGCCGGACATACTTCACCTGTTTTTTCAGCATGCTGCCATGCTCTTACCTGTCTGAGGAACTCGTTGACGTTTCTTCCTACCATCGGTGCCTGTACTTCCTGCGCCACTACAGTCCCCTCCGGATTGATAAGGAATCTACCTCTCAGTGCGATCCCCTCCTCTTCGATCATTACACCGAATGCTCTACTGACCGTTCCTGTAGGGTCTGCACCGATCGTCAGCTTAAGATCTTTCAACAACGGCTCGGTCTCAACAAATCTTTTGTGAGAGAACTTCGTATCTGTGGATACGGCAAGGATCTCTACACCCATCTCCTGGAACTCGTCATATTTTGCATTCATTGCCGCGATCTCTGTGGGACATACGAAGGTAAAGTCTGCCGGGTAAAAACATACCACATACCATTTACCAGCATAATCCTCACTCTTTACATTTGTGTAGTGACCTGTTTTCGCATCAAATGCATCCATTGCAAATTCCGGCGCTTTTCTTAGTACTAAAGATGAACTCATTCTATTTTCCTTTGTTTCTCTATTTTTATTGTTTTCTTCTTCTGAGACGTTTTGTGTCTCTTCTATCGGTTTGGAACCTGTATCACAAGCCATAATCAATCCTTTCTCTAAAGGATAATTATTATCCTTTGATAAAATTTATTTTATATGAATCATTCTTAAAGTTTTATAAAACATTCAAAAAATCTATAATTTTCTTTATTATTACTTATATTTAATAGGATATTTACTGATAGAGTGCTTATTTGTTTCCCTTTGTATGAGATTTTCCCTCTCTGAGATACTCTCTTTTATTCCCTGGAGTCACTATACTATATATACTCCGGTATCGTTTTCATCTCGAATGCTATAAAATCGATAAAACTATACGTTTTGATACATCTTTCTCAATTAAATTAATCTTACTTTAAGCTTTAATGTTTTATTAAGTTTTATTCTATATAATTTCGATAACTTCTATAAAGAGACAGTTTTTGTCTTTTATTTTCCCAAATCAAATTTTTATCATAAAGGAGTAAGCATCGAAGTACTAGCCTATACAGTTACACTATCTATCGCAATCATGCTTTTGGCAGCCAGAGTAAAACGGCCGATCTTTTCCCGACCGGCACTTACACTTCTCACCGTTCTCTTCTTGAGCACTACCGGTGCCGAAGCTGCTTATGAACATATCGCAAAAAAGGCAGGGATCAGTTCACAAAAGTTTGCATCGATCGTGAAGAAGATTGTCAAGATAGAATCTACGACGGGGAGCTACTATACTAAGAACAAAAAAAGCGGTGCCTACGGACGCTACCAGATCATGCCTAAAACAGCCAAGGAATATGCCAGGAAACTGGGCATCCCTTACAGCCAATGGAAAAAGCCTAGCAATCAGGACAAAATATTTCATGCCATCCTAAAAAACAATATCCGCGCACTGAAAAGAAAAGGCATCGAGATCAGTGCTTTTACTATCTACGGAGCGCACCAGCAGGGTGCAGGCGGTTTCAATGCCATTATGAAAAACAAGAAACTCACAAAACGCCTCGAACGAAATCTCCGATACAACCTTCCAAAAAAGCTGAGAAAAACACACCGTTCGAAACTCGTTATCGTATGGAAAGAGTATTGGCAGGAGAGGCTTGCCTAAGCCCTTCGTTCCGCATCTCCTGGTGCGGAATGTCCCCTCACCCTTCTCCTCATTCCCTACTACTATAGGGAATCTACCCTTTGAATTCCATGCTTCAAGTGAGAATGACTACAGAACACTATTTCCCTCTCACGCTAGTCTATGATCATAGGATATAGGATTAAAGTAGGGGTTCATATCGAAAGATAGGAAACCGGTAAGCATAGCATCCAGGTAATGGTATGATCAGTACCTGACGCTATATTTTTAGAAAGTTGGCTGAAGTTTTTAGCGAAAAATCTCAGGCAACCTGCTTTTCTTTGCTCTCCTGAAGAGCGATCTCAAAGCGTTTTATATGCGAAACAAAAATGATAATAATGAGATGAGTTATCTTCCCCTCTTCCCCGTATATTCAGTGGATATAGATCCAAATGATAAATCTGTTTCTTTCTATACTCTATTCAATTTTTTATGATACGTGTTTAACGCAATACTTGAACTACCCTCCGCTTATCCAAGCGGAGAGTAATGGGTGATTATGCCATGAAACCGCTTGTTGCAGAAGTAGCAAGACCAAGCGTAGTATCAAGTAGGTTATCAACCAAACCAAGTGTACTGCCTACAGTACCAAGTACTGTATCGTTCACTAGAAAGTCAACTCCACCAACAAGTGTGTTCACTGCAGGCAATACAGTACCGTTCACTAGATTATCAGCGATGATCGTTGTGTTATCAACTGCAGCATCCGCAACCAATAAAAGGTTTACTACATCAGCAGTGATCGCTGTTGTCGCAACAGAAGTAGCAACATCCAACACATGGTCAACAGAAAGAGCCAGGTTCGCAACATCGTCAACTACAACATCACCAACAGTAGCCACTGTATCTACAGTGTTTGCCACTGTACCAACCAAGTTTCCAACGCTTCCTAGTAAATCTCCTAATTGTAGGCTATCAAATACGTAATTCATAAAAATTTTCCCTTTTTTCAATATATTTTCGTATGCATTGTACACACAAGGCATTGTACAACCAAATAAATTAAAAATTATAATATTTTATAAAAATTGATAACAAAAAAGTTATAAAGTCTAAAAATTGACACCTAGTTACGATGAAGGGCACTTCCTCCCTTTGATCAGGGCGCATTACCACGGACACCTTGGTAAAGAGCTAGAATCCATATCGCCCCCTCCGTCATTCCCGACCCCGATCGGGAATCCACACGCTTTCCTGCCATCTAGCGATGGATTTATAAGTTACAGATAGATTAACCTGCGATATGCACCCCAAGGGCACTTCCTCCCTTTGGTCAGGGCGCATTCCCAACGAGGACGTTGGGAACGAGCTATGAATCCATATCGCCCCTTACGTCATTCTCGGGCTTGACCCGGGAATCTACACGTTTTCCTGGCATCTAGCGATGGACTTATAAGTTACAGATAGATTAACCTGCGATATGCACCCCAAGGGCACTTCCTCCCTTTGGTCAGGGCGCATTCCCAACGAGGACGTTGGGAACGAGCTATGAATCCATATCGCCCCTTACGTCATTCTCGGGCTTGACCCGGGAATCCACACGCTTTCCTGCCATCTAGCGATGGACCCATAAATTACAGATAGATTAACCTGCGATATGCATTCCCAACGAGGACGTTGGGAACGAGCTAAAAATAGTAAAGTATGGGTTACATATCAAGAGATATGGAACCAGTGAGGAGATGCCCCTTTCATCCGTAGGTTTGGCACTGCCAAACGTTCTCAACCGATCTTCATGTTTCTTGCTTATTTTCCACTATCGGTAGATTACATTTCGTTCCCATGCTTCGCGTGGGAATGACTAATCCATATCGACCCTTACGTCATTCTCGGGCTTGCCCCGGGAATCCACACTCTGTCTGCCATCTAACGATGGACTTATAAGTTCCAGATAGATTAATCTGCGATATACACCCCAAGGGCACTTCCTCCCTTTGGTCAGGGCGCATTCCCAACGTCCTCGTTGGGAACGAGCTAAAGGTTTTTTATTCACCTCTCATTTATATTGTATTCTTATAGTTTAACTGATTTCTCCGACTATCAAGCTTCGCACTTTTTCAGTATACGACGAGCTAAAAAACATAACTACTTAAAGCATCTAGTCTACGAGTTCGTTGACTTTGAGATTTCGTACCTGCCGACATAGATTTTTTATATAACTCAACATATTTATTTGGTTCAGAAGTCTGTGAAAGATTTTTTAATTCAGTATAAAAATCATCAAGTTTTTTAGATACGAATTCAATATCTTCTTTCTTTTTATAACATTCTTGAGCAAAACACCATAAACCATAAATATGACTGACACCCTTAATCGAATATTTCTCATAGTCAATATGTAATGCCTCCAAATAACTTGTGATATCAATAAAATCTTTTTTGGCAGGTTCAATTAAGTCTTTTTCATTATATAGTTTTTTATAATAATTATCAATAATATCCTGTTTGTCAGCACCTAATGGCTTCTTTTCTATTACAGCAAAAAGAAGTTCAGAGATAAATTCTTTGTCTTCCATTCTAGCTAAATCATAATGTTTGGTACGCTCTTTCCAAAATGCTATTTCAGCTAAGTCCGTTACTGTTTTTAATAATAAACTATTATGATATTGGGAATGCCGTAACTCCTGTCCATTTAATGCCTCACCATTTCTATTAAGTCTATCAAAAAGTTTATCTATTAATTCTTTGTCTTCTGTATCTACATATTGAATTTGAAGTTCATATCTCCAAAAAGCTTTTTTAAAATAATGTAATGCCTCCTTATCTAAATCTTTAAAATAAAGTCCTGCTAATTCATCACCTTCATTATCAGTTTCTGATGTTGCAGGTATTTCATTATTAATAAATCTAATAATGGATGTTAAACGTTGTTTCCCATCAATCACATCAAAAGATTGTTTACCCGTTGCATCATCTATTTTTTTATGCAAAAAAATTGGAGGTACAGGATAATTTCTCAGTATACTGTCAATAAAAAATGATTGTTTTTCTTCTGACCAAACAGAATAACGTTGGTAAGCTGGATCAAAATTATATTTATTTAACTGAAAATTTTCCCAAAATTCAGCAATTTGTATTGTGTTTGTTGTCCTTTGTAATATCTCATTCATTATACTAACCTCTCTAAAATTTTTGCATTTGGATAAACTATCAATTTACTAAATAAACTTGTTAGAACTGCTGTAAATGATTTAGCAGGGTTCGGATTTATCATTTTAACATTCATTTCAGGATTACAGTTTACTAAAATAGCATCTAACTCATTTCTATCTACATGCCAATATGATAAACCACATATTATACAATCATCATCTTTACCCATACCATGTATTATCGTTTCAATATTGTTATGAATTTGTTTGGACCATGAACTGTCAATCCGACCTGCTTCACCTGCAGGTGGTATAAGAGGATTAATTAAATGATAGTCTTCTAAATTTTCATAATCTATGCTAAACTCGGAAATTGGTGCATCTTTAATTTCTTTTTCATATGATATCTTATACATAGTATGATCTTGTACAGATCCATGTTTAAAGCTAATAGACCCATGTGGCTTAAAAATTTCAATAACCTCTCTATTACCTCTTGCATAAGGGAAACCATTAATTGAAAATGGTATATTTGCTTGCATTAATATTCTCTCAAGCCAGATATCATAATTGTATGTAACTATATTAACTTCTTCATATCTATTTTCATCAATTATATTTTTTAAATATTTTGCCCAGGTCCATTCTAAATCATGATCTGTAAGCTCATCAATCTTTTGATTATAAAATACAAATAGACTACGTAGATAAGCAATTAATTCTAAATAGGCAGAAAAATAAATATCATTTTTATTTTCAGCTAATGCTGATTTTTTAGGATGAGCTGCATAAACATTTATACATGTTATAATATCCTCTATCAACTCATAAGCTGCACTGTTGGTCATATTTGGCCTAGCCCCAAGATTCCATAAATTTGGACAGTGTTTATAAGACAAAAAACCAGGTTGTTGTGTTTCTGGCCACGGAACTTCCGCTCCAAATTTAAAAAAATTACTTACATCAATATTGTTTTCTTTTTTCGCATGCTTTAAAAAGTCAATTGTAAACCCATTACCCAAGACTAAAAGTAGTTTTTTTGACATATTACCCCCCTCTTCCCTTTTTATTTAAATGAAAATCATGCTACTTTTCACCCGTTTCCAACATTGTATAGACAAGGGACATCCTCGTTGGGAACGCATACTCAACATTTAGCGCCTACTTTTGAGCTTCCAACCAACCCTTCATACTCTCTATCTGCTCAAGTGTTCTCTCAGTAGCCGTACCACCTTCAGATTTACGGGCATTCATCGAAGCACGGTTATCAAGGAGTGCTACCACGTCCTCACCGATACGCTCATCGATGCTCTTTAGATCTTCAATGCCAAGCTCAGAGATATCAAGTCCTTTCTCTTCTGCCATATTCACGACATTTCCTACGATGTGATAGGCATCACGGAACGGAAGTCCCGCTTCTTTTACCAGGTAGTCAGCCAGGTCGGTTGCAGAGAGGTGACCGATCATACATGCTTTTTCCATCTTCTCCACATTGACTCTCATCTCTGCGATCATCTCGTTCATCACCTGAAGACTTAGAGCCGCTGTTCTCACAGAGTCGAAGACACCCTCTTTGTCCTCCTGCATATCTTTGTTGTATGCAAGGCTGAGTCCTTTCATCACAGTAAGCAGTGAGATCAGGTTACCGTTCACACGGCCTGTCTTACCACGAAGGAGTTCAGGGATATCAGGGTTTTTCTTCTGCGGCATAATGGAGCTTCCAGTTGCGTGTCTGTCACTGAGTGTCACGAAACCGAACTCGCTCGTACTCCAGATGATCAGCTCTTCGCTCAGACGGCTCATGTGCATCATCATCGTAGAGATGTTAAAGAGGATCTCAAGCGCGAAATCTCTGTCACTTACCGTATCCAGACAGTTCAGCGTCGGTGCATCAAAGCCGAGTTTCTCTGCCGTGATCTTACGGTTGATCGGGTGAGGCGTACCTGCAAGTGCCGCACAACCGATAGGAGAGAAATTGTTACGCTCATAAGAGCTCATGAAGCGTTCATAGTCACGCTTGAACATACTCGCATACGCCATCATATGGTAACCGAAGTTGATCGGCTGTGCATGCTGAAGGTGTGTCATACCTGGAAGGAGTGTCTCTGTATTCTCTTCAGCGACTTTAATGAAGGTCTGGATATTCTCCAGAAGCAGCTCCGCGATAGCCAGCGTATTTCTCTGTACATACATTCTGAAGTCAAGCGCTACCTGGTCGTTACGGCTTCTGGCAGTATGCAGACGTTTCCCTGCATCGCCGATACGCTCAGTCAAGTTACGCTCGATCGCCATATGGATATCCTCATCATCACCGTCAAGCGTGATCTTCCCTGCATCTATATCCTCTTTGATCTGAGCCAACCCGGCATCGATCGCAGCAACATCCTCTTTTGAGATGATCCCCTGCTCTCCCAGCATAAATGCATGGGCACGTGAACCTTCGATATCTTCTGCATAGAGTGCTTTGTCAAAAGGTAGAGAGTTATTAAGTTCAGTGAGAAGTTCGGAACTCGCAGTTGAGATCCTAGCTGATGCCATCTTTTTTGCCATAGAATATCCTAATGTATAGTATTGGGAGTATTTTAACGTAAAGTTGGTTTGAAATAAGTGATGATGAGTGATCGGGGTCGAAGAGCCAAACGTACAAGGAAAAAGGGAAGGAAGGAGAGGCTCTTCTGTAAAAGGGAGCCAGGAAGAGTAAACAGGGAGATTTACATTTTTGAACAAGGAGTAAATGAAACTCTTCAAGGCTGGCAACCTTTTCTAATTAGATTATAAGATATGGGAGTTAATGGGGAGTAAATCAAACATCAACGAACAGTAATGTAGCAGTGATACGTGATACGTGATACGTGATACGTGATACGTGATACGTGATACGTGATACGTGATACGTGATACGGATCATGTCAGAGTTACGAGCGTAAGTCAAGTGTATTTCGACACTACTACTTCGCGTAGGGTGCGTAATCACGCACCAAATAGGAAATAGGAAATAGGAAATAGGAGTGAGCAGTGAGCAGTGAGCAGTGAGCAGTGAGCAGTGAGCAGTGAGCATCATGACAGGGATCTGAGAGGATGTCAAGTAATAAGTAAAAAGAAATAAAGAGTGATGGTTTTGATTGAACTTATAATGAAATGAATGTGTGATTGAATAAAAAGAAAGAAACTCAAAGTGGCAGCGACCTACGTTTCCACAAGCGTAGCCTGCAGTATCATCGGCGATGGGAGGCTTAACTTCCAGGTTCGGAATGGAGCTGGGTGTGACCCTCCCTCTAACCCCACCACAAAGAGAAAGAAATACATCGTAATGTACTTGTTTCTCTTTGCTCTAAAGAGCTTTGAGAGCTTAACATTGTTAAGAGTCTAAAGAATGCGTAAATTACAATCGGTTGCAATCTTACTAAGTTTGCACTTAATAAGGTAGTACCCGTAGTTGAATAAAATAAAAACGAACGATCTATTAGTACTGGTCAGCTAAATGACTCTCATCACTTACACACCCAGCCTATCAACGCAGTAGTCTTCTGCGGATCTTCAGGGATGATTCATCTTGGAGTTGGCTTCCCGCTTAGATGCTTTCAGCGGTTATCACATCCGAACATAGCTACCCAGCGATGCCCTTGGCAGGACAACTGGTACACCAGTGGTTCGTTCAACCCGGTCCTCTCGTACTAGGGTCAACTCTCCTCAATCATCCAACGCCCACGGCAGATAGGGACCGAACTGTCTCACGACGTTCTGAACCCAGCTCGCGTACCGCTTTAAATGGCGAACAGCCATACCCTTGGGACCTGCTTCAGCCCCAGGATGCGATGAGCCGACATCGAGGTGCCAAACCTCCCCGTCGATGTGAGCTCTTGGGGGAGATCAGCCTGTTATCCCCGGCGTACCTTTTATCCTTTGAGCGATGGCCCTTCCACACAGAACCACCGGATCACTATGACCGACTTTCGTCTCTGCTCGACATGTACGTCTCGCAGTTAAGCTGGCTTGTACCATTATACTCTACGATGGATTTCCAACCCATCTGAGCCAACCTTTGTAAGCCTCCGTTACTTTTTAGGAGGCGACCGCCCCAGTCAAACTACCCACCAGACATTGTCCTCCGTCAGGATAACTGACGTAAGTTAGCAATCAGAATATATAAGGGTGGTATCTCAAGGATGGCTCATCATCAGCTGGCGCCGATGAATCAAAGCCTCCCACCTATCCTGCACAAATATATCCCAATTGCAGTGTCAAGCTGTAGTAAAGGTGCACGGGGTCTTTCCGTCTTGCCGCGGGTAGGAGGAATTTTCACCTCCACTACAATTTCACTGGATCCCTGGTTGAGACAGCTCCCATCTCGTTACGCCATTCATGCAGGTCGGTATTTAACCGACAAGGAATTTCGCTACCTTAGGACCGTTATAGTTACGGCCGCCGTTTACTTGGGCTTCGATCAAGAGCTTCGCACGAATGCTAACCCCATCAATTAACCTTCAAGCACCGGGCAGGCGTCACACCTTATACATCCTCTTACGAGTTAGCAAAGTGCTGTGTTTTTGATAAACAGTCGGGAGGGACTCTTTGTTGCAACCTCTCTCGCTTTCTGGAGCAAGTCCATATACAAGAGTAGGCACACCTTATTCCGAAGTTACGGTGCTAGTTTGCAGAGTTCCTTAACCAGGGTTCTTCCACGCGCCTTAGAATACTCATCTCACCCACCTGTGTCGGTTTACGGTACGGGCAACTATTAATATACTTAGAGGCTTTTCTCGGCACGACGGTATCAACGATTCTGAATCTTCTCCGAAGAGCGTCATCAGCCTGTCAGGTCTCGGAAACAGCCGGCGGATTTTCCTATCCAGCTTACCTACACCCTTCGACCCACTATTCCATCAGTGAGCTCGTTTAACCCTATGCGTCCCCCCATCGCGCTTAATAGTTGGTATTGGAATATTAACCAATTTGCCATCGTCTACCCCTTTCGGACTCGACTTAGGACCCGACTAACCCTACATTGACGAGCATCGTGTAGGAACCCTTGGGTTTTCGGCGAACAGGATTCTCACCTGTTTTATCGCTACTCATGCCTGCATGCTCACTTCTAGCCGCTCCACCACTCCTTACCGGTATGGCTTCAATGCTGACTAGAACGCTCTCCTACCACTTACACTAGTGTGTAAATCTACAGCTTCGGTGTCTATTTTAGCCCCGTTATATTTTCGGCGCAGAATCGCTAGACCAGTGAGCTGTTACGCTTTCTTTAAAGGATGGCTGCTTCTAAGCCAACCTCCTGGTTGTCTAAGCAACTCCACATCCTTTTCCACTTAAATAGAACTTTGGGACCTTAGCTGGTAGTCTGGGCTGTTTCCCTTTCGACCTAGGATTTTATCACCCTATGCCTGACTGCCATGAATTCATATATGGTATTCGGAGTTTGACTGGGTTTGGTACCTTGGTGTAGGCCCTAGCCCAATCAGTGCTCTACCCCCATATACTTCGAACATGACGCTATACCTAAATATATTTCGGAGAGAACCAGCTATCACTAAGTTTGATTGGCCTTTCACCCCTATCCACAGGTCATCGGAGGAGTTTTAAACCTCCACCCGTGCGGTCCTCCACTGGCTCTTACACCAGCTTCAACCTGCCCATGGATAGATCACTTAGTTTCGGGTCTGCAGCAACTAACTATTCGCACGTTAACACTCGCTTTCGCTACGGCTTCGGGTTTCCTTAACCTCGCTAGTCACCACAACTCGCAGGCTCATTATGCAAAAGGCAGTCCATCACCCTGATAAATCATAGGGCTCTGAATGATTGTAGGCAGATGGTTTCAGGTTCTATTTCACTCCGCTCACCGCGGTTCTTTTCACCTTTCCCTCACGGTACTGGTTCACTATCGATCCTGGAGTAGTATTTAGCCTTGGAAGGTGGTCCTCCCATATTCAGTCAGGGTTCCACGTGTCCCGACCTACTCGAATAAAGTCTAATTAGTTTTCGTATACGGGACTTTCACCCTCTTTGGTCTAGCATTCCAGCTAATTCTACTAACACCTTAAACTCTTTAGGGCTAATCCCATTTCGCTCGCCGCTACTTTGGGAATCTCGGTTGATTTCTTTTCCTATAGGTACTGAGATGTTTCACTTCCCTACGTTCGCTCTCTCGAAAGAGTAACATGCGTCACCACATGCTGGGTTGCCCCATTCGGAAATCCAGGGATCAATGCTTCTTGGCAGCTCCCCCTGGCTTATCGCAGCCTAGTACGTCCTTCATCGCCTCTCCTGGTCAAGGCATCCACCATCTGCCCTTAGATTAATTTATTTAATTCTAAGGTACTACCTTATTAAATGCAATCTGAGTCATTTTTACATGATTCATCTTTATCTAATAAAAGTATGCTTTTTTATGAGTTTGCACATGAAAGATTATCATTTCTGATAATTTTCTGTTAAATTGTAATTTGTTTATGATATATGAAGT